>NZ_JAUXSP010000015.1 GCF_030679875.1 Phenylobacterium sp. | reverse complement strand
CGTACTGGGCGGTCGAGGACAGCTCCTTCTTGGCCTTCTCGGCCTCTTCCTTCAGGCGCTGCAGGGCCAGCTTGTCCTTGCGCAGGTCAACGGAGTTCTCTTTTTTGAACTCGTCAGCCAGATAGTTGACGATCCGCAGGTCGAAGTCTTCCCCGCCCAGGAAGGTGTCGCCGTTCGTGGCCTTCACCTCGAAGACGCCGTCGCCGATCTCCAGGATCGAGACGTCGAAGGTGCCGCCGCCCAGGTCGTAGACGGCGATCTTCTTGCCGTCGTTCTTCTCAAGGCCATAGGCCAGCGCCGCAGCGGTGGGCTCGTTGATGATCCGCAGGACTTCCAGGCCGGCGATCTTGCCGGCGTCCTTGGTGGCCTGACGCTGGGCGTCGTTGAAATAGGCCGGGACGGTGATGACCGCCTTCTCGACCTTCTCGCCCAGGTGCTGCTCGGCGGCTTCCTTCATCTTCTGAAGGATGAAAGCCGAGATCTGCTGGGGGGAGTAATCCTTGTCGTGGGCCCGAACCCAGGCGTCGCCGCTGGGACCCTTGACGATCTCATAGGGCACCATGCCCTTGTCCTTCTCCACCGTCGGATCCCCATACTGGCGGCCAATCAGGCGCTTGATGGCGAAAAGGGTGTTGGACGGGTTGGTGACCGCCTGGCGCTTGGCCGGCTGGCCGACGAGGCGTTCGCCGTCGTCGAGGATAGCGACCACCGAGGGGGTGGTCCGGGCGCCTTCGGCGTTCTCGATCACTTTCGGCGTCTTGCCGTCCATGATGGCGACGCACGAATTGGTGGTGCCGAGGTCGATGCCGATAATCTTGCTCATATCGAGTCCTGCTCGCTCCTGGTTGGCGGACGGCGCGTGGAGGGCCTTCTAGTGAAGCGCCCCGGTTCTTGTCACCGCCCCCGGTCGAAAAAGGGTCTCGGGCGGTTAGCCTAAAGAGGGCGCCGCCGTCGAGTCGCGATATGGGGCTCCTGATAGCCGCTACAAGTCCAATGCCCCTAAAGTTTCCGGGGTTTATCGCGGCGGGACAGGTCGAATCCGGCGAGAAAAACACCATAGGCCAGGGCCGGAAAGGGGGTCCTGGCGCTGCGGCTCGCCAGGAAGGCGTGCTGCACAACCATGGCCTGTTGCTCAATATTGAGGTCGTCAAAGCTGTGCCCTGACGCAAGGTCATAGGCGTAGGCCTGTGGGCCATCACCGCATCGCAGCTTGGCCCAGATCAGTCCCACCCCCCGCTGGGCCTGCCAGACATGGGTCAGTTCGTGGATGAAGAGCCCCTGCAGCCCGAGCGGCGCCTGGGAGAAGTCCTGCGCCGCGGCCTTGAGTGGATAGACCATCAGCCGTGAGCCGGCCGCGAAGGCCCGCGGCCAGATCGGCAGGGACAGAATACGGATACGGCGAGGCTCCAGGCCATCGCCGAACACCTCCCGGCCCAGGGCGACCTCCCCGTCGGTGAGGGCGCGCAGGGTGAGGGGTTTCATGCGGGCGAGTGGGATCATGCCGTCCTATATGGGACCAGATGGCGCCTCTCTCACAGACCGGATTTCGTCTCGTCCCCGCCGCCCTGAGCGCGGGGGATCAGGCCGCCCTGCTGGTCGAGGTTCTAACCCGTGTGGAGACGGCGCCCTTCTACCGGCCCGTGACGCCAGGCGGGAAACCCATGAGCGTGGAGATGACCAATTTCGGCGCCCTGGGCTGGGTGACTGACGCCAAGGGATATCGCTACCAGGGCGCCCACCCGCTGACCGGCCACCCCTGGCCCGACATTCCAGCGGCGTTGCTGGCGCTATGGGCGGACCTGACGACGGCCGACGCCCCGCCCGACGCCTGTCTGGTCAATCTCTATCGGGACAGCGCCCGCATGGGACTGCACCAGGACAGGGACGAGGCGGACTTCGCCTTTCCGGTGCTGTCGGTCTCACTGGGCGATACGGCGGTGTTTCGCCTGGGGGGGCTTAGCCGCCGCGATCCGACCGCTTCGGTTCGGCTGGCCTCGGGCGACGCCTGCGTCCTGTCCGGGCCAGCGCGGTTGGCCCACCATGGGATCGACCGGGTGCTGGCCGGCTCCTCGCGTCTGGTTCCAGGCGGAGGCCGTATCAATCTCACCCTGCGGCGCGCAGGTCCTGCGCCGGGCTGAACCCTGGACTCCCCGGCGCCCCGCCCGCAGGATCACGGCAAACCGATAATGGAGGACGTCCATGACCACGCTCACCCGCCCCGAGGGGACCAAGTCGTCCGATCTCAACCTGTCGCGCCGGGGCCTGGCGGTCGCCGCACTGGGCGGCTACGCCGTCTTTGCGCTGTCGGCCCAGGCTGAACCGATCACGACGCCAGAGACCGGCCTGATCACCGAGACGGTGCAGCTGTCGCCAGCCGACGCCCAGATCCCCGCCTATCTGGCCAGGCCCGCGGCCGACGGGGCCTATCCGGTGGTCATCGTCGTTTCGGAGATCTTCGGGGTCCACGAGTACATCCGCGATGTCTGCCGCCGGCTGGCCCTGCTGGGCTATGTCGCCATGGCCCCGGACTTCTTCGCCCGCGCCGGCGACCCTTCCGGCCTCACCGACTATGCCGAGATCCGCAAGATCGTGGCCACAGCCACCGATGAGCAGGTGATGGGGGACCTGTCGGCGGCCCTGGCCTTCCTGAAGGCCCAGGACTACGCCCAGGGAGACGCCGCGGCGATCACGGGGTTCTGCTGGGGGGGCAACATCACCTGGCAGGCCTGCCAGCGCCTGAACCTCTTCAAGACCGGCGTCGCCTGGTACGGACGTCTGGCTCGCCCCGCTGACGCGCCGGCCGACGAACGTCAGTGGCCGGTGGACATGGCCGAGGACCTCTCTGCGCCGGTGCTCGGCCTCTATGCCGGCAAGGACCAGGGCATCCCTCTGGAGCATGTGGAGCAGATGCAGGCGGCCCTCGCCGCGGCCGGCAAAACCGACAGCGCCATCGTCGTCTATCCGGACTCCCAGCACGGCTTCCACGCTGACTATCGCTCCGCCTATGACGCCGAAGCGGCCAAGGATGGCTGGGCTCGGATGCTCGCGCATTTCGCGGCCCATGGGGTCGCGCCGGGCGGGGCATAAGCCGGGCATGGTTCCGAAGGGCTGCGGCTGCGTTTAGGTACGTCTGACGCATTTGATACGAGAGTCGCAGCCCATGGATCCCGCCCTTCGACAGTTCCTGATCCGCTGGCCTCAGACGTTGGCTGTGGGCGCCATCACCTTGGCCCCTCTGGCCTTAACCGTCTGGGCGCTCTGGCTGCTGGCCAAGCTGGCGGCCCTGCTGGGCGCGTTGGTGATCCGGCCGCTGACCGCATGGGGTGGTAGCGAACCCGGCGTGGCCACGACGGTGCTGGAGATCTTCACCGCAGTGATCATTCTGACAGTGGTGGGCACGCTGGCCCGGGGGGCGGCGGGCAAGGCGGTCGGCCGCGCGGTGGATGACGCCATCAGCCGGATCCCGATCGGGCGCACCATCTATTCGTCGGCCCAGAAGCTGATCGCCAGTTTTCAGTCGCCCATGGAACAGGCCCAGAAGGTGGTGCTGATCGAGTTTCCGTCCGAAGAAATGAAGACAGTCGGCCTGGTCACCCAGATATTTCGCGCCGCTGACACCGGCGAAGAGTTGGCGGCGGTCTATGTGCCGACGACTCCCAACCCCACCTCAGGCTATGTGGAAATCGTGCCGGTCAATCGGCTGGTCTGGCTCGACTGGACCCTGAATGAGGCGATCCAGTTCATTGTCTCGGCCGGGGTGACGGCGCCAGAGTCGATCAAGTATCGCGACAAGGGCCGTCCGCCCTTGGCCGATCTCGGGCCGCGCCCTCCCGAAGAAGCGCCACCGGCGGCATAGGACGCGTTCCGCGCCGGCGCTGCGCCTCAGAAGGGCGGCTGCTCGCTCAGCCCGTCCACCAGGTCGCCGATCGCATCGCCACCTTGGGCGGGAGCCGGGGCCTTGGGCGCCGGCGCCTTGGGGGCCGGTGGAGTGACGGGAGCCTTCGATGGAGCCGCCGCCGTGGGGGGCTGTGGCGTAGGCGTTGGCTCATCGGGGAGCTGCAGGGCCGGGACCTGGGGGTCAGCCGAAGCAGTCTGCGGAGCAGACGCCGTCTGCGTTGGGGTTTGGGCGACCGAGTCCACCGGCGGTGGAGCGGCGCCTTCGACGTCCAAGGCCTGGGCCTCCGTGGCCACCACAGGGGCAGCCCCCGCGCCTTCGGCGACGGTCTCTCCAGGCAGGCGGCCCCCGCGCGGCTCGGCGCCCAGGACGCCCAGGAAGAAGGCGCCGGCCGCGCAGGCCAGCAGAAGCAGCGCCACGAAGCGCAGAACGGGTTGGGGGACGGTCCACATGGCTCGAAACCTAGTGCGGTGCGGCGCGAAGCGGAAGCGCGATCATCACCCTTGAAGGTCTGGCCAGGTCACGCGCCGCAATCCGACCAGGGCCGCGCGGGTAAACGCCTCTTAACCCTCCGCCGCCATAGATGGGCGCCAGTCGATTTGGAGGCCCCATGGCGCGGGCGGCGAGAAAATCTGGTCTGGAGCTCGGGCTGCATATCGCCCGTCTCGCTTGGACCCATCCCCTGACCGCGCGCCTGCGTGGGGGGCTGCTGGCGGCTGTCGGCGTGGCTGTGGCTCTGGCCCTGGCCACCTACAACGCCACTGATCCCAGCCTCAATGCGGCGACCGCACACCCGCCTTTGAACGTGCTGGGCGGCCCGGGCGCGACGATCGCGGACATCGCCATACAGTCTCTCGGCCTGACGGCGGCCCTGACGGCGCTGATGATGGTGCTGTTTGGCCTCTCCCGGGCCCTTTCACCCGATCCCGATGCGAGCCGCGCTGATCTGCGTCGCCGCGCGGTTGTCGGTCTTGTGGGGGTTCTAGGCCTGGCCGCCCTGCTGGCCTGGCCCGCGCCGCCCTCCGCCTGGCCTCTGGCCAAGGGTCTGGGTGGTTTCTGGGGTCATGGGGTGCTGGCGGGCCTAGCCGGCCTGCTCGACTTCGCCCGGATTCCGGCCGCGCGGCCTCTCGCGGCCCTCAGTCTCGGGATCGCCGGCGCCGCAGCCCTGGCCTTCGCCCTCGGAGTCCGGCGCCTGAACCTGTCAGTCCTTGCTGAGGGCGTGGCCCAGGCGCTCACTCCTGGCCCCAAGGTCGAGATCGAGGCGCCGCCGCCCCCCGCCCCGGCCCGGGCCCGTCGCGCCGCCCGGACGGCTGAAATTCCGCCCCAGGCCCTGGGGACCGCACCCGGCGTTTCCCCGTCGCTCGCCCCAGAGTCGGAGCCGGAGGCCGCCGAACCCGCCACGGGACTGAGCATCCGCGCGCCCAAGACCCCGCCGCGCGATTCCTCCCGCGAGACCCGCGAGAACCAGGGGGTGTTCGATTTTGTCCGCCCCGACGGCTTCTCGCTGCCCGAGCTTTCCATGCTGGCCAAGCCCAAGCCGCGGGCCGCGGCCTTCGACGAGGGGGCCCTTCGCCAGAACGCCCAGTTGCTGGAGGGCGTGCTGGCCGAGTTCGGCGTCCGCGGACAGATCGACCAGATCCGTCCTGGCCCCGTGGTCACCCTCTATGAGCTGGTGCCCGCGCCCGGGGTGAAGTCGGCCCGCGTGGTGGCCCTGTCGGACGATATCGCCCGCTCCATGAGCGTCGCGGCTTGCCGGGTCGCCGTGGTGCCCGGCCGCAACGCCATCGGCATCGAGCTGCCCAATCAGAAGCGCGAGACCGTCTATCTGCGCGACCTGCTGGCCAGCCCGGAATACGAACGCTCGACCCTCGCCCTGCCCATGGCGCTCGGCGAGAACATCGGCGGCGAGCCCTATATCGCCGACCTATCCAAGATGCCCCACCTGCTGATCGCCGGCACCACCGGCTCGGGCAAGTCGGTCGGCGTCAACGCCATGATCCTGTCGATCCTCTACCGCCTGGCCCCGGACCAGTGCCGGTTCATCATGATCGATCCGAAGATGCTGGAGCTGTCGGTCTATGACGGGATTCCGCACCTGCTGGCGCCGGTCGTAACCGACCCGAAGAAGGCCATCGTCGCGCTGAAATGGACCGTGCGCGAGATGGAGGACCGCTATCGTCTGATGTCCAAGATCGGCGTACGCAACGTCGCCTCGTATAATGAGCGCGCCAAGGAGGCTGCGGCCAAGGGCGAGCATTTCGAGCGCACCGTCCAGACCGGCTTCGACGAGTCCGGCCGCCCGGTCTATGAGAGCGAACGCATCGACCCCAAGCCGATGCCCTATCTGGTGGTGGTCATCGACGAGGTGGCCGACCTGATGATGGTGGCGGGTAAGGACGTGGAAGGCGCGGTCCAGCGCCTGGCCCAGATGGCCCGGGCGGCCGGCATCCACCTGATCATGGCCACGCAACGCCCGTCGGTGGACGTGATCACCGGCACCATCAAGGCCAACTTCCCGACCCGGATCTCCTTCCAGGTCACCTCGAAGATCGACAGCCGCACCATCCTCGGGGAGCAGGGCGGCGAGCAGCTGCTGGGGCAGGGCGACATGCTCTATATGGCCGGCGGCGGACGCATCACCCGTCTGCACGGCCCCTTCGTCTCCGACGAGGAGGTCGAGGCGGTGGCCAAGTTCCTGCGCGCCCAGGGCGCGCCGCAATATGTCGAGGACGTCACCGCCGGCGGGGATGACGAGGATGGCGGCGGGGATGACGTCGGGGCCGGCGGCGGGTCTGGGGATGACCTCTATGACCGGGCGGTGGCGGTGGTCACCCGGGACGGCAAGGCCTCGACCAGCTATGTCCAACGCCGGTTGCAGATCGGCTACAACCGGGCGGCCTCGCTCATTGAGCGGATGGAGCAGGAAGGTGTGGTCAGTCCCGCCAACCATGCGGGCAAGCGCGAAATCCTGGCTGGCGCGCCGCCATAGGCCGATGGGGGTGGGCGCGCCCGACGAAGTCCGGACGGGGCTTGGGGGGAGAGAAGCGTCTCAGTCTCACGCCCGGCGCGCCCTGCGCGAAACGGCAACTGTCTTTCAACAGTCGTGGGGGGACGCCGTCTCGCGCCTCCAACAGATTGGATTGCCGGGTAAAAATTCAACCGCCTGCGACCTTTTGGCGCCCTGAAATGGGGTCTGACCGGCATTCGGCCGCATCAATCGCCCGGTGGCGCGCGTAGCGACTGCAGGGTTTTTGTCTCCGGGAGCCGGGCAAATGGGTGCGAGGGTCGTCATCGGCGCCAGCGGCGGCATTGGTTCAGCGCTGATTGCGCGGCTGGCCGCCCGCCCGGAGGCGGGGCCGGTCCTGGCCCTGTCCCGAACCCGCCCGGACAACCTTCCCGAAGGGGTGACATGGGGCCCCCTCGACCTCGGGGATGAACCGACGATCGCGGCGGCCGCCGCCGCCCTGGATCCTGACGTCCCCCTCGACATGGTGCTGGTGGCCACCGGGCGGCTGAGCGCGGCCGGGCGGACCCCGGAGAAGTCCTGGCGGTATCTTGACGCCGAGGCGCTGACGGCGGCCTTCCTCGACAACGCCATCGGACCGGCCCTTGCGGCCAAGCACTTTCTGCCCCGACTGCCCCGGGACCAGGCCTGCGTCTTCGCCGCCCTGTCGGCACGGGTCGGCAGTATTGGCGATAACAGCCTTGGGGGGTGGTATGGCTATCGCGCCTCCAAGGCCGCCCTCAACCAGTTGATCCGGACCCTGGCCGTGGAACTGGCGCGGCAGCGGCCCCAGGCCATCTGTGTCGCTCTGCACCCTGGCACGGTGGACACCGGCCTGAGTGCCCCTTTCCAGAGCGGGGTCAGCGCCGAGAAACTGTTCACCCCTGACTTCGCCGCCGAGCGGCTGTTGGCGGTTCTGGCCGGACTGACGCCGGCTGACAGTGGCGGCTTTTTCGCATGGGATGGCCAGCCCATCCCATGGTGAGGCTGGGTCAGGCGGCAGGGGCGCCGGTCAGGCTGACGGACGGGTCAGGACATAGAGGGCGCACAAGGTCAGGATCACGCCCGTTCCCATGGGAACCCAGAGGCTGGTCGCCGTCAGCATCACCATCACCAGACTGAGGCCCATGCCGATCACGGCCGCCAACTTGGCCCGCGCCGGGATGGCCCCATGCCGGTCCCAGGCCCGCAGGGTCGGGCCGAACCGCTTGTGCGCATAGAGCCTCGCCCGGAGTTTGGGGGCGCTCTTGCCAAAGGCCCAGGCGGCTATGATCAGAAAAATGGTCGTGGGCAGAAGCGGCAGAAAGACCCCTAGAGTTCCGAGGCCCACGGCGACCAGGCCCAGGGCCCGATAGAACAGGGTCGCAGCCGGGGCGAGGGGGCGGGGCGTCGCAGCGTCCTCCTCGTGCGGTTCTGCAGGATCGCTGGGCGCCGACATGGGTCAATCATGCCACAGCCCTTGCGAGGGAGTCGCAGAAAAGACGCCGGGGCGCCTCATCCAGACCGCCGTGAGCGAGCGATCAGCCGCGCATCAGGTTGGGTTCGAACCGGATCAGGGCCTCGGCCACCCGGGAATCGGGGGACAGGTTCCGTATCACCGTGGCCAGGCCCCGGCTGATCTCCCGCTGCCGGTCGCCTTCGACGCCAGCCAGGGCGTCGCGGTTGAAGACCAGCAACTGATCCACGGCCTTGTCGTACACGCCCTGTCCCTGATCCGTCAGGGTCAGGTGGACCTGGCGGCGGTCAGTGGCCGGCGTCGTGCGGATCATCAGGTCGCGGCGCACCAACTGGTCGACGCTGCGGGTCAGGGTGGTCCGGTCGACCGCTGTGAAGGCGGCAAGGTCTGACATCGCGCATGCGCCGAACCGCCGGACGGTGGAGATGGCGCGCCACTGGCCAAGGCTCAGATCGAGGGGCGCAAGCGCCTTCTCAAAGGCCGCGTCACGGCGTCGCACGGCTTGAAACAAAAGGTAGAAAAAGTACTCCGGCACATCGAGGCCAAATTCACCCTCGGTGTCCATAGACCTCAGATCAGCCTTGGGTTTGGTCATAGAACGCAGGTCTCCCCCCGGCGCAAAAAAGCACGGCTTCGCCAGATCGCACAAGTCGCATATGCAAATGGTGCAAACGCACATATATCTTGACAGCCCAGCTGGCCGCCCCTAGGTGGGCGCCAACAGTCACATGACGCCGTTACGCGGTCGCCGCGCGGGCGCTCCCAGCGCGAGACCGCCCGGCCGATATCTTGAACAGAGGTTTCCATGCGTGGACCGCCGGAGGCGGGCCTTGACGACCTTCGTCGTCAGCTCACCCAATTGCAGAGCGACGTAGAGCGCTTGACCGCCTATGGCCGAGCCGTGGCCTCGGCCGTCGCGACCTTGTCGCCCTCCGCCCACACCGCCCTGGCTCGGGCCTTGGGACCCGAAGAATTGGGCCTGAAGGATGAGCGTCAGTCTGACCTGTTCGATCAGGCGGGGCGCGTTCAGGCGCTGGGCCGCTCTGAGTCCGCCTTGGCGAGGGACCTGGAGCGCGCCCTGGTGGCGTGGGCGGCCGACCTTGACGGGGATGAGCCGCAGGACGAACGCCAGCGAGTTTCGGGCTGACGGCAGACGCCTCTGTGGAAGCCGCGCGTCTCTCAGCCGCCTGCGCCCGGGTTCGGCGCGTGGGTCAGACCTCGAGCCGCCAGAGGGCCTCGATCAGTTCGGCCGGCTCGAAGGGTTTCACGATCCAGCCGGCCA
The DNA here is from genome assembly GCF_030679875.1 of Phenylobacterium sp. GTDB lineage: Bacteria > Pseudomonadota > Alphaproteobacteria > Caulobacterales > Caulobacteraceae > Phenylobacterium. The sequence continues at coordinate 362,381 of NZ_JAUXSP010000015.1, read as the reverse complement.
CGCCCTCGGCGCGGCCCCGGGCCTGCTTGGCTTCCGCGTCTTCGCTGGAAATGATCACCACCGGCAGATCGGCGAAGGCCGGGCAGGCGCGGATGGCGGCCAACAGAGCAAACCCGTCCATGTGTGGCATGTTGAGATCTGTCAGGATGATATCCGGACGACGGGCCGACATCATCGATAGGGCGCTCGCTCCGTCTTCAGCCACCCGGACTTCGTAGCCAACGGCGCTCAGCACGTCCTCCAGCAGCAGACGGATGACCGGCGAGTCATCGACCACCAGGATGCGCGTCGCGCCCTGAACCTGCTGAGGCGCTTGCCGAATCTCAGGACCCGACATGCGGATGGCCTGGGCAGGATGGGCGGCCAACATGGCGGGCGATGGCTCCGGGCAGTGACAGGGAGGAGAACTCCTCACATCTGTTTCGCAGACGTGACCAAAAATACGGTTAATCCGAGAACTTCTCTAATATGAGAATCCGAGGTCGCGGGCAAGATGCTGCGGTGCGGCGCCGCGAGGGGCCCATCGAAAGAAGTATCGGTGTCGAGCCATCCGGAAGGATGTCGACGTCCACGCTTTGGGCGGCCCCGCGCGGGCGGACTTGGCTCTAGCCTCCAAGCCGCGCGAGGACCTCGCAGGCGGAGCTGGAGAAGGCCACATCGTCACACTCAGCCTGCAGCACCTGTCGGGCGCGCGCCCGATCTGGGGGGCCGCCAAGTCCACGTGTCAGCATGTCGGCATAGGAGACGCAGCCCCAGCCTGACTCGCAGACGAATCGCTCCAGTGCCCGCGCCAGGGGCAGGTCGGCGGCGATATCCCCCCGCTGGTGCATCGCCGCCAGCGACCTGCATCCGGGTGGATAGGCGGCCTGGCAGGAGAAGCTGTAGGCGTCTGCGGCGTCCGCAAGATTTTTGGGGACGCCAGACCCCATGCGCAGCGCGTCGCCGACCTCATCGCAGGCGGCCCCGTCGCCCAGAGCGCAGGCGAGCAGATAGAGCCGGAGCGCCTGCTGCGGGTCGACGGGCATGTTTTGGAAACCGTGCTGCCACTCCCAGGCCGCCCGGGCGCAGGCTCGCGCCATACCGCCATCACAGGCCTGGGTCAGCAGCGCCTTCTTCCGGGATGGCGGCGTGCCGGCCGGCTGCCTGTGGGCGTCCCTGAAGGTCTGCAAGGCGCCGGCGTAGGCGGAGGTTTGGCCAGGGGCGATCAGTCCAGCCTCGTAGAACTCTTCGCAGTGTTCGAGGTCGGCCGTTGCGCAGGCCCGGGTCACAATCGTCGCCACCATGTCGTCGGCGTTGAGCGGAATCACCTCCCCATCGGCCATCAAGACCGCCAGGGCGTCGCAAGCTTCCCACGCCCCGATGTCGCAGGCTCTCGCATAGAGGTAGGCTGCGCGCGCTGGCTGCTTTGGCCCGCCTTCCCCCTCCATGTACATGTCGCCCAGGAGGAGGCAGGCGTCAGCCACCGAGGCCGCGCTCCAGGCGATGTTCACCACGCAAGCCTTGGCGAACAGCTGGCGGGCGCGTCGGGGATCGGCCGGACCGCCCACGCCGTCGGCGACCCTGGCGGCGAGCAGGGTGCAGGCGCTCAGATGGCCGCTGTCGCAGGCGCGCTCATACTCCCGCCGGGCCGTCACCGCATCGGAACGGCCCGCCGCCTGCTGTCCGGCCCGAAAGCTCGCCTCGGCCTGGGGGGTGGCGGCGTTGACCGGCCCCCCTATCAGAATTCCCAGGACGAAGGCGGTCGCGGCGCCAAGGACAGTCAGATGCATAGGCTCGCACCGAGGCGAAGATTCAGGACATCTGAAGGTCGGTTGGAAAGACAGATTTGACAAGATGAAAGGATGACCCGAGATGGGCGTGTAAAGGGGTTTGGCGAATCCCCCTGAGATTCCATCCTAGTCTTCGCGGACGCACTCGCCCTGGTGGAGCAGCAGCACCTTGGCTGGAGTCTCCCCACCGGTCGTCAAGGTGAAGCCCATCTCAGCGTCGAAATAGACCCCGTCGCCCAGGTGGAGGGGCAGCGGGGCGTAGGCGTCGGAGTGCATGACCGCCTGGCCCGCAAGCACCAGCAGATAGGCCTCGCCGGGCGCCCTCAGCAGGCCGCCGGTCTGTGTCGTCTCCACGACCTCCAGGATCACCGGCGTCAGGCTGCGCCGCAGGAGCTCCGTCGCCCCAGCCAGACCCGACATGCCGCCGAGATCACAGGCCTCTCCCTCGCCCGCGCGGATCACGGCGCGACGGGCCGCAGGATGCGGGGCGACCGGCGTCGCATTGGGGCCGAGCAGGTGATCGATCTCCACGCCAAGGGCCCGGCAGAGGCGGATCAGCACCTCATAGCCGAGCGAGGTCTGACCCAGCTCCACCTTGGAGAGACTGGACAGGGGCACGCCGGACCGAGCGCTCAGGTCGGACAGGGTCCAGCCCCTGTCGCGCCGTAGCCTTCGTATCGCCGCCCCGGCGGCCGCTGACAGGCGGGTGGTCATCAGAACGTCTTCCGGGGCCGGAGGGCGGAGAGGGGGTGATCCGAAGGCGACGGTTCTGCTTAAGCCTGATGAACCGCCAAGGCCAAGCTGAGTTGCTCAGCCATCATGTCTTTCAACCGCTGAGGGCCAAGGATCTCCACCTTGTCGCCCCAGCTGAACAGGTGCCAGGCCAGTTCCCGCATGCCGCTGGCGTGAAAGACGATCAGCACCGACCCGTCCGGCTGGGGGGTCACTTCCTGGGTCGAATGGAAGCGCCAGCCCAGGGCCTCCTCGGCGCCATGGGGTCGGACCTTCAGGCGCACCGTCTCCACGTCGTCCTGATAGATCCCGAAGCTTCGGTCGACAAAGGCCGCCAGGGAGAAGTCTTGCGGCGGCGTGGCGGGGCGGTCCAGCACGGCCACGTCCGACAGCCGGTCCAGGCGCCAGGTGCGCGGCTCGCCGCCTTCGCCCTCGGCGGCCAGAAGATAGTTGCTGCGCCCAAACAGCAGGCCAAGGGGCGTGACCTCCCGCGATCGCCCGGGCGTGCTTCCGCCCATATAGGCGAAGGTCAGTCGTTTGAGGCCGACGATGGCCTCCCGCACCTGACGCAGCACGGTGTCATCCTCGAACGGCCTTGGGCCAGGGGACAGGGCGATGGCCTCGGCCTGCAGCATGGCCTCGAGATCCGGCGCCAGCCTCCGCCGGGCTGGCGCCCGCATGGCTGAGAGCACCTTGGTCTCCAGCCGGTCCAGGGCGGCGGCGCGGGCGCGGGCGCCTGTGGCGCGAAACTGTTCGGCCGCGGCGCGCAGGGCGCCCAACTCCTCGGCGTCGGGGGTCTGGAACAGGGCGTCCAGGCCCGCCGGGATGCGGAAGCGCCGGGTGGGCGGGTCCTCAATGTCCTCGAACTGCGGGAAGAGGTCGCGCAGGGCGTCACGCATTCGCTCAGCCGTGCGCCGTCCCACGCCGATCTCCTGGGCCATCTCGTCCAGGGTCAGGCCTTCGGCGGTGCTGGCCAGGGCCCGGGCGAGTTGCAGCAGCTGAGCGGCCTTTTCGTGGCGCATGAACGTCTCCTACGTCCAATTCTGACGTACCCAGGCCCCAGGGTCCAGATGTCGAGTGGAAACGGAGATTCCCATGCGCGCCGCCCGCACCTCATCCCGCCGCCGGACCAGTTCGGACGCCCCGCTTCTGGACCTTGCCCCTCGTCCCGAGGCGCCGGGGGCCGATCTGATCGCCGCGGTCCTGACCCACGCCGACCTGGAGACCAGGCTGACCCCGCGCCGGGTCCGTCGTTCCCTGTCTCCCTACCGGGCGGCCGAACTGCGTGAAGCGGGCCGGCTGAACGCCGCCGAGGCCGCCCGGAGCCTCGACATTGCAGTGGTCTGGGACGAGGCCGAGGGCGAGGTGGTGCGGGTGATTGACGATGCGCCCCTCCGTCACAAGGCGCAGGCCGGCCCCGACTGGTGGGAAGACGCCTGGGACGATGAGGATCTCTGGCATGCGCCGAGCGCCCGCCCCGTCCTGCGCACCGTCCAGGGCGGCCGGCGATGAGCGCGCCGCGGTCGCCCTTCGTCCCCACCCTGTTCCAGGGCCGACTGCCCGGCGTCGCACCTGCCCAGCGCCGACGCCTTGACCCTGGTCCTCCGACCGGTCATGGGGCCGGCCATGTCGAGAGCCACACCCGCCACTCGCGCCCTTGACCGCGCTGGCGTCGCCTATGTGCTGCACGTCTACGACTATCGCCCCGGGGCAGGTCGCATAGGCTTGCAGGCCGCCGCCAGCCTGGGGGCGGACCCGGCGCAGGTGCTCAAGACCCTGATGCTCCTGGTGGACGGGCAGCCCCATTGCGCCGTGCTGCCATCCGACGGTGAGGCCTCGCTCAAGCGCCTGGCCCGGGCGGTCGGCGGCAAGGCGGCCCAGATGATGTCCCCCGAGGCCGCCGAGCGTTCGAGCGGGTACAAGGTCGGCGGCATAAGTCCGCTGGGTCAGCGGCGACCCCTGCCTGTGGTCGTCGAAGCAGCCGCCCTTGTTCATCGTCAGGTCTTTGTCAACGGCGGTCAGCGGGGATTGCAGATCCGGCTCGCCCCCGCCGATCTCGTCGCGGTGCTGAGCGCCCAGACCGCGTCCTTTGCCGGGGATGGCGGAGGCTGAAAGCAAAGGCTTTGGCGCCGTTGCGTCAACGGGCGTAGGTTACCATCGTTCACTCGTCATCCCGGAGGGCAGATGGGGACCACGGCGACCACCTCGGCTGTGCTGGCGCGACGACGCAGCTATCATGTGGGCAATGTCCGCTCTCAGCTTTCGTCGGCGGCCAGCGCCCTGCTGGAGTCCGAAGGCGCCTCGGCGCTGAGCCTGCGGGCCATCGCCCGGCGAACCGGCGTCGCCCTGGGCACTGTCTATTATCACTACGCTGACAAGCACGCCCTGCTCGCGGGATTGGCGGCTGAGGGCTTTCGTGACCTTGAGCAGGCCCTGCGCGCGGCGACCGATGCGCGGAGCGGGCGAAGCGGAATTCGAGTCGCCGGTATGGCCTATCTGAGCTTTGTAAACGCCCGCCCGGCGCTCTACGGGCTGATGTACGAGATGCGGGATGTGGGTCGGCGCGAAGAGGTGGAGGAGGCCGAGAACGCCGCCTTCTCCGAGTTGGTCCGGGCGGTGTCGCAGGACTTCGATTCAGCCGCAGACCCCGAGGTGATCCGTCAGGTGGCGCAGGCGATCTGGGCCTGCGCCCGGGGAATCGCCGCCCTGGCTCTGGCCCGGGGCGGACCGGGGCGACTCGACGCCGAGACCGTCCGCGACGCGGTTTCAGGCCTGGAAACCCTGGTCGCCCGGCCCTGAATTCGCCTGTGACGGGCGCTGGCGCCACCTAATGAATTTTCACCTATCCGAACAGTGTTCGACTGTTCCAGCTTGACCCTTATCAATACGCACGACGGGCCAATCAAGAGCCTGCGGCGGCTGGGAGGAAAGCAATGACCAACATCCTGCGCTTGCGCAGCCTATTCATTATGGGCGCTTCAACAGCGGCTATCGCCGCAGCAACGCCTGCCCTGGCCCAACAGGCCACAATGCTCGAGGAGCTCGTCGTCACCGCCGAGCGGCGCGACCAGAGCCTGCAGGATGTGCCCGTCGCCGTGACGGCCTACACCAGCGAACGGCGAGACCTTCTAGGGATCGCCACGGTCGAGGACCTGGCGCGGAACTCGCCCAGCGTGGCCTACACCAACAATGACCGTCTCTCGATCCGGGGCTTTGGCCGCCTGACCAACGCCATCGGCACCGATCCGTCGGTGGCGCTCTATTCCGACGGCATCTTCTCCAACTCGATGGCGGACTCCTCGACCCCGTCCCTGTTCATCGAACGGACCGAGATCCTGCGCGGGCCGCAGGGCACCCTGTATGGCCGCAACTCCGTCGGCGGCGCCCTGAACATCATCGGCAAGCGGCCGGCCTACGAGTTCGAAGGCGAATTCCGTGGCGCCGTGGGCAATTACGGCACCTGGCAGACCGACCTGCTGATGAGCGGGCCGGTGACCGAGGGTCTCCGTGTCCTGGTTGGCGGCTCCCTGCAGCGTCGTGAAGAGGGCTTCATTGAGAACGTCGGCCCGGCCGGCGACACCAGCGCGGTCAAGCGCTGGATGTTTGAGGCTCAGGTCGAAGCTGATCTGGGCGAGAACATCGTCGCCCGCCTGCGCTACACCAAGTTCGACTGGGACGACAGCTACGGGGTCGGCAACGTCCATGAGGCGGTGATCTCGCCCTACGACACGGCCTCGATCACGGGCCTGGGCAACTCGGCGCTCTACTACAATCCGACCTTCGGCTTCGGCGGGATCAATCCGAGCACCGCCGACGAGTACAGGATCAACACCAACCAGACCAATGAAGGCAAGCTCAGCGATCACCATCGCCTGCACTTCGACCTGACCTGGGACCTGGGCGGGGCGACCCTCAAGTACCTGGCTGGCTACCAGGAGTATGTCTACAACACCAATGGCGACGAGGATCGCTCGGCCCGGAGCGGCAATTATAGCATCCCCGCCGCCACGCCGTTCGGCGCCTATACGGCGACCAATATCTCGCCCAACCAGCGCTTCTTCTATGAAGAAGACCAGAAGTGGTACTCCAACGAGATCAACCTCTCGTCGAACTCCGACGGGCCGTTGCAGTGGATCACGGGTATCTATCAGTACCACCAGAACTATTCGCAGCCTCAGGGCCTGCGGGTTCTGGGCGACCCGTCCATGCTGAACCCGATCAACCTGGCGACGGGCGGCCTTGCGCCTCCCAACCCGAATGGCAATTACCTGTTCGTCGACGGGACGCTCGAGGTCGACTCCTACGCCGTGTTCGGCCAGGTCGACTATGACCTGAACGAAGAATGGACCCTGACGGCGGGCCTCCGCTGGTCGAAGGACGAGAAGACCGGCACCGACTTCGCCCGCTATGTGTCGCGGACCAACACCACCACGACCGTGTTGGCGGCCGGCGGCATTCCGGCCGCCGTGGGCCAGGGCCTGGCGGTCGACTTCACCACCTTCGTGGTCTGCGGCGGGCCGACCATCGCCACCTGCCTGGCCAATCCGCTCTACAACAACCTGCGCGCGGCCCCTGGCGGCGGGCTTGAGCGGGATCTGAGCGCTGAATACGACGCCTTCACTGGCACCCTCGGCGTTCAATGGCAGCCGGACTTCAGCACCAACGCCTATCTCCGCTACAGCCGCGGCTACAAGTCCGGGGGCTGGCTCGCCTCCAACGGCCTGACGCCCTTCCCCTATGCCGATGCGGAGTATGTGGACAACTACGAGCTGGGTCTGAAGAAGACCTGGGGCGGCGTGTTCCAGCTCAACACGGCGCTGTTCTATGCCGACTACCAGGGCTTCCAGGCGCCGCTCACCGTGGTCCTGAACTCCACCACCGGCTCAACGGGCACGCAGTTCCTGAACCTGGAGGCCCGCAACTGGGGTCTTGAGGTCGAGGGCCAGTGGGCGCCGGTGCAGGGCCTGCAGCTGTTCGGCAGCTACGCCTATATCAACGCCGAGATCACCGAAGGCTGCTGCTACGTCGACACCAACGACCCGCGGGCCCTCCAGCCGGGCGCCCGCCCGGTCGGCGCGGCTCTGGCCAATGGCAGCCGCAACCAGGACCTCGTCGGCAGCCGCCTGCCCATGACGCCGGAACACAAGATCAATGTGGGCGGCAACTACACCATGGACTTCACCCCGGGCAGCCTGACCCTGGGCGTGACCTACACCTACACCGACGACATGCAGACCGGCGTGTTCGGGTCGCCCCGCTACACGGCGCCGTCGAACGAAAACGTCGATCTGCGGGCGCTCTGGAAAGACGTCGATGATCGCTTCACGATCATTGGCTATGTGAAGAACGCGACGGACGAGGTGGCCTATCAAAGCTCCACCCCGAGCTCGGTGACCGCGCTGGGCACCTTCCGTCAGACGGTGAAGCTCAACTTCCCCCGCACCTTTGGTGTGGAATTGCAGTACCGCTTCTAGATTCAAGCGGGCGACCTAATGCTCTGAGGGCGGTGCGGCATTGCCGCGCCGCCCTTTTTCTTGACCCGCCGGTCTTTGGACGGCCGCGCATAGTCCACATGGATCATGCGACCCCCGGCCAACCTGTGGTGGAGCAGGTGCGACAGTTTCGCACAGGCTTTCACAGGGGTTTTTCAACATGCGATTGTTCGCCGCCGGTCTCTTTTCATCGATCCTGCTGGCTGTAGCCGTTCCGGGGGGCGCCGCCCTGGCGCAGTCGGGCGACAGCACGGTCACCCTGGCTGACGGCACGCGGGTTGTGACGACAATCCGCGGCCTGAATGACATCACCATTCAGATCAGCGGCGGGCCGGACTTCGGGTCCAATCCAGCGACGGTGAACTTCACCAGCGTCGCCCCAGGCTCCGGCGTGATCGACTATCGCGGGACCATCAGCCAGGGGGGGACGACCACGCCCTTCACCTGCCAGGTCAATACGGTCACCCAGGCGGTGACCGGCACCGGGGCCTGCGCGGTGGCGTTCGGGCAGCCTTCCTCCACCCCTGCGCCGGTGACCCCGCCGCCTCCGACCACCCCCACCACTCCCGTCACGCCTACGACGCCGCCAACCACCCCGACGACGCCGACAACGCCGACGACCCCGACCACGCCCACCACACCCACGACCCCGCCGCCGCCGCCGGTGATCAACGACGGGTCGATCACCGTGACGAATCCCGACGGCTCGGTGGTGACCCTGTCGGTCCCGGAACAACAGCTGATCTCGGTAGCGGAGGCCGATCAGCTGATCATGGCCCTGCTCGGCGATCGGGTGCAGATCGGCAGTCTGGACAGCTTCGTGAACGGCCGGCTACGCGCCATGGGCATGGCCGCCCTGCAGGCCCAGCTGCCCATGCAGCGTACCGAGCGGGACGGTTATCGCGGGGCGTCGGCCGGAACGTCTGGCCCGTCCGCCGGAGTCTGGATCAACGCCACCGGCTCCTATGTGGAAGACAGCCGGCCCGGCGCAGGCCAGGACGGCTATGGCGGCGCCGTGGCGCTGGGCCTCGATGTCAGCACCGGCGATGTGGTCCTTGGCGGCTTTGTCGCCCACAGCCAGATCGACCTGGACGGGGCCAATGTCAGCTATCAATCCGATGGCTGGAGCGGTGGTCTCTACGCCAGCTGGTCACAGGATCCGGCCCTGCGCCTGACGGCCTCGGTGGGCTATGGCGCCTTTGAGGTGGAGTATGGCCGCACGGCCGGCGGGCTGCGGAGTTTCGGGACCACCGACCGCACTCAACTGGTCGGCTCGATCTCGGCGGAATCGCAGTTCGCCCTGGGCGACAACTGGGTGCTGACGCCTGGTGTCGGGGTCTCGGTCTCATCTTCGGAAACCGACGCCTATCAGGACAACGCCAATCGGCCGGTGGCCGGCAATGACGTCGACATGACCGTCCTGTCTGGCGGCGCGTCGCTCTTCTACACCGGCGGCCCCTGGTTGCCCTATGTCTCGGCCAGCGTGAACCACCAGACCGACGGCGCGCCAGGCGTCGACACCGACTACGGCCTGATCGGCGCCGGGGTGGCCATCCCAGTCTCGGAGATGTTCAGCCTGGCCTTCACCGCCCAGGCCCTGGTGGGCAAGTCCAACGAGGCCCAGTCCACCTTTGGCGTAACCCTGCGCCGGGCCTTCTGATCCCCATGTGGCGGCGCCTGACACCCCTGTTCCTGGCGCCGCTGCTGGCCGCATCCCCCGTCGCCGCCCGACACGCCGAACCCCTGGGCGACGGATGGATGCGGTTCGAAGTGGCGGCGGCGGGGCGCACCCTCGCCGCCGCCATGCCGCCTCAGTTGATCCCGGCGCAGACCCTGACGATCGTGATTGAGGGGGATGGACGGGCACACGACCGCCGGGGGCGGGCGAGCGCGGATCCGACGCCGGACAAGGCCGTGGGGCTCAACCTGGCCAGGACCTGGCCCGGCCCGGTCGCCTGGCTGGGGCGACCCTGCCAATATGTGCGCGACCCCGCCTGCACACCGTCCGACTGGACCTCCCACCGGTTTTCTGAAGACGCCGTGGCCATGACCGATGCGGCGATCAGCGTCCTGAAGACCCGGGCTGGCGCGAGCCAGGTGGTGCTGGTGGGCTGGTCAGGGGGCGGGGTGATGGCGACCCTGGCGGCCGCCCGGCGCGATGATGTGGCCGGACTGGTGACCATCGCCGCCCCGTTGAATGTGGCGGCCTGGACAGCCAGCCGGGGCTTGAGCGCTTTGCAGGGTTTGGACCCCGCCGACCTGCCGCCGCTCGCTGTTCGTCAAGTTCACCTCAGCGGCGCCCTTGACCCGGTGGTTCGGCCGGTCACCGTCAAGGCAACGGCCCGGCGACTGGCCGGGCCGCAGGGCCAGGTAGAGACCTGGTCCGAGCGCCATGACTGTTGCTGGGTCGCCCGCGTCGACGAAATCGCCGCGGGCCTGGATCTCCAGCCTTAGACCTACTTGCCGCCCAGCGTCGCGCGCAGCATCCAGGCGTGCTTTTCGTGGGCTTCCAAGCGGTCGGTGATGATCCCGGCGCTGGCCTCATCCTCGGCCTTCTGGGCGAGCGTCAGGGCCTCGCGGCAGGTGGCGATGACCGTCTCGTGGTCGCTGGTCAGGGCCTGGAGCATGGACTGAGAGTCGCCCTCGGGATCGCCGTCCTTGATCGCGCTGAGATTGCCGAAGGCGCCATAGCCCTGCGGGGCGAGTTCGCCGAGGGCCCGGATCCGCTCTGCCACGTCGTCGATGGCCTGCCACATCTCGGTATACTGCTCCATGAAGAGCGCGTGCAGGGACGAGAAGTTGGGGCCGCGGACGTTCCAGTGGAAGCCGTGGGTCTTGAGATAGACCGCATAGGTGTCGGCCAGCATTCGCGAGAGTGCCTGGGCGACGGCCTTGCGGTCCTCGGCGTCCAGTCCGGTCTTGATCTTTTCCGCCATCAAATAGCTCCTTCTTGTCGTTTATGGCTCAGCTTGCTGTCGAACGGCTGACCCATGCGGGGGTTCCATGTTCCGGCGCTGCGGCGTTGCGCGTATCGGCCCGCGCCCAGGCGCGCTCGTGGAAGACAAAGGCGATGGTCTGGAACAGAGGCTCCACCATGCCGATGGCCAGAGCCGCGCGCCAATCCCGGGTGAGTACGTAGGCCACCGTGAAGGCCACGATCAGATGCATGACGCTGTAGGTCAGGGTCTTGGCGACGGTTCGCTTCATCGTCTCAGCCTTTCGTGCGGACGAGTTACATATAGCGCATCAATGACCGAGCGGTAGGCTTAGTTGCAACTAATTCGCAAAAATATGTTCAGGGCGATCTTGCGGTGGGCTCAACCGAACGAAAAAGGGGCCGCCCCGGATGGAGCGGCCCCTCGTCAGGCTCAAGCCGTCGCCTGAGTTCAGAAGATTTCGAACAGGCCAGCCGCGCCCATGCCGCCGCCGACACACATGGTGACGACGCCGTACTTTGCCCCGCGGCGCTTGCCTTCATACATGATGTGCGCCGTGCAGCGGGCGCCGGTCATGCCATAGGGGTGGCCGATGGAGATGGCCCCGCCGGAGACGTTCAGCTTGTCATTGGGGATGCCAAGCGTGTCGCGGCAATAGAGCAGCTGGGAGGCGAAGGCCTCGTTCAGCTCCCAGATGTCGATGTCGTCGATCTTCAGGCCGTTGCGGGCCAAGAGCTTCGGGATCGCGAAGACCGGACCAATACCCATCTCCTCCGGGCCACAGCCGGCCACGGCCATGCCGCGATAGGCGCCCAGGGGCTCCAGGCCACGCTTCTCGGCTTCCTTGGCTTCCATCAGCACCAGGGCTGCGGCGCCGTCCGACAGCTGGCTGGCGTTGCCGGCGGTGACGAACTTGCCTTCCTGGACATAGCGGCCGCCCTTGAACACCGGCTGCAGCTTCTGCAGGTCAGCCAGGGTGGTCTGGGGACGGTTGCCCTCGTCCTGGGCGATGGTGATTTCCTTTTCCGACGCCTGGCCGGTGGCCTTGTCGAAGACCATCATGGTGGTGGTCATCGGCACGATTTCCATGGCGAACCGACCTTCGGCCTGGGCCTGGGCGGTGCGCTGCTGGGACTGCAGGGCGTACTCGTCCTGAGCTTCCCGGCTGATCTTGTAGCGGTCGGCGACGATCTCGGCGGTCTCGATCATCGAGGTCTGCAGTTCCGGCACATGCTCGACCAGCCACTCGTCCCGGGCCCGGAACAGGTTCATCTTGTCGTTCTGAACAAGCGAGATGGACTCCAGACCAGCGCCGATGGCCATCGGCGCGCCGTCATGGGTGATGTACTTGGCCGCCGTGGCCACGGCCATCAGGCCCGACGAGCACTGGCGATCCATGGACATGCCCGACACGGTGACCGGCAGCCCAGCCCGCAGGGCGGCGTTGCGGCCGATGTTCTGCGAAGTCGTGCCCTGCTGGAGGGCGGCGCCCATCACCACGTCGTCGATCTCGGCCGGGTCGACCTTGGCCCGGGCGACGGCCGCGGCGATGGCGTGGCCGCCCAGGGTGGGGGCGGTGGTGTTGTTGAAGGCGCCGCGATAGGCCTTGCCGATGGGGGTCCGCGCTGCGGAGACGATGACAGCTTCACGCATGGAATGATCCTGCTTCTCTTGAGTGTTCGGGGAAGGGGCTTAGAGGTCCTTGAAGGACTTGCCTTCGGCGACGAGTTTTTCCAGCAGCGGCGAGGGCTTGAACTGGTCGCCCATCTTGGCGTGGAATTCCTGCATCTTGGCCAGCACCTTGGGCAGGCCGACATGGTCGCCGTACCACATGGGGCCGCCCCGATAGACTGGCCAGCCGTAGCCGTTCTGCCAGACCACATCGATGTCCGACGGGCGGATGGCCTTGCCCTCTTCGAGGATCTTCGCGCCCTCATTGATCATCGGATAGATGCTGCGCTCAAGGATCTCCTCGTCGGTCACGTCCCGGGGATTGGCGCCGGTCTTGACGATGAAGTCCTTGATGACCTGTTCGGTCACCGGCGAGGGCTTGGCGTTGCGGGTCTCGTCATAATCATAATAGCCCGCGCCAGTCTTCTGGCCACGGCGGTCCATCTCGCACAGGACGTCGCGGATGCTCTCGCCCTTGGAGCGCTCCTTGACCCAGCCGATATCGAGGCCCGCCAGGTCGCTCATGGCGAAGGGGCCCATGGGGAAGCCGAAGTCGTAGAGCACCCGGTCAATATCCCAGGGCATGGCGCCTTCCATGACCAGCTTCTGGGCTTCGCGCTGGCGCTGGCCAAGGATGCGGTTGCCGACGAAGCCCGGGCAGACGCCGACCAGGACGGCGACCTTGCCGATCTTCTTGGCCAGCTTCATGGAGGTGGCGATGACCTCCTTGCTGGTGTGGTCGGCGCGGACGATCTCCAGCAGCTTCATCACATTGGCCGGCGAGAAGAAGTGCATTCCATTGACGCTTTCCGGGCGCTTGGTGACCGCGGCGATCTCGTCGATGTTCAGGCCCGAGGTGTTGGTGGCCAGGATCGCGCCGGGTTTGCAGATGGCGTCGAGCTTGGTGAAGATGTCCTTCTTGATGTCCATGCGCTCGAACACCGCCTCGATGACGAGGTCGACATCGGCGAGCGACTCCATCTCCAGCGAACCGGTGATCAGGGCGCAGCGCTCTTCGACCTGGTCGAGGGTGATCCCGCCGCGGGAGGCGGTGCGCTCATAATTCTTGCGGATGGTGGCGAGACCGCGATCCAGGGCGTCCTGCTTGACCTCGATCAGCACCACGGAGATGCCGACATTGGCGAAGTTCATGGCGATGCCGCCGCCCATGGTGCCGGCGCCGATGATGCCGACCTTGTTCACCGGGAGGATCGCGGTGTCGTCGGCCACGTCGGGGATCTTCTGGGCCTGACGCTCGGCGAAGAAGGCGTAGCGCTGGGCCGCTGACTGCGGGCCGCTCATCAGTTCCAGGAACAGCTTGCGCTCGACCTCCAGCCCCTCGGCGAAGGGCAGGTTCACCGCGGCCTCGATGCAGCGGATGTTGTACTCAGGCGCCAGGAAGCCCCGGAACTTCCGGGCATTGGCCTTGCGGAAGGCTTCGAAGATCTCGGGCTTGCCCTTGGCGGCCTCGAGCTTCTCGTTCTGGTCGCGGATCTTGGTGAGGGGCCGGCCCTCCGCCACCACCTTGCGCGCGAAAGCCAGGGCTTCCTCGCGCAGCTTGCCTTCCTCGACCAGCTCATCGACGAGGCCGAGCCCCTTGGCTTCCTTGGCGGGCACGTGACGACCCGAGGTCATCATGGCGAGCGCGGTCTCGACTCCGACCACACGGGGCAGGCGCTGGGTGCCGCCGGCGCCGGGCAGGAGGCCCAGATTGACTTCGGGCAGGCCCAGGCGGGCCGAGGGCACGGCGATGCGGTAGTGGGCGCACAGGGCCACTTCCAGGCCGCCACCGAGCGCCGTGCCGTGGATGGCCGCGATCACCGGCTTGGTCGAGCCTTCGATGGCGTCCTGCACCTGGGGCAGGGAGGCGCCGGTCATGGCGCCGCCGAACTCGGTGATGTCGGCGCCCGCGATAAAGGTGCGGCCGTCGCAGATCAGCACGATCGACTTGGCGGCGGCCTCGGCGTTGGCCTGGGTGAAGGCGTCAAACAGGCCCTGGCGGACGGCCGCCGAGAGGGCGTTCACCGGAGGCGAGTTCAGGGTGATGACGGCGACATCGCCGTCGAGGGTCAGGTCTGTGACCGGATTGATCTGGCTCATGCGCGTCCTCAAGAGTTTCCACGGGGCCGCTTCTCGGACGGGCGACCTGACTGATTCAAACGCGTGTTATAGGCCTGACGGGAAGGGGGCGAGTCAATCGGGCTCGCCGCCGATCACCGCGCCGTTCGCCCCGCCAAGGGGCGGTGGCGCAAGGGAAACGCAAGGCACAGGAGGCGCATCATGGCGCTCGATCTCTTCACCCTTCAGGGGCGCACCGCCCTCGTCACCGGCGGCTCGCGCGGCATCGGCAAGATGATCGCCGCCGGCTTCCTGGCCCAGGGCGCCAAGGTCTACATCTCATCGCGCAAGGCCGACGCCTGCGATGCGGCGGCGCAGGAGCTGTCGCAAGGGGGCGGGACTTGCATCTCCCTGCCGCAGGACGTGTCCTCGGTGGCTGGCTGCCAGGCCCTGGCCAAGGAGATCGAAGACCGGGAGGGCAAGCTCGACATCCTGGTGAACAACGCCGGCGCCGCCTGGGGGGCGCCCTTCGAGGAGTTCCCCGAGCACGGCTGGGACAAGGTCATGGACCTGAACCTCAAGTCCCCGTTCTTTCTGACCCAGGCCCTGCATGTGGCGCTGAAAAAGGCCGGGACCCATGATCAGCCGGCCAAGGTGATCAACATCGCCTCGATCGACGGCATCCGCCTCAATCCGCAGGACACCTATTCCTATCACGCGTCCAAGTCGGGCCTGATCTACCTGACCCGCCGGCTGGCGGCCCGCCTGATCGCCGACAATATTGTCGTCACCGCCATTGCGCCGGGGGCCTTCGCCTCGGAGATGAACCGCACCGCCCGCGACCATGGGGAGGCGGTGGCCAAGGCGATCCCCGCCCGCCGCATCGGCCGCGACGAGGACATGGCCGGCGCCGCCATCTATCTGGCCAGCCGGGCCGGAAACTATGTGGTCGGCGAGACCATCGCCGTCGATGGCGGCGTGGCCCTGGCCACGGTCGGCGCCATCGGCTGAGGCTGATCGACCTTGAGACCCGGCGTGCGGGCGCTTTGCGCCGGCCGCCGGGTTTCGATAGATGAAGCCTACCCCCTTCCCCTGCGTCTCCCCGCGTCGGGGATGCGGGACTTGGAGCCGCCATTTCCATGGCCGAACGCAACGCCGCTCGAGCGACGGATCGATATGAGCGCAAGCGCGAGGACATCCTCGACGCCGCGACCCTGATCCTGAACCAGAAAGGGGTCAAAGGCCTCACCCTGAGCCTGGCGGCCGGCGCCGTGGGGCTCTCCACCACCAGCGTGACCTATTATTTCAAGCGCAAGGACGATCTCGCCGCCGCCTGTCTGATGCGCGGGGTCGACTGGTTGATCCATCTGGCCGCCAGCGCTGAGGCCGGTGACCCGCCCGCCGCCCTGCTGGAGCACATTTTTGACCTGCATCTGGAGCGCCTTCGTCTGACCGCGGTCGGCCTTGCGCCGCCCCTGCCGGCGCTGTCCGATATCCGGGCGCTGAGTCAGCCCCGCCGCAGCGAGGTGTTCGCCGCCTATATGAAGGCCTTCCGCCGGATGCGGCAGATCTTCGAGGCGCCGGAACTGGCCGCCCTGACGCGCGGCCGCCGCACGGCGCGCACGCACATGCTGCTGGAACAGATCTCCTGGGCGGCCTTCTGGCTGCCCAAATACGATCCTGAAGACTACCCCCGCATTCGCCAGCGGATGGCCGACATTCTGTTGAACGGACTTGCGGTCGAGGGCGCGGTCTGGGAGCCTCGTCTGCCGTCCATGGCCGAACTGGCGCCCGGAGAGGGCCAGGAGATGAGCCGCGACGCCTTCCTGCGGGCGGCCACCCGGCTGATCAACACCCATGGCTATCGTGGCGCCTCGGTGGACCGCATCTCCGCAGAACTGAACGTCACCAAGGGCTCCTTCTACCACCACATCGACGCCAAGGATGACCTGGTCGTGGCCTGTTTCGAACGCAGCTACGAGGTGATGCGCCGGGTTCAGCGCCTGGTCATGTCCAAGGAGGGCGACCAGTGGACCAAGCTGGCCAGCGCCGGCGCCGCCCTGGCGGAGTATCAGCTCTCGGACTATGGGCCCCTGCTGCGCTCCTCGGCCCTGTCGGCCCTGCCCGAGGCGATCCGCGAGGAGATGGTGCAGCACTCCAACCGGATCTCCGACCGTTTCGCCTCAATGATCTCAGACGGCATCGCCGAGGGCTCGCTGCGGCCCGTGGATCCGTTCATCGCCGCCCAGATGCTGAACGCCACTCTGAACGCCGGGGCGGAGCTCGCCTTCTGGGTGCCGGGTGTGCGGCAGAAGGCGGCCCCGGCGGTCTTCGTGCGCCCCTTGCTGATGGGTATCTTCCGGACCTGACGCCAGGGCTGCGGCCCTACTGCGGGCCTGGCGTCTCGATCCCGTCTGCGCCGGCGTCGGCCGCCAGCTTGCGCAGTGACGCCTCATGCTTGTCGCGGGTGATGCTGTAGAAGGCGACGAACCCGACCGCGGCCGCCAGCAGGGCGCCGAGCAGCGGCACATAGAGCATCCCCAGATTGCGGATCACCGCCTCGGGCACCTCACCGGGGCGGGCGTTCTGGGGGAAGGCGATGGCCAGCAGGATCATGCTGGAGGCGAAGATCCCGATGCCGGAAACCGACTTGTTGACGAAGCTGGCGGCGGCGAAGAACAGGCCCTCCGAGCGCCGGCCGGTCTTGATTTCGGAATCCTCCACCACGTCGGCGATCATTGAGGAGATCAGGATCGAGGCGGTGATCGACAGGCCGGTCGAGAGCATGGTCTGGACGAACAGGATCGGGATGATCACCGGGTTGTCGTTGTCGGGAAACACCCCCAGCAGCCGCAGGGTGATCGGGGCCGAGCCGATGAAGAAGGACAGCACCTTGGCCAGCTGGGCGGCGTTCTTCTTTCCCATCCTCAGCGACAGCGGCGCGGCCAGGCCGAAGGCAAGCGCGGCGGAGATGAAGTTCGCCACGGCGAACAGCGAGATCTCGACCGCCGAGAGCTCCCAGAAATAGGTGTTGAAATAGAGGTTCAGCGACAGCACCAGCCCACCGGCCATGGCGTTGAACAGGCCCGCCATGATCAGGACCAGGAAGGAGCGGTTGGACAGGGTGCCCGCCATCTCCTTGACCACCTGCCCGACCGTCAGCTTGCGCTTGGGCGGGGTGACCAGTTCTGGGATGTGCCGGTGGGTGCCAATGGCGGAGACCAGGATGGCCACCAGCATTACGCCGGCTGCGGCCGTCCCGTAGGCGACATAGCCGTCCGGGTTCAGCTGACCCACCGGATGCTCGGCGCTCGGCCGCAAGAAGACCTGGAAGGCCAGCAGGGTCATGGTCAGCCCGCCCCACCAGGCGAAGAAGTAGCGATAGCTGAGGACCTTGGTCCGCTCGTCATAATCCGAGGTCAGTTCAGCGGCCAGCGCCGTGGACGGGATCTCATAGAGGGTGATGAAGGTGCGGATCATCACCGCCACGACCAGCAGGTAGACGAACAGTCCGGTCTGGGAGAGCTCTGGCGGATTCCATAGCAGGCCATAGGTGATCGCCACGGGAATCGCTGAGGCGTACATGAACGGGTGCCGGCGGCCCCAGCGCGAACGCCAGTTGTCCGAGACCTGGCCGATCAGCGGATCGGAAATGGCGTCGAAGATCATGGCGATCATGATCACCAGACCGACCATGTGGGCCGGCATGCCGATGACCTGATTGTAGAAAATCAGCAGCAGATAGGAGAAGCCCTGGTCCTTCACGCCGAAGGCCACGGTGCCAAAGCCATAGAAGAGTTTGGTGGGCAGGCTGAGCTTCTTGGGCGCGGGGCGCACGGCGCTTGAGGTCACAGGGCATCCTTGGGCCAGACGCGACCGAGGGGCCGCACGGTGAGCTTGGCGGCCCTAAGGCCAAGCCGCATCTAGGTCCCCGCCGGGTCCGCGGGCAAGGCCGCAGACCCGGAATTCATGACGGCTTCCGCAGACGCGCGGCGGTCAGGCCCCGGTGACGGGTGGGACGTTAGGGCCGGCTGGCGTCGCGCCACCAGCAGCCTGGGCGCGCAGGGCGGTCTCTTCGAGCTTGCGCAGGTTCTCCTCGTGGGCCGCCTTGTCGATCTTGAACATGAACAGGCACCCGATGGCGATGGCGTAGAAGAACAGGAGGGTCGGCAGATAGATCAGCGCCATGTTGCGCAGGACCTCCTCGTCGACCCCGCCCCGGACGGCGCTCTGCGGGAAGGCGACAAAGGCCAGCACGGCGCCCGACACGAAGACCCCGACCCCTGAGACCACCTTCTTGAACAGGTTGTCGAAGGAGAACAGCAGTCCCTCGGACCGGCGGCCGGTCTTGACCTCGGAGTCCTCGACCACGTCGGCGATCATCGAGGCCAGCATCACCCCGGTCATCATGGCCATGGCCCCGTTGGCGATCACGTCGACGAACAGGATCCAGAACAACAGGTCAGTGCCGTTGGCGGGCATCCAGCCGATCAGCCGCAGGGCGATCGGCCCCAGCAGGGCGACCACCGCGCCGGCGAACATGGTGATGGCGCCGTTCCGCTTGCCCATCTTGGCCGCCACCTTGGGGGCGAGCGACACCCCCATGACGCTGGCGATCACCCCGGCCACGGTGAGGAGGGACAGCTGGGTCTGGGTGAGCTCCCAGAAATAGAGGAAGAAGTAGAGCTCCAGGCCGCCCTTCACCCCCAGCGACATGGACATGAACATGCCCGAGATGGTCAGGACTACGAAGGAGCGGTTGTTCAGGGTGTGCGCCACTTCGCGCGCCATCCCCTTGAAGGTGATCTTGCGGGTCGGCGGCTTGCGCAGGTCGGGGATATGTTTGTGCGTCCCGGCGGTCGAAACCAGGATGATGATGAAGATCAGAACGGCCGCGCAGAGCGCGTAGCTGAAATAGCCTTCCTGAGCCAGGACGCCGCCTGTGCCGCCCGGCCCCTCCCTGAGGAAGACCTGATAGGCCAGCAAGGTCATGCCCAGGCCGCCGGCGACCCCGAAGAAGCCGCGCAGGGCGATCAGGCTGGTCCGGTCATCGTAGCTCTTGGCCAGTTCAGGGGCGAGCGCCGAGGAGGGGAGCTCAAAGAAGGTGTCGAACAGGCGGATCACGAGCAGGCAGGCCAGCATGTAGCCGAAAATCTGCGCGTGCTCCCAGCCGGCCGGGGGGTTCCAGATCAGGAAGAAGGCGATCGCCACAGGCAGGGCGGAGAAATACATGAAGGGATGGCGGCGGCCCCACTTGGAGCGGAAATTATCCGACACCTGGCCGACAAGCGGATCGACGAAAGCGTCGAAGATCAGGGCGAACATGATGGCTGTTGAGACCATCTGCGGCGGCAGGCCGATCACCTGATTGTAGAACAGCAGCAGGAAGGTCGAGAGCCCGCGCTGCTTGATGGCGCTGGCTGCGCCGCCGGCGCCATACAGGATCCGTGTCGTGAGACTCAGGCGGCGGTCAGCGGGCGCGGCCTGGGGGGCCGTGTCAGTATGGTCGGTCACGGTGGTCCCCTATCAGGCCTTTGAACCCAGGGGCGGCGTCACGCCCCCGGACAGGATGTCGACCTCAGCGTCGCGGGTCGCCTGAGCCTCGCTGCTGGCCTTGGCGCCGGCCTCGTCGAGAATGCGCAGGTTGTCCTCGTGCTTGGCCTTGTCGATGTTGAACATGGAGAGACAGACGATCCCGAGGCCGTAGAGCAGGGTGACCAGGGGCAGGTAGATCAGGCCCATATTCTGCAGGATTTCCGGGTCGACGCCGCCGCGGCGCGCGCTATCGGGGAAGCTGACAAGGCTGAGCACAGCCCCGGCGATGAAGATGCCCACCCCTGAGACGATCTTCTTGAACAGGTTGTCGGCCGACATCAGCAGGCCCTCGGAGCGGCGGCCGGTCTTGACCTCGGCGTCCTCGACCACGTCGGCGACCATGGAGACCAGCATCACGCCGGTGGCCACCGCCATGCCGGAATTGAAGAAGGTCTCCACCAGCAGGATGATGAACAGAAGGTCGGTGCCATTGGGGGGCATCATCCCGACGAGCCGCAGGGTGATCGGCGTGATGCCGACGGCCAGGGCGCTGGCGAACATCAGGATGGCGCCGCGCTTCTTGCCCAGGGCCCGGGCCACATGGGGGGCCACCAGGACGCCGCCGAGGCTGCCGACGACGCTGACGGCGGTGAGGATCGCCAGCTGGCTCTGGGTCAGCTCCCAGAAATAGAGGGCGAAATAGATTTCCAGGCCATTCTTCGAGCCGGCCGCCACGGCGATGAACATGCCGGTCAAGGTTGCGATGACGAAAGCGCGATTGTTCAGGGTGTGCGCCACCTCCCTGGCCATCGCCTTGAAGGTGATCTTCCGGGTGGGCGGTCGGCTCAGATGCGGGATGCGACTGTGGGTGCCGGCCGTGGAGGTCAGGATCACCACGAAGATCAACACCGCAGACACCAGCGAGAAGGCGAAATAGCCGTCTCTCGCCAGGATGCCGCCGGTGCCGTCCGGATTTTCGGCCAGGAAATACTGATAGGCCGCCACCGTCATACCCAGGCCGCCGACCACCGTGAAGAAGGCGCGCATGGAGATCAGGCTGGTGCGTTCGTTGTAGTCCCGGGTCAGTTCCGGGGCGAGCGCTGAGGAGGGGAGCTCAAAGAAGGTGTCGAACAACCGCACGGTGAGCAGGCAGGCCACCAGCCAGATGACGATGGCCTCGTCGCTCCAACCGCCCGGCGGGTTCCACAGCAGGAAGTAGGCGACGGACACCGGCAGGGCCGAGAGATACATGAACGGGTGGCGGCGCCCCAGCTTGGAGCGGAAGTTGTCCGACACCTGCCCGACCAGGGGATCGACCAGGGCGTCGAACACCAGGGCCACCATCAGCACCCCGGCCACGGTCGCCGGCGGCAGTCCCACGACCTGATTGTAGAAGATCATCAGGAACGTGGCCAAACCCCGCCCCTTGACCGCATTGGCGACGGCGCCCAGGGCGTAGAACAGTTTGGTATGCAGCTTCAGAGGGGGAATCTCTGAGGGAATCGCCGTCATTAAAATCTCCGGCCGACACAAATATGGAATGAGGCCACGCGGCCACGCCCGGGCCCCGGGCGTTCAAATTCAGCAGCCGCAGTCCGGCGTCGCGTCTGACGCGGCCATCCGTTCCCGCCCGCAAGAAAATTGCGGATCAATACGCAGTCCTCCCTGCCGGACCTCGGTCGGGTCCGATCATTCTTGTATCGCGTCCGGTCCTGGCGTCCGGCGGTGTCGTCCCAGGGTCAGTCGCGCCTCAAGCCTGGGCGAGGCCTATCCCAGCGTCAACGCTTATGATCTTACAAGTCTGACACAAACTAACCGTTGGCCTACAACGGGTTGAGGCTAGGGCCACAATCGCCCACAGGCGGCGCCAGAGCCCGGCCGCGCGATCGGCTCACCCCGCGCGGCCCAGCGGACTCGCGCGCTATTCTTGGGGTGAGTACAGCGCACGGATTCTCCGCCGGGTGGCCGCGGTTCAAGGGCGGAGCATAATCTTGCCCAGATGGGTTCCAGCCTCCAGCGCCGCATGGGCGCCGGCGGCGTCCTCCAGGGGAAAGACGCTGTCGATCTGGGGGCGCAGCTTGCCGTCTGCGATCCAGGGCCAGACCGTGGCCTCGATCGCGGCGGCCAGGCGCGCCTTCTCCTCGGCGTCCCTGGGCCGCAGGGTCGAGCCGGTGACCACGGCGCGCTTCATCATCAGGGCGCCGATATTCAGCTCCACCTTGCCGCCGGCCTGGGCGGCGATGAAGACGATCCGGCCGCCGGTCTTCAGGGCCGCCAGATCACGGGCGAAATAGTCCCCGCCGACCATGTCGAGGACGACATCGCAGCCCCCGTCGGCGAGGGCGACCTCGGCGAAATCCTGGGCGGTCGTATCGATGGCGATGTCGGCGCCGAGCTCCAGGGCCTGGCGCGCCTTGTCCGCCCCCCGGGCCGTGGCGATCACCCGGGCTCCGGCCGCCTTGGCCATCTGTATCGCCGTTGTCCCGATGCCGGACGTCGCGCCGTGGACCATCAGGGTCTCTCCGGCCTTAAGCGCCCCATGCTCGAACACATTGGCGAAGACGGTGAAGACGGTCTCCGGCAGGCCCGCGGCTTCCATGAGGCTGAGACCCGCCGGAACGGGCAGGGCGTGGCGTGCGTCGCAGGTCGCGTACTGGGCGTAGCCGCCGCCGCCCAGCAGGGCGCAGACCTTGTCGCCCGCCTGCCAGCGGCCGGCGCCGACGACCACCTCCCCGGCCACCTCCAGGCCCATGGTCTGCGGCGCGCCCGGGGGCGGCGGATAAAAGCCTGCCCGCTGGGCGATGTCGGGGCGGTTGACGCCGGCGGCCTCGACCCGGATCAGAATCTGCCCCGCACCAGGCGTCGGCGTGGGCAGGGTCACGGGGTGCAGGGCGCTGGCGGGCCCCTTGTCGCCCGTGATGGCGATGGCCGTCATCTGGTCCGGTACCGTTGCTTGCGCCATCGTCATCGCCTCCACGTGCTTGCGCCAGAGCGGCGTACGGAGTTGGATAAACCGCTCCGGGGGCCTGGGCAAAGGGAGGCGCGAGCATGGAAGAGCCGGCGGAAGTCAGATTGGGGCGCGGTCAGGGCCTGATCGAGGTCACGCGGGAAGACCTTGAGCTGTATGGGGTGGAGGAGCTGGAGGCGCGGCTGGAGGTGCTGGAGGCGGAAATCGCCCGCACCCGCGCCTTTGTCGACCGTAAACGGGCCGGGCGCGCGGCGGCCGACGCCCTGTTCCGGTGATTGGGCCGCTGATAGGATGATGGCCCCATTCTGGGGGGTGACGTCGCGGCTCGCAGGCCGCTATGGCATGGGGGTTGCAAGCCGTACGCTATCGGACGATCGGTTCGTACAGTGTCTGGCAGGGGCTTAGGAAATCGATGAGCGAACTCACCGCATTGGCGAAACCCTGGCGCAGCGACGTGATCGCTGACTTCGCCCGCTCCGAACTGTTCGAGCGGACCTTCCAGGAGGGCATGGACCTGGTGGAGGAGACGGCGGCCTATCTCGACGGCGGCGGCCGCCAGGAGTCCAAGCGCCTGGATCGCAACGCCGCCCTGGCCTATGCGGCCGAGAGCATGCGGCTGACCACCCGGCTGATGCAGGTGGCCTCCTGGCTGCTGGTGCAACGGGCTGTCCGTGAAGGCGACATGGCGCCCGAAGCCGCCTGCGAAGAGCGCTATCGCCTGGCCGCCGAAACCACCCGCCATCCCGCTGAAGCCCTCGAAATCCTGCCCCCCGGCCTGCTGGCGCTGATGGATCGCTCGGAGCGCCTGTTCGAGCGGGTGCGCCATCTGGACCGGCGCATGTATGTCGAGGTCGCCGAAGACTCGACCCCCAACCCGGTCCTGTCCCAGTTTGATCGCCTGCGGGACGCCTTCGGGGCGGCCTGACCCCGGGCCCCGCTGCGGGCGCGGAATTCCAGACACAAAGAAGACGCCGCAGGCCAAGAGGCTCGCGGCGTCTTCTTTGTTTGGACCAGGAAATCCCCCGCCGCGCGGCGGGGAAGGACCTACTTGCGGGTGAAGCCGCCGAACTTGGCGTTGAACCGCGAAACGCGACCGGCGCGGTCCAGCAGGGTGTGGGCGCCGCCCGTCCACGCCGGGTGCGTCTTGGGGTCGATATCCAGGTTCAGGGTCGCGCCCTCTTTCCCGTAGGTCGACCGGGTTTGGTAGGTCGTACCATCCGTCATCACCACGGTGATGAAGTGATAATCAGGGTGCGTGTCTTGTTTCATCGCGAGGACAACCGACGTAAGAGCAGCGGGTGATGCGCCACCTGACCTGACAGGCCCGGTGCGCAAACGAGCCGCGCGTATACAGAAACGGCGGCCCTGAAGCAAGGGCGCACGGATTTCATGAGCCAGCCAGCCGACATTCCCGCCGCCGCCGCCCCGGGGCCGGAGGGGCGTCCTGGCGTCGGCGCCGAACTGGCTCAGAACCTTGATGAGGCCGCTGAGCGTCGGCCCCGCAGCCGCAATGTGGGCGCCCTTCGCCGACTGCTGCCCTTCGCCAGGCGCCGCAAGGGCGAGGCCCTTGGCGCCCTTGTCTTTCTGATCGGCGCCACGGCGGCCACCCTGGGCCTCTCCGGGGCCGTAAGACTGCTGGTGGACGCGCTTACCGCGCCGGACATTTCGCCGGCCCGGGTCAATCTGTGGTTCGCCCTGATCGGGGCGGTGGCCCTGGCCTTGGCCCTCTCCTCGGCCCTTCGCTATTTCTTCGTCACCAAGCTTGGCGAGCGGGTGGTGGCCGACCTGCGCGAGGCGGTCTACGCCCACATCCTGACCCTGGATCCCGGCTTCTTCCTGCGCACCCGCACGGGCGAGGTGCTGTCACGCCTGACCACCGACATCCAGATCGTCGAGAGCCTGATGGCCACTTCGGTCTCTGTGGCCCTGCGCAACCTGCTGACCCTGATCGGGGCGCTGATCCTGCTGGTCTGGGTCAGTCCGGGCCTGACCGGTCTGGTGATATTGATCTTCCCCTTTGTGATCGCCCCGCTGTTCGTGTTCGGGCGTCGCGTCCGCCGGCTGACCGTGTCGACCCAGGACCAGTTCGCCCAGGCGGTGGGCCAGGCTGGAGAAACGCTGGACGCGCTGGAGACCGTCCAGGCCTTCGGCGGGGAGACCGCCGCAGCGCGGTCCTTTGACGGGGCGGTGGAGCGGGCGTTCGAAACCTCCCTGCGCCGCATGACGGCGCGCGCGGTGATGACCGCCCTGGTGATCGCGCTCGTGTTCGGCGGCGTGGTGGCCATCTTCTGGCTGGGGGTCCATGCCGGACTGCGCGGCGAAATGAGCTGGGGGGCGCTCTTCCAGTTCGCCTTCCTGGCGGTGATGGCGGCGGGTTCAGTCGGCGCGCTGGGGGAGACCTGGGGGGACGTTCAGAAGGCCGCAGGCGCCATGGACCGGATCGCCGAGCTGCTGGACGCCAGACCAGGCATCGCCGCGCCGGCCAGCCCCGTCACCCTGCTCAGCCCCTCGCAAGGGGCCGTCGCCTTTGAGGCCGTCACCTTCGCCTATCCCGGCCGCCCTGACCTGCCCGCCCTGCAGAACTTCACGCTCAAGGTCGCGCCCGGCGAGCGGGTGGCCCTGGTGGGGCCCTCCGGGGCCGGCAAGAGCACGGTCTTTCGGCTGCTGCTGCGCTTCTATGACCCCGACCAGGGCGTGGTCCGCCTGGATGGGACCGACCTGCGCCAGGCCGATCCTCGGGCGGTGCGCGATCGGATGGCCCTGGTCGCCCAGGACTCGCCGCTCTTTTCGGGCTCAGCGGGCGAGAACATCGCCTTTGGCCGGCCTGACGCCCAGCTGGAGGACATCCTGGCCGCCGCCCAGGCGGCCCAGGCCAGGGGCTTCATCGAAGCCCTGCCAGAGGGCTTCCAGACCCCATTGGGTGACCGGGCCAGGTCCCTGTCCGGAGGCCAGCGCCAGCGGCTGGCCATTGCCCGGGCCCTGATCCGCCAGGCGCCCATCCTGCTCCTGGACGAGGCCACCAGCGCCCTGGACGCCGAGAACGAGCGGCTGGTTCAGACCGCCCTGGACGAGGCCATGCGCGGGCGCACCACCCTGGTCATCGCCCATCGCCTGGCCACGGTGCTGAAGGCCGACCGGATCGTGGTGATGGACCAGGGGCAGGTGGTTGAGCAGGGGACCCATGCCGAGCTCTCGGCCCAGGGCGGGCTCTATGCCCGGCTGGTGGCGCTGCAGTTCGGCCAGGCCGCCTGATCGCTCAGGCGCCGAACATCTCCTGGCGCACCGTCACCGCCAGTTCCGGAAAGTCTGTGAAGACCCCGTCGACGCCGGCGCTGTAGAGGGCGCGCAGCAAGCGCCCAGCATGCCCGTGCGCAGCGGGTTGGCCCCCCCGTCGCAGGGCGGCCGGCAGGAAGCTGTTCTCAGAGCGGACCGTCCAGGGATGAACCTGCATCCCGGCCGCTTGCGCCTGGGCGATCAGGGGCGTGGCGGCGAGGCCCGGCCCATCCAGTTGCAGAACCATTTTCAGCTCCGGCCCCAGGCCGTCGGAAAACCCGGCCACTTCCGCCAGGAGGGACTCAGACATCTGGCCTTCGCCGACCAGCATCACCGTCGGCGCCCGGTTGGCGGCGCGGAAGGCGCGCAGCGGTCTCGGCTCGAAGCACTGGACGAAAACCGGGGCGTCGCGGCGGTCGAGGTCGTTGTCGCGCAGCGCCGCCCCCAGGGCCTGGCTCATGGGCAGGTCCCGAGCCTCGAAATAGGTCGGGTGCTTCATTTCGGGATAGACGCCGATGGTCCGGCCTGTCCGCGCGCTCTGCGCCTTGGCCAACTCGACCACCTCCTGGAAGGTGGGGATATCGGCCTGGCCGTCGAAGGCCGCGCTGGCGGGGCGCAGCTCAGGCAGGCGTTCGCGGGCCCGCAGGGTCTTCAACTCGGCCAGGGTGAAGTCCTCGGTGAACCAGCCAGCCACCTCCACCCCGTCGATAGTCCGCTCCGTCCGCCGTCCGGCGAAGTCCGGCCGGTCGGCGACGTCGGTGGTTTCGGAGATTTCGTTCTCGTGACGGGCCACCAGGACCCCGTCGCGGGTCATCACCAGGTCCGGCTCGATGAAGTCGCAGCCTTGGTCGATGGCCCGCTGATAGGCCAGCAGGGTGTGCTCAGGCCGCTCGCCGCTGGCGCCCCGGTGGGCGATCACGAGGGGGCGGCGGGGCGGCCGGGCCAGGCTGGACGCCGCAAAGGCCAGGGCCAGCGGGATGGACGCCGAAAAGGCGCGACGGGTGAGGGCGCTCATGCCCCCGGTCTAGCCGCCGCTTGTGACGGTTACGTCAAGCCTGGGCCCGTGGTCGCCTCAGGCCGCGGCGCGCAGTCGCTCCAGCAGCATGGGATGCATATCCAGATTGGCGGCGCAGACGGAGCCAGACCCCAGCACGTCCTCGCCCCCGTCGGCGTCGCTCACCTTACCGCCGGCCTCGGTGATCAGCAGGATGCCCGCCGCCAGGTCCCAGCGGTTCAAGTCGCGCTCCCAATAGCCGTCGAACCGGCCAGCGGCCACATAGGCCATGTCGAGCGCGGCCGAGCCGAAGCGGCGCACGCCGGCCACCCGCTGGCTGATCTGGTGCAGTTCCTTCAGGAACTTGGCGTGCTGGCCGTGACCCAGGAAGGGGATGCCGGTGGCGATCACCGACTCATCGAACCGGGTCCGCGCAGCCACCCGCAGGCGGTGGTCGTTGAGGAAGCAGCCTTTGCCCTTCTCGGCCCAGAACAGCTCGTTGCTGACCGGGTTGAAGGTCAGGGCGGCCACGATGGCGCCCTGGCGCTCCAGGGCGATGTTGATGGCGAAGTGCGGGATGGCGTGCAGGAAGTTGGTGGTCCCATCCAGGGGATCGACGATCCAGGTGTGGGTCTTGTCGGTGCCCTCGATCATGCCCCGCTCTTCACCGAGGAAGCTGTAGCCGGGGCGGGCGGCGGTGAGCGCCTCGAAGATGGTCTGCTCGGCCTTGATGTCCGCGGCCGAGACGAAGTCGGCGGCGCTCTTCTTGGAGACCTGCAGTTCGGCCAGTTCGCCGAAGTCGCGGTTGAGGCCTCGCGCAGCCTTGCGGGCGGCGTCGGACATGACTTTCAGAAGTGCGGTTTGCGTGGCCACGGTCTGTTCCAGTGCGCGCAAGGGACGGGGGGCGGTGGTCGGCGCTCGGGCGGGAAATGGGCGGCGGAACCTAGTCGCCGCGCCGCCCTATGGCAAGGCGGGGCGTCAGAGACCCGCCTGGGCTTCTGACCTGGCCCGGAGGGCGAGGCCGCGGGCGATGGCGGTGTTCAGGGCTCGGACGGCGGCGGCCGGACCCTCCGGATGGGCCCAGACTCCGGCCGAGACCGCCAGGAAATCCGCGCCTGCGGCGGCCAGGCCCTCGGCGGTGTCGGCGGTGATCCCGCCGATCGCCACGCAAGGGATCTCCATGGACTCCTGCCAGATGGTCAGCAAGTCAGGCTCAGCCTGGGTGGGAGCGTCCTTGGTGGTGGTCGGGAAAAACGCCCCAAAGGCCACATAGTCGGCGCCGGCCTCGGCGGCCTCCATGGCCAGGTGGCGGCTGTCATGGCAGGTGACGCCGATCATGGCGGCCTTGCCCATGATCTGACGGGCCTCCCGGCAGGGGGGATCGTCCTGGCCCACATGGACCCCGTCGCAGCCCAGGGCCGCGGCGAGATCAGGGCGATCATTGAGGATCACGGCCACGTCCCGGCTGTGGGCGATGGGGGTCAGGACATCGACGGCCGCGGCGATCACCTCGTCCGAAGCGCCCTTCAGCCGGATCTGCAGGGCTGCGACGTCTCCCGCGTCCAGGGCCTCGGCCAGGGTGTGGCCAAAGGCGGCCAGATCATCGAGGACCGGCGGCGTGATCAGATAGAGGCGGCAGTCGGGCGGCGTGGTCATGATCCCGCTTCTAGACTCACCTCCGCCCAAAGGGGAGGGGGCTCATTCGAGGCCGAGCAGGGCGCGCAGGACGTAGGCCACCGCCCCGGTGGCGGCCATGCCGCCAAGGGCCAGGGCGACGAACCAGGCGAGCCGCCGCGCCAGGGGCGGACGGGGCGCCTCGGAGTCAGGCGGTCCCTCAATGATATCCCGCATCGGCCCCGACCTTGCCGCGGAACACCCAGTAGACCCACACCGTATAGGCCAGGATCACGGGCAACAGGATGACCAGTCCTCCCAGCATCAGGCCCAGCGCGTTGTCCGCCGAGGCCGCCTGCCGGAAGGTCAGATCATAGGGCACGATGTTGGGGAAGAAGCCGACCGCCAGCCCCAGATAGCCGGAGACGAAGACGGTCAGGCTGCCCACGAAGGGCGCCACATGCCCGCCGCTGGCCAGGCCCCGCACCACCAGGGCCAGACCCGCCAGCCCCAGGAGCGGAATGGGTGACAGCAGCCCCAGCCGCGCAAGGTCAAAGGCGCCGTCCTCAAAGCCCCAGCGGATGGCGACCTGCGGGTGGACGAACAGGGTGGCCACGCTGACCACCGCCAGGAGGGCCGCGCTTCCGATCACCGCCTTCCAGGCCCAGCGCCGGGCGTCTCCGTGCAGGTCATTCTCAGTCCGCCAGATCAGCCAGGTCGAGCCGAGCAGGGCGTAGCCGGCGGTCAGGCCGACAGCCACCAGCAGGGTGTAGGGTGTCAGCCAGTCGAAGGGGCCGCCGCCGAAGGCCTCGCCGTTCAGGGTGACCCCCTGGATGAAGCCCCCCAGCACCAGCCCTTGCGCCAAGGCCGCCACGGTGGAGCCGCCGGCGAAGGCGCCGGTCCAGAAGGCCTTGCCCCGGGCCCGCCCCCGGGCGCGGAACTCGAAGGCCACGCCGCGCAGGATCAGGGCCATCATCATCAACAGGATCGGGATGTAGAGGGCCGGCATGATGATCGCATAGGCGAGCGGGAAGGCGGCGAAGAGCCCCCCGCCGCCTAGGACCAGCCAGGTTTCGTTGCCGTCCCAGAAGGGGGCGATGGTGTTCATCATGGTGTCCCGGTCCCGCGGGGAGCGGGCGAAGGGGAACAGGATGCCGATGCCCAGGTCAAAACCGTCGAGCATCACATAGAGCAGGACGGCCAGGGCGATGACGCCGGCCCAGATCAGGGGCAGGTCGAGGTCCATCAGTGGTCCCCCTTGCTTGGTGGGCCGGGGTCTTCCGGGGCGGCGGACAGGGGCGACCCTGGGGCCCTCTGCTCGCTTGGGGCCGGCTCAAGGGCGCCGGCCAGGGGCCCCTCCGCCAGCAGGCGCAGAATGTAGAGCGCCCCGACGCTGAACACGATGGCGTAGACCACCAGGAAGCCCATCAGCGAGGCCGAGACCGCGCCGGCCCCGATTGGCGAGACCGCGTCTTCTGTCCTCAGGACGCCGTAGATCACATAGGGCTGACGGCCCACCTCAGCGACGATCCAGCCGGCGATCACCGCCACGAAGCCGGTCGGGCCCATGGCGACGCAGGCTTTCAGGAAGACCCGGCTCCGGGCCGGCGATCCCCGCCAGATCAGCCACGCGCCCCAGAACCCCAGGGCGATCATCGCCATGCCCAGGCCGACCATCAGCCGGAAAGACCAGAAGACGATAAAGACGGGCGGCCGGTCCTCCGGCGCGAAGGCGTCCAGGCCCTGGATCTCGGCGTCGACGGAGCCCCCGGTGATCCAGCTGCCCACCTTGGGGATCGACAGCTCCCAGTGGTTGCCCGCGATCTCGCGGTCGGGCCATGCGGCGATATGAAAGGGCTGTTCGGTGCGGGTTTCCCAGAAGGCCTCGATGGCGGCCAGCTTGGCCGGCTGATGTTCCAGGACAACCTTGCCCGACAGGTCCCCCACCAGGAGCTGCAGCGGCGCGACGATGGCCAGCATGCCGATGGCCATCTTGAGCGCCATGGCTGACTCCGCCTCGCTGGCGTCGCGCAGCAGGCGGAAGGCGCTGGCGGCGGCCACCACCAGGGCGGTGGTCAGATAGGCGGCCAGGACCATGTGCGCCAGTCGTTCGGGGAAGGTGGGGGAGAAGATCACCTGCATCCAGTTGACCGCCACAAGCCCCTCTTCGACCGTTCCGGCGAAACCTGAGGGGCTCTGCATCCAGCTGTTGGCCGAGATGATCCAGAAGGCCGAGGTCAATGTGCCCAGGGCGACAAGGACCGTAGAGGTGAAGTGAAGGCCTGGCCCCACCTTCTTCCAGCCAAACAGCATGACCCCCAGGAAGCTGGCCTCCAGGAAGAAGGCGGCCAGAACCTCGAAGGCGAACAGGGGGCCGATCACCGGCCCGGCCACCGCTGAGAAGACGCTCCAGTTGGTGCCGAGCTGGTAGCTCATCACCACCCCGCTCACCACGCCCATGCCAAAGGACAGGGCGAAGATCTTCACCCAGAAGAGGTAGAGGGTCTTGAATGTTTCATTGCGGGTGAGGAGCCAGAGGCCCTCAAGAACGGCCAGATAGCTCGCCAAGCCTATGGTGAAGCTTGGAAAGATGATGTGGAAGGCGATCGTGAAGGCGAACTGAATTCGCGACAGAAGCAGCGCGTCGAATTCCATCTGGCTTTCCCGCTCCACGTGGCTCGTCAAAAGCGCCGGAAGTCTTGCGCCCCGAAGCGCCCGGCACCAAGCGGACGGGGCGCGTCATAGAGTCGCGCTAATGCGTCGCAACCAAGCTGCAAATGACTTGCAAGGACGTTCGCATCTGCTAACAATCTCCTCGTCGCCTGGGGAGTCAACCGCTCGTGTACGTTTGTAACTGCAACGGAATTCGGGAACGTGAGGTCCGCGCTGCGGTCGCCTCGGGCGCCAGCCGGCCGTCGGAAATCTTCCGCGCCTGCGACGCCAAACCCCAATGCGCCCGCTGTGTCTGCGACATGCGCGAGATCCTGCAGGACCAGCAACAGGCGCTGCGCTACGCCGCCGAATAGGCAGGCCTTCGAAGGTCGCCGCGCGAGTTTCTTCGCCAGCGCTAATCACTTGCAAACATAGGCTTTGACACGACGCGGCCTTCGCATGAGGTTGCGGACAAATCTGTATGCGGCGTGAGGAAAGGAGCCACACATGCAAGGCGACAAGGCTGTTATCCGAATGCTGAACGCAGTGCTCACCAATGAGCTGACTGCTGTAAATCAGTATTTCCTGCATGCGCGTATGTTCGAGAACTGGGGTCTGCGCCAGCTGGGCAAGATCGTCTATGAAGAGTCTATCGGCGAGATGAAGCATGCCGATAAGCTGATCAACCGCATCCTGTTCCTTGAGGGCCTGCCTAATCTGCAGGATCTGCATAAGCTGAAGGTCGGAGAGGCCGTCGGCGAGTGCCTGGAGTCCGATCTGGCGGTGGAGACCGGCGGCCGGGTGACCCTGATCGAAGGCATCCAGCTCTGCGAAAGCGTCGCCGACTATGTGTCGCGCGAACTGCTGCGGGAGATCCTGTCCGACACCGAAGAGCACATCGACTATCTCGAAACCCAGCTCCTGCTGCTGAAGTCCCTGGGCGAAGCCAACTTCATGCAGAGCGCCATGGGCGAGATGGAGGGCTAGCCCCCTTCAGCGCTTCGCCCGCATCGGGGGAGGCGAGCCGAAATACAAACGCCGGCCAGGGGATCCTGGCCGGCGTTTTTCGTTGTCGAAGTCCAGGATGAACTACTCGGCGGCCTGCCGGCTGACGCCGATCTTCGGGTCCAGTTCGCCTGCGGCGTAGCGCTTGGCCATCACCGACAGGGGCAGTGGCGTGATCTTGTCGGCCCAGCCGGCGGCGCCGAATTCCTCGAACCGCTGCTGGCAGACCTGGCGCATGGCCTCCATGGCGGGTTTCAGATATTTGCGCGGATCGAACTCCGCCGGGTTCTCGGCGAACACCTTGCGAATGGCGCCGGTCATGGCCATCCGGTTATCGGTGTCGATGTTGATCTTGCGCACGCCGTGCTTGATGCCGCGCTGAATCTCTTCCACCGGCACGCCCCAGGTCTGGGGCATCTCGCCGCCATACTGGTTGATGACGTCCTGCAGATCCTGCGGCACCGAGGACGAGCCGTGCATCACCAGGTGGGTGTTGGGCAGGCGGCGGTGGATCTCCTCGATCACATTCATCGCCAGGACGTCGCCGTCCGGCTTGCGGGTGAACTTGTAGGCGCCGTGGCTGGTGCCCATGGCGATGGCCAGCGCATCGACTTCGGTCGCCTTGACGAAGGCCACGGCCTGGTCGGGATCGGTCAGCAGCTGGTCATGGCCGAGCTTGCCCTCGAAGCCGTGGCCGTCTTCCTTCTCGCCCATGCCCGTCTCAAGGCTGCCCAGCACGCCGAGCTCGCCCTCGACGCTGGCGCCGACCCAGTGGGCCATGTCCACGACGTTGCGGGTGACCTTGACGTTGTAGTCGTAGTCGGCGGGCGTCTTGGCGTCGGCCATCAGCGAACCGTCCATCATCACCGAGGTGAAGCCGAACTGGATCGCCGTGGCGCAGGTGGCCTCGTTGTTCCCGTGGTCTTGATGCATGCAGATCGGGATGTGCGGATACATCTCGGCCAGGGCGTCGATCAGGTGCTTCAGCACGATGTCATTGGCGTAGGAGCGCGCGCCCCGGCTCGCCTGGATGATGACCGGCGCATTGACCGCATGGGCGGCCTCCATGATCGCCAGGCCCTGTTCCATGTTGTTGATGTTGTAGGCCGGCACGCCGTAGCTGTGCTCGGCGGCGTGATCGAGAAGCTGTCTCAGGGTAATCCGGGCCATCGCCGTATCCGTCCGTTTCTCTCTTGTCTCTTACTGGCTCAGAGCCGCCACACCGGGCAGGGTCTTGCCTTCCATCCATTCAAGGAACGCGCCGCCGGCAGTCGAGACGAAGGTGAAGTCGTCTGCGCAGTCAGCCGCGTTCAGCGCCGCCACCGTATCACCCCCACCGGCGACAGCCACCAGTTGACCGGATCTGGCGAGGCTTGCCGCGTGTTTGGCCGCCGAAACGGTCGCCTTGTCGAAGGGCGGCACCTCAAAAACGCCCAGGGGGCCGTTCCAGATCAGTGTGGCGGCCCCGTCCATGGCCGCGAGCAGGCGCGCCAGGGTTTCCGGGCCGGCGTCCAGAATCTTGTCATCGGGGCCGAGGTGGTCAAGCCCTTGGATCTTGGCCGCCACGCCCGGCGCCACCTCGGTGGCGGTGGCTACATCGACGGGCAGCAGCAGCCGGCAGCCGGACGTCTCGGCCGAGGCCATGATCTCTCGCGCCGTGTCGCCGAGATCGTGCTCACAGAGCGACCCGCCCACATCGACCCCTTGCGCCGCCAGGAAGGTGTTGGCCATGCCGCCGCCAATGGCCAGGGCGTCGAGCTTGCCGACCAGATTGTTCAGCAGGTCGAGCTTGGTGGAGACCTTGGCGCCGCCGACAATGCCCAGGACGGGCCGCTTGGGCTTGCCGAGGGCGGCGTCCAGGGCCTGCAGCTCCAGCCGCATCTGCTCGCCGGCATAGGCCGGCAGCTGGTGGGCCAGGGCTTCAGTCGAGGCGTGCGCCCGGTGGGCGACGGAAAAGGCGTCGTTCACATAGAGGTCGCCATTGGCCGCGAGCGCCTGGGCGAAGTCGGCGTCGTTCTTCTCTTCGCCGGGATGGAAGCGGACATTCTCCAGCAGCAGGACGTCGCCGTCCCTAAGGGCCGCCACGGCCTTGTCCGCCGCCTCGCCGATACAGTCTTCGGCGAAGGCCACCTTGACGCCAAGCACCTGGGACAGGGGCTCGACCACCTGGGCCAGGCTCATTTCCGGAACCCGCTTGCCCTTCGGCCGGTCGAAGTGGGCGAGCAGGATGACCCGCGCCCCTCCGGCCCGGAGCTTGTCCACCGTCGGCTTGGCGGCCTGCAGGCGGTTGTCATCGCTGACCTGGCCGTCGGCCATGGGCACATTGATGTCCACCCGCACCAGGGCCCGCTGGCCCTTCAGGTCGGCGTCGTCGAGGGTCTTGAAGGTCATTGGCTTCCAGCGGTCAGGGCGTGGGCGGCGGGCCGCGCCTGGGCCGGGGCCCAGGCGCATCGGCCTCTAAGGCGAACGTCCGGGCAGCCGATCAGATCAGCTTGGCCATGGCGAGCGCCGTGTCGCTCATCCGGGTCGAGAAACCCCACTCGTTGTCATACCAGGACAGGACTCGGCCAAGCTGGCCTTCGACCACCTGGGTCTGGGGCAGGGCGGCGGTGGACGACGCGGCGATATGGTTCAGGTCGATGGACACCAGCGGGTCGTTGGAAACAGCCAGGACCCCTTTCATGGCGCCGTCGGCGGCGGCCTGCAGGGCGGCGTTGATCTCGTCCTTGGACACCTTGCGGCCCGGCACGAACTTCAGGTCCACGACCGAGACATTGGGGGTCGGCACACGGATCGAGGAGCCATCCAGCTTGCCGGCCAGCTCCGGCAGCACCAGGCCCACGGCCTTGGCCGCGCCGGTGGAGGTGGGGATCATGGACATGGCTGCGGCCCGGCCGCGGTAGAGATCCTTGTGCATGGTGTCCAGCGTCGGCTGGTCGCCGGTGTAGGAATGGATGGTGGTCATGTAGCCGCGTTCGATGCCGCACAGGTCGTGGATCACCTTGGCGATCGGGGCCAGGCAGTTGGTGGTGCACGAGGCGTTGGAGACCACCAGGTCATCCTTGGTCAGGACGTCGTGGTTGACGCCGAACACGATGGTCTTGTCGGCATTGTCGCAAGGCGCCGAGACCAGCACACGCTTGGCGCCGGCTTCCAGATGGGCGGCGGCCTTTTCCCGGGAGGTGAAGAGACCAGTGCATTCCAGGGCGATGTCGACGCCCAGTTCCTTGTGCGGCAGCTCGGCCGGGTTGCGGATCGCGGTGACCTTGATCGGCCCGCGGCCGACATCGATCGTGTCGCCGTCCACGATGACCGTGCCGGGGAAGCGGCCATGCACGCTGTCATAGCGCAGCAGGTGGGCGTTGGTCTCCACCGGGCCCAGGTCGTTGATCGCCACCACTTCGATGTCTGTGCGGCCATGCTCGATGATCGAGCGCAGGACGAGCCTGCCGATGCGGCCGAAACCGTTGATGGCGACGCGGACGGTCATGGTGTTCTCCTGGCGAGATAGGGTCGGCGCGAAACAGGGGCTGCGAGCGACGTTTTGCGATTGTTTTGCCGGGGTTTTGTGCGGCCCCTCTCGCGCGAGTCAAGCTCTAGTACGCCCGAAAGCGCCACGGGGCATGCGGGGCGGGGCTGGCGCGCCCGCCCGGCCACACACGGTTCAGTCGCCCTTGACCACCCGAACCTTGGCCGCCGCCTCTTTGGCCCGCGCCCGGGCGGCCTCGATGGTCGGGGCTGTGGCCAGGGCCACCCCCATGCGGCGGCGCTCGAAGGCCTCGGGCTTGCCGAAAAGCCTGAGGTCGGCGCCGGGGACGGCCAGGGCCTCGGCGACGCCCTCAAAGGCCACGCCGCGGGCCTCCATGCCCCCATAGATCACCGCGCTGGCGCCCGGTTCGCGCAAGGTCACATCCACCGGCAGGCCCAGGATCGCCCGGGCGTGCAGGGCGAATTCGCTCTGAACCTGGGTGGCCAGGGTCACCAGGCCGGTGTCATGGGGCCTTGGGCTGACCTCGGAGAACCAGACCTCGTCGCCCGTTACGAACAGCTCGACCCCAAACAGGCCAAGACCCCCCAGGGCGGCGGTCACGCGGCCGGCGATTTCCCGGGCGCGCTTGAGGGCCAGCGGGCTCATGGGCTGCGGCTGCCAGCTCTCCACATAGTCGCCCTTCACCTGGCGATGACCGATGGGCGCGCAATAGTGGGTGGCGACCTCGCCGTCGGGCCCGCGGGCCCGGACGGTGAGCTGGGTGATCTCGAAGTCGAAAGCGATGCGGCCTTCGACGATCACCAGGGCCTGTTCGACCCGGCCGCCCTCCAGGGCGTAGCGCCAGGCCTGCGCAATATCGGCGGCGTCTTCCACATAGGACTGGCCCTTGCCAGACGACGACATCACCGGCTTGACGAAGCAGGGATAGCCGACGGCCTCAGCCCCGGCCGCCAGCTCAGCCTCGCTGGAGGCGAAGGCGTAGGGCGATGTGGCCAGGCCCAACTCCTCGGCGGCCAGGCGCCGAATGCCCTCGCGGTTCATGGTCAGCTGGGCGGCCCGCGCCGTGGGGATCACCACCGCAAGACCCGCGGCCTCGATCGCCGCCAGCTCGTCAGTGGCGATGGCCTCGATCTCGGGCACGATCAGGTGGGGCCGTTCGGCCTCGACCACGGCCCGCAGGGCGGCCGCATCCGTCATGGCGATGACGTGGCTGCGATGGGCCACCTGCATGGCCGGCGCGTCGGCGTAGCGGTCGACGGCGATCACCTCGCAGCCGAGCCGCTGCAGCTCGATGGCCACCTCCTTGCCGAGCTCGCCCGAGCCCAGCAGCAGGACGCGCAGGGCGCTTGGCGAGAGCGGCGTGCCCAGGCGCATGGCCCTAGAGCCTGGCCTGGACGGCGTCGGCCACGGCTTCGGCTGTGATGCCAAACTCCTTGTAGAGCCGCTCATAGGGGGCGCTGGCGCCGAAGCCCGACATGCCGATGAAGACGCCGTCCTCGCCGATGAACCGCTCCCAGCCCATGCCCACGGCGGCTTCCACCGCGCAGCGGACCGGGGCCTTGCCGATCACCGAGGCGCGGTATTCCGCCGACTGGGTGGAAAACAGCTCCCAGCAGGGGACCGAGACCACCCGGGTCGGCACGCCCTTGGCCTGCAGCAGGTCACGGGCCGCCAGCGCGATGGAGACCTCCGAGCCGGTGGAGAAGAGGGTCGCCTGGGCCTCGCCGTCAGCGGCGCGCAGCTCATAGGCGCCCCGGGCCGAGAGATTCTCGCCCGCCACTTCGGTGCGCGCCGCCGGAACCTTCTGACGCGACAGGGCCATGATCGAGGGCGTCGTCGGCGTGGACAACGCCAGCTTCCAGCACTCGGCGGCCTCAACCGCATCAGCCGGACGGTAGACGTTCAGGTTGGGCATGGCCCGCAGGGAGGCCAGGTGCTCCACCGGCTGGTGGGTCGGGCCGTCTTCGCCCAGGCCGATGGAATCGTGGGTCATCACATGGATCACCCGCGCGCCCATCAGGGCGCCCAGCCGGATGGCCGGGCGGCTATAGTCGGAGAACACCATGAAGGTGCCGGAATAGGGGATCACGCCCCCATGCAGCGCCATGCCGTTCATGGCCGCCGCCATGCCGTGTTCACGGATACCGTAGTGCACGTAGCGACCCGAATAGTCCGGGGCGTCGAAGGCCGGCGTGCCCTTGACGAAGGTGTTGTTGGAGCCGGTCAGGTCGGCCGAGCCGCCGACCATTTCCGGGATGGCCGGAACCAGCTGTTCCAGGGCCGCGCCGGAATGCACGCGGGTAGCGTTGGCTGGCGCGGTCTTGGCCATCTCTTCGATGTGGGCGTCCAGGCGTTCGAAGGCCTCAAGCGGCAGTTCGCCGGCCATGGCCCGCTGGAATTCGCTCTTGAGGGGCGAGGCGCCCAGCGCCTTTTCCCAGGTCTTGCGGGCCTTGCCGCCCTTGCGGCCGGCCGAGCGCCAGGGCTTGTAGACCTCATCGGGGATGACAAAGGGCTCGTGGCTCCAGCCCATGGCCAGGCGGGAATCGGCGATCTCGTCGTCGAACAGGGTGTAGCCGTGGCTGTGGGGGTCGCCTTCCTTGCGGCCGGCGCCCTTCGAGATCTTGGTCTTGCAGGCGATCATGGTCGGCCGGTCCTGCCGGGTCGCCCAGCGCAGGGCCGCGGCGATCTTGCCGAAGTCGTGGCCGTCCACGGCCTTCACCGCCCAGCCGGCGGCCTTGAAGCGGGCCATCTGGTCGCCGGTCTCGGCGATGGTCGCCTCGCCGTCGATGGTGGTGTTGTTGTCGTCGAACAGCACGGTCAGCTTGTGGAGCTTGAAGCGCCCGGCCATGGAGATGGCTTCCTGGCTGACGCCCTCCATCAGGCAGCCGTCGCCGGCCACGACCCAGGTGCGGTGGTCGACCAGGTCATCACCGAACCGTCCGGCCAGGTGGCGCTCGGCCATGGCCATGCCCACAGCCGTGGCGATGCCCTGGCCGAGCGGGCCGGTGGTGGTCTCGACGCCAGGGGTGTGGCCGTACTCCGGATGGCCGGCGGTCTTGGAGCCCCACTGCCGGAAGTTCTTGATCTCCTCCAGGGTCACAGCCTTGAAGCCCGTGAGGTGCAGGAGCGAGTAGATCAGCATCGAGCCGTGACCCGCCGACAGGACG
Organism: Phenylobacterium sp.; assembly: GCF_030679875.1. GTDB lineage: Bacteria > Pseudomonadota > Alphaproteobacteria > Caulobacterales > Caulobacteraceae > Phenylobacterium. The sequence continues at coordinate 323,025 of NZ_JAUXSP010000015.1, read as the reverse complement.
AACCGGTCCCGGTCGGCCCAGTCAGGCGCGGTGGCGTCATACTTCAGGAACTTCGACCACAGGACGGTGGCCACGTCGGCCATGCCCATGGGCATGCCCTGGTGCCCCGACTTGGCGCGGTGAACGGCGTCCATGGAGAGAACACGGATGGCGTCGGCCATGGTCTGAAGCTGTGCGGGCATGGGCGTTCCGGGGAGTCTGGAGGTCATGGGGGGCGGGGCGCAGGCTGGCGGGGTCGCACGCACGGGCGCGGCGGTCAAGAAATGCGCCGCTTTCAGCCCACGCCCGGGGCGGTCTATAGATTAACGGACACACCTCTGGAGTCCTGAATGATCCGTGATCCCGCCAGCGAGAGCGCCATAGACCAGGCCGCCCGGCGGCTCGAACGCGCCATCGCCCTGCTGGAACAGCGTCTGGGCGAGGCCAAGGGCCGCGCCGGGCTGGAGGCTGGCGGCCTGTTTGACCAGGACCGCGCCAAGCTGGCGGCCGAGCTGGACGAGGCCCGCGCCCGGGAAAAGGCCCTGGCGGCCGCCGGCGTCGAGGCCTCGGCCGCCCTGGGCCGGGCGATCGCTGAAATTCGTGAGGTGCTGGAGACGCCCGAGGACGACGAGCCGGCCCCCGAGGAGGAGGAGGAGGAGGGCGAGCCCGAGCTCGACCTCGAACCGGACGCCGAACTCGACATCCCCGCCCACATGACCCGGGAGGACTGACCCATGGCCCAGGTGACCGTAGAGGTGAACGGCCGGCCCTATCAGGTGGGCTGCGAGGACGGCCAGGAGGCGCACCTGCTGGAGCTGGTGCGGCTGTTCGACCGCCAGGTCCGGGCGGTCTCCCAGGACATGGGCCAGCTGACCGAGACGCGGCTGTTCCTGATGGCGGCCCTGCTGTTGGCCGATGAGCTGTGGGATTCCCGCAGCCGGATGTCCGGCGTGCAGGCCGAGCTCGCCCGCCTGCAATCGGACCGCGCCCGCATCGAGTCCAAGGCCGCCGCCGCCCTGGACGGGGCGGCCAAGCGGATTGAGAAACTAGCGGCGGAATAGGTCTGTCCGCGGGCCTTGTTATCGCCGTGGCCTGCGCCTAGATTAGGCCTCGGCGGGTCTGCTGTGGCTCACGTCGAAGGCAACCTAATTCCTCCGACCTTAATTGTCTCAAAGGGAGCTGTCCCTGTCCGGCGCCGTGGCCCCGGACACATGGCGCCCACCTGGTTATCCAGGTCCGAGGGGATTAAAATCGTCCTTCACGGTCCTCACGGCGCCGCCACCCTCACCCCCTGATCGCTCAGCGGTTTCTGTCGTGGGCCCGTTTCTCAGTCAATTATCCGCTGCGCGGGTCTGCAGACGCTGGGGAGAACTGAGGCCGGTGGCATGCAGACGTTTGGCTCAGCCCGTGTAAGCTAAGCCTATGCTCGCTACTGCTCTCAGCCTGGCCCTCATAGCCTCAATGACCCTTGAAGACCCCGCGCCTGACCAGCGGCCGTTGCCAACGGCGCTGATATCCATTGGCTATGTCGAGGCAAAGCTCTCGGACTATGCGACGTCTCCTGACTATGCGAAGCGGCTTGCGGACCCTGCCGGATTTCTGGCGTTTTCGGCCGATTTTGTTGGGGATGGCCGGCTGGACCGTGCCCGGGTCTTGCGGAACGTCGAGCGCAACATCGCATACGTGGTGGTCGTGCTTCAGCGGGGGCAGATCGACACGCACGTCATTGAGTCGATGCCATTCGACCAAGTCGAGAAGATTGGCATCCGAGTTGCGTCCCCTAGCGATGAAAGCATCAGAGCCGCCGGAATCACGATTTTCAGTCTGGATGGGCAGGTCTCGAGAACGTTCGATCTAGTTGACGACGACTTCCAGCAAAGGGCCGAGCCGTAGCCCCTCCAGAGCGGGCAATGGGTCGGCCACGGTTGTGAGCGGGCGTCCGAGGGCCGGACGCTGGATACGGTCTCGCCACCGCGCAAAGTGCAAGCCCTACATTCGGGCAGGCTCTAAGCTTCGAACGCTCCGACCTCCAATGGCCTACGACTATTTCCCTTGGAGCCTCAGGTTCGGCTAAGAGCCCGGGGTGAACCCTGTCTCCCACCAGAAGTCCGTTCTGCGCCGGCAGATGCGCAGCCTGCGTCTGGCGCTGGCGGCCGCGGACAGTCGGGCCGCCAGCCGCGCGGCCGCCCACGCGCCGCTGGCGCGGCTGGGGGCTGGCCCGGTGGCGGGCTATTTTGCCCAGGGCGCCGAGCTTGATCCCGGCCCGCTGATGGCGGCCCTGGCGGAGGCCGGCGCAGCTCTCGCCCTGCCGGTGGCGGCGGACCGGGAGGCGCCGCTCACCTTCCGCGCCTGGACCCCGGGCGCCGCCCTCTCGCCGGACGCCTTCGGAATCCCCGCGCCGCTTGCCGACCAGCCGCAGGTGTCGCCCACCGCCCTGATTGTGCCCCTGTTGGCCTTTGATCGGCGAGGCGGGCGCCTGGGGCAGGGCGCCGGCGTCTATGATCGGGCGATCGCGGCGCTGGGCGCAGACCATCGCCCCTTCCTGCTCGGCTACGCCTATGCCGGCCAGGAGGTCGAGGACCTGCCGCTGGAGCCGCACGATCAGCGGCTGGACGCCATTTTGACGGAAGCCGGGCTGATTGAAGTCCGATAGGATGCACTGATGCGTTTCGCCTTTTTCGGAGATGTCGTCGGCCGCTCAGGCCGCGAGGGTCTCGCCGACCACCTGCCCATGTTGCGCCGCCAGCTCGGTCTGGAGTTCGTGGTCATCAACGCCGAGAACGCCGCCGCCGGTTTCGGGATCACTGAGAATACGGCCCGGGAGCTGTTCAACGCCGGCGCCGACTGCCTGACGCTCGGCAACCACTCCTGGGACCAGAAGGAGGCGCTGACCTATATCGTCCGCGAGCCCCGCCTGATCCGGCCCCTGAACTATTCCGTCCTGGCCGACGCGCCGGGCCGCGGGGCCAATCTGTTCGAGACCCAGTCAGGCCGGCGCATCCTGGTGATCAACCTGCTCGGCCGGGTCCATATGGACTCCCTGGACGACCCCTTCGCCGCCGTCGACCGCGAATTGGAAAAGGCGCCGCTGGGCATGGTGTCGGACGCCGTGCTGGTAGACATGCACGCCGAGGCCACCAGCGAGAAGATGGCCATGGGCCATTTCTGCGACGGCCGCGCCAGTCTGGTGGTGGGCACCCATACCCATGTGCCCACGGCCGACTGCCAGATCCTGCCCGGCGGCACCGCCTATCAGACCGACGCCGGCGCCTGCGCCGACTATGACAGCGTGATCGGCAATCAGAAGGAAGAGCCCCTGCGGCGCTTCACCACCCGCATCTCCGGCGGCCGCTATAAGCCCGCCGAGGGGCCAGCCACGGTCTGCGGCGTGTTCGTCGAGACCGATGACTCCACGGGTCTGGCGATCCGGGTCGAGCCGATCCGGGTCGGCGGACGGCTGTCGGAGACCATCCCCCAGGTCGACCTGGCCCGGGCCTGAGGCTCAGCGCCGGGGCGCTTCCCCGCCAAGGCGTGGCAGGGTGTCGAGGGTCAGCACCCCGTCGCCGTCGAGATCCAGCAGGGCGAAGCGGCGGGCCGCGGCCTTGCGCCACTCCTCCAGGCTGACGCGCCCCGACAGATCGGCGTCTGCGCCGCGCACCGGGTGGGGTTCATTCAGCAGGCCGTAGCGGGCCGCGCCCTCCCGCGGTGATGGCCGCGCGCCACGGCCCATGCCGAGCAGCGGTCGTCGCGGCCGTTCGCTGTCGGCGCCAGGGCCGCCCCCGCCGCCGGGGGACCGCGCCTCGCCCAGGCGGCGGATCTCCGGGGCGATTTCCCGCTCATAGGCCTGGGTTTCAAAACCATCGATCACCCCATTCTGGTCGGTGTCGAGACGGGCGAAGACGCGAAGGGCGTCGGCCTCGAACTCGGGGGCGGTGACCAGGCCGTCCCCGTCGCGGTCGGCGCCTGTGAGCCAGGCCGCAAGCCCGCCGGGGCCGCGAAAGGGTTCGCCGGACGGACTGATGAAAACCTCCCCGCCCTGGGGGCCCGGGCCGAAGGGCGGGGGGTCTTGTGGCTGCGCAGCACTCGCCGCGCTGGTCCAGAGGGCGGCCAGGGTCAGCAGGACCAGTCTTTGCATCGCGATCTCCCGTCTCGCCCACCCACGGCCACGCTATCGGCGCCGGTTGCGGCGGAATTGGGTCATGGGGTGACGGAAGCGGCGCCATCGGCGAATATGCCCGCTGATCCGGCGGCCAAGGTTCGCCATTTCCGAAGGTGTTTCATGCTGGCCAAGTTCATCGTCCGCGCCATATTCGCCGCCATTGGCCTGTGGCTGTCCTCGGTGCTGGTGGCCGGCGTGGCCTTCACTGACATGGGCAGCCTGATCCTGGCCGCGGTGCTGCTGGGCCTGGTGAACGCCATCCTGCGGCCGATCCTGTTCATCCTGACCTTGCCCCTGACCCTGGTGACGCTGGGCCTGTTCCTGCTGGTGCTGAACGCCGGCATGATCATCCTGGTCTCGGTCTTCCTGGACGGCTTCACCGTGGACGGCCTCTGGCCGGGCCTGGTGGCCGCCATCGTCACCGGCCTGACCAGCTGGCTCGGCCACCTGATCATCCGCGACGAGCAGGGGCGGTGAGGTCGAGGCGGTCGCTTCAGCCCTTCGCCCAAAGAAAAAGGGCGGAGCCGTGAGGCTCCGCCCTTCTCGTCTTGAGAAAGCCTGGAGGGCTTGGACTTAGAAGTCCATGCCGCCCATGCCGCCCATGTCAGGCATGCCGCCGCCGCCGCCGCCGCCGCCCTTTTTCGGGGCCTCGACGATCGCCGCTTCGGTGGTGATCAGCAGGCCGGCGATCGAAGCCGCGTCCTGCAGAGCCGTCCGGACGACCTTGGCCGGGTCGATGACGCCGGCCTGGACCATGTCGACATATTCTTCGGTCTGGGCGTTGAAGCCGAAGGTGGCCGAGGTGGATTCCAGCACCTTGGAGACGACGATCGAGCCTTCGACGCCGGCGTTTTCGGCGATCTGACGGATCGGCGCCTGCAGAGCGCGGCGGATGATGGCCACGCCGGCTTCCTGGTCGTCATTGTCGCCCTTGAAGCCGTCCAGGATCTTGGAGGCCTTGAGCAGGGCGACGCCGCCGCCAGGGACGATGCCTTCTTCAACCGCGGCGCGGGTCGCATTGAGCGCGTCGTCGACGCGGTCCTTGCGTTCCTTCACCTCGACCTCGGTGGAGCCGCCGACGCGGATGACCGCAACGCCGCCGGCCAGCTTGGCCAGACGTTCCAGCAGCTTTTCCTTGTCGTAGTCCGAGGTGGTGTCCTCGATCTGGCGCTTGATCTGGCTGATACGGCCTTCAATGCCGGTCTTCTCGCCGGAACCGTCGACGATCGTGGTGTCGTCCTTGGTGATCGTGACCTTCTTGGCCTTGCCGAGCATGTCGAGGGACACGTTCTCGAGCTTGATGCCCAGGTCTTCGCTGATCAGCTGGCCGCCGGTCAGGATGGCGATGTCTTCCAGCATGGCCTTGCGGCGATCGCCGAAGCCCGGCGCCTTGACGGCGGCGACGCGGAGGCCGCCACGCAGCTTGTTGACCACCAGGGTGGCCAGGGCCTCGCCATCGATGTCCTCGGCGATGATCAGCAGGGGACGACCCGACTGGACCACGGCTTCGAGCACCGGCAGCAGGGGCTGCAGGCTGGAGAGCTTCTTTTCGTAGAGCAGGATGAGGGGCTCTTCGAGATCGGCCTCCATCTTGTCGGCGTTGGTGATGAAGTAGGGCGACAGGTAGCCGCGGTCGAACTGCATGCCTTCGACGACGTCGAGTTCAGTCTCGGCGGTCTTGGCTTCTTCGACGGTGATGACGCCTTCGTTGCCGACCTTGTCCATGGCGCGGGCGATCATCTCGCCGACCTCGGTGTCGCCGTTGGCCGAGATGGTGCCGACCTGGGCGATCTCGGAATTGGCCGAGACCTTCTTGGAGGTGGCCTTGATCTCTTCGATCACCTTGGCGACGGCCTTGTCGATGCCGCGCTTCAGATCCATCGGGTTCATGCCGGCGGCCACCGACTTCAGGCCTTCGACCACGATGGCCTGAGCCAGAACGGTCGCCGTGGTGGTGCCGTCGCCGGCCTTGTCGTTGGTCTTCGACGCAACTTCGCGGATCAGCTGGGCGCCGAGGTTCTCGAAGCGGTCAGCCAGTTCGATTTCCTTGGCCACCGTGACGCCGTCCTTGGTCGAGCGCGGGGCGCCGAAGGACTTTTCGATGACCACGTTGCGGCCCTTGGGGCCCAGGGTCACCTTCACGGCGTTGGCGAGGATGTTGACGCCGCGAAGCATGCGGTCGCGGGCGTCAGCGGAGAAATAGACGTCTTTCGCAGCCATTTCTTCTTCTTCTTTCCTTGAGGCGAAGGGCAGCGTCGGGATCATCCCGGGTCGCGCGCCTTGGCCGAATGTCTTGCGCCCGACCTTGCGGGCGGGCTGGTCGGCGAGGGGCCGGGGTCTTAGTCGAGGACGCCCAGGACGTCGCTTTCCTTCATGATCAGCAGGTCTTCACCTTCGAGCTTGATCTCGGTGCCGGACCACTTGCCGAACAGGATGCGATCGCCGGTCTTGACGTCGAGGGGCTGAACCTTGCCGCTCTCGTCACGGGCGCCGGGGCCGACGGCGATGATTTCGCCTTCCTGCGGCTTTTCCTTCACGGTGTCGGGAATGATGATCCCGCCCTTGGTCTTCTGTTCTTCCTCGACACGCCGCACGAGGACGCGGTCTCCCAAAGGACGAAACGCCATTTTGGTCTTGCTCCATTCGGAACTATTGGAATTGCGATGAGGTCAGCCCCCGCGATCGGCGCATATTAGCAGCCGCCAACCCTGAGTGCTAACGCGGCCTGGAATTAGGAAGCCCCACGGCCTGAGTCAACCCGCGACGGGTATTTCCCGGGGCAGTCGGACTGAAGGCGAGGCCAGGAATTCTGTCGGAAGCTTAACTGGATAGGCGCCATGGCCGTGCCTATCTGTGACCTATGGTCAAGCTGCTCAAAGTTGTTCCCGCCCTGATGGCCCTGGCTGGCGTGCTGAGCCTGTTCGTCCTCACACGCCCGGCCAGCCTCTGAGGCGCGCGCCGACCTCCGCCTGCGCAGGGTGAGAGCGGCCGCCGACGCTTGACGATCGGGCTGCGGGCGTCCTCCACTGCCCCATCATGGGGAAATCAACCGATATCGCGCCCGGAGCGACCCGCGGTCGCCGGCCCAAGGGCCAGGGCCAGGATCTGCGCGAAGCTATTCTGAATGCGGCGGAGGACCTGTTCTCCCGCCACGGCTTCTATGGGGTCACCGTGCGGCAGGTGGCGGCCGAGGCTGGCGTCGACACCGCCCTGATCCACTACTATTTCGGCGCCAAGCGCGAACTCTTCGACGCCGTTTTCGCCCGCCGCGCCGAGATCCTCAACCGTGAACGCCTGGAGGCCATGGCGACCTATCAGGCCGCCCATCCCGAGGATCTAAAGGCTGAGGGGGTGATCGAGGCCTTTATCGGACCTCTGCTCGACCGCTCCATGACCCAGGACCCGGGCTGGAAGAACTATTTCCGGCTGGTCGCCCTGGTCAACAACACCCCGGCCTGGGGCGGGGAGACCATGCACCGGTTCTTTGACCCTGTGGTGCACCAGCTGATCGACACCCTCAAGGCCGCCCTGCCGGAGGCTGAAATTGACGACCTCTACTGGTGCTACCAGTTCCTCACCGGCGCGATGATGCTGGCCCTTTCGGAGACCGGGCGCATCGACCAGCTTTCTGATGGCCTGTGCCGCTCCTCGGATCTGCAGGCGGTGCGCGAGCGCCTGTTCGCCTATTGCGCGGCGGGCCTTGAAGCCGTGGTCCGCCGCCGGGACGGCGCCACCGGGGGCGGAGGTGTTGCGAAAATTCACCAACTGGCCAAAAATTCGGAACCCGGCCCCATCTGAGCCCTGGCGCCAAGGCCCCGGTTGAAGGCACACTCGCCGGTAATTCACCAGATGGTGAGTTATTGGCGACGCCGCACCTCACAAAGCGGCGCGTTGGGGAGGATAAAATGAATACCATCTTGAAGGCTGCGCTCCTGGCGAGCGCGGCGATGGCGGCCGTGCCAGGCGTCGCCGCGGCTCAGGCCCCTGCGCAGGGCGTCGCGGTGGTCGAAGAACTGGTGGTCACCGCCCGACGGCGTGAGGAGTCCCTCAAGGACGTTCCCGTCGCCGTCACCGCGATCACCGCTGAACGGCTGGCGGCCACCGGGGCGGCCGACATCACCACCTTGCAGCAGTCGACCCCGAACCTCACGGTTCAGGTGGCCCGGGGCTCCAACTCCACCCTGATCTCCTTCATTCGCGGGGTTGGGCAGCAGGATCCGCTCTGGGGCTTTGAGCCCGGCGTCGGCCTCTATGTGGACGATGTCTACATCGCCCGCCCGCAAGGCGCGGTCCTGGACATCTTCGACATCGAGCGGATGGAGGTCCTGCGCGGACCCCAGGGCACGCTTTACGGGCGCAACACCATCGGCGGGGCGATCAAGTACGTCACCGCCAAGATCGATGGCGAGCCGGAGATGCGCTTCAAGGGCCAGCTCGGCTCCTACAACCAGCGCGACTTCATCGGATCGGCCAAGGGGATGGTCAGCGACAGCCTCGGCGTCGGTCTGACCTGGGCCAGCTTTGACCGCGACGGCTATGGGAGCAACCTGACCACGGGCGCGGAGCACTACAACAAGGACGTCAGCGCCGCCCGCGCCACGGTGGAGTTCTCGCCGACGCCGGACCTGTTCTTCCGTCTCGCCGGCGACATTGTCACCGACCGTTCCAACCCCCGCCATGGTCACCGCGAAGTGGCCGCCTTCAATGTGCTGAACCAGCCCATCCCTGGCGGCGAAGTCCTGCCCAACGTCTATGACACCCGGGCCGGCGCCGGTGACAAGAACCGCGTGGAGAGCCGCGGCGTCTCTCTGCTGGGGGAATGGTCAGCCAGCGACTCCCTGACCTTCAAGTCGATCTCGGCCTACCGCGCGGGCGAGACGGCCGGGGAGATCGACTTCGACACCCTGCCGGCCCCGTTCCTGGACATTCCCGCCCGATACAGCGACCACCAGTTCACCCAGGAGCTGCAACTGCTCTATTCGGGCGACCGAGTGCAGGCGGTCGGCGGCCTCTTCTATCTCAGCGCGACGGCGGCCGGCGCCTTCGACACCGTGCTCAGCCAGGCGGCTCTGACGATCGCCACGGCCGGCCATGTGGACACCGAGAGCTGGTCGGCCTTCGCCGATGTGAGCTTCGACCTCACCGAGGCCCTGACCCTGTCTGTGGGCGGCCGCTACACGCAGGATGAGAAGACCGGCGTCGTCTATCGCCAGAACTTCACCGGCATCCGCTCTCCCCTGTTTGGCAACCCCCTCGCCGTGCCCGGTCTCGTTCGGTCGAACTTCACCAGCACCGACAGCTATGAGAAGTTCACCCCGCGGGTGAGCGTCAGCTACGACTTTGGCTCCGAACTGACCGGCTACGCCTCCTATAGCCAGGGCTTCAAGTCGGGCGGCTTCGACATGCGGGCCGACGCCATCCTCACGCCCACCTCCCGGGACGGCTACGCGCCCGAGACCGTGGACTCCTACGAGGCGGGCCTGAAGGGCTACTTCTTCGACCGCCGGCTAAGCCTGAATACGGCGGTCTTCTACGCCCAGTACCAGGACCAGCAGGTGACCCTTCAGACCCCGGTCGGCGCCTCCATCGCCAGCCAGGTGCTTAACGTCGGCGAATCTCACATGTCGGGGGTCGAGGTGGAGGGCGTCGCCTATCTGACGCCGGATCTGAGCGCCAACTTCGCCCTGGGCTACATCAAGGCGGAGTTCGACGAGTACCGGGCCCTCAATCCGCTGACCGGCGTGGTTGAGGACTTCGCCGATAGCCGGGTGTTCCAGAACACCCCGGAATGGAGCGGCGCTTTCAGCCTGAGCTATCAGCGCGACCTGGGAGACAAGGGGCGCATCAGCTTCATTCCCTCGGCCTCCTACCGCTCGTCCTTCTCGATGTTCGAGATCCCGTCCCGGCTCGATCAGGGCGCCTACTGGCTCTATGACGCCAGCCTGGTCTGGACCTCGGCCAGCGATCGCTACCGGGTGGGGCTGCACGGCAAGAATCTCGGCGACGAGACCTACCGGATCGGGGGCTACAACTTCCCCGGCGGCCTCTTCGCCAACTCGGTGACGGCCTACTACGGGCCGCCGCAGACCGTGACCCTCTCCTTCGAAGCGAAGTTCTAGTAGAGCTTGTCAGGCCCGGCCCCTTCGGGGAGCCGGGCCTTTGTCTGTTACGGAGCCCTGATGGACACGCCCGCCGACGACGCCGCCCGCCCCCCATTGGGAATCAGGCCCGACCGCTATCCGATCACCGTCCTTGGGGTGCTGATCGTCGCCTATACGTTCAACTTCCTGGATCGCCAGATCCTCGGCATCCTCGCCGGGCCGATCAAGGCCGATCTGGGGCTCACCGACAGCCAACTCGGCCTGATGGGCGGGCTGGCCTTCGCCCTCTTCTATACGGGTCTGGGCATCCCCGTGGCGTGGCTCGCCGACCGTTGGAGCCGGACCTGGATCATGACCGGGGCCCTGACGCTCTGGAGCGGCTTCACCGCCCTTTGCGGGTTCGCCACGGGCTTCTGGAGCCTGTTCCTGGCCCGGATGGGGGTCGGGATCGGCGAGGCCGGCGGCGTGGCGCCCGCCTATTCCCTGATCGCCGACTACTTTCCCAAGACCCATCGGGCCCGGGCGCTGGCGGCCTACTCCTTTGGCATTCCCATCGGCTCGGCCCTGGGCATTCTGTTCGGGGGTCTGATCGCCCACGCCATTGATTGGCGGGCCGCCTTCATCATCGTCGGCCTCGCAGGTGTGGCCTTCGCCCCAATCTTTCGCCTGATCGTCAAGGAGCCTAAGCGCGGGGCCTATGATGAGCCTGTGAACGCGCCCGCCCCGCCCCTCGCCGAGCAGGCGCCGGCCGCGCCGCCGCCTGGCGCCGTCGCCCTACTGCTGCGCAAGCCCAGCTTCTGGCTGATTTCACTGGGGGCCGCGGCCTCGTCGGTCTGCGGTTACGGCGTGGCCTTCTGGCTGCCGTCCTTCTTCGAGCGCAGCCTCGGCATGAGCCTGGTGGACCGCTCGTTGTTCCTCGGGGTGATCACCCTGGTGGGCGGGGTGATCGGCGTCTGGGCGGGGGGCTGGCTCGGCGACCGCCTGGGGCCCAAGCGTCCGGCGGCCTATCTGCTGGTGCCGGCCGGGGCTTTCCTGATCGCCCTGCCGTGCTTCTTCCTGGCGATCCAGTCCCAGTCCCTGGCCCTGGCCTTCTTCCTGTTCATTATCCCCCAGGGCCTCAACCTCGCCTGGCTTGGTCCCGTGATCACCGCGGTCCAGCATCTGGTCCCGGTCGCCCAGCGCTCGGTCGCCTCGGCCTGCTTCCTGTTCGTCAACAACCTGATCGGCCTGGGCCTGGGCACCTGGTATTTCGGGGCGGTTTCCGACGCCCTGACGCCGCGGTTCGGCGAGGAGTCCCTGCGCTACGCCATCTATTCGGGGCTGGTCTTCTATCTGGTCGCCTCGGCGCTGTTCATCGTGGGATCGCGGCGGCTGAAGCACGACTGGGTCGCCTGACCCAGTCGCCAATTCAGCCGCCGCCGGCGTTCAGCGCGAGCCCACGGGCACGCGCTGGGCGTCCTGTTCGGCTTCCAGCCTCCCCCGCAGATCCCCGTACTTGGCCAGCTCCATCCGCGCGATGGTCCGGTTGTGGACCTCGTCGGGACCGTCGGCCAGCCGCAGGGTGCGCTGGCCGGCATAGGCCTTGGCCAGGCCGAAATCGCTGGTCACGCCGGCGCCCCCATGAGCCTGGATGGCGTCGTCGATGACCTTGAGCGCCATGGTCGGGGCCTGGACCTTGATCATGGCGATCTCCAGCCGGGCCACCTTGTTGCCGGCCTTGTCCATCATGTCAGCGGCCTTCAGGCAGAGCAGGCGGGTCATCTCGATATCGATGCGGGCCCGGGCGATGCGTTCCTCCCAGACCGAGTGTTCGGCGATCGTCTTGCCGAAGGCCGTGCGGCTCTTGAGCCGGCGGCACATCTTTTCCAGGGCGACCTCGGCCGCGCCGATGGTGCGCATGCAGTGGTGGATGCGGCCGGGCCCCAGGCGCGCCTGACTGATCTCGAAACCACGCCCCTCGCCCAGCAGCAGGGCCTCATTCACCGGCACCCGGACATTCTCCAGAACCGCCTCGGCGTGGCCGTGGGGCGCGTCGTCATAGCCGAACACCGGCAGCATCCGCACGATCTTCACCCCGGGCGCGTCCATGGGGACCAGGACCTGACTCTGCTGCTGGTGGCGCGGGGCCTCCATGTCGGTCTTGCCCATGACGATGGCGACCTTGCAGCGGGGATCGCCCATGCCGGACGACCACCACTTGCGCCCGTTGATCACATAGTGGTCGCCGTCGCGCTCGATGCGGGTCTCGATATTGGTGGCGTCAGACGAGGCCACCTGGGGTTCGGTCATCAGGAAGGCCGAGCGGATCTCGCCATTCATCAGCGGTCGCAGCCAGCGTTCCTTTTGGGCCAGGGTCCCGTAGCGGTTCAGGATCTCCATATTGCCGGTGTCCGGCGCTGAGCAGTTGAAGACCTCGGAGGCGAACTCCACCCGCCCCAGAAGCTCGGCGATGGGCGCGTATTCCAGATTGGTCAGCTGTTGGCCCTCGAAGGCGAAGCTGTCATCCACGTGGGCGACGCCGGAGGACGGCGGCATGAACATGTTCCACAGGCCCGCGGCCCTGGCCTTGGTCTTCAGATCCTCAATGACAGGCAGAACCTTCCACCGCGGCCCTTCCGCCTGCTGGGCCTCATAGAGGGGGACGGCGGGGATCACATGCTCGTCCATGAAGGCGCTGACCCGGGCGATCAGGGCCTTCTGTCGTGCCGAATATTCGAAATCCATGGGGCAGGCCTCTCATTCAAACAAATGTTTGAACGCCTTTTAGGCCGCCTAGACGAACAGGCGTTTGATTTTCAGCAATTCTGCGCCGATGGTGGGGCAGAGATCGATCCGGGCGCGTCCTGGCCCCTGCGGCCGGCCCCGGCGCCCCAGCTTCAACGCCATGTCCCCGGGAGGACCACCATGAATATCGCCGCTGAAAAAGCTCAATCCAGCTTCGCGCTGAACCCGCTGGACGCGCTTAACGACCTCCGCATCTCCGAAAAGGCGGTGCCGCTCTTGAACCATGTGAAGACGTTCATCGCCGAGGTGGTCCAGCCGATGAGCGTGGAATTCCACCGGCTTGGTGAGGGCAAGACCGACATCTGGTCCTATGCGCCAGGCCAGCTGGAAGTCCTTGAAGCCGCCAAGGACAAGGCCAAGGCCGAGGGCCTGTGGAACTTCTTCCTGCCTGACGCCGAGACCGGCGAGGGTCTGTCGAACCTGGACTACGCCTATATCGCCGTCGAGCTCGGCAAGAACCCGATGGCCTCTGAGACGATGAACTGCGCCGCGCCCGACACCGGCAACATGGAAGTTCTCGAGCGCGTCGGCACGCCCGAGCAGAAGGAAATGTGGCTGAAGCCGTTGCTGGAAGGCAAGATCCGCTCGGCCTTCGCCATGACCGAGCCGGACATGGCCTCCTCCGACGCCAAGAACATCCGCATGCGCGCCACCCTGGTGGGGGACGAGTACGTCCTCAATGGCGAGAAGCACTACATCTCCGGCGCCGGCGACCCGCGCTGCAAGGTGATGATCACCATGGTGCAGACCAGCCCCGAAGGTCCGCCCCATCTGCGCCAGTCCCAGATCCTGGTTCCCATGGACACCCCTGGGGTCAAGGTGGTCGGCCCGATGAACGTGTTCGGCGATCCCGACGCGCCGCACGGTCATATGCACATCGTGTTCGACAATGTCCGGGTGCCGGCCTCGAACATGCTGCTGGGCGAAGGCCGCGGCTTTGAGATCAGCCAGCTGCGCCTGGGTCCCGGCCGGATTCACCACTGCATGCGCGCCATTGGCCAGGCCGAGAAGGCGCTCGACCTGATGGTCACCCGCGGCCTGACCCGGGAAGCCTTCGGCAAGCCGATCATCCAGCTGGGCGGCAATGTCGAGATCGTCAGCCGCGCCCGCATCGAGATCGAGGCCATGCGCCTGATGGTGCTCAAGGCCGCCAAGGCCATGGACGTCCTCGATCGCCAGGAGGCCCGCATCTGGATCCACATGGTCAAGGCCATGGTGCCCGAGCGGGTCTGCCAGATCATCGACCAGGCCATCCAGATGTACGGCGCCACCGGCGTCTCGCAGAAGACCCCCCTGGCGCGGATGTATACCTCCACCCGCACCCTGCGCCTGGCCGACGGCCCCGATGAGGTCCACCACATGGTGGTGGGCCGCAACGAGCTGCGCCAGTACCGCGAAATGCCCCAGGACCCGTCCACGGCGGCCGTGTTCCGGAACTAGGCGACGCAAGGCTTACAACAGCCCGCAAGTGCCAAGGCCCCGGCGTCACCGCCGGGGCCTTTTGGCTTTGTGGCGGTCAAGCTTTGGCGGGTGTATGGGATCGTCAATGACCGCCGCCGTCCGCTACAGCCGCCTGTCCGCCGCCGACGCCGCAGCCCACGCCGCTGCGCTCGGCGAGCTGCTGGCGGCGTGCGTGGCGGGCGGCGCTTCAGTTTCGTTTCTTGAGGGTCTGGACGCCGATCGCGCCGGCCAATGGTGGGCGGGTCAACTCAGCGCCGATGACGGGCGCGCCCTGATCCTGGCCCATGACGCGGCGGGTCTCTGCGGCGTGGTCCAGGTGATCCCCGCCGGGCCGGAGAACCAGCCCCATCGCGGGGATGTGGCCAAGATGCTCGTCCATCCTCGCGTTCGCCGCCGGGGTGTTGGCGCCGCCCTCTTGGCCCATGCCGAAACCGCCGCCCGCCAGATGGGCCTGACGCTCCTGGTGCTCGACACCGTCACCGGCGGCGACGCCGAGCGGCTCTACGCCCGCGGCGACTGGGTTCGCGTCGGCGTCATTCCCGACTTCGCCCTTTCCACAGACGGCCGGCCCGAGGCCACCACCGTCTTCTACAAGGCGCTCGCCCAATGAGGTTTGCAGCGCCTGCTCCGTCCCGCGCGCGACGCGCTGCGGTTCTGCAATCCGAGGCGGCCTGTGACCGCCCTGGAGGACAGGCCGCCTTTCTGGAGACTGCCCGTGACCCTACCTACTGCGATCTTCATCCTGGCCGCCGCCTTTTTGACGGCCACCCTGTCTGGCGTCTTCGGCATGGCCGGCGGCCTGGTGCTGATGGGCGCCCTGGCGCTCGTCCTGCCGGTCTCAGCGGCCTTCGTCACCCACGGCATTCTGCAGCTGGTCGCCAATGGCTGGCGGGCCCTGCTGCATAGGCGTCACGTCCGCTGGGACATTGTCGGCTGGTATGCCCTGGCCTCCCTGATCGCCGGCGTGCTGGTGTCGCTGGCGGCCTTCACCCCGTCCAAGCCGTTCCTGTTCCTGATGCTGGGCCTGGTGCCCTGGCTCACCTGGCTACCGGCGGGCTGGCTGAAGCTGGACGCCGCCCGGCCGCACCAGGCCTTCGCCTCGGGCTTCCTCGTCACCGGCCTGAACTTGATGGCAGGCGTCGCCGGCCCCCTGTTGGACATCTTCTTCGTCCGCACCGAACTCACCCGCCACGCCATCGTCGCCACCAAGGCCGCCACCCAGGTCTTCGCCCACCTGGCCAAGATCATCGTCTATGGGGCGCCGCTGCTGGTCGGGGCGCGGGATGCCGACATGCCGCCGCTCTGGCTGTTCGCCCTGGCCATTCCGCTCTCCATGGCCGGCACCTGGTGCGGCGGCCTGATCCTGGAGCGGATGAGCGACGTGAACTTCAAGCGCTGGACCCGCTGGATCGTCACCGCCGTCGGCGTCCTCTACCTGATCCAGGCCGCCCAGCTTCTGATGGCGGGTTCGTGAGCGGGCTCAGCGTCGGGCTGGTCCTGGCTGCGGTCTTCGCCGCCTCGGCCATATCGGGGCTGTTGGGCATGGCCGGCGGCTCGCTGTTGATGGCGGTCCTGACCCTGATCCTGCCGGTGGGTGCGGCGCTCGCCCTGCATGGCGCTGCGCAGCTGGCCTCGAACCTTGCCAGGGCAGGCTTCAACGCCCGGCATGTGCGCTATCGCACGGTGGGGTGGTTTGGCCTCGGCGCCATTGCTGGCATGGGACTGCTCTCGTTCATGGCCTTCCAGCCCTCCAAGGCGGCGATCTTCATCGGCATGGGCCTCTTGCCGGTCCTGGTCTGGCTTCCGCCGAGGCTCATTCCCCTGGACGCCGCCCGTCCGACCCACGCCCTGGCGGGCGGCTTCCTGGCCACCCTCATGGCCCTGACGGTGGGGGTTTCCGGGCCTCTGAGCGAACTGTTTCTGGTGCGCAGCTCCCTCAACCGTCACGAGGTCATCGGCACCAAGGCCGCCTTCCAGGTCTTCGCCCACCTGGCCAAGCTCGTCTTTTACGGCGGGGCGCTGATTTCGGTCGGCGCTGAGGGGGAGGGCCTGGGTCTCGCCCTGGTGGCGGGAGCGGTCCTGGCCGCCGTGCTCGGCGCGGCGGTTGGCCGCCGGTTCCTGGACATCATCTCTGAAGATCATTTCCGCCGATGGCGCCGATGGATCTTCACGGCCTTGGGGGCCGGCTTCCTGATCCAGGGCTTGATGCTGCTCGGTCGCGCCTGAGGCAAAAAAAGAGCCGCGTCCATGAAGGGCGCGACTCAAAAGTTATAGGGAGGAAACGCCCAAAAGGGCCAGGCTGAGATAATACCCTCCTGGCCAAAGGCAAGAGGGCGGGTGAAAGATTCTTCGTGCCGTTGCGTCACAGGGGGTGAAATGCAGCTGGAAGGCCAGAATTCGCACAATCGGCATGTGCGGCTTGAGCCGATGGGCGAACGCCATCGCGCCCAATTGCAGGCCGCCTGCGCCGCCGACCTGCAGGTCTGGCGCGACCTCTATCCCCACTCCATGGAACCAGAGCATTTCGACGCCGGCTGGGCGCGGATGATGGCTCAGGCCGCCGAGGGCAGCTGGATTCCCCATGCGGTTCTGCTCGAGGGGCGGTGCATCGGCATGACCAGCTATATCGGTCCCGATCCCGCCAATGCGTCCGTTGAGATCGGCGGCACCTACTACCACCCCGACCACCGGGGCGGGGCGGTGAACCCAGCCACCAAGCGCCTGATGCTGGGCCATGCTTTCGAGGCCGGCGCCCGGCGGGTGCAACTGAACGTCGACGCCATCAACCACCGCTCCCGCGCTGCGGTCCTCAAACTGGGGGCTGTGCAGGAGGGCATCCTGCGCCAGCACCGCGTCGTCTGGACCGGCCGCATCCGCGACACGGTGGTCTTCTCCATTCTGGCCGAGGAATGGCCGGCGGTCCGAGCGCAGTTGGATGCGCGACTGACGGCGCTCTGACAGGCCCGATCGCCGTCATGGTCGGGTCAAGCCCGACCATGACGGAAGAGGAGGGGCCTGCCCGCTAAGCGCTGGCGGCGGTGCGTTCGGCCGCCGCCGGGAAGAACACCTCTTCAGCGTGCTTGGCCACGTCCTGGGCGGTGTAGGGCTTGCCCGGATTGAAGCCGTCGGTCTGGACCATCTTGATCTCGCGCACGCCGCGGGACGACACCCCCAGCACCTTGCCGGAGTGATCGGCGGCGAGGTCGGAGACCATGTAGAGCACGCCCGGCGCGATGTTTTCCGGCAGGCTCATGGCGTCGGGCTCCTTGCCCTGGCGGCCGGGCAGGTCCGAGGTCATGCGGGTGAAGGCGCCAGGCGCCAGGCCCATGACCCGAATGCCGTACTTGCGGCCCTCGATGGAAAGCACGCGCATCAGGCCGTAGATGCCGGCCTTGGCCGCCCCGTAATTGGCCTGGCCGAAATTGCCATACAGGCCCGAGGTGGACGAGGTCAGCACCATGACGCCGGGATTGTTGTTCTCCTTCATCCACTTCCAGACCGGCCAGGCGCAGCAATAGGTGCCCTTCAGGTGGACCTTGACCACCAGGTCCCAGTCGGCCTCCGAGGTGTTGGCGAAGGTCTTGTCGCGCAGGATGCCAGCGTTGCAGACCAGGATGTCGATCTTGCCCCAGGTGTCCAGGGCGGTCTTGAGGATGTTCTCGCCGCCCTCGACGGTGGAGACATCATCCCCATTGGCCACCGCCTCGCCGCCGGCTTCCTTGATCTCGTCGACCACCTTCTGGGCCGCGCTGCGGTCGGCGCCGGAGCCGTCGCGGGTCCCGCCCAGGTCGTTGACCACCACCTTGGCGCCTTCCTTGGCGAACAGCTTGGCATAGGCCTCCCCCAGGCCGCCGCCGGCCCCGGTCACAATGGCCACTTTTCCGTCGAGCAATCCCATGGTCGTCTCCCAAATGTTCGAATTCTTATGGGTGGCATCATCCGACCGGGCAGGGGGCCTTGGCAAGGTCGGCGGCGCCTAGGTCCCTGCTGGCGCCTCGGGGGCCGACTTCCCACGCCGGGCGCGGAAGAAGCCGCGAAGCAGCTCGGCGCTCTCGTCGGCGAGGATGCCGCCGGTCACTTCCGGACGCCAGTGGCAGGTGGGCTGTTCGAAGTACCTCGGGCCATGCAGGACCGCGCCGCCCTTGGGGTCATCGGCGCCGAACACCACCCGGCCGATCCTCGCATGGCTGATGGCGCCGGCGCACATGGCGCAGGGCTCAAGCGTGACCACCAGGGTCAGGCCGGTCAGCCGGTAATTGCCCAACTTGCGGGCGGCCTCGCGCAGGGCGACGATCTCGGCGTGGGCGGTGGGATCATGGGTCCCGATGGGGCCATTGGCGCCGATGGCGATCACCTCGCCCGTGGCCGGATCGACCACACAGGCGCCCACGGGGGTTTCCCCGCGTGCGGCGGCGTCTTGCGCGGCGCGCAGGGCGATGCGCATGGTGCGGTGATCATGGTCCACGAACGGCAACGAACTCCCCGACCCCCCTCCGGTCAAGCCCCAGACGCCCACGACCCCACTGCGCCCGATGGCGCCGAGGGCGGCGGAGAGCGGGTGGCCAAGGCCCTGGCCCGCGCCGGCGTCGCCTCCCGCCGGGAGGTGGAGCGCCTGATCGAGGCCGGCCGCGTGGCGCTCAATGGTCAGGTCCTGACCACCCCTGCGGTCAAGGTCGAGGCCAACGACATCCTCACCGTCGATGGCGAGGTGGTGGACGACCGCGAACCGGCCCGCCTCTTCCGCTACCACAAGCCCGCAGGCCTGGTGACCACCCATTCCGACCCTGCGGGCCGCTCCACGGTGTTCGAGGCCCTGCCGGACGGGCTACCGCGGCTGATCTCCGTCGGCCGGCTGGACCTGAACACCGAGGGCCTGCTGCTGCTGACCAATGACGGGGCGTTGGCCCGGGCGTTGGAGCTGCCGTCCACTGGCCTGCAACGCCGCTATCGCGCCCGGGCGCATGGCCGCATCACCCAGGACAAGCTGGACGTCCTCAAGAACGGGGTCACCGTCGAAGGCGTCAGCTATGGCCCCATCGAGGCGCGCATCGACAAGGCCCGGGAAGGCCCCCAGGGCGCCAATGTCTGGATCAGCCTGACCCTGACCGAAGGCAAGAACCGCGAGGTCCGGCGGGTTCTGGAATCCCTGGGCCTGAAGGTGAACCGTCTTATCCGCCTCTCCTACGGCCCCTTGGCCCTGGGCGTGCTGGAGGCCGGCGAGATCGAAGAGGTCGGGCCCCGCGTCCTGCGCGAGCAGTTCGCCGACTTCATCGCCGCCGAAGACATGCCCAAGGGCGACCGGCCGGCCTATTCACCGCCCAAGCGCAATCGTTCGGCCGGCGCGGCCCGTCGGGCGAGCGCCGAGGTGGAGCGGGTCGAGGTCAAGCCGGTGGAAAAGAAGGCCTACAAGCCCGGATGGGCCAAGGCCAAGATCACTGTGCGGCCCAAGGGCGCGCCCAAGGGAAAGCCCGCGCCTAAGGTCAGTGGCCGTGACGCCGCCCTCGCCGAGGGCCGGGTGATGATCAATAAGGCCAGAGTCCAGGCGGCCCGCGCCAGCGCCGCGGCCAGCACAGATCGGCCCACGCGACCCGAGCCGGCCCGCTCCGAGAGGCCGGCGCGCCCTGAGGCCGCGAAACCCCCCGCGGACCGTCCCGAGCGGTCGCGGTCCGAACGCCCGCAGGCTGACCGTCCTCAGCGGACGCGTTCCGAACGGCCCCAGGGAGACCGTCCCGAGCGGTCACGGTCTGAGCGCCCGCAGGCGGACCGTCCCGAGCGGTCGCGTTCTGAACGCCCGCAGGCTGATCGCCCTGAGCGGTCGCGTTCCGAACGGCCCCAGGGTGAGCGTCCCGAGCGGTCACGGTCTGAGCGCCCTCCTGAGCGGTCGCGGTCCGAACGCCCGCAGGCGGACCGTCCAAGACCGGCGCGGCCGGCCTCGGAGCGTCCTCGCGAGGACCGTCCCAGGTCTGAACGCCCGAGATCCGAGGCGCCGCGTTCTGCGCCAAAGGCGGATCGCGCGGCGGGGTCGGCCCCGCCTCGGCCTCGCCCGGCCTCGGGCAAGGCCTACCCGGCCGGCAAGGCCCAGCTTGGCGAAAAGGCGCCGTCCGACCGGAAGGGGCCCCCCGGCGGCGCCAAGGGCGGTCGGCCCTCCGGTCCGGCGCGTAGCGGCCCGCGGCCGTCTGGACCTCCGCGCGGGTCGGGCGGCCCCCGCGGACCCAAGTCCCGAGGCTAGGTCGTGCGTATCGTTTCGGGAGAATTCCGCGGCAAGAGCCTGGCCGCGCCGCAAGGGGTGAACACGCGCCCCACCTCTGACCGCGCCCGCCAGGCCATCTTCAACATCCTGGAGCACGCCCCCTGGTCGGAAGGCTTGCGCGATCTCCGCGTCATCGATCTGTTCGCAGGCTCCGGCGCCCTGGGTTTTGAAGCCCTGTCCCGGGGTGCGAAGTTCTGCCTGTTTGTCGAGACCGACGAAGAGGCCAGAGGCGCCATCCGCGAGAATGTGGACGCCATGGGCCTGTTTGGCCGCACCCGGGTCCACCGCCGCGACGCCACCGACCTTGGTCTTCGCCCTGGCGGCGATGGTCCCCCCTTCGAGCTCGCCTTCCTCGACCCGCCCTATGCCAAGGGCCTCGGCGAGGCGGCGCTACCGGCCCTGGCCGACGGGGGCTGGCTCGCCCCCGGCGCCCTGATCGTGTGGGAGCGCGGGGCCAGCGAACCCCCGCCGACTGTGGCGCGGTACGCCGAAATGGACGCCCGCGACTATGGCGCCGCGCGCGTCCACTTCCTGAAATACTCACCAGAGGCGTGAGGTGGTCCGGTTGTCCTGCCGGCTGCGCAGGTTCACCAGGCCTTCCCGGGTGATCCGGTAGGGACCCCCACTACGGCTGGCGACGAAACCTCGCCGCCGCAGGGCCTGGAAGACGGCGAGGTCGCAATCGGTCAGGCGCCAGCCCTCCCCGGTGATGCAGTCGACGTCGATGATATGCCCGCGGGTGTCTCGGACAGGGCGAATGGTGGCCCCCTGGGCGAGGGCGTGCAGCGTCCTTTGCTGCGATTTGGGAATGTTCAAAGAAAGAGTCCGGGAGAATAGCCCATGCCAAGCGGCCCGCGCGCTGACGCGGCGCGGGTCGCAGGGTTCTGGCCTGGTCACGGATGGACAGCCGATGGCCGTCCTGTGGTCCGTCAGGCCCGGGCGGTCGTCGCAGCGGGTGACATGAACATCCCTCTTTCAGAGTTCCGGCCAAGCTTAGAGCCTCGCCGCCTCACAGGCAATCAGCGCCGCCCGAACAGCCGCTCGATGTCGGCGAGCTTGAGCTCCACATAGGTGGGGCGGCCATGGTTGCACTGGCCCGAATGGGGGGTGGCCTCCATCTGGCGGAGCAGGGCGTTCATCTCCTGAGCCGTCAGCCGTCGGCCGGCCCGGACCGAGCCGTGACAGGCCATGGTCGAGCAGACCTCGGCCAGCCGCTCCTTGAGCGCCAGGGCCTGGTCGGTTTCGGCCAGATCATCGGCGATGTCGCGGACCAGGCCCGCGGCGTCCGTCGCCCCCAGCAGGGCCGGGGTCTCGCGGACCAGGACCGCGCCGACGCCGAAGGGCTCGATGACGAGGCCCAGCGCGGCGAGTTCGTCGGCGCGGGCCACCACCCGCTCGGCCTCGGCGGGGTCGAGTTCGACCACCTCGGGGATCAGTAGCGCCTGGCGCGCCACCGCGCCCACCGCCATCTCCGCCTTCATCTTCTCGTAGACCAGTCGTTCATGGGCCGCATGCTGGTCGACGATGACGACGCCGTCGCGGGTCTGGGCGACGATATAGGTCTCGTGCACCTGGGCCCTGGCCGCGCCCAGGGGATAGTCCACCAGGTCCGGCGCGGGACCCTGGGCCAGATCGCTCTCGGCGAACCCTGCGGCGCCATAGGTCGCCGGCTCATAGACAGGCTCGTGGCGGGCGGAGGTTTCACTCAGGCCCGGGATGGCCTGGGCCAGGGCTGGGCCCCAGCCGCCGCCGTCCCAGCTGGAAAAGCCCTGCGCCGAGGGCCCCGGCCGATAGGCTGGCGCCGGCGTCATGCCGGGGCGCAGACCCTGCAGGGCGTCGGCGGCCACAGTGGTCGAAGCCCGGTGGCCGGCGCCAGCCAGGGCGTGACGCAGACCCCCGACGATCAGGCCACGCACCAGGGCCGGGTCGCGGAACCGCACCTCGGCCTTGGCCGGATGGACGTTCACATCCACCAGGGCGGTGTCGAGCTCAAGGAACAGGGCCGTCAGGGGATGGCGGTCGCGCGCCAGGAAGTCGGCATAGGCCCCGCGCAGGGCGCCCTGCAGCAGGCGGTCGCGCACCGGGCGGCCATTGACGAACAGATACTGGTGGGCCGCATTGCCCCGGTTCAGGGTCGGCAGACCGGCATAGCCAGACAGGCGCACCCCTTCGCGGACATGGTCGATCAACAGCGCGTTCTCGGAAAACTCCCGGCCCATGATGGCCGAAAGCCGGGCCAGCCGTCCCGCGTCGCCGGCCGGTTCAGCGGGCAGACGCAGGACCTTTCGGCCGTCGATCTCCAGGCTGAAGCTGACCGCCTCATGGGCCATGGCCTGGCGTTTTATCTCCTCGGCGATGGCCATGGCCTCGGCCCGCTCGGACTTCATGAATTTGAGCCGGGCCGGGGTCGCATAGAAGAGGTCGCGCACCTCTACCCGCGCCCCGTGGGGGCCGGGGAAGGCGGCCGGCGAGACCTGACCCATTGCGCCGCCGTCCACCCGCAGGGCGTAGGCGTCGCTGGCGCCCCTGGCGCGGCTGGTGATCGAGAGCCGCGCCACTGAGCCGATCGAGGGCAGGGCCTCTCCCCGGAAACCCAGGGTGGCGATCCGCAGCAGGTCATAGTCCCCGGCGTCGTCAGGCAGCAGCTTGGAGGTGGCGTGGCGCTCGACGGCCAGCAGCAGCTCCTCGGGCGAGAGGCCAAAGCCGTCGTCGGCCACCAGGATGCGGGACAGGCCGCCGCCATCGACCTGCACTTCGATCTGCCGCGCGCCAGCGTCCAGGGCGTTCTCGACCAGCTCCTTGATGGCGCTGGCCGGCCGCTCGACCACCTCGCCGGCGGCGATGCGATTGACGGTTTCGGGGGGAAGGCGATGGATGCGCATGTTCGAGCCTGGGTCCAAAGGGCATTATAGGCCGATTCAGGCTGCGGGGGCGGCCCATGAGGAGAAGATGATGCGCCTGACCGCCGTCCTGTGCGGACTGCTGCTGCTGGTCTCACCCCTGGCGGCGGCGGCTCAGACATCGGCCGGCCTGCCGACAGATCCGGATGCGGTGCTGGTCGAGGAGCTGGTGGTCACCGCCCGGGAGATCGGCCCGGCCTGGTGGCGGGTCTCGGACGGCGATTCCATCGTCTATGTGATGGGCGCGCCCTCGGTGATCCCCAAGGGGTCGGGGTGGGACGCCAGCGTGCTGGAGCGGCGTCTGGAGGGGGCCAATGTCGTCATCCTGCCCTTCAACAACGCCAGCGTGAATCTGCTGACCGCGCCAGGTGCGGTGGTCAGCCTGCTGAGGCTGCGGTCCTCAACGCCATTCGAGGAGACCCTCGAGCCGCCATTGCGGGCGCGCTTTGTCGCCGCCCGAACCCAGGCCGGCCAGGCGGCCGACCGCTACAAGACCCGCAACGGCATGGCCGCGGCCCTGTTGCTGGTCAGTGACTATCGCGACGCCGCCAGCCTGACGGCGGCCGATCCCGCCAAGACCATCGGCCGGATGGCCGCGGCGCGGGGAATCCGGGTGGAGGCCAAGACCTATGACGCCGCCTCGCTTCTGGCCGCCGTGGTGCGTACGCCAGCCGCCGCGCAGCAGGCCTGCGTGATGGAAGCCCTGGCCGCTGTGGAGGCCGGCCCCGCCTCAGCGGAGGCCGCGGCCCGGGCCTGGGCCTGGGGGCGTGTGCGAGACGCCCTCGGCGGCGAGCGGAGCTACGAGCGGTGCATCGCCGCCGCGCCTGGAGCTGCGGAGCTGGACGCCCGGCTGAAGGCCGACCAGACCGCCGCCATTGTCGCCGCCCTGAAGCGGCCAGGGCACAGCATTGCGGTGGTGCAGTTGCGCCCCTTGCTGGCGCAGGGGGGCGTGCTCGATCGCCTGGGGGCGCTCGGCTACGAGATCAGGACGCCGGCGGAGGACTGAGGCCGAGCCTTAGAGGCCTGGCAGCTTGATTCGGCTGCTGGCGTCGCGGCGGATGACGACGTCGCCGCCGCCGGTGATGGCGTTGACCCGGGCCTGTTCGGCCTCGGCGTCCACCGGGCCCGACAGATCAGCACCGGCGGGCTGGGCCGGAGCCTCGTTCCCACGCCAGAACATGACCCGGTCAGCGAAGCCCTTGTCCTTGTGGGCGATGTCGCCGAACTCGTCGTCGACCACGTAGCGGATCAGGGGGTCGGCTCCGGCCAGACCGGCCTTGGCCACCAGCTGCTGCTCGCCAGCGCTGCGGTTCATGCCTTCACGCTCGCCCACCAGGGCGGCGCGGGCCGCGCTTTCGGGGCGAAGCTCCTGGGGCTGCGGCTCGCCAGGGGCCGGCGGGCGCAGGGAATAGTCAGGCGGCACCACCAGGGGCGCCTTGGTGACGACCCGGAATTCATCCGGGGTCACCTTGGTCATGCCAAGGGCCGAGCGGGTGGAGCTGCAGCCGGCCAGACCGACGGTCGCCACCAGGGCGCCGGCGAGGATCACGCGGTTGAGGGTCATCACAATACGCTCCCAAAGGCCGCCCCCGGCCGGAAAGTCCATTGCATTAGCGCAAACAGGGGCGCGGCGCCAATGTCCTTAGGTCTTGGCGTCGCGCCTGAACCCATCGATCAGCAGCAGAACGACCCCCACGGAGATGGCGGCGTCGGCGATATTGAACACCCACGGAAAATAGAGCCGCGAGAAATCCAGGAAGTCCACCACCGCGCCGAAGCGGGCGCGGTCGATGGCGTTGCCGATCGCCCCGCCCATCACCAGCCCCAGCGCCAGGGCCATAAGGGTCCGGTCGCCCCGCCGCGCCCACACCGCCAGCGCGATCGCCACCAGGACCGAGAAGGCCACCAGCAGCCAGCGGCCGAGATCCTGGTCGGCCCGCAGGAGACCGAAACTGACCCCCTGGTTCCAGACCATGGTCAGGAAGAAGGGACCGACCACCTGCTCGCTGATCTTGGCTGGCAGGTCATAGACGAACAGGATCCAGTGCTTGGACAGCTGGTCGAGGACGATGACCGCCAGGGCCAGCCCATAGGCGGTCCAGCCGTGGCGGTTGATCAGGTGTGAGAGGGTCATGCCCAGATCGCCTCAGGCCGCGCCGTGGGCGGCGTCCCAGGCCGCCACGGCCTCGGCGTCACGCAGGGACAGGTCGGGGTAGCGGGGGTCGTCGCCCACCTCGGGCAGGATCCGCCAGGAGCGGGCGCACTTCTTGCCCTCGGCCCGCAGGGGCTCCACGGCCACGGCGGGGCTCTCAGCCAGGCGGAAGGCGCCAGCAGGGCCATCGCCGGCGACCAGGGTCGCCTGGCTGGTGCGGAACACCTCGGCGGCGTCGAGACCCTCAAGGGCGGCCAGCAGGTCGGGGTCGTTGATATGGACCACAGGGGCGGCCTCCAGGGCGGCGCCCAGGCGCTTCTCGCGACGCTCCACCTCCAGGGCGCCGGTGACCACGGCGGTGACCGCCTGGACCTTGGCCCAGCGGGCGGCTTCCTGAGGATTGGCCCAGACGTCCGGTGTCTCAGGGAAGACCCGCAGGGCGTTGGACCCGGCCTCAGGGAAGCGCATCGTCCACGCCTCCTCGGTGGTGAAGGGCATGAGCGGGGCGAGCCAGACCGTCAGCCGTTCGAACGCGGCGTCCATCACCGTGCGGGCCGCCCGACGGCGCAGGGTCGAGGCCTGGTCGCAATAGAGGGCGTCGCGGCGGACGTCGAAGAACAGGGCCGACAGGTCCTCCTGGCAAAAGGCGATCAGCGGGCGGATCACGTCCTGGAAGGCGTAGGCGGCATAGGCGTCGCGCACTTCGCCATCCAGTTGGTGGAGCCGGTGCAGGATGTAGCGCTCCAGGGGCGGCATGTCGTCGACGGCGACGGCCTCGGCCGGGCTGTAGCCGGCCAGCGCCCCCAGCATGTAGCGCAGGGTGTTGCGCAGCTTGCGATAGGCGTCGGCCGTAGTGGCGAGGATCGTCTTGCCGATCCGCTGGTCGTCCGAATAGTCGACCATGGCCGCCCACAGGCGGATGATCTCGGCCCCGGACTCCTTGATGATCTGGTGCGGATCGACGGTGTTGCCCTTGGACTTGGACATCTTCTCGCCGTTCTCATCCATGGTGAAGCCATGGGTGAGGACGCCGTTATAGGGCGCGCGGCCCCGGGTCCCGGAGCTCTCCAGCAAGGAAGACTGGAACCAGCCGCGGTGCTGGTCGGAGCCTTCGAGATAGAGGTCGGCGGGCCAGCGGGTGTTTTCGCGGTTTTCAAGGGTGAAGGCGTGGGTGGAGCCTGAGTCGAACCAGACATCGAGGATGTCCTCGACCTTCTCGTAGCGGTCGGCGTCGTGGGCGCCCAGGAAGTCGGTCACCGGCCGGTTGAACCAGGCGTCGGCGCCTTCGGCGGCGATGGCCGCAATGATGCGGGCGTTGACCTCTTCATCGTGCAGGGGCTGGTTCGTCTCCTTGTCGACGAACATGGCCAGCGGCGCCCCCCAGGCCCGCTGGCGGCTGATCAGCCAGTCGGGCCGGCTCTCGACCATGGTGCGGATGCGGTTGCGCCCGGCCTCGGGATAGAAGGCGGTGGCCTCAATGGACTCCAGCGCGGTCTCGCGCAGGGTGCGGCCGCCGTGTTCCGGCGTATCCAGGGGCTCGTCCATGCGGATGAACCACTGCGGGGTGTTGCGGAAGATGACCGGCGCCTTGGAGCGCCAGGAGTGCGGATAGGAATGCTCAAGCCGGCCGCGGGCCAGCAGGCCGCCGGCCTCGATCAACTTTTCGATCACCGCGGGGTTGGCGGGGCCGAACCTGCCGGACTTCTTGCCCTCGGTCTCCAGAACCTTGAGCCCGCCAAACAGGGGCACATGCGGATAGTAGGCGCCGTCGGCGTCCACCGTCTCGGGGATCTCCCGATGGCCATGGGCCAACCAGACCACATAGTCGTCGGCGCCATGGCCAGGCGCGGTGTGGACAAAGCCGGTGCCCGCCTCTTCGGTCACATGGTCGCCGGCCAGCAGGGGCACGCTAAAGGCGTAGTGGCTGTCGAGGGCCGCCAGCGGGTGGGCGCAGACCATGCCCTGGCAGTCGATGGTCTCGATCCTGCGCCACTTGCCGATCTTGGCCACCTTGAAGACCTCCTCGGCCAGCTTGTCGGCGACGATCAGCTTGTCGCCTGGCTTGGCCCAGGGTTCGAACTCCAGCCCCTCCTCCAGGGCCTCGACCAGATAGGCGCCATAGGCGATGGACTCGTTATAGGCGATCGCCCGGTTAGCCGGGATCGTCCAGGGCGTGGTGGTCCAGATGACCACGCTGGCGCCGCGGGCGGCGTCGGAGCCTTGGGTCACCGGGAACTTGACCCAGATCGTCGGCGAGACGTGGTCGTGATACTCGACCTCGGCGTCGGCCAGAGCCGTGCGCTCCACCGGGCTCCACATCACCGGCTTTGAGCCGCGATAGAGCTGGTTCGAGGCCACGAACTTGTGGAACTCCGCGACGATCGCCGCCTCGCTCCGATAGTCCATGGTGGCGTAGCGGTTCTCCCAGTCAGCCAGCACGCCCAGGCGCTTGAAGCCGTCCCGCTGGACGTCGATCCACTGGCCGGCATAGGCGCGGCACTTCTCACGGAACTCAGCCTTGGAGACCTCGTCCTTGCGACGGCCCTTGCTGCGCAGCTCCTCCTCGATCTTCCACTCGATGGGCAGGCCGTGGCAGTCCCAGCCGGGCACGAAGTCCACGTCGTAGCCCATGGCGAACCGCGAGCGGACCACGAAGTCCTTCAGGGTCTTCTGCAGGGCGTGGCCGATATGGATGGCGCCATTGGCGTAGGGTGGCCCGTCGTGCAGGACGAACAGCGGCGCGCCGGCGGCCTGACGGGCCTTGCGGGCGGCGTGATAGAGGCCAATTTCGTCCCACTTGGCCAGGATCTGCGGCTCCTTTTGCGGCAGGCCTGCGCGCATGGGGAAGTCGGTCTGGGGCAGGAAGACGGTCTCGCGATAGTCGCGTCCCGCAGTTTCGGGGGAAGCGGTGCGCTTTTCAGCGTCGTCGGCCATGGGATTTTTCGTCCAAGTCGGAGGCGGAGGAGGGCGGAACAGGTCCCGGCGCGCGCTGGATCATAGGCTCCGGCGGCGTCACGCCGGGCGCGTAATTCGCAAGGATTTGCGGCCCCTCGTCATCGGGCGGTCCTAGCAGACCGTCGCGGCGCGGGCGAGCCCTTTAGGCTTGGCGCTTAAGTCCGGTGACCGGCCTCAGAAGTCCGGCATCAGGATCTGGCGGGCCTGGCCGGCGTCGCGCATCACCTGCTCCACCATGGCGTCCAGGCTTGCGAACTTCTGCTCTGGCCGCAGGAAGGTGATCAGGTCGGTCTCGATGGTCTGGTCGTAGATGTCCTCGTCGAAGTCGAACAGCCAGACCTCCAGCACCGGGGCCACCTCGCCCACGGTGGGATTGACCCCGATATTGGCCACGCCGGGCACCTCGCGCCCGTCGGGCAGGCGGGTGCGGGTGGCGTAGACGCCGAACCTGGGCTGGACATAGTCGTCCACCTGGACATTGGCCGTGGGGAAGCCGAGCTCGCGGCCCAGCTGCCGGCCCCGCTGGACCACGCCCTCTATGGCGAAGGGGCGACCCAGGATGGCGGCGGCGGCTTCGGGCTGACCATCCCTCAGGGCGTCACGGACGGCGGTCGAGGAGTATTTCTCACCGCTGTCATCGGCCACGGCCGCGGCCACCGAGACGCCGAAGCCGAAGTCCTGCCCGTAG
This sequence comes from Phenylobacterium sp., assembly GCF_030679875.1. Lineage (GTDB taxonomy): Bacteria > Pseudomonadota > Alphaproteobacteria > Caulobacterales > Caulobacteraceae > Phenylobacterium. The sequence continues at coordinate 293,596 of NZ_JAUXSP010000015.1, read as the reverse complement.
TCCTTCATGGTCGCGGGGCTCCCTGTGCGGCCCTTGCCGAAGGAGATGTCGAACCCCACCGCCACGTGCGCCACCCCCAGGCCCGCATGCAGGACCTGCTGGGCGAAATCGCGGTCGGTCAGGCTGGCCATCTCCTGGTCGAAGGGCAGAACGTAGAACAGGTCCACGCCCAGGGCCTCAAGGGCGCGGGCCTGCTGACCCGGCCGCATCAGGCGAAATGCCGGCGCATTGGGCGCAAAGATCTGCCGCGGATGCGGATCGAAGCTGATGACGCCCAGGGGCGCGCCCTTTTCTTGGGCGCCCTGGGCGGCCAGGGCGATCACCTGCTGGTGGCCGCGATGGACGCCATCGAAGTTCCCGAGTGCGACGGCCGCGCCGCGATCACGGGCCATGAGCCCCTTCCATCCCTTGATCACACGCATTGTTCAGGCGTCCCGCTTGGGCACGAGAACCACGGCCTCGCCGTCGGCCACGGTCTTGCCTGCGACCGTGCAGACGGTGGCGAAGGTGGCCTGGCTCCGTCGGGGGTCCAGTTCGCGGACCGTGACCGTCGTGGTGACCTCGTCGCCAATCCCCACGGGGCGGCGAAAGCGCAGGCTCTGCGAGACATAGACCGCGCCGGGGCCTGGCAGGCGGGAGCCGAGGACGGCGGAGATAAGGGCGCCAGTCAACATGCCGTGGGCGATCCTGCGCTTGAAAGGGGTGGTCGCGGCATAGGCGTCATTCAGATGCAGGGGATTGTCGTCGCCGGACACCGCAGCGAAGGCCTCCACATCGGCGGCGCTGACCGTGCGGGCGATCTGCGCGCTCTGATCCAGACTGAGGTCCTCGAAGAATAGTCCCGGCAAGGAAACGCTCCCCATTTTTGGCCCTGCATAGACGCAACCCTGCACAAAGCGAAGGCGCTTGCGCTGGACGCGAGCCCCAATCAGCGCCGAAGATGGCCCTGACAGGGTTCCAATGGGGAGAGAGAGGGACATGCGCAAGACGTTGCTTGGGGTCGCTGCGGCCCTGGTTCTACTGGCCGCGTGCGACCAGACACCCGCCGATCCGGTCACGCCGCCGCCACAGACGCCGGTGGATGGACCGGCGCCGTAGGCGCTTACCAGGACAGACCGGCCATCGCCCAGCGGGCCTCGGCCCCTTCCTGGCGAAGCAAGGCTTCGACGGCGGCGGGGTCCAGGCCCTGGTCGGTGATCGTCTCGGCCCCATGGATGCCGCCGGCGACGAACATCACGTCCAGGCCCTGGGCGTTGGCGCCCTTGACGTCGGTGGCCACCCCATCGCCGATGCAGAGCAGGCGGGCGCGATCCGTCGGTTTTCCGGTCAGGCGCTCGGCCTCGGCGACGCACAGATCGTAGATGGGCGCATGCGGCTTGCCGGCCATCAGCACCTTGCCGCCCAGGGTCTCGTAGAGCTGGGCCAGCGCGCCGCCGCAATAGATCAGCTTGTCGCCGCGCTGGACGACGATGTCGGGATTGGCGCAGACCATCTCCAGGCCCCGCGCCGCCGCGCCCTCGAAACGCGCCTGATAGTCGCCAGGGCCCTCGGTCTCATCATCGATGGGGCCGGTGCAGGCGATGAAGGCGGCCTTGTCGAGGGCCTCGAACGAAAGCCCCAGACCTTCATAGAGCGGGGCGTCCCGGTCAGGCCCAAGCCGCCAGGCCGGACCAGGGGCGCGCTCAGCCAGCAGCAGCCGGGTGGCGTCGCCTGACGTGACAAAGGCCGACCAGGCCTCCCGGGGCACCCCCAGCGCGTCGAGCTGGGCGACCACGTCGGCCGAGGGGCGCGGGGAGTTGGAGATCAGGATCACCGGTCCGCGCTCGGCGCGCCAGCGGGCGAGCGCGGCGCAGGCGTCTGGGAAGCTCTCGCGACCGTTATGGATCACGCCCCAGACGTCGCTCAGCAGGACGTCATAGTGGTCGATAAGGTCGGAAAGTCCCTGGGGCGTCTGCGGCTTGGTCATGGCCTGCGGCGGTAAAGGTCGTCGGGTCCGCGGTCAATCGGGGTGTGCGGAAGCGCAGGTCTCAGGCCCGGCCGCCAGCCCGTCGGCGCAGGCCCTGGCGGAGGAAGTCCGCCGGGGGATCGGCCTCGGCCAGCACAGCCTCGCGGATCGGCCGCGGCTCGCCGAACAGGTGGCCCTGGCCGTAGCCGACCTCCAGTTCCAGCAGGTCGACGATCTGCCGCTCGCTCTCCACCTTCTCGACGATCACCTCGACCCCATAGCGTCGCGTCAGCTGGCAGAAGTCCTCGGCGGCGAGGTCGGGCAGGGACTTCAGCACCAGCCGCCCGTCCATCTCGACCATCTCGTCCAGCAGCATCTGGGCCCCGACCCGGACGAACTTCACATCGGAGCGGGCGAGGTCCTGCAGGTCGAAGTCGAGGTCGGTGACCTTGTCGAGAGAGAAGCGGAAGCCGAGATCAGCCAGCTTGGCCATATTGCGCGCCTCAACCGAGCCGCGGGCCTCAAACGCGCCCTGGCCCAGTTCGAAGATCAGGGCCCCGGCCAGATCGCGATTGGCTGACAGCATGTCCAGGAACTGCGGGAAGAAGCTCTCGTCGCCCAGGCTGGTGGCCGCCACATTGCAGAAGATCCCGACCTTGCGGTCCTGCTTGGCCAGGCGGCGGACAATCTGCACGCAACGGAACAGGAGCAGGTTGTCGATGGCCGTCATCAGGCCCTCGGCCTCGGCCACGCTGATGTACTCGGCCGGCATCAGGATGCGGCCGCTCTCATCCCGCAGCCGCGAGAAGCTTTCGTAGAAGATGGTCTTGCGTTGGGGCAGGGCGACGACGGGCTGCAGGTACAGATCCACCCGGTTGTCGGCCAGGGCGCCGCGGACGGTCTCAAGCAGGGCCGCCTCGCGCCGCGGATCGTGGCCCGGCCGGCTGTGCACCGGCGGCGCGGTCACCCGCTCCTCCAGCCGCTGGCCCATGCGCTGGACTAGGTCCTCAAGCATATGGACTTCGTCAGACAACTCCTCGGAGCGGCGCAGGGCGTCGTCGGTCACGGTCTCGACCACCTGGGACAGGCGGGCGTCCACCTTTTCGACCTGGTCGATCAGGATGCGGTGGGCGTCGCGCAGGGCGGCGATCTCGCCGCGCAGGCCGGTGGCGGTGAGCGCATGCTCGATCAGGCCGTGAAAGGCGAAGGCCAGGCCCAGGCCGCCCACCAGGGCCGCCACGCCCGCACCCCAGCCGCCGCCATTCCGCCAGAGGGAAAGGGCGATGATCAGCGCCAGACAGAGATAGGCGCCGCAGAGCAGCGCAAGCGTCAGCCTTCGCATGAACCCGCCTGTTCGAATCGCCTGGCAGTATCGGTCACGCCGGGGGCGCAAGTCGAACAGATTAACGATTGCGCCCAAGCCGGGGGCGGAATGGCCGCAGGCCTCTGGGCTCTAGCGGGTGGGGACGGGGTTTTCGCCGCGATAATCGTAGAAGCCGCGGCCCGCCTTGCGGCCCAGCCAGCCCGCCTCGACATACTTCACCAGGAGGGGGCAGGGCCGGTACTTGGAGTCGGCCAGGCCGTCATAAAGTACGTTCATGATCGACAGGACGGTGTCCAGGCCGATGAAGTCGCCCAGCTCAAGGGGGCCCATCGGATGGTTGGCGCCCAGCTTCATGGCCGTGTCGATGGCCTCAACCGTGCCGACGCCCTCATAGAGGGTGTAGATCGCCTCATTGATCATCGGCACCAGGACGCGGTTGACGATGAAGGCCGGGAAGTCTTCGGCGTTGGCGGTGGTCTTGCCGAGGGAGCGGGCGAAATTGACCGCCGCCTCATAGGTCACCGCATCGGTGGCGATCCCGCGGATGATCTCCACCAGATTCATGCGCGGCACCGGGTTCATGAAGTGCAGGCCGATGAACCGTTCGGGCCGATCCGTCGCCGAGGCCAGGCGGGTGATCGAGATGGACGAGGTGTTGGAGGCCAGCAGGGTGTTGGCCCCGAGATGGGGTGAAAGGGCCCGGAAGATCGACTTCTTGACCTCTTCGTTCTCCGTCGCCGCCTCGATGGCCAGGTCTGTGGCGCCCACCGCCTGCAGTTCGGCCGCCGGCTTGATGCGCGCCAGGGCCGTATCCTTGGCGGCCGCATCGATCTGCCCCCGGGATACCTGGCGGGACATGGCCTGATCGATGTGGGCGAGGCCCGCCTCGATCCGCTCGGGGCTGACGTCATGCAGGAGGACGTCGTAGCCGCCCAGGGCGCAGACGTGCGCGATGCCGGAGCCCATCTGGCCGGCGCCGATCACGCCCACCGATCTGATCTCAACCATGTCCATTCGCCCCAAATCTGCGGGCCGCCCTAAGGGCCGCCTCTGGTCTGTGACGGCTTTCTAACATGGGCGAAGGCGGCCCCGCCAAGGTCTTTATGTTGCGCCGCAATGTGAAGGGGTCATCCCTTGTGGCGCCAAAGCCGCACCCTGAAGCGAAACGAGGCGGCGCTTGGGGCGCCGCCTCGCATCTCAGAAGCCAGAGGGCCGGGGAGGATCAGCCCAGGGCCGTCATCAGCTCGGGCACGGCGGCCTTGTAGTCCGCCACCAGTCCATAGTCGGCGACCTGGAAGATCGGCGCATCGCCGTCCTTGTTGATCGCCACGATGACCTTGGAGTCCTTCATGCCGGCCAGGTGCTGGATAGCGCCCGAAATGCCGATGGCGATGTAGAGCTCTGGCGCGACCACCTTGCCGGTTTGACCCACCTGATAGTCGTTGGGGGCGTATCCGGCGTCCACCGCAGCGCGGCTGGCGCCGACGGCGGCGCCCAGCCTGTCGGCCAGGGGTTCGATGACCTTCTGGAACTCTTCAGCCGAGCCCATGGCGCGACCGCCGGAGACCACGATCTTGGCGCCGGTCAGTTCCGGACGTTCGGACTTCACGATCTCTTCGGTCACGAACTTCGTGGCGCCGGCGCCAGCGCCCGCATCGACGTCCTCGACCGAGGCCGAACCGCCTTCGCCAGCCGCCTTGAAGGCGGTCGGGCGCACGGTGATGACCTTCTTGGCCTCGGAGGACTGCACGGTCTCCAGGGCGTTGCCCGCATAGATCGGGCGCACGAAGGTGGAGGCGTCAACGACTTCGACGATGTCGGAGATGTGCGAGACGTCCAGCTTGGCCGCGATGCGGGGCGAGAAGTTCTTGCCCTGCGAGGTGGCCGGGGTCAGCACGGCGTCGTAGCCGGACATCAGCGGAACCACGACCGCCTCGATGGCCTCGGCCAGGCCGTGACCCAGGTCGTCGCTCTGGGCCAGCAGGACCTTGCGCACGCCTTCAATCTTCGCGGCGGCCTCAGCGGCGGACTTGCAGTCCTTGCCGGTGACCAGGATGTCGATGTCGCCGCCGATGGCCTTGGCGGCCGAGACGGTCTTGTGGGTGTTGTCGCTGAGCGCGCCGCCGGTGTGGTCGGCGATGACGAGAACGGCCATTAGAGCACCCCCGCTTCATTCTTGAGTTTGGCGACCAGATCGGCCGCATTTTCGACCTTGATGCCGCCGCTGCGCTTCGGCGGTTCGGCGACCTTGACCACCTTCAGGCGCGGCGCGATGTCCACGCCGTAGGACGCGATGTCCTTGGCGTCGAGGGGCTTCTTCTTGGCCTTCATGATGTTGGGCAGAGACGCATAGCGCGGCTCGTTCAGGCGCAGGTCGGCGGTGATGATGACCGGCAACGGAGCCTCGATGGTCTGCAGGCCGCCATCCACTTCGCGGGTGACGGTCGCCTTGTCGCCAGCGATCTCCAGCTTGGAGGCGAAGCTGGCCTGGGGCCAGCCAAGCAGGGCCGAGAGCATCTGGCCGGTGGCGTTATTGTCGCCGTCGATGGCCTGTTTGCCCATGACCACCAGGTTTGGGGACTCTTCGTCGATGACCGCCTTCAGCACCTTGGCGACGGCCAGGGGCTCCAGGTCGGCGTCGGTCTGCACCAGGATGGCGCGGTCGGCGCCCATGGCCAGCGCCGTGCGCAGGGTTTCCTGGGCCTGAGCCGGGCCGATCGAGACGGCGACGACCTCAGTGACGACACCCTTTTCCTTCAGACGGACCGCCTCTTCGACGGCGATCTCGCAGAACGGGTTCATGGACATCTTGACGTTGGCGAGGTCCACGCCGGTTTCGTCGGACTTCACCCGGGGCTTGACGTTGTAATCGATCACCCGTTTGACCGGGACCAACACCTTCATGAAAGCCTCAAATTCGCATTGCGTAAGAATGGGACGCACGGGGCATAACGTTTCCCGCGCGGTTTGCAAGTCAGGGACATGGGGCATTTTGCGCCGATGTCGAGCCTAGCCAGGGAGAAAAAGCCCGAATATGAGCCATCCGATGAGCCGCACCATCGACCGTCTGAAACTCGTTTTCCTGGGCGTCTTCGTCCTCTCCCTGGTTGGGATATTCGCCTACCAGGTCTATGTCGTCCGGCCCGCAGAGCGTTGTGAGGCGAAAGGCGACTGGTGGGATCCCGATGGCCGGGTTTGCGCCCGCCCAGTGCTGATTTCCGATATCACCGGCCGGACCATCCCCGAGCGCAAGGCCGCCGAGCAGGCCGCCGCGGCGGCTGAGGCCCAGGCCGAGGCCGCCCCGGTCCCTTAGGGCGGCGTCAGCCCCGGGTGGCCCCGGGCCTCCAGAGCACGTCAAGCGCCCCTTGGGCGTTGGCGCGGCGGGCGGCCACGAACAGCAGGTCTGAGAGACGGTTGAGATATTTCAGCGCCGGCGCGGCCACATCGGCGGCCTGGGCCAGACTGACCGCCGCCCGCTCCGCCCGACGGCAGACGGTGCGCGCCTGATGGAGGGCCGCGGCGGCAGGCGTTCCGCCGGGCAGGATAAACGAGGTCAGGGGCGACAGGGCGCTGTTGATCTGGTCGATCTCCTCCTCAAGCCGCGCCACCTGGCCCTCAGTGATCCGCAGGACCCGCTCGGGATCCTCTCCGGCCGCCGGAGGGTTGGCGAGATCGGCGCCCAGGTCGAAGAGATCATTCTGGATCCGCTCCAGCAGGGGATGGAGCAGGGCGTCGTCAGCGGTGTGCAGGCGCGCCAGGCCCAGACAGGCGTTGGTCTCATCTACCGACCCGTAGGCCTCAACCCGCAGGTCTGTCTTCGACACCTCGGCGCCATTGGCCAGCCGGGTGGCGCCGCCGTCGCCGGTGCGGGTGTAGATTCGGTTCAGGACCACCATGACGTGCTCACCCCCCGTAGGTGTTGCGCCACCAAACGGCGGTCACAAGGATCAGGACGGCGGCGGCCTGCAGCACGACCCGAAGGCGCATCAGCTTGTTGGAGTAGGAGCGGCCAAAATCTCCGCCCCGGAAGAGCGCGTAGATGCCCACACCAAGGGTGAGGGTGACGGCGAGCAGGCTCGCGGGAATCAGCACGGCGAAGATCTGGGTCATGGCCTGTCATCTGGATGCTTCAGCTTCATGGAATGTAGGGCTTCGCCACGGATTTGCACAAAGCTGATTTCGCCTCGCAGTCGCGCAAACGGTTGATCGCACTCACTGAATCTGGTTCAATCAAAACCGCGCTGCAGACGCGCGGTTTTCAGCGTTAACATTCTGTATATTAACGGGATTTAATTGCGACAACAGGTCGCGCCGCAAGGTCGACATAATTCCGATATCTCCTGGGCTCGAAGAGCCGAACCGCGAGTAGCTGAACGCACTCGCCGAATGTGCCGCCCCGGTGACCGCATCGACGATCTGCGGAAGCCCTAGAAATCAGCCCCCGTGGCCCCGGTCTCTCCGGGCGCCGTGGGGCGCATGCGCCGATGGTCTCCCCCGCCACGGCAAGTTGGAGTTGTACTGTCGATGAAGCACGTCGCCGAGGTCGAGGGCCAGGCCGAAACCCGTGTCCGCATGCCCACCCGTCGGGCGCTGGCCAAGCAGCAGACTCGGGCCAAGGTGCTCGCCGCCGCCCGGGAACTGTTCAGCACCCAGGGCTATGAGGGCGCGACCATCCGGGACATCGCCGCGGCTGCGGGCATGTCCACCGGGGCGGTTTTCGCCAACTTCACCGACAAGTCCGAGCTGTTCCGCGAGATCATGACCTCGGACCTGAACGCCGTACAGAGCGCCATGTCCGAGGCCGCGGCCCGAGGTCGTACGGTGGATGACGCCCTGCTCAAGGCGTTCAGCGCCGGCTACGCCTTCTATCGCGGCCAGATGCCGCTGGTCCGGGCGGCCCTTGGCTTGTCGTGGTCGTTCGAAGATGGTCAGGCGCTCCGGGCCTTGCCGGCCATGCAGGACACCATTGAGCTGTTCGCCGACCAGCTGGCCCTTGGCGTGGAGCGCGGAGAGCTGTCCCAGGAGTGCGAGATCAAGCTTCGCAGCCAGATGCTGTTCGACAACTACCTGGCCAACTACCCGCAGGCCGTATTCGGCGGCTGGAGCCTGGATGCGCTGCAGGCCCGGTCTCGCGACCAGATCCGCGTGATCCTGGCCGGGGCGCGCCGGGGCTAGGGGCGAGTCGATTGGCCTCCCCCCAGGGAAAGGCGCTTGCTACCGGGGGCCATGCCGGGTCTCCTGTCGGCGGGACGGATATCAGGACGCGCCGTCAGAGCGCGCTTGGGGGGAAATTGAATCTACGCCAGACCCAAAAGGAGGCGACCCGTCGACGCGTTCTCGACGCCGCCCGACAGCTGTTCGAGACGGTGGGGTACGAAGAGACGACAGTGCGCGAGATCGCCACCCAGGCCGGGGTGGCGGTGGGCAGCGTCTTCACCTGCTTCGCCTCCAAGGCCGAGGTGTTGAGCCAGGTGATGCTGGATCGGCTCGAAGACCTCTATGCCGAGCTTGACCGCATCACCCCGCATCTGCGGGGGTCGGTCGTGGATCGACTGTCGTCCATCTTCGCCCTGCACTATGCCTTCGAGACCCGGCGCACGCCCCTGTTCCTGGCCCACATCGCGGCGGCCTATAACTGGCGTCCCGGGTCGGATTCCGTCCCCTACGGGCGCAATCCCCGCCTCCGGGGCATGATTTACGACTGCATCGCCGATGGCCGCGCGCGAGGCGAGGTGGCGGCCGAGGCCGACATCGCCCTGATCGTCGACACCCTGATGGCCGCCTATGCCTGGAACTATCGGATGGCGGCCTGGGAACAGGCCGGGCCCGACCAGATGAGCGCTGAACTGGAACGCCAGATCGCCCTGATCGCCCGGGGCTTTGCGCCGGCTGCCGCGGCGGCCTGAGCCCGCAGCCTGAAAAGGCTCAATTGGCGCCCTCAAGCAGGCGCCGCGCGATCACCTGAGCCTGTATTTCTCCGGCGCCCTCGAAGATGTTGAGAATGCGGGCGTCGGCCAGCAGGCGGCTGATGGGTTGTTCCACCGCAAAGCCCGTTCCCCCATGAATCTGCAGGGCGTTGTCGGCGCAGGCCCAGGCGATACGGGCGGCCGTCAGCTTGGCCATGCCCGCTTCAAGATCGCAGCGGCGGCCCGCGTCCTTGGCCCGGGCCGAAAACCAGGCCAGGCGCCGGGCCCCGAGGATCTCCGCCGCCATCATGGCCAGCTTATCGGCGACCCGGGGGAAGGCGGTCAGGGGCTGGCCGAACTGGCGACGGGAGAGGCCGTAGTCCAGGGCCAGGTCCAGGGCGTTCTGGGCGACCCCGATGGCGCGAGCTGCGGTCTGAATCCGGGCAGATTCGAAGGTGGCCATGAGTTGGATAAATCCCTGACCTTCCTGTCCGCCAAGCAGCGCCGTCTCGGGGACCGCAAAGCCGTCGAAGGCGATCTCGTATTCCTTCATCCCGCGATAGCCGATGACGGCGATCTCGCCGCCGCTCATGCCGGCGGCGGGGAAGGGCTGTTCGTCCTCCCCCCGCGGCTTCTGCGCCAGGAGCATGGACAGACCCCGGTGGTCGGCGCTGTCGGGATCGGTGCGCACCAGCAGGGTCATCAGATCAGCCCGGGCGGCGTGGGTGATCCAGGTCTTGGCGCCGGTGACCTTCCAGGCGCCGTCCTGGCGCACGGCGCGGGTGCGCAGGGACGCCAGGTCCGAACCCGCCCCCGGCTCGGTAAAGACCGCCGTGGGCAGCATCGCGCCCGAGGCGATGGCTGGCAGCAGCTGCGCCTTCTGCGCATCTGTCCCATGGGCCAGGATCAGCTCGGCGGCGATCTCTGATCGAGTGCCCAGGGAACCGACGCCGATATAGCCCCGGGACAGGGCTTCAGAGACCACGCACATGGCCACCTTCCCCAGACCCGCCCCACCATAGCCTTCGGGCAAGGTCAGGCCGAACACGCCGAGGGCGGCCAGCTCCTCAATCAGGGCCAGGGGAATCAGCTCATCGCGCAGGTGCCAGCCGTGGGCGAGGGGGGCGATCTTCTCGGCGGCGAAATCGGTGAACTGCGCAAAGATCGCCTGATGCGTCTCGTCCAGGCCGCTCGTCTCGAGGGAGGGGCGCCCGCGGGCCTCGGCCAGGAGTTCGACAATGCGCTGGCGGGCCTCGGGCGTGGCGTCGGGCGCCAGGGCCGCGATGGCGGGAAAGAGCCTCGCGGGATCAAAGCCCAGATCGACGGGCCGCGCCATCTCGCCCTGGCTCATGGGCAGGCCGCCGGCGAGCTGGCTGAGATATTCATGCGCCAGCAGCAGGGCCGGCCGTGCGCTCGCCTCATCCCAGGTCCCGGCCGCCGCCAGGGCGCCCGCCCAGTCGGCGGTCTGCCGCAGGGTCTCGGCATAGGCCGCCGCCCAGGCCAGACCGTGGGCCGCCCGCTGTTCGGCGTCCAGAATGCGGCGGTCCAGTCGGCCCTCCGGCGCGATACGGGCGGCCAGGGTGATGCGGGCCTGGGCAACACAGGCCTCGGCGGCCGATGCGGCGGCCAGGAGGCGGGTGGGGGCGTCAGCCACGCGGTCGGGGGAGGGGGCGGAGGTCATGGGATCACTATAGGCCTAGCTTGCCGTGGGTCACGCCCGACCCCTATACGATGTAAGCCAAACCCTGGAGCCGCCATGATCGTCGTCCATCACCTCAACGAATCGCGCTCGCAGCGCATCCTCTGGCTGCTGGAGGAATTGGGCGTAGAGTACGAGATCAAGGCCTATGAGCGCGACGCCAAGACGCGACTCGCGCCCGACGAGCTCCGCGCCATCCATCCCCTCGGCAAGTCGCCGGTCGTCACCGATGGTGAGGCCACGGTGCACGAATCCGGCGCCATCATCGACTACATCATCCGTCATCACGGGGCGGGCAAGCTGCAGCCGGCGGTGAGCGACCCCGACTACGAGGCCTATCTGCAATGGCTGCATTACGCCGAAGGTTCGGCCATGCTGCCCCTGATGCTTCAGATGTACGTCATGCGCCTGGGGGAGGCCGGCGGGCCGCTGCATGAGCGGATCGCCAGCGAAATCGACAACCACATGTCCTATCTGGATCAAGCCCTGGCTGGGCGGGACTATCTGATGGGGCAGGCCCTGACCGGCGCCGACATCCAGACGAGCTTCGTCGGCGAGGTCGCCCGGGCCTTTGGCCTGCTGCCCAAATACCCCAATGCCGACGCCTGGCTCGACCGGCTGCACGCCCGACCCGCCTACAAGGCGGCCATTGAACGCGGCGGCCCCTACGCCCTGGGGCGGTAGGGCGTCTTCGGCCTGCGAGGACTAGAAGCGGTCCCCGAACGGGTCATCCAGCATGCCGTCGAGGAAGTCGAAGGTTGCGGCCTTGGTGAGGGCGTGGGGGATGGCGGAGAAGTGGTCACAACCGACCACCGTGATGCCTCGACCCTGCGGGAAGGCGCCCGCCAGCCCGTCAGGGTCGCCGGCGGCCTCGTCTCTCTGGCCTGCGACCACCAGAACCGGGACGTCAAGCTGGCCCATGGCCGCTGTATCCAGAGGCGGGTTGCGGGCCCCGACAAAGGCCGCCAGGGCGCGGCGGTCCTCCCCCTGTTCGTCGGCGAAGTGGCGAAAGCTGCGCAGCATGGGATGGCTGATCGTCTCGGGATCGTCCGCCAGCATGGCCTGGGCCATGGCGTCGGTCGGTGCGCCTTCGGCCCGCGGCTCCAGCAGCCGCTCGCCGACCCCTCCGAGGATCAGATGGCCGATCCGGTCAGGGGCGGCCAGGGCGGCGGCCAAGGCGGTCCGGGCGCCCATGGAGTATCCGAACAGATCCACCCGCTGCAGCCCCAGATGGTCGATCAGGGCGACAATGTCACCGCCCAGAGCCTCGCGGCCATAGTCTTGCGGATCGTAGAGCTTCTCGCTCTCGCCGTGACCGCGCTGGTCCAGAGCAATGCACCGGGTTCCCCGCCGCTCCAGGGCGGCGTACCAGCCGGTTCGCCGCCAGCCTTCCTTCCGGTTGGAGGCGAAGCCGTGGACCAGGACCATGGTCCGTAACGCCTCCCCTTGAGGGGGCAAATCGTCATAGGCGATTTCGACGCCAGAATTTCTAAATGAGGGCATTAAAGGCTCGATAACGCAGTTATTCGATTATGGCTCCGAAGCCGCCAGAGAGCGGATGACGGCAGGAGGTTCTGATGGACGAAATGCGTCCCGATCAGTCGATCGAACTCACCATGGACCGGATCGAGCGCGAGGCAAAGCGCGCGGCTCAGGCCAAGGCCGAGCAGGCGCGCTTTGGCGGGGCGCAAGACGGGCGCCTGGGGCCAGCCGCCGAGGCCGACGCCCTTGCGGCCAGGATCGCCAGTCTCATCCAGTGCCACCGGGTCCCCTACAAGCCCCGGGACTGGGCCACGGTGGCCGCCCGACCGCGGATCAATATCGTTCGTACCCAGGAGCGGGAGGCCGAGGCCAGGCAAGCCTTGCACGCCTATCAGCCGGGCTGGCTGGCTCAGCTGTTCGGGTCTGACCGCGACAAACGCCGGCAGTTGGCCGCGCGGGTCGCCGAAGCCGCCAGCGAGGATGAGCACGCCTATCGCACGGCCTGGCGCGAGGCACAGGCGCACAATGTGGAGATCGATTTCGCCTGCAAGCTCGCCGAACTGGACATGCGGACGATCAACGAGTCCCTGGCCGAGCACACCCAACTCAGCGAAGCCTACGGGGCCGTAGAGCGGTTCCGGTTCTGCTCGCCGGCCAAGGGCCAGTTCCAGGTGCAGATCGAGGCCCTGGACCTCGCCGCCATGCCAGCCGAGGAGGCCGAGCGGCTTCCGCAGGGCCGCGCGGTGTTCCGTCCGGCGCCGATCGGGAAGCGAAATCAGATGCAGGGCGCCAATGTCTGCGCCGCAGCCCTTCGTTTCGCCGTCGAGATGCTGGGATTCCTGCCTTTGGATGCGGTGGAAGTGGTGGTCCATGGAGATCTTCGAGACCCCAGGAGCGGCCTGTTCGAACGCCACCCGATCCTTCAGCTGACCCTGACCCACGCCCAGGCCGCCGCGACGCCCTTCGAGCGCGCCGAGCCCATGGCCCTGGCCGCTCAGCTGGGGGCCCGGATCAGTTGGACGATCCAAGGCGGCTTCGCCCCCATTGAGCTGGTGGGTCAGCCGGAGGCCGCCTAAGGGCTGAGGATAGTCGAGGTTAGCTCCGCCAGCGCAGACGGGTCGGCTCGACGGGATTGACGAAGGCGCGGCCTTCCCGGCGGCTCTGGGTCCATTCTCGCTTGAGCTGCTGGTACCACTTGGCCTGGCGGTCGGCGTCATCGATCCACAGCAGGCTGGGATCGTAGCGCAGGCCCTCGTTCTGCAGGTTCACCATGTCGCCGTCCTGGCGCAGGAAGGCCCGGGCCCCAGCCGCGATCAGCGGCTGCAGGAACCAGAAGGCCGGATGATCGGACCAGACGATCTGGGTGATCTTCGTCTGGCTCGCATTGAGCGGCGTCAGACAGGTGAGCGACAGCACCTGGCGCTCGCCCACCGTCACATGCTCCCAGCGCAGGCCGGGGATCTGGAACGAGATTTCGGTCAGGGGCTGGCCGCCGAGGATGGCGTAGGCCCGGCTGTTCTTGGACGGCTCGTGGCGGACCATGGCGAAGCCGGCGTCGCGGGGTTCGAAGGGCTTGGACTTTTCATGCTGGCTCTTGGCCGAGCGCCACCACCACTGCTGGTGCACATAGGGGCCGTGCGCCGGGTCCATCAGGCCCACCACGGCGTGGTCGATATGAGCGTCGAACGTCATGCGGTCGACCAGCTTGGGCTTGCCGCCAACCACGCCGGGGAAGACCGGCGGCTCGATGTCAGGTTCACCGTCGAAGCGGGGATCGGCGCTGATCCAGATGAAGACCATCCCCTGGCTCTCGCGCACCGGATATCGCCGGACCCGGATTTTGCTGACGTCCATCGCCTGGTCGGCCACCAGGGATGGAATGGCCGTGCACGCGCCGTCGAGGCCAAAGCGCCAGCCGTGATAGGGGCATTCGACGCTTTCGCGGCCGTCTGGCTCGGCGGTCAGCTTTCCGGCCGAGAGCGGCGCAGCCCGGTGGGGGCAGATGTCGCGCACCGCATAGGCCCCCCCCTTGCGGCCCCGGCCGATCAGAATCGGTTCGCCCAGGATTTCGAAGCGCTGCAGCTTGGCGGGCTTCAGGTCCGACGACAGGGCGGCGAAGTACCAGATGTCGGTGAGGAAGCCCTCACCGAATCGGGTGGATGTCGCGGTGGAGCTCTTGCTGTCGCCTTCGGCCATGGCGTCTTCTAGCGGGGCTTTGGGGGCCCCGCACCTGTCATGAGGGATGTTTGAGGAACCGGCAGGCATAGGGACCAAGGGCCAGCCCGCCGGGCAGGCTCTCACAGACCCCTGATGCGACCGGCAGCAGTTCACCGCCGGTCAGGGCGGGATGTTCGGCCCGGGCGGTCCGGGCGCTCATGTTGAAGACACAGGCGACCGTCTGTCCCTCGTGCCGGCGGAGAAAGGCCAGGACGGGCTCAGGCGTGTCCAGGAACTCGATCTCCCCGTGGGTCAGGGCGCGGGAGGCCTTCCGAAGGGCGATCATCTGGCGGGCGAAGGCCAGGGTGGACTTGGGGTCGAGTTCCTGGCGGTCAACGGCCAGGGGGCGGTGGGCCTCGGCCGCCGGCAGCCAGGCTGATCCATTGGAGAAGCCCAGATGGGCGCCCTCGGCCTGCCAGGGCATGGGGGTCCGCGCCCCATCCCGGCCCTTGGCGATAGGCCAGTAGAGGTCGCCGACGGGATCGCGCAGCTCGCCGCGGGACAGCTCGGCCTCCGGCAGCCCAAGTTCCTCGCCCTGATAGAGCAGGATGGTGCCCCGCAGGGCCATCAGGAGGGCCAGCATGAGCCTGGCCATGGGCGGCCCCGCCTCTGGTCCGCCGAAGCGGGTGAGCGTGCGCGCCACGTCATGGTTGCAGAAGGAGATGGTCGGCCAGTGGCCAGGGTGGGCGCCCAGGGTCTGGTAGTGATCCTTGAACACCTGGGCGGCCATCCGGCGGGCCTTGAGCAGGACGAAGGTATAGGCCGAATGCAGCCCCTCATCGGGGGCGCAATAGGCGCCGCAGCGTTCTTCTTCCTCCGAGAACTCCCCGAACACGAAGCGGTCGCCGCCGTGGGCCTCCACCCGGCGGCGGACCTCGTCCAGCAGCGGGATGTTCTCCGGCAGGTTGGAGTCGAACAGGTGTCGCTGCATGTCACTGGCATGGCCCCAGTCGGACCGGGTTCGCTCCCCCGGTGGAATGGGCGGATTGTCGGTCAAGGCTGCGTCGTGGAGAAAGGCGTTGGCCACATCCAGACGGAAGCCGTCCGCGCCCCGGGCGAGCCAGGTGTCCAGGACCTTCAGGGCGGCTTCCTTGGCGCCTGGCTGGCGCCAGTTCAACTTGGGCTGCTGGCGCAGAAACTTGTGGTGATAGTGCTGGCGGCGCGCCGGCTGATAGGCCCAGGCCGGGCCGCCGAAGACGCTGAGCCAGTTGTTGGGCGCGGTCCCATCATCGGCGGGATCGGCCCAGACATACCAGTCGGCCTTGTCGCCGTCGGCCCCCTCGTCGCGGCTGGCGGCGAACCAGGGGTGCTCATCGGAGGTGTGCGACAGCACCTCGTCCAGCAGCACCTTCATGCCCAGGGCGTGGGCGGCCTTGGTCAGAGCCTGGAAGTCGGCGACCGAGCCGTAGTCGGGGTGGACGTCGTCATAGTCGGCGACGTCATAGCCCCAGTCGCGATTGGGCGAAGGGTGGATGGGGGAGAGCCAGATCGCATCGACCCCGAGGCTCTTCAGATAGTCCAGCTTGGCCATGACGCCCGCAAGGTCGCCGTGGCCGTCGCCGTCGCTGTCGAAAAAGCTGCGGACGTAGATGTGGTAGACCACCGCCCCCTTCCACCAGGGCGCCATGTCAGACCGCCGTCGCGTTCTCGATGACCTTCGAGACCAGCCCGTACTCGACGGCCTTCTCGGCGTTCATCCAGAAGTTACGCTCGGTGTCGGTGACCACCTTTTCATAGGGCTGGCCGGTTTCGCGGGCGATGATGCGGTTGACCCGCTCGCGCATCTTCACGATCTCCTGGGCTTCGATCTGAATATCCGAAGCCTGGCCCCGCACGCCGCCCATGGGCTGATGCAGCAGGAACCGGGTGTTGGGCAGGCAGAAGCGGTTTTCCTTGGTGGCGCCCAGGAAGATGTGCGCGCCGGCGCTGGCCACCCAGCCGGTGCCGATGACCTTCACCTGCGGACCGCAGTAGCGGATCATGTCGTGGACGGTGTCGCCGCTTTCGACGTGGCCGCCGGGGGAATTGACGAAGACCTTGATGTCGCCCTTGCCGTCCGAGGCCAGGGCCAGAAGCTGGGCCGAGACGCGCTCGGCCAGCCGCATGTCGATCTCGCCGAAGATGAGGACCGTACGCGACTTGAACAGGGCGTTCTGCACCGGCCCGGCGCTCATCGGCATGTCGGGAAGGCGGCCCTTTTCGTCGTCGTCTTCATCTTCGAGACGGAAACCCATTACGCTCTCCTAGATTCATCAGTGGGGCGGAACGTGCGACTTGCAGCGCCTCGCCGCAAGGGGTCAGCGCGCCGCTGTCGCGATCAGCCGCGCATAGAACTGCACCATTCGTTCCAGATTGGGCAGGGTCATCCGCTCATCCACGCCGTGGATCATGGCGGTCTCGGCCATGCTCAGCGTGATCGGCTGGAAGCGATAGGTGTCCTGGGCCACCTCGGCGAGGAAGCGGCTGTCGGTGCCGGCGGTCACCAGGCCAGGCGCCACGGGGGCGCCGGTGACCTCGGCGGCCAGGGCGGCGATCACCTTCCAGCCCTCTGAATCGGTGGAAGACACCGCCGAAGGCTCCTGCGGCGGCCGGGCCCAGGCGAACTCCACGGGGAGGTCGCCTACGGCGGCCCTGGCCCGTTCCAGGACATCTTCGGAGGTGTCGCCAGGCGCGATGCGGTAGTTGATCCAGGCCCTGGCGTCCCGGGGCAGGACATTCTCCTTCGGACTGCCCTGCAGCATGGTCGGAGCGATGGTGGTGTGCAGGAGGGCCGCGCCGGCCGGCGTGGCGGCCATCTGTCGGACAATCAAAGGCTCGGTGGCCCAGGTGTTGGCGAGCGCCGCACGCATGGGCAGGCCTGCCCCTGCGCCCAGCACATGCAGCATGTCGGCGCCCGGCCCCTGGAGGCGCATGGGGAAGGGGCTGTCGGTGATCTCGGTCACCGCCCGCGCGAGGGTTGAGACCCCAGTCTGTGGGGGCGGGGCTGAGGAGTGGCCGCCTTCAGACGGCGCGGTCACCACCAGGGTGGCGTAGCCCTTCTCCGCCACCCCGATCAGGGCTGCGGGTCCGCCGGTCAGGGGATTATCGGCGACCACCAGCAGGCCCTCGTCGAGCACGAACTGAGCCGACACGCCGCGGGACTTCAGCAGGGCGTTGGCGGCCGGCGCTCCGTCGCCGCCGACCTCTTCGTTGTGGCCACTGACCAGAATCACTGTGCGTCGGGGCTGGAAGCCCGCCGCCGCCAGGGTCTCCACCGCTTCAAACAGCCCGATCAGGGAGCCCTTGTCGTCGATGGCCCCGCGACCCCAGACCGCCCCGTCGGCGATGACGCCGGCAAAAGGTGGATGGGTCCAGCCGTCTGCGGCCTCGGCCGGGACTACATCCTGGTGGGCCATGAGCACGATGGGGTCCAGGGCCGGGTCGGCGCCGGTCCAGGTGTAGACCAAGGTGTGACCGGCGATCACATCGCGGGACATGACGGCGTGGGCGCGGGGATAGGTGGCCAGCAGCCAGGCATGCAGGCGGTCCCACTCGGCCAGCTCATTGTCGGCGGCGTCCTGGTGGCTGACCGTCTGGAAGGTGATCGCCTGGGACAGTCGTCCGGCTGCAGCTTGCAGGTCAAAAACCGCCGCCGGGGCCAGTTCCAGATCAGTGGCGGCGACAAGGGCCGGGGGCTCGTAGAGGGCGGTGCGCACCCCCACGACCGCCACGAGCGCCACTGCGGCCACCCCCACGCCCATCGCCGCCTTGCTCAGGATTCCCATGGCCGTCCCCCTCAAGATAGCGCGACCATAGTGGGCCACGGGCGAATTGGGAGCCGTTTTCCCGCCGCCCTGGTGAACCTGCGCCATTCCCGGCCGTTGGTCAGACCGTGACGCGTCCTCCCTGGCTCCCTCCGCTCAAGCCGGCCTCGGCCGAGGCCCTGGCCTTTGGCGGCCTCTGGGCCTTTCTGCTCGACATGAGCCTTCTGGCCATTGGGCTCGTCTGGGCCATCGACGCCTTTGCCCCGCCGCAGGACCTGCCCTGGAAGCCGCTGGCCCTGAGCGACCCTCCTGGCCTTGCGACGGTGGTGAAGTTCCAGCGCGCGGCCTCTGACCCGGCGCTTTGTCGTGAGGTCCTGGCCGCCGGCGGGATCGCGTTCACCGAGGAGCCGGACCGGGTCGCCGGAACCTGTCCGCTGACCAATACGGTGCGCCTCCGCGATGGGGTGACGCCCCTGGCGCCGGCCGCGCCGGTCATGACCTGTCCGCTCGCCCTTTCCTACGCCTTCTGGGACCGCCACGTCCTGGGGCCGGCGACACAGGCCGTGATGGAGACCGACGTCGCCCGGGTGGAGCACTACGGGGTCTTCGCCTGCCGTAATGTCTATGGCCGCAGCGAGGGCCGGGTCAGCGAGCATGCCAGCGCCAACGCCCTGGACGTGGCCGCCATCGTGCTGGAGGACGGGCGACGGCTCTCCGTACTGGGCGACTTCAATGACGCCGATGACGGTGGAACCCTGATGCGGGCCATCCGCACCGGCGCCTGCGACTATTTCCGCTCGGTCCTCAGCCCAGACTACAATGCCGCCCACGCCGATCATCTGCATCTGGACTATGGGCGTTTCGGCATCTGTCGATAGCCAAGCCTTGAGGCGGCCCTCGCCATGTGTGGCCTCAGCCTGGCGCGGCGGCTAAGGTCGCCTCCAGTTCAGGGCGTCCTCCCAAAGGTTCATGGCCGGCTATCGCGCACCCCGTCATCCACAGGTCGAACACCATGCGCGACGCCAGACCCTGGTGGCCCGGCTGGTGGGCCTGTCGATCCTGTGGGTGCTGGTGGCGATTCTGGTCCTTGTGGCCGAGCGCGCCATCCCAGACGAGCATCTGCCCTGGAAGCCGCTCAGCGTCATTGATCCGGTGGGGGCCGCCACCAAGGCCAAGGCCGCCCGCACCGGCCAGGACGCCGCGGCCTGCCGGGCGGTCCTGGCCAAGGGCGGACTGACCTATCAGATCGCGCCTGAGACCGAGGACGGCTTCTGTTCGGTGAAGGACGCCATCCAGTTCACCGGCGGCATGGCGCCCCTTGTGCCGGCCGATGCGGTGATGACCTGCAAGCAGGCCCTGGCCGTGGCGATCTGGGAGCGTCAGGTGGTGCAGACCGCCGCCTTCGAGACCCTCGGCCAGGCTGTGGTGGCGGTAGAGCACTTCGGCTCCTTCTCCTGCCGGCGGATCTATGGACAGCAGGCGGGGCCGCCCAGCGAGCACGCCAGCGCCAACGCCCTGGACGTTTCCGGCTTCCGGCTGGCGGATGGCCAGGTGGTGCGGCTCAAGGACCATTGGGATGACCCCGGCCCCAAGGGCGTCTTCCTGCGACAGGTCCGGGACGGGGCCTGCAAGGTGTTCCTGACCACCCTCTCGCCGGACTATAACGACGCCCACCTGGACCACTTCCACCTGGACATGGGCGGACGCCCGCTCTGCGCCTGAAGCCGCCGCAGCCGGCTTGACCCAGCGTCGGGGGGCGCCGCAAATGGCGGCCATTCAAACAAGCATTTCATTTGGGGAAGACGCGCCATGGAACTGTTCGATCTCACCGGCAAGGTGGCGGTGATCACCGGATCGTCGCGGGGCATCGGCAAGGCCATCGCCGAGCGCATGGCCGATCATGGCGCCAAGGTGGTGATCTCCTCGCGCAAGGCCGGACCCTGTGACGAGGTGGCTGCGGCCATCAACGAAAAGCACCCGGGCGCCGCCATCGCCGTGCCGGCTTCGATCTCCTCGAAGGAAGATCTTCAGCGGCTGGTGGATGAGACCAACAAGGCCTTCGGCAAGATCGACATCGTCGTCTGCAACGCCGCCACAAACCCCTATTTTGGTCCGATGGCCGGGATTGGGGACGACGCCTTCCGCAAGATCCTCGACAACAACATCATCGCCAACAACTGGCTGATCCAGATGGCCGCGCCGCAGATGCGCGAGCGCCGCGACGGGGCGGTGATCATCATCTCGTCCATCGGCGGCCTGCGCGGCTCCACCGGCATCGGCGCCTACAACATCTCCAAGGCCGCTGACTTCCAGCTGGCCCGCAACCTGGCCGTCGAGTTCGGCCCGGACAATATCCGCGTCAACTGCATCGCGCCGGGCCTGGTCAAGACCGACTTCGCCAAGGCCCTCTGGGACACCCCCGAAGCCGAGAAGCGCTCCAGCGCCAACAATCCCCTGCGTCGCCTCGGCGAGCCCGACGACATCGCCGGCGCGGCGGTCTTCCTGGCCTCCAAGGCCGGCGGCTGGATGACCGGCCAGGCCATCGTGGTCGACGGCGGCGCCACCTGCTGAGCATGAGCGTTCCGGCCTTCGCATTTTCGCCAGCGAAGGCCGAGGACCTTCCGGCCCTGACCGAGCTGCGTCTGGCTGTGATGGCCGAGAGCTTCAACCGCATCGGCCGCTTCAATCCCGAGCGGGCGCGGGCCTGGTTCGCCGACACCTACCGCCCCGAAACCACCCGGCTGCTCCATGTGGGCGGGGAGATGGCCGGCTGCGTCGCCTTCCATGAGGTCGAGGCCGGCGTCCTGAAACTGGAGCACTTCTACCTCGCCCCCCGCTGGCAGGGCCGGGGCCTGGGCACGGCCATCCTGGACAGTCTTCTGGCCGAGGCGGACGCTGCTGGCGCGCGGGTGATCCTGACGGTGCTGCGCCAGAGCGACGCCCAGCGCCTTTACGACCGGCGGGGCTTCGTGGTCACCGGTCACGACGATCTCGACGTCTATATGGCGCGGCCTGCCAGATCCTGAGCCGAAAGATCCCGGGCTCTGGCCAGGCTGAGCGCGCCCTCTTCCAGGGTGGCGTCGGCCTTGGCGAAGCACAGGCGCAGGATGGTGGTCACCGGATCAGCCTCGTAGAGGGCCGACACCGGGATGGTGGCGACACCGGCCTGGGTCACCGCCAGGCGGGCGAAGTCGCGATCGCCCATTTCGACGCCCGAGGCGGCCAGATCAACATTGAGGAAGTAGGTCCCCTGGGAGGGCAGGACCGCAAATCCCTCCCGGGTCAGGGCGCTGGCCAGGCGCTGCTGGCTGGCGGCGAGGCGGGCTGGCATCTGCTTCCACCAATCGTCCATCGACTCCAGGCCAAAGGCGACGGCGACCTGCAGGTTGGGGGGCGTCGTGAAGGTCAGGAACTGGTGGGCCTTGGCCAGGTGCCGGGCCAGGGGCGCTGCGGCGCAGGCAAAGCCCACCTTCCAGCCGGTGAGGCCGAACATCTTGCCGGCCGAGCCGATCTTCACGCAGCGCTCAGCCATGCCCGGGAAGCCCATCAGGGGGCGGTGGACGGCGGGGCTGAACACGACCTGTTCCCAAACCTCGTCGCAGATGGCGATCAGGTCGTGGGCCACGCAGATCTCGGCCAGCAGGGCGAGGTCGGCGTCCGGGACCACGACGCCGGTGGGATTGACCGGATTGTTCAGCACCACAAAGCGGGTCCTGGGCGTGATCGCCGCTTCCAGCATGGACTTCGTGAACCGCCAGTCGGGCGGGGAAAGCGAGACCAGCCTGGGCGCGCCGCCAGCGCGGCGGATCAGCGGCAGATAGGCGTCATAGAAGGGCTGGAAGACGATCACCTCGTCACCAGGCTCGATCAGGGCCAGGAAGGCGGCCGCCAGGGCCTCGGTGGCGCCGGACGTGATCACCACCTCGGCGGCGGGGTCGAAGTCCAGCCCCTGGGTGCGGTGGTAATGGGCGGCGACGGCGGCCCGTAGCTCGGGAAGGCCGGCCATGGGCGGATACTGGTTGTAGCCGTCCATCACCGCCTCGGCGGCCTTGCGGCGCAGGGCCTCAGGCCCTGGGTTGTCCGGAAAGCCCTGGCCGAGATTTATCGCCCCATGCGCCCGCGCCAATCCGCTCATCTCCTCGAAGATGGTGGTCGGCAGGGCGGCGAAGGTGGCGTCGGGCATGGGACGATCCTAGCCGCCTCTTCCTGCCCTGTCTGGACCCGGTCTGGCCTTAGGTTTCCTTGACGCGCTTCTTGCGGAAGCTCGGGTTCAGGACCTTCTTGCGCAGGCGGATGTTCTTGGGCGTCACCTCGACCAGTTCGTCTTCCTCGATATAGGCGATGGCCTGTTCGAGAGTCAGCCGGCGCGGCGGGGTCAGGCGGATGCTCTCATCCTTGCCCGAGGCCCGGACGTTGGTGAGCTGCTTGGCCTTCATCGGGTTGACGTCCAGGTCGTCGGCCCGGGCGTTCTCACCGATGATCATGCCCTGATAGGTCTTCTCGCCGGCGCCGACGAACATCGTGCCGCGGTCTTCCAGGTTCCACAGGGCGAAAGCGGCGGTCTCGCCGTCGGAATTGGCCACCAGCACGCCCTTTCGACCGGCGTCGATGGCGCCCTTGTAGGGCTCATAGTGGCTGAACACGCGGTTCAGCACGCCCGAGCCGCGGGTGTCGGTGAGGAACTCGCCCTGATAGCCGATCAGCGAGCGGGACGGGGCCATCAGGCTGATCCGCGTCTTGCCGGCGCCGGACGGGCCCATGTCTTTCAGCTCAGCCTTGCGGGCCGACAGCTTCTCGATGACGATCCCGGAGAACTCGTCATCCACGTCGATCATCACCTCTTCGATGGGCTCCAGACGCTCACCAGTCTCCGGGTCGGTCTGGAAGACCACCCGGGGGCGACTGATGGACACCTCGAAGCCCTCCCGGCGCATGCCTTCGATCAGCACGCCCAGTTGCAGTTCGCCACGGCCGGCGACCTCGTAGGCGTCCTTCTCGGCCGTTTCGGTGACGCGGATGGCGACGTTGGACTCCGCCTCCTTCAGCAGGCGCGCGGCGATGACGCGGCTTTGCACCTTGTCGCCCTCGCGGCCGGCCAGGGGGCTGTCATTCACTGAGACGGTCATGGAGATGGTCGGCGGATCAATGGGCTGGGCCGGCAGGGCCTCAGTCACGTCCAGCGCGCAGAGGGTGTCAGCCACGGTAGCCTTGGAAAGGCCTGCAATGGCGACGATATCGCCGGCTTCGGCGTCATCGATGGGCTGGCGCTTCAGGCCGCGGAAGGCGAGAACCTTGGTGATGCGGCCGCGCTCGATCTCCTTGCCGTCCCGCGACAGGGCCTTGATGGCCAGACCCGGCACGGCCTTGCCCGACTCGATGCGGCCGGTCAGCAGGCGGCCGAGGAAGGGGTCGCTTTCGATCAGCACCGAGAGAATCTGGAAGGGCTCGTCGGCCCGGGCCACGGCCTTGGGCTCGGGTACGTGCTCGACGATCAGGTCGAACAGCGGCCCAAGGTTGTCATTGGGCTGGGACATGTCGAGCGTCGCCCAGCCGTTCTTGCCCGAGGCGTAGATGTGCGGGAAGTCGAGCTGCTCATCGCTGGCGCCAATAGCCGCGAAGAGATCGAAAGCGTCATTCAGAATGCGGTCGGGATCGGCGTGGGGCCGGTCGACCTTGTTCAGGCAGAGGATCGGCTTCAGGCCCATCTTCAGGGCCTTGCCGAGGACGAACTTGGTCTGGGGCATGACGCCCTCTTCGGCGTCCACCAGCAGGACGCAACCGTCCACCATGCCCAGGATCCGTTCGACCTCGCCGCCGAAGTCGGCGTGGCCAGGGGTATCGATGATGTTGATCCGGGTCTCGCCGGCCTTGCCGTTCCAAAGCACGCTGGTGCACTTGGCCAGGATGGTGATCCCGCGCTCGCGCTCCTGGTCATTGGAGTCCATGGCGCGCTCGACGGTCGCCTCATTGGCTCGGAACACGCCCGACTGGGCGAGAAGCTGGTCGACGAGGGTCGTCTTACCGTGGTCAACGTGGGCGATGATGGCGATGTTGCGCAGCGACATGGGAAACCTTTTCCGGAAGCGGCGGCTTTTAGGGGACAAGACGCCCCACGGCTAGCGCGAACTGGTGACAGTCCCCCATGAAGGGGTAGGCGACTTGTGCGCTGCAGCACGAAATCTTGCGTGATCGCGGGGCATCATCGCGTTGTAAAGCCTATAGAAAGCCGCCTTCCAGACCATCCGTTCGCACTTGCGACATTTTATCCCTTGTTCTTTTGTGCGCCGCACCGTAGATTTTGACCGTGAGGCGTCTCCGGACGTCTCTGCCCTTCCTGGGCGTTTCCTCCCTAATGAACTGGCCGCGCTTTCGAGCGCGGCCTTTTTTTTGGCCACAGGAGGGGCCTGTTCAGAGCCGCCTAGACCAGTCCTGCGCGGTCAGGGCTGCGGTCAGGGTGGCGATGTCGGCCTTCAGTCGGGCGAAGTCGGCTGTCGGCGACAGGGTCTCCTCGTCGAGATAGAGCGCCCGGTTCAGCTCGATCTGCAGGGCGTGGACCCGGCGGGCGGGACGGCCGTAGTGTTCGGTGGTGTAGCCGCCGGCATAGGGGGTGTTTCGCACCACCCGGTATCCGCGGGCCTCCAGCTCCACCTCGGCCAGCCGCGTCAGGCTGTTGGCGCAGGCTGCGCCGAACCGGTCCCCCAGCACCATGTCGCAACCGCCGGCCCCGGCCGCCCTGGCGGCGGCGGAGGGCATGGAGTGCCAGTCCACAAGGATGGCGATCCCGTGAGCGGCCTGGGCCTCGGCGATCAGCTGGGACAAGGCGGCGTGATAGGGCCGGTGCGCCCCGTCGATCCGGCCCTGGGCTTCGGCGAAGGTCAGCTTGCGGGCGTAGATCTCCTGGCCCTCGGAGACCACCTTGGCGATGGCCCCCAGGCCCGCCGCCACCCGGGCGGTGCGGCTGCGGGCGAAGTCCGGCAACTCATCGACGAACATCCCCGGGTCGAGCTCAAAGGCGTCCCGGTTCACATCTATATAGGCGCGCGCATAGTTGGCGATGATCAGGGCCGCCCCGGCCTGAGGCGCATCCTCGACCAGCTGATCGACAAAGGCGTCCTCCGAACGGCGGATCGCCTGGGCGTCCAGGGTGGTCGCCGACATCATGTCGTCCGGATAGAGCCGGCCGGAGTGGGGCGAGGCGAAGATCACCGGGGTCGGCGGCGGCGCGCCCAGGCTCGCGGCCCGGCGCACCAGGAACCCAGCCGGCGCAAGGGTGGCAGGCTCGGCGACGTCAAGGGGCTCGACCGCGGACATGGCGCGCATATGACGATGCGCCGGACCCGGGGTCAAACGGACCCTTGGTCAAACGGACCGTGCGGTTCATCGGGGATTTACAAAGCAGCCCCTATGGTCGCGTCTATGAAAGACGACGCCCTGGAAGCGCCCATGCCCCGTATCCTTCTCGCCGAGGACGACGACTCCCTGCGCGGCTTCCTGGCCCGCGCCCTGGAGCGCGCCGGCTTCGAAGTGCGCGCCTGCGCCGACGGAGAGGAGGCGGCCTCGGTCCTGGACCAGGATTGGGACCTGCTGCTCACCGACATCGTCATGCCCGGCATGGACGGGATCGAGGTGGCCCGCCTGGCGGCCGCCCGCAATCCGTCCCTGCGGATCATGTTCATCACCGGCTTCGCCGCCGTGGCTCTGGCGGCGGGCGACTCCGCGCCGGCTGGCGCCAAGGTGCTGTCCAAGCCGATCCACCTGCGCGAGATCGTCGCCGAGGTTGAACGGATGATGGCCGCCTGAAAAACCGGCGGCCGGCGG
This sequence comes from Phenylobacterium sp., assembly GCF_030679875.1. Taxonomy (GTDB): domain Bacteria; phylum Pseudomonadota; class Alphaproteobacteria; order Caulobacterales; family Caulobacteraceae; genus Phenylobacterium. The sequence continues at coordinate 267,462 of NZ_JAUXSP010000015.1, read as the reverse complement.
AGGCCTGGGCGCTTGCGCCGGGCCCGTCCCGCCGCTATACCGCCGCCCTTCCCGCCCCTGACGGGGTCCGGTCTGGACGCGTAGCTCAGCGGGAGAGCACCTCGTTGACATCGAGGGGGTCACAGGTTCAATCCCTGTCGCGTCCACCATTCCTTCCCAAAGATTGCCCGTCCCAGAGACTGCGCAGGCGCCCGCCGCGAGGCTGGCCTCTTGACAGGCGGGCTGCTAGCTTCTGGCTATGATCCTCGCTTCGCACAGCGCCAATTGCTCCTATCGTCCCTTCCGGGGTCGCAAGGACGTTCGCCTGCGCGCTTAGCGCTCGATCTTTCCCGACCCCCGCCGCAAGGCCGGGGTCGACTGTCCTCGGATCCTGCGGCCTTTGACCCTGGAGATGAGACGTGATTCCCCCTGACCCTATGCCGCCGACGCAACGCCCGGAGCGCCTGGAGACCGAGCGCCTGATCCTGCGGGATTTCCGGCTGGAGGACACTGAGGCGGTGCATGCCTATGGGTCCGACCCCGAAGTCACGCAGTACATGCCCTGGGGGCCCAACCGTCCCGAGGACACGGCCGCCTTCATAGCCCGCGCTTTGGAACAGAAAACGACCTGGCCCCGGCTCGAATTGGGGCTGGCTCTGGAGCTCAAGAGCGAGGCCCAGGTGGTGGGCGCCATCGCCCTGCATCTGCGTGACCTGCGCCATTCCACGATGGAGATCGGCTATGTGCTGCGTCGCGACCTCTGGGGCAAGGGCCTGGTCAGTGAGGCGGCCAGGGCCCTGATGGCCATGGGCTTCGAACAACTCGGCCTGCATCGCATCACCGCGGCCTGCGACGTTCGCAACGTCGGATCCTATCGAGTGATGGAGAAGCTTGGCATGCGACGGGAGGGTCTGTTGCGGCAGGATCGTCAACTGAGAGGCGAGTGGCGCGACACCCTCATCTACGGACTCCTGGCCGAGGAGTGGGGCGCCGGGCCGATCATCCAGCCCCCTGAGCGTGATTCGGCGGAATGATTCCGCGCGCCCTACGGAAGCCGTCGTGGGGGCTGACGCGCCGCCCCGGGCCTCCTTTATAGAAACTGCGGTATTGTCAAAAAGGGTGCGGGGTGGTCAGCGTTACACCGCGGGAGCGGGCTGCCCTTGGGGAAGGTTGGCGGCATTTTTGCGGCCAAATGTAACCTGAAACCAGGCCTTCTCCCCGACTCTCGAAGGCGAGGTATGCTCGCGCCCCCTTAAGCCATAAGGGTTTGACGGCAAAAACTTGCATACCGGTCAAATAGTCTGGATATGTCTCTGCGTTGAAAAAATTCTGGCGCTTTTGCGAAAGGCGCCGGATGATCATTTTTGCTCACGGGTCAAAATCCCCATTCCATAAGGGGATCGGCGCCAAGAGGGGGAAGGAAACCAATGTTGAAACGTACCTATTTCTGCGGCGGCTCGGTCATGGCCGTCGCACTGGCCATGGGAGCCGCCGGTTCGGCCGCAGCCCAGGCCCAGGCCACAGTGGTCGAGGAAGTCGTCGTCACCGGCTCGTTCATCGCCGGAACGCCGGAAGATGCGGCCTTGCCCGTGGACGTCCTTGGCGCGGCTGAGCTGGAACGGCAGGGCTCGCCCAGCATCGTTCAGCTGGTCAAGACGATCAGCGCCTCACAGTCGGCCCTTGGCGAAAGCAACCGCTATAACGGCGGCGCTGGCACGGCGACCATCAATCTTCGCGGGCTTGGTTCGTCGCGCACCCTGGTGCTGATGAACGGCCGGCGTCTGGCTGACTCGACCCAAGCCGCCTTCCAGGGCGGTGGTCAGGATCTGGGCTTCGTGCCCACGGCCGCCATCGGTCGGGTCGAAATCCTGAAGGACGGCGCGGCGGCGACCTACGGCTCCGACGCGGTCGGCGGCGTGGTCAACTTCATCACCCGCAAAGACCTGGACGGTTTCGAGGTCAGCGGCGACTACATGTTCATCGACGGGTCGGATGGGGACTACACCCTCGACCTCGCCTGGGGTTCGATCTTCGACCGGGGCAACGTCCTGGTCACCGCCGGCTACCGCCACCGCTCGCGCCTGGACATCAATGAGCGCGACTGGGCCCGCACGCCCATGGACGCCGTCTACTACGGTGGCTGGTCCGGCTCCTCGAACCCGGGCTACTACGGCACGCCCGGCGGCACGACCTTCTTCCGGGACAACGGTTGTAACGAGTTGGGCGGCCAGCTGACCGCCGGCGTGGTGCCCACAAGCAACACCGCCACCGGCAGCGTCTGTCGCTTCCAGTTCTCGGCCTTCAACGATCTGGTGAACGAGGAAGACCACTACCAGCTCTACAGCGAGCTGAACTTCGACGTCACCGACGACATCACCTTCCATGGTGAAGTGGCCTGGAAGCGCAGTGATGTGCCGAACCAGCGCCTGTCGCCGGCCAACCTGACGACCCAGTTCCCGACGCCGCGCACGGCGGGGGGCACCTCCGGTTCGACGGCGGTTCCTGGCTTCAACGGTCAGGTGCCGTACTTCGTGCCCGCGACCCATCCGGGCCTGATCGACCTTCGCACCCAATGCGCGGCTCCGCTCTCGGCGGCTCAGTGCGCCGCCATGGGCGGCGGTGTGACCATGGCGAAGGCCTTCTGGCGCGCCATCGCCCACGCCGGCCATCCGACCAATCCGGACGGCGCCGACTACCAGGACATCCAGAACAACTCGTTCCGGATCTCCGGCGGCTTCAAGGGTCAGTTTGACAACGGCATCGGCTGGGACGCGGCCCTGACCTATATGGAGGTCGAGTCCACGGTCGTGACCAACGACCTGCTGGTGAACCGTATCCAGCACGCCCTCAATGGTCTTGGCGGCCCTGGCTGTAATCCGGCTACCGGCACGCCCGGAGTCGGCGCCTGCCAGTACTTCAACCCCTTCACCAACAGCATCGCGGTCAGCGCGGTGAACGACGCCGCCAACCCCTACTACCGCGGCGGCGCCAACCCGGCTGTTCTGAACAACCCGGCCCTGGTGGAGTGGCTCTACGGCACCTACACCAACGTCAACACCAACAATCTGCTGGTTGCTGACCTGGTGTTCAACGGTCAAACCGGGATTGAACTCGGTGGGGGCGCAGTCGCCTGGGCGGCCGGCGGTCAGTTCCGCTACAGCCGCTCAAGGGAAGATTGGGAGAACCTCGGCGACGTCCGGGCGACCCCATGCGTCGACTCCATTGATGACGGCCTGCCGATTTGCTCCGATCCGGTCGGTCCGTTCGTCTTCTTCGGCGCCCAGGAAGACCTGGACGTTGATCGCGACGTCGAGGCCATCTTCGCCGAAGTCCGCCTGCCCTTCACCGATGACTTCGAAGTCAGCGGCGCCATCCGTCACGAAGTGTTCGGCGGTCAAGTGGGTTCCACCACCAACCCGAAGATCTCCGCACGCTGGCAGGCCATGGACTGGCTGGCCTTCCGCGCTTCGGCGGGCACCACCTTCCGGGCTCCAGGCCAGGCTGCGGTCTCGCCCGGTAGCAGCAAGGGTGTGTCAAACATCGGTGGCAGCTATCGCGCGGTCGTGACCAACAACAATCCGGGCCTGCAACCGGAAACCGCCAAAACCTACAACGTCGGCGTCATGCTCAATACGGGCGCCTTCAAGGCTTCGCTGGATTACTTCAAGTTCGATTTCGAGGACGAACTTGTTCTCGAGCCGACCCAGGCCATCTATGACTCGCTGAACTGCTCCAATGCGGCGATCGTGGCTCGCTTCATCTTCGACGGCGCCTGCGCGCCGGCGAACGTGATCAATGTGAGCCGCTTCGTCGTCAACGGTCCGGCGACCAAGACATCGGGGCTCGACTTCAAGGCCCAGTATGACTTCGACGACTTCTTCGGCACCGACATGGTCGACGCCCGGGTCTCGATGGGCTTGGACGGCACCTACCTGCTGACCTACGACCGCAGTGACTTCACCCTGTTTGGGGCGGACAATGTGGTCATCCAGCGGGCTCAGGACCGTGTCGGCCGTCACGAACTGACTGGGGAGTTCTATTAATACCCCCGTCTTCGGGCGACCGGCTTCGTCAACGTCAATGGCGGCAACTGGAATCTCCGCTACTCGCTCCAGTATCGGGAAGGCACCGAGCAGATTGGTCTGCCTTGCCCGGCCAGCGGCGCCAGCGCCGCCTGCCGTTATGATCGCGCCTCGGCGACCTTCATCAATGTCGGCAAGAGCGATGACTTCTGGCAGCATGATCTGAACGCTCAGATTGAACTGCCTTGGAACACTACGGTCAACGCAGGCATCCAGAACCTCCTGGATACCGATCCGCCCTTCGTTCAGTCGATGTACAACTACGACTACACGAACGGCAATCCGCTCGGCCGGACCTTCAAGATCGGCGTCAAGCAGCGCTTCTAGGGCGCTGTACTACGGCCCGGCGGCTCGCCGCCGGGTTCGTGACCTTCATCGGCGTCGCCCTGGGCGGCGCCGATTTTCTTTGCGGGTCAGTGCAGCCGAAGGCTCAAAGCCAAGGGCTCTCAGGGCCGGCTGCCGCGGGGCAGGGCCTCGGCCTCTGCCGGCGTCAGCCTGCGCACGGCGCGCACCAGGCACCGCTGCTCCCCCAGGGGGCCAGGTGAGATGATTGTCGCATCGGCCCCTCGGCAGACGCTGGAGCCCGATCGCGAGACCACGGCCAGTTGCTGGGCCCAGTCCATGTCCGGGCAGGGGGAGAACATCCGCATCTCGTAAACATCGCGCACCCCCACTCGGAGATAGAGGGTCTCATTGTCTGGGGCGCTGAAGCCATTGACGCTACGGGTAAAGAAGCACTCCCGGGCAGATGTGGCTGCCTGCACAGGGTTGCTGCCGCCTGGATTTGGGGCGCAGGCCGCCAGGGCGGTCGCGCCCAGGGTCAGGACCAAGATCAGCGCGCGCATGGACAGCTCCATCTTCCCAGATCGCATCAAGATTGAGCGGAGATCATGGCCTCAATCAGGCCGGCCCGCACCCCGCCGCAGAGCGCGGCGCCGAAAGCGGTCGGGATCAACCAGACCCGCCATCTCGGCAGGCAGAGGCGAGGCTGATCGGGTCATTTCAGCGGCGACGTGCTCGGCCAGCAAGGGCGCCAGGCAAAAGCCACGGGACCCGAGCCCCGATAGAACGTACAGCCCTGCCGGTCCGACGGGCCCGGCCACGGGTAGCCGGTCAGGGGTCACCGCCCGCACAGAGGCGCGCCCTGACACCGGCTGCGCCTGGGCCGCGGCGGCCAGAGACGGGAGGGTCTGCGCCAGGACCTGAAGATTGCGCTGGTGGTCGGCCGACCGGACGTCATCGAGGATCTCGTCCCGGTCATGGGTGGCGCCAAACACCAGGCCCTCCGGCGCGGTCGCTACATAGCCGCCCCAGGCCATCGCGCGGGCGCTGAGGCCCCCGACCACTGAAATCTGCCCGCGAACGGGCGCCAGAGGAAGGTCGGGCGTCAGGCGCGCGGCGCCCTGGCCTGCGCAAACCACCACCGCATCCCCGGTCCAGAGGGTGTCGCCCTCAGGGCCCATGACCCTCCAGCCGCCGTCGATCGGTTGAAGGCTGGCGCACGTCACTCTGCGAACCGGGCCAAGCCAAGCCTCCAGGATCGCGGCCGGCCGAACCACCTGGGCGCGCATCTGCTTTAATCCCTCGCCCACGGGTTCGCCGGCCCAGTCTGAAGCCTCACGGGGTTCAGCCAGATGCAGGTCGTCTCGCTCAAAGAGGTCGGACCCGGCAATCTTCTCGAACCTTGCGGGGTCCCGGGGCTGATGGGCGAGCTGGAGAACGCCCTCGTCTAGAACGGCGCCAGGGATCTGGGCGTAGAGCTGGCCTGCCCGATCCAGCGCCTGGGCGAACAGTCCAGCCAGGGGACCAAGGGCGCCATCCAGGCGGGGCGTCACCAGAGCCGCCGGATTGCCGGAGGCCCCGGCGCCAGGGCCCTGCGCATCGAGGACCTCGACCTCGGCCCCCAGGCGCCGCAGGGCCCGCGACATGGCGGCTCCAGCGACCCCTGCGCCGATGATCGCCACCCGGGGCGCGGGGGGCTCCGTGACCACGACGTCCGGTCGCCAGGCTTCCAGTCGTTCGCGCTTGCGTCCGTGCCCGGGCCGTTTTGCGACCTCTAGCCCAGCCGCCTGGAGACCCCGCCGTACGCCCCCCGCCACGGTGAAGGTGGCCAGCCGCCCCCCTGGTGCGGTCCTCGCCGCCACCTGCGCCAGAATGTCATCGCGCCACATGTCGGGGTTCAGAGCGGGCGAGAAGCCATCCAGGAACCAGGCGTCGGCCTGGCCGGTCCAGGCGCTCAAGGCCACATCGGCGGGCATCACCGCTACGTCCAATGTCGCTTTCAGCTCCGGCAGATCGACCCGATGAAAGCCGCGGCGGCGACCGGGCCACCGAGCCGTCAGCAGGGCGGTCAGATCGGCGAGTTCCGGCCATGCCGCCAGGATCTCAGCGGCCTCGACGGCCTCAATCGGGTGGGCCTCAACGGTGAATATCTGCAGACGCCCCGCTGGGGGGCCAGTCCGCCGCCAGAGGTCCAGCAGGGCCAGAACATTGAGTCCCGAACCAAAGCCGAGTTCGCCGACCGTGAAGGCGCGCCGCCCGGCCCATCGGTCGGGCAAGCCGCAACCCTGGAGAAAGACAGTCCGGGCTTCGGCCAGTCCATCTTCGACAGAAAAGTAGACATCGCCGTAGAGCCGCGAGCGCGGCTGGCCCTGGGCGTCCAGGATGAGCGGGGATCCGGCGTGGGGCTTGTCAGGGGACGGCGCGGTCATCAGGACCAATGGCGCCGCGCGGGTGCGGCTGGCAACAGCGCGCAAAGCAAAAGGGCCGCCCCGGAGGACGGCCCTTCATCGAAAACGCCGAGGCGTTCGCGAATGGCTTATTGAGCCGGGGCTTCAGCCGGGGCTGCGACCGTGGCGTCAGCGGCAGGCGCCATGGCGGCGTCGGCAGCGGCTTCACCAGCGGCGTCAGCAGCGGCGTCGGCGGTCGCGGCGGCGTCAACGGCCGTGTCGGCGGCGGCTTCGGCGGTCGCGGCTTCAGTGGTGGCTTCAGCGGCGGCTTCGTCGGCGGTTTCGGCGGGCTGGCCGCAGGCGGCGACGGAGAGGGCGGCGACGGCGGCGCCGGCCACGAGCAGCTTGCGAAGAATTTCGGAGGTCATGTCCCTGGTCCCCTGGAATGGAGGTTGATTGCGCCTGGCGCGGCTGCCGCTACGGGCCCGGAGGCCAAAAGCTTCAGCATCGCTGCGCAGTGCAGGAATATGCCGGTGTTCGCCTTCGGAGCAAGCGCCAAATCACGCCGCCGTGATCACTTTTTTCCCCGCGCCCCACCGAGCCAATGTTTTCAAGGGCGTCGCCCCGGAAATCAGGATTCTGCCGGGATGGCTGACAGGGCTTCTTCCAGCTCAAGGAAGCTCGGCTGTGCAGCGGACGGGACATTGCCGCGGCCGATCTCCACCGAAATCTGGGCGGCGTTACCGTGCAGATGGGCGACGAGGACCGACTGGATGATCTTGTAGAAGGATGACTCCTCCTCAACGACCGCGGTCAGGCGTGAGGAAATCGGCCCCACCAGTCCATAGGCCAGGAACACCCCCAGGAAGGTGCCCACAAGAGCGCCGCCGATCATGCCGCCCAGGACTTCCGGCGGCTCCGTGATCGAACCCATGGTCTTGATGACCCCCAGCACGGCGGCGACAATGCCCAGGGCGGGCAGGCCGTCGGCCATGGTCTGCAGGGCGTGCGCTGGCGCCAGCGCTTCATGGTGGTGCTTTTCGAGCTGCTTCTCCATCGCATCCTCGACCTGGTGGGGGTCTTCCAGGTTCATGGTCATCATCCGCAGGGTGTCGCAGATGAAGTCGACGGCGAAGTGGTCCTTGGTAATCCTCGGATAGCGCGAGAAGATCGTGCTCTCGCCGGGGTTCTCAATGTGGCTTTCCAGGGCGATGACACCCTTGGATTTCATCGTCTTGGTGAGCAGAAAGAGCAGCGACAGCAGGTCGCGATAGTCAGACGCCTTCCATTTCGGTCCGGCGAAGGCCTTGGCGAAGCCCCCCATCACCGCCTTGATGACCCCCATGGAGTTGGCGATCAGGAAGGCGGCCACTGCGGCGCCGAGGATCGCCATCAGTTCATAGGGTAGGGAGTACAGGATGATGCCCATCTTCCCGCCGGCGAGGATGTAGCTGCCGAACACCATGGCGAACAGCAGAACGATGCCGATGATCTGAAACATGACGACGAAGGGTCCCCGACTAATCCTGCGGGAGCATCGGGGTTAATGCTTAATGCCCGGTGAGCGGCGATCGCAATTGCCTGGGTGAGCCCGCCGCATTAACAGCGGTCAGATGACGGTGTCCTCCCCCCTGCCTGTGGTGCTGCCCAAGCGATCGTTCGCGATCATCTTCGGGGTCTCCCTGGCTACGGCCATGGGCAATACGGGACTGATCTCGGTTCTGCCGGCCATTGGTCGCTCAATCGGTATTCCCGACCCGCTGGTGGCGGCTGTCTTCTCTCTCTCAGCCCTGCTCTGGGCCTTTTCCTCGCCCTTCTGGGCGCGGGCCTCTGACCGCTATGGGCGCAAGCCCCTGATGCTGGTCGGCCTGACCGGCTTCATGGTCTCCATGGTCTGCTGCGGGCTGGTGGTGAACGCAGGCCTTCGCCATTGGGCCACACCGATGGTGATCTTTGTCTTCTTCCTGTTCGCCCGCGCGCTGTTTGGCCTGTTTGGCGCCGCGTCGAACCCGGCGACCCAGGCCTATGTGGCCGAGCATACCGCACCGGAGAAGCGCACCCAGGCCATGTCCAGTCTGGCCGGCGCCTTTGGCCTCGGCACGGTTATCGGTCCCTTCCTGGCTCCGCTTCTGATCCTGCCCTTCCTGGGGTTGTCGGGCCCGCTGTTCGGCTTCGCCCTGATCGCGGCGGCGATGCTGTTCGTGGTCTATCGCTATCTGCCGGAAAGCCCATTCGCCGGGGAGACCAGGGCGCGCACCGTCGCGGAAGCCGAGACCCGCAAGGCCAATCCAGGGGTCAAGGAAACCCCCATGTGGCGAGACCCGCGGATCACGCCCTTTCTGATCTATGGCTTCCTGGTCGCCGCCTGCCAGACAGCCCAGGGTCAGACTCTGGGGTTCCTGATCATCGACAAGCTGGCCCTGTCGCCGGCCGCGGCCCAGGGCTTCATCGCCATCGCCATGATGTTCGGCGCCATGGCCGGCCTGCTCGCCCAATGGGGCATCATCCGCATGTTCGAGATGACCCCGCGGCAGCTTCTGCGCTGGGGGGTGGCGGTCGCGGCCCTGGGCAATGTGATCGTCGCCTTTTCGCCTGACTACTGGTCGGTGGTGGCGGGCTACGCCATCTCAAGCCTGGGCTTCGGCTTCGCCCGTCCAGGCTTCACGGCGGGCTCATCCCTGGCGGTGAACATGGGCGAACAGGCCCGGGTGGCCGGCGCCATCGCCGCGGTCAACGGGGTCAATGTGGTCTTGGCGCCGTTCTTCGTCCTGCTCTACCAGCTGATCCCCTGGGCGCCGTTCGCCCTGAACGCCGCGATCATGGCCGGCTTGTTCTACTACGCCTTCCGCAGCCCCCAGCTGCGCAACGCAGATCCCAAGCCTGCGACCCGGGCCGACGCTGCGATGGCCACCTTGGATCGCCGGGACGAGTCCGGCCAGTAGGGCGCTGTCGCCGTCGCCGGCCTGCGGCTTCTGGAAATCTAGGGCTGACCGATGCTGTCGGCCCGCAGACGCCGGACCATCTCCAGCGACAGATAGCCGTCGGCGACCAGGCCACGGCTTGCCTGATATTCTCTCAGCGCCTTGCGCGTGTTGATTCCAACAATGCCGTCCGGCGCGCCGGGGTCAAAACCAAGGCGGGCCAGGGCTCGCTGGGCGTCGCTGCGATCGGTGAGGGCGAGGGGGGTTTCCTGGGGCCAGTCGCGGACCAGCTGGCCCTCGCCGCCCAGGCGCTGCGCCAGCAGGCCGACGCCCAGAGCATAGGCGGTCGAGTTGTTGTAGCGACGGATCATGAAGTGGTTGGGGAAGGCCAGGAACAACGGGCCCCCGGCGCCGGAGGGCGCAATCAACTCGGCCGGCGCCTGCTGGTCGGCCATCGAGAAGGGGCGGCCATCTGCGGCGCGAACCCCTCGTTCCGCCCACCAGCTAGGTATCTCCCGCGGGCCTTCAGTCAGGGCGTAGTCGAAACCGGGTGGCGCAGTGACTTCACGATGCCAGCTCTCGCCTCGACGCCAGCCCGCCTTGGCCAGCAGGTTGGCGGCCGAGGCCAGGGCGTCGGCTGACGAGCCCCAAAGGTCCCGTCGTCCATCCCCATCCCCGTCAATGGCGGTGGCCAGAAAGGTGGTGGGGATGAACTGGGTCTGGCCCATGGCGCCGGCCCAGGAGCCCACGAGGCGGGAGCGTGGGAACTCTCCGGAGCCGATAATCTTGAGCGCCGCCATGAGCTGCTCTTCGGCGAATTCTCGCCGCCGGCCATCGGCGGCCAGGGTCGCCATGGCGCGGATGACGTCAAAATCCCCGAGGATGGCGCCAAAGCCCGACTCCAGGCCCCAGATGGCGACCAGGACATCCCGGGGGACTCCATACTGGGACTCAATCCGGCTCAGGGCTGGCAGGGCGTCGCGACGGCGGCGGCCGATGGCGATGCGGTCATCGCTCACCACGCCGCGGATATAGTCGCTGACCGGCCGGGAGAACTCCGGCTGGCGTGAGTCCAGGGCCGAAATACGGTCGTTGGGGGTGAGACCTGCCAACTCCCGGTCGAGCAGATCTGAAGGCAGGCCCGCGCGAACCGCCTTGATGTAGAAGCTTCGTAGCCAGGCGTCGAAGGTCGGGCTCCCGGAGGTGGCCAGGTTGATCACGGGTTCCGGATTGTGCGGCGTCGGCGCCGCAGGGCCGAGGGCCAGCTGGGGCGTCAAGCCTGTCGCCGGGTCGGCGCAGCCGGCCACAAGAAGTACAAGGAAGGAGCGTCGATCCATCATCGAACCATAGGGCTCCTGGCTTGCCGCCTCAATCGCCATGCGGCCTTGCGGCAATGAAAAGCCCCGGACCTCTGAAGGCCCGGGGCTTTGGCGCCGACGGGGGATCACGACCCATCTGGCTGAAGGAGAAATGCGTCTTCGGCCATTGAGTTCCTCTTCACTAAAAAGAACAAGAATCTTCGAATAAGAATTAGTCGCAAATATGTTGCGGCCCGGCCCGCCGCTTGCTAGTGCGAGACATTCGCAAGTTGGGGGTTACGTCTCTATGTCCGGTTTCCAGGGCGGCGCGCTTCGCCGCAGCCTTTTCGCCACGGCCTTCGGCCTCAGCCTTTGCGCCGGCGCTGCGAGCGCCCAGGCTCCCAGCGCCACTGACCAGGGCGCTGATGTGGTTGAGGTGGATCAGCTCGTGGTCACGGCCTCAGCCTTTGAGCGAAAGATTGTCGACGCCCCGGCGTCTGTGAGTGTGATCACCCGCGAGGCTCTGCAGACCAAGCGGTTTTCGAGCCTGGCTGAGGCCCTGGCTGATGTGGAAGGCGTCGATGTTGGCGATGGCGTCGGCAAGACCGGCGGGCTGAACATCTCGATCCGCGGCATGCCCAGCGACTACACGCTGGTGCTGGTCGATGGGCGCCGCCAGAACGCGGCGGGCAATGTGACCCCCAACGGCTTTGGCGAGACCTCCACCAGCTTCATGCCCCCCACCTCGGCCATCGAGCGGATCGAGGTGGTGCGTGGGCCGATGTCGACGCTCTACGGGTCAGACGCCATGGGCGGGGTGGTCAACATCATCACCCGGCGCATCGGGGAGCGCTGGCGGGCGGCAGGGACCGTGCAGGGTACGCTGCAGAGCGACGACCAGTTCGGGGCCAGCTATGGCGCAGAGGCTTATGTGGACGGGCCGCTGGTGGCTGACGTTCTGGGCTTGGCCCTGCGGGGCGGCGTCTTCAGGCGCGAGGCCTCAGACCTCTCCTATGTGGACGCCAACGGCCAGCCGGTGAACATTTCCAAGCGCGGGCCGAGCCCCGTCGAGGCCGACATCTGGACCCTGGGCGGGCGGCTGAGTTTCGCGCCCGCCACGAACCACGACCTGTGGCTCGACATCGATGTGGCCGAGCAATCCTATGACAATACCGAGAGCCAACTGGGCACTGGGACCATCCAGGGGGGCTACGGCCCAGAGCTGCGGTTCGAGCGGGAACAGTATGGTCTGGCCCATGACTGGCGCTCGCCCATCGGCCTGATCACCTCCGACCTGGTCCGCAACATGACCACGACGATCGGCCGGACCATTCCTCCGGGCACCCCGGGCCGGACGGCCGGTGGCCCCCGGGCGCTCGAGGCCACCAACACGATCTTCAATACGCGTCTGGCCACCGAGATGGGGGCTCACGCCTTCACGGTGGGCGGGCAGTGGTGGGAGGCCGAGATGGTCGACGGCGTGGCCGTCGACACCTATGAGCATACCCAGTGGGCTGTCTTCGCCGAGAACGAGTGGCGGCTGCTGGACAATCTGGCCGTCACCCTCGGCGTCCGCCATGACGACCACTCCAAGTTCGGCGGCCAGACCAGCCCGCGGGCCTATCTCGTCTGGACGGCCAGCGACCTCTGGACGATCAAGGGCGGGGTGAGCCGAGGCTTCAAGACCCCGCGTCTGGACCAGATCGCCTCCGGCATCACCGGCTTCACGGCTCAGGGCACGGTACCGACCATCGGCACCCCGACCCTGAAGCCGGAGACCAGCACGACGGCGGAGATCGGCGTCTATTTCGACAATCGCGCGGGCTTCAACGCCAATCTGACCGTCTTCAACAGCGAGTTCGAGGACAAGATCGCTTCGGGGCCGGGCCTGGCCAACTGTTCCTTCGCCGGCAGTCCCAACCGGCCTGGCTGTGTGGACTATGGCGCCTTCCCGCGGGTCGACCTCTATGGCCAGACGGTCAATATCGATCAGGCCGTGACCCGGGGCGTCGAAGTCGCGGGACGCTACGCCCTGAGCGAAGCCTGGAGCGTCTCGGCCAACTATACCTACACCGACAGCGAGCAGAAGAGCGGCCCGTCCGCCGGTCAGCCGCTGGTCAACACCCCTGAGCATATGTTGAACGGGGCTCTCCGCTGGCGCGCCAGCGAGAAGGTGAACGCCTGGGTGCGGACCGAGGTGCGCTCCGAGCGCTATCGCGGCGCTGGCGCGGCCCAGACCGCGCTGGGGGACTACAAGGGCTACGCCCTCTTCCACCTGGGCGGCAGCTATCAGGTGGTCGAAAACGTCCGGGTCAACGCCAGCATCTACAACCTGTTCGACCAGGATTTCCTGAACTACCTGCCCTACGCCAACGGTGCGGCGACGGCCTATGCCGGCGAGTACGCCATCCAGCAGGAGCCCCGGCGGCTCTGGGTTTCGGTGAATGTCGACTTCTGAACGGCTGGGTGTTTCGGCGGCGGGGCATGACGCCGCCGAAGCCCGGGCGCGCGCCAGGCGCAAGGCCCAGCGGCGGGCAGGCTTCCTGCGTCAGATCATGCGCTGGCACTGGATCAGCGCGGCCATCTGCCTGATCGGCATGCTGCTGTTCGCCATTACGGGCATTACGCTCAATCACGCCGGCGCCATTCCCGCCAATCCACGGGTGACGGAGCGGACCGCAGAGCTGCCGGCGAAACTGCTGCCCCTGGTGCAGGCGGCTGAGGCTGAAGAGGCGGCCTTGCCACAGCCGGTTCGAGCCTGGATCGGCGAGGCGCTACAGGTGCGCGTGCCGGCGACGACCGAGCCGGAATGGTCGGCTGGGGAGCTCTACCTGGCCCTGCCGCACCCTGGCGGCGACGCCTGGCTGACCCTCGACACCGTCGCAGGCGAAGCCATCTATGAGCGCACTGACAGGGGCGTGGTCGCCTACCTCAACGACCTGCACAAGGGCCGCAACACCGGCGTGGCCTGGATGTGGTTCCTCGACCTCTTCGCCATCGGCTGTGTGGTGTTCTGCCTCACCGGCCTGATCCTGCTGCAGCTGCACGCCCATGCCCGCCGTTCCACCTGGCCGCTGGTGGGGGCGGGTCTGATCATTCCCCTGCTGCTCGCCCTGCTCTTCATTCACTGAACGGACCCGACCCTATGCGCCGTCTTGCTTCCGCCGCCGTTCTCACCGGCCTGATGGTTTCGCCGGCCGCCGCGGCCGAGTTGAGTCTCAGCATCGAGATTCCGCGCCTTTCGGTGGCCGAGTATCACAACCCCTATGTGGCCATCTGGGTGGAGAAGCCCGACCAGACCGCCGTGAAGACCCTGGCGGTCTGGTACGACATCAAGCTCAAGAACCGCGAAGGCGAGACCTGGCTCAAGGACATGCGCCAGTGGTGGCGTCGGGCCGGACGGACCATGACCCTGCCCGCCGACGGCGTCAGCGGCGCCACCAAGGCGCCGGGCCGGCGCCAGCTGAAGTTCGTCGGCGGCCAGGCGCCGCTCGGAAGCCTTCCCGCCGGTCAGTACAACCTCGTGGTTGAAGCCTCTCGCGAAGTCGGCGGCCGCGAAATGGTCCGCATTCCCTTCCAGTGGCCTCCCAAGGCCCCCGCCACAGGCCAGGCCAAGGGCCAGTCCGAGCTTGGCGCTGTGACTCTCGCCCTGAAGCCCTGACCCCATTTTCTGAGACCGGAGAGACGCGCCATGAAGACTCTGCTTCGCCCCCTTTGCGCCGCTGCGGCGCTCACCGCCATGCTCGCCGCCCCCATGGCGGCCCAGGCGCACCGGCAGTGGATGTTGCCCTCCATGACGGTGATGTCGGGCAATGACCCCTGGATCACCGTGGACGCCGCGGTGTCCAACGACCTGTTCATCTTCGAACATGTCCCCATGCGTCTGGAGGGCCTGGTCATCACCGGACCAGACGGCGCGGCCGTGCCGCATCAGAACGCGGCCACCGGCAAGTACCGCAGCACCTTCGATATCCAGCTCTCCAAGCCGGGCACCTACCGCATCGCCAGCGTCGGTGACGGCGTGATGGCGTCCTACAGGCTGGGCGGCGAACAGAAGCGTTGGCGCGGGCCGGCTGCGGAACTGGCCGCCGCGATCCCAGCCGACGCCACCGAGGTCAAGATCACCCATTCGCAGCGCCGCATCGAGACCTTCGCCACCGCCGGCGAGCCGACCACCGAGTCGCTCAAGCCCACGGGCGAGGGCCTGGAGCTCGCGCCGATCACCCACCCCAATGACCTGTTCGCCGGGGAGACCGCCCAGTTCCGCCTGCTGCTGGATGGGGAGCCCGCCCCGGGCGTCGAGGTCGCCGTGATCCGTGGCGGCGGACGCTATCGGAATGACGTCGCGGAGATGAACCTGACCACCAATGCCGAGGGCCTGCTGGAGATTACCTGGCCAGAGCCCGGCATGTACTGGATGGAGGCCGAGATGCGCGGCGGCAAGAGCCCGATCGCCGGCGCTGAGCGCATGGCGATCTATGTGGGGACCCTGGAAGTGCTGCCGGAATAGGGCGCTTGCCAGCTCCGTTCCCTGGCGCCCGGGTCGCCGTTCCCCTGAGCCTGCCAGACGCCCTTTCGCCCCCGCCGGGGGGCCTCGATGTCGAGGCCTCTGGCCTGTCCATGGGCGTGACCTGGACGCTGAAGGCCGTCACCCTGCCGGGGCTGGGGCCAGAAGCCCTGGCGCGCACGGTCCAGGGCAGGCTGGACGCTGTCGTCGGCGAGATGAGCACCTGGGACCCATCGTCCCACATCAGCGCCTTCAACCGCGCCCCGGCGGGCGCGTGGGTGAGCCTGCCCGAAGGTTTCGCCGACGTCATGGCCTGCGCCCTGGAGGTCGCAGCCCTGGGGGAGGGCGCCTTCGACCCCACCCTGGGGCGATTGACGGACCTCTGGGGGTTTGGCCCGCCTGGCCCGGTCGTCGCCCCGCCGCCCCCGGAGCTGATCGGCCTGGCGCTGGCGCAGGCAGGCTGGCGGCGGCTGGAGTTTGACGCCGATGGACGTCGCCTACGCCAGCCGGGGGGCCTGGCCCTGGACCTGTCGGGGATCGCCAAGGGATTTGGGGTCGACCTGGCCGCTCGGGCGCTGCTGCGCCTCGGGGTGCGCCACTTCCTGCTGGAGGTGGGGGGCGAACTGCGAGGCGAAGGCCTCAAGCCCGACGGTCAGCCCTGGTGGGCCGCTCTGGAAAGACTGCCGGGCGAGGTCGACGGGCAGGGGCCCGTTCTGCTGGCCCTGTGCGGCATGTCGGTGGCCACCTCGGGCGACTATCGTCGCTACATGATCCACGAGAGCCAGAGGCTCAACCACACCCTGGACCCCCGCACGGGTCGGCCCAGTGAGAGCGGCGTGGCCTGCGTCAGCGTCCTCCACCGCGAGGCCATGGTCGCCGACGCCTGGTGCACCCTGCTTTCGGTGCTGGAGGCTGAGCAGGGCCTGGCGCTCTGCGCCGCGCACGAGGTCCCGGCGCGGTTTCTCATCCATACGAAAAAGGGCCTGGAAGAGCGGCTTTCGCCGGCTTTCCAGGCCCTTCTCGACGACTAGGATCTAAGGGGCGCTCAGACCAGTTCGGACGGCTTGATCCCCAGCTCCTTGAGCAGCGGCTCGGCATAGTCGACCCGGCCGGTCATGGATTTCGCATCGGCCTTGGCCAGCTGATAGACCGCCTCGGCGATGAACTCGATGGGCTGCACCCGGTCCCTGGTCTGGTCATTGATCAGGCCGTGGACGGCGACGCCCGGGGTGTCCACCAGGCCCGGCGAGACCACATTGACTGCAATGCCGTCCCCTTGGACCTCCGAGGCGAGACCGGTGGTGAACCGCTCCAGAGCCGCTTTGCACAGACCATAGACCGTGCCGCCACGGCCGCCGGAATAGGGTTGCTTGGGATGGATGCCGGCTGGCGAGGATATGTTGACGATGGAGCCCCAGCCCTTCTGGCGCATGCCGGGCATGACCAGCTGGGCCAGGTGGAAGGGCGCATAGACCTGCACTTCCATCATCAGCTTGAAGCGCTTTTCGGTGAAGTCCTGGACCGGCATGAAATAGGTGATGGCGGCGTTGTTGATCAGGATGTCGATGGGGCCGAAGGCGGCCTCTGCCTCCTCCACCAGCCGCTCGCGCTCGGACGCCTGGGCCAGGTCAGCCTTGACCAGGACGGCCTCGGCGCCGGCCGCTTTCAAGCGCTCGACCGTGTGGGCCAGCGTGCCGGGCAGGCGGCTCTCACCCTCCTGGGCTGTGCGGGCCGAGACGACGACCCGGGCGCCCTCCATGGCCAGACGCGCGGCGATGGCCTCGCCAATGCCCCGGCTGGCGCCGGTGACCAGCGCGGTCTTGCCCTTGAGGGTTCCGTTCGGATTAATGGTCGCAGACATAATGAATGATCCTCCCATGACTTTTTTCTTATGGGTGAAGCCTCGCGCCTTTGGCCCGGCGCTGCAAGCCAGACCGGGACCAGACCGGGGGCCGGCCGGGACTAGGCCAGCTTCCTGGCCCAGTCCCCGTTGACTCCGTCAGGCGTGGCCCGTATATGCGCCGGCTCTGTTGGTAACCCTCTGGAAGACGGCGCGCGGCGACGCGCGAAGACAAGCTCATGAAGGTCAGAAGCTCGCTGAAGTCGCTGAAGACGCGTCACCGCGACTGCAAGCTCGTTCGCCGCAAGGGCGTGGTCTACGTCATCAACAAGACGGACCCGCGCTTTAAAGCCAAGCAAGGCTAGGCGCGCCGGTCCCCGGAGATGGCCCAGGCGGTCCTCTGGGATATCGGCAATGTCGTGGTCCGCTGGGACCCGAAGACGCTCTATGCGAAGATTTTTCAGGAGCCGGCCGATCTGGACCGGTTCCTTTCGCATGTCTGCACCATGATCTGGCATGTGAACCACGACCTGGGCGTCACCTTCGCGGAGAACCGCAAGGCCCTGGTTGAACGCTTCCCTGAGTACGAGGCTGAGATCCTCGCCTGGGAGACCCGGTGGTGGGAGATGTTCTCCGGAACCATCCCCGAGACCGAGGCCGCCATTGAGGCGCTGCATGCCCGGGGCGTGCCGCAGTTTGGCCTGACCAACATGTCCCACGAGGTCTTTGACGGGGTCATCGCCATGAGCCCGGCCTTCGCCCGCCTGGAAGGCTATGTGGTTTCGGCGGAAGAAAAGCTGATCAAGCCCGATCCGCGCATCTACGCCATCGCCTGCGCGCGGTTCGGCCATGCGCCGGGCGACATCCTGTTCGTGGACGACAGCGCGACCAATATCGCCGCGGCGAAGGCCTTTGGCCTGCAGACCCATCACTTCACCGACCCTGCCGCCCTGCGCCCCGCGCTGGAGGCCCACGGGCTCCTCTAGGCCTCAGACGGATTTCGTTCGTCGCCGATGCGCGGTAGGGTCCGCCGCTTCAAACCACCCTCGACTCGGAAGACGCTTTTCCCATGGCTGACGACAGCGCCCACATCGACATTCTCAACACCACCGCCCAGGGGCAGCTGAAGAGCATCATCGAGCGCATCGAGCGCCTGGAGCTGGAAAAGTCCGAGGTGGCCGAGCAGATCAAGGAAGTCTTCGCCGAGGCCAAGGGCAACGGCTTCGACGTCAAGGTGCTGCGCAAGGTGGTCCGCCTGCGCAAACAGGACCGCGCCAAGCGGCAGGAGGAAGAGGCGATCCTCGACCTCTATCTCTCGGCGCTCGGAGAGATTTGAAGCGCAAACCGCCAGACCCGAGGGCCCAGGCCAAGCGGGCCGCGCTGAATGCGCTCAAGCGCGTTCAGCGTGAGGCCGCACGAACCGGCGTTGAGCTCTCCGAATGGGAGGGCGAGTTCCTGGGATCGGTGGAGGATCGGGTGAACACCTATGGCCGGGCCTTTGGCGACCCCGAAAAGGGTGCGCCGGGCCAGGCGCTGTCGGCCCTGCAGCACCGGAAGCTCAAGGAAATCTCGGCCAAGGCCAAGGGTGAGAAGCCCCAGATGGCCCGCCGGGGCTTCAGCCGCAAACCGCGCGAGGCGGAGGAATAGCGGCGCCCGAGACGCCGGCGCGGCCGCCACCCCACACCGTCATCCGGGGCCTTGCGCCTCTGGATTTCTGGACCCGCCTCAGGCCGCCTCAGTCTCGCTGTCCTCGGACCCGCTGATCACCCCGTCCAGGCCCTGTTCGCGGACCTTGCGATAGAGGGTGGAGCGGCCGATGCCCAGGCGCCGGGCGACCTCGCTCATGTGGCCGGCATAGATCTCGATCGCCAGTTGGATCAGGTCGCGCTCGATGTCCTCGAGCGTCCGCAGATGGCCGCGATCATCCAGGATCCGCACCGGGGCGTCCTTGGGCAGTTCCGCCATCAGCTCCCGGGCGGCTTGCGGCGAAATGGCCGATGTCGCCAGGGGCGCAGGGGCGGGCGCGGCTTCGGGGGGCGGGGCCACGACACCGGAGATGGCCGGGAAGTCGAAGGGCTGCAGATAGGGCGAGTCCGACAGGACGATGGCCCGATAGACCGCATTCTCCAGCTGCCGGACATTGCCGGGCCAGTCGTGGTCCAGCAGGTGCTGCAGGGTCTCGGGCGCGCAGCCGACGACCTTCTTTCCCTCCTCCACATTGAAGCGGCGGACGAAGTGGTCGACCAGGGCCGGGATGTCGTCCTTGCGCGTGCGCAGGGAAGGCGCCTCGATCGGGAAGACGTTGAGGCGGTAGAACAGGTCCTCGCGGAACCGGCCCTCGGCGACAGCCTGGGACAGGTCGCGGTTGGTGGCCGAGACGATGCGCACATCGACCTTCACCGAACGCTTGGCGCCGACGGGATCGATTTCGCTCTCCTGCAGGGCGCGCAGCAGCTTGACCTGGATGTCCAGGGGAAGCTCGCCCACCTCATCCAGGAACAGGGTGCCGCCGCTGGCTTCCAGGAACTTGCCCAGATGCTTGTCGGTGGCCCCGGTGAAGCTGCCCTTTTCGTGGCCGAACAGGATGGATTCCACCAAATTTTCCGGCAGGGCGCCGCAGTTGACCGCCACGAAGGGCTTGCCCGCCCGGTCAGACGAGCCGTGAAGAGCCCGGGCGATGACTTCCTTGCCGACGCCGCTCTCGCCGGTGATCAGGATGGGAATGGTCGACTTGGCCGCCCGCTCCCCCATCCGCTTGACGAGCGTCATGGGCGCAGAGGCCCCGACCATGTCTGCGAAGGTGAAGCGACCGGTCTTGTGCTTCTTCAGGCGGTCCACCTCGCCCCGCAGCTCGCCCATGGAGAGGGCGTTGCGGATGGAGACGATGATCCGTTCCGGGCTGGCCGGCTTGACGAAGAAGTCACAGGCCCCGGCCTGCATGGCCTGGACGACGGTGTCGATACTGCCTTGGGCTGTCACCACGATCACCGGCTGATGGAAGCCGCGGGCGCGCATCTCCTTCAGGGTGTCCTGGCCCGAGAGCCTGGGCATGACGAGATCCAGCAGGATCAGGTCGACCCTGGCCCCGGCCATCAGGTGGGACATCGCCGCATCGCCGGATTCGGCATGGGCGACGGCGAAGCCCTCCCGTTCCAGAACAGCCTGGATCAGCCTGCGCTGGGTTGGATCATCATCGACGACAAGGACCATCTTGGTCATTGGAAGACACCACCTGTACCGGACGCCCACCTCTCCGGGTGGGGCTCACTTGTCGCGGATTGATACAGGTCGCCGGTAAAGGCGGGGTTTCCCAGACCTGAGTCAGGGGTTAACGGCCAAGGCTTGACCGTGGCGCCGTCGGGGCCCTTGATGAACCTCCCTGGGGAGGGACTTGTCATGTTCGTGGGCCACTATGCCGCCGCCATCGCCGCCAAGGCGATCGAACCCCGCGGGCCATTATGGGTCTACGTCCTCGCCGCCCAGCTGGTGGATGTCGCGTGGGGCGCGCTGATCATCACAGGCGTCGAGCGGGTCTCGGTCGATCCGGACCTGCCCGGCAGCGCCCTGGTCCTCGAGCACATGCCCTATACCCATTCCCTGCCCGCGGCGGCGGCTTGGTCCGTGTTGGGCGGCCTGGCTGCAAGGCTTGTCCTGCGGCTGCCCTGGGCCGCTGCGATGATGGTTGGTGCGGTGGTCTTCTCCCACTGGCTGCTGGATTTTCTGGTCCACCGGCCTGATCTCGCCCTGTGGTTCGGCGGACCCAAGGTTGGGCTGGGGCTGTGGGACTATCCTGTGCCCGAGCAGGCGGTGGAGATCGGTCTGATCGCCATGGCCGGCGCCGCCTGGGCCTGGAGCCGTGGCCGGCAGGGGCTCGGCCTCGTCGCCGCGCCGGCCTTCATTGGTTTCCTGGTCGCCCTGCAGATCGTCGCCATGCTGCTGCCGGCCGATGGTGATCCGGTGGGGATGGGCGTCTCGGCGATCGTCGCCTTTCTCGTCGTGACCCTGATGGCGGCCTTCGCCGACCGTCCCGTCCGCCCACCGGCTGGCTGAGGCGGGGGATTTGCCTCTGGGCCAGAGGTGGCCATAGTGGCGCTCAAGGGCCGGGCACGCGGCCGGGCCGGGGAGGGCCGCCATGCAACTCAAGTTCACCCTGATCGCGCTCGCCTGCGCCACCCTGCTCAGCGCCTGCCAGGAGGCCGCAGGCTCCAAGGACGTCGATCAGGCGCGCCTGGAGGCCGCCGAGACCAATGCCGAGTGGCTCTCCTATGGCCGGTCCTATTCCGAGCAGCGGTTCAGCCCGCTTACCCAGATCAACACCGAGTCGGTGGGCGAACTCGGACTCGCCTGGTCCTACGAGTTCGACACTGATCGCGGTCAGGAGGCCACGCCCATCGTCAAGGACGGGATGCTCTACACCACCACGGCCTGGTCAAAGGTCTATGCCTTCGATGCGGCCACCGGCGCGCTGAAATGGTCCTATGACCCCAAGGTGGCCGGAGAGAAGGCCTTCGACGCCTGCTGCGACGTGGTCAATCGCGGGGTCGCGGTCTGGGGCGGCAAGGTCTTTGTCGGCGCCCTCGATGGCCGGCTGATCGCCCTGGACGCGGCCACCGGCGCCGAGGCCTGGTCAGTGCAGACCACAGATACCGCCAAGCCCTACACCATCACCGGCGCCCCGCGGGTCATCAAGGGCAAGGTGCTGATCGGCAATGGCGGCGCTGAATATGGCGTGCGCGGCTATCTGTCGGCTTTCGACGCGGAGACCGGCGCCCTGGTCTGGCGCTTTTTCACAGCCCCCAATCCCGATGGCCAGCCGGACGGTGCGGCCTCGGACGCCATCCTGGCGGAGAAGGCGGCCGGCACCTGGTTTGGCGAGGGCTGGAAGGCCACCGGCGGCGGGGCCACGGTCTGGGACGCCATGGCCTACGACCCCAAGCTCGACCTGCTCTATGTGGGGGTCGGCAATGGTACGCCCTGGAACCACGAGAAGCGCTCGGACGGAAAGGGCGACAACCTGTTCGTCTCCTCGATCCTGGCGCTCAAGCCCGACACCGGCCAATACGTCTGGCACTATCAGACCACGCCCGGCGAGAGCTGGGACTATACGGCCACGCAGCACATCATCCTGTCGGACCTGACCATTGAGGGCCAGTCGCGTCAGGTCCTGATGCAGGCCCCCAAGAACGGCTTCTTCTATGTGCTGGACCGCGCCACCGGCGAGCTGATCTCGGCCGAGGCCTATGTGCCGATCACCTGGGCCACCGGTGTCGACAAGGCCACTGGGCGGCCCATTGAGGCGCCGGGCGCCCGCTATCGCGACGCGCCAACGCTGCAGATCCCCGCGCCGTTCGGGGCCCACAACTGGCATCCCATGGCGTTCAATCCGCAGACGGGGCTGGTCTATATCCCCGCCCAGGTGGTGCCCTTCGCCTATGGGGATGACCCCAAATATCGCCACCAGCCCGGCGCCTGGAACATCGGCACAGACTTCCTGGCCAACGCCCTTCCCGATGACGCCGCCCAGATGGCCGGATTGAAGGCGATGGTGAAGGGGCAGCTGATCGCCTGGGACCCGGTGGCCCAGAAGGCCCGCTGGACCGTCGAGCATCCGTTCTTCTGGAACGCCGGCGTCATGACCACGGCCGGGGGCCTGGTCTTCCAGGGCGCCGCCGAGGGGACCTTCTCGGCCTATGACGCGGCCACCGGCGCCAAGCTGTGGTCCTATGAGACGGTGAACGGGGTCATCGCCCCGCCCTCGACCTATGAGATCAATGGCGAGCAGTATGTGGCCCTGATGGTCGGCTATGGGGGCGCCGGAGCTTTATCTTCGCCCGCCCTGTTGCCGGATCGTTCGCGTCTTCCCGGCCGGCTGCTGGTCTTCAAGCTTGGGGGCGCGGCGACCGCGCCAGCCTATGACCTGCCGGAGATCCAGCCCCTGGACCTGACGGGAGTCAGCTCAAGGGGGAGCGCCAAGGCGGGCTTTGAGAGCTTCCAGCAGTATTGCCAGGTCTGCCACGGGTCCAACGCTTCGGGCCGGTATCTGCCCGATCTGAAGCGATCCCAGATGCTGCTGTCAGCGGAAAACTGGTCGTCGGTGGTGCTCGACGGGGCCCTGGCCCCGCGGGGCATGGCCAGTTTCTCCCGCTTCCTTTCCGCCGCCGAGGCCGAGAACATCCGCGCCTATGTGCTGACGGAGGCGCGCAAGGGCGCAACCCCGACGCCTATCCAGGCCGCGTCCAGGTAGGCAGGTCAGCTCCCAAGCGCGGCTTCGAACTGCTCGGCGATCCAGTCGGCCTGATCGGAGCTCAGGACCAGGGGCGGGGCGATACGGATGGTGTGGTCGTGGGTCTCCTTGCACAGCAGGCCGCGGCGCTGGAGGTTCTCGCAGACCTTCCGGGCGCCGCCGGCTTCTGGGTGCAGTTCGACGGCCAGCATCAGGCCCCGGCCGCGGACCTCCTTGATCGCCTCGTGGCGGATCGAGGCCAGCGAGGCCCGCAGGCGGTCGCCGACCCGCTGAGCGTTGCCGATCATGTCCTCTTCCACCAGCACCTTCAGGGCGGCCCGGGCCACCGCGCAGGCCAGGGGGTTGCCGCCAAAGGTCGAGCCGTGTTCGCCGGGCTTCAGCACACCCACGACCGCGTCGTTCGAGAGCACCGCAGAGACGGGGTAGAAGCCCCCCGACAGCGCCTTGCCCACCAGGGTCAGGTCGGCCTCGACCCCCTCATGCTCCTCGGCCAGCAGCTTGCCGGTGCGGCCAAGGCCCGTCTGGATCTCATCAAGGATCAGGACGACGTTGTGGCGGGTGCAGAGCTCGCGGGCGCTCTTCAGATAGCCGGCCGGTGGGATGATGACGCCCGCCTCCCCCTGGATCGGCTCGACCAGGAAGGCGACGGTGTTGGGGGTGATGGCCGCTTCCAGGGCCGCAGCGTCGCCGAAGGGGACGACCTTGAAGCCTGGCGCGAAGGGGCCAAAGCCGCCCCGGGCCTGCGCGTCGGTGGAGAAGCCGACGATGGCCAGCGTCCGCCCGTGGAAGTTCTCCGAGCAGACGATGATCTCGGCCTGGCCGGCGGGCACGCCCTTGACCTCATAGCCCCACTTGCGGGCCACCTTCAGGGCGCTTTCGACGGCTTCGGCGCCCGAGTTCATCGGCAGGGCGCGATGAGACCCCGTCAGCGCGCAGATTTCCTCATAGAAGAGGGCCAGCTGGTCGTTGCGGAAGGCCCGGCTGGTCAGGGTCAGCTTGCCGGCCTGCTCGGTCATGGCCGCCAGGATCTTCGGATGGCAATGGCCCTGGTTGACCGCTGAATAGGCCGAAAGCCCGTCCAGATAGCGCTTGCCCTCGACATCCCAGACATAGACCCCCTCGCCGCGGCTCAGCACCACGTCGAGCGGCTTGTAGTTGCGCGCGCCCAGCCGCGCCTCGGCGGCGATATAGTCCTGTGGGGTCGACAGGACGGGGCGCTCGAGAAAGATGTTGTCGGTCATGGGAAACCTCATTCGGCGGCCGCAAGGGCGGCTTGGGGTTGGGATGTCAGGTCCAGCCGCAGGCTCATGCAGAAGGCCGCGCCGCCGGACATGATGAAGGGGGAGAGATCGACCTCGACCAGGCGGTAGCCGCGGGCCTCCAGGGCGGCGCGCAGGCTCGCAGGGGCCTTGGCCATGATGACGGTCTCGCCCAGATTCACCGCATTGACGCAGAGCGCCTCTGCGGCGGCCTTGTCGGCCTCAATCAGCATCTCGGGCGCGACCCGCTCGCGCAGGGTTGTCAGGGCCTGATCGGTAAAGGCTGGCGGGTAGTAGAGGATGTGACCGCCATCGAGCGGGCGCATGCAGGTGTCCAGGTGGTAGAAGTGTGGGGTCGCCAGCTCCAGGGCGACCACCTCCTGGCCGAAGAAATCGGCATGGGCCTCCAGGCCCGCCAGGGTCGAGCGCTGTCCATGGCCGCCCCAGAACAAGCCGCGGGCGGCGTCCCACAGGGCGTCGCCGGCGCCTTCGTGCACCACGCCGGGCGGCAGGTCGGCCACCTCCCGCAGGACGCCGCGGTCGCGCAGGGCCTGGAAGGCCGTCAGGAAGGGCGTTTCTTCGCCGCGCCGTTCGGGATGGGCGAAGCGGGCCATCAGGGCGCGGCCATCCAGCACTGTGGCGGCGTTGGCCGGAAAGACCAGATCGGGCAGGCCGGCCTCGGCGGGGATCATCTCCACCGTTCCCCCGGCCGCTTCAATGGCGTGGCGGAGCTCGGTCGAGGCCGCAGCGGCCCGGGCGCAGGCCCCGGCGTCGGCGCGCCAGACGGCCGGATTCATCCACGGATTGATCTGGTAGCTGACCTCGAAATGGGCCGGATCGGTCATCAGATAGTGCGGGGTCGCCATGGCGCGC
Source organism: Phenylobacterium sp. (assembly GCF_030679875.1). Taxonomy (GTDB): domain Bacteria; phylum Pseudomonadota; class Alphaproteobacteria; order Caulobacterales; family Caulobacteraceae; genus Phenylobacterium. The sequence goes on along the minus strand of NZ_JAUXSP010000015.1, from coordinate 241,790 downwards.
CTCCCAGAAAGTCACGGTGGCGTCGAGGATCGGGCGCAGCGGTGCTAGCGAAAAGGCGCAAGACTTGTAAGATATGCTGATAGTTCTGACGTTTCGTCAGAAGCAGATAGCGATTTGAGATGGATGAGACCGACCGTCAGCTGCTCGCCCTGCTGCGCGCCGACGCCCGGACCTCGGTGGCGGCCCTGGCCGAGCGCCTGAAGGTCTCCCGCGGCACGGTGCAGAACCGGATCGACAAGATGCGCCAGCGCGGGGTGATCCAGGGCTTTACGGTTCGCACCCGCCCCGATGTCGAGGCCCAGCGGGTGCGGGCGATCATGACCCTCTCGGTGGAAGGCGAGGGGAGCCCTCGGGTGGTGCGCGCCCTGCAGGGCTTCGCCGAGGTGGTGGCGATCCACACCACCAATGGCCGCTGGGACCTGGTGGCGGAGCTCGACACCGATAGCCTGGCCGCTTTCAGCGCCGCCCTTGACGAGATCCGGCGGATCCCCGGCATCGCCGCCACCGAGACCTCGATCCTGCTGGCCACCACGCGCCTTTAAATTCTTCGGCGATGGAGAGGTGGCGGCCGGCTTCTGGCGTGCTTAGATCGCGTCCATGAACGCACCGCTCAAGACCGACACCCTGCCCGAATGGCGCCTCGACGACCTCTATGCCGGTCGCGACGATCCGCAGATCGAGGCTGACCTGGACAAGGCCCGCAAGGCCGCCGCCGAGCTTCTGACCTATCAGGGCAAGCTGGTGGCCGCCCGCGGAGAGCCCGAAACCCTCGGCCGTTGGCTGAACGAGACCATCGCCCTTTATGAGGTGGGAACCAACGCCCTCTATGGGGTCGGCGCCTATGCGTCCCTGTCATCGAGCACGGCGCGGGACAATCCCGCCTGGGCCAAGTTCGAAGGGGATTTCCGCACCAAGGCCGCGGTGATCGGGGCCGAGACCCTGTTCTTCACCCTGGAGATCAACCAGCTGGACGAAGCCGAGCTCGACGCCGCCCTGGCCGCCCATGCGCCAGCCCGTCGGTGGCTGCCCTGGCTGCGTCGTGTCCGCCTGTCACGGCCCCACGAGCTGAGCGCCGAGCTTGAGCGGTTGATGATCGACCGGGGGCCGGGCGTGGCCAACTGGATGCGCCTGTTTGACGAGACCCTGGCCAAGCTGACCGCCAAGGTGGGGTCCGAGACCCTGACCCTGCCAGAAACTCTCAATCGGCTGTCCGACCCCGATGGCGGGCGGCGGAAACAGGCGGCCCAGGCCCTGGCCAAGGCGCTGGAGGCGCGCACCTCGACGCTGGCGCTTTGCCTCAACACCCTGGCCTATGAAAAGCAGGTGGACGACCGCTGGCGGAAATACCCCAGCCCGGCCGCCTCCCGCCACATGGCCAACGAGGTGGACGCCGACGCCGTCGAAGCCCTGGTGGAGGCGGTGACCGAGGCCTATCCCGCCGTGAGCCATCGCTACTACGCCCTGAAGGCCAAGGTCATGGGCCGCAAGACCCTCGACTACTGGGACCGCAATGCGCCCCTCGATGCGGCGGCGCCTCGGACCTACACCTGGCCCCAGGCCCAGGAGATGGTGCTGGAGTCCTTCTCGGCGCTGGCGCCCCGGTTCGCCGACACGGCCCAGACCTTTTTCACCGAGCCCTGGATCGACGCCCGCCCCCGGGCCGGCAAACAGTCAGGCGCCTATTCCCACCCGGTCAGCGCCGACCGGCACCCCTATGTGTTCATGAACTATATGGGCGAACGCCGGGACGTGCTGACGCTCGCCCACGAGCTTGGCCATGCCGTGCACCAGACCCTGTGCGCGCCGCTCGGCACCCTGCTGGCCGATACGCCGCTGACGCTGGCTGAGACCGCCTCGATCTTCGGCGAAGGTCTGGTGTTCGAGCGCCTGATGGCCGGCGCTACCGACGCCGAGCGCCGCGGCCTGCTGGCCGGCAAGATCGAGGACGGGCTGAACACCGTGGTCCGGCAGATCGCCTTCCACAAGTTCGAGACCGCCTTCCACGCCGCCCGCCAGCAGGGCGAAGTCTCCACCGATCAGATCTCGGCGATCTGGATGGAGGTGATGGGTGAAAGCCTGGGACCGGCCATCAAGCTCAACGCCGGCTACGAGCACTACTGGGCCTATGTCAGCCACTTCGCCCATGCGCCCTTCTATGTCTACGCCTACGCCTTCGGCGACCTGCTGGTGCGCGGCCTGATGGAGAAGCGTCGGGAGGACCCGCAGGCCTTTGCGCCGCTCTACGAGGACCTGCTCGCCGCCGGGGGCTCCAAAACCTATGTGGAGGCGCTCGCCCCCTTCGGTCTCAACCCTCGGGAAAAGGCCTTCTGGGCGGCGGGCATGACCCAGCTTGAGCGGCTGGTGGACGAGTTCGAAGCCCTGGTCTGATCCGGGGACGGGGCGGAGGCGAATCTCGCCTCAAGCCTTGTCATTTTTCAAACGGGCGTTAGTCAGCAGGGCATGTCCGATGATCTGACCCCCCTGCAGACCGCCGTCGTCCCGGACGGCTATGTGATCAACCTCTGGCAGCGTGGCTTTGGCCGCACGGTCGGCCCCTTCTATTCCAAGCGGGACGAGGCCAATAACGAGATCATGGCCTTCCGCGTGGAGGAGCACCACGCCAACGGCATGAACAACTGCCACGGCGGCATGCTGATGAGCTTCGCCGACATGGCCTGGGGCCGGGTGATCTCCAACCAGCGGGAGATCGGCTGGGTCACGGTGCGCCTGACCACCGACTTCCTCTCCGGCGCCCAGATGGGCGACTGGGTCGAGGGCGGCAGCGAGATCATCTCCGAGCAGGACGACATCTTCACGGTGCGCGGCAAGATCTGGTGCGACGACCGGCTGCTGATGACCGGCGCCGGCGTCTTCAAGGGCCTGCGCAACATCAAGCGGACGCCGGGCGATCGCCAGGCGCGGCAGGCCTGACCCATGACCGACCAGAGCAAGACCTCCCCCGCCGTGGCCGCCGCCGAGTTTGACGACGACCGACCGGTGCCCTCCAAGCCCGGCGAACTGCCCCCGGAAATCCAGGCGCCTCTGGCCCCGTTCAAGGGCGAGAAGCCGCCGGCCCCGGCCTGGTTCGAGGCGGCCATCGCCAAGGCGCCTGAGCGCAGCTTCGTCACCTCGCTTGGCACCCAGATCGAGGTGCTGACCTGGGGCGAAGTGGGCAAGCCTGGCCTGCTGCTGGTCCATGGCAACAGCGCGCATGCCGACTGGTGGAGCTTCATCGCCCCCTATCTGGCCGAGGATTACCGGGTCGCCTCGATGTCCCTGGCCGGCATGGGCGCTTCGGACTGGCGCGAAACCTACGCCTTCCAGGACTTCGCCGAGGATGCCGAGGCGGTGGCCAAGGCCACTGGCCTCTACGAGGGCGGCCGCAAGCCGGTCTATATCGGCCACTCCTTTGGCGGCTCGCAGGTCTTCTACGCCGCCAGCCGTTATCCTGAGCGTATGCATGCGGCCATACTGGTCGATACCGGGTTTGGCGGCCCGCCGCCCAAGGAGCGCGAGGAGATGGAGCGCCGCATGGAGCAGGTGCGCAACATCCCCACCGCCGATCGTCCCAAGCGGGTCTATGCGACCCTGGAGCAGGCCCTGGCCCGTTTCCGCTTCATGCCGCCCCAGGCCGCCGGCCACCTGTTTGTCGCCGACTTCATCGCCCGGAAGTCGCTGAAGCGCGCCCCGCTGGAGGACGGCTCCGGCGAAGGCTGGACCTGGATGTTCGATCCGGCCATGTGGAACAAGCTCGACCGCAGCGCCATGAACGCCCTGGTCACCGATGGCCCGCCCAAGATCGAGGTGCCGATCGCCCATATTCACGGGGAGCATTCCCCGGTGATCGCAAGACGTCAGGACAGCCGCCCCAACCCCCTGCCCGCCGACATGATCGAGATCGCCATCCCGGACGCCAACCACCATGTGATGGTCGATCAGCCCCTGGCCCTGGTTGCCGCCCTGCGGGCGCTGCTCAAGGTCTGGCCATCTTGAGCCGGCGCGCGGTCTCGTGTAGCACCGCTGTCAATCAGCTTCCGTAAGAGAGAGACCCGGCCGCCATGGGCGAACAGGCTTCCGACTATCACCGCGGCGAAATGGAAATCCAGGAGCAGCTGGCCACCTTTGACCTGTTCATGGGCCTGACCAAGTGGGGCTCCCTGGCCATCGTCGCCGTGCTGCTGCTGTTCATCGTCTGGTTCTGCACGCCGGGCGGCTTCATGGCCGGCCTGATCTCGGCCGTGGCGACCGCCGTCATCGGTTTCGTGCTGCTGCGCGCCAAGCCTGAGCAGGCCCACTAAAGACCCTTCAGGTCTCGGTCAGACCACCGCCGCCCCCGTCGTCTGGCGCGGGCGGCGTTCGCACGTCTGGATGGTCCCCACGGCCGGCTCAAACATCTGTTCGGAAATCGCGGATCGATTTCTGGACAAGAGGCGCCTGACATCCCTAAGGTCCGCCGGCTTTTCCGACCCGGGGGGACCTCGACCATGGCCGTCATCGCCGTCACCAAGGAACGCCGCGACGGGGAAACCCGCGTCGCCATGACGCCGGACACGGTAAAAAAGCTGATCGCCGCAGGCTTTGCGGTGACGGTGGAGAGCGGGGCCGGCGAGGCCTCCTCCTATCCTGACTCCGACTATGCCGCCGCCGGCGCGGAGCTCGCCGACCTGGCCGCCACCCTGGCCAAGGCCGACGTCCTGCTCAAGGTGCGCGCGCCGACGGAGCCGGAGATCGCCGGCCTGAGGGCCGAGGCCATCGTCATTGGCATGCTCAATCCGCACCAGGACAAGGCCACCCTCCGGATCCTGGCCGCCAAGGGCGTCAGCGCCTTCACGATGGAATTTGTGCCCCGGATCACCCGGGCCCAGGTGATGGACGTCCTGTCCTCCCAGGCCAATCTCGCCGGCTATCGGGCGGTCCTCGAAGCCGCCAACGCCTACGGCAAGGTCCTGCCGATGATGATGACCGCGGCGGGCACCGTGGCCGCCGCCAAGGTCTTCGTCATGGGCGCCGGCGTCGCGGGCCTGCAGGCCATCGCCACCGCCCGGCGCCTGGGCGCGGTGGTCACCGCCACCGATGTGCGTCCCGCCGCCAAGGAACAGGTCGAAAGCCTGGGCGCCAAGTTCGTCGCGGTCGAGGACGAGGAGTTCAAGGCCGCCGAGACCGCCGCGGGCTACGCCAAGGAGATGAGCGCCGAGTACCAGGCCAAGCAGGCGGCCCTGGTGTCCGAGCACATCCGCAAGCAGGACATCGTCATCACCACGGCCCTGATCCCGGGCCGGCCAGCCCCGCGGCTGGTCAGCGCCGCCCAGGTGGCCTCCATGCGGCCCGGCTCGGTCATCGTCGACCTGGCCGTCGAGCAGGGCGGCAATGTCGAGGGCGCTATCTCCGGTCAGGTCGTGGACGCCGGCGGCGCAAAGATCGTCGGCTACGCCAATCTGCCCGGCCGAATCGCCGCTGACGCCTCGGCCCTCTATGCCCGCAACCTGTTCGCCTTCGCCGGCCTGCTGCTGGACAAGGACGGCGCCTTCGCCCCTGACTATGAGGATGAAATCCTCAAGGCCGCCCTGGTGACCCGCGGCGGGGCGGTGGTTCACCCCGCCCTGGCCAGCTGACCTGAGATCAAGAGAGGACGCCCTCCATGGAATCTGTCGATCCCACCGTGTTCCGCCTGGCGATCTTCGTGCTCGCCATCTTCGTGGGCTACTACGTGGTCTGGAGCGTGACGCCGGCCCTGCACACGCCGCTGATGGCGGTGACCAACGCGATCTCCTCGGTGATCATCGTCGGGGCCCTGCTGGCCGCGGCCGCCCACGGGGCTGAAGGCGCGGCCCTGAGCGGCAGCGTGATGATCTCCAAGGGCGCCGGCGCCCTGGCTGCAGCCCTGGCGGCGGTGAACATCTTCGGCGGCTTCCTGGTCACCCAGCGCATGCTCGCCATGTACAAGAAGAAGCAGAAGTAGAGCCGGCCTTAGGGGGCACGATCATGAACGCCAATCTCGCGGCCATTCTCTACCTCGTTTCCGGGGTTCTCTTCATCCTGGCCCTGCGCGGCCTCTCCAGTCCCGAGACCAGCCGGGCGGGCAACCGCAACGGTATGATCGGCATGGCCATCGCCGTCGGCACCGCCATGGCCACCCTGCTAGGCCAAGGCGCCCTGGACACCCTGACGCTGGCTTTGATTCTCGGCGGCGTGGCGATCGGCGGCGGGATCGGCGCGGTGATCGCCCGCAAGGTGGCGATGACCTCCATGCCGCAACTGGTGGCGGCCTTCCACAGCCTGGTGGGCCTGGCCGCCTGTCTGGTGGCGGTGGCGGCCATCTACACCCCCGAAGCCTATGGCATCGGCGTGGCCGGCGAGATCCACCTGATCTCGCTGATCGAGCTGTCGCTGGGTCTGGCGATCGGGGCGGTGACCTTCACCGGCTCGGTGATCGCCTTCGCCAAGCTGAACGGCAACATGTCCGGCGCGCCCATCCTGCTGCCGGCCCGCCATCTGCTGAACCTGGCCATCGCCGTGGGCGTCGTCGCCCTGGTCGCGGTTCTGGTGGTCAGCGGCGGGGCCGCGGTCTGGGCCTTCTGGGGTATCTTCGCCCTGGCCCTGCTGATCGGCGTCACCCTGATCATCCCCATCGGCGGGGCCGACATGCCCGTCGTGGTCTCGATGCTGAATTCCTATTCCGGCTGGGCGGCCGCGGCTCTGGGGTTCACCCTGGAGAACACCACTCTGATCATCACCGGCGCCCTGGTGGGCTCGTCCGGCGCGATCCTCTCCTACATCATGTGCAAGGGCATGAACCGGTCCTTCATCTCGGTGATCCTGGGGGGCTTCGGGGCCGATGATTCCGCCGCCGTGGCGGGGGGGCATGTGGAGACCCGTCCGGTCAAGAAAGGTTCGGCCGAGGACGCCGCCTTCATCATGAAGAACGCCAGCAAGGTGATCATCGTGCCGGGCTACGGCATGGCGGTTTCCCAGGCCCAGCACGCCCTGCGCGAAATGGGCGATGTGCTGAAGGCCGAAGGGGTCGAGGTCAAGTACGCCATCCACCCGGTGGCCGGCCGCATGCCGGGGCACATGAACGTGCTGCTGGCCGAGGCCCAGGTCTCCTATGACGAGGTCTTTGAGCTGGAGGACATCAATTCGGAGTTCTCCACCGCCGATGTGGCCTTCGTCATCGGCGCCAACGACGTGACCAATCCTGCGGCCAAGACCGATCCGACCTCGGCCATCTATGGCATGCCGATCCTGGACGTGGAGAAGGCGCGCACGGTCCTGTTCGTGAAGCGCGGCATGAGCTCAGGCTATGCCGGCGTCGACAACGAGCTGTTCTTCCGGGACAACACCATGATGCTGTTCGGCGACGCCAAGAAGATGGTCGAGGGCATTCTCAAGTCTCTCTAAGGCGACCATTCGTCTCGTCGTGGTAAACTTGGTCCGAACGTGCCGGCCGCGCCCAATTGTCGCTGGCGCGCGTCTGGGGGGCATCTCGAATATTCATTAACTGACCCCGGCTATGAGGGCAGGCGCGGATCAGGACCTTGAGCGTCCAGGCCGCGTTGCGCCGATAGAAGAGTCGGGACGTCTCATTGTCTGAAACCCTCACCGTCCCCCAGGGCGGCCTGCATCGTCTGGGGATCGCGGTGTTCGGCGCCGTCCTGGCGCTTGGCGCCATCACCCTGGCCCATGCGGCCCTTCCCCGCTCCGAGCCCGCGGTCGAGACCCATCCGCCCCAGCCGCCCCCGCCAGAGCCCGTGGTCCTCGTGGCCTTCCACTCGCCGTTGCCGGGTCACGCCATCAACTCCCCCTTCGGCCTGCGCCAGATGCCGTGGGAAGACGCCGGCCGGCTGCATGCGGGCATAGACATCGCCGCCCCCTTCGGGGAACCGGTGCTGGCCGCTGCTGACGGGGTCGTCACCCGCGCTGGATCCTTCCCCGGCTACGGCCGCATGGTCGAGATCACCCATGCCGAGGGGCTGGTGACCCGCTACGCCCATCTCGGCGCTGTCGCCCGCGGCCTCAAGCCGGGTCAGGCCATCAAGGGGGGTTATGGTCTCGGCGAGGTGGGCTCCAGCGGGGTGTCCAGCGGACCTCATCTCCACTTCGAAATTCGCGATCGCCATGACCGGCCGCTCAACCCGCTCTACTTTCTGGGCCGCCGGTTCGCCGAGGCTGAGGACCTGCCGGTGCAGGCCGCCGCCAAGGTCTCTCCCCGGGTCCGCATGGCGCAGGTCTCCAGCATTCCGGAGTCCAAGCGCAGCCTTATGGTCGCCAAAGGGTGGGTCGAGGCCGGGGACTGAGACTTTCAGGCCGGGTTCGGGTCGGGCTCGCGCGTCACCAGACCTGCCGCCGCGTCGAACCGGGACTGGACGAGGCTTTCAACCGTGACGCCATCGACCGTCAGGCGGACCTGGTCTTGGCTATCGATCAGAGCTGGCCAGGCCCGCCGAACCCCTGCGGGCAGGGGGGCCAGCCGCCGACGCTCTTGGGTTTCCAGTTGGGACAGCCGCCCCGCCAACGGACCGGCCCTCAGACCTGGCCCCGTGGCGCGGACCTCGAATCGTCCATCCCAGACCGTGGGCTGATCCGCCGCCAGCAAGACTTCCGTCAGACCGCCCCGGCGCGCCTCGCCCGCCTCCCGCATCACCCAGACCTCAGCGCCTGTGATCTCGATCCGGGCCCCGGCCAGGGTGGCGGTGGAATCTGACGCGCCCGCCACCTGGGCGGCGATCCGTTCGACGGCTTCGCGGCGGGGCGGCCGGGCGCCACCGGCGGCGCACAGACAGGCGATGGACAGCAGTCGCGCGCGCGCGGGGCCGGGGGCGGCGCGCAGGATTGAGCGATCCCAGTTGATCGCGCCGCCCGGGGCATGGCGCGCCGCCTGGGCGAGGGCTTTCACTTCATGGTCAGCGCCCGGCGCCTCGGGGCTGGCGTCCCTCTCCCCGGCCAGCCGCGCCCGGGCCCGGGCCCGGGCATAGGCGAGGTCGGCATTGGCTGGATCCTCGATCCAGGTGAGGGGCTGCCCCTCAAGCCTGGCGCGCAGCTCGGACCTGCGTGTGGCCAATAGCGGCCGCAGCAGAAAGACCCCACGACCCTCCGGCCAGGCGGGGCTTGGCGCCCACGGTCTGGGGTCAGGGGTGGTGGCGCCGTCCCGCCGCATCTGGCGGGTCTCCAGCACATCGTCGGCTGTATGACCCAACAGTACGACTGGGGCGCCTATGGCCCGGGCGGCGTCCGCCAGCAGCCGGTGCCGCGCCGCGCGGGCGGCGGCCGGCAGGCCAGTGGCGGGCTTGGGTCCCGTCCAAGTCAGGCTCTGGAAGGGCAGGCCAAGGCGTTCAGCGGTGGCCTGGCAGTGCGCCGCCCAGACGCCTGCGGCGGTCTGCAGGCCGTGATCCACGTGCAGGACAACGAGCCGGCGACCGCGTGCGCGGCTCCAGGTATGGGCGGCCAACAGCAGGGCCAGGCTGTCGCCACCCCCGGAATAGGCGACGGCCAGGGGGGCGGCCGAGGCCGGGCTCAGATGGGCGTCGAACAGGGCGTTGGGGACAGGCCCCCACGGCTCAGGGGCTGAGCTCAGCCGCACCGGGCCTGAGTGCGCGCCGCCGCCGCCCGGGACTGGATGGACGGCGCCGCCGAGGCATAGCGGCGGGACAGTTCGGCCAGGGTCTGGCAGGCCTCGCTGGACCGGTCGAGGGCGATCAGGGAGCGTGACAGCTCCAGGACGGCGTCCGGGGCCCAGGGGGTGGTCGGCCAGCCCCGGATGGCGGCGATAAAGGCGCTGGCGGCCTCGGCGTCCGCGCCGCGCACCACCAGGGTCTTGCCGAGCCAGTAGTGAGCCTCAGGCGCAAGGCTGGCGGCGCCGTGCCTGGCGACGAAAGATTCAAAGGCGGTTTCTGCGCCATCATAATTGCCGCTGAGCATCAGCCCACGGGCGCGCTCGAAGTCGGCCTGGGGCGAACCCCCGCCGCCCGTGTTCGGCGCTGAGACGGGGGCCGAGAATCCGGAGGAGCCGCCGGTGGTGGCGGGCGGAACGCCGGTAAAGACTTCCAGGGCGGCGACCTTCTGGTTCAAGGCCGACATCTGCGCCTCCAGGGCGGCGTTCTGGTCGCGGCTCTGCCGCAGTTCGAAATTGGTGGTCTCGATCTGCCCGTTCAGGCGGGTGATTACACTTTCCAGGTCGGTGAGCCGGCGGTTCAACTCCTCGATCCGGTAGTCGGTCTCGGCGGGTTGGACCACGACCGGGCGACCTGTGTCGCGGCCCTGGAACACGATGGCCCGAAGCTCACGCACGACCCGCTCCATCCGCTCGACGCGGCGGGCGTCGCGCAGGTCCAGCGGGTCCTCCATGGAGGTCTGGGCCAGAACGACCGTGGGCGCGGCCACCGGGCCGATCAGGCTCAGGGACAGGACCAGGGCGGCGGGGAGGGCGATGCGGCGTCTGGAGGTCATGATCAGATCATCTATGGGGCCGAAGGGCCGAAATTGCGGCGCGGTTCGCACCATGGGCCGGCGCAGGCTTGGCGCCAATGGTCAGGACGCTTGGCGCTCAGCAAAGAGGGGACCCCAACCGGGATCCCCTCTCGCCGTTTCATACGTCGTCCGAGGGCTTAGCGCGCGCCGGACGTGATCGCGGTGTGGGCGTTCCGGTTACGCTGATAGGCGTCTTCCGAGGTGCCTGGATCGATCGGGCGCTCCTTGCCGTAGGAGACGGTGGTGATCCGGCTGGAGGACACCCCGCGGGAGACCAGGAAGTCCCGCACGGCGTTGGCGCGGCGGGCGCCCAGCGCCAGGTTGTACTCGCGGGTGCCGCGTTCGTCGGCATTGCCTTCGAGGCGGATCATCACCGACGGATAGCGGTTCAGCCAGGCGGCCTGGGCTTCCAGCACCGGGGCGGCGTCGCCGCGGACCGAGTAGGAGTCGAAGTCGAAATAGACCCGATCGCCGACATTGATCACGAAGTCCTGCATCGTGCCGGGCAGGGCGCCCTGGCCGACCGGCGGGGCCGGGGTCGAGGGCTGGGTCGCCGGCGGCGGCGCGGGCGGACCCGGCGGCATGGTGTCGGGCTTGGGCCGCGAGGCGCAAGCGGTGACAGAGGCCGCCGCCAAGGCGATGACCGCGAACTGCGCGGCGCGCTTTGTGAGGGTGAGTGTGGTCATTTCGAGGTCGTTCCTTGTTATACGGTTCTTACGGGCGGCGCGCCGAGCGCCGAAAACAATGGATCTGCGCACTGGCTTTATGACGACTCTGAACTAAGCCAACAATACTATTCGCCTGCTCCTGCATTCACTTATCAGTTGAGTAGCGGCGACCAGGCCGGGTCCGACCCTGACTGTGGGTAGGGGGCCGGCCGCACGATGCGTCCCGTCACGTCAACCGTCCACAAACGCGCAGCGCCACCAGGCGTTTCACGGGTGAACATCAAAACTCTGCCATTGGGGGCCCAGGTCGGCCCCTCGTCGAGATAGCTGGTGGTCAGCAGCCGCTCCCCGGAGCCGTCGGGACGCATGACGCCGATGTGGAACTGCCCGCCGGCCTGCTTGGTGAAGGCGATGAACTCACCGGTCGGGCTCCAGACCGGCGTCATGTAGCGGCCTGAACCAAAGGAAATCCGCCGCGCGCCCGAGCCGTCCGCGTTCATCACATAGATCTGCGGGGACCCGCCCCGGTCTGAATTGAAGGTGATCTGGCGCCCGTCGGGCGAAAAGGATGGCGAGGTGTCGATGGACGGGTCGCTGGTCAGCCGGCTGGAGGCGCGACTGCGCAGGTCCATCACATGGATGTCGGTGTTGCCGCCCCGCTCGACGGAGAAGGCCACCTTGCCGCCGTCATGGGAGAACCGCGGCGCGAAGACCATGCCGTTGAACGACCCCAGGCTCTCCCGCCGACCCGTCTCCAGATTGAACAGATAGATCGACGACCCCTCCGGCCGCAGGGCCATGTAGGTGATCTCCTGGCTGGTGGAAGAGAAGCGCGGCGTCATGACGATGTAGGAGCCATCGGTCAGGTAGCTGGGATTGGCGCCGTCCTGGTCCATGATCGCCAGACGCTTGATCCGGTCGATCCGCCCGCCGCTCTCGGCCACGAACACCACGCGGGTATCGAAATAGCCCTTCTCGCCCGTCAGGCGCTCATAGACCGCGTCGGAGATCTTGTGCGCCACCCGGCGCCAGTTCTCGGAGGTGGAGGTGAACTGCATGCCCAGCAGCTGCTGCTCGGCGAAGACATCCCAGAGGCGGAAATTGACCGTCAGCCGGCCGGTGGCGTCAACGGTCACCTCGCCATTGACCAGACCCTGGGCGTTGATCGTCTTCCAGTCGGCGAACCTTGGCTGGTAGCGAATATCCAGGTCGCGCTCGATGAAGGCGGCCTGGTCGATGGGCCGGAACAGACCCGAACGCTCAAGATTGCTGGTGATGACCTGAGCGATCTCGGCGCCGCGCTCGCCGCGGAATCCCGGGACGGCGACCGGCAGGGGCTGGATATCGCCGCGATTGACGTCCACCTCGATCTGGGCGCGGGCGGGGCCCGCGAGGGCGCCGGCCGACAGCAGGGCCGCTGTCAGGGCGACGAACAGGGTCCGCAGTCGCATGGGCTAGTTGCTCCTCAATTATCGGCGCACGCCTGGGCGGCGTTGAAGCTGACGGCGATCTGGTCGCCGTAGAACTCCCGGGGAAGTGTGGTGAAGGGCGCGGCGCTGTAAACCGCCCGAATGGCCCGCTCGGCGGCGGCGCGGGTGACGGGATCGGACGAGTTTTCCTGACCGCCGGCCCGGACATCGCCAACCACGCGGCCGTCGCTGCCCAGCCGGAAGGTGACTCGGACCCGGACATTGCGGGCGGCTTCGACCTCGCAATTGGGGTTCCAGCGCCGTTGGAGTTCCTCAGCCAGGCCCGACATGGCCGCGCCGGACAGGCCGCTGCCTGTGGTGGGCCTCGCCTGACTGGCGGTTTCGGGCCGCGCCGCGCCGCGGGCCGCCGACGAGCTCTGCGAGCCCTTCAGGCTCGAGGCCAGGGCGTCGAGGTCGAGGCTGTCGGCCTTCTTCGGCGGGGCGGCCGCGGCGGGCTTTGGCGCGGGCGCCTTGGGGGCCGGGGCCGGGGTCGGGGCGGGCGCCGGAGCCGGTTTGGGCGTCGGCGTGGGTGCGGGTTTGGGTGTCGGGGTCGGGGCCGGCTTCGGGGCCGGGGCCTTCGGTGCAGGCTGGGGCGCCGGCGGTGTCGGGGTCGGTTGCGGCGCCGGCTGAGGTTGAGGTTGGGGCTCAGGGGCCGCCACCGGGGCCTCCAGCGGCGCGTCGGGCTCAGGCGCCTCGGTCTGGGCGGTCTGTTCCTGCGGACCCTGGACAGCGGGTCGGGGGTTGGCGGGGATCGAGCTCACAATGTTGATCGGAACGACCGCGCCCACCTTCAGTTCACGGGCCCATGGCCAGGGGATCAGCGCCGCGCCCAGCACGACGGCGTGCAGGATGGCCGAGAACATGAGGGCTGTGCCCAGGTCAGACCGCTCGCCGCGCATGGGCTGTCCTCAGCGCGCTGCTTGATCCGCGCCCGAAGAGGGGCCGCCGGTCTCGGTGAGCAGGTTGATGGAGGTGAAGCCTGAGCTGGCCAGGGCGGCCATGACCTGGGCCACCTGCGCATAGTTGGTCCGCCCATCGGCCCGCACATAGATGGGGCGGTCGGTCGCTCCGTCGGCCATGGCGATCAGCCGTGGCGAAAGGCTGGAGAAGGCTGTCTCCTCCTCGTCGATGAAGATGGCCCCGTCCGCCCGCACCGACACGGTGAGCGGCTCGGACTGGTCGGGAATGGCGCTGGCCTCGGTCTTGGGCAGCTCCAGCGGCACGCCGACGGTCAGCAGGGGCGCGGAGATCATGAACACGATCAGCAGAACCAGCATCACATCCACCAGGGGCGTGACATTGATTTCCGACAGGGCGCCCCGGCGGCTTGAGCGCCGCCGTCGGCGCGCGCCGCCGCCAGCCGAATAGGCGTCGTGGGATGAGAGGGCCATCGGCTCAGGCCCGGTCGCTTAGGCGACGCTGGATCGCGGTGGCGAGGTCGTCGGCGAACCCTTCAAGCCGTCCGCCATAGCGCGCGGCGTCGGACGAGAACTTGTTGTAGGCGATGTAGGCCGGAATGGCGGCGGCCAGACCTATGGCGGTGGCGAACAGCGCCTCGGCGATGGCTGGCGCCACGACGGTCAGGTTGGTGTTCTGCTGGATGGCGATCGCCTGGAAGGCGTCCATGATCCCCCAGACCGTTCCGAACAGGCCGACAAAGGGCGAGGCGGTGGCGACGATGGCCAGAAGAGGAAGCCCCTCTTCAACCCGGGCGCTTTCCCGGGCGATGATGGCGTCCAGCACCCGGTCGATCCGCTGAATCAGGAACCCGGCCTGGCTGTCGCTGGACAGGCCCTTGGCGCGCGCTTCGCGCCATTCCCGAAGGGCGGCCTGCAGCATGCGCGGCAGGGCGTGGCGGGGCCGGTCACCGGCCTCATTGGCGATCTCCTCCAGGGAGCGGCCAGAGGAGACCTGGTCTTCGAACTGATCGGCGTGGCGGTTCAGCGCCCCGAACCGCAGCAGCTTGTCGATGATCACCGCCCAGGAGAACAGAGAGGCCAGGGCCAGACCGATCATCACAGTCTTGATCACCCAGTCCGCGCGCATGAACAGCGCGACCATGGAGAAACTCTCGGCCGTCAGGGTGGCGGAGGCGGCGGGGTCCATGCGGTGTGGGCTCCGTTGTCGATCGGGCGGAGACGCCCAAGGCTGAAGTGAAACGCTGCGGTGGCGAACTTAAGGCGCCAGGTCGTGACGAACACGCCCGTACCCCCAGGAGTGGAACAACATTAGGGTTACTGAAGTCTGCCCGCGGATCGAAGACCCGGCGATGGCTCGGCGGATTTCGAAAGTCAGGATCCGTCGTCGGGCGCAAAATAGGGAGCCAGGGCTGCGGCCATGCCCGGGGGTGGCCTGCGCGGGCGGCCGTCCATGCCGATACAGGCGGCCATCACCGCGGCCTGGGCGATCAGGGTCTCCCCGCGCACAACCCTCTGGCTGATGAACAGCCGGGGGCCCTTGACCCGGTCATAGGTGGTCCGCACCTGCAGGGCGTCATCGATGCGGGCCGGGGCTTTGAAATCCAGCTCCATGCGCACGATGGTGAAGGCGCTCGGCGTCTCCTGATCCAGCAGCTCGGCATGCCGGACGCCGGCCAGCCGCAGGAAATCCGACCGCCCGCGCTCGAAATAGCGCAGATAGTTGCCGTGATAGACGACCCCGGTGAAGTCGGTGTCCTCGTAATAGATGCGGACCGGCAGGACGTGTTCGCGGCCTTCGATCCAGCCGGCGGAAGGCTCGCCAGGGGCAGGGGTCATGGACGGCCTCCGCTATTCGTCAAACAGGGTCGCTTGGCCAGCGGCCGGCGGCTGAGGCGGCGGGGTCAGGCCGAGATGCGCATAGGCCTTGGCGCAGGCCACCCGGCCCCGGGGCGTGCGCTGGATGAAGCCCTGTTGCATCAGATAGGGCTCGATGACGTCCTCGACGGCGTCGCGAGCCTCGGCGATGGCGTAGGCGATGGTCTCCACCCCGGCTGGCCCGCCGCCGTAGTTGTCGATCAGCGCGCGCAGGTAGCGCCGGTCGAGGGAGTCGAGGCCCACCTCGTCCACCTCCAGCCGCGCCAGGCCCCGGCCCGCCGCGCCTTTGTCGATGGCGGCTGACCCCTCGGCGGCGGCGAAGTCCCGCACCCGGCGCAGGAGGCGCCCCGCCACCCTGGGCGTGCCTCGGGCCCGGGCGGCGATCTCGGCCGCGCCGTCACGGGTCAGATTGACGCCCATCTTGCCCGCCGCATGGGCCAGCACCTTGATCAGCTCATCGGTGGTGTAGAATTCCAGCCGCACCGGAATCCCGAACCGGTCACGCAAGGGGGTCGCCAGCAGGCCCGCCCGGGTGGTGGCGGCCACAAGGGTGAAGGGCGCCAGATCGATGCGGATCGACCGGGCCGAGGGCCCCTCGCCGATGATCAGATCCAGCACGTGATCCTCCATGGCGGGATAGAGGATTTCCTCCACATTGGCCGCCAGGCGGTGGATCTCGTCGATAAAGAGGACGTCGCCGGCCTCGAGATTGGTCAGGATGGCGGCCAGATCCCCGGCCTTGGCCAGGACCGGACCGGAGGTGGCGCGGAAGTTGACACCCATCTCCCGGGCGATGATCTGGGCGAGCGTCGTCTTGCCCAGCCCAGGCGGCCCAAACAACAGGACGTGGTCCAGGGTGTCGCCCCGGTCCCGGGCGGCCTGGATGAAGATGCGCAGGTTGGCCTTGGACTGCTCCTGGCCGACGAACTCTGCCAGCGTCTGGGGCCGATAGGCCCGGTCGGTTCCCTCGGCCGGCGCGGCCTCGCCGCTGACCAGCCGGGTCACCGGCCCAGCTCCTGCAAGGCGGCCTTGATCAGGGCGCCGGCCTCCGCCGCCTCACCGAGCCGCAGGGCCGCAGCCTCCACCAGCCGTCTGGCCTGGGGTTCGGCGACGCCCAGGCCCATCAGGGCGGCGACCGCCTCGCCCGAGGCTGAGGGGGCTGGCGTTGGCTCAGCTGCGCCGGGGCCCGGCGCAAAGCCGCTGACGGACAGGTCGGTCAGCGGCTTGTCCTTGAGTTCAGTGGCGATGCGCAGGGCGAGCTTTGGTCCCACACCCTGCGCCCGGGCGATGGCGGCCTTGTCCTGACGTCCGGCGGCGGCGGCCAGTTCGGCCGGCGGCAGCACATCCAGCACGGAGAGCGCAGCCTTGGGCCCAACCCCCTGGATCTCCTTGAGGATCAGGAAGGTGCGCCGCTCGTCCCGGGTGAGAAAGCCATAGAGGCGCATGCCCGCCTGCTCGCTCCACTGGGTCTCAATGTGCAGCAGGGCCTCTTCGCCCACGGGCGGCAGGCGCGCCAGCGTGCGGGCGCCGCAGCGGACCACATAGCCGACCCCCAGGACGTCGATCAGGGCGTCTTCCTCGCCGATCTCGGCGACCATTCCCCGCAGCCGGCCGATCATCACGCCACCTTCCTCGAAGGCGTGCGGGCCAAGAGGCTGCGCGCCGTTCGGGCGTGCGCATGGGCGATGGCCACGGCCAGGGCGTCGGCGGCGTCCGCGGTGACGGCGCCAGCGGCCGGCAGCAGACGGGCGATCATGAAGGCCACCTGGTCCTTATCGGCGCCGCCGGTCCCGACCACGGCCTTCTTGACCACGGTGGCGGCATATTCGGCCACCGGCAGGCCGGCCCGGGCCGGCGCCACGAGCGCCATGGCGCGGGCATGTCCCAGCTTCAGGGCGGAGGCGGCGTTGTTGTTCATGAAGGTCTCCTCCACCGCGGCCTCGTCAGGCCCGTGGTCGGCGACGATGGCGCTGATCGCCTCGAACAGGACCAGCAGGCGTTCGGAAAAGGGCAGGGAGTCCTTGGGCGCGATCACCCCGTGGGCCACATGGGTCAGGCGCGCGCCCTCAATGGTGATCACCCCCCAGCCGGTGCGGCGGAGGCCGGGGTCCAGTCCAAGGATGCGCACGGCGGCCATGAGCGACTCTATAGGCGTGTTCGGGGATTGTTCCTACCAGCCGAATAGCCCGAGGCGGGGTTAAGGGGGTGTTTACGCCTAGCCTTAGAGCCCGCGGATCTTGGCCAGGTTGGGGCGGGGGATCAGGTTCTTGAACGTCCCCTTGGTCTTGGCCTTGTCCCGGCCAAGCTCCGCCCAGGCCGCAGCGAAGCCGGCCGGGCTGCGGGCGTCGGTGGGCTGGGTGCGGACCAGGCTGAGCGGTCGTCCGGTCAGGGCCTTGGCGACCGCCTCCCAGGTTTCAGCCTCAGGCGCTGGCTGCCCGCTCTCATTCAGCCAGCCCGCCGCCCGCCTTGCGGACATGGTGCGGACGCCCTCGATCAGCAGAGGCTCGGACAGATGCAGGATGATGGCGGCCTCAGACGGCAGGGCGGCCAGGGCCGCCAGCAGGGCGCGGACGCAGAAGGCTTCGGCGTCGACATCCCGATCACCGCCCGCGGCGCCGCTGATCGACTTGCCGTCCTGACGAAGCCAGGCCCAGCCCCCGGTGCGGTAGGGGGCCTGATGATTGATTTCGATCCAGATTTTCAGGGTCATGAGGGCGCGGTCTCTAGCACCCTGAGGCGGCCCTTGTCGCCTGCCTCAGTCCTTGCGGGGCGACAGGCTGTACTCGACGACCCGACGATCCTCCCGCAGATGTTCGGCCAGCCGGGCCATATTGGCGGCGCCGGTGCCCCGCAGGGTGGCCCGATGCTCCACCCGGGCCTGGTCCTCGTTTTCTCCAGACCACAGACGCTCGCTGACCGCGCCGGCCTCCAGGTTGAACTCGCCGACCAGAGTCCGGAATTCCTCTTCCGTCATCGCTTCGGCCCGGCGGTAGCGGACCTTCACGTCCAGGATGCGAAGCTGGGGAATGCGCCGGTCGGCCCAGCGGAGAACGCCCAGGACCAACAAGGTGACGGCTGTGCCGCCGATCGCCAGGCCGTAAAATCCTACGCCGTAGAGAGTCCCCAGGGCCGAGGTGATCCAGAGGGAGGCCGCGGTGGTCAGGCCGTGGACGCTTAAGCCATGGCGGAAGATCACGCCGCCGCAGAGAAAGCCGATGCCGGTCAGGATGCCGTGCGCCATGCGGGTGGGGTCGATGCGGATCACATCGCCCTCCACATCGCCCATCCATTCCAGCTGGTGGATCGCCGCCAGCATCAGCAGGGATGAGGTCAGGGCCACCAGGATGTGGGTGCGGAAACCGGCCGGCCGGCCGCGATATTCCCGTTCCAGCCCGATCAGACCGCCGGCGAGCACCGCGCCGAGAACCGGGACAACATATCCAGTCAACCATTCCATGGCCGATCAACGCGCCAGCCGGCAGGGAGCTTCACGCCGAAATGCTCAGGCCTCAGCCCGCATAGGTCTCCAGGTCCTCGTCGGAGACATCGTAATTGCCGTAGACGTTCTGGACGTCGTCATCGTCTTCCAGGGCGTCGATCAGCTTCATCAGGGTGGCGACGGGCTCACCCTCGACAGGCGTCAACGTCTTGGGTCGCCAGGCGATGGTGGTGGACTTCGGCTCGCCGAGCGCGGCTTCCAGGGTCTGGGCCACCTCGGAGAGGTCTTCGAAGGCGGTGTAGATGGTGTGGGTGTCCTCGTCGGACTCCACGTCCTCGGCGCCGGCCTCGATGGCCGCCTCCATGACCTTGTCCTCTGAGCCGGCGGCGGCCGGATAGACGATCTGGCCGACCCGGTCGAACATGAAGGAGACCGCGCCGGTCTCCCCGAGATTGCCGCCGTTCTTGGAGAAGATCGCCCGCACATTGGCCGCGGCCCGGTTGCGATTGTCGGTCAGGGCCTCAATGATCAGGCCCACGCCCCCGGGGCCGAAGCCCTCATAGCGGATCTCCTCATAGGCCTCGGCGTCGGCGCCCGAGGCCTTCTTGATCGCCCGGTCGATATTGTCCTTGGGCATGGACTCGGCCTTGGCGTTGGCCACGGCCAGCCGCAGGCGGGAGTTCATCGCCGGATCGGGCATGCCTGACTTGGCCGCCACGGTGATCTCGCGACTGAGCTTGGAAAACAGCTTGGACCGCACCGCATCGGCGCGGCCCTTGCGGTGCATGATGTTCTTGAACTTTGAATGTCCGGCCATGGGTCCTGGAGGTCTTGGGCTGGTCTGCAGCGATTGAGCGCCGCTTCTAGCGCTCGGTGGGGCGCAAGGCAAAACCCTGCGCCCCAAGGGCCAGTCTCGTCTACCGAGGTCCGCCGCGTTTACCCACGGGGTGGGAGGAGGAAAGGCCGCCGTCCACGGCGATGGCCTGGCCGTTCACATAGGAGGCCTCGTCGCTGGCGAGGAACAACGCCATGTGGGCGATCTCGTCAGGGACGCCCGCGCGCTTCAGCGGATTGAGCTGGCCGATCCTGTCCTCGCTGCCCCGGGAACGGGCATAGTCGAAGACGCCCTGGGTCATGCCGGTCTCGATCAGACCCGGGCAGACAGCGTTGACGCGAACGCCCGTGCCGTAGAGTTCGTTGGCCGCCGTGGTGGCCAGATTGATGACGCCGGCCTTGGACGCCGAATAGGAGGCCGGCCCTGCGCCTGAGCGGATGCCGGCCACCGAGGCGGTGCAGACGATCGAGCCCTTGCCCTTGGGGACCATGATCTTGCTGGCGTGCTTGATCGCCAGGAACGGGCCGATCAGGTTGATCCGCAGCACCTCGGCCCAGATCTCCGGCGTCAGTTCGAAGAAGGGGGTGGGCCCGCCGGTGATCCCGGCATTGGCGTAGACCACGTCCAGGCCGCCAAACTCGTCCACCGCCCGCTGGATGTAGGACTGGACAAAGGCCTCGTCGCCGGCATCCCCGGTCATGGCCACCGCCTGGCCCCCATGGGCCTGGATGGAGGCGGCGGTCTCTTCGACCGTCTCGGCCCGGTCGACGCAGACGACCCGCGCGCCCTCACGGGCGAACAGGCTGGCGCTGGCGCGACCAATGCCGCTGGCCGCGCCGGTGACCACGGCCGAAAAGCCTTCGAGACGTCCCATGAAATTCTCCTTTTGGCGGTGGGGTCAGCGCGCCCGCTCGGCGGCGGCGACAATGGCGTCGATGATGGTGTCGTAAAGGGCTTCCGGCAGGTCGTGGCCCATGCCCGGAATGATGCGCAGCTCAGCGCCTGGAATCGCCCTGGCGGTGGCCTCGCCGCCAGCCTTGGGAACCAAGGGATCGGCCTCGCCGTGCAGGACGACGGTGGGCACGCTCAGCTTTGCGAGTTTCTCGGTCCGATCGCCGCTGGCGCCGATGGCGCCCCGTTGGCGCTGCACGCCCTTGGGATTGAAGGCCCGGCGCATCTCCGACCGCACCCGCTCGCGCAGGGCTTCGTCCGACCACGGATAGTCGGGGCTGCCGATGGTCCGCGCGTTCTTCATGCCGTGGGCGATGAAGGCGTCTTCGTCGACGGTCGGGTCGGGCGCGACCTGGGTCAGGACGGCGGCGGCCTCGGGTGTCGCGTCCATGGTTCCGGGCGCCCCGGTGGCCGACATGATGGAGGTCAGCGACCGCACGCGGTCCGGATGCTCGATGGCCACGGTCTGGGCGATCATGCCGCCCATGGAGACCCCGACCACATGGGCCGCCTCGATCTTCAGGTGGTCCAGCAGGCCGGCGGCGTCGGCGGCCATGTCCGACAGGGTGTAGCGGTCGCCGGACTGGAACCAGGTGGACAGGCCGGCGTCGCGGTTGTCGAACCGGATTGCATGGTAGCCCTGGGCGACCAGCTTCTCGCAGAAGGGGACGGGCCAGCGGGTCATCTGCGACCCGAGTCCGTTGATCAGCAGGACGGCTGTAGCGTCGTCCGGTCCGAAGGTCTCGTACTCGATCTCGATGCCATTGACGGCGGCGCGGGGCATGGCGGCCTCCCTGTCGTTTCAACTGTGGGCGCGGGCGGAGGGTGGACGGCGCTGACCTGGGGCCCGCGCCGTCCGATCATCAGGCGATCAGGGGACCAGCACCACCCGACCGACAGCCTGGCGGCTTTCGATATAGGCGTGGGCGGCGGCGGCGTCCGACAGGGAGAACTCCTTGTCGATGATCACTTCCAGCTCGCCCTTGGCGGCGTCCTCGATCAGTTGCTGGATGTTGTCGTGCACCCGGTCGGTGCCGATCTCTGCGCCCAGGAAGACCCCGGACAGCGCACGGTTGCCGCCCATCATGGAGCCGACATCGACCACCATGGGCTCGCGGCCCGCGGCGCCGACCATGGAGACCCGACCCCGATAGGCGAGCGCGTTGATCGAGCCCTGCAGGGTCGAGCCGCCGACGGAATCGACGACCACGTCGACCCCCTTGTTGTCGGTCAGGCGCTTGGCCTCCTTGGCCACGTCGTCGCGGGTGTAGTTGATGCCGTGGTCGAGGCCGAGACGCTTCAGCTTCTCGAGACGTTCGTCAGACGAGGCGGTGGCCAGGATCAGGCCCGCGCCGGCCCGCTTGGCCAGCTGGATGGCGGCCACGCCCACGCCTGAGGCGCCGGCCTGGACCAGGACGGTCTCGCCCTTCTTCATGCGGCCAAACTCGAACAGGCAGTCATGGGCCGTGCCGAAGGTCACCGGAATGGCGGCGGCCTTGCGCACATCGAAGCCGTCGGGGATGGGCCAGCAGTTGCGCGCCGGCACCGAGCGCAGCTCAGCGTGGCTGCCCCAGTTGTTCACCGTGGCGACCTTCTGGCCGACCTTCACATTGGTGACCTGGTCGCCGATCTCGATGATCTCGCCGGCGGCCTGATAGCCGACCACATGCGGATTGGTCATCAGCGGGCCGCGCCAGCGGTTCAGGGTGTCGCCGCCTTCGATGGCGATGGCCTCGACCCGGATGATAACGCCCTTGGGATGGCAGGTGGGGTCCGGGATTTCCTCATATTTCAGGACCTCGGGACCGCCGTTCTCGTAATAGACCGCAGCCTTCATCTCGCATCTCCCTAATCACTTAAAACATGTGTTTGACGAGCCTTCCCATGGGTCGGGACGGATCGCAAGCCGTGGGCGTCGACCCCACGGGCGACTCTAGTCCGTTTGGATCATGCGGCGGGAGGTCGCAGGGGTCAGGTTGGCGCAACAACCGCTTCCGTCCTCAAACCAGGCCATTCCCCCATGCGCCCCCCCATGCGCCACGGATCGACGGGCTTGACCGCCATGGCGGTCGCCCTCCTCGCCCTCGCGGGCTCCGCCTTCGCCCAGGCCGATCCGTTCGGCGCCCTCTATGGGCCTCCGCCCGGGGCCCCGCCGGCCAAGGACGCTTCGTCGGGACGAACAGGCTCGACCTCGATCAGCGGGGCGGTGGGCCGCAGCTATGTGGGGGCGCAGGCCGGCGGTCAGGTCAGTCTGGCGCAGCTGGACATGATGCCCGACATGGCGCCGCCCCTGCCGGTCGCCTTGCAGGGCCACGCGACCCGCTACCTCGCCAATCGGCCGAAGATCGCCATTCCCGGCTACAGCCTGGCCTTCGTCCAGGGCGCCAGCGCCAGCGCGTTCGGTGGCGGCGCCGGGCTCGACACCAGCCAGCGCCGGACCCAGATCGCCACCCGACTGGTCGGTCTGACGGACGAGATGGCCCGGGATCTGGCCGACATGGCCTATGCTGACCTGGTCGCCCAACTTGAGGCCGCGGGCTTTGAGGTGATCGATCCCGCCCAGTTGCAGTCTTCCGACCAGGTGCGGGGCCTCGCCCGCCACGGGGACGCGTTCGGCGGCAAAGGCATCATCGACAGTCGGGCCACCAAGGCGTGGATTGTCTATGGCCCCAGGTCCCTTGCGCCCATCAAGGGCTATGCCTTCGAGACCGGTATGGGGGCGATCGCAGCCTCGGGCGCCTTGATGAGCTTTGGCCGGGCCAGCCGTGACCTGGACGCCGTCATCATCGTGCCGCGCCTGCTGATCGACTACATCGACATGGAGAGCACAGGGCAGAGAACCTACAGCGGCTCGGCCTCGGTGGACGCTGAGTTGCGCTTCGGCATCAACCCGACTTCCCGGATCGACTTTGTGTGGGGCAATAATGGCGGTGGCGCCATGCCCGGCTGGTTCACCACCAAGGGCGCCTTTACCCCCCAGCCCTTCGGAATCCTGGCCCAGACGGCCGATCGGTCGGACTCCATCGCCACGCACAACGCCCTGGTGACCATCGGCTTTGGGTCGATCTACCGCCAGAGCCTTGTCTACGACGCCGAGATCTCACCCAAGCGCTACGCCGCCCTGAGCCGGGCGGCCGTCCAGGGATTCAATGCGGCCCTGGTGACCGAAATCCGCAAGGCGCGCGGCCAGTGACCTCTTCCGTCCCTTCCCTTGCAATGGAGACTTGAACCATGAAGCGTTTGCTTTGCGCCACGGCCGCCCTGGTGCTGGCCGCCACCGGCGCGGTCGCCCAGACCACCGAAGCCGCCCCGCCGCCCGCGGCGGAAGCTCAGCCCCTGGCCGCCCATCCCGCCGCCGAAGCGCCAGCCGCGGCTCCGACAGCGCCCCTCGCCCCGGTGGTCGACCCCAATGTCTATCAGGTGCTTCGCTCTGGCGACCGGGCCATGAGCTGTGAACAGATCGGCGCGGAGGCCAATACGCTGAACGCGCAGCTGATGGCCGAGCAGGCCGAAGCCGCCAAGCAGGCCCAGCGCGCCAAGCAAGGTCGGGGTATGGCCGGCGGTCTGGCCAGCGGCGTCCTGGGCGGCGCGGCCCGATACGGGCTGGCCCGCGGCATGGTGGGTGGGGCCTTCAGCCCCTTCGCCGCCCAGGCCCTGAGCGCGGTGGCGGACTCCAGCTCCCAGGCTGTGGGTCAAGCGGTCGCCGCAGGCGGTGAAGTCGCGGCGCCGAGCGTGTCGCCCCAACAACAGCGGATGAACCACCTGCTTGGTCTCTACCGCGAAAAGGCCTGTTAGGAGCGTCCCTACCCCTGTGGGGGCGTCGGCCGGGCTTGGGGGAGTTCCGGTCTCATCCTGACGGAGAGAGCGCAGTCCTTGGCTGCGCTCTCGTTCGTTTCGGGCGCCTCTCATGGACATGCCCGCCATGGCGGGCGATCCTCGCCGGAAAGACAGAACACGGCTGGGGAGACTTCCATGAGCAAGGCGCTGGTGTTGGGCGGCGGCGGTCCGGTGGGGATCGCCTGGGAATCGGGATTGATCGCAGGCCTCGCCCAGGCGGGCGTCGACCTCGGCGTCGCAGATTTCATTCTCGGCACCTCAGCGGGGTCGTTTGTCGGCGCGAGGCTGGCGCTTGGCGACCCGGCCGGTGACCTTGCGGCCCCGATCCTGGCCGAAGCGGACCGGCCCCGCCCGGCGCCGGTCAAGACCGACACAGGCCCACGCGCCGCGCCGGACATGACGCCGCTGATGAAGATGATGCAGGAGGCCCGCTCCGGCGCCCGCCCGGCCGAATCCGTGCGCGCCGATATCGGCGCCTTCGCACTGGCCGCCGAGACGGTGGATGAGGCGGCCTTCATCGCCTCCTTTGGACGTTCCTTCGCCGGCCTCGCCGAGGACGCCTGGCCCGAGCGCGGCTTCGCCTGCACCGCAGTGGACGCCCTGACGGGCGCGTTTCAACTCTGGACGAGCGAGTCAGGCGTTGGCGTGACGCGGGCGGTCGCCTCGTCCTGCTCGGTGCCAGGGGTCTATCCCCCTGTGACCCTGAAGGGACGGCGCTATATCGACGGCGGCATGCGCTCGTCGCTCAACGCCGACATGGCCAAGGGCCATGATCTGGTGGTCCTCGTCCAGGTGCGCGGCGGGGCGTCCGCCGGGCCGGCGGCCGAGGCCATGGCGAGGCAGCTGGACGAGGAGATCGCTGCGCTCAACGCCTCGGGCGCGCAGGTGGTCCTGATCAGCCCTGACGCCGGCAGCGCCGGGGCCATGGGCGTCAACCTGATGAACTTCGCCCGCCGACCCGACGCCGTCCGCGCAGGTCTTGAGCAGGGCCGCGCCGAGGCCGCCCGGATCGCCACAGTGTGGAACTGACCTGCTAGCCTTCCCTTAGGGCGTCCTTCCTAGAAGGCGGGAATTACTGCGGCCTCCCCGCCGCGCCTGCATTCATTTGAGGGACTTTCCATGGACGCCGCCGCGCCCGTGCGCCTGCACGATTTTGATGAGGCCCTGCCGCTCAGCCCCGCCGGTCCCCGGCTCTGGGACTCCCGGATCGACAAGCGCTACTGGAACATGATCGGCCCCTGGGGCGGCTGGACGGCGGCCCTGCTGCTGAAGGCGGTCCTTGCCGAGGGCGATCACGGGGGTACGCCGGTGGCCATGACGGTCAACCTGATGGGCGGCCTCGATGAGTCGCCGCTCAGCCTGTCCACGCGCCCCGCGAGACAGGGGAAGTCGGTGGAATTCTGGACCTCCGAGCTGATCCAGAACAAGGCCGCGGTGGCCATGGCCATGGTGACCCTCGGTCAAAGGCGCGAGACGTTCTCGACCCACGAGGCGAGCTTTCCCGAGGGTGTGACCGCGCCGGAAGCGATCGCGGGCGTGCCCGGCCGGCCCGGCTTCTTCACCGCCATGTTCGAGACCCGTCAGGTCTCGGGGTCGGCTCCCCTGCAGGCCAATGACGACAGCCTGACGACGACCTGGGTTCGTGACCACCAGGCGCGGCCGCTGGACTATCCGCTGCTGGCGGGCCTGGCTGACGTGTTCGCCCCGCGCATCTTCTATCGCAGCCCAGAGCGCCGCCCGGCCTCGACGGTGAGCATGAGCGTCTATTTCCACGCCACGCCGGCCGAACTGGCGGCGGTGGGGGGCGACTTCGTTCTGGCGCACGCCCAGGCGCGGCGCTTCGAAAGCGGCTTCTTCGACCAGCACGGCGCGCTCTGGTCCCGCGACGGCGTCCTGCTGGCGACCACCGAACAGCTCTGCTGGTTCAAATAGGGGCGATCACTCACCCACCCCTCGTCATTCTCGGCCTTGTGCCGAGAATCCCTCGAGACGCTCGCGCCTGCCCTCGACAGGGATGCTCGCCACTAGGGCGAGCATGACGGCAGGCCGGGCCTCAGGCCTTTCGGACCTGGTCGGCGAAGTCAGGCGCGAGGCGGCCGACGGCGTTGCGGGTGTCGATCACCAGGGGCACGACCCGGGTCAGGGTCGCATAGTCCACCATGTCGTGATCGGTGCAGATGACGGCGCAGTCATAGGTCGCCAGCGCGGCTTCGTCCCAGCCTATGGAGGCCATGCCGGCCACCTCGGGATGCTCGCCATTGTCGGGCGCCACCGGGATGTGCGGGTCGTAGTAGTCGACCAGGCCGCCCCGTTCGCGCAGCAGGCGGATCACATGCAGCGACGGACTCTCGCGCATGTCGTCGACGTTTTTCTTGTAGGCCAGCCCCACCACCAGGATGCGCGCGCCGTTCACCGCCTTGCCCTCGCGGCTGGACAGCGACTCGGCCACGGCCTCCACCACCCGGCGGGGCAGGGCGGCGACCACGTCGCCAGCCAATTCGATGAATCGGGTCGCCTCTCCGTGCGCCCGGGCCTTCCAGGTCAGGTAGAAGGGATCGATGGCGATGCAGTGCCCGCCGAGCCCCGGCCCCGGATAGAAGGGCATATAGCCAAAGGGCTTGGTCTTGGCCGCATCGATCACCTCCCAGATGTCGATGCCCATGCTCTCGAAGACGACCTTCAGCTCGTTCACCAGGGCGATATTGACCAGCCGGAAGATGTTCTCGGTCAGCTTGACCGCCTCGGCCGTCTTCAGGTCGCTGACCGGCACCACCTGGGTCAGGGGCGAATAGACCGCGATGGCCATCCGCCGCTCAGCCTCGGTGTCGGCGCCCACCACCTTGGGGATGGTGGTGGCCCCGAAATCGATATTGCCGGGGTCCTCGCGCTCGGGGCTGTAGGCGATGGCGAAGTCGATCCCGGACTTCAGGCCGGAGGCGGCCTCCAGGATCGGCCGGATCAGCTCCTCGCTGGTGCCGGGATAGGTGGTCGATTCCAGCACCACCAGCTGACCCTGGCGCAGATGACGCGAGATGGTGGTCGCGCAGTCGGCCACATAGGACAGGTCAGGCTCACGGTGGACATTGAGCGGCGTCGGCACGCACATCAGTAGGGCGTCGACGTGGGCCAGGCGGGCCTCATCGGTGGTCGCCTCCAGGCGTCCCGTCGCGGCCATGGCCGCCACCCGGTCGTCAGAGATGTGCTTGATATAGCTGCGGCCTGAGTTGAGGGCTTCGATCTTGGCGGCGTCTGGATCATAGGCCAGGACCCGGAAGCCCTTGCCGATGAAGCCTTCGGACAGCGGCAGGCCGACATAGCCCATGCCGATGACGCCGATCACCAGATCCCGCGACTCGGCGCGGGCCTCGAAGGCCTCGGCCATTTGATCCGGGGTCGGACGATCTCCTGTGGCGCCGGCGCCGCTCATGCGTTGCGACCGGCGAAGGCTCGGATGGCGGCGATGATCTGTTCCTGCACGTCGGGCTCCAGATAGGGATGCATGGGCAGGCTGATGACCCGCTCGGCGGCAGCCATCGTCACCGGCAATCCGCCGGGTCCCACCGGATATCCAGAATAGACCCCCTGCTTGTGAATCGGGATCGGATAGTAGACGGCGGTGGGGATTTCGGCGGCCTTCAGATAGGCGGCCAAGCCGTCCCGGGCGTCGGTCTCGATGGTGTACTGGGCCCAGACCGAGATCCCGCCCTCGATCACCCGGGGCGTGCGCACGACGTCGGACAGTCCCTCGGCATATCGGTCGGCGACGCGGTTTCGGGCCGCGATCTCGTCAGCGAAGATGGAGAGCTTCTGCAGCAGGACGGCGGCCTGGACCGTGTCCATCCGGGCGTTCATGCCGATCCGCATGTTCAGATATTTGGGATCGTGGTCGAAGGTTCGCCCTTCAAGGTCCGACTTCACCGCCTGGCCATGCACCCGCAGGGAGACCAGGATGTCGTGGAGACGGGCGTCCTTGCACAGCACCGCCCCGCCGTCGCCGTAGCAGCCCAGCGGCTTGGCGGGAAAGAAGCTGGTGGTGGCGACGTCGGCCCAGTGCAGCGGGTGATGGCCACCCAGGGTGCAGCCGAACCCTTGCGCGGAATCGGCGATGAGCTTCAGCCCATGCTTCTGGCAGACCGCGCTGATCGCCGGATAGTCGGCGGGCTGGCCAAACAGGTCGACGGCGATCACCGCCCGGGGCGTCAGCTTGCCTTCTGCCTTCACCGCGGCGATGGCGGCGTCCAGATGGGCGGCGTCCATGTTGTAGGTGTCGGGC
This sequence comes from Phenylobacterium sp., assembly GCF_030679875.1. Lineage (GTDB taxonomy): Bacteria > Pseudomonadota > Alphaproteobacteria > Caulobacterales > Caulobacteraceae > Phenylobacterium. The sequence continues at coordinate 213,059 of NZ_JAUXSP010000015.1, read as the reverse complement.
AATATGTCCACGAAGACCGGCGAGGCGCCGACCAGGGGCACGACCTCGGCTGTGGCCGCAAAGGTGAAGGAGGGGCAGAAGACCGCGTCCCCGGGCCCGATTCCCCAGGCCATCAGCGGCAGGATCAGCGCCTCGGTGCCGGAGCCGCAGGACAGCACATGCGGCGCCTGACCGAAGGCGCCGAGGGCGGCTTCGAAGGCCGCCACCTGCGGGCCCATGACATAGGCGCCCGAGCGCACCACCTCGAGGATGGCGGCCTCCAGGGGCTCGCCGAGGCGCAGGCGCTGGGCCTGCAGGTCGATGAAGGGGATCGGCATGGCGGCTACTCGTGGGGTCGTTAAGGCGGCGGTACATGCCACGGCCCCGGAGGTCACGCCAAACACGGATGTTTTCGCAAGATTTCGCCGCGCCGGAACCGGTCCCGGCGCGGCGACGCGATCAGATCTGTCGGGCGCGGCCTTCCCAATAGGGGGCGCGGACCTTGTTGCGCTGAATCTTGCCGGCCTCGCTGCGGGGCAGCTCGGTGACGAAGTCCAGGCTACGGGGGACCTTGAAGCCGGGCAGGGCCTTGCGGGCGAAGTCGAGGATTTCGTGGGCCAGTTCGTCGCTCGCCTCATAGCCCTCATTGAGCATGATGACCGCCTTGACCTGTTCGCCCCATTCGGGATGCGGGATGCCGACGGTGGAGGAATCGGCCACGGCTGGATGCTTGATCAGCTCGTTGTCGATCTCCTGCGGATAGACGTTCACGCCGCCGGAGATGATGGTTTCGGCGCTGCGGCCGGTGAGGAACAGATAGTCGTCCTCATCGAAATAGCCGACGTCGCCCATGGTGAAGAACTCGCCCACCCGGGAGGCCTGGGTCTTGGCCTCGTCCTTGTAGTACTGGAACCCGCCGCCGGGGGGCAGCTGGTGATAGATGGTGCCGGGCACGCCGTTGGGGCAGTCGTTGCCCTGTTCGTCGATGATGCGGACCTGCAGCAGGGCCGGGCGCTTGCCGACGCTGCCCGGCTTCTGCAGCCATTCGTCGGAATTGATGGTGAAGCCCGCGCCGCCTTCGGAGCCGGCATAGTATTCGCTGAGCACCGGGCCGAACCACTCGATCATGGCCTGCTTGACCTCGGGCGGGCAGGGCGCTGCGCCGTGGACGATGTAGCGCACATGGTCCACGGGGTACTTGGCCTTCACCTCGGCGGGCAGGTCCAGCAGGCGCTGGAACATGATCGGCACCATGTGCAGGTGGGTGACCTTCTGCTCGCTGATATTGCGCAGGACAGTTTCAGAGTCCCACTTGTCCATGAAGATCAGGGTCGAACCGGTGCCCATGGCCGCCCGCACGTCAAAGGCCAGAGGGGCGGCGTGATAGGCCGGGCCGGCGCAAAGCTGGATCGAGGTGTCATCATAGCCGCGGCCGGCCAGGATGCTGACCGGGGTGACCACCGGCGCGGGGCGGAAGACGCCCTTCGGACGCCCGGTGGTGCCCGAGGTGTACATCATCTGATTGCCCAGAATGGGGTCGGGAATGTCCGACCCGTCCAGCGGCCCCAGCGCGGTGTCATAGTCGACGAAGCCGTCGATATCCCCGCCCACCGACAGCTTCAGCGTCAGGTGCGGGCAATGGGTCGCCACCTCGCCGATCACCGCCACCCGGACGTCGCCGACCAGGACCTTGGCCTCGCAATCGTTGATGATATAGGCGATTTCGTCGGCGTTGAGGTGCCAGTTAACCGGGGTGATGCGCACGCCGGCGCGCATGGTGGCGGCCAGGACCTCGATGAATTCAGCCCGGTTCGAGCAGACCAGCGCCAGGCTGTCGCCGGGCTGGACTCCATGTTGACGGAAGAGGCGCGCGAGCCGGTTGGCGTTGGCGTTGACCTCGGCGAAGGTCCGCGACTTGCCATAGGCGTCGACCACGGCGGTCTTGTCGGGCTGGACGTCGGCCCACACGGCCATGGTCATGCCATTGACTGCGGCTTCGTCCAGCCGGTTGTCCAGGCCCACGCGCTCTTTCAAATCTTCCATCAAATTCCTCCCGGCGTCTGCTGACCGGGAGTCCCGGGCGCAGGGCGCGTCTGATTATCGTTGGGGGACGGCGTGGCTCCGGGGGGATCGGGCGAAATATGCCCGACCGCCGCCTGGGCCGTCCTTGGCCGCACAATGACAGCGGAATTCCGCAACGACAACGGCCGCCCAATCCGAACAAGGGTCGGATCGGGCGGCCGGGGGAAGGTCTAGAAGGTGCGTTCAGCCCAGCGGGTGACGAAGTAGCCGGCGGTGGCTGAGGCGCCGGTCAGGAAGGTGCCCCAGGCGATGTCGGCCAGGGTGATGTGTGTCGCCCACACCTTGAGCGTCGCCTGGTTGGTCAGGTCATAGGTGGCGTAGCAGAGGAAGCCGAGGATCGCCCCGGTGGTCAGGGCCTGGGTCCATCCGCCGTCGCGGACCGCCGGGCTGACCGCGAGGATCATGATGCCGGCGATATAGATCAGATAGAAGGCGATCGCCGGACCCAGGGCGAACTGATCGGCCAGCACCTCATCGAGGGTCGGACGATAGAGCTTTGGTCCCACCGTGGTCAGCCAGACCGCGTCGATGAGGGCGAAGGCCAGACCCGCGCCCAGATAGCCGATGACGTATTTCAGCATGGCGAGCTCCTTCAGAGGGCCGGCTTGAGACGATAGTGGCTGACGCCCCATTCCGCGCCGCCCCGGTGGCCGAACAGGCCCGCCGTGGCCAGGAAGAACAGCCGCCAGCGCCGCCGCCACAGCGGGGCGGCGTCACCATAGACCTCCCGAAGCACGTCGCGAATGGCCGCGTCGTTTCGGTCGAAATTGGCCAGCCAGTCCAGGGCGGTGCGCTCATAGTGGCGGCCCGACCAGCGCCAGTCGGCCTCGACCTCGAACAGGTCGGGGAACTGGCTCATCAGCCCATGGCTGGGCATGACCCCGCCGGAGAAGAAGTGCTGGCCGATCCAGTCCGACTCGTCCTCCAGTTCAAACCGGTAGGGGGTGGTGCGATGGGTGAACACATGGATGAAGGCCCGGCCGTCCGGCTTCAGCCAGCCGCGCACCTGGGTCAGCAGGGCCCGCCAGTTGGCCATGTGCTCGAACATCTCCACCGAGACCACCCGGTCGAACTGGCCCGGTGCGGAAAAGGTGTTCATATCGGCGGTCAGCACCGTGACATTGGTCAGGCCGGCCGCCCGGGCCTGCTCGCGAATATATTCGCCCTGGCTGGCCGAGTTGGACACCGCGGTGATCCGGGCCCGGGGCAGGGCGCGGGCCATCCACAGGGTGAGGGATCCCCAGCCGCAGCCAAGCTCCAGAATCTCCTGGCCGTCCTGAAGACCGGCGTGATCGGCGGTCTCCGACAGGGCGTTCTCCTCCGCCGAGGCGAGGTCGGCGACGCCGGGATCGTAGAGGCTGCTGGAGTATTTGAGCTGCGGCCCAAGCACCTTCTGGAAGAAGGCCGCGGGCAGTTCGTAGTGCTGATCATTGGCCGCGGCGGCGTGTTCGGCGATAGGGCGTTCGCTCATTTCGCGGGCGAACTTCGCCTCGGCGTCAGGGCCTGCCTTGCCCAGTTGCCGCCGGGCGTTGGCGACCAGCAGCTCGATGGCCGCCCGTCGCATGAGGTCGGGCGCCGGGGCCCCTTCAAAGGCCTGGATGGCCGAACCGATAAAGCTCATCGAGGCGGTGTTCCTTCTGTATTCCGGGCTGTATTCCGGGCTGCATTGCGGGCTGTTCTGCGACGCCGCCGCGCCGCGCCGGTCCATGTTCGACCATCTGGTTACGCGAGACCGGAGAGTTCGGATGCGTCGGCCTGGGGCTGCATCCGCCCTGTCACTCGCCCCGTAATGCTTGAGGTCGGCGCCGGTGGGGCGGCGGTCTGACCAAATCAACAGCAGTCAAGGAGTTCCCGTGGGCGCAGACAACAGTTCCAGGCCGTTGCGGATCGCCGTGGTCGGGGGGGGCGTCTCCGGCCTCTCGGCGGCCTGGCTGCTGGGCGCAAAGCACAAGGTGACCCTGTTCGAGGGCGACAGCCGGCTGGGCGGCCACGCCAACACCGTCGAGGCGCCTGGTGGCCCCGATGGGATCGTCGCCGTCGATACGGGCTTCATTGTCTATAACGAGGAAAACTATCCCAATTTCACGGCCCTGCTGGCCCACCTGGGCGTCTCGACCCTGGACGCTGACATGGCGCTCAGCGTCTCCCTGGATGACGGCGCCTTCGAGTACTCCTCACAGTCCCTGTTCGCTCAGAAGCGCAATGTCTTCAGCGCCCGCTATTGGGGGATGCTGCGGGACGTCACCCGCTTCTATCGCCATGGCCCCCGGGACCTTGCGGCCCTGGAGGCTCCTCTCACCAGCCTCGACGACTATCTGAAGCAGAAGGGCTACTGCCAGGCCTTCCGGGACGACCACCTGCTGCCCCAGGCTGCGGCGATCTGGTCGACGCCGCTGGGCGCCATCGGCGCCTATCCGGCCGCGGCCCTGATCCGCTTCTTCCAGAACCACGGCATGATGAGCGTCTTCGGGCGAGGGCTGTGGCGGACTGTGGAGGGGGGCAGCCGCACCTATGTGTCGCGTCTGGCCGCGGCCTTCCAGGGGGAGGTCCGCTCAGGCGTCCGGGTGGTCGGCGTTCGCCGTGAGGCTGGCGGCGTCGATATCCGGCTGGCCAATGGCCAGGTCGAGCGGTTCGACGAGGTGGTGATCGCGACCCACGGCGATCAGGCCCTGGCCCTCCTGGAGGATCCGGGCGCGGAGGAGACCCGCCTGTTGTCGGCCTTTCGCTACAGCCGCAACCTCACTGTCCTTCACACAGACCCCGCCCTGATGCCGAAGCGCCGCGCGGCCTGGACCGCCTGGAATCACCTCGGCCGTCGCGGCGCGCCGGAGGAGGGCTGCGTCACCTACTGGATGAACAAGCTGCAGAGCCTGCCGTCCAAGCCTGAGCTCTTCGTCACCCTCAACCCGAACCGGGAGATCGCGCCGGAGGCGGTGATCCGCACCGAGGTCTATGAGCATCCCCTGTTCGACGCCGGCGCCCTGGCCGCCCAGGACGAGCTGTGGTCCCTCCAAGGCGCCAACCGGACCTGGTTCTGCGGATCGTATTTCGGCCACGGCTTCCATGAGGACGGGCTGCAGTCGGGGCTGGCGGTGGCCGAGCAGCTCGGCGGCGTGCGCCGGCCCTGGTCGGTGGACGGCGAATCCGGGCGAATCCGCCTGCGCCCGGTCCCCACCGCAGCCCCGGCCGAGGCCGCCGCGTGAGCCCGTCCGCCTCGGGCCTCTATCCGGGGCTGGTCCTCCACGCCCGGACGCGTCCCAAGGCGCATAGCCTGCGCTACCGCATCTTCATGTTGCTGGTGGACCTCGATGAAGCCCCGGCCCTGGGCCGGGGCCTTCGCCTCTTCGGGTTCGACGCCCCCGGTCTGTTCAGCTTCCAGAGCCGGGACCATGGGGATGGCACGGCTCGTCCCCTCAAGACCCAGGTGGAGGCCCACCTGGCGCAGGCGGGGCTTGAGACGGGGGGCCCCATCCGCCTGCTCTGCATGCCCCGGGTGCTGGGGGGGGTGTTCAATCCGTTGAGCGTCTTCTTCTGCCACCGCGCCGACGGCGGCCTCAGCGCCATCCTCTATGAGGTGAACAACACCTTCGGCGACCGGCACAGCTATCTGATCCCAGCCCCGGCCATAGAGGGCGAAACCCTGCGCCAAGCCATCGACAAGGGGTTCTATGTCTCGCCCTTCATGGACATGGACCTGACCTACGCCTTCACCATCCGCCCCCCAGGCGAGAAGGTGGCGGTCAGCATCGAGGTGTCCGACGGGGAGGGGCCCCTGCTGTCGGCCGGCTTCGCCGGCGGCCGGCGACCCCTGACCGATCGCGCCCTGTTGACGGCGTGGCTCACCCACCCCTGGATGACCCTCGGGGTCATGGGCGCCATCCATTGGGAAGCCCTCAAGATCTGGCTGAAGGGCGGGCGATTGCGGCCGCGACCCAGGCCGCCGACTATGGCGGTGACCGTGGCTCCCAGGGCGCGGCCCCTGTCCGCCTGAGGCCAAGGTTGTCTGGTCGATCCCGGTCCCGAGACCCGGACGGATGTCACGCAGATGGACTAATTGGCGGCGGCGTCAAAAGACGGTGGCGCGACCCCTGGTGGCGCCGCATGATGGCGTCATACCAAGATTGGACATTTTCAGATGAGTGATTCACGCCCCTCCCCCAGGGATGCGGCGGCGGATTCTGTGTCGATTGACGTCTCGGCCATGCCCCGAGTGCTGCGCAGAATCATGGGATTGGCCCTGCGCTATCCGGGTCTGGTCGCCCTGGCCGTCGGTTGCTCCATCGGGGCGGCCCTGTTCAGCCTCACCCTGCCGCGTCTGTTTGGCCAGGCGGTGGATCAGGCTCACCTGCTGCTGGCGGGCGGGAGCGCCAGCGCCGACGATGTGCAGCGCGCCCTGATCAACACAGCCCTGCTTGTTCTGGGCGCGGCCAGCCTGCGCGGACTGCTCACCGGCTATGGGGGCTATGTGGCCGAGAAGGTCAGCCAGAAGGTGGCCTATGACCTGCGGCTGTCCTTCTTCCAGCAGCTCCAGCGCCTGTCCTTCGGCTTCCATGACAAGATCCATTCCGGCGACCTGGTGACCCGCGGCATGCTCGACCTGGAAGGCACGAGAGCCTTCATCCAGGGCGGGATGATGCAGACCCTGACCCTGGTCATGCTGCTGTCGGTCTCGGCCTTCATGATGTTCTCCACCGACGTCACCATGGCCTTCCTGGCCCTGGCCTTCGTGCCCATCGCCGGCTGGTTCCTGGCGCGGATGGGCTTTCTCTTGCGGGTGACCTGGCTGCGGGTCCAGCAGCTGATGTCGGTCCTGACGCTCACCATGGAGGAGAATCTCCAGGGCATCCGGGTGGTGCGCGCCTTCTCGGCCAAGGCCTTTGAGATGGGCAAGTTCGACGTCGCCGCCGACAACGCCCTGCAATACTCGTTCAAGCGCATCACCCTGCGTTTTCGGGCGATCACCGCCATGACGCTCAGCTATTACGGCTCCATGGCGATGCTGCTCTGGTACGGCGGCCACCAGGTGATCGCCGGCGCCATGTCGGTGGGGCGGCTCACCGAATTCCTCACCTATATGACCCTGCTGCAGGCCCCGATCCGGCAGATCGCCATGATCTTCGCCTCGGCGGCCCGGGCCACCTCATCGGGCGGTCGGGTGTTCGAGGTCCTCGATCTGGCGCCCGAGATCGCCGACGCGCCCGGCGCCCGGCCCCTGGCGCCCACGCAAGGAATCCTGCGCTTCGAGCATGTGGACTTCTCCTATGACGAGGGCCGGCCGGTGCTGAGCGACGTCAGCTTCGAAGTCCGCCCGGGCCAGACCCTGGGGGTCGTCGGCGCGCCGGGCAGCGGCAAGTCGACCATCGCCAACCTGATCCCCCGCTTCTACGACGTGAGCGGCGGCCGCATCACCATCGATGGTCAGGACATCCGCGAGGTCAGCCTGGCCACTCTGCGGGAATATATCGGTCTGGTGCAGCAGGAGGCCTTCTTGTTCGACACCACGGTGACCAACAATGTCGCCTATGCCGATCCCTGGGCCGAGGAGGACCGCATCGTCGGCGCCGCCCGCACCGCCCAATTGCACGACTATATCGCCGGCCTGCCGGTCGGCTACACGACCCGGGTGGGTGAGCGCGGCGTGGCCCTGTCCGGGGGCCAGCGCCAGCGGATGTCCATCGCCCGGGGCGTGGTGCCGGGGCCGGGCGTCATGATTTTCGATGACTCGACCGCCGCCATTGACGCCGTCACTGAGCGCAAGGTCCGGGACGCCCTGGCCAGCGCCACCGAGACCAAGGCCACGGTGATCATCGCCCATCGCCTGTCCTCCCTGATGCACGCCGACCAGATCATCGTGCTGGACGAGGGCCGGGTGGTCGAACGCGGCGACCATCGCAGCCTGGTCGCCGCCGGCGGCGTCTATGCCGAGCTCTACGCCCTGCAGACCCGGGCCGATGGGGGGGGGCTGTCCGAGGACCTGGCGCCCGAGGCGTCAGCAGAGGCCCCCGCCGCCAGCCAGACCGAAGGGGTGCGGGCATGAGCGATTTCGTCTTCGACCGCGGGACCGACGTCGCCTCTCAGACCCCCCGCAAGCCCCGGGCCACCCTCGGCAGCGATGACGCCGAAGAGATTTTCGCCTCGATCAACCCCAAGATCCTGGGCCGGTTCATCCCGTTCCTCAAACCCCACAAGACCTTCGTCATCGGCGCACAGATCGCCGTGCTGATCTCGGCGGCCACGGCCATCGCCATTCCCTACATGATCGGCCAGGCGGTGAACGCCGCGGTTGGCGGCGGCGACAATGCGCGGCTGGACCAGATCATCGCCATCTTCGTCGGCGTGGTGATCCTGAACGCCGGCGCCTTCTTCCTCGAACAGTGGATGAGTTCGCGGCTGGCCCAGCGGGTCATCTTCGACGTCCGCCGCGCCATGTTCAGCCACTTCCAGGACGTATCCCTGTCCTTCATGGACAAGACCCATGTGGGTCGGATCATGGCCAGGCTGCAAGGCGACGTGAACGCCCTGCAGGAGTTCCTGGAGAGCACCACCGGCGCGGTCGGCGACATCGCCCTGCTGATCGGCATCACGGTCGCCCTGCTCAGCATGGACCTGCAGCTTGGCCTTCTGACCTTGACGGTGATCCCCGCCCTGATCGTCGTCCGCGCCATCTGGCTGCCCTTCTCCAAGAAGACGTTCCGGGAAGCGCGCGACGCCTCCTCCACCGCCAACAGCGCGCTGGCCGAGAACATCCAGGGGGTTCGCACGGTGCAGGAGAGCCGCCGCGAGGCGATGAACTTCAAGCTCTATGAGGAGAAGGCCCGGGAAAACATGGCCGCCCAGAACGGCTCGGCGGCCATGACCCAGGTGATGGTCCCCACGGTCGATGTCCTGACCGGGCTGGCCATGGGCATCGTCATCGTGGTTGGCGGCAATGCGGTGCTGGGGGGCCGGCTGGACGTCGGCGTCATGGTCGCCTTCATCTTCTATGTGCAGCGGTTCTTCGACCCGGTCCGCATGCTGTCGATGCAATACACCATCATGCAGCGGGCCATGGCCGCGGGGCACCGGATCTTCGAGGTGCTCGATGTGCCGGTGACCATCGTCGACAAGCCCGACGCCGAACCCCTGGCGAACTTCGCGCCCACCGTCGAATTCCGCAATGTCACCTTCGGCTATGACCCCGCCCGCCCCGTGCTGCACGATGTGAGCTTCGAGGTTCAGCCCCGTCAGGTGGTGGCGCTGGTGGGCCCCACGGGCTCGGGCAAGACCAGCATCATCGCGCTCGCCCACCGCTTCTACGAGGTGGACCAGGGCCAGGTGCTGATCGGCGGGCGCGACGTCCGCGACGTGACGCTGGAATCCCTGGGCCGCAATATCGGCATGGTGCTGCAGGAGCCCTTCCTGTTCAGCGGCACCATCGAGGAGAACATCCGCTACAATACCTCAGGCGCCACCCGCGAGGATGTGATCTCGGCGGCCAGGTCGGTCTCGGCCCATGACTTCATCATGCGTCTGCCCGAGGGTTACGACACCCAGCTCGGCCAGCGGGGACGCAACATCTCCCTTGGACAGCGGCAGTTGCTGTCCTTCGCCCGGGCCCTGGTCGCCGATCCGCAGATCCTGATCCTCGACGAGGCCACGGCCAATATCGACTCCTTCACCGAACAGGCGATCCAGAAGGCGCTGAAGGTGCTGTTTGCGGGGCGGACCTGCATCGTCATCGCCCACCGGCTGGCGACCATCCGCGACGCTGACAAGATTATCGTCCTCCAGCAGGGTCACATCCTGGAGCAGGGGCCCCACGACGTGCTGATGGCCAACCAGGGTCTCTATTCCCGGCTCTACACCTCAGCCCACGCCTCCTTCGACGACGCCCAGGTGGCCGCCACGGGCGACGCCGAATTCGCGACGAGGACGTAGAGGCGAATGGGTCAGGGGGCGAGCGCGGCCCTTGCCGCCGCGCCGGGCCCCGGCCTCGCCTCGACGTCGCGGGCGGTGACGGGGTCGCCGCATTCGGAACAGACCTGGACGGCGTGGAAGTCGCAGCCGCAGCCCTTGTGCCGACGCAGGATCGGGGGCCCGCTCGCACCGGCATAGTGGCGGTCGCCCCAGTCAACGATGGCCATGATCACCGGATGCAGGTCGAGGCCCTTGGCGGTCAGGCGGTATTCGTGACGCACCGGCCGGTCCTGATAGGGCCTGCGCTCCAGCACGCCTTCGGCCACCAGCAGGTTCAGCCGTTCGGTGACGATGCTGCGCGAAATGCCCAGACGGGCCTGAAAGGTCTCGAACCGGCGGACGCCCAGGAAGACGTCGCGCAGGATCATCAGGGTCCAGCGGTCGCCGATCACCGCCAGGGATCGGGCCACCGAACAGGGCTCCCGGGCCAGCTCATCCCATTTCATCGGCGGCGACCTCCTGCTGCCCGCCGATAATGCGATTGACTCCGTTCAAATTCAATACGAACCTGAGTTCGAATTTTGAACGGAGGGGTCCATGGCAGACGAACCCAAAGGCGCCTGCGTGGTCATCGGCGCCGGTGACGGCGTCGGCGGGGCGATCGCCAAGGCTTTCGCGGCCGAAGGCCTGATCGCCTGCGTGACCCGGCGGCCCCGCCACGAGGATCAGCTCCAGGCCTTGGCGGACGAGATCCTCGCGGCCGGCGGGCAGGCCCGGGCCTACGGCGTCGACGCCCGGGAAGAGGCCGAGATGGCCGCCCTGTTCGACCGCATCGAGGCCGAGGTGGGCCCCATCGAGGTGGTGGTGTTCAACATCGGGGCCAATGTCCGTTTCCCCATCCTGGAGACCACCAGCCGGGTCTTCACCAAGGTCTGGGAGATGGCCTGTTTCGCGGGCTTCCTGACCGGCCGTGAGGCCGCGCGCGTGATGCTGCCCCGGGGCCGAGGCACGATCCTGTTCACCGGCGCCACGGCGTCAGTACGGGGCCGGGAAGGCTTTGCCGCCTTCGCAGCCGCCAAGCATGGCCTGCGAGCCGTCGCCCAGAGCCTGGCCCGCGAACTGGCGCCCCAGGGGGTCCATGTGGCCCACGTGGTGGTCGACGGCGCCATCGACGGGGTCTTCAGCCGCGCCAACATGCCCGACATCGAACAGCGCCTGGTCGAGGATCGGGTCCTCAAGCCCGCCGATATCGCCGCCACCTATGTGGCCCTTCATCGCCAGGCCCGCTCGGCCTGGACCCATGAGCTCGATCTTCGTCCGTGGTCGGAGAGTTGGTGAGCAAGGAGAGACGCCCGATGGCCGCCACCCTGGAATTCCTGTTCGATTTCGGCAGTCCCAACGCCTACCTGTCCTGGCGCGCCCTGCCGGCGATCCTGGCGCGCACCGGCGCTGTGGTGAAGGTGACGCCGGTGCTGCTGGGCGGTCTCTTCAAGCTGACCTCCAACCGCTCGCCCATGGAGGCCTTCGCCGAGGTCAAGGGCAAGCTCGCCTATGAGAACCTGGAGACGCGGCGCTTTGTGGCCCGCCACGGGCTGACCGCCTTCCAGATGAATCCGCACTTTCCGGTCAACACGCTGCTGATCATGCGTGGCCTGGTCGCCGCCCGGCGGGCCGGTGTCGAAACGCCCTATATCGAAGCGGTGCTGGTCGCCATGTGGGAGCAGGGGCGCAAGATGGATGATCCGGCGGTAGTCGCCGAGGTGCTCACCGCCGCCGGGCTTGACGCCCAAGGGCTGCTGGAGGCCACACAGGACCCGGCCGTGAAAGCCGAGCTGATGGCGGGCACGGAGGCCGCCGCCGCCCGTGGCGCCTTTGGGATCCCCACCTTCTTCGTGGGCCAGGAGATGTTCTTCGGCAAGGATCGCCTGGGCCAGGTCGAGGAGGCTTTGGCGGCCTGACGCGCGCGGCGCCCATTGCGCAGGATCAAGGCGCAGCCCACATTCGCGCCGAAACTGCGCCATCACCACTTCGGAGCGCCCGCCTTGTCCAGACTGTTCGCCCGCCTCGCCCGCGCCGCCGTCCTGATCGCCGTTCCGCTGGCGCTCGCCGGCTGCGGCATCAACACCATTCCCACCAAGGACGAGCGGGCCAAGGCCGCCTGGGCCGAGGTGCAGAACCAGTACCAGCGCCGTTCGGACCTGATCCCCAACCTGGTCTCCACCGTCCAGGGCTTCGCCGCCCAGGAGCGCGAGGTCCTGGTGGCCGTCACCGAGGCGCGGGCCTCGGCGACCCAGGTCCAGGTCAACGCCGACACCATCACCGATCCGGCCCAGTTCGAGCGCTTCGCCCAGGCGCAGAACCAGCTGTCAGGGGTGCTGGGCCGACTGATGATGATCCAGGAGCGCTATCCGGAGCTGAAGTCCAACCAGAACTTCCTGGCCCTGCAGAGCCAGCTGGAAGGCACCGAAAACCGGATCGCCATCGCCCGGCGCGACTACAATGAGGCCGTGCGCGACTACAATACCGAGATCCGCACCTTCCCCGGCGCCATCTGGGCCAACACCGTCCATGGCTGGGCCGAGCCCATGCAGACCTTCGAAGCCACAGCCTCGGCCCAGACGGCGCCGACTGTGACCTTCGAGCAGCCGGCTGCTCCGGCCCCCGCGCCGGTTCCCGCGCCGCTGCCGGCGCCTGCGCCTGCGCCTGCCATTGAGCCTGCGCCCGCCCAATGAGGTCGTTCGGCGCCGCCTGCGCCCTGGCCTTCGGTCTCGTCCTGGCCTTGGCCGGGACGGGACAGGCCCAGACCGCGCCCAGCTTCCCGGCGTTGAGCGGCCGCGTGGTCGACGGCGCAAACATGCTCTCGCCCCAGACCGAGGCCCAGCTCACCGAGCAGCTCGCCGCCCTGGAGAGCGCCAGCGGCCGCCAGCTGGTGGTGGTCACCCTGCCCGATCTGCAGGGCTATGAGATCGAGGACTACGGCTATCAGCTCGGCCGCCACTGGGGGATCGGCGAGGCCGAGACCGATTCCGGCGCCCTGTTCATCGTCGCGCCGAACCAGCGCAAGGTCCGCATCGAGGTGGGCTACGGGCTGGAGCCGATCCTCACCGACGCCCTGTCCTCCACTATCCTCCAGGCTGTCGTCCTGCCGCAGTTTCGCGAGGGTGAGATGGAGGCCGGCGTCATCGCCGGCACGGGGGCGATCATTGATCAGCTGGCCCTGCCGGAAGACGAGGCCCTGGCCCGGGCCGCAGCCGCGGCTGAACAATCGCAAGGCGAAGAGGGCCTGATCGCCCCGATCATCTTCGTGCTGTTCATCGTCTTCTGGATCATCGGCGGCTTCATGGGCGCCTTTGGTCGCGGCCGTGGCCGCGGACGCCGGGGCTCCAGCCTCTGGTGGCTCCTGCCCCTGCTGATCTCCAGCAGCAGCGGCCGCGGCGGGGGCGGCTTCGGTGGCGGCGGCGGCTTCGGCGGGGGAGGTTTCTCCGGCGGCGGCGGCGGCTTCGGTGGCGGCGGATCCTCGGGGAGCTGGTGAGATGCTGAACGATCAGGAGACCCAGGCGGTCAAGGCCGCCGTCCGCGCCGCCGAGACCCGCACCCGGGGCGAGCTCTATTGCGTCATCGCCGAGGAGTCCTCGGACTATCGCGAAACCCCCTTCCTGTGGGCGGGCCTGACCGCGCTGGCGGCCCCGGCCATCCTGCTGCTGGCCGGCGTCCAGGTGTCGGTCCCCGACGCCTTCGCCCCCTGGACGGCGGCCCAGGCGGGCGCAGCCGCCGAGATGGCGGTGCGCGGGGCGCTGACCGCCACCCTGGTCCTGCAGGCGGTCCTCTTCATCCTGGTCGCGGTGGTGGGCTCGCTGGGTCCTGTGCGCCGCTTCATGACGCCCCGCAGCGTCAAGCTCGACCGCACCCGGCGCCACGCCCAGGAGCTGTTCCTGGCCCGCAACCTGCACCAGACCCGGGAGCGGACCGGCGTGCTGATCTTCGTCTCCCTGGCCGAGCATGGCGCAGAACTGATCGCCGACGAGGGCATCGCCGCGGTGGTCGATCAGAAGCGCTGGGATGACGCCATCGCCGCCCTGGTGGCGGGCGCCAAGGCCGGGCGCACCGGCGAAGGCCTGGTGGCCGCCATCACCCAGGTGGGCGACATCCTGGCCGAGCACTTCCCCGCCGACCCCACCGACAACCCCAATGAGCTGCCAGACGCGGTGCTCCTGATCCCCCGCCTCTAGAGCGCGTTCCGATAAGGGGGAACCGGTGATCGGATGAAACGCGCCCCGGGCTAGAGCGAAGTTCGAACAACCGTTTACCTCCGCCCCCGTCGCCCGTACTCTTGGTATCTGAGGAAACCAGAACAAGGGGACGGGGCATGGCCTACGAGCTCAACGTCAACGGCGTGACGATGAACGCCGACGTGGATCCCGACACCCCGCTGCTGTGGGTGCTGCGCGACACCCTGGGTTTGGTGGGCACCAAGTTCGGCTGTGGGATCGCCCAGTGCGGCGCCTGCACCGTCCATGCGGACGGCGCCCCGATCCGCGCCTGCATGACCCCCATCGAAGCCATCGGCGACGCCAAGATCACCACCATCGAAGGCGCCAGCGCGCTTGAGGTCGGCGCCCGGGTCCAGAAGGCCTGGAGCGAGCTTGACGTGGCCCAGTGCGGCTACTGCCAGCCCGGCCAGATCATGTCGGCCACCGCGCTCCTGTCCCAGAACCCGGCCCCCACCGACGACGACATCGACGCGGCCATGGCGGGCAACATCTGCCGCTGCGCCACCTATGTTCGCATCCGCGCAGCCATCAAGCGCGCCGCCGGCCAGGAGGCCTGAAGACCATGGGCATGATCACCAACATCACTCAGGGCTTCTCCCCCTCCCGCCGGGCCGTGCTGGCTGGCGGCGGCGCCGGCGGTCTGGTCCTGGCCTTCTCCTTCGCCGGCAAGGGCGCAGCGGCCGATGGCCCCGCCAAGCTCAACGCCTATGTGCAGATCGCCCCGGATGGGATCATCACCATCGTGTCGAAGAACCCGGAGATCGGCCAGGGGATCAAGACCTCCCTGCCCATGCTGATCGCCGAGGAGCTGGACGTGGACTGGGCCAATGTCCGCACGGTCCAGGCCGGCAATGATCCGCAAGCCTATGGCCGCCAGTTCGCCGGCGGCAGCATGGCCACCCCCCTGCATTGGGACCAGCTGCGCCAGGTCGGCGCGGCCGGGCGCGCCATGCTGATGGCCGCGGCCGCCGCCGACTGGAGCGTCGATGTCGCCAGCCTGACGACGGAGCCCGGCGTGGTCGTCCATGCCGCCAGCCGCCGCCGGGCGACCTATGGCGCGCTCGCCGCCAAGGCCGCCACCCAGACCGCGCCGGAACTTTCGAGCCTGAAGCTCAAGGACGCCGCGAACTACCGCATCATCGGCCAGCCCATCCCCCAGGTAGACACCGCCGCCATCGTCACCGGCCAGCCCCTGTTCGGCATCGATATGCGCCTGCCGGGCATGCTCTACGCCGCCTATGAAAAGGCGCCCGTGTTCGCCGCAAAGGTGGCCGGCGCCGACCTCGCCGCGGCGCAAGCCGTCAAGGGCGTGCGCAAGGCCTTCGTGGTCGAGGGCGGGACCGAACTCGACGGCCTGCTGCCCGGCGTCGCCGTGGTCGCCGACAGTTGGTGGGCCGCCAACAAGGGCCGTCAGGCGCTAAAAGTTCAGTGGGCGGATCATCCGACCTCCAGCCAGTCCACACCGGGCTATGCCGGCCAGGCCCGCAGCCTCGTCGCGGCCAAGGGCGGCAAGTCCCTGCGCAGCGACGGCGATGTCGAGGCCGCGCTGTCGGGCTCGGCCAAGACGGTGGAGGCCGACTACTTCTATCCCTTCCTCAGCCACGCCACGCTGGAGCCGCAGAACTGCACGGCGCACTTCCATGACGGCAAGATGGAGATCTGGGCCCCGACCCAGCTGCCCGAGCCCGGCCGCCAGCTGGTCGCCAAGACCCTGGGGATCGCGCCGGAAAACGTCATCGTCCACATGACCCGCTCAGGCGGCGGCTTTGGTCGCCGGCTGATGAACGACTACATGGTCGAGGCCGCCTGGATCGCCCGGGAGGCCGGCGCCCCGGTCAAGCTGGTCTGGACCCGCGAAGACGACATGCGCCACGACTTCTATCGGCCGGCGGGCTTCCACCACTTCCGCGGCGGGGTCGACTCTGCGGGGAACATCACCGCCTGGGCCAACCACTTCGTCACCTTTGGCGAAGGTGAGGCCACGGCCCGCAGCGCCGGCATGGCGGCCACCGAATTCCCCGCCCAGTTCCTTCCCAACTACAAGCTCGACGTCTCCATGATGCCGCTGGGCGTGCCCACCGGCCCCTTGCGCGCCCCGGGCAGCAACGCCATCGCCTTTGTGGTGCAGTCCTTCATCGACGAACTGGCCCATGCCGGCGGCGTCGATCCGGTGGAGATGCGCCTGCGCCTGCTGGCCCAGTCCAGCGGCGGCGCCTTTGACGCCGAACGCATGGCCGGCGTCGTGCGTCTGGCCGCCGAAAAGGCCCGTTGGGGCAAGACCACGCTCGGCCCCCGCCAGGGCCAGGGCATCGCCTTCCACTACAGCCATCTGGGCTATTTTGCCGAGGTGGCCCAGGTGGCCGTCGCGCAGGACGGGACGGTGAAGGTTGAGAAGGTCTGGGTCGCCGCCGATGTCGGCCGCCAGATCATCAATCCGCTCGGCGCGCTCAACCAGATCGAGGGCTCGGTGATCGACGGCATTTCCGAAATGTTCGGCGAGATCACCATCAAGGACGGCCAGGTGGAACAGGCCAATTTCGACACCTTCCCCCTGCTGCGCATCGCTGATGCGCCGGTGATCGAGACCCACTTCATCAAGTCCGACAACCCGCCCACGGGCCTGGGCGAACCCGCCCTGCCGCCGGTGGTGCCAGCCGTCACCAACGCCATCTTCGCCGCCACGGGCAAGCGGGTGCGGAGCCTGCCGCTGAAGGCGTCGGAGCTGGCGGCGGGGTAGGTCGCTACCCCGAACAACCAACCGCTACGCATTCCATTTTTGTACTTGTCTCGGGGTGGGAAGCTTTGGCGGCGTTTGCAGAGGTCTATATTGATGAGAGCGGGACCCACGACGGGTCGCCGGTCATGTGCGTGGCCGGATATCTTTTCCTGAAGGCAGGGGCCAACCGCTTCACTAAGAAATGGGGAAAAGTCCTGAAGCGGGAGAAGATTCCCTTTTTCCACATGGTGGACTTCGCGCCCGGCAATTCCCCATTTGACCACATGCACAAACAGAAGCGCATCGAGGTCGAGAAGGAGTTGATTGCTACGATCCATGACTGCGCCGTGTTCGGCTTTTCAGTCACAGTGGATGAGCGAGAGTACAACGAAATTATCACCCCGAAGCCAAGCATCGGTGGGGCATACTCGTTCTGCCTTCGGGGCTGCCTTGCAGCGATAAGCGATTGGCGGAAGCGCACCAACTTCCGCGGCGAGATCGCCTACTTCTTTGAGGCAGGCCACCGTGACCAAAGCGAAGCGAACCGGATCATGCACGAGGTGTTCCAGCATGAAGAGGCGCGTCGGCGCTTCGCCTACGGGAATCACACCTTCGTCGAGAAGACTAAGGTCGTCCCGCTGCAGTCGGCTGATCTCCTGGCGTGGCTTTGGCGGAACGACTTTATTCGTGGAATGAATAATGTGCGGGTGAGCCGCGCCGACCTCGTGGCGCTTGTTCGGCCGCTGGACAAGACCATTGCCTATCGACGCCCGCTCTTGATCGAGCTTGAGGAGGCAATTACCCGCGTCGGCGGATGGGGTGCTTGACCGGATCGCCTTTCAGGTACGCTTCTTGGGCGGCTGGGAATGGTCCTGGAAGGGGTCGCGGCTGCTGTCGTCGACCCACGGATGATGGCATCCACATCACTGGCCGCTGGCCCCGCCGCATCTAACCCCCCTCAGTGAGGCACATACTGGCGCAGGACGTCTTCGATGATGCGTTCGAGCTGGTCGAGCGTGTTGCAGGTCTTGGCCAGGTGGCAGAAGGGCAGGTAGCGGTTCATGACGCTGTCGCCCTGGTTCCAGTAGCTCTCCGGCTCCGGGTTCAGCCAGATCACTGAGCGGGACCGCTCGTGGATGGTGCGCATGATGTCCAGGCGCGGATCGGCATAGTTGGACCGGGCGTCGCCCAGGAAGATCACCGTGGTGTGGCGATCGAGCTTGTCGAGATGGTTCTCGGCGAAGTCCTGCAGGGCGCGGCCATAGTCGGTCTGCTGGAAGCCGATCAGCTTGAGGACCTCCAGGATCGCCTTGTCCACCCCGTGCTCGTCCAGGATCTGGTTCACCGGGATCATGCGGCCGGAGAAGGCGTAGGCGTCCATCCGGTCGACCACCTCATTGAGGCTGTAGAGGAAGGTCAGCAGGAACTGGGCGGCCGCGGCCACCGACTTGGAGACGTCGCAGATGGCGATGATCTTGGGCTTGTCGACGCGCTCGGTCTTCCAGACCACGTTGAACGGCACGCCCCCATAGGCCATCGATTGGCGCAGCGTCCGGCGGACATCCAGGTGGCCCCGGCGGGCCCGGTTGCGCCGCCGGGAGTATCGGTCGGCCAGGCGCTTGGCCATCTTGCGCACCAGGGCCTGCATCACCTGCAGGTCGACAGGATCGATGCCCCCCTCGGCGTTCAGCGCCTTGCGCGCCAACAGCTCCTCGCGCAGCTGGCGGCCGCTCTCGGCGGCATAGAGGTCGTGCTGGCGCTGGACATAGCGCTGGGCCTCGGCCGCCACGATCTTGCGGCCGGCCTCCAGCCGGTCGGCCAGGGCGGCTCCGCCCTCGCCCTCGAGCCTTCGGGCCTGGCTGATGATCTTCTCGATCTCGGCCACCCCCATCTCGTCCAGCAGCCGCCGGGTCAGGCGGCTCCTCTGGGTCGACAGCCTGATCTCCGAGACCTGGGCGGCCTGGGCGGCCTTCTCCATGGCCTGGCTGAGCGCGGTGGAATCTCCGGCCAGGATGATCTGGGCCAGCTCCGAACCGGCAGCCTCTTCGGAGACGTCCTCCAGCTTCGCCTCCGGCGGGGCGGCCTCGCCCCCCTCCGGCGGCGGGGGCGGGGTGGCGAAGTCGAAGGGGTCGCGGGCGAAGAAGGCGTCGAAGGCCCGGTCGAACCGCCGAACCTCGTCCTCGCTCTTGGCCAGCGTGGCGCAGAGCGCGTCCTTCAACAGCTCGCGGTCGGCATAGCCGATGCGGGCCACGGCCTCGTGGGCGTCGATGGACTCCACCGGCGAGACCCGCACATCGGCGGCCCGGAGCGCGCGGATGAAGTCCTCCATCTGGTGCTGCATGGCGGCGCCTACGGAGTCGCCTGGGCCGTCCGCAGCAGTTCGCTCACCTGCGGCTCGACCATCTGGATGTCCTGCTCGTACTTCAGGATCACGTTCAGGGTGTCGCGGACCATGGCCGCGTCCAGGCTGTCGGCGTGCATCAGGATCAGCGCCCGGGCCCAGTCGACGGTCTCGGAGATCGAGGGCGACTTGCGCAGGTCCATCTCGCGCAGGGCATGGACGAAGCCGACCAGTTGGTGGGTCAGGCGCTCCTCGATGTTCGGCACCCGGCTGGCGACGATGCGGCGCTCCAGGCTCGCCTCGGGCAGGGGGATGTGCAGGTGCAGGCAGCGGCGCTTCAGGGCGTCGCCCAGGTCGCGCACATTGTTGGAGGTCAGGAAGACGATCGGCGGGGTCTTGGCCTTGATGACGCCCAGCTCAGGCACCGAGGCCTGATAGGCCGACAGCACCTCCAGCAGGAAGGCCTCGAAGGCCTCGTCGGACTTGTCGATCTCGTCGATCAGGAGGACGCAGCCATCATCCTCCCGCAGAGCCTTCATCAGGGGCCGGGGCTCCAGGAAGGGCTCGGAGAAGAACATGTCGCCCATGCCGTGCAGGCGCTCCATGGCCTCGTCCATGCCGGCCGCGTCGGCCAGTTCGGCGCCCATGCGGTCCTTGAGGATCTGGGTGTAGAGGAGCTGCTTGCCGTACTTCCACTCGTACAGGGCCTTGGACTCGTCCAGGCCCTCGTAGCACTGCATGCGGATCAGCGGCAGGTCGAGCAGGGTGGCGGTCGACAGGGCCAGTTCCGTCTTGCCGACGCCGGCCACACCCTCGACCAGGATCGGCTTTTGCAGGTGGACCGACATGTAGAGCGCCGTGGCGATGCGGCGCGAGGCGATATAGCCCACGCTGGCCAGTCCCTGGACGACCGCGTCGACCGAGGCGAAGGCGTCTGAATCCATCGACGGCGAAGCCTTCGCCGCCTGAGCCAAAATCGTCAAAGTCTCAATCTCTCAAAATTTGGGCCGGCGGCTGAAAATCGCGGCCTCTTTCGGTGCAATCTTTTGATAGTGCCAAGCCCCGCGCCCCAAAGGCAAGCCGCAACACCGCAGGGCCCGGCCGAGCTTTACCGGACTTTCATGGCCCATGGCCTAGGCTTGGCCCATGAAGGGCCTACAGATCCGCCAGATCCCTGTTCGTCTGCGAGGGCTGTGGCGCGCGGCCCACGGCCCGCACCGGGGCTTCAGCCGCCTGCGCACCCGGCTGGCGGTGCTCTATGCGGGCCTGTTTGGTCTGATCCTGGCCCTGGTCGCCGTGGCGGTCTTCGCGGCCACCTCGGCCAGCGCCCAACGGCAGGTCCGCGCCGAACTCGAGGCCAGCGGTACGGTCTTTGACCGCATCTGGTCCCTCCGATCTGATCAGTTGCGCCAGGGCGCCTCCCTGCTGGCCCGGGATTTCGGTTTCCGCGCCGCCGTGGCGACGGAGGACACCGCCACCGTCGTCTCGGCCATGGAAAACCTCCGCAGCCGCCTGGAGTTGGACGAGGCCTTCATCCTCACCGCTGACGGCCGCCTGCTGGGCGATGAGTCCGCAGCCCTTGGGGATCGCGCCTCTGGTCTGCTGGACGCCCTCTATGCCGACGAGAACGCCGCCGGCGTGCTGGTGGTCGGCGATCAGCCCTATCAGATGGTCGCCGCGCCGATCCTGGCGCCTGACCTGCGGGGCTGGGTGGTGTTCGCCGCGCGACTGGACGCCGCCCAGATGCGCCAGCTCGAGGCGCTGGCCGCCATTCCCCTTACCGCCGCCGTCCGCCGCCAGACAGCCGGGACGTGGCGGGGCGAGGCTGGCGACCTCTCGCCCTCGGAAATCGCCGGGATCGCCGCCACCCTGCAAGATCAGGAGCGTTCGGTTCGCGTCATGCGGACCGAGGGGGTCCGCTCCCTGGCGGTGGTCAAGACCCTGCCGCCGCTGATACCCGGCGACAGGACGGTCCTGGTGCTCAGCTATCCCCTGCGTCTGGCGCTGGCGCCCTATCACGCCCTGATGGCCTGGCTGGCGGCCCTTGGCCTTGCGGGCCTCGCCATCATGGCCGGGGGCAGCTGGATGCTGGCCTCCAGCCTGGCCCGCCCCATCGCCGACCTCGACCTGGCCGCCCAGCGGCTCAGCCGCGGGGAGGAGGCCCATGTGGACGTGGCCGGGGACGACGAAATCGGCCGCCTGGCCTCAAGCTTCAACACCATGGCTGACGAGATCCGCGAGCGGGAGCGGCGGATCCTGCACATGGCCATGCATGACAGCGAGACCGGCCTGCCCAACCGCCTGGCCCTCGAACAGGCCCTGGACCGCACCTCGGCTAGGGACACCTATGTGGCCGTGGTCGGGGTCGAACGCTTCGCCCAGGTCCGTAGCGCCATCGGCTACCGGCTGGCCGGCCTCATGGTCCAGAAGATCGGCGAACGCCTGCAGGGCGCAGCTCCCGAGGGGCATGCCGCCCGGGTCTCCAGCGAAGCCCTGGGGCTGGTCCTGCGCTCACGGGACGCCGAGGCGGCCCTGGCCGAGGCGCACCAGCTGCTTGAGGCGCTGCAATCGCCGGTCTCCGTGGAAGGCGAGGCCATCGATGTCGACCTGACCATCGGCCTAGCGCCGCGGCTGGAAGACCAGACCAGCGCCTTCGCCGTAGACCGGGCCAATATCGCGCTCGACCAGGCCCGGGTCGCCCGGGTCAAGGTGGCGGCCTTTGACGGGCTGGCCTATGGCGATCCCTCGGCCTCCCTGGCCTTGATGAGCCGGATGCTGGGGGCCATCGAGTCTGGCCACATGCTGCTCCACCACCAGCCCAAGTTCGACCTGCGGGCCGGCCAGGTGAACGCCGTCGAAAGCCTGATCCGCTGGCGGCGGGAGGACGGAAGCCTGATCCGGCCGGACCTGTTCATTCCCATGGCCGAGGAGACCGGCCATATCCGCGCCCTGACCGACTGGGTGATCAACCAGGCTATCGAGGACCAGGGGGTCCTGCTGGACCAGGGCCATGACCTGGCCTTTTCAGTCAATGTGTCGGGCCGCCTGCTGGGGGACAGCGACTTCGCCGACTTCGCCCTGGCCGCCGCCGCCAAGGCCCGGGGCCGTCTGTGCTTCGAGATTACTGAGACGGCGGTCATCGAGAACCCGGACCTAGCCCTGAAGATCATCGACCGCTTCGCCGAGGCGGGCATCGAGATCTCCATCGACGACTTCGGGTCGGGCCTGTCGTCCCTGGCCTATCTCAAGCAGATCCGCGGCCATGAGCTGAAGATCGACCGGGCCCTGATCAGCGGCCTGGCCGACAGTCGCCGCGACGCCCTGATCGTTCGCTCCACCATCGACCTGGCCCACGGCCTGGGGATGAAGGTTGTCGCCGAAGGGGTTGAGACCGAGGCCGTCTTCGCCCTGCTGGGCGCGCTGGGGTGCGATAGCGCCCAGGGCTATCTGATCGCCCGGCCCATGACGCTGGAGGCCCTGGGCGCCTTCCTGGCCGACGACGCCCTGCGGACCCGCCAGTCAGCCTAGGGTCGAATATTGACCGCTACGGTCTGGCGCAGGACCCCCTGGGCCGGAAGGGTGACGGACTGGACCTTCTCAGCCCCTGCGGCGCGCAGCTTCGGCTGCCAGACCGCCAGGCGCGCGGCGCCGGCCGGCAGGCCGCGTACAACCGCCACCCCATCGGCGCCGGTCTTGGCCACGTGAACGGTGTCGGAGACGAAGACGTAGGCGATCATCCCGTCGTGGATGTTGCAGCCGACGGAGACCACGCCGGCCTTGTCGAACACCACCTTGCGGTTCTCCTCGCGCCCATACAGCTTGATCTCAAAGGTCTTGGCCGGAGAGAAGGAATAGACATGGTGCCGCACCTTGTCCCGGTTGGGAAAGGTCACCTCCGCGCCCGTCGGAACCACCAGCACATGCGGGTCAAAGATGATGTTGTGCTGGACCATCTGGTAGTCCCAGGAAAACTTGGTGCGGCTGTTGACGGCCCATCCCCCCACCGCCGGCTTGACCGTCACTACGGCGTCTCGGACCGGCGCCCCGGCCAGATTGGTCACAGTCACTTGCAGGTCTGCGGCCTGGGCGGCGAAGGCGCAGACGGCGGAGACCAGGAGGCTGGCCAGAAGAATGCGGGCCTTGGGCATGACTAAGCTTTCAGATGTAGCGATATTTCAACACCACCTGAGGGCGTGAACGGGTGGATATACTTCGGCATAGGGCCTGATCGTCCAGGCATGAAGTCTGCGTGCGGCTGTGGTGAATATTTCATAAACACTTCCCCTGCGAAAATACCGGGTGCGGCGCCGGGTTCGGCGCAATGCATCATCAGCGGGGGTCTCTTGTTCAGACGTTTGACAGCGGTCACTGGGTTGTGGCTGGCCCTTACAACTGGGGCGGCTGGCGCGCAGGAGGCGGATCGGAGCGGCAAGTTGTTGCTGACCGGCGGCGTCTCCAGCGTGGAGGGGGCTGGCGGCGGCGGCCTTGCGCCTTGGGCGATGATCACAGGCTATGGCAGCCAGGGCCAGGTGGGCGCCAATGCGCACGCCACGGTCGTCGACCTGCCGGACTACCAGTTTCGCTCGGGCGGCATCGCCCTGGGCGTTCAGGACCGGCTGGAGCTGTCCTATGCCCGGCAGACCTTCGACACCGGCCCCACGGGCGCACGCCTGGGTCTGGGCGAGGGCTTCACCTTTCGCCAGGATGTCCTGGGCGCCAAGCTGCGGGTCTTCGGCGACGCCGTCTATGACCAGGACCGCTGGACGCCGCAGGTGGCCATCGGCGCCCAGTGGAAGTCCAACAATCAGCCCGGCGTGATCGCCGCCATCGGCGGACGCGACCATGAGGGCGTCGACTACTATGTGGCCGCCACCAAGATCCTGCTGGACCAGAGCGTGCTGCTGAACGGAACCGTGCGCGCCACCCGGGCCAATCAGGGCGGTCTGCTGGGCTTTGGCGGTGACCGCAATGACGACTACAGCCTGCAGTTCGAAGGCTCGGCCGGGGTGCTGCTCACCAAGCGGCTGCTGGTCGGCGCGGAATACCGGACCAAGCCCGACAATCTCGGCTTCGCCCGGGAGGACGATTGGTTCGACCTCTTCGCCGCCTATGCGGTGAACAAGAACCTTTCCATCACCGCCGCCTATGCCGATCTCGGCGACATCGCCACCTTCGAGGATCAGCGCGGTCTCTATCTCTCGATCCAGGCGGGCTTCTGATGCGACCGATCTTCGCGCTCTCTCTGGCCGCCGTCCTCATTCTGCCCCTCCCGGCCGCCGCCCAGCCGACCCCCTGGGCGCACCCGGGAGAAGAGGCCATCGACCCCTACGCCGTAGACGACGCCAACGCCGGGGCGGCCCCCATGGCCGAGGACGCCGTCTTCGAGGCCTTGGGCGGTGTGCAAGGGGTCAGCCGGATCATCGATGATCTGGTCGACCGCTCGGTGCGTGATCCGCGGCTGGAGGAGATCTTCAAGCCTACCGACCTGGCGCGCCTGCGCCGGACCCTGAAGGAGCAGGTCTGCTTCATCCTGGGCGGGCCCTGCGCCTACAGTGGTCGCGACATGGCCGCCGCCCACAAGGACCTCGGGATCACCACCGCTGAGTTCAACGCCCTGGTGGAGAACCTGCAAGGCGCCATGGACGATGCGGGCGTCCCCTTCCGCGCCCAGAACCGACTTCTAGCCAGGCTCGCCCCCATGAAGGGCGACGTGGTCGAACGCTAGAGGCTTACGGGGCGTCGGACAGGAAGTCGGTGATCGCCTTGCGGGCGGCCGGCTCGTCCAGGGTGGGGGCGTGGCCGACGCCCTCGATATCCACCCGGCGCATCTGCGGCGCCAGGGCCTGCATCCGGCTAGCCGTGCCCTCGGCCAGCAGGTCCGAGGCGCCGCCGCGCACCAGCAGCATCGGCCGGTTGATCGCCAGGGCCATGAACAGGGGCCAGAGGTCGGGGCTGGTCTGCGGCGCGCCGGCCGGCGTTCCGGCGAAGGCCTGGGCGATGGCCGGATCGTAGTCGAGGACAAGCTTGCCCGGCTCAGCTTCGCGCCAGGTGCGCCGGGCGAACCGGTCCCAGTCGGCGGGGCTGAGATGCGGCTGGGCTGAGCCATTGATCGCCCGGGTCCGTTCGGCCGCCTCGGCCCAGCTGGCCGCCGGCTCGCCCGACCCCACATAGCCGCTGATCCGGGTCAGGCCCTCGGTGGCGATCTCCGGGCCGATGTCATTGAGGACGGCGCCGGCGATCAGGTCCGGGCGCATCGTGGCGAGCGTCATGGTGATCAGCCCCCCCATGGAGGTGCCCAGGAAGATCCCCCGGGCGATTCCGGCCTCACTCATCAGGGCGGCCACGTCCCCGGCATAGACGGCGGGGTTGTAGTTGGTCGGGTTGGGGTCATAGGCCGAACGGCCGCGCCCCCGGATGTCGAGGGCCAGCACGCGGCGGCCGGTGGCGGCCATGGCCGGCGCCACGTCCTCGAAGTCCCGGGAATTGCGGGTCAGGCCGTGGATGCAGATCACCGGCAGCCGGGCGGGGCCGCCTGCGCCGTCGTAGTCCCGGGCCGACAGGCTCAGCCCATCGCTGGAAGTCCAGGTGCGCTCGACGCCGGCTGCTGGCGCTCGCGGGGCCGCCGCCGTCGTCGTGTCAGATGGCGCCGCCGCCGTGGGCGCCGGACCGAAGAGCTGAGCAAGAAACCGCCGCATGGTTCACCTCTGTCTGGGATGGCGCCCAGCCCATCAGTCCGGCGCCGCCTTGGCAAGCCCTGCGGGGCCTCAGCCGAGGCCGTAGGGTTGATAGGGGCCGGCGATCAGCTGCTCGAAGACACCGAGGCCTTGCTGCGGCGCCTGGCCTGGCGCGGTCAGGGTGACCCGGGACAGGGCCTGGATGTGGACATGCTCGGCCGCCCCCATGTCGGCGCTGGCCAGGTCGATGTCTTCCCGCTCGACCACCAGCTCGCCCTTGTAGGCGCCGTGTCGCCAGGCGCCGGAATAGCCGATTCCGCGCATCAAAAAGGTCAGAAATGGCTCAAAATGGACCCTAATCAGACCCTCTCCAGAGGGGATTTCCAGCACGCCGCCCTGGGCGTGGCGGGTCCCGGGGACCAGCGCCACCCCGGTCATCCTGGCCGCCGAGGTGTGATAGCCGCCCCCTTGCGCAGCGCCATCGGGCAGCACCACCGCCCGGGTGTTCCAGGCGGTCCCGTCCGGGTCGGCGTTGACGTGGAAGAAGAGGCTCTGGTCGGCGAAGTTCAACGGCGTCCACTGCCAGAAGAAGCCGGTCATGGTCATGGGAACTGGCGGCTGAGGATCTGGCGCGCCCACCGGCCGGATGCCCCAGGACCGGTCGCGGGAGCCCACCGTCCCGTCCGGCAGGTCCTGGCGGACGCCGTCGATCTCGATCCAGCCTGTGCAGCGGACGTTCTGGGTCAGGCGGGTATAGTCCATGAAGGCCCGCGGCCCGATCCGGCGGGTGAAGCGGGGCTCCTCGATGGGGAAGGCCCGGCCGGTGAAGGTGATCTCGCAGGCCAGGCCCTCATCGCCGGCCACGGTGACCTTCAGGACCTGCAGGGGTTCGACCACTGTGATGGTGATGGGCCCCACCGTCATGTCCAGCCGCTCTGAATGCAGGACCCGGGAGGCGTGCAGGCAATGCTGCACGCCGTCGCGGATGACGCTGAAATGGGCGTCGGCGATATTCAGGTGCGGATAGATCCCGAAGGCGATGGCGAAATAGGTGGCTCCGTCGGGGCTGTAGCCATTGAAAAAATAGCGGTCGTAGAAGTTCCGGTCCGTGCCGGCATGGGCGACGGGCTCCGGCGTCTGGTGGATGGGAAAATCATCGGCCTTGGTCAGCATGGGCGGTTCCTCCGGACGTATTTTCTACAGCTGTATGATTGTCGGTATTGCGACGTCGCCTGTGCTGGCAGTATCAATTGTTCAAGTAGAACAAGGCAAGGGAGGCGTAGGCGTCCTAACGTTACGGAACGAAATTGCTGCCCCTGGGTAAGCATTCCGCAACGTAAGGCCGCTCGCAAGGGCGACCATGACTGACCTAAACGCGCGCATACCGGCAGAACATGCGCAGACTCTGGTGGATCCCAAGGCCTATGCCGATGGGCGCATCCACGAAACCTATGCCTGGCTGCGGGCCAACAACGCCTTTGGGCTGGCCGAACCGGCGGGATACGAGCCCTTCTGGGTGGCCACCCGCCATGCCGACATCCTGGAGATCAGCCGCCAGAACGCGCTGTTCCTGAACGGGGCCAAGTCGCCGACCATCGTCAATCTGGAGACCGACGCCAAGATCCGCGAGATGACCGGCGGCAGCCCGCATCTTCTGCGCACCCTGATCCACATGGATGCGCCTGACCACCACAAGTACCGGGCCCTGACGCAAGCCTGGTTCATGCCGCAGAACCTGCGGTCCATGGAGGATCGCATCCGCGGCGTGGCCAAGGCGGCCGTGGAGCAGATGGCCGCCACCGGGGGTCAGTGCGACTTCGTCCGCGAGGTGGCGCTGCACTACCCCCTGCGGGTGGTGATGGAGATCATGGGCGTGCCCCCGGAAGACGAGCCCCGGATGCTGATGCTGACCCAGGAGCTGTTCGGCGCCGCCGACCCGGAACTGGCTCGCAAGGAGGAGGTCGATCCCAGCGCAAAGCTGACGCCCGGGGTGATCACCGACTTCTTCGAATATTTCCGCAAGCTGTCGGCCGACCGTCGGGCCAACCCCACCGATGACCTGTCCAGCGTGATCGCCAACAGCATGATCGACGGCCAGCCCATCTCCGAGTTCGAGGCGATGAGCTACTACATCATCGTCGCCACCGCCGGCCACGACACCACCTCATCCTCCACCGGCGGCGCCATCTGGGGCCTGGCGGAGAACCCGGGCGAGCTGGCCAAGCTCAAGGCCGATCCCTCCCTGATCGCGGGCCTGGTGGACGAGTCCATCCGTTGGACGACGCCGGTGAAGACCTTCATGCGCACCGTCGCCGAGCCGACCGAGATCGGCGGCCGCAGCCTCGCGGCCCAGGACTGGCTGATGCTCTGCTACGCCTCGGGCAACCGCGACGAGGCGGTGTTCGACGATCCGCAGGCCTTCCGGGTCGACCGCAAGCCCAACAAGCACCTGGCCTTCGGCTATGGCGCCCATCTGTGCCTCGGCCAGCATCTGGCCAAGATGGAGATGCGGATCCTCTGGGAGGAGCTGATCCCGCGCCTGGAGTCCTTGGAGCTGGCCGGTGAACCCCAGATGTCTCAGGCGGTGTTCGTCAATGGGCCCAAGACCCTGCCTATCCGCTTCAAGATGAGCTGAGCATGGAGGAGCCTGAGCTCGTCCAGCGTCTGGGCGCCTACATCGCCGCGCGGATGCCGCAGGCGCGGGATGTGGCGGTCACCGAGGTCGCCCGCATCACCGGCGGCGCCTCGCGACAGACCTATCGCTTCACCCTGGTGTGGAGCGAGGCGGGGGAGGCCCGACGACGCGGCCTGATCCTGCGACGCGATCCGGCCGACAGCCTGATCGACACCGAACGGCGGGTGGAGTTCGAGGCCTATCGCGCCTTCCATGGCGGCGATGTTCCTGTGCCGGAAATGCTCTGGCTGGAGGAGGGGGATGCGGCGCTGGGCAGCCCCTTCTTCGTGGCCGAGGAGATCGCCGGCTTCCAGGCCGGGACCGGACCCCTGTGGACGGCGCCCTATCTGGACAGCCTGCCGGCGCTCGGACGGCGCAAGTGGACCATACTGGGCCAGATCGCCCGGGCTGATCCTGTGGCGCTGGGCCTGGCCAAGGTCCTGCCCGCGACGACGGCGGACGGGGTCTGGCGGCGCGAACTCGACCACTGGGAAGGGGTGTTGGACGCTGACGAGACCGAGCCCCTGCCCATCATCCGGGCGGCGATCCGCTGGCTGCGGGCCCATCCGCCGCCGCCAGCCCAGAAGGTGGCGGTGGTGCACGGGGACTACCGCACGGGCAACTTCCTCTATGACACCGAAGGGGGCATCCACGGGATCCTCGACTGGGAGATGTGCCATCTGGGCGATCCCCTGGAGGACCTCGGCTGGAGCTTCAATCCTGTCTGGTCTTTCGGTCGAGAGCACCCTGGCGGCCTGCTGCCCCGGGACGAGGCGATCGCCGCCTGGGAGGCCGCCAGCGGGCTGAGCGCGCCGCCAGAAGCGCTGAAATGGTGGGAACTGTTCGCCTGCGTGAAGGGCCAGGCCATCTGGGTGTCCAGCGCCAAGACCTGGCTCGATGGGGCCAACCGCGATCCGATCCTGGTCTATCCCGCCTGGGCCCTGATCAACGCCCAGGACCGGGGCGCCCTGAAAGTGATGGGACACCTATGACACCTGCCGTCTCTCAGGTGCTGGCCGATCTGGCCGGCCGAGTCGCGCGTAACGCCGCCCCCAATATTCCCGTGGCCGAGCGCGCCGGAGAGCTTGGTCTTTCGGCCCTGTTGCTCGCCCTGGCCGCAGAGATGTGGGATGGCGCGGCCGAGATCCTGGTCTTGGAAAACGCAGAGCTCCGGGTCCTGCTCGCCAAGGGCGCGGCGGTCTGGCGGGACGATTCCCGTCGCCGTTGGCTGGAGGCCCTGGCCGGAGGGCGGGACGAGAGCTTGCGGCTCAGCGCCCTTCAAGGCGCCAACAACGAGCTGAAGGTGGCCCTGATCGCCCTGCATGCGCAGCTGGAAGGTCAGGACGATCCAGAGTCCCGCCGCCTGGAGTCCGAGGTCTGGCGAGCCCTGGCCGCAGCCAGTGCGCGGCGGCGTCTTTCGGGGTCTCCGGTCTAAGCCGGTCGACAAGCGCCTCGCACTCGTCTTTTCTGGCGCCCGCTCGGCCGGACAAGGCCGGGATTTTTGAAAACATTTTTGAGGGATGGAGACGTATGCCGCCTCGCATTTTGCCGGAGCCGACTCCGGAGACCCAGCATTTCTGGGACGGGACCCGCAACGGGGAGCTTCTGCTCCAGCGCTGCAAGGAGACCGGAGAAGCCTATTTCCCGCCGCGCCCGTTTGCGCCCAAGACGGGCTCGCGCAATGTCGAGGTCTTCAAGGCCAGCGGCCGCGCCACCCTCTACTCCTACGTGATCAACCATCGTCCCCGCCCGGACATGGGGACCGAGCCCTACGCCATCGCCGTGGTGCAGCTCGAGGAAGGCCCGCGGATGATGACCAATATTGTCGGTTGCCCCCAGACCCCTGAGGCCCTGGTGCTCGACATGCCGTTGGAGGTCGTCTTCGAGAAGATGAGCGACACCATCTCGCTGCCATTCTTCCAGCCGGCCAAGGGGTAAGGCGACCATGATGCAGAAATCTGTCGCGGTCGTAGGCGCCGCTGAAACCACCAAGATGGGCAAGATTCCGGACGTGTCCGTGATCGGCCTGCACGCCGACGCCGCCCTCAACGCCCTGGCCGACGCTGGCCTGAAGCCCACCGACATCGACGGCGTGGCCTGCGCCGGCATCTCGCCGGTGGAACTCGCCCAGTATCTGGGGATCACGCCCACCTATGCCGACGGCACCAGTGTCGGCGGCTGCTCCTTCATGCTGCATGTCCGTCATGCCGCCGCCGCCATCAATGCGGGCCTCTGCACCACCGTCCTGATCACCCACGGGGAGTCGGGCCGTTCGCGGGTCGGGGCCGGGGGCTTTGGCCGGGCGCCGTCGAGCCTTATGGGGCAGTTCGAAATGCCCTATGGGGTCACCGCCCCGCCGACCATGTTCACCATCCCGGTGCTTCGCTACATGAAGACCTATGGGGTGACCGAGGAAGACCTCGCCAATGTGGCGGTGATCCAGCGGGAATGGGCGGCGAAGAATCCCCGCGCCTCCTATCGCGACCCGATCACCATCGATGATGTCCTGAACTCCGACATGATCGCCTGGCCGTTCCGCAAGCTGATGTGCTGCCTGGTCACCGACGGCGGCGGCGCGCTCATCCTGACCAGCGCCGAGCGGGCCAAGGACTTCCCGCAGAAGCCGGTCTATGTGCTGGGCACGGGCGAGAGCGTCGAGACGCCGCTGGTCAGCCAGATGGAGGATTTCACCACCTCCAAGGCCTTCCGGGTTTCGGGCAAGAAGGCCTTTGACGAGGCCGGCATCAGCCATGCCGACGTCGATCACCTGATGATCTACGACGCCTTCGCCCACCTGCCCCTCTATGGGCTGGAGGACCTCGGCTTCTGCAAGCCGGGCGAGGCCAAGGACTTCATCAATGGCCGCAACACCGCGATCGGCGGCAAGCTGCCCCTGAACACCAATGGCGGGGGTCTCTCCTATATGCACTCAGGGATGTACGGCATGTACGCCCTGCAGGAGAGCGTGCGTCAGATGCGCGGCATAGCGCCGGCTCAGGTGGACGGCGCCAAGATCAGCGTCTGTCACGGGGTTGGCGGCATGTTCGCCGCCTCGGGCACGGTGATCTTCACCAACGAGGCCTGATCGGCCGCAGGATGGTCGCCGGGGGCTCACGAGCTCCCGGCGGCGGTTCTGTTCAGGCGGCGGGCGCCTCGGCCTCGCTGTCGTCGATGCTCAGATGTTCGGTCAGGCTCCAGAGGCCTTCGACCATGGCGTTCAGGCCCTCGCGAGCAGCCTCCGGGGTGTTCCAGATCAGTCGCATACCGTTCACATGCACCTTGATCGCGGCCCAGTCGACGGCGTCGCGGGTGCGAAGCTTGTCGGCCAGCTCGCAGAGGCTGTAGGCCGCCCGGCACAGCTGCTTGTCGTCGAACAGACCGGCGATATCGAGGACGGTGGTGGACAGGTCATAGACCGAATCCATCGGCGCGGCCTTGTCCTGGCAGAGCCATTCCAGGGTCTCCAGGGCCTCGCCGATGGCCTCGTAGGACTTGCCCTGCTGCGCGGCCAGTTCCCGGGCGGCCCGGCTGCCGGCCATGCCCGCGGTCATGCCGCCCGGCTCGCTCACATGATTGGCCAGGCGGTTGCGCACCTTGAAGATTTCAGCGTCGCTCATAGGGCGGCCCTTTGCGGCTTCAGCAGGTTGTCGATCTCGTCCTGGTCCATATTCGGATCCTTGGCCGTACCGATGTGGGCCGACAGGTCGTCCTTGCGCCGGCCCTTGACGCCCAAGGGCGGTCCGGTGTTCCGGAAGCGTCGATCAGGTCCGACATAGGTGTCGCTCCGGACCATGGAGCGCTCATCCTTCGCCACCCAGTAGATTCGCTGCAGCAGAACCTCGGGCGTAAAGGGCTTGGAGACAATGAAGTTGGCGCCACAGTCGCGGCTGCTTTCGATGGTCGAGCGGGCGGCGTGGCCGGTCAGCATGATCACCGGGGCGAACCGCGCCTCGTCGGGTCCTTCCCGGCGCAGCCAGCGCACAAAGGAATAGCCGTCCATGTCGGGCATGACCGTGTCGCAGACGATCAGGTCGATCTCACGGCTTCGCAGCACGCCCTGAGCGTCCGCAGCCGAGCCGCACTTGACCTGCCGATGCACCCCAAATCCGCGGAAGATCGAGGCGAGCACTTCCAGGGCCTGCTCGTTGTCGTCGATCAGCAGAAGGTTGGAGCGCGCCAGGTTCAGCCGGACGTCGGGGTGCAGGCTCACCGGGGCGCCTCAGAACAGATCAAGATCGCCAGACGCGCCATCTGGCGTCGGCGGGATCTGACTGGCGTTATTGAGGACCGCCCGGAGTCGAGCGGCGAGGTCGCTGAGCGGAACCTGCGCGAGGACAGAGTCGGAATCCACCGATCTTGCCGTCGTCAGCTGCCCCGAGATTCCCCGCATGAAGACCGCCAGGGAGGCGAGATGCTGCGTCAGGACATCCAGGGTCTGGGCCTCGCTGAGGGCCAGCTCCCGGGGTTCTCCATCGACCGCCGCGGCCAGTCGGGCCACCAACTCCTCCAGGCGAGCGCACAGGTCGCCTGCGTGGTCCAACTCCGCAGCCAGGGCGGCCAGGAGCGGCGGAGCGAGTACGGCGACCTGGCCGGGACGCATCAGAACAGCTCCACCGCGCCGTCGTCGACGACCACCGGCGCAGGTTTGGGGACTTCCTTGAGGTTGGTCAGTTCCTGGGTGTCGGTCACGGTCTTCTGCTGAGCGCGACCTGTGGTCGGCCAGAACTGGATGCGCCGGGCGCCGAAGCCCCCAAGGCTGGTGCCCATGACCGGGATGCCTTCGTCGCGCATGAAGCGTTCGGCGAAAGCGATGTTGGAGGCGCCGACGTCCGACAGACCGGTGAACATCCTCGCGCCGCCGAACAGCTTGGCCTGCAGGCGCTCTCGACGAGCACCCAGACGAAGCAGTTCGTTGATCAGCACTTCCATGGCGAAGGCGCCGTAGCGCCGACCTTCGTTGGCGCCTTCAGCCTTACCCTCAGGCAGCAGGAAGTGGTTCATCCCACCGACGCCACGCTCGGGATCCCAAAGGCACACGGCCACGCAGCTTCCGAGGATGGTCGTAAGGGTGACCTCTGGATCGCCGGTGACATAGTGCTCGCCCTGGACCACATGGACCCGCTTGCCGGCGCGCTGCGAGATATTCTCAACGATCATTCGAGCGGCCCGAAAACGGCTTCGATCTTTTCCTTCAGGATCTGGGTCGTGAAGGGTTTGACCAGGTAATTGTTCACGCCGAACTGAACGGCCCGCTGGACAAGCTCGCGGTCGGCCCGGCCCGTCAGCATGATGACGGCGGTCTTGGAGATCGGGCCGTGGGCGCGGATCGCCCGCAGCAGCCCCAGCCCATCCAGCTTGGGCATGTTGAAGTCGGTGATCACCAGATTGGCCGGCTGGGCCAGCAGGGCGCGCAGGGCGTCTTCCCCGTCGGCCGCCTCGCGGGTCTGGGTGATTCCAAGAGCGTTCAGGCTGGTGCGGATCAGCGAGCGCATGGACTGCTGATCATCGGCGATCAAGGTCTTGATGGCTCCGGGGGCGGGCATCAGGCGCTCCTTTGCGGCTCAACGGCCGCGCATAGACCAAGGATTGCCGCGCTCATGCGAGCAAGCGGCGACTGTTTCTCCACTGCCCCGATCTCGAAGGCGGCGCGGGGCATCCCATAGACCACACAGCTCGACTCATCCTGGCCGAGAGTGTGCGCGCCAGCCTGGCGCAGGCTCAGCAGCCCTTGTGCGCCGTCGCGGCCCATGCCGGTGAGAATGACGCCCAGGGCGGGACGGTTCAGGCGGGCGACCGACTCAAACAGAACGTCCACCGAGGGCCGGTGACCGTTGACCGGCTCATCGACCCGCAGCCGACAGGTGGGGTGGGTGCTTCCGGTCACTTCCAGGTGCGCGGCGCCCCCCGGGGCCAGGTAGACATGGCCAGGGGCCAGACGCGCGCCATCCCAGGCCTCGGCGACCTTGGCGCCGGACACTCGGTCCAGGCGCTCGGCGAAGCTCCTGGTGAAGGTCGCCGGCATGTGCTGGGTGATGACGGTCGGCGGGCAGGTGGCCGGGAACCCGGACAGGATGGTCATCAGGGCCTCGACCCCGCCCGTGGACGAGCCGATGGCCACGATGATGTCCTCGGCCCGATAGGTGCGGTTTTCCTCGGCGCGGACAACGGGGCCGGAGAATGGGCGCACCCGGGCGCGGGCTGCGGCCTTCACCTTTTCGGCGAGGTCGGCGAAGGCTTCGGAAGCGGTGTTGCCCGCCCCGGGCTTGCCGACGCAATCCACCGCGCCGAGTTCCATGGCCGAAAGCGTCGCCTCGGCCCCGGCCTGGGTCAGGGTCGAGACCATCACCACGGGCATCGGCCGCAGGCGCATGATCTTCTCGAGGAAGTCGAGGCCGCTCATGTGCGGCATTTCGACATCGAGGGTGATGACGTCCGGGTTCAGGCGCTTGATAGCCTCCCGGGCCTCCAGGGGATCGTTGGCGAAGCCCAGGACTTCGATTTCTGGATCCTGCCGCAGGGTGGCGGAGATCAGGCTGCGCATGGTCGCCGAATCATCGACGATGAGTACACGGACGGTCATGGCTTGGACCTCAAGCGATAGGTGGTCAGGCCGGACGTCTCCAGGGTTGAGACCGCCGGGCCGCTGACCCGCTCGGAATGGCCGATATAGAGGGTGCCCCCCGGCGTCATGGCCGGTACGAAGCGGCTCCAGATGCGCTCCTGGGTGGGCTCGTCGAAATAGATCACCACATTGCGGCAGAAGATGATGTCGAACCGGCCCCGCATCGGCCAATCCCCGATGAGGTTCAGCTCACGGAAGGACACCAGGTCTCGCAGCTCCGGGGAGACCGACCAGACGCGGCCGTCGGAAGCCTGGACCTTCTCGAACCAGCGGCGGCGCAGCTCCAGCGGCACCGGAGAGACAGAGTCCTCCCGGTAGCAGCCGGCCTTGCCCTCAGCGACCATGTTGGGGTCGATGTCGGTGGCCAGGATTTTCACGTCCAGCTTGGCGGCCTCAGGCAGGACCGACAGCAGGGTGATGGCCATGGAGTAGGGCTCCTGGCCGTTGGAGCAGGCGGCCGACCACATGCGCACCCGACCGCCGGCCCGGGCGCGGGCGGCGAGCTCGGGCATCACCTGGTCGCGCAGGTGGTCGAAATGGTGCGGCTCGCGGAAGAAGCGCGTCACATTGGTGGTCAGGGCCGCCATCATCGCCTGGCGCTCATCCAGGCTCTCGACGTCCTCAACCAGGGCGCAATACTCCCTGAAGTCCCGCAGGCCGAGCGTGCGCAGGCGTTTGGCAAGCCGCGAATAGACCAGCGCGGCCTTGCCTTCGTTCAGGGCGATGCCCGCATAGGAATGCAGGATCTGGGCGATCTTGCGGAAGTCCTCTGCGGTCAGCAGAAACTCGCCGTCGACCAGACCTTCGTTCTTTCCGCCGCGTCGGGAGTCTGGGGTCTGCGTCATGCCGCCTCGGCTTCGGTCTCGGGCAGAACGCGGTCCAGGGCGATCAGGCTGACCATCCGGCCGTCGAGGGCGAACAGACCCTTCACGAAGGTCTTCACCTGGTCGCTGGCGACGTCAGGGGTCGGCTGAACCAGATCGTCGCTCATATTGATGATGTCTGACACCGCATCGACCAGCAGGCCGATGGTGCGCTCGCCGATATGGACGACCATGATGACGTGACGGGCCGTGGGCTCGGACGTGTCCAGCCCGAGCCTGGCGCCCAGGTCGATGATCGGCAGGACCGCGCCGCGCAGATTGATCACACCCTTCACGAAGGAGGGGGTCCGGGGCAGGGGCGTGGCTGGCGCCCAGCCGCGGATTTCCCGCACCGACATGATGTCGACGCAGAATTCCTGGTCGCCAA
Organism: Phenylobacterium sp.; assembly: GCF_030679875.1. Classification (GTDB taxonomy): domain Bacteria; phylum Pseudomonadota; class Alphaproteobacteria; order Caulobacterales; family Caulobacteraceae; genus Phenylobacterium. The sequence continues at coordinate 176,553 of NZ_JAUXSP010000015.1, read as the reverse complement.
TCCGGAATGCGATCAATTCGCGCCGCTGGGCGACGCCGGGAGTCACGGTGTCTGTCATGATCAAACCGCCATTCGCTTCTCGATACGGGGCGCCTTGCGGCGCGAGGTCGTCACCAGGGCGTCGACATCCAGAATGAGCGCCACCCGGCCATCGCCCAGGATGGTCGCCGCGGCGACTCCATGGATGTGCTGGTAGTTGGCTTCGAGGCTCTTGATGACCACCTGGCGTTGGCCCTGGATGGCCTCAACCAGCAGGGCGGCCTTACCGCCCCCTTCGCTTTCCACCAGCACGGCTACGCCCGAGGCCGGCGGCAGGGGGGTGTCGCGGAAGCCCAGGGCCACGCCGACATCGATCAGGGGGACGAAGGTGTCGCGGATGCAGATGACCGCGTCGCGCCCGCCGATCAGGTGAACGTCTTCGGCCCGCGGGGTCAGGCTTTCAACGATGTTGGAGAGCGGCGCCACCAGGGTCTGGTCGGCGGCCGAAACCACCATGCCGTCGAGGACGGCCAGGGTCAGCGGCAGGCTCATGGAGAACTTCGAGCCCTTGCCGGGCTCCGAGGTGATGGAAATACGCCCGCCCAGCGCCTGGATGGAGCGTTTGACCACGTCCATGCCCACGCCGCGGCCGGAAATGTCGGAAACCACGTCGGCGGTGGAGAAGCCAGGCAGGAAGATCAGGTTGTCGATCTCGTCGTCCGACAGCACCGCATCCTCGGCGATCAGGCCCTTGGTCACGGCGATGCCGCGGACCCGGGGGCGGTTGATCCCGCGGCCGTCGTCCTGAACCTCGATAACGATGCGCCCGCCGCGATGCAGCGCGGCCAGGCGAACCGTGCCCTCGACGCCCTTGCCGCCGGCCTCGCGCTCCTCAGGCGTCTCCAGCCCGTGGTCGATGGCGTTGCGCAGCATGTGGGTGATCGGATCGGCCAGCCGCTCGATGACGGTCTTGTCGACCTCGGTGTTCTCGCCGTCCATCACCAGACGGACCTTCTTGCCCACCATGTCGGCGACTTCGCGGACCAGACGCGGCATGCGCTGGAACACCGACTTCACCGGCTGGGCGCGGATGGCCATGACGCTGTCCTGGATTTCCCGGGTCAGCAGCTCCAGATCCTCGAGGCCTAGGGCCACGTCGGAGGAGCGGGCCAGGCCGCTTTCGAAGACCCGCTGGGACAGCATGGCCTGCTGAATGACCAGCTCGCCGACGGCGTTGATCAGGCGGTCGACCCGGTCCAGGTCCACCCGGATGGTCGGGGTCGCGGCTGTGGCTGCGCCGCTACCAGCGCGGGCCTCGGCCTTTTCCTTCTGATCGGCCTTCGGGTCGGCCTTGGGCGGCGCCGTCTGGGCCTGAGCGTGGTCTTGCGAGGCCTTCTCGGCCAGGGCGATCAGACCCGCCACGTCAAGGCTGGCGGGAGCCGGAGCCGGAGCCGGAGCCGCTGCGGCGGCCGGGGCGGGGGCCGCCGGGGGAGCAGATTCCAGGGCCGGGGCCGGCGCAGACACTCGGGCGAGAAGGGCGTCGAGATCGAGAGGCGCGGCGGCGGCGGCTTCGACCGCGCTGGCCGAGGCGTCGTCGTCAGTTGAGGTTTCGGCGCCCTCCGCGGCGGCGGTCTCACCATCTCGAACCACGGTCAGGTCGCAGTCGTCCTCGACGAATTCGAAGACCTCGCGGATTTCGGCTTCGCTCTTGTCGCCGGCCAGGCGGATCGTCCAGGTGAGATAGGCCATTTCGGCCGACAGCTGGTCCAGGGGCGGCACGGCGCCGGTGTCCAGGCTCACCTCAACTTCGCCCAGCCGCGCCAGTTCACGCAGGACCAGGGCGGACTCGTTGGCCTTGGCGTACATCTCTGCCCTGGGCCGGAAGGTCACCATCCAGCTTGGCGCGGCGTCCGGAGCGGGGTCCACACCGGCAGAAGGCTCTGCAGAGGCGGCCATCAGGGCGGCGATGTCGACTTCAGGGGCCTCAGCAGCCGGCTCGTCCAGGCTGAGCAGGACCGGCACAAACCCGAAATCCTCGTCGGGAGCGTCGGCGCCGCCGTGGTCGTTCAGCCCAAGCTCTGCGGCGCGGTCCTGGTCGATCAGGGCCTGAAGATCGGCGATCATGCCGACCGTGCGGCCCTCGTCCACGCCGCCACCGCTGCGGGCGGCGGCCACGTGGTCGGCCAGGACGTCGGAGGCGCGAAGCAGGACCTTGGCCACCTCGTCGGTGAGCGGCAGTCGACCTGAACGCATCTCGTCCAGGACCGTCTCAAAGACGTGGGCGAAGCGGATCAGTTCTTCGAGTCCGAAGGCTCCGGCGCCCCCCTTGACGGAGTGCACCGCGCGGAAGACCGCGTTGATGGTCTCGGAATCGTCGTCGCCCTGCTCCATGGCGAGAAGCCCCGACTCCATGTCGGTCAGCAGCTCATCGCACTCCTGGAAGAAGGTCGCCTTGATACTCTCGAATGGATCCACGGGGTGCTCCGGACTCAGGTCAGCTTAGGTCGCAGGCCTATCGTCGCCTTCAGGCGGCGACGCGGCGGATGGCGTCCACCAGCTTGGTCGGGTTGAAGGGCTTGACGATCCAGCCGGTGGCGCCGGCGGCGCGGGCGCGTTCCTTCTTGGTCGCGTCGCTCTCGGTGGTCAGGACCAGGATCGGGGTCGCCCGATGAGCCGGATCGGCGCGGACGCCTTCGATCACGCCGAAACCATCCATGCGGGGCATGTTGATGTCGGTAATGACCACGTCGGCGCCCTGGGCGCGCAGGACCTCCAGGCCCTCCACCCCGTCGACGGCCTGGATGACCCGATAGCCGGCCTGGACCAGGGCCATATTCAGCATCTCACGCATGGTGCGGGAGTCGTCGATGGTCAGAACAGTCTTGCTCACAGGTGTGCCCCCTCGGGTTCAAAGTTGATTTCTGGTCCGCCGAAGGCGGCCAATTGTTCGAGGAAACCATCGGAGGCCTGCTCGATACGCAGCGGCAGCCCGTCCTCGGCCCAGCTGATCCGGGCCGACAGGAGAACCTGCAGGCAAAGCCCGCCCAGGCGACTGACCTGGGATGCGTCCACCTGCAGCGGCCGGCCCCGCAGAGCCATGAGCTCTGCGCGCAAGGGTTCAGCGGCCTGTAGGTCGAGGACCGGGCAAAGGCTGACTTCAGCGGTGTTGGCGTCTGTGTCCGTCATCCGGCACTCCCCCCAGACTTGATGGTTTAGTTAAGAGCGAAAACCTTAAAACTCTTCCCAACCTTCGCTCTCGGCGACCGGCGCGGGGCGACGTGCGGCGCCGCCCTCGCGGGACGTGGTTTTCATCTGCGGGACATGACGGTTGGCGAAGCTCTCGCCGCGACTGGATCGGGCAGGCGCCCGGGCGGCTGGGCTGGCCGAAGCCTCGCCGGCGCCGATGTTGAAGCGCCCCACGCTCTGAGACAGGCTCTCGGCCTCGGTGGCCAGGGAGTGGCTGGCCGCGGTGGTCTCCTCGACCATGGCGGCGTTCTGCTGGGTCACACGGTCCATCTCGTTCACCGCAGTGTTGACCTGGTGCAGGCCGGTGGCCTGCTCCTGGGAGCTGGCGGCGATCTCGGAGACCAGGCCGTCGATCTCGGCCACCTGGGAGACGATCCGCTCCAGGGCCTTGCCGGTCTCGCCGACCAGGCCAACTCCTTGGGCCACCTGCTGGGACGAGGCGCTGATCAGGGACTTGATCTCCTTGGCGGCGTCGGCCGAGCGCTGGGCCAGAGCCCGGACCTCGGAGGCGACCACGGCGAAGCCACGGCCGGCGTCGCCGGCCCGGGCGGCTTCGACCCCGGCGTTCAGGGCCAGCAGGTTGGTCTGGAAGGCGATCTCGTCGATCACGCCGATGATCTGGGTGATCTTCTCGGAGGACTTTTCGATCTCGCTCATGGCCTGGACGGCGTCGCCGACCACATGACCGGTCTTCTCAGCGTCCCCGCGGGAGGTGGCGACCACGGCCGAGGCCTGTTTGGCGCCCTCGGCGGACTTGCGCACCGTGGCGGTGATTTCGTCGAGGGCCGCAGCGGTCTCTTCGAGGCTGGCGGCCTGCTGCTCGGTGCGGCGCGACAGGTCGTCGGCGGCCTGGCTGATTTCTCCAGCGCCCGAGCGCATGGCGCGAACATTGGTGGCCACCACGGTCATGGCGTCCTGCAGCTGGTGGATGGCCGCGTTGAAGTCGTCGCGCAGTTTCACATAGTCGCCCGGGAAGGGCTCAGCGATCCGGAAGGTCAGGTCCCCGCGGGCCAGGTGATCCAGGCCGGACGCCAGGCCGGCGACGACCTTGGCCTGCTCCTGGGCGGTGGCGGCGCGTTCGGCCTCGTTACGGGCGCGCTCGGCTTCAGCCACGCGACGCTGTTCGTCGGTCTGGCTTTCCAGGCGGGCCTTTTCGATTGCGGCCTCCTTGAACACCTGGACGGCCTCGGCCATTTCGCCGACTTCGTCCTTGCGGCCACGGGCCGGGACCTCGACGGAGGAGTCGCCCTCAGCCAGGCGGCGCATGGCCGTGGTCATGTTATTGATCGGTGCGGCGATCATCTTGGTCAGCAGCCAGCCCAAGAGAGCAGCGGCGACCACAGCGATCGCCAGAGCGGCGGAGATCATAGCAGTGGTCTGGCTGTTTATGGCGACGAGACGGTCGTTGGCCAACTGCACCAGATTTGATTCGTATTTGGTGATCGCCTCCATCGGCGCCTCAACCTTGGTCATCAACTCGTCCGCCAGGCCCGACTGGCCGACCATGGAGGCCGCCTCGGAGTAGGTCACCGGATTCATCGCCAGGGCGGAGCCATTGTCGACGACACCCATGTACCAATCGTCGGCAGCCTTCAGCGCCACATCGATGTGGCCGATAATCTCTGGGTGGTCGGTGGACAATTCCCGAAGCTCTCCCATGACCTTCTTGAAGTTATCGCGGTGAGAGTCGGCGCGTTCGATATAGTAGGGGTCGAGAGAAACCAAGAAGCCGCGGAAACTGTTTTCCTGACGTGCAAGAAAAAACTCAGCGCGGCTGACGCTGTCGAGGGCGATTTTGCTTTTACTGAGGTCCTCTCGGGCGTTCGTGAGCTGCCCAAGATTATAAAAGGTGATGGCGCCGGTCGCCATGATCACCAGCACCATCAGGGCGAAGCCCGCCGCCAGCTTGCGCGAAATTTTCCAGTCGTTGAGCGACACGTCAGCCATCCCAGTCTTCGGTCGCGCCGCCCTAGGCGGTGCGAGAGGTTTCGGCCCGATACGCCGGCCTCGGAAGGACGTTCGCGGGCCGCAACCCGGAGCACGTCCATTAACTCTGGTTCGACATCGGGCTTTACCATTGAAGAAAGCGTTACTTACCTTGGCTCCATCGGCGCTCCCTGGGTCTCGGGCCCTTCTGTTCCTGGCCAAATGGGAGGCTGCGACATTCTAGCGCGCGTCGGCGTGGCGCGTGACTAGTCCAGGCATCTACCCAGAATGGGTTGGAGCGCCCGCAAGTCTTTCTTAATGGCTGCCAGTCTTTGCTGAAGCTTGGGGCCGGGCATCAGCCCACCTTGCGGCCACAGTTGTAGCCGACCGATTTCCCCACTGGAGCGCCGCATGGCCCTCGAACCGACATCCAGGGGCCGCTTCAATCTGGAGAAGGCCACCATTCTCATGCTGGACGGCAACGGCATGGGTATGGACATCCTGGTCCAGATCGTGACGGGCCTCGGCGCCAAGTCTCTTCACCGCTGCCAGACAGTTGAGGACGCCAAGGACGCGGTGAAGCGCAACTCGATCGACCTCATTATCGCCGACGCCCTGTCGCCGGCCGGGGAGGGTTATGAGTTCGTGTCCTGGCTGCGCACCGATGGGGGCGAACCCAATGCGTTCGCCCCGGTGGTGGTCACCGCCGCCCACACCCCAGTCTCCATGGTGTAGAAGGCCCGCGACTGCGGCGCCCACTACATCGTCAAGAAGCCGCTGACCCCGGTGGTCATGCTGGAGCGCATTCTGTGGATCGCCAAGGAGAGCCGGCCGTTCATCGAATGCGACTCCTATGTCGGGCCAGACCGGCGGCACAAGAACGAAGGCCCGCCAGACGGCGTGCCAAGAAGGCGCGATGACCTGCCCCCGGAGGTCGGTGACGCCCAGGAGCCCAACCTGAGCCAGGACCAGGTCGATGGTCTGTTTTCCACCCGAAAGGTCACCCTGTGAGCTCGGTTCGCATCCATCGTCCGAAATACGCCCTGGCCGCGATGCTGCGTAAGCCCGGCGGGACGACCGTGGCCGAGGCGGTCGTGCGGGCCGAGACCAATCTGGAAGGCCTGCAGGAGGCCGCCTGGCTGCAGCTCGACAGCGGGCTGGCCCAGATGGAGGCGTTGTTCGCCCGCTATGGGGATGTGTTCGACGGCGATCTGATCGCCGAGCACTACCGTCTTGCGGTGAGCCTGATCGGACTGCCCAGCCTTTGCGACCTCGACGCCCTGGAGAACGCAGCCCACAGCCTCTGCGACCTGCTTGACCGACTGGCGACCACCGGCCGCTGGGACCGTGGCGGCGTGCAAGTTCATGTTCAGGCCCTCCGGCTTTTGCGCAGCCTGCCGGCTGGCGCAGACGCCGTCGCCGAGCCCGTCCTGGACGGCCTGCGCAAGGTCCGCGAACGGCACGCGATCCTGTCCTCGAACTGAGACGGTCTCAGAGGGGCAGTCGCACCGTGTTCTTGACCTCCTCAAGCACGGCGTAGGTGCGGGTCTCCCGGACGCCGGGCATCTGCACCAGGATCTCGCCCAGGAAGGCGCGATAGGCGGCCATGTCCGCCAGGCGCGCCTTGATCAGATAATCGAAGCCGCCGGCCACCATGTGGCACTCCAGGATTTCAGGGCTCGCCCGGGCCGCGGCCGCGAATTCGGCGAACAGGTCGCCGGTGGTCCGATCGAGCTGCACCTCCACGAAGATCAGCAGCCCCCGGTCTATGGCCTGGGGGTCAATCAGGGCCGCATAGCCCTGGATCACGCCGGCCGCCTTCAGCCGTCTTACGCGTTCATGGCAGGCGGCCGGCGACAGATTGCAGCGGCTGGCCAGGGCCTGGTTGGTGATCCGGCCATCGGCCTGCAACAGACGCAGCAGCCGCAAGTCAGTTTCATCTAGCTTCGTCATCATCGATGCTGATCTCGAATATATTCGGCAGAATGAACTGATAACCGAAACACATTCGGGTGCTGAACCGCTACATCGAACTGAGCCCTTGGGAGGTTGTGATGGACTGGGACCTGCTGGACGCCGCCAAATATCAGGATGAGGCTCAGGCGGTGCGGGCCCTGCTGGCGCGGCCCCCCTTTGACCCGCAGGCCCAGGCCGCCATCCGGGCCGACGCGGAGGCCCTTGTCCGCGGCGCCCGCGGTCGGGCTGACCGACAGGGGGTGGTGGAGAGCTTTCTGCAGGAGTTCAGCCTCGGCACCCGGGAGGGTCTGGCCTTGATGTGCCTGGCCGAGGCTCTGCTGAGGACGCCCGATGACGAGAGCCGGGACCGGCTGATCGCAGAACGGATCGGCTCGGCCGACTGGACCGCCCACCTGGGCAAGTCCGACAGCCTGTTCGTCAATGCGTCGACCTGGGGGCTGATGCTTACCGGACGCCTGGTGCAGGTGGATGACGAGGCCCGGCATGACCTGGGCGGCTTTCTGCGCCGGTTGACCGGCCGGCTGGGGGAGCCGGTGATCCGCGCCGCCGTGGCCCAGGCCGTGCGGATCATGGGCGAACAGTTCGTGCTCGGACGAAATATCCAGACAGCCCTGAAGAGGGCGGCGGCGGAGGACTATCTCTGTTCCTTCGACATGCTGGGGGAGGGCGCTTGCACGGCCGCCGACGCCGACCGCTACGAGGCCGCCTACGCCCAGGCCATCGAAGCCGTGGGCCAGGCCCACAATGGCCAGGGCCCCGAAAGCGGCCATGGGGTGTCGGTCAAGCTCTCGGCCCTGTCGCCGCGCTACGAGGCGACACAGGAAAGGCGGGTCTGGGACGAACTCTATCCGCGCCTCAGGCGCCTGGCGGTCCTGGCCGCTGGCCACGATCTCAACCTGACCCTCGACGCCGAGGAGGCTGACCGCCTGGTTCTGTCGCTGAAGCTGTTGGATCGCTTGGCGCGGGAGCCGGATCTGGGCGACTGGCGGGGTCTTGGCCTCGCCGTCCAGGCCTATCAGAAGCGTGGCCCGCAGGTGATTGCGGCTCTGGCCGACCTGGCTGGCGACAGCGGCCGGCGGCTGATGGTCCGGCTGGTCAAGGGCGCCTATTGGGACACGGAGATCAAGCGCGCCCAGGTGAACGGCCGGCCGGACTATCCGGTCTATTCCACCAAGGCGGCGACGGACCTGTCCTACCTGGTCTGCGCCAGGGCCCTGATCGAGGCTTCACCGCACCTTTACGCCCAGTTCGCCACCCACAACGCCCATTCCCTGGCCGCCGTGCGGAAGATGGCGGCCGACGCTTTCGTGGACGTCGAGTTCCAGCGCCTGCATGGGATGGGCGAAGCGCTCTATGCCGCTGCAGAGGCTGAGGCGCCGCTCCGCCTGCGGGCCTATGCGCCGGTCGGCGGTCATGAAGAGCTGCTGCCCTATCTGGTCCGCCGCCTGCTGGAAAACGGCGCCAACACCTCCTTTGTCCACGCCCTGCTTGATGACCGCGTGCCGGTGGAGAAGGTGGTCGCAGACCCCCTGGCGCAGATCGCCGAGACGGGCCCTGGCCGCCATCCGAAAATCCCGGCCCCGGCCGACATCTACGGTGCGACGCGCATCAATTCCCGGGGCCTGGATCTGAGCATTGTCCAGGCGGGCGAAAGCCTGGCCGTCACCGCGCGTCAACTCGACCCTGTCGAGGCGAGCCCCATCATCGCCGGTCGGCGGCAGGGCGAGGGCGAGGCGCGCAGGCTCTACAGCCCGTCCGACCATAGCCGTCTGGCAGGCGGCGTGATCGCCGCGACCCCCGCCGATATAGACGCCGCCTTCCACGCGGCCAGGCAGGCCCAGCCCGCCTGGGACGCCCTGGGCGGGGCCGGTCGCGCCAAGGTGCTGCGGGCCATGGGCGAGGCGTTGGAGGCCAACCGGGATCGCCTGATCGCCCTCTGCGCGGTCGAGGCCGGCAAGACCCTGGCCGACGGCGTCGCCGAGGTGCGCGAAGCCGTCGACTTCTGCCGCTATTACGCCCATCTGGCCGAGCAGCGGTTCGGCGCCCCGGAGGTTCTCACGGGCCCGGCCGGCGAGACCAATACGCTCGTCCTGCGCGGCCGCGGGGTCTTCGTGGCCATCAGCCCGTGGAACTTCCCGCTGGCCATCTTCACCGGCCAGATCTGCGCGGCCCTGGCGGCGGGCGATGCGGTGCTGGCCAAGCCCGCCGAGCAGAGCCCCCTGATCGCGGCGGAGGCCGTCCGGCTGTTCCACGCCGCGGGCCTGGCCCCTGAGCTGTTGGCCCTATTGCCAGGTCCGGGCGGCGAGGTGGGCGCGGCCCTGGTCGCCCACCCTGGCTGCGATGGGGTCGCCTTCACCGGCGGAACGCAGACCGCCCGGGCGATCAACCAAGCGCTTGCTGAACGCCGCGGACCCATCGTGCCCTTCATCGCCGAGACCGGCGGGCTGAATGGCATGTTCGTCGACACGACAGCCCTGCGCGAACAGGTCATTGACGACGTCATCAGCTCGGCCTTCGGATCGGCCGGTCAGCGCTGCTCGGCCTTGCGGATCCTGTTCCTGCCGGAGGAGACGGCCGACAGCCTGATCGAAGGCCTGATCGGGGCCATGGACGCCCTGGTGGTGGGCGACCCCGCCGATCCGGCCACCGATGTCGGTCCCGTGATTGATGCACAGGCCCGCCAGGCCCTGGAGGATCATGCCGGCCTCCTGGCCCGGGATGCGAAAATCCTCCACCGGCTGGCCAGCCCCCCTGGCGGGAGCTTCCTTGGGCCGATCCTGGCGGAGATTCCCCGGGCGAGTTTCCTCGCACACGAGGTGTTCGGCCCCATCCTGCATGTGGTGCGCTATGAGCCGGGGAAGGTGGAGGAAGTGGCCCGGGAGCTGGCCGGCCTGGGCTATGGCCTGACGCTTGGCGTGCATTCGCGCCTGGAAGGTTTCGCCGAGCGGATCTGCGAGCTGGTCCCGGCCGGAAACACCTATGTCAACCGGGCGATGACCGGGGCGGTGGTGGGCGTTCAACCGTTTGGCGGCGAAGGTCTGTCGGGGACCGGCCCCAAGGCCGGGGGACCCAACGCGCTCCTGCGCTATGCGGTGGAGCGGGCGCTCAGCGTCAATATCGCGGCCCAGGGTGGAGATCCGTCCCTGCTGAACCTCTGAGGGACGCCTGCGGAATTTCCGAGCGCAGGAGGAGGCTGGACGCCTGCAATCCGCGCGGTCGCAGGCGTGCGGCGCGCCAAGCCCCTCCTGAGCCTTGCCAGGACAAACGCCCCGACCGCTCTAGGCGTGAACGGGTGGTTTGGGGTCAGGGTCCATGGGTGTCAGTCGGCGTCTCTTTCTGCATCGTCTAGGGGCGGTTGGGGGGCTTGGCGCGGCCTATGGCGCCATGACGGCCCTGGGTCTCAACGCCGCTGTGGCGGCCATCCCGCCGAGCCTGTCGCCGCAACTGGGCAAGGGTCGAAAAGTGGTGATTTTGGGCGCCGGCGTCGCTGGGCTGGTCTGCGCCTACGAACTGGAGCGGGCGGGCTTCGAGGTGACGCTGCTGGAGGGGCGCGATCGTCTGGGCGGCCGGAACTGGACCCTGCGCGGCGGCGACAAGGTGGAGATGGTCGGCGAGGCCGATCAGACCGTGGACTTCGAGAAGGACGTCTATCTGAACGCCGGACCGGCCCGTATTCCCAGCCATCATGAGGGTCTGCTGGGCTACTGCCGCCGGCTGGGCGTGCCGCTGGAGGTTGAGATCAATGTCAGCCGCAGCGCCTTCATCTGGGGGGAGGGGGCCCATGGCGGCAAGCCGATCCAGATGCGCCAGGGCATCAACGACACGCGGGGACATGTCTCCGAACTGCTGGCCAAGGCGGTCAACAAGGGCGCCCTGGACGGGGAGCTGACCCTGCAGGACAAGGAAAAGCTGCTGCCCTTCCTGCGGGCCTATGGTGACCTGTCGGAAGATATGAGCTTCCAGGGGACCGAGCGCTCGGGCTTCGCACAGGCGCCCGGCGCCGCCGATCAGTTCAGCCGGCGCCGGCCCCCCGTCCCCCTGCGGGACCTGCTGGCCAACCCACAGATCCGCGCCACCGTGTTCGAAGACAACATCAATATGCAGGCGACCATGTTCCAGCCCACCGGCGGGATGGACCAGATCGTGGCCGGCTTCGAACGCGCCATCGCAAGCCCGGTGATCCGCAACGCCAAGGTGACTGCGATCGCCCGGGTCGGCGGCGGAGTGCAGGTGGCCTATGACCAGGCCGGCGCCCGGCGCATGATCAGCGCCGACTATGCCGTCATCACAATCCCCCTGGCCATTCTGACCGGAATTGAGAACGACTTCTCACCGGCCGTGAAGACCGCCGTCGGCAGCGTGCCCAACGCATTTTCCAATAAGATCGGCTTTGAATCCCCCCGATTCTGGGAGAAATCGCAGATCTATGGGGGCATTTCGTGGGTCGGCGGCGACACCTCCCTGATCTGGTATCCGAGCAATGGCCTGCACTCAGAGCGCGGCATGCTGCTGGCCTGCTATGGGTCCGGGCCGAGGGCGGAGGGCTTCGCCGCCCTGCCCATGGCGGCGCAGATCGCTGCGGCCCGGGCCGCCGTCGGTCGGGTTCATCCTGGCCATGAGGGCGACCTCGCCAAGGCGGTGGTGGTGAACTGGAGCAAGATTCCCTTCAGCCTCGGCCCCTGGCCCAACTGGGAGGGGGATGGCGGCCAGGAGGGGCATATGGACATGCCGGCCTACCGGCTGCTGAACCAGCCTGATGGTCCGTTCCATTTCACGGGCGCCCATCTCAGCCAGATGCCGGGCTGGCAGGAGGGGGCTGTGCTGTCGGCCCATCGCACGATCAAGGCCCTGGCCGCCCAGGTCCAGTCCGCCGCCCTTGCGGAGCCGCGGGCGGCGGCCTCCTAGTCTTCCCCGCGCCTCCCAGTTTGCCGTTTTTTCAAGAAGAGAAGGAAACGCCCATGCGCCGCCTCGCCCTGGCCACCCTGCTGGCTGCCCTGGCCGTCACCCCCGCCGCTGCGGAGATCAAGCGGGTCGGGCCTGAGACCTCGCCTATCGCCAGCGCCGTGGTGGTGCCGGCGGGCTATGACATCATCTATGTCAGCGGGATCACCCCGCCGGTCACCAATCCTGGCGCCCCCGAGGGAACGCCGCGGGAGTTCGGGGACACCAAGACCCAGACCATCGGAGTCATCGAGCGGATCAAGGGGATCCTGGAGTCCCAGGGCGCCACTCTTGGAGATGTGGTGATGATGCGGGTGCTGCTGGTCGGAGACCCGGCCCTCGACGGCAAGATGGACTTCGCCGGCATGATGGAAGGCTACCGCCAGTATTTCGCCAACGCCGACCAGCCCAATCGTCCCGCCCGCATCACCTCCCAGGTCTCCGCCCTTGTGGCGCCTGGCATGATGGTCGAGATCGAGGTTCAGGCGGCCGTGAAGCCGAAATAGGCGCAGGACTTTCGCAACCGACAGGGCGGCTCTAGGATCAGACGTGGTTACCAGCGCCTCTGACAGGTGCGCTGGCGATCCCGTACGCCGGGGAAGGGTCCTTCTTGAATTTTGAGCAACTCGCCACCTTGGCCGTCCTGGCTGCGGTCGTCGTCGCCCTGCTCAGCGACCGGGTGAGGGCTGACGTCGCCGCCATGGTCGCGGCCGCGACCCTGTTGGCCCTTGAGGTGATCACCCTGGAGGACCTGGGGCGGGGCCTGGCCAGTCCGGCCCTGGTGGCCCTCGCCTCTCTGTTCATCATCGCCCGGGCCCTGGACGTGACCGGGGGCATGGGGGTGATCATCCGCTCGGCCGCCCGGATGACGGACCGGATGGGGGCGGCTTCCGCCCCTGTGATCATCACCCTGTGCGGCTCGCTGTCAGCCTTTTTGAACAATACGCCGCTGGTGATCCTGGCCGCGCCGATCATGCAGGACTCGGCCAGGCGGCTGGGCATCTCGCCCAAACGGCTGCTGATCCCCTTGTCCTACGCCTCGATCATGGGGGGCGCCTGCACCCTGATCGGCACCTCCACCAACCTGCTGGTGGACGATATGGCCCAGCGCCAGCACCTGGCGCCCTTCACCCTGTTCGAAATCACCGGGGTCGGTCTGGCCATCGCCGCGGTCGGCGCGGTCTATCTGGCGGTGGTGGCCCCGCGCCTGCTACCCGCCGACGACGTGTCGGGAACGGTGACCGGCATCCTGCCTGAGGCGCCGCCGCCCTTGCGTCTGATCCCGGCCCTGGTCAGCGTCACGGTCTTCGCCTTTGTCCTGGGGGCCGCGGCGGGCGGGCTTTCCATCGCCGTGGTGGCCTTTGTCGGGGCGATGGCGCTGCTGGCCTTCCGGGTGATGAAGCCGGAGGAAGCCTATTCCGGCCTGCGTCCACAGGTGCTGCTGATGATTGGGGGCATGCTGGTGGTGGGTGAAGCCCTGGGTAAGACGGGGCTGGCCTTTCAGGCCACCAACGTGGTCGCCGCCTTTACCCAGCCCCTGGGGCCCATCGCGGCTTTGGCGATCATCTATGTGGCCACCTCGATCCTCACCGAGATCATGTCCAACGCCGCCGTGGCGGTGCTGATCACCCCTCTGGCCATCGGCCTGGCCGAAAACCTCGGGGTCGATCCGCGACCCTTCGTGGTGGCGGTGATGATGGCGGCCAGCGCGTCCTTCGCCACCCCAGTGGGGTACCAGACCAACACCATCGTCCATCAGGTGGGCGGTTACACCTATATGGACTTTGTCCGGGTCGGCCTGCCGCTGAACGTGATCTCGGCCATTGTCGCCGTGTGGGTCATCCCGCGGATGTTCCCCTTCTAAGGAAGACTATCGCCCGCGATCAGTTCGCCATCAGGGCTCGGACGAAGTTATCCCGCCAGATTGAGACGTCTGATGCCCGCAGGTCGGCCATCAACACATCCCAGCGCCGCCGTCGTTCGGCCAGGGGCATGGCCAGGCCCCGCAGGATGGCGTCGGAGACGTCCTCGCGGCTGAAGGGATTGACGATCAGCGCCTCACCCATCTGCTCGGCGGCGCCGGCGAAACGGGAGAGGATCAGCACGCCGGGATCTTCCGGGTCCTGGGCGGCGACATATTCCTTGGCGACCAGGTTCATGCCGTCTCGTAAGGGCGTGACCAGGCCGAGTTTGGCGGCGCGGTAGATGCCCGCCAGCTGATCGCGGCGATAGGCCCGGTTCACATAGCGGATTGGCACCCAGTCAACGGTCGAGAAGGCGCCGTTGATCCGGCCAGAGACTCCGTCCAGCCGCCCCCGGATTTCCTGATAGGCCTCGACATCCTCCCGGCTCGGGGTGGCGATCTGCAGCAGGAAGACCTTCTCGTGAAGGTCGGGATTGTCGTGGAGGAACTGCTCGTAGGCCAGAAATCGCTCCTCCAGCCCCTTGGAGTAGTCGAGCCGGTCAACGCCGATGATCATCTGGCGATCGAGCATGCTGGTCTGCATGCGGGCGTACTCCGCCTTCGCCGTCTCGCCATCCAGGGCGGCGGTGAACTCGGTGACGTCCATGCCGATGGGAAAGGCCCCAAATTCCGCGGTGCGGCCAAAGGCGCTCAGTTCAAGCCCTTCGCCGAGGGACCCACCGGCCTCCTGCACCACATAGTCCTGGAAGGCCTCGAGGGAGTCCTCGGTCTGGAAACCGACCAGGTCGTAGTCGAACAGAGCCTCCACCAGTTGGGGATGGCGGGGCAGGGTGGTGATCAGGTGGCGCGCCGGCCAGGGGATGTGCAGAAAGAAGCCGATCCGGTTCTTAACGCCGCGACGACGCAGCTCCTGGGCGAGCGGGATCAGATGGTAGTCGTGCACCCAGACGAAGTCGCCCTCTTCGATCAGGGGCAGGACGGTCTCGGCGAACCGGGCGTTGACCCGGGCATAGCCCTCGCCAAACGATCGCTCATAGGCGGTCAGGTCCACCCGGTGGTGGAACAAGGGCCAGAGCGTCTTGTTGGCGTAGCCGTTGTAATACTCCTGAACGTCCTGATCCTCGAGGTCCATGGTCGCCACGGTCACCCCGCCGGCCCGCTGCACCCCGACCTGACCGGTATAGGTATCGGTGGTCTGCCCGCTCCAGCCGAACCAGAGACCGGAGTGTTCGCGCAGCGCCGCGGCCAAGGCCATGGCCAGGCCGCCCTGCGTGCCGCCGCCGGCGTCATTGGGCGGGCTGACCCGGTTCGAGATGACGATCAGTCGTCCCATCAGACCCCCCGCTGTGCGGCGGGCGCGGCCTCGGCGCCCTTGGCTTGCGGCATGACGAGATGCATGTGGGGATAGGGTATCTCGACCCCCGCGGCGTCCCAGGCCGCCTTGATCCGGCGGTTAAAAGCCCGCCCCACGCCCCATTGGGCGCCAGGGGGAGTCTTTATGCGCGCCCGCAGGACGACGCCGCTGTCGGCCAGGGCGCTGACGTCCATCACCTCGAGCGGCTCAAGGATTTTTGGGCCGAGATCGGGATCTGCGCGCATCTCCTCCACCACCTGGGCCATCACGTCGAAGGCCTGATCGATGTTCGATTCATAGGAAACCCCCAGTTCGACCACGTGATAGGAGAAGACCTTGGTCATGTTGTGGATGATCTGGGCCTCGCCGTAGGGCAGGACGTGCAGCGTCCCGTCCAGGGCTCGCAGCCGGACGGTGCGGATGGTCATCTGTTCGACGACCCCGGTGGACCCGGCGATTTCAACGACGTCGCCCACCGCCACGATATCTTCTGAGACCAGGAATATGCCTGTCAGCAGATCCTTCACCAGGGTCTGGGCGCCAAAGCCGATGGCCAGGCCGATCACCCCGGCGCCGGCCAGCAAGGGCCCGATCTCCAGGCCGATCTCGGCCAGGATCATCATGGCCCCGATGATGATGATCACCCCGCGCGCAACCCCGTGGAGAAGCGGACCGATGGTGTTCAGTTGCGCTTCCCGCCGCACGCCGCCGGCCTTGCGCGAGGCCATTCGCCCCAGCAGACGGTTGACCAGCAAGGTGGCGAGTTCGGCGGCGGCGAAGGTGATCACCGCCAGGATTGCGATACGCAACACGCTCTCGACCACCTGCTGGCCAAGACCTGCGGTCAGCCAGCCCAGCAGGTCAAAGCCCCAGATGCCGGCGAGCGCGAAGAAGGCCGCCAGGACAAGACCGGTTTCGAAGACGGCCCAGGTGACCTGGGTCACCCGGCGGGTGCGAATGGTTTTCTCGGCGTCGGCGGGGCCCGGCATGGCGCGGACGCCACGTTTCAACAGGCGGCGAACCAGCAGGCCGGCGCCGAAGGCCATAGCGACCACCAGCACCGACAGCGCCACATTCAGCGCCAGGGCGCCTGGCCCCAGGCGCAGGAGCGCGGCCCAGCTTTCCCGGACGCTGAGTATGACCTGTTCGCTTGCTGTGCTGACCTCCAAACCGGGGCCTCCCTGTCAATGGATCGGGCGTTTGCGCCGTCGGCGACGACAGCGGCGACCCGCCCCTTGCAGAAGGGCGCAAGCGGGATTTGGGTTCACCCCAGCCGGGCGGGTCGGGTAGAGCTAACACGCCTCGGCCCTTGGAAGGGTCAATCTCACGGACCTGTGAAGCCTATGGCGGAGTGTGCACAATGAACGACCAGACCTGGGGCGTTCCGAACCCGTGAAGCCAGCCGACACCAAGCCTTCGGAGCGGCAGCGCGCCGTCTGGCGCCTGCGCGCCAAGTTGCGGGCGCTCTATCACGGCGAGTCCCCTGGGGCGGTGCGGTTCCGGCTTGGGGTCATTGGCGTTGACCTGGTCCTGATCGCCTTTTTCATCGCCGCGCCCTTTCTCAGGGACTCCCGGGCCTTCCTTCCCCTGGACCTGGCGGTGGCGGCCATTCTTGCGGCCGACATGGCCGCGCGGGCCCTGGCCTGGCGAAGCCTGAAGTCGTGGATCCGGCGGCCGATCGTGATGGTCGACCTGTTCGTGCTCCTGACGCTGTTGTTCCCGACCGTGCTCATCAACCTGGCCTTTCTGCGCGTGCTGCGCATCTGGACCCTGTTTCACAGCGACTTTTTCTGGGAGACGGTCGGGCACCGCTTTGATGACACCCGCTGGGAGGACGTCATCCGGGCGGCCGCCACCCTGGTCACCTTCGTCTTCGTGGCCACCGGTTTCGTCTACACCATCTATGTGGGCGATGAGGGCGGCGTCAGCGGCTATATCGACGCCCTCTATTTCACGGTGACCTCACTCACCACCACTGGCTATGGCGACATCATCCTGCCCGGCATCACCGGCCGGCTGGTCTCCATCGTGATCATGATCTCGGGCATCACCCTGTTCGTGCGGTTCGCGCAGGCCCTGTTCCGTCCCTACAAGGTCCGGTTCACCTGTCAGGTTTGCGGCCTTATGCGCCACGAGCCAGACGCGGTGCATTGCAAGGCCTGTGGGGCGCTGATCAACATCCCGAACGAGGACTAGGGCGCACGTCCGACCGGGGGGAGACCCCAGGCCGCCGCCGACAAATGGCCCGCTCGCCTGGAATTATGTCCAGCACGCCTTAATCCGCCAGGCGGCGGAGCAGAGCTCCCTCAACCCATTTCCCAGATAAATATCAAAAGGATAAGGGGGGTCGTGGCCGATGTGCCGCACCCGCGGGGCTGCACAGAACTGTCACGTATCCGTTGGGGAGCTGTCACGCAGCCTACCTAGAAGGGCGGTCGGGCAAGCGGGCGTTCAGATCTCACAGTGGGGTTTGGGGACAGCCGGCGCCTGCGCAATTCAACGCGACGGCGGAGAGCAAGATGACCGGCACCACCACCCTGAGAAACCTGCTGATCACCTCGATCAGCGCCATGGCCCTGGCCGCCTGCGGCGGCGGCGCGGACAATGTCGCCTCGCCTGGCATCGGCGCCTTCCCGCCGACCACGCCGACCACGCCCACGACCCCCACCACGCCGACGACGCCTGGCACGGGCACGGCCGCGGCTGACTGCCCGACCGGCTTCACCAATGTCGGCGTGATCCTCAACGGCACCCTGCGCAACTGCCAGCTGCCCTCCAAGATCGTCGGCAATGTGGTCGTTCCGGCCCGCGCCGGCACCATCTACTCCATCAGCGGCCGCACCGATGTGGGCGACGACCGCGGCGCCGATCCCAATGCGCCGGTCGCTGGGGCGCAGCAGGGCGTTCTGACCGTCGAGCCCGGCGTGCGGATCTTCGGCTCAGCCGGCCTGGACTACATCAACGTTCAGCGCGGCTCGCAGATCTTCGCCGAGGGCACCTCGACCCAGCCCATCATCTTCACCAGCCGCCAGAACATCGAAGGCACGACGGGGCCTGACTCCATCGGTCAGTGGGGCGGCCTGGTGATCTCGGGCCGTGCGCCCATCGCCTCGTGCCCGGCCGGCACCACCCCGCCCAACGTCAACTGCGTGGCCACCTTCGAAGGCGGCGTCGCCCTCTATGGCGGCAACAGCCCGAACGACAATTCCGGCCGTCTTCGCTACGTCCAGGTCCGCTACGCCGGGTTTGAAATCCAGCCGAACCGCGAGCTGAACGGCATCACCTTCAATGGCGTCGGCGCTGGCACGACCCTCGAATATGTCCAGGTCCACAACGGGTCGGACGACGGCATCGAGTTCTTCGGCGGCACCGCCAACATGAAGTATGTCGTCGTCACTGGCGCCGACGATGACAGCGTCGACACCGATGAAGGCTGGCGCGGCGGCATCCAGTACCTGATCGTTCGCCAGCGTCCGAACGGCGGTGACCGGGTGTTCGAACAAAGCTCGGTGGGCGTACAGGCGTCCCTGAATTCGCAGCCCAAGTTCGCCAACTACACCGTCATCGGTTCGACCCGGACCGGCGCCGGCGACGTCCAGCTGCTGAACACCGGCACTGGCGGCCGCTTTGTGAACGGCATCCATGTCTCGACCAACCCGTCGACGGCTTGCCTGGACGTCGACACCCCGTCGACGGTGGCCGCTGCGCCGCGCTGGGACTCGGTGGTCTTCTCCTGCGCCATCTCCTTCCGCAACGACAGCGACGTGGATGGCGCGGCGACCGCCGCCCTGTTCAACGCCGGGACCAACAACAACGCCAGCTTCACCTCCAGCCTGGTGAACGGCTTCGTCAACGGCCCGAACGAGGCGGCGCGGACCGCGGCGGACCCGAAGGCGGTCTACGCCTACTTCGACACCACCAACTACATCGGCGCCGTCCGCGATGCGAACGACACCTGGTGGCAGGGCTGGACCTGCGGTCTGGCCAGCGGAAGCAGCTGCTGATCCGAGCCAAGGCGGGGCGATCCTGAAAGGGATCGCCCCGATTTCTCCGCGTCCGTCGACAATCGAGGCGAACCTCAATGAACATCCTGCTCCGCCCGCTCTCGGGCCTTCTTCTCTGCACCACGGCCCTCATGGCGCCGGCGGTGGTCTTCGCTCAGGCCGCTGACGGGCCGGAAGTTCAGGAACTGGTCGTTCGGGGGCGCTACATCCCCGAAGTGATGCGTGAGACGGCCGAGGTCGCCTCCATCGTCACGGCCGAGGACCTGGTTCGCCAGGGCGACGGCACGGCCGCCGAGGCCCTGACCCGCCTGACTGGCCTCAGCGTCGTCAGCGGGCGCTTCGTCTATGTCCGCGGTCTCGGGGAGCGTTACTCCTCGGCGCTGCTCAATGGCTCACCCCTGCCGAGCCCAGAGCCGCTGCAGCGGGTGGTTCCCCTTGACCTGTTCCCCAGCGGGATCCTGTCCAGCGTGAACGTCCAGAAGTCCTATTCGGTGAACTATCCCGGCGAGTTCGGCGGCGGCGTCATCGACCTGCGCACCGTGGGGGTGCCGGATGAGCCGTTCCTGGCTTTCAGCTTCGGGCTGAGCGCCAATGACGAGACCTCGCTGAAGCAGGGGCTCACCTACTATGGCGGCGACTACGACCTGGCTGGCTTCGACGATGGGACCCGGGACATCCCCGACGCCATCCGCGATGGGATCGCCACCGGCAAGCGGATCGACCAGGCCAACTTCGACGCCAACACCCTCGCGCAGATGGGCCGCAGCTTCCAGAACGCCAATGTGCGTCTGCTGCAGTCCACCAATGATATTCCGATCAATGGCAGCTTTGGCCTCTCGGCGGGAACCCGCTGGAACCAGGACTGGGGTTCCCTCGGTGTGATCGTCGTCGGCGGCTATGATCGCGGCTGGGAGACCCGTCGCGCGGTCCAGCAGGCTGGCGTTGTCAGCCTGGGCGGTCTGTCGATCACCGAAGACCTCATCTCCAACTCTTCTGAGATGGATGTGGAATGGCACGGCCTGGCCAGCGTCGCCCTCGACCTCGACGCCCACAAGTTCCAGTGGACCAACTTCTATGTCCGCAACGTCACCAAGGAAGCCCGCTCGGTCGAAGGCGAGAGCACGCTATCGAGCAACTTCATCCGCGACGACTACACTGCCTGGTACGAGCGCGAGCTGTTCAACACCCAGCTGACCGGCGCTCACAAGTTTGGCGATCTGGAGATCGACTGGCGGGGGTCCTACGCCAATACGACCCGGGATGCGCCCTATGAGACGCAGACCCGCTATCGACGTCTGAATGATGGGCTTTTCTATCATAACCCCCAGTCTGACGCGAATTTCATCCGGTTCAGCAGCCTGGAAGACACGACCTACGGCGCGGGCGTCGATGTCCGCTACCGCTGGGATAACCCCCTGATCGTCGATTTCACGGTCTCGGCAGGCTACGCCTTCTACGAGAACGAGCGCTACTCCGATGCGCGCGCCTTCCGCTTCACCATGGACCAGACCCCGTCCCTGGCCTTCCAGCGGCAGCGCGTGGACTTCCTCTATTCGAACTACAACATCGGTCCGAACGGCCTCTTCCTGCGGGAAGTGACCGGCTCGGAGGGGGCCGCGGCCTACGAGGCCGCCCTCACCACCAATGCGGTCTATGTCCAGGGCGAGGGCGAGATCCTGCCGGCGGTCCGGGCCAGCGTCGGCCTGCGCTACGAAGAGGGCGAGCAGAGCGTCCAGGCCCTGGATCTGTTCTCCACCAACGACCCGGCGGCTGTGCAGCTGAACAACGACTATGTTCTGCCCGCCGGCACGGTCACCTGGAACTTCGCCGATGACCAGCAGCTGCGGTTCGGGGTCTCCAAGACCATCGCCCGTCCGCAGTTTCGTGAGCAGGCGCCGCAGATCTATCTGGATCCGGAATCTGACCGCACCTTCATCGGCAATCCCTATCTGGTCGACAGCGAGCTGCTGAACCTCGACCTGCGCTACGAGCGCTACTTCGACCGCGGCCAGTTCGCGACGATCGGCGCCTTCTACAAGGACATCGACAAGCCGATCGAGTCGATCGTCAACGAGACCGGCGGCGGTCTCCAGCAGACCTTCCTCAACGCCCCTCGGGCGGTCCTCTACGGGATTGAGGCTGAGTTCAAGAAGACCTTCGAGCCGGAATTCGGCATGGCGTTCACCGACAACAAGCGCTGGCTGATCGGCGCCAACTACACCTGGACCAAGGCTGAGGTGCGGGTCGAGGACGGCGACCAGGTGTTCCCGCTGACCGGCCTCGGCCAAGCGGCGCCGGCGGCCAACTTCGTCATCGACGGCAGCCGCCTGCAGGGGACGTCTGAGCATATCGCCAACATGCAGTTCGGGTTTGAAACCCTGGACGGCGACACCCAGGCGACCATCCTGGCCAACTATGCCAGCGAGCGGACGACGGCGCGGGGCGGTTCTGGCGCGGCGGACTTCCTTCAGGAACCCGGCGTGCAGCTCGACCTCACCTTCCGCCAGAAGCTGCGGATGTGGGGCCCTGAATTCACCCTCGGCTTCGAGGCCCGCAACCTGCTGGGTGAGGAGTTCGACGAGTTCCAGACCCAGGGCGGCGACAAGGTCATCCTGAATAACTACGAGCTCGGCCGCAGCTATTCGGTCAGCGTCTCGACCCGCTTCTGATCGGCGGGCGGGGATGGCGCATCGGCCATCCCCGCCTCAACCTCATGGCGGCCCTGGAAAGCGTCATCAAATCCCGGCGCTGTCACGGGCCTGTCATCGAAAGTTTACATGAAGACCCCGACGGGCGTGGCGCCTCCAGGCCCATCCCACTGAGCCCTGGGACTTCGGAGACTTCCTCGTGAACCTAGCCGCCGTTCGCCACGGCGTCCCCGTGGAGCCCCGCACCCTGCTGGGGCTGGCAGAGATCGGTCTGATCGCTCTGCTGGCGTGGCAGGCTGCGCGGCTGATCTGGATCGTGGCGGCGCCCGCTGCGGGTCCGATCGGCGTCGCGCCGCTGGCCGCAGTTGGGCCCGCGGCCCAGACCGGCGTGTTGGCGCGCTTCGATCCCTTCTTCCGTCTGGCCGGGCCCGAGCCCGCGGCGGGCGAGGCGCAGGCCAACGACCTGCAGCTCTTCGGCATCCGCAGTGGCGGGGCCTCGGCCTCCGCCATCCTGGGGCCGCCGGGCGGCGCCCAGACCCTCTACAGAATCGGCGAGCAAGGCCCCGGCGGGGTCACCCTGATCGAGGTCGCCCTGGATCATGTGGTGATCCGTCAGGGGGCCGCACGGCGCCGGATCGGCTTCCCTGTCCCAGGGGGCGGAAGCTCCTGGACCGCGCCGCCGACAGCGGCGCCCGGGGCGGCGGCCGCCGAAACCAGCTCAGACGTCACCGGCGCGCAGCTGATGGCCGCCCTGGCCCTGACGCCTCGACTGCAAGAGGGCCGGGCCGCCGGCTACACGGTCATGCCCCGGGGCGGCCAAGGCGCTGAAATCCTCGCCCGCGCCGGGCTCCAGCCTGGCGATGTTCTCCTGACCCTGGACGGCTCGGCGCTCAATCGCGAGCGCATGAGCGAACTCCCCCAAATCCTCGCCGCCGCCACCCATGTCGACCTGACCTACGAGCGCGGCGGCCAGACCCTGACCACCCGACTGCGGATGTCTGCCCCGTGAAGAGACTGATCGCGCTGTTCCTTCTGCTCAGCCTGGGGGCGGGTTTCGCGCCCGCCACCGTGGCGCACGCCCAGTCTCAGGTGCTCAACCTCCAGGACGCCGACATCCGGGTCTTCATTCAGGATGTCGCTCAGGCCACCGGCCAGACCTTCATCATCGACCCCCGGGTGCAGGGAAAGGTCAGCATCAGCAGCCGTGAGCCCTTGTCGCGGACCGAGCTGTTCGAGGTGATGCTCTCCACCCTGCGGGCCAACGCCCTGGTGGCGGTGCCGGCCGGCGCGGGGGTCTACCGGATCATGCCGGAGGACGGCGCCGCGGCCCAACCTTCCAGCCTCAGCGGGGCGGGCGGCTATGGCTTCTCCACCCAGGTCTTCCGGCTGCGGAACATAGATGCGGCCTCGGCGGCCGAAACCCTGAAGCCCCTGATCGGGCGCCAGGGCGTGGTCATGCCCAGCCCCAGGGGCAATCTGATCGTGGTCGCTGACTATGCGGACAATCTGGCTCGCATCCGCAGCCTGCTGGCCCAGGTGGACCAGGACCGCACCCTGACGGAGACCATCACCCTGCGGTCAAGCTCGGCCCGGGAAATCGCCGGCGTCGTGAACCAGGTGCTCAACCCCCCGGGCGCCGAGCCCGCCGCGCGCAACGCGATCGTCTCCCTGGTGGTGGTGGAGAGCAGCAACTCCCTGATCCTGCGCGGCGAGCCGGAGGCCGTGCGGCCGATGCTCGCCCTGATCGCCGATCTCGACAGCCGGGCCGAGACCAGCGGTGATGTCCGGGTCATCAACCTGCAGCACGCCAGCGCCGAACAGCTTTTGCCGGTCCTGCAACAGCTGGTGGGTCAGTCCCCGGCTGTCGAAGGCGAGGCCCAGGCTGCTGCGTCGGCTACTGGCGGCCAGACCGCTACGGCGGGCGGGGCAGGGCGCCGCGCCAATATCGCCCGCTATCCCGGCGCCAACGCCATTGTCATCGCCGCCGATCCCGACACCCAGCGGGTGCTGGGCGAGGTGATCCGTCAGCTCGACACCCGACGTCGGCAGGTCCTGGTCGAGGCCGTCGTGGTGGAGCTGTCCGACAATGCCGCCCAGCAGCTGGGCGTGCAATTCGCCCTGGCCGGGATCAACGGCTCGAGCATTCCCTTCTCAGCCACCAACTATTCCAACGCCGCCCCCAACATCCTGGGGCTGGCCGCGGCCGCGGCCGGCGAGCGGAACCTGCCGCAGGACTCATCGGCCCTGGCGGCCCTACGCCAGACCGCCCTCGACTCCGTCCTGGGCGCCCGGGGCATCCTCACGGGCGGCTACGGCCAGAGCGGCGACGCGCTGTTCGGTTTCATCATCAATGCGGTGAAGAACGACACGGCCTCGAACCTGCTCTCGACCCCCTCGGTGATGACCCTGGACAACCAGGAGGCCAGCATCCTGGTGGGCCAGGAAATCCCCATCACCACCGGCGAGGTGCTGGGCGACTCCAACAGCAACCCCTTCCGCACGATCCAGCGGCAGAATGTCGGCATCCAGCTGGACGTGAAGCCGCAGATCAACGCCGGCGGCGCCATCACCCTGTTCCTGCGCCAGGAGGTTTCCTCCATCTCCGGCCCGTTGAGCGAGAGCTCCGGCGAGCTGATCCTCGACAAGCGGGCCATCGAAACCACCGTGGCTGTGGATGACGGGGCCATCGTCGTTCTGGGCGGTCTGTTGGACCGCAATGAGCGGACCACGGTGGAGCGCACGCCCCTGCTTGGCGACATTCCGGTTCTGGGCAACCTGTTCAAGGCCACTTCCAGCCAGAACGTCCAGCGCAACCTGATGGTCTTTATCCGTCCGACCATCATCGGCAGCGCGGCCGACGCCCAGGCCCTGACCGCCCCGCGCTACGGCTACATCCGCGATCTGGAGGCCGCCCGCAGCGCCGACGGCATCAGCAATCTCGACGCCCTGGCCCGTGACTACATGCAGGCCGCGCCCGTCACGGCCCTGCCGCCGCCGCCGCCGCCTCCGCCGGGACTCTGAGGGTGGAAAACGCAGGTCTGTCTCTGCTGCCCTATGGCTTCGCCAAGCGTCACGGCGTTGTCGTGCTGGGCGTGGATGAGGTCGCCCATGTGGGCCTGCGCGAAGGCGCCGATCCCCTGGCCCTGGTGGAGGCTCGCCGCGCCCTTGGCCGGGCCCTGCGCATCCAGACCCTGCCCAGGGCCGAATTCGAACGCCGCCTGTCAGAGACCTATGCTGACGACGGTCTGACGGCTGGAGGGCCAGACGACCTGGACATGCCCGGCGGGCTCGACAGTCTGGCCGAGGACATACCGGCCGCCGCCGATCTGCTGGACAGCCAGGACGACGCGCCGATCATCCGCCTGATCAATGGCGTCATCGCCGAGGCCATCCGTCGCGGCGCCTCCGACGTCCATATCGAGTCCTTCGAGACCGCCCTGGTCATCCGACTGCGGATCGACGGCGTCCTGCGCGAAGTGCTGAGCCTGTCGCCCCGCCTGAGCCCGCTGATCGTCAGCCGGATCAAGGTCATGGCGCGCCTGGACATCGCCGAGCGGAGAGTCCCCCAGGATGGCCGCATCTCCCTGGCCCTCGGCGGTCGCAGCCTGGACGTCCGGGTCTCCACCCTGCCGTCCCGGGCGGGCGAGCGGGTGGTGATGCGGATCCTCGACCAGGAGCAGGCCGGAATCCCCCTGCCGGAGCTGGGCATGCGTCCGGACGTGCTTGCGGCCTTCCAGCGGGCGCTCGCCGAACCCAATGGCGTCATCCTGGTGACCGGGCCGACGGGCTCGGGCAAGACCACGACCCTCTATGCGGGCCTGAGCCTGCTGAACGACGCCAGCCGCAACATCCTGACCATCGAGGATCCGGTGGAGTACGCCGTTCCGGGCGTCGGCCAGACCCAGGTCAACGCCAAGGTGGGCATGACCTTCGCCGCCGGTCTTCGCGCCATCCTGCGCCAGGACCCTGACGTGGTCATGGTGGGTGAAATCCGCGACGTGGAGACCGCCCAGATCGCCGTCCAGGCCAGCCTGACCGGTCACCTGGTGCTCTCCACGGTCCACACCAATGACGCGGCCGGCGCGGTGACGCGGCTGCGGGACATGGGGGTCGAGCCCTTCCTGCTGGCCTCGACCGTTCGGCTGATCCTGGCCCAGCGCCTGTTGCGTCGGCTCTGTCCTTCCTGCCGACGTCCGGAGCCGGCCGATGCGGTCACCGCCCGCCAGGCCGGCGTCGCCGAGGGCCAGATCCTCTACCGCGCTCAGGGCTGTGGCGACTGTGGCCAGACCGGCTATGCCGGGCGGGTGGGCATCTATGAGGCCCTGTGGATCGATGATCATGTCCGGCGGCTGATCGGCGAGAACGCCGATGAGGCGACGATCGCGGCGGCCGGGCGGGCCTCTGGCGGCGGTAGTCTTTCCGCCGAAGCCCGCACCTGCATCCTTGAGGGCCTGACGACGGTGGAAGAGGCCATGCGGGTCACACGCCAGGAAGGCGGCGGTCATGGCCAGCTTTGACTATGTCGCCCTGGACCTGGCCGGCCGCCCCCGCACCGGCCACCTGAACGCCGCCGACGAAGCCGCCGCCCGCGAGGTTCTGGAACGCCGCCGCCTGGCGGCCATCCGCCTGTCGCCGGGCAAGGCCAAGGCCGGCTCTGCGGGTCTGTTCGGCGGCCGCCTGGACGCCCGATCCCTGGCCCTGGTCACCCGGCAGCTCGCCACCCTGGTCGCCGTCGCTCCGCTTGAGGAGGCCCTGCGCACCATCGCGGTCCAGGCCGAGAAGCCGGCGGTTCGCCAGGCCCTGATGGGGGTTCATGGGGGGGTGCTGGAGGGCTACCGGCTGTCGGACGCCATGGCGCGTCAGGGTCGGGCCTTTCCACTCCTCTACCGGGCCATGGTCGCCGCCGGCGAGGGCTCCGGCGCCCTGCCGTCGATCCTGGAGCGGCTGGCTGATCTGCTGGAACGGGACCAGCAGGCCCAGAGCAAGGTCACGGCGGCGCTCGTCTATCCCACCGTCCTGGCGGCGACGGCCCTGCTGGTTGTGCTGGCGCTCATGACCTTCGTGGTGCCCAAGGTGGTCGATCAGTTTGAGTCCATGGGCCAGACCCTGCCGCTCCTGACGAGACTGGTCATTGGCGCGTCGGAGGCCATCCGCAGCTACGGACTGGTCATGCTGCTGGTCCTGGCGATCGCAGGCTTTCTCGCCGCCCGCGCCCTGCGTCGGCCGGACATCCGGATGAAGGCCGACGCGGTGATGCTGCGCCTGCCGATCCTGGGGCGGCTGATCCGCGACCTGCATGCCGCGCGTCTGGCCCGGACCCTCTCGACCATGATCGCCAGCGGTCTGCCGATCCTGGAAGGCCTGCAGATCACCGCGCCCACCATCCACAATCATGTCCTGCGACAGGCGACGGTCGACATGGCCGAGATGATCCGTGAGGGCGGAGCCCTGTCGTCGGCCATGCGCAAGGTCGGAGTCTTCCCGCCGCTGCTCGTCTACATGACCGCCAGCGGCGAGAACAGCGGCCGGGTGGAGCTGATGCTGGGCCGTGCGGCGGAATATATGGAGCGCGAGTTCGCGACCTTCACCGCCGTGGCGCTCAGCCTGCTGGAGCCGGCGATCATCATTCTCATGGGCGGGCTGGTGGCGGTGATCGTGCTCTCCATCCTGTTGCCCATCCTGCAGATCAACACCCTGGCCATGGGCTAGGGACCAAAGCGTTCGAAGGAGCCGTCATGACCCGACGCAAGATGCGCGCCCGCCCAGCCTCGGAAGCCGGCTTCACCCTGGTGGAGCTGATGGTGGTGGTCGTCATCCTTGGCCTGCTGGCCACGGTGGTGATGATCAACGTCCTGCCCAGCCAGGACCGCGCCATGCGGGAGAAGGCCAAGGCCGACATCTCCACCCTGGAACAGGCTGTCGAGACCTACAGGCTGGAGATGCTGGCCTATCCCACCACGGGCCAGGGCCTGGCGGCCCTGACGGAGCTTCCCGCCGGCGTACCGCGGGCCGATCGCTATCGGGACGGAGGCTATATCCGCCGCCTGCCCGACGACCCCTGGGGCAATCCCTATCAGTACGCCTATCCCGGCGAGCGGAGCCGGTTCGATGTCTATTCCTTTGGCGCCGACGGGGCGAAGGGCGGCGAAGGCGAGGATGCGGACATCGGCAACTGGAACTGAGGCCGTCCCCCGGACGCCCCGCCGCGCTGAGGCCGGCTTCACCCTGGTGGAGCTGATGGTGGTGCTTGTGATCCTGGGGCTCATGGGCGCCGCGGTGGTGATGACCGCCCCTGACGGCCGCGGCGAGGTGCGGCGCGAGGCTGAGAACCTTGCGGGGCGCCTCGTCCGCGCACGGGAGGAATCCCTGCTGACCAACCGCGCCGTCGAGGTTCGCCTGGACGAGCAGGGCTTCGGGTTCCGGGTCCTGCGCCGCGGTCAATGGGAGCCGCTGGACGCCGCCCCCTTCGAGGCTCATCCCTGGCCCGCTGGGGTGCAGGCGCGTCTGCAGGCCGCCCCGGGCCGCGACGCCGTGCGGTTCGATCCCACTGGTTCGGCGGAGCCGGCCGAGGTGACCCTCTCCCGGGCCGACCAGCAGATGACGGTCAGCGTCGATGTGACCGGCGAGGTGCGGCTCGATGCGCCGGCGCGCTGAACAGGGCTTCACGCTCATTGAGCTGCTGGTCGCCCTGGCGGTGTTCAGCCTGGTCGTGCTCGCCCTCCTGAACCTGGCCGGCGAGAACACCCGCACCGCCCAATTGCTGCAGTCCCGGACCCTGGCGGCCATGGTGGCGGAGAACGCCGCCATTGAGGCCCTGATCTCGCCCGAGCCGCCAGCCCTGGGGGAGGCCGAGGGGCAGGTGCGGCTCGGGGCGCAGGACTGGATCTGGCGGCGCATCACCACGCCCGCCGACCAGGGTCTGCTGCGGATCGACGTCCAGGTCCGTGGCGTCAGCGAACCCCGCACCCTGGCGGAAGTCACCGTCTTCCGGGGGGGCGCATGAAGGGTTTCACCCTGGTGGAGATGCTGGTGGCCCTGCTGGTCTTCAGCCTGCTGTCGGCCGCAGGCGTCGCCGTGCTCGGCTTCGCCGCCGACAACCGCGCGGTGGTCCGCGAGCGGATGGACGAGATCGCCGCCCTGCAGAGCGCCCGGGCCCTGATCAAGACCGACCTGGAGCAGATCGCCGACCGACGCACCCGCGCGGACGGCGGGGAGCCGTCCCGCAGTCTCAGCGGCGGTGGGAGTGACGCCGCCCCGGTCCTGGCCTTCGCCCGCCGGGGCTGGGACAATCCCGACGCGGCGCCCCGTGCGTCGATGCAATATGTGGAATACCGCCTGGTGGAAGACCGCCTGGAGCGGCGGGCGCGGGGGGCTCTCAACGGGGCGCCGCTGGGCGAGCCTCAGGTGTTGCTGCGCGGGGTGAGACGCCTTGGCGTCGCCTTCTATGCCCGCGGGTCCTGGGCGCCGGCCTGGGCGCCGACGGCTGACCGCGCCCTGCCGCAGGCGATCCGCCTGGAGATGGATCTCGAATCCTTTGGCGAGGTCACGCAGCTGGTGCTTCTGCCCGGTGGCGGCGCATGAGCCGGCTGGCCCACAGACCTTCAGAGCGGGGCGTCGCCCTGCTGACCGTGCTGCTGCTGGTGGCGGTGCTGGCGACCCTGGCGTCCGTCGTGCTGGACGACATCCGCTTTGGCCTGCGCCGGGCCGCCAACGCCCAGGCGGTGGGTCAGGCTCGCTGGTACGCCCTGGGCGCCGAGACCCTGGCTGCGGGGCAGATCAGCCAGCTGGTGCGCGCCTCGGACCGGGTCACCCTGGACGGTGGCTGGAGCAATCGGCCTTTCAGCTTCCCCATCGAGAACGGCCTGATCCAGGGTCGTATCGCCGACGGCGGCGCATGCTTCAATCTGAACAGCGTGGTCCAGGGAACCGGAGACGTGCTGGGTCGGCGCGAGGCCGGCATAGCCCAGTTCAGGGCCCTGCTGACGGCCCTCAACTTCGCCCCCCGTGAGGCTGAGATGCTGGGCGCGGCCCTCACCGACTGGATCGACAGCGACGGCGTCCGTGAAAGCGGCGGGGCCGAGGACGAGGCCTATCTGGCGGGATCGCCCCCCTACCGGACCGGCGGGACCCTGCTGGCCGAGGTCAGCGAGCTGCGCGCGATCCGTGGATTCACTCCGGCGGTCTATGCCCGGCTGCGGCCCTATGTGTGCGCCCTGCCGAGCAGCGACCTGTCGCCGATCAATGTGAACACCCTGACGGAGGAACGGGCGATCCTCATCACCATGCTGACTGAGGGCGGCGTGACGCCAGAACTGGCCCGCCGGGTGATCGAGGCCCGCCCACCCGGCGGCTGGAGCGTGGAAGCCTTCTGGGCTGTTCCAGCGCTCGCCGAGCACATCCCCGCCGATCCCGGCCAGGTCAAGGCGACCAGCCGGTACTTCACCTTGCAGACCGAGGTGACCTATCTCGACGCCGAGGTGGTCGCCAGCGGTCTGTTCGAGGCCGACCCCTCCGGTCAGGTTCGCCTGGCCGCCCGCCGATGGACCTTTGACGAATGAACCGAACCCGCATCGTCCTCGCCGGCCCCGCGCCCGACGCCGAGCCGACCTATCTGATCCTCGATGAGCTGGGTTCGGTGGTCGGGCGCGGCATCCTGCCCGTGCAGGAGGCTTCGGCGCTGACTCCCATGCGCAATGTGCTGGTGATCCCCGGGATCGATGTCCTGATCCGCTGGGCGCCGATCAAGGCGGCGTCGGAGGCCCAGGCCCGGGCTGCAGCCCTGGCCCTGCTGGAAGATCAACTGAGCAGCGCCACAGGCGCCCATGTGGCCCTTGGCCAGGCGGAGGCCGACGGCCATCGCCTGGTGGCCGTGGTCGCCTCTGCGCGCATGCAGGCCTGGCTCGACTACGCCGCCCTGCACGGGATCACCCCGGATCTGGTCATTCCCGACTGTCTGGCCCTGCCGGAGCCCCCCGACGATCCGGACGGAACGCCGGTGATCATCACCGCGGCGTTCGGCGCCCTTACCGCGGTGCGTGGCAGGCGGCTGGCCTTCACCGGCGAGCCGGACCTGGCGGCGGCTGTGGTCGGCGACCGGCCCGCCCAGGCGCTGACTGGGACGGCCCTGGAACGCGCCCTGGCCGACATGGCCGTCAGCCCCGTGACAAATCTGCTTCAAGGGGCCTTTGATCCTGATCGGCGTGAACCCCTGGGTCGCCGGGATCTGCGCCGCCCCGCCATCCTGGCCGCGGCGTTGCTGGCGAGCCCGCTGATCCTCTGGGGCGCCCAGGCCGGGACTGACCACATGCGGGCCCGTCAGGCCGAGGCTCGCGCTGAGGCCAAGGTCGCCGCCCTCCTGCCGGCCGGCGAGGTGGTCACCGATCCCGCCGTCCAGGCCCAGGCCCAGCTGGACGCCCTCAGCCTGACAGCCGGCGGCGGGGCCAGCGGGCTGGCCGCCCAACTGTTCGCGGCCGTCGAACCGATGGATCAGGTGCAGATCGAAAGCCTGATCATCATGCCCGATGGTGCGGCCCGGGCGGCGCTCAGCCATGCGGCCTATTCCGACGGAGAGGGCCTGGCGCAGGCCCTGCAGGCGGCTGGATTGACCGTGCGGGTCGAAGGCTCCCGGGAAGAGGGGGGCCGGGTGATCAGTGATCTGATTCTGGGAGCGCGATGATGATGGGCTGGTGGACGACCCGGAGCCGGCGCGAACAGGTCCTGCTTGGACTTATGGGCGCTCTTCTGCTCGGTTTCCTGTTGTGGTTCGCGGTCGCGTCCCCCCTGCGAAGCGCCGCGCAGGACGCCTCTGCGCATCTTACCCGCGCCCTCGCCGACGAAGCGGTGGTGGACGCCGCGCGGGCTGAAATCGCCCGCCTCGGAGAGGCCGCGCCGCGAGCCCAGCGGTCGGGTTCGGTGGAGCGGGTGGTGAGCGACACCGCCGCCGCCGGGGGCCTGACGGTCGTCCGCGTCGAGATCGACGACCAGAACGGGGTGCAGGCCGTGGTCTCAGGGCCAAGCACCGCCGTCCTGCCCTGGATCGCCCTGTTGCAGGCCGAACACGCCATCGTCGCCCGTCATCTGACCTTGCTGAAGGGGGATGTGGGCGAACTGGACGTGGACGCCACCTTCGCCGGGGCCGCCTCGTGAGGTCGGTTTCGAACCTCCCCCTAGTCTTGCCAGCACTCGCCTTGCCAGCACTCACCTTGCCAGCCCTGGGCGCGCTGTTTTCAGCTCTGACGCTGATCCTGGTCCTCGCCACCGCCCCGCTCAGCCTGGCGCTGTCGGGGCGCGGGCCGGCCGCGGGCCTCAGCGCGACCATGGTCACAGGGACGGTCTGGCGGGGTCAGTTGACGGATGCGGCCCTGGGGGGCGTTCGTCTGGGCGACGTCCGCATCGGTGTTTCGCCCCTGTCACTGGCGGCCGCGCGGGTCCGCCTGGGCTTTCGGAGTGAGGCGGCGCAGGGGGCTGTCCGCCTGGGCGCTCGGAGTGTGGAGCTCATGGATGTGCAAGCCGTCCTGCCCCTGACCGCCCTCTCGCCAGGGGCAGGCCTGAGCGGCCAGGTGCGGCTGCGGGGTTTCAATCTCGAGATTCGTGGAGCGAAGTGCCAGGAGGCGGGGGGCGAGGTGGTCTTTGACCAATTGAGTCTGGGGGGCCTTGAGCTGGCGGGGCTTACCCTTGCCGGAACACCAACCTGTTCGGGGCGGGATGTGATGGTCCCCCTCCGGGGCCAGGCCGACGGCGTCGATGTCCAGGCCAATCTGCGGGTCAGCCCCACCGGCGCCTATGAGATGCAGCTGGACCTGCGCACCACCCGGCCAGAGGTGGGGGCCGCCCTGAGCGCGGCGGGCTATCAGCGCACCCTGAACGGCTATGAGACCCGTCTCAGCGGACGGCTCGGCGCCTAGGGCCTGTCGCAAGGGTGCGGGTCGTCAGCCCAGGCTCTAGCTGAGGCCCAGAGGGCCGTAGAGCCAGGTCAACCAGACGCCAATCCCGAGAAAGACGCCGAACGGCAGAGGCTGGTCCCCCCCGACAGCCTGTCCGCGCCAACGTTGGATGAGGACGACGGCGAGGCCCGAAAGCGCGCCGATCAGCAGGATGCTCGGTAGGGCCAGGGCGCCGCACCAGGCCCCGCCGCCAGCCAGCAGATAGGCGTCGCCGCCCCCAAGTCCCTCCCGGCCGCGCAGCCGGCGATAGGCCAGGGCCAGCAGGCTCAGGCCTGCGAATCCGATGGCCGCTCCGATCGCATGCTCGGCCAAGCTCCCCTGCGCCGCGGCGATGGCGAGGCCTGAGACGATGAGCGGCACGGTGAGGACGCGGGGAAGCCAGAGGTGCTCGGCGTCCAGCAGGGCGAGCAGCAGGAGCTGCCAGGCCAGCATCGCCCCTAGAAATCCCTCGGCGGACGGATGGACCGCCATGGACCATAGGGCCAGGGCCGGACAGGCGAGCTCAATCCACAGATAGCGCCGCGGTATCCCTGCCCCGCAGGCGCCGCACCGTCCTCTCAACAGGACGAAGGACAGGACCGGAACCAGATCAAGGGGTCCAAGGGGTCTGCCGCAGGACGGGCAGGCCGAACGTCCCAGGATCACAGGTCGGCCCTGCG
Source organism: Phenylobacterium sp. (assembly GCF_030679875.1). GTDB lineage: Bacteria > Pseudomonadota > Alphaproteobacteria > Caulobacterales > Caulobacteraceae > Phenylobacterium. Next base: position 142,952 of record NZ_JAUXSP010000015.1, on the reverse strand, counting down.
GCAACCGAAGGCTCATCAGGCCGATAAAGCTGCCGACAAAGGGCCCGAGCACCACGGCGGCGATGAGCCAGGTCAGATCGGCTTGGGGTGACATGGAGGGGGCTCGGCCGGGCCGTGGCCCCCATCCATCCCTAGTCGGGCCGTCCCATGGCGGTCATCTGGCTGGCGGCGGCTTTCATCGCGGCATGCTCAGGCGGCAGGAGCGGGATCAGACCACGGCTTTGTAGATAGCCCCCCCGGCCGGTGGCGGCGTCGGAGACGAACTCGTTGACGAACTCCTGCAGGCCCAGGGTGACCCCCACATGGGCCTTCTTCACATAGATGAAGATCGACCGCGACAGGGGGTAGGTCCCCTCGGCGATGGTGGCCACGGTGGGCGCCACGCCATCGATCGACATGGCCTTCACCTTGTCATTGTTCTCCTCAAGGAAGGAATATCCGAAGACCCCCAGGGAGCCCGGGGTCTTGGTCAGGGTCTGGACGATGGCGTTGTCGTTTTCACCGGAGTCGATCCAGCCTTCCCGGCGAAGCGGATGGACCATCTGCCGGAACTCATCGGAGTCCCGCTCGCGCAGGGCGCGGGCCGAGGCGTAGGTGAGCGCCGAGGCCTCGACGCCCAGTTCGACAAAGGCGTCGCGGGTCCCCGAGGTGGGCGGCGGCCCATAGACCAGGATGCGGTTGTCGGGCAGGCCCGGGCCGATCTGATTCCAGTTGGTATAGGGATTGGGCACGAACTTGCCGCCACGCAGGACATTGGCGCCCAGCGCCATATAGAGGTGCGGCAGACGGAAGGCGTAGTCTGGGGCGCTGCGATCGGCGGCGATGACGATGCCGTCGAAGCCGACCTTCAGCTCGACGATGTCATTGACCCCATTGGCGCGGCAGGTGTCGAATTCAGCCTGGGTCATGGGCCGTGAGGCGTTGGCGATGTCGGGAAAATTGTCGCCGACGCCGCTGCAGAACAGCTTGATGCCACCGCCCGTGCCGAGGGCCTCGACCTTGGGGGCTTTCGAGCCGGTCTTACGGCTGTAGTTCTCGGCCACGCGGGTGGTGAAGGGGAAGACGGTGGAGGAGCCGGCCGCCCACACATGGTCCCGCGCGGCCTGAGCTTGACCGGCCCCGCCCAAAACGGCCAACGCGGCGCAAACGCCCATAAGCTTCTTCATATCAATCTCCTCGCTCAATCGGGGGAAGGCGCGCGTCAGGGGGATCCAGAACCAGGATGATAGCCGCCCGCCGCATCATCAGCGAGCAGGTTAGACGCAGCCAGGGCCTGAGCCGGCGGAGTCGAACCTGATCTGAACGTGCGCGCCTGCCGTCGCTCACATTGTGCCGTCGGCGGATGACAGTTTTCCGACAACCGCCGAAGCTGTCGTCGGGCCGGTCTCAGACCCCGGGCTTTTCACCATCCAGATGCGGGTCCAGCAGCTTGTGGGCGTGGATGATGAAGTAGCGCATCAGGGCGTTGTCCACGGTGGCCAGAGCCTTGGAGCGCCAGACCGCCAGGGCCTCCTCGTAGGTGGCGTAGGCGCCGACGAGGTCGATCTTCGAGGGGTCGCGGAAACGAACGTGCTCCACTTCCTCCAATTCGCCGCCGATGACGATGTGCAAGAGCTGTTTATCGGGCATGGAATCCTCAGATGAGGGCTTAGTTTGGAAGGGCGATATGCGAGACGCGGTCCAGGATCAATGGGGCCAATCGTGGCGCCGCGCACAACAGGCTGAGCTGGGCGGGAATCTGGCCATTATAGGCGAAACCGCGCCCCAGATGATCGCCGCAATAGGCGCCGGCTTCCCGGGCCACGAGATCGGCCGCCGCGAGGTCCCAGTCGGCCTTGGCCACCAGGGCGAGCGCGGCGTCGAACTGGCCTGAGGCCACCAGGCACATCCGATAGGCGGTCGAGTTGCGGGACTCGACCCGCATCTGCGGCCAGGGCTGCGGCCACGAGGGGTGATCGAACATCCGCTGATCGCCAACCATACCGCAGCCGTCCAGGCGCAGGGTCGGGGCAGGGACGATCAGAGAGCCATTCAGCTTGGCCCCGCCGCCTGCAATGGCGGTGTAGACCTCGCCCACCTGCGGAGCATAGACGACGCCGGCGATGGGCTGACCGTCCTCGACCACGGCCACCGAGATCACCCACCAGGGCTTGTCCTTCATATAGGCCCGGGTGCCGTCGATGGGGTCGACGACGAAGACCCGGCGGCGCCGCAGGCGCACCAGATCATCGGCGGTCTCTTCCGACAGCCAGCCATAGTCTGGCCTGGCCTGGCCGAGCTTGGTCTTCAGCAGGGTGTCGGTGGCGAAGTCGGCGTTGGTGACAGGCGAATTGCCTTCCTTCCAGGCGATCTTCAGTCCCCGGGCCCGCAGGTCCAGCGCCAGGGTCCCGGCCTCAACCGCCGCGGTGACCAGCAGCTCCAGATCCTGGGTGGGGCTTGGGCTCACTTGCCGGCGATCGCCAGGGCGTCGATCAGCAGTGACGGCGCATTGGACGCCCCGCGGATCTCCAGGTCCGAGCCGGGGACGAGGCGGGCGTACATCTCGATCAGATTGCCGGCCACAGTGATCTCGCTCACCGCATAGGCGAGCTCGCCATCCTCGAACCAGAAGCCCGAGCAGCCCACAGACCAGTCGCCGGTGTTGCCGTTCAGGGAAGGGCCGAACATCGAGGTGATCAGCAGGCCCTTACCAGCGCTGCGCATCAGGCTCGCCTGATCTTCGGCGCCCGGTTGCAGGGTCAGGTTGGAGACGCCGACGCCAGGGGGGCCAGCCAGACCGCGGGAGGCGTGGCCCGTGGTTTCCAGACCGAGCTGGCGCGCGGAGCTGGAATTCAACAGCCAGGTCGTCAGCACGCCCTTGTCGATCAGGTCCATGGCCTCCGTGGCGACCCCTTCGTCGTCAAAGGGGCTGGAGCCGAGGCCGCGCCGGCGATGGGGATCGTCGGTGATGGTCACGCCTGGGGCGAACACCGGCTGACCAAGCTTGTCCTTGAGGAAGGAGGAGCCCCGGGCGATGGCCGGGCCTGCGATCGCGCCGATCATCGGGCTGATGATCGACATGGCGAGGCGATTTTCGAAGATCACCGGGGCGGTGGTTGATCCAATCTTTCGCGACCCCAGTCGCGCCGCTGCGCGGCGGCCGGCCTCGGTCCCGATGCCCTCGGGCCCGGGCAGGTCGGCATGCCACCGGACCGAGCGGCCGTCATAGCCGGTCTCCATGGTCTGGCCGTCGCCCGCAATGGCCGAGGCGCCCAGGGAGAAGCCCGACGCCTGATGCGATCCGACAAACCCATGACTGGTGGCGATCAGCCACTTGGCCGTGGACCAGCCGGCGGTCGCGCCGTCGGAATTGACCACCCCATCTACGGCGCGGGCCGCAGCCTCGGCGGCGCGGGCGCGGTCCTCCAGGACCTCCGGCGAGAGTTCGGTGGGATCGTAAAGGTCGAGGTCGAGGTGGGGCCCCTTGGCCAACCGATCGGCCGGGGCAAAGCCAGCATAGGGGTCTTCGGGCGCCAGCCTGGCCATGGCCACGGCGCGGTCGACCAGTTTCGAGAGCGCCTCAGGCGAGAGGTCCGAGCCCGAAACCGTGGCCTGCCGCTGGCCGACGAAGACCCGCAGCCCCAGATCACGGCTCTCTTCGCGTTCCACCTCTTCGAGGGCGCCTGCGCGTACGGAGATGGAGAGGGACTGGCGTTCGGCGGTGACGGCCTCGGCCGCATCGGCGCCGGCCTTGCGGGCGGTGGCGATCAGCTCAGCGAGCAGGTTTTGATCCATGCCTGCCATATGGCGAACCCTGACCGGTCGGGCAAGCGCGCGGGGCCGTCAGGCGATGGCGTAGAACAGCAGGGCGACGCCCGCAAAGACGTAGGAGATCCAGGTCAGGGTCACCCCGATGGCCCGGGGGAAGGAGGCGCCGCCGCTCTGGGACAAGCCTATGGCGTGCATGACCCGGCCAGAGAACAGGACCAGGCCTGCGATATGGACGGCCAGGGGCGGCGCTTCCACCAGGGCCAGGACGCCAATGGCGATCAGGCCGGCGGGGACATATTCGGTGGCGTTGCCAAAGGCGCGGATCGCCTGGGCCAGTTCGGGAATCCCGTCGTCGCCGAAGGCCACCTTGTGGCGCTGTCGCTGGCGGACCACCAGCAGGGAGAGCGTCAGCAGCAGAAAGAGGTGCAGCCCGGTCCAGAGCGCCGCAGCGTGCCCCGAAGTGATCAGATTCATAGAAGGCCTTCCCTGACGCCGCGCCCCCGCGCAAGGCCCGCAGTTGGACTGCGAAAACGTGCCCAGGGCAAGGGGCAAGGGTCGTAAGGCAGGCGCCTGGCCGATCGGGGCTCAGATCATCCACGACGCCTCTTCGGTCACGGTCAGCCTTGACCCGACCCTCCATGAGCCCGGGGCCGAAGCCTCGGTCGTCAGCCCTTAAGCGGCGGCAGGCCGAGGCTCGCCCAGCGGTCGGTGACCCGCGCCACGGTGGCCTCGTCCATGTCGAGCTTCTCGCCCCATTCGCGGTGGGTTTCGGGCGGCCACTTGTTGGTGGCGTCCAGGCCGATCTTGGACCCCAGGCCGCTCTCAGGCGAGGCGAAGTCCAGATAGTCGATGGGGGTGCCCTCGACCAGGGTGATGTCCCGGGCCGGGTCCATGCGGGTCGACAGGGCCCACATGACATCCTTCCAGTCGCGGGCGTTGATGTCGTCGTCCACGACGATCACCCACTTGGTGTACATGAACTGCCGCAGATAGCTCCAGACGCCCATCATCACGCGCTTGGCGTGGCCGGGATAGGCCTTCTTCATCGAGACCACGGCGATCCGGTAGGAGCAGCCCTCCGGCGGCAGCCAGAAGTCGACAATCTCCGGAAACTGCTGGCGCAGCAGGGGGATGAAGACCTCGTTCAGCGCTTCGCCCAGCACGCTGGGCTCATCGGGCGGTCGGCCGGTGAAGGTGGTCAGATAGATGGGGTCGCGGCGCATGGTGATGGCGCTGACCTGGAAGATCGGGAACTTCTCGACGGAGTTGTAGTAGCCGGTGTGGTCGCCGTAGGGGCCTTCGTCGGCGTATTCGTCCAACAGGACATGGCCCTCAATGACGATCTCGGCCTCGGCCGGCACCATCAGCGGCACGGTCTTGGCCGCCACCAGCTCGGCCTTGGCGCCACGCATCAGGCCGGCGAACTGATATTCCGACAGGGTCTCAGGCACCGGCGTGACCGCCGCCAGGATGGTGCCGGGATCAGCGCCGAGGACCGCGCAGGCGGGCAGGGCGTCAGGCTTGCCCGCGGCCTTCCAGCGACGGTGGTGCTGGGCGCCGCCCCGGTGAGCCAGCCAGCGCATGATGGTGCGGTCCTTGCCCAGCACCTGCATGCGATAGATGCCGAGATTGTAGTCGTCTTCCCGATCGGTGGACGGACCCTTGGTGACCACCAGGGGCCAGGTGATCAGGGGCGCCGGTTCGCCGGGCCAGCAGGTCTGGATGGGCAGCTTGGTCAGGTCGATCTGGTCGCCGGTCCAGACGATCTCCTGCACCGGCGCCTTCTTCACCGTGGCCGGACGCATGGCCATGACCGTCTTGGCCAGCGGCAGCATGTCCAGGGCGTCCTTCAGGCCCCGGGGGGGCTCGGGCGCGCGCAGGAAGGCCAGCAGTTCGCCCACTTCGCGCAGGTCAGCGGCCGTCGTGCGCTCGCGGCCCTCCAGGGTCACGCCCATGGCCACGCGCTTCACCGTGCCGAACAGGTTGACCAGGCAGGGCATTGGCGAGCGTTCGCCATCGGCGCGGATGACGTGTTCGAAAAGGACGGCCGGGCCGCCCTGTTTCAGCAGGCGGCGATGGATTTCGGTCATCTCCAGGACGGTGGAGACGGGCTCGCTCACCCGCACCAGTTCGCCGGCGGCTTCCAGCTTGGTGATGAATTCCCGCAGCGACCGATAGGCCATGAGCCCTCCCTGGGTGATCTGGTCCCAGGACTTAGGGCCGCGCAGGCCCGGTGTCACCCTTTGCGCCGGGCGCGCTTGCCGCTAGATTCTGCGCCCATGAAGCGCCTCGACCTTGATGACCTGCCCCCCAGGATCGCCCAGATGCTCACCGGGCTCGCAGAGGGGGAGGAACTGATCCTTGTCCAAGGGGGTGCTGTGGCCGGCCGCCTGCACGGCGCGACAGCGCCAGAGCCCGAGGCTGAGGACGAACCAGAGCCCTACAACAATCAGCGGGCCGCCGAGATCTTCGAGCAGTTCCGCTCGGCCGTCGAAGACGAGTTCTAGGCCGGCAGATCTTCCCCTGGCCCCAATCCGCCCCCATCTTCCTAAGGTGACCCAACGAAATCCGGGCAGCCGTCAGAGCCGCCACCGTGGGGTCTGTCATTAGGGAGACGACCATGTTCAAGCTCGCAGCCGTCGCGCTCGCCGCGGCTCTTATCGCTGGCCCATCCTTGGCGCAGCCAGCAAAGACGGGAACCGCCACCGTCATTGTCACCAATCTCAACCCCGCCAACGCCGATGACGCCAAGCGTCTGGAGCGCCGAGTTGAGCGCGCCGCCTTCACCGCCTGTGGCGGTCACGAAGGCAGCGTGCGCACGCTAAAGCGCACCGTGACGCGCTCGGACTGCTACCAGGAAACCCTGGCGGAGGCCCGGACCGCCGTCGGCGTCGGCCTGCACTACGCCGCCCGCTAGAGCGCGGTCCGACGAATGGGAACCGGTTATCGGAGCGAAATGCGCCCTAACTCTAGGCGGACCTCGACGCGTCGTAGGCCTTGACCATCGCCTTGCTGGCCATGTTGCGCCAGCGGCGTTCCAGCAGACTGTGCAACGACCCCGGATCGAGGCTCTCGATCCGGGCGAGCACGGTTGGATAGTTCTGATAGTGGGGCGTCAGATGGAAGGTGGCGGGCTCGGCGGCCATCAGCATTTCGCGCTCATCGAAGCCGACGTCGCTCAGGACCAGGCTGGCGTCCTCCACCCGCAGGCGGGTGAAGAACCTGCCGCGCACCTTGAACGATGGCAGGCCATAGGACGTGCCTTCCTCCGCGCCCGGGAAGGCCAGAATGATGTCGCGCGCCTCGGCCTCGGTCATGGCCTCGCCTCAGGTCAGTAGGCCAGCGCCACGCCGTCCTTGCGCATCTCGCTGGCTGCGGCATAGCGGCCGGGCCAGCGCTCGATGGCCTGATAGCCGCCAAAGCTGCCGTCGCTTTCGCCGATCTTCCAGCCCAGCTCGGCCAGGGCTTGGCGGGTGGCGCCAGGCACGCCGCCTTCCAGGTGCAGCAGGCCGGTCCCCGGGATGACCTCGCCGGTGGGCTCGGACCCGCCCCCGTGGCGCCAGCGGGGACTGTCGCCGGCCTCCTGCAGCGAAAGGTCGAAGTCGACCATGTTGGAGATGATCTGCGCCTGGCCCTGGGGCTGCATGTCGCCGCCCATGACGCCGAACGATAGCCACGGCGCGCCGTCCTTCACCGCAAAGCCCGGGATGATGGTCTGGAAGGGCCGCTTGGCCGGGGCGTAGACATTGGGGTGGCCGTCGGTGAGGGCGAACATCTCGCCCCGGTTCTGCAGCATGAAGCCCAGGCCGTCCGGGGCGAGGCCCGAGCCCATGCCGCGATAGTTGGACTGGATGATCGACACCATCATGCCGTCCTTGTCGGCGGTGGTGAAATAGGTGGTGTCGCCCCGGGTCGGGGCCTGGCCGGCATAGATGGTCTGGAGGATGGAGCCCGGGCGGATCAGGCGCGCGCGCTCGGCGGCATAGGCCTTGGAGATCAGCCACTCGGCCGGCACGTCATAATAGGTGGGGTCGGCGTAGTAGCGGGCGCGATCCTCGAAGGCGAGCCGCTTGGCCTCAACCCCGTGGTGGATGGCGGCGGCCGACTGGAAGCCCATGCCGCGGATATCGAACTGCTCCATGATGTTGAGCTGCTGCAGGGTCGCCAGGCCCTGGCTGTTGGGGCCGAGGCTGTAGACGTCCACCCCGCGATAGTTGCTGGAATAGGCCTTGGTCCATTCGGCGCGGTGGGCGGCGAGATCGGCCCTGGTCATCCAGCCGCCGATCCGCTGGAAATAGCGCTCGATGGTGTCGGCGATTTCGCCGTCATAGAAGGCGTCGCGCCCCCCCTCGGCGATCAGGCCGTAGGTGCGGGCGAGCCCCGGGTTCTTGAAGATTTCGCCCTCGCGGGGCGTAGCGCCGTCGGGCGCCCAGACGGCCTTGAAGTTGTCGACCTCCTCGATGCCGAGGGTCCCGCCGGTAAAGTTGGCGTAGCTGCGCTGCAGGTAGTAGGCGACGTTCTGGCTGATCGGCGCGCCCTCGCTGGCGTGCGCGATGGCCGGGGCGAACAGGTCCTTCCAGGCCAGCTTGCCGTAACGTTCGTGCAGGCTCCACCAGGCGTCCACCGTCCCGGGCACGCTGACCGAGATGGCGCCATGGGAGGGGATGAGGCCGTTCTTGGCCCGGCTGCGCACCGTCTCCAGGGACAGGCCCCGCGGGCTGCGGCCCGAACCGTTCAGGCCGACCACCTCTTTGGTCTTCGGGTCCCACAGCATGACGAAACAGTCGCCGCCGATGCCGCAGGCGATGGGCTCGGCATAGCCCAGCACCGCATTGGCCGCGATGGCGGCGTCCACCGCCGAGCCCCCGGCCCGCAGGATGTCGATGGCCGTCAGCGTCGCCAGCGGGTGGGCCGTGGCCGCCGCCCCGTGGGTCCCCCAGACCGCACTGCGGCTGGCGAAGGTCGCCCCATCAATCCGGTCGCCCGGCCCCACATCAGGGCGATCGCGGTTGGGCGTCTGGACCCGCGTCTGGCCCTGGGCGGCGCCGGCCATCAGCGCGCCGGGCAAGGCGGCGGGCAGGGCGGCCAGAAAGGTGCGGCGACGCATGGGCAGGCTCCGAAGATCAGCGGCGTAACAGGGACGTCACTATAGGCAGAGGTCCGCGCCGCTGGCGACCAGTCGGCGCCGGCTCAGACGGCCAAGCTCCACACCGCCGTCTTCTTGACCTCCTGGTCCTCGAGTTCTCGCGTCGTGGCGACCTGGTATTCGGCGAGTTTGACCAGACCTTCGCGGGGGAAGTAGCTGCGGCCGGGGTCGCCGATCAGGACCGTGGCGCCGGCGGCCTTGGCCTCGGTCAACCAGGCCATGACCCGGGCGGCCAGGGGCTTTTCGTAGCAGATGTCGCCGGCCAGGATGACGTCGGCCGGCGGGGGCGGGGTGTCCAGCAGATCGGCGCTGGTGAAGTCACAGGCCACGCCATTGGCCTGGGCGTTGAGGGCGAGCGCTGCGCCGCAATAGGCGTCGATATCGGCGGCGAGCACATGGGCCGCGCCGGCCTTGGCCGCCGCGATGGCGACAATGCCGGAGCCTGAGGCGAAGTCGACCACCTGTTTGCCTGCCACAATGTCGGGGTTGTCGAGGATGTAGCGGGCCAGGGCCTGACCGCCGGCCCAGGCGAAGGCCCAGAAGGGCGGCGGCAGGCCGATCTCCTCCAGGGCCTCCTCGGTCATCTTCCAGATCGGGGTGATCTCGTCGGCCAGGTGGAGGGTCAGTTCGGGGGTGTGGGGGGGCGCCTGCTGGCGGGTATTGGCCAGAATGAAGGCGCGGCGGCCCTCGGGGGTCTGCTCGATCACGCCGCTCTCCTGCACCTTGCGTCGAGGGCGAGTGGCGAAGAACCCGCCGCAGCGCAAGGGGAATGATCAGGCCGGCGCGAAGTCGCCCGGCACGCCCTTGGAGGCGGCCATGCGCAGCACCTCAAGATAGCCGCCGCGGATCTCCATCTGCGGCCCCAGTCCCTTGGCCAGCAACAGGCGGTGCGCCCGGGGCAGATTGTAGCAGGGCAGGTGCATGAAGATGTGGTGCTCGCAGTGATAGTTCACCCAGTAGGGGGCGATCAGGGCCCGCTCCACCAGGCCGGCATAGGTGGTGCGAGCGCACCGGAACGGGTCGCGCTCGTCCCGGGCCACGCAGGCGTGTTCGGCGATATTGCGCAGCCGGGTGATCATCTGCATCCAGGTGGCCTGGGGCAGGAGCCACAGGACGAACCAGGCCCACCACAGTCCAAACGGCGCGGTGAGCGCGAGGGTGATGGCGGCGCCGATCAACATGCGCCGCTTGCGCACGATCTCGGCCTTGAGGATCGGCCACAGGGGCTCGCCCGCCTGGCGCGCGGCCAGCTGGCTGCGTACGAGGCCGAAGCGTTGCTTGAACCAGGTCTGGCCGGTCAGGTCCCGGACGATCTTGCGGCGCAGGGAGGTGGGCGTGATCGGAAAGGGCGCCGAGAGCACCAGGTCGGGGTCCTCGGCCTGCTGGACGAACTTGTGGTGAGTCAGGTGATAGGGCCGGTAGCGATGCAGGCCGCCGGTGGTCAGCCATTCGCCGGCCCAGTCATTGACCTTGAGGTTCTTGTGCAGGGCGCCGTGGGCGGCGTCGTGCATCAGGACGGCGAGGCCGAGCTGCCGGCCGCCGATGATCATGATGGCGAGCGGGAGGGTCAGCGGCCAGATCACCGCCAGGGCCGCCGCCGCCAGGATCACCCCCCAGGCATGGACGATCAGGGCCAGCCCCTTCCAGCTCGAACGGTTGGAAACGCTCGCCCATTCCTGCGCGCTGAACAGGGATTTGGGATCTATGCGCGGGGCTACGGCCATGGCCGCAGTCTGCCACGGTTTTTGACGGGCCGGTAGAATGACGCTGCGTCAGGCCTTCGGTGTCTGGGCGGCCAGGGCCCTCAGCACCTGTTCGCTGGCGGCGTCGGCGGGGTAGAAGAACTCGATCCGCAGGTCATCGGCCGCAGTGTCGGCCGGGGCGCCGAACCGGGCGACGGTGGAGACGAGGTCCAGTCGCAGGCCAGGCCCGCGGATCTGCAGGATCAGAGCCGCGCCCGGGGCCGCGTGGACCGTGGCGCCGTCGGGCGCCTGGGCCTTGAGGGCGGCCACCGTGGCGTCCAGCTCCGCGCGCATCGGCCCCGGCGGCGCGCGCCAGGCTTCGGCCTCCGCCAGGGCCTGGAAGTGGGCGACAAGCTGGCCCCAGTTGGCCACCGCGTTTCGGAATGTGGGGCTCTCGCACGCGCTTCGGATCAGGCTCACCTTGGGGTCCAGGCCGTCATCACTCAGCAGGTCGCCGAACAGCATGGCGGCCGGACCGTTGGCGACCAGCGGGCGCCAGGCCCGGTCGACCGCGAAGGCGGGAAAGGGCTCATGCGCCGACAGGGCCAGCTGCGTCACCCGCCGGACCATGGCGGCGGCCTCATCGGTATAGGCGCTCTCCCCGTGGGCCGGGGCGAAGCCCGAGGCGAGCAGGAGGGCGTTCACATCCTGCAGGGCGAGATCTAGCGCCTGGGCGAGGCGTGCGACCATGTCCCGGGAGGGTCGGGTGCGACCGGTCTCCAGGAAGGAGACGTGGCGCTGGGAGACCTGGGCGGCCAGGGCCAGTCCCATCTGCGACAGACCCCGATGCCGACGCAGGCGAGAGAGCATGGCCGGAAATTCGGCGACGGGCTGGGTGGCGACGAAGGCCATGCTTCACTCCAGGACAGCGCGGGGTCGTAGGCGGCATCCTGGCTGAGACCTCAGATCCCCTCAACGACGTCTCAGGTCATCGCCGCGTCAGAACAGACCCTGCGGCCCGCCCCACGCACCGGCGACCAGGGCCAGGAACATGGCGAGACCGGCCAGGCTGTTGGATTTGAACAGGGCCAGGGCGCCTGCGGGGTCATCCAGCCGCACCTGGGCGGCCTGGCGCGACAGATGCAGGCCAAACAGGGCGGCGGGCGGCAGGAAGAGGGGGCCAAGACCGCCTGTCCACGCGGCGGCCAGGGCTGATACGAAGGCTAGCACGTAGAAGACCAGCACGGCCTTGGGCGTCGCCTCGCCCAAGCGGCGGACCGAAGACTTCACCCCGGCCAGGGCGTCGTCCTCCAGGTCCTGGATGGCGTAGATCGTGTCATAGCCGAGGGTCCAGAAGAAGCCGGCGGCATAGAGCAGCAAGGCGGGCCACTGGAGGCCGCCGGTCACCGCGGCGAAACCCAGCAGAGCGCCCCAGTTGAAGGTGAGGCCGAGCCAGGCCTGCGGCCACCAGGTGATCCGCTTCATGAACGGATAGGCCGCCACCAGGGCCAGGGAGCCGACGCCAAGCGCGATGGCGAAGGGCGGCATGGCCAGCAGGATCGCCAGAGAGACAAGGCAGCAGCCGATGACGAACGCCCAGGCCTGGCGCACCGTGATCTGGCCCGAGGGGATCGGCCGCCCGGCGGTGCGCGTGACCTTGGCGTCGAAATCCCGGTCGACGATGTCGTTGTAGGCGCAGCCGGCCGCCCGCATCAGGGCCGCGCCGACAAAGAAGGCGGCCAGCCAGCGCCAGTCGGGCAACTCCCCCTCCATGGCGGCGGCCAGGGCGATTCCCTGCCAGCCGGGCAGCATCAGCAGCCAGATGCCGGTAGGGCGGTCGAACCGGCCGAGCTTCAGCCAGGGACGCAGGGCGGGCGGCGCGTGGCGGTCGACCCAGTTGGCCGGCGCCGCATCAGGCAGGGGGGCGATCATGCCTCGCCTCCTACCAGATCGTGTCTTCGGCGCCTCAGTGAAAGCGGTTGGTAAAACGATGTTCAACGCGCGGTTGACTGCGATTCTCGCCCCGCCTAGCTTCCGGACCTCCACCACCCGCGACCAGACAGGAGGGTTCGCATGACGACGCATCTTGCACCGAACCCCCACCGCTGCGTCGCCGCGACCCGAACCTAGCTCAGAGCCCAGCTCGAGCGGATCTTCCCGGGCCGGCGCCTCCCCAGGCTCCCGACTTCCAGGAATTTCCCCGTGTTCGTCCGCACCCGCCGGGACGTCTGCTCCCGGCTCTCTCCGCATTCGGCCCCATTCCGCGCCCTCCTGGCGCGTCTGCGGCCTTGCGCCATCTCCGCCGGCCCCCGGGCCTGCGTTCCAGATTTTTGGCTCATTCCATGACCAGCGAATTCTTCGACGAAGACGAAGGCGTCACCCGTCCCCGCCCCTTGGGCAATATGGCCGTGATCGGCTTCATGTGGCGTCAGTGGATGGTGGACAAGCCGCGGTTCTTCACCGCCGCCTCCCTCTTCCTGGTGGGTACGGCCTGTGATCTTTCGATCCCCTGGGCGGCCGGCGCCCTGGTGGACGCGGTGTCCTCGCCCGACCGGCTGACAGAGGCCGCCTGGACCGCCTGGGCGTTCCTGACCGGCCTCTATGTGGTCTATTACGGCGTCCGCACCACGGGCTTCCGCATCCTGAACGGCTTCTACGCCCGGATCATGGAGCGGATCGTCACCCAGGGCTTTGAGCGGGTGCAGTCCTTCTCGTCCGACTGGCACGGCTCCAACTATGCCGGCGCGACGGTGCGCAAGGTCTCGCGCGCCATGTGGGGTTATGACAGCGCGTCCGACGCCCTGCTGCTGATGTTGATGCCGACTCTGATCGTTCTGGGCGGGCTGGCGGTCTCCATGACCGTGCGCTGGCCCCTGGCGGGTCTGTTCACCGCCACGGTGGTCATCATCTTCGCGGTCTACAACGTGCTGGCCGCCACCTACTACGTGCGGCCCGTCAACCTGGTCTCCAACGCCCTGGACTCCCAGATCGGCGCCTCGCTGGCCGACGCCATCGGGGCCAACCCGACGGTCAAGGCCTTCGGCGCCGAGGCCCGCGAAGGCCAGCGGTTCGCCGGCACGGTCGCGCAATGGCGGGTGGCGGTGATCCGCACCTGGGACCGGTTCAACCTGGTGGGCCTGGGGCAGAACGTCCTGCTGGTCATCCTGCAGGGGGGGCTGACGGGACTGATCCTGTGGGCCTGGACGCAAGGGGAGGCCACAGCCGGCGACGTCGCCTTCGCCATCACCTCCTTCATGCTGATGGCCGGCTATATGCGGAACTTCAGCGAGATCACCCGCATGCTGCAGAAGGGTCTCGACGACCTGCTGGACGTGGCCGTCTATATGCGCACCGAGCCGCAGCTGGCCGACAAGCCGGCGGCTCCGCCGTTCCAGGGCCTGGAAGGGGCGGTCACCTTTGATCGGGTGAGCTTCGGTTACGCCAACCAGGGCGAGCGGCTCTATCAGGACTTCAGCCTGGCCATCGCGCCTGGCGAACGGATCGCCCTGGTCGGCCCCACGGGCTCGGGCAAGTCGACCTTCGTCAAGCTGCTCCAGCGGCTGCACGACCTGGATGGCGGCCGGATCCTGATCGACGGCCAGGACGTCGCCCATGTGACGCAGGGTTCGCTTCGCCGGGCCATCGCCGTGGTGCCCCAGGACCCGTCCCTGTTCCACCGCAGCATTGGCGAGAACATCGCCTATGCGCGCCCCGACGCCAATCCTGACGAGGTGGCCCTGGCCGCCCGCCGGGCCCGGGCGCACGACTTCATCGCCCGCCTGCCGCAGGGGTACGAGACCCTGGTGGGCGAGCGTGGGGTCAAGCTGTCTGGCGGTGAGCGGCAGCGGGTGGCGATCGCCCGCGCCTTCCTGGCCGACGCCCCGATCCTGGTCCTGGACGAGGCCACCTCGTCCCTGGACGTGGAGACCGAGCGTGAGGTCCAGGCGGCCACCGAGGAACTGATGGCGGGGCGGACCACCATCGTCATCGCCCACCGGCTTTCGACGATCCGCAGCGCCGACCGGATCCTGGTCTTTGACCGGGGCCGCATCATCGAGGAGGGCCGCCACGGAGAGCTGCTCGCCCGGGGCGGCGCCTATGCCCGACTGCACGCCGTCTCCGAAGCCGCCGAATGACCGCCAGATCGAGAACGCCATGACCGACCACTATGACGACACCGACGACCTGGCCGAGCGGACCCTGTCCAACCGTCAGGTGCTGGGCTTTATCAGCGCCTTCTGGCTGCGGCGGCCGGCGCTGTTCTGGACCTCGGTGGCCCTGACCCTGGTGGCCATCGGCTTCGACCTGGCCCTGCCATGGGCGGCGGGACGGCTGATGGACATCGTGGCCGCAGGTCCAGACCAGGCCGACCTCGCCTGGCGGGCCTGGGCGGTTTTCATCGGGGTGTTCCTGGCCTTCACCGTGGTGCGCAACATCGCCTTCCGGTTCTGGAATCCGATGGCCGCAGCCAACATGAAGGACATGACCGACGAGGGCTTCCGTCGGGTTCAGTCCTATTCCTCGGACTGGCACGCCAACACCTTCGCCGGCTCCACGGTGCGGCGGCTCAGCCGGGGCATGTGGGGCTATGACATGGTCTCCGACGCGGTGATCCTTTGGCTGGGCCCGGCGCTCATCGTGCTGATCGGCCTGTCGGTGATGATGATCGCCCGCTGGCCCATGGTCGGGTTCTTCTCCCTGGCGGTGGTGATCGTCTATCTGGTCTCCAACCTCTGGCTGACGACGGTCTATGTGCGACCCGCCAACCTGAAGTCGGTGGCCCTGGACTCGCGGATCGGCGGCGCCTTGTCAGACTCCATCGGGTCGAACCCGACGGTGAAGGCCTTTGGCGCTGAAGCGCGTGAAGAAGCCCGGATCGGCGGCGTCACGGCCCTGTGGCGGCGGCTGACCCTGATCACCTGGACGAGGTTCATCAATGTCTGGCTCTGGCACAACCTGCTGCTGGTCGGCCTGCAGGCGGGGCTGACGGGCCTGCTTCTGCGGCTCTGGGCGCAAGGACAGGCGAGCGCCGGTGACGTGGTCTTCGCCATCACCGCCTTCATGCTGATGAGCGGCTATCTGCGCAATGTCGGCGAGAACATCCGCATGATGCAGAAAGGCCTCGACGATGTGGAGGACGTGGCGCGCTACGCTGTCACGGCGCCGGAGGTGGCCGACGCCGTCGACGCCTCAGCCTTCCGTGGCGAGCGGGGAGAGATCGCCTTCGACCGGGTCACCTTCGGCTATCAGGCCGCCGCCGGGCCCCTCTACGAGAACTTCACCCTGATCGTGGCGCCAGGCGAGAAGGTCGCCCTGGTTGGCGCCACGGGGGCGGGGAAGTCGACCTTCGTCAAGCTGCTGCAGCGACTCTACGACGTGCAGTCGGGCCGTATCCTGATCGATGGTCAGGATATCTCCAAGGTCAGCCAGGCCTCCCTGCGGCGGTCCATCGCCCTGGTGCCGCAGGACCCGGCCCTGTTCCACCGCACCATTGCGGAGAACATCGCCTATGCGCGGCCTGAGGCTCGCCCCGAAGAGGTGGCCGGGGCGGCGCGGCGCGCCCGGGCGCATGACTTCATCATGCGTCTTCCCAAGGGGTACGAGACCCTGGTGGGTGAGCGTGGGGTGAAGCTGTCGGGCGGCGAGCGTCAGCGGGTGGCCCTGGCCCGGGCCTTCCTGGCGGACGCACCGATCCTGGTCCTGGACGAGGCCACCTCGTCCCTGGACGTGGAGACCGAGCGCGACGTGCAGGGCGCCATGGAGGAGCTGATGGCTGGACGCACGACCATCGTCATCGCCCACCGCCTGTCCACCATCCGCGGCGCCGACCGGATCCTGGTGTTCGAAGGCGGCCGGGTGGTGGAGGAGGGCCGACATGCCGAGCTGGTCGCCAAGGGCGGCGCCTATGCCCGACTGCACGCGGTCACCGAGGGGCTGGCCTAGGTTCAGGGTGACGCAACCGACGGAATAGGCGAGGGTGCCTCGGGGTGGGGCCCAGAGTGATCGGGGCGCCCTTGACCTATGCCGACAATGTCGTGCGCTGGCTGCGTGAGCGGCTGGACCGTGGACCGCCCCTGGCCGAGCCCCGTGAATTGAACCTCGCCCTTCGGGTCCTGGCCCTATGGCGCGCCTCGGTGATCGTGGACGCCTTCATTGCGCGCCACGGACGCACGGTGCTGCAGGGCCCCTTCGCCGGCATGGCCTATGTCGCGGGCGCCACTGAAGGCGCTGTGGCCCCACGGCTGCTGGGAACCTACGAGGCCGAGCTTCATCCCTACCTGCAGGCGCTGGTGGCTGCAGGACTCGACTGCGTGATCGATGTCGGGTGCGCCGAGGGCTACTATGCGGTGGGCATGGCCCTGCTTGCCCCTCAGGCTCAGGTGCATGCCTTCGACACCGAGCCCAAGGCGCGGGCGGCCTGCGCCCAGATGGCGGCCTTGAACGGTGTCACTGATCGCGTGACCATCGGCGAGACCCTTAAGCCGGAAGATTTCGAGGCTTTCGCCGGTCCCCGCCGTCTTGTCCTGATGGATGTCGAAGGCGCCGAGGAAGACCTCCTTCGCCCCGATCTCAGCCCGGCGCTCGCCCACATGCACATCATCGTCGAGGCCCACGAGGTCTATCGGCCCGGCGTGGCGGCGCGCCTGACGGCGCGTTTCGCCCCGACTCATCATGTGACAGAACTGCCCATGGGCGGGCGAACCTTGCCCCTGCCGGACTGGCTGATGGCCTCCAACCATCTGGACCAGTTGCTAGCCGTCTGGGAGTGGCGGCTTGGGCCGACGCCTTGGCTGGTCATGGCGCCGAAGTCGCTCAGCGCCTGAGGGCGGACTCCAGGGCTGGCGCCAGGTCGCCGCGGGGCTCGACCGCCACATCGGTCAGGCCCAGCCAGCCGGCCATGAGGCGCAGCTCGGTCGTCAGCCGGTCGGCTGTCACCGGTGTGGCGCCCGGTTCGGCGTGGGCCGCCAGCACGCGCAGCACCCCAGCCTTGCGGTCGGCCTTCAGGTCCACCCGGGCGGTGATCGCCTCGTCCTCCAGAAAGGGCAGGACGTAGTAGCCATGGGTGCGTTTCTCGGCCGGGGTGTAGATCTCCAGGCGCACCCGCACCCCGAACAACCGCTCGGTCCGCTCCCGGAACCAGATCAGGTTGTCGAAGGGCGACAGCAGGGCTGCGCCCCCGATCCGTCGGGGGCGGCGGGCGGTGGGATCGAGATAGGCGGCCTGGTCCCAGCCGCGTACGGCCACGGGGACGAGGTCGCCAGCCTCAACCAGTTCGGCGATCCGCGCGCGGGTGTCGGCCGGCGCCATGCGGAAATAGTCCCGCAAATCCCGCTCGGTGGCCACGCCCTGCGCCCTGGCGGCGATCATGAGCAGGGCCCGTTGGGCGTCGTCTCGCGCGGGCGTCGGCGCGCCGTGGATTTCGGCGGGCAACACCTCATGGGCCAGGCCATAGACACGCTCGAAGGTCGCCCGCCTCGTGGCGGTGGTCAGGCGTCCGGTCCAGAACAGGCACTCGGCCGCCCGCTTGGCCTCGCTCCAACCCCACCAGCCGCCGGCCCCCTTGACCCCTACTTCCAGCTCCGAGGCCGACAATGGTCCGCGCTCGGCCACCGCGGCCAGGGCGCGGGCCATCAGGGCCGGATGTTCGCGCAGGAACCTGGCCACGCCCTTCCAGACGCCGACGCCCGCCTCCGCGTCCTCCATGCGCCAGCGGAGCAGGGGCTGGGTCGCCAGGGGCAGCAGGGAGGCTTCATGGGCCCAGTATTCAAAAAACTTCGGCCGCCTGCCCCAGGCCAGTCTCTCCAGGGCGTCTCGGGGATAGGCTCCCAGGCGGGAGAAGAAGGGCAGGTAGTGGGTGCGGGACACCACATTGACCGAGTCGATCTGCACCACGCCCAACCGCCCCATGACATCCATCAGGTGTCGCGGCCCCGGCGTCGCGGGACGGCTGCGGCCGAAGCCCTGAGCGGCGAGGGCGATGCGGCGGGCCTGTGGGCTGCTCAGCTGTTCCATTGGGGTGTGGGCTGGGGGCATCGGAGGTCTGGGTCTGTCCAGCCGCGCGCCTTAAGGCCTGACGGCCCAGTCCTGAAGTTCGTCGACCGGCAGCACCACCTCGACCTGGCAGACCAGTCCGGCGGGCTGAAAGTCCATCCGCACCTCGCCGACAAATTCCGCGGCCAGGCCGCGCTCAATGAGACGGGAGCCAAAGCCCTTCCGGGTCGGCGGCTGCACAGGCGGCCCCCCAGTTTCCCGCCAGGTCAGGCGCAGCTGTGGCGGATCGACGTTCGCGGTCAGGCTCCATATCAACTCGACCTGGCCGGCGGCCGAGCTGAGGGCGCCGTACTTGGCGGCGTTGGTCGCCAGTTCGTGGAAGGCCAGCGCCATCGCAATGGCGGTCCGAGGGGCGAGGATCACCCCGGGTCCTTCGATCTTGAACCGCTCGCCGCCATAGGGTTCGGCCGCCTGGGCGGCGATCTCATCCAGCCGGGCGCCGGCCCACCGGGCGTCAGTCAGGACATCATGCGCCTTGGCCAGGGCCAGGAGGCGAGAGGTCAGGGCTTCGCGCACCGCCAGAGGCGCCTCGCCGCCGCGCAAGGTCTGGGCTGCGATCGCCTGCACTGTGGCCAGGGAGTTCTTCACCCGGTGGTTCAGTTCATGAACCATCAGCCGCAGGTGTTCTTCGGCCCGTTTCGGTTCGGTGATGTCGCGGTAGAAGATGGCCAGGCCTTCTTCGACCGGGTTGCCCCGCACGTCGAGCCAGGTGGCCCGTCCATCTGGGAACACATACCGATTTTCGAGAACGAAGGCGGTCCGCTGGCTCATGGCCTGCCGATAAATCGCACCCAGCGGCATGTCGTAGGTGTCTGGCCAGACGTCCCAGTGATTCTGGCCGATGAAGGCCTCGCGGGGACGCCCGTCGACCCGGATTCCTTCAGCGTTCATCTCGAGGATCGTGAAGTCGTGCGCCAGCAGCAGGAAGCCGTCCGTCATCCCCTCCAGGACATTGTGGGCGCGATCCCGCTCAGCCTTCAGCGCGGCTTCGGCGCGCACCTGCTCTGTGGTCTCCACGACAATGGCGATGACGCCGGCTGGCGCGCCCGCCTCGTCAAAGACCGGCGAATAGTCGAGATTCATCACGACCTTCTCAGCCTGGCCGTTGCGATAGAGGACCAGTTCCTGGTTCTTGTAGCTGAGCGAGCCGCCCGCCAGGCCCACCTCCATGACGTGGGCGTTGAAGTCGGCGACCTCCGGCCAGCCCTCCAGCACATTGCTGCCCAGAAGCCTCGGATGGCGGGCGCCGGCGAAGACGGAATAGGCGTCATTGTAGAGCATGACGCCCTGCGGCCCCCAGAGCATCACGATTGGGGTCGGGGAATGGAGCAACATGCTCAGGGCTGTGAGCAGACTCTGGGGCCAGGCCGAGATGGGCCCGATGGGGCTGGTGGACCAGTCACGTTCGGCGATCAGGGCGCCCGTCACCCCGCCGGTACGCAGAAATGTCAGGCGGGCGTCCAAGCTCGGCAGGCCTGTCCCCTCATTCCACGCCACGACTGCACCGCTCCCGCATGTCTCCACCTCAACCTAGCCAACCTGCGAGGCCGGCGGCCACCAAAATCGGCGGCGACGGCAGGTCAGGGGCAGAGACGCCCGTCTGTCAGGGCGGCGATGTCGAAGCCGAAGAGGATTTCAGGATCGGGATCCTCCACCGTGCGCGCGAGCCCGGGGGCCGCCAGGGCTCCAATCAGGTGGCGGATGACATTGAGCCGAGCGGTCTTCTTGTGGTCGGCCTTGACGCAGACCCAGGGCGCCTGGGCGGTGTCGGTGCGCCGCAGCATCTCGTCGCGGGCCGCGGAATAGTCGTCCCAACGGGGCTGGGCGAATTCATCCAGCGGGCTCGACTTCAGCACCTTGAGCGGGTCGTTCTTCCGCTCCGCCAGACGCTCGGCCTGCTCGTCCTTGCTGACATCCATCCAGATCTTCACCAGTCGGATGCCGCTCGCCACCAGCATCTGCTCAAACAGCGGCACCTCGCGAAGGAAATCCTCCTGCTCGGCGAGGCTGGAGAAGCCGAGAACCCGCTCCACGCCGGCGCGGTTGTACCAGGAGCGGTTGAAGATCACGAACTGGCCGCCCGCCGGCAGATGGCTGACATAGCGCTGAAAGTACCACTGGGTGCGCTCGACGTCGGAGGGCTTGGACAGGGCCACGACCCGGGTGGCGCGGACCGACATGTGCTCGGTGATCCGCTGAATGGTCCCGTCCTTGCCGGCGGCGTCGCGGCCTTCGAAGATGACCAGCACCTTCTCGCCATCGGCCAGGGCCCGCTGCTGCATCTTCACCAGGGCCAGCTGCAGCCGAGGCAGGGCTTCGTCATAGGTCTCGTCGGTCTTTGCGGACTTGCTCATGGCGAAAGCCTACGCCGACGGCGGGGCTCTGCGCCATGCCCTATGCGCGGACGGCGGCAACCCTTAGAAAATCGACCGATGATCCGACTGTTTGTGACCCACGATCTCGCCCCCGGCGCCAAGCTCGGCCTCAATCCCGATCAGAGCCGCTATGTGATCGCAGTCATGCGTCGGTCGCCCGGCGATCCGGTGCTGGTGTTCAATGGCCGCGATGGGGAGTGGCGGGCCGTGGTCATCGAGAGCGGCAAGCGTGGGGCGGTGCTTGAGGTCGAGGCGCAGACGAGGGCCTTGACGCGGGGCCCCGACCTCGACCTGATCGTCGCCGTGGTCAAGCGCGCCCGGCTGGAGACCATCATCGAAAAGGCCTGCGAACTGGGCGCACGGCGGGTGCGCCTGGTGCTGACCGAGCGAACCAATCCCGAGCATATCCGACTGTCCAGGCTGAATGCGATCGCCACGGAGGCCGCCGAGCAGACCGGCCGCATCGATCTGCCGGAGATTTTCGAGCCAATACGGCTGAGCGCCGTGCTCGACGACTGGGAGGCCAGCCGCCGCCTGCTCTTCTGTGACGAGGCCGGCGACGCCCCGCCGGTTCTTGACGCCCTGCGAGGGCAGCCCTCCGGCCCCTGGGCCGTGCTGATAGGACCGGAAGGGGGTTTTTCCCCCGCCGAGCGTGAACGGCTTCGCAGCCTTGATCAGGCCGTGCCCGCCAGTCTTGGCCCGCGGATTCTGCGGGCTGACACGGCGGCCATCAGCGCCCTGACCCTCTGGCAGAGCGCCTGCGGAGACTGGCGCGATCACGCCGCCTCTGATTGAGGGGGCATTGCGCTTCGCCATCGTTGCGCCCACTTCAGCGAACGGCGTAAAGATCGCCGCCGCTGGGGGCCTCGGCCGTGGCGAAAATTACTGGCGGGCTGGGGAGAGTGTCATGGCCAACGTCATTTGCGAGGAACGCCCCTTGGCGTTCGAGGACCTGGTGGCGTGGTTCGCCGATGGCTCCAAGGCCAAGGCGGACTGGCGCATCGGCGCCGAGCACGAGAAATTTCCCTTCTACCTCAAGGACAATTCGCCGGTCCCGTATGAGGGGCCCAATGGCATTCACGCCCTGCTGACCGGGCTGATGCGGTTTGGCTGGCAGGGGGTGTTCGAAGGCGACACCCTCATCGGGCTGGAGCGCAATGGCGCCAATGTCAGCCTGGAGCCGGGCGGCCAGTTCGAACTGTCTGGCGCGCCCCTGAACGACCTGCACGAGATCTGCGATGAAACCGGCGGCCATCTGGCCGAGGTCAAGGCCGTAGCCGACGAACTCGGCCTGGGCTTTCTGGGTCTCGGCTTCACGCCCACCTGGGCCCGGGACCAGATCCCGGTGATGCCCAAGGGCCGCTACAAGATCATGCGCAACTACATGCCGAAGGTCGGCGGCATGGGGCTGGACATGATGTTCCGCACCTGCACGGTGCAGGTGAACCTCGACTTCGGCTCCGAAGCCGACATGGTCAAGAAGTTCCGGACCAGCCTGGCTCTACAGCCGGTGGCCACGGCGCTGTTCGCCAACTCCCCCTTCACCGAAGGCAAGCCCAACGGCTTCCTGTCGGCCCGGGCCAATGTCTGGACCGATGTCGACCCTGACCGGACGGGCATGCTGGATTTCGTCTTCAAGGATGGCTTCGGCTTCGAGACCTACGCCAACTATGCGTTGGACGTGCCGATGTATTTCGTGAAGCGCGAGGGCCGCTACATCGACGTGGCCGGGCGATCCTTCCGTGAGTTCATGGCCGGACGTTTGCCGGAACTGCCGGGCGAGCGGCCGACCATCAAGGACTGGGCCGACCACGTCACCACCATCTTCCCTGAGGTGCGGCTCAAATATTATCTGGAGATGCGTGGCGCCGATGCTGGCCCCTGGAGCCGGCTCTGCGCCCTGCCGGCCCTGTGGACCGGCCTGCTCTATGACCAGGCCGCTCTCGATGCAGCCTGGGATGTCTGCAAGTCCTGGTCAGTGGAAGACCATGAAGGTCTGCGCAGCCAAGCCGCCAAGGTCGGCCTGAAGGCGCAGATCGGCGGCCGCACACTGCAAGACGTGGCCAAGGACGTCCTGGTCATCGCCCGCCAGGGCCTGAAGGCCCGCAACCGTCTCAGCGGCGGCATGGTCGATGAGACCGGCTACCTCGCTGAGTTGGAAGATATCGCCGAAACCGGCCTGACCCCGGCCGAGCGGATGCTCGAGCAGTACCACGGGGCCTGGGCCGGCGACCTGTCCAAGGCCTATGAGACCATGGCCTTCTAAGGCCGTCGCCTCACCCCTTGGGCTCTTCCACATTGGTCGGCCAATGCGCCTTCTGGCTCTGGCCGCCGCCAGAATCGGTGTGTTGCACGACCTCGTCCACATTGGCGTGGTGGTCGTTTGGGGCGGTCTTGTCGCCCACCTCATAGACCTCGATCCGATCAGTGTAGAAGGCCAGCCGACCATCAATCTGGACCGCCCCCGGCAGAGGATCCTCATAGGTCCAGGCGACGTTTTCGAGCACCTCGCCCTCCAGCGTCACCGTGTAGTAGCCGGCGTCACCCTTGAACGGGCAGTGGGTTGAGCGCTCGGTCCGGGCGAAATAGCCCATCTCAATGTCGTCCTTGGGGAAATAGGCGACGGGCGCCATCGCGCCCTCCCGCAGGATGAGGACGTCATTGCTGTCGGCGATCACATGACCGCGGAAGGCGGCGCGCATGCGGCCGCCGGCTGGGCGAATTTCCAGGGCGTGGGTGGCGCCGGGGTCGGGCATGGACTCATCTCCTGTGGACCCAAGGTGAACGCACAACAGGGCCCATGGCTCCGGCCTTCACGACGTGACGATGGGGACGGGCAAGCCTTGCTTGTCTCGCGCGCAGACGCGTGATCTTCTCCCCGCTTTCCCGGGCCGCCCGGGTCAAATGAACCTCGGCGCTGGCTCCAAGGCTGGCTTAATGCAGACCAAGCGGAAGTCGATTCATGAACATCGTCGTCGTGCTCGGCGTGATCATCACGCTGCTCACCGGCCTTCCGGTGCTGCTGCAGCTGATGCGCAATCATCCCCGGGGTCTGATCGTCCTGTTCTTCGCCGAGATGTGGGAGCGCTTCTCCTACTACGGCATGCGGACCATCCTGATCTTCTATCTGACGCAGCACCTTCTGTTCGATGACGATATCGCCAATAGCCAATATGGCTCCTACACCTCGCTCGTCTATCTGCTGCCCCTGATCGGCGGCGTCCTGGCCGACCGCTATCTCGGCACCCGCAAGGCGGTGGCCTTTGGCGCCCTGCTGCTGGTGGCCGGCCACTTGGCCATGGCGGTGGAGGGTGAGCCCACCCGCGAAACCCTGACCTATGCCGGCCAGGCCTATGAGGTCTCGCTTGAGGGCCGCATGGATGACCGTGAGGTCCGGCTCGTGGTGGACGGCGCCCCCTACGCCTTCGCCCCTGCTGAGGGCGGCGGGTTGCGGATCATCGACCTCCCCGCAGCCGCATCCCTGCCGGCCGTCCTGCCTGAGGGCAGCTACCAGATGGCCAAGACGGCTGATCCGGTGGGCGTCAACGTCTTCTATCTGGCGCTGTCGCTGATCATCCTCGGCGTCGGCTTCCTGAAGCCGAATATCTCCACCATCGTGGGACAGCTCTACCCGCAGGGCGACCCGCGGCGGGATTCCGGCTTCACCCTCTATTATTACGGCATCAATCTCGGCGCCTTCTGGGCCTCGGTCCTGTGCGGACTGCTCGGACAGCAGTTTGGCTGGAGCTACGGCTTTGGCCTGGCCGGGATCGGCATGGCTCTGGGCTGGATCGTCTTCGTGCTGGGCAAGCCCCTGCTTCAGGGCAAGGGCGAGCCTCCCAATCCCGAACTGCTGGCCAAGCCCGTGGTGGGGCCGTTGAACCGGGAATGGCTGATCTATCTCTCCACCATCCCCGCCATTGCTGCGGTGTGGTGGCTTGTTCAGCGCGAGGCTGTGGTGGGCCAGGTGCTGTCTGTCGCCATCGTGGTGTCTCTGGCCATCGTCGCCTATGTGATCGTGCGGGTCTGCCAGACGCGGGTCGAGCGTCAGCGGATGATGCTGGCCATGGTTCTGATCTTCGGCTCAGTGGTGTTCTGGACCCTGTTTGAACAGGCCGGGACCTCGCTCAACCTGTTCGCGGCGCGCAATGTGGACCTGTCGATCACAGGCCAGGCCAGCACCTTCCTGGGCATGCCAATGGGCACCCCTGACCAGCTGGAAGCCGCGGGTATGGCGCCTGGCAGCTGGTGGTCATGGATCGACACCCGCTTTGGCGCCGCCCAGGTGCAGTCTTTCAACGCGGGCTTCATTCTCATCTTCGCGCCGATCTTCGCCGCGCTCTGGGCCTTTCTTGGCCGCCGCAACATGGATCCCGATCCGACCATGAAATTCGGTCTGGCCCTGTTGCAGGCCGGTCTGGGCTTCATGGTGGTCGTCTGGAGCGCAGGCTTCGCCGATCCGACCTTCCGGCTCCCGCTCATGGTGTTGGGCCTGCTCTACCTGCTGCACACCACCGGCGAACTCTTCCTCTCGCCGGTAGGCCTGTCTGAGATCACCAAGCTCTCCCTGCCCTCGGTGGTGTCGTTCATGATGGCCGTCTGGTTCCTCTCCAGCTCCATCGCTCAGTTTGTGGGGGGGCGGATCGCCGGTTTCGCCGGCACCGCCACCCTGGGCGGCCAGGTCCTGGATCCCGAAGCGGCGCTGCAGAGTTCGCTGCGGGTCTTCCAGATGCTCGGCTACTGGGGTCTGGCGGCCGGGGTGATCTTCATGGTGCTCAGCTTCTTCATCAAGGGCTGGGCGCACGGGGTGGAGACGGGGCATGGCCCGTCGCCGGAGCCGATCGCGCCCACCGTCGATGGCGAACGCCAGGCGGTGAATCCCCAGACCCTGCGGGATGACCGTCAGTCTTAGGACAGCGGAACGGGCGGGGCAGGCGCATCTGGTCGCTGTCCCGCTCAGCCGCCGAGGGTTTTGCTGATCCGCAACCGGTACATCCGGCCGAACTGGATGTCCCGGTCCTCAATGTAGGCGACGGGGCTCACATCCCTGGGGCCTTCATAGACGGTGCGGGTGCGGCGCACGCCGCGCTCGGTGACATTGGGGATTTCGAACCGGATCACCCAGGTCGGCTGAGGCTTCCACTCGACGAAGGGCACGACGAAGGTCTTGAGCTTCCGCGTCGAGATCTCGTCATAGCGGTAGTAGGTCTCCCGCCAGCCGCCGAACACGTCGATCCCCCAGACCGACTTCCAAGCTGGCAGATCGTGTGTGTAGTGGGCTTCCCATTCCAGGGGACGCAGGCCCGAAATCTCGCGGCTCTCGCCGGTGGTGGGATCCTCCACCTCAGACCACCTCCAGGTGGCCTCCCCGCGCAGCTGGGCGCCCTTCACGCCAAACCGTTCCAGGGGCAGGTTGAGGTTCATGGCCAGCTCCTCGCGCACCCCCGAACCGATATTGGCCGGAGCATCATAAATCCCCCCGTCGATCAGGCGTACGGGCGCCCGGTCAATGACGTCGGTGACCTCGGCCCGGCGAACGGTGACCACCAGCGCGCCGCTGGTCCAGAAACGCCGCTCGATGGCGGCTTCGGCCACCCACTCCTGGGCGGGGTTCAGGTCGGGATTGCCCGCGGTCAGCACCCCGGTGTTCAAGGCGGAGGTGGCGACGAAGTCGTCGAAGTTCAGCTGGCCGACGCTGCGCTCAATGCTGAACCGCAGCTGGGTGCGTGAATCCTGCGCCCAGGCCAGGCTGAGGCGGGGCTTGGCGAAGGCCAGGGATTTCTCCAAGGCCAGATCGCCCTCGGCGGTGATGTCGGAGGCCTCATAGCGCAGCGCACCGTCGACGGTCAGGCGCGGGGTGGCCCGCCACGCGGTCTTCAGGAACGCTTCGCCCCGCCGCTCCTCGACCTGAACATTGGCCGCGGGCAGGGCTATGGGCGTCCCGTTGCGGGCGAACCGCGTGCGGCCGTCCAAGGTGTTCACGGCGGTCTCAGCGCCTAGCTCCCAGGACAGGGCCTCGCTCTGTCGCCAACGCAGCACGCCGCGCCCGATGGTCTCCACCGTATCGCTCTCCAAAGCGAAATGGGCCTGTTCGAAGGGGTCGCTGAAGGTGGAGTCGATGACTTGTTCGGCGGTCTGCCGAAGGCCGATCAGCTCCAGGCTGGTCCGCGGACTCAAAGGCCGGGTGAAACTGGCGCCGAGCTCGGTTTCGGTCAGGTCGAAGTCCTCGTGGGATACCTCCAGCGGACCGCCGCCCCGCTGCTGATTTCGCTCGTCATACTCATAGTGGTCGACGAACAGCCGGCCATTGACCCGCAATTGCCCACCAAGCACCGGACGCTCCACGGCCCCCGTCAAGGCGCCATTGGTCGCCTGGCCTTGGCTGTCGACGTCGCTGAGAATGAGCGGAACGCCCAGGCGGTCGACGCGAACCCGCGGGCCTTCGCCAGCCCCGTCATCAGGTCCCTGTCCGCCGACCAAGCCCGCCTCCCAGGCGAGCGCGCCTGCGCGGCCGGAGCCTTCGACCCGCAGCCCCAGCAGATTGCGTCCATCATAGACCTGGCGGTCGGCCAGGGCGATCAGGCCCTGGACCGTGTTGGTTTCGGCGCGGAGCAGATTGGCCATCACCGCCTTGCCCTGCATGTCGACGCCCGGCGCGCCGCCGCGAATCACGTCGATGCGGGAGACCTGAGACGCCGGGATCCGGCGCAGGATTTCTGCCAGATTGTCCGACTTTGAGGCTGGCCGCCGGCCATCGATCAGCACATTGCCCGCCGCCCCCTCGAAGCCGCGCACATTGTCGCCCCCGTCGAGCACGAAGCCCGGTATGCGCTCAATCATGTCCAGCGCCGTGGTTGGACGGGCGTCGGCGAAGAAGTCCGGCGCATAGCTGGTCACACCCTGGGCGCTCGCGGCCATGGGCGGATCAGCCGGCGCCTGCGCCAGGGCCGCGGCGGGAATCATCAGGGGGCACGCTGCGGCCAGCGCAGCGAGGCGGTTTCTTTGGATCATCTGGGCGTCTCCTGCCGGGCAGATGATCCAGGGTTGAGCTCGCGCCCTAGTTAAATCTCCGACAGATTCGCCAAACTTAGGCCGAGTGTGTCCTAGATGCTGGTGCCGCCCACCGTCAGGCCGGTGATCTTCAGAGACGGCTGACCCACACCCACCGGCAGGCTCTGGCCGGACTTGCCGCAGACCCCGACGCCGGGATCGAAGGCGAAGTCATCGCCGATCATGGTCACCCGGGTGAGCGCCGAGGGGCCATCGCCAATCAGGGTCGCGCCCTTGACGGGTCTTGTCACCTTGCCGTCCTCGATCAGGTAGGCCTCGGTGCACTGGAAGACGAACTTGCCGTTGGTGATGTCCACCTGGCCGCCGCCGAAATTGGCGCAATAGAGACCGCGCTTGGTCGAGGCGATCATCTCGGCCTGGGGGGTGGAGCCGCCCTCCATGGCCGTATTGGTCATCCGGGGCATGGGCATGTGCGCATAGGACTGCCGCCGGCCATTGCCGGTGGCGGTCAGACCCATCAGCCGGGCGCTCATGCGGTCATGCATGTAGCCGACCAGGATACCGTCCTCGATCAGCACCGTGCGCTCCGTCGGGGTGCCCTCGTCGTCAATGGTGAGCGAGCCGCGACGGCCGGGCAGGGCGCCGTCGTCGAATACGGTGACGCCCGGCGCGGCCACCCGTTGGCCGATCTTGCCGGAAAAGGCCGAGGTGCCCTTGCGGTTGAAGTCGCCTTCCAGACCGTGCCCGACGGCCTCGTGCAACAGAACCCCATTCCAGCCGGGGCCCAGCACCACGTCCATCTCGCCCGCGGGACAGGCCACCGCGTCAAGGTTGACGAGGGCCTGGCGCAGGGCTTCTTCGCCTTGCTCGCGCCAGGCGTCAGGGGTGATCCAGGCCTCATAGCCCGCCCGGCCGCCGGCCCCAGAAAAGCCGGCCTCGCGTCGGCCGTCCTTCTCGACCGTCACCTGGATATTGATGCGCGACAGGGGGCGCACGTCGCGGATCAGCCGCCCATCGGCCCGCAGGATCTCCACGATGCGCCGCTCAGCCGTCAGGCTGGCCATGACCTGCACGACCCGGGGATCGCGGGCTCTCGCCCAGGCGTCGATCTCTTGCAGCAGGGCGACCTTCTCGGCGAAGTCGGGGGTGGCGAGGGGGTCATCATCGCCATAGTGGCGGACATTGGTGGCCCGGGGACCCTCGGCGGCGACGCCTTGATAGCCGCGCTTGGCCAGGGCGGCCGAGGATGCGGCCCGGCGCAGGGCGCCCTCCGAGATCTCGCTGGAATGGGCGTAGCCGGCGGTCTCGCCGGCCACCACTCGCAGGCCAAATCCCTCCGTCGAATCATAGGCCGCCGATTTCAGTCGGCCATCGTCGAACAGAAAGGACTCGCTCTCCGAGCGTTCGGCGAAAATCTCCCCGTCGTCAGCGCCGGCCAGGGCTTCGCCGAGGATTTCACGCGCCCGCTCAGGCGCGACGCCGCAGGAGTCCAGGATTGAAGGCGCTGAAATGTGGGCGTTCATAGAGAGTCCTTCGGCGGGGCCACGGGCTGGCCTGCTCAAGACATAGGGTCTCGGGCGGCCCTCGTCACGGGGCGCCGCTCAGGCGCCAGTTCCGCATGCGTCATTTGGTCCAAAATCGCCGCACAAACGTGATGGGCCTTGTCGCGGGCTATCGCCTTGGCAATTTGGGGGAGAGCGCGTATGCACGCGCCTTGAGGGCCTGGCGGCGGACGCCTTTTCGCTGCGTAAGCCTCGTTTCAGTCGCGGATCGGCTTTTGGGTATTTCCCCGACGCCGAGCCCGCCAAAGAGACCGAGGGGATATGAAGTCGAGCTTGCAGGGGATGCGGACGTTGGCGGCCGGGGCCGCAGCGGGCGCGACGATGGCGTTCTGGGGCGTTCAGGCGCTGGCCCAGGACCTGATAGGCCAGCCCACGCCTAAGGGAATCGCGCTTCAGCCGGCCGCCGCGCCGTTGAAGTATGACGCGATCTGGTTCCATGACTGGATCCTGATGCCGATCATTACGATCATCACCCTGTTTGTAGCGGCGCTGCTGATCTGGGTGGTCGTTCGCTACAATGCGCGGTCCAACCCGGTGCCGGCCAAGTTCAGCCACAACACGACCATCGAGGTCGTCTGGACCCTGGTGCCGGTGCTGATCCTGGTGTTCATCGCCATCTTCTCCTTCCGCCTGCTGTTCACCTATCATGACATGCCCCGCCCCGACCTGACGGTGAAGGCGGTGGGCTATCAGTGGTACTGGGGTTACGAATACCCCGACCATGAGGTGGGCGAATTCATCTCCAACATGCTGCCTGAGGAAGAAGCCCGGGCCGCCGGCGTGCCGTATCTGCTGGCCGCCAACGAGCCCATGGTGGTTCCGGTGGGCAAGACGGTCCGCGTCCTGGTCACCGCCGCCGACGTGATCCACTCCTTCGCCCTGCCGGCCTTCGGTCTGAAGACCGACGCCATCCCCGGCCGCGTAAACGAGACCTGGTTCACCGCTGAGCGCGAGGGGGTCTATTATGGCCAGTGCTCCGAGCTCTGCGGCGTCGACCATGCCTATATGCCCATCGAAATCCGGGTGGTGAGCCAGGCGGCGTTTGACGCCTGGATCGCCGGCAAGGGCGGCAACCCCGCCGGGCTTGCGGCCAGCACCGAGGCCGAGGCCACGGCGCCCGCCATCGACCAGACGGCCACCGACGCTTCGGCGACCGAGGGCGAAACCGAAGATGCGGCTGTCTCGCCGCCTGAGACCGCTGCGCCCGCTGCCGCAGCGGCCGCGAACTGACCCAGGGGTAGAGTAAGATGGCTCACGCCGCCGCACACGGTCACGACGACCACGATCACAAGCCCGGGTTCTTCACCCGCTGGTTCCTGTCCACCAACCACAAGGACATCGGCACCCTCTACCTGCTGTTCGCCATCATGGCGGGCCTCGTGGGCGGCGCCCTGTCAGGTCTGATCCGCTGGGAGCTGGCTGAGCCCGGTCTCCAGGTGTTTGTCGAGGGTTCGCTCCTCGACCAGCTTGGCTGGATCGACGCCTCCAAGCACGGCTACAACGTCGTAGTCACCGCCCACGCCCTGGTCATGATCTTCTTCATGGTCATGCCGGCGATGATCGGCGGCTTTGGCAACTGGTTCGTCCCGATCATGATCGGCGCGCCAGACATGGCCTTCCCCCGCCTGAACAACATTTCGTTCTGGCTGCTGGTGGCCGCCTGGGTGCTGCTCTTGATGTCGATGTTCGTCGACGGCGGCCCTGGCCGCGGCTTCGGCGGCGGCTGGACCATCTATCCGCCGCTCTCGACGCTGGGCCACACAGGCCCGTCCATGGACCTGGCCATCCTGTCTCTGCACGTGGCCGGCGCCAGCTCGATCCTGGGCGCGATCAACTTCATCACCACCATCTTCAACATGCGTGCGCCGGGCATGACCCTGCACCGGATGCCGCTGTTCGCCTGGTCGGTGCTGATCACCGCCTTCCTGCTGCTGCTGTCCCTGCCGGTTCTGGCGGGCGCCATCACCATGCTGCTGACCGACCGCAATTTCGGCACCAGCTTCTTCGACCCCGCCGGCGGCGGCGATCCGGTGATGTTCCAGCACCTGTTCTGGTTCTTTGGTCACCCTGAGGTCTACATCCTGATCCTGCCGGGCTTCGGCATCATCAGCCACATCGTGTCGACCTTCTCGCGCAAGCCGATCTTCGGCTATCTGGCCATGGCCTACGCCATGGTGGCCATCGGCTTCGTCGGCTTCATCGTGTGGGCGCACCACATGTACACCGTCGGCATGAACATCAATCTGCGCGCCTATTTCGTGGCCGCGACCATGGTCATCGCCGTGCCCACAGGCGTGAAGATCTTCTCCTGGATCGCCACCATGTGGGGCGGGTCGATCAGCTTCAAGACGCCCATGCTGTGGGCGATCGGCTTCATCTTCCTGTTCACCGTGGGCGGCGTCACCGGCGTGGTCCTGGCCAATGCCGGGATCGATTACAGCCTGCACGACACCTATTATGTGGTGGCGCACTTCCACTACGTGCTGAGCCTCGGCGCGGTGTTCGCGATCTTCGCGGGCTTCTACTACTGGTTCGAGAAGATCTTCGGCGTGAAATACCGCGAGTGGGCCGGCGCGCTCCACTTCTGGATCACCTTCGTCGGCGTGAACATCATCTTCTTCCCGCAGCACTTCCTGGGTCTGCAGGGCATGCCGCGCCGGTACGTGGACTATCCGGAGGCCTACACCTACTGGAACTACGTCTCGACGGTGGGCTATTTGATCACCGCGGTCGGCGTGGTCGTCTTCCTGCTGATCCTGCTGGAAGCCGCCATCGTGCGCCGCAAGGCCGAGGCCAATCCGTGGGGCGAAGGCGCCACCACCCTGGAATGGACCCTGCCTTCGCCGCCGCCGTTCCACCAGTTCAACGAGCCGCCGGTCATCAAGGCTGACGGCCACCACTGATCGGCCGGCCCGGCCAGGACCCTGGGGCGCGGTTCGGTCACACCCGAGCCGCGCCCCTTCGCCGTTGCGACGGGTATGTTTAGGAGTATGTCTTTGGCGACCATGACGAGCGCCATCACCACCACGTCCGACACCCCCGCCCGCTGGCAGGACTATCTGCAGCTGCTCAAGCCGCGGGTCATGTCGCTGGTGGTGTTTACAGGCGCCACGGGCCTGGTCTGCGCCAAGGCGCCGATCCACCCGCTGATCGGCGCCGTCGCCGTCCTGTGCATCGCGGTCGGCGCGGGCGCCTCGGGCGCGCTCAACATGTGGTACGACGCCGATATCGACGCCAAGATGCGCCGCACCCGGGGCCGGCCTGTGCCAGCCGGCCGCATCCAGGGGGCCGAGGCCCTCTCCATGGGCGTCATTCTCTCCATGCTGTCGGTCATGTTCATGGGGGTGGCCGTCAACTGGCTGGCCGCTGGCCTGCTGGCCTTCACCATCTTCTTCTACGCCGTCGTCTACACCATGTGGCTCAAGCGCTGGACCGCCCAGAACATCGTCATTGGCGGGTTGGCCGGGGCCTTGCCGCCGGTGATCGGCTGGGCGGCCGCCGCAGGCGAGGTTCCGCTGAACGCCTGGCTGCTCTGCGCCATCATCTTCATGTGGACCCCGGCCCACTTCTGGGCCCTGGCCCTCTATTCCAGCGAGGACTACGAGAAGGCTGGCGTGCCGATGATGCCCGTTGTGGCCGGCCCAGCCTCCACCCGCCGACAGATCTTCATCTACAGCCTGCTGTTCGTTCCGATCTGCTTGGTTCCGGCCTTCACGGGGCTCGGCGGTCTGCCCTATCTGGCTGTCGCCGGCGCCGGCGGGCTGGTCTTCCTCATCCTTGCCTGGCGGGTCATGCGCAGCCGGGCTGGCGACAGCGCCGACCCCCGCCTCGACGGGCGGCTCTATGACGTTCGGGCCGGCGCCCGGGACGCCCGAAATCTGTTCGCCTTTTCCATCCTCTATCTGACCCTGATCTTCGCCACCCTGCTGGTCGAAGCCGTCCTGGGTCTGCCGACCTTCCTCAACCTGATCCCCGGAGGCCTCTGATGAGCGAGCCTGAAGCGCCTCAGGATGCGCCGATGCAAGCTGCGCCGAACCGGAGCGGCCAGCCTGATCCCAGGCTCCAGGCGCGGCGTGGCCGCAACATCGCCCTGGCCCTGGGTCTGATCGCCTTCGCCGTGCTTGTTTTCCTCGTCACCGTTGTTCGATTGGGAGCCAATGTCCTCGACAGACCTCTCTGAACCTCTGCGCCCTGGCCCCGAAGGGGCGCAGCGCAATGTGCGCCTTGGCTTGATCTGCGCCGGCGTCTTCGTCGGCATGATCGGCCTGGCCTACGCCTCAGTGCCGCTCTACCGCGCCTTCTGCCAGGTCACCGGCTTTGGCGGCACCGTCAGCCAGGCCGAAGCGGCGCCGACCCAGATCCTGAACCGCAGCCTCAATGTGCGCTTTGACACCAATGTCCGCAGCCTGCCCTGGGCGTTCCGCTCAGAGGATGTGTCCCAGCGCTTGAAGATCGGCGAGACGGGCCTGGCCTTCTTCGAGGTGACCAATAACGGCCCGACCGCCATGACCGGGCGGGCGGTCTACAATGTGGTTCCCGAGGCGGCGGGCGCCTATTTCCGCAAACTCGAATGCTTCTGTTTTTCCGACCAGACCATTGGTCCGGGTGAGACCATCAAGTTCCCGATGGTCTATTTCGTCGATCCCGAATACGCCGAGGACTTCGAGACCCGGAACAAGGCCGAGATCACCCTGTCCTACACCTTCTATCCGTCCGACGAGGACGCCACGGTTCAACCGGTCGCGCATGCGCCGACGACATCCGCGGCTTCCCCTCTTGGCGGATCGCAAGGGGCGGGGCTATAGCACCATCAAGACCACCTGCCGGCGGCGAGCCCAAGCCACGCCGGCGGGACTATATCATGAGGGGTTAGGACCGAAATGGCCCAAGCAGGCGTCAAGCACGACTACCACCTGGTCAATCCCAGCCCGTGGCCCCTGGTGGCCTCGGTGGGCGCCACCGCCATGGCCGTGGGCCTGGTCATGTGGCTCAAGGGCCTGTTCGGCGTCCCGGCCGGGACCTGGTGGCTGTTCGCCGCCGGCCTGACCCTGGTCCTGATCACCATGGCCGCCTGGTGGATCGACGTGACCAAGGAGGCCAACGCCGGCGACCATACGCCGGTCGTCAATCTCGGCCTGCGCTACGGCATGATCCTGTTCATCGCCTCCGAAGTGATGTTCTTCGTGGCCTGGTTCTGGATCTTCTTCGAAATGGCCCTCTTCCATGAGGCCCGCACGCTTTCCAGCATCGAGGAAGTCCGTCAGGCCTGGGCCACCTGGCCGCCGCAGGGCATCGAGACCGTGCCGGCCTGGAACCTCCCCCTGGTCAACACCCTGACGCTGCTGCTTTCAGGCACCACGGTGACCTGGGCCCACCACGCCCTGCAGCAGGGCGACCGCAAGGGCGCCCAGTTCGCCCTGATCCTGACCGTGATCCTCGGCGTCATCTTCAGCGCCATCCAGGCCTACGAGTACCACCACATCCTGTCGCACAACTATTTCTACAATGACGCGGCGATCAGCTCGGGCCTCTATGGATCGTCCTTCTTCATGGCCACCGGCTTCCACGGTTTCCACGTCCTTGTGGGCACCATCTTCCTGGCCATCTGCCTGATGCGCCTGATGCGCGGCGGCTTCACGCCGGAGCGCCACTTCGGCTTCGAAGCGGCCGCCTGGTACTGGCACTTCGTCGATGTGGTGTGGCTGTTCCTGTTCGCCTTCATCTACGTGGTGTTCGGCGGCGCGGGGCATTAGGCCGGCTATGGGCCCGGTCCGTCACGGGGTGTCACGCTCCTGCCGCGCCGGGCTCTCCCATCCGTCCGCTACGCTCGTTCCGACGCTGATCGTTCAGCCGGGAAGGCCCTAGCCGGTGCGGGTCGAAAATCCTCTGGTGCGGGGCCTGATCGGCCAGTGCCCCCACTGTGGTGAAGGCCCGCTCTTCGCGGGTTTCCTGAAGGTCGCGCCCCAGTGCGCCGCCTGCGGCTATGATCTCGGAAAGGCCGATTCCGGGGACGGGCCCGCGGTGTTCGTGATCCTCATCGCCGGCTTCATGGTGGCCTTCGCCGCCCTCTATGTGGAACTGGCCTTCACCCCGCCGATCTGGCTCCACTTGATGCTCTGGTTGCCGCTGACGGTGATCGTGTCTGTCGGCCTGCTGCGTCCCCTGAAAGGCGTCATGCTCGCCGCCCAGTTCATCAATCGAGCGGGCGAGGCCAGATCCGATGACTGAACCTGCCCGGCCTCGCAATATTCCCCTCGGTCTCACGCTCGCGACTCTGATCTCGCTCGCCATCCTGATCGCGCTCGGGGTCTGGCAGATGCAGCGCATGGCGTGGAAGTCCGAGCTTCTGGCGCAGATTGAGACCCGGGCTGAGGCTGCGCCGCGGCCCGCAGGCGAGATCCTGGCCCTGGCCGCGGGCGGGGAGGACCTGGGCTTCTATCGGGTGAACCTGACCTGTCCTGGGCTCGACACCGCGCCCTTCCTCCAGCTCTACGCCATCAAGGACGGGCAGGCGGGGCAAAGGCTGATCTCAGCGTGCCCCGTCGCTGGGGGCGACTACCAGACCCTGCTGGTCGACCGCGGCTTTGTCCC
Source organism: Phenylobacterium sp. (assembly GCF_030679875.1). Classification (GTDB taxonomy): domain Bacteria; phylum Pseudomonadota; class Alphaproteobacteria; order Caulobacterales; family Caulobacteraceae; genus Phenylobacterium. The sequence goes on along the minus strand of NZ_JAUXSP010000015.1, from coordinate 106,783 downwards.
CGATACGGTCACTGAGCGACCGCCGGTGGTCGCCGATGGGACCGGTCCGGTGGAGGTCATCGGCCTGTTGCGCAATCCTGATCCGGCCAACTTCGTCACCCCGGACAATCGCCCTGACACCAATGTCTGGTACTCCCGCGATGTGGGCGCCATGGCCGAGACGCTCGGCGTTGTGGCTCCGGCGCCGGTGTTCCTTCTGGCGGAAACCGCGAGCAATCCAGCCTTCCCAGCCCTTGAGCCGACCCCGCTGCCGGGCGAGATCGCCAACCGCCATCTGGAATATGCCCTCACCTGGTTCGGCCTTGCCGGCGCCCTGATCGCCGTCTATGTCGCCGTTCTCAGGCGCAGATGGAAAAGTTGATGCGGTATGTCTCCACCCGGGGCCAGGCCCCGGCGGTTGGCTTTGTGGACGCGGTGCTGGCCGGGCTCGCCCCCGACGGCGGGCTCTATGTGCCGGACTCCTGGCCCAGCTTCACGACGGCCGAGATCGCGGCGTTTCGCGGCAAGCCTTATGCGCATGTGGCGGCCGAGGTTCTCGCCCGCTTCGCCGGGGAGGAAATCCCCCGCGAGGCGGTGAACGCCATGTGCGAGGAAGCCTACGCCACCTTCGCCCACGCCGCTGTCGTCCCCCTGGTGCAGATCAGCCCTGACGCCTTTGTGGCCGAACTGTTCCATGGGCCGAGCCTGGCGTTCAAGGACGTGGCCATGCAGTTGCTGGCCCGCCTCTATGAGCATGTGCTGACCGGCCAGAACCGCACCCAGACCATTCTGTGCGCGACCTCCGGCGACACCGGCGGCGCGGCCGTCGAGGCCTTCCGCGGGCGAGCCCATGTGCGGGTCTGCGCCCTGTTTCCTGAAGGTCGGATTTCAGAGGTTCAGCGCCGCTTCATGACCACCGCGACGGAGGACAATATCCGTTGCGTGGCGGTCCAGGGCACCTTCGACGACTGTCAGGCCATCGTGAAGGCGGCCTTCCAGGACAAGAGCCTGCGTCAGGCCGTGGATCTCACCGGGGTCAACTCGATCAACTTCGCGCGGATCGTGGCCCAAAGCGTCTACTACTTCACCACCGCCGTGGCTGTCGGGGCCCCTGAACGTCCGGTGTCCTACTGCGTCCCGTCGGGCAATTTCGGTGACGCCTTCGCCGGCTATGTCGCCCACAAGATGGGGCTGCCCATCGCGCGCATCGTGGTGGCGACCAATTCCAACGACATCCTGGCCCGCGCCTTCCAGGATGGCCGCTACGCCCGGGGCGAGGTGACCGCGACCCAGAGTCCGGCCATGGATATTCAGTCGGCGTCCAACTTCGAGCGGCTCTACTTCGAGGCGGTCCGCCGTGAATCGGTCGAGACCGCCCGCGCCTTCACCGCCTTTGGCGAGGCCGGCCATATCGACATCCCACCGCAGGCCCAGGCCTATATGGCCGAGCTGTTCACCGGGGTGGCGGTCAGTGAGGATGAGACCCGCCGCACCATGCTGGCGACGCTGAATGAAACCGGCGAGCTGATCGATCCCCACACCGCCGTCGGCGTCGCCGCCCTGCGCCGGGCCGGTGATCTGGCTGGGCCGGTGATTGTTCTGTCCACCGCCCACGCCGCCAAGTTCCCTGAAGCTGTGGCCGCGGCGACCTCGGTGACGCCGGATCTCCCGCGCTGGACCCAGAGCCTGGCGGATCGACCGGAACGTTTTGACCGGCTGCCGGCCGACGCGGAGGCCATCAAGGCCTGCGTCCGCGCCTTCGCCGAGAGCTAGGGCTTGGCCTCGGTTCATCGCCTGGCCAATGGCGTACGGGTCGTCTGCGACCCCATTCCCGGCCTCGAGACCACGGCCCTGTGCGTGGTGGCCGGCCGCGGCGCGCGGTTTGAGGATCAAGGCAGGTCTGGCTGGTCTCATCTGCTTGAGCACATGGTCTTCAAGGGCGCCGGCGACCGCTCAGCCATGGAGATCGTCGAGGCGATCGAAGCGCAGGGCGGTCAGATCAACGCGGCCACGGGCTATGAGCGGACCAGCTTCCAGGTCCGTTGCCTCGCCGGCGGCCTTCGGCTTGGTTCGGCGGTCCTGGCCGATCTGGTCCTGGCCCCTCGTCTCGATCCCCACGACCTCGCCCGCGAGAAGCAGGTTGTGGGCCAGGAGATCGCCGAGGCTGCTGACACCCCCGATGACCTGGTGTTCGAAATGGCCCAGGCCGCCGCCTATGGGGGGCAGCCGCTGGGCCGCTCGATCCTCGGGACGGTAGAGTCGATCGCGACCGCCGCGCCTGACAGCCTGGCCGATTGGCGCCGTCAGCTCTATGACCCGACAACCCTGGTGGTGAGCGCGGCCGGCGCGGTCGATGAGGCCGAACTGCTGGACCTGGCGGAGCGGGACTTCGGCGGGGCCACAGCGCCGGTCGAGGCCGCCTGCGCCCCGGACGCGCAGTTCACCGGAGGACAGGCCGTAGAGACCAAGCGCCTGGAGCAGGCCAACCTGGTCTTCCTGTTGCCCACGGTGGGGGTCAGCCATCCCGACTATTTCGTCCTGCGCCTGTTCGCCGAGATCCTGGGAGGTGGCATGGCCTCGCGCCTCTTCCAGGAGGCGCGCGAGAAGCGCGGCCTGGCCTACGCCGTCGACGCCTACAGCGAGACCTATGCCGACCAGGGCGTGCTCGGGGTTTTCGCGGGCTGCGCGGCCAAGGATGCAGTGGAGCTGGCCAAGGTGGCCGCCGAGCAGATCGCGGGGCTGGGGGGATCTGTAACCGCCGCTGAACTCGCCCGCGCCAAGGCCCAGATCAAGGGGGCGATGTTCATGATGCGGGAATCGCCGCTGGCCCGGGCCGAGCAGACCGCCGCACAGCTCCTTCTGTTTGACCGCCCCCTGCCGCCGGCGGAAATCGCTGCGGGGATCGAGGCGGTAAGCCTTGATGATCTGGCCCGCCTGGGGGCGGACCTTTGCAACAGCCGAAGGGCCGCCATCTCGGTGCTCGGGCCCCGGCAGGCGACCGGCGCGGCGAGGGCCTTTACCGAGACGATGTTCGGCTGACCGGCCGCGGCAGGAACCACCAGCCCACCCTGGCGAGTTAGGGGATAGTCCGCGGGCTTGAGGGGGTTTTACGGCGTCTTCGCGGTCCTTCGACTTGACGGACGGGGCAATCGGAGCCGCAATCGCATCATGGCCTTACTGGACTGGATCGCCCTGGAGGGGGGCTTGCGCGTGGATGGAGCGGGGGTCTTCCTTCGCCCGCCCCGCGCCGCCGACTATGGGGAATGGCGCGACCTGCGGGCCGCTTCGCGGGCCTTCCTGCAGCCCTGGGAGCCAACCTGGCCCGCGGATGACCTTACCCGAGTGGCCTTCCGTCGCCGACTGGCGGCCTATGCCCGCGACCGCGAGGCGGGCGTGGCCTACAGCTTCCTGGTGTTTCAGGAGTCCGATGGCGCCCTGACCGGCGGCATCACCCTGTCCAATATCCGACGGGGCGTCGCCCAGATGGGGACGGTGGGCTACTGGTGCGGTCAGCCCTTCACCCGGCGCGGCCTCACCCTGGCGGCCGCGCGGGCTCTGAACACCTTCGCCTTCAACACCTTGGGCCTCCACAGGCTGGAGGCAGCCTGCCTGCCGCATAACGCTGCGTCCCGCAGTTTGTTGGCCAAGGCGGGGTTCGAGGAGGAAGGGTTCGCCAAGGCTTATCTGAAAATTAACGGCGTTTGGCGAGATCATGTCCTGTTCGGCATGACCACGCCCCGTTCTCGGGACGAGGGGCCGGAGGTGACTGTTTCTGTTTAGCCGGCGGCCTGCGCCGGCCCCCGAGAGGCCATGGCGAGCGATCGTTGGATATGGGACGCCACGAGCACGCTGGAAGCGCTGGGCGCGGCCGACGTGGCTCTCTGGCACTGGGAGCCTGAGCGCGACTGTCTGCGTCTGACGGGCGCCTCGCGGGCCCTGGGCCTCGGACCCCTCGCGCCAGAGTGCTCGTCGGCCGCCATCCGCGCCCTCGCCCTTCCGCAGGACCGGGCCAGGGCTGAAGAGGTCTTGCGGGTTCAGGAGCCCGGAACCGAGATCGCCGTTCGCCTGCGCATGCGCGGCGGTGGGGTTTGCATCTGGCGAGGCGTATGGCTCGAGGATGGTGTCCGCGCCGCCGGCGTCGTCGCCGCCGAAACCAAATTCGCCGCCTCCGACCTGGACAACCTCACCGGCCTGCTCGACCGGAAGAGCTTTATCCTCCGGGCCCGCGAGCGCCTTCAGATCGCCGGCGACTACGAGCTGGTGGTCGCCGATCTCGACCGCCTGCGCCGCCTGAATGAGGCCTTGGGCCATGAGCGCGCCGATCTGGTGCTCGCGGCCCTGGGGTCACGTCTTGCGGCGGCCTTCCCCCCGGGCGCCCTGCTATCGCGGGTCGGAGAAGACGAATTCAGCGTGCTGGCCAGAGTGGGCGAGATACCCGCCAGCGAGGTGCTGCGCAGCGCCTTGGAGCGGCCTCTGAGGGTCGCGGGCTTCGACATCCACCCCACCCTTTCGGTCGGCGCGGTCCGCGCCCGGGGCGGGGATGAGGCGCCGGAGGCGGCTGAACTGTTGCGGCGGGCTGAACTGGCCGTCGAGGCGGCCAAGACCGGCGGCCGTGGCGGGGCGGCGGCCTATGGCCGGGCCCTGGAAAGTGACGGACTCTCGCGTCTGGCCCTCGAGGGCGATCTGCGCGGCGCCATTGGCCGAGGCGAGCTGACCGCCTTCTATCAGCCGATCGTGCGGCTATCGACGGGCGCCCTGTCGGGCTTTGAGGCCCTGGTGCGCTGGCGTCACCCGAGACGCGGCCTGCTGATGCCCGACCAGTTCCTGCCGCTCTGCGAGGAAATGGGCCTGATGAGCGCCCTGGGTTCGCTGATGATGCGCGAGGCCGCCAGTCAGCTGGCGGTGTGGCGGCGCAATCACCGGGCGGCTGGCGAACTGACCGTCGCGGTCAATCTGTCGACAGGTGAAATCGATCATCCTGACCTGATCGCCAATGTGGTCCGTATCCTGCGCGAGACCGGCCTGCCCGCTGGCGCCCTGAAGCTGGAGGTGACCGAGGGCGACGTCATGCGTGACCCGGACCGGGCGGCCATCATCCTGCGCGATCTGCGCCAAGCCGGGGCGGCGCTGGCCCTGGACGACTTCGGCACGGGATTTTCGTCCTTGTCCTATCTGACGCGACTGCCCTTCGACACGCTCAAGATCGACCGCTACTTCGTCCGAACCATGGCCACCGATGCGGGCTCGGCCAAGATTGTCTCCTCGGTGGTCAAGCTGGGTCAGGATCTTGACCTCGAAGTGGTCGCCGAAGGTGTCGAGAACGCCGGCATGGCCCGCCAGCTCCTGGCCCTGGGCTGCGACTATGGGCAGGGGTTCGGCTATGCGCCGGCCCTGTCGCCGCAGGAGGCCGAGGTCTATCTGAACGAAAGCTATGTGGACGGCGCGGCTCCGGTGAAGGCCCGGGGCTGAGCCCCGCGCGGGGCGCTCAGGCCTGTCCGGCCACCGCCGAGAGCAGGCCAGGATCGATCCCCAGCTTGGCCAGGGCCTGGGACCACTTGTGGTCATGGTCGTCGCCGAACAACAGGGCCTCGTCAGCCGCACAGGTCAGCCAGACATTGTCGCGAAGCTCCTGCTCCAGCTGGCCGGCGCCCCAGCCGGCATAGCCCAGGGCCATCACGCTGCGACGGGGGCCCTCGCCATGGGCCAGGATCTCCAGCACCTCACGGGTGGCGGTCAGGGCCAGGTCCTCGCCCACGGGCAGGCTGTTCTCGCTGCGATAGTCGGCGGTGTGCAGCACAAATCCGCGCTCACGCTCCACCGGCCCGCCGATCAGTATCGGGTCGTCGAGACCCGAGGCGGTCTCAGACGCGGCCGCGATGTCCAGCCGCTCAAGCAGATCGGCGAGCATGAGCCCGTCCACCGGCCGGTTCACGGTCAGCCCCATGGCGTGCTCTTCATCGTGGGCGCAGACCAGCACGACCGCGCGCTCAAACCGGGGATCGCCGATGCCTGGCATGGCGATCAGCAATTTTCCTGAGAGATAGGTCCCGGTCGGCTTGGTCTGATCAATGGCGCCCATCCCCCTAGTTTGAGACTGAACGCGGCGCTTTCAAGACACAGTCGACGCAGGAAGGTTGAAGGGGGTGAGCAATGCGCTATTTGCTGGCCTTGCGCCCATCCTGGCGACCCATTGCGGAGCACGGCCATGACCATCAAAACCGGCGACAAGCTGCCCAGCGTCACCCTCACCCAGGCGACCCTCGACGGCCCCAAGCCCGTCACAACCGATGACCTCTTCAAGGGCAAGAAGGTCGCCCTGTTCGCCGTTCCCGGCGCCTTCACCCCGACCTGCTCGGCGCGCCACCTGCCGGGCTATGTGGACAAGGCTGAGTCTATGAAGGCCCAGGGCGTCGACATGATCGCCTGTCTCTCAGTCAACGACGCCTTTGTCATGAAGGCCTGGGGCGAGTCCCAAGCCGTCGGCGACGACATCGTGATGCTGGCCGATGGCAGCGGCGACTTCACCCGCGCCGTGGGTCTGACCATGGATGCGACCAAATTCGGCATGGGCGAACGCTCGCAACGCTATTCCATGGTCATTGAGGACGGGGTCGTAAAATCCCTGAACATCGAAGAGCCGGGCGAATTCCGGGTGTCGTCGGCTGAATATCTGATGGACCAGCTCGGCGCCTGATGGGCGCCAGGGGCGGCGGAACGCCGGTCTGATCCTGGCCGTTTGCTGGGCTCACAGGCTGGAGCCGTCGCCCCAGTGGCCCAGACTTCCGGGGCCTGCATGAATGGAGACTCCCATGGCCAGCATGGATTTCGATTTCGAGAATGCGGCCGGGCGACGTCTTTCTGGCGTGCTTGAAACGGGGGCGAGCCCGGCGCGCGCCTATGTGGTCTTCGCCCACTGCTTCACGTGCGACAAGCGGGCGCTGGCGGCGGTCCGGATCAGCCGCGCCCTGGCCGACAAGGGGTTCGGGGTCCTGCGCTTTGATTTCACCGGGCTGGGGGAAAGCGAGGGGGACTTCGGCGCGGGTCTGTCCAGCGACGTGGCCGATGTGGTCAGCGCCGTCGAGGCGATGAACGCCGCCGGCCACGAGGTGCAGGTGCTTGTCGGGCACAGCTTCGGCGGCGCCGCGGTCCTGGCCGCCGTGGGCCAGTGCCCGACGGTGCGCGCCGTGGCGGTGATCAATGCGCCAGCCTCGGCAGAGCATGTGCTGCGCCATGTCGAAGGCGCGCTCGCCACGGCCGAGGGTCCGGTTCCGGTGGAGATCGCCGGCCGCCGGTTCGAACTGGGCGCCGGCTTCATCGCCGACCTGGCTGAGCAGGACCAGGCCAAGCGGATCGCTCAGCTCAAGCGCGCCCTGCTGATCCTGCACGCGCCCCGGGACGAGGTGGTGGGCATCGACAATGCGACCGAGATATTTGTCGCCGCCCGCCATCCCAAGAGCTTCATCTCCCTGGACGACGCCGACCACTTGCTGACCGGCAAGGCCGATTCCGACTATGCCGCCGCCGTCATCGCCGCCTGGGCGGCGCGCTATCTGACAGCGCCAGAGGCCACGGCTGAGGCCTCCAGCGAGGCCGTCAGGGTCGAGGAGACCGGCGTCGGCAAGTTCCAGGTCTCTGTGCGGGCGGGCCCTTCGCGCTTCCTGGCCGACGAGCCCATCGATGTGGGCGGCCTCGACTCAGGCCCAAGCCCCTACGATCTGCTGGGCGCAGCGCTGGGCGCCTGCACCGCCATGACCTGCCGCCTCTATGCCGACCGCAAAGGCTGGTCTCTGGACAAGGTCAGTGTCGAGGTGACCCATGAGGCGCGCACAGCCACCACCAAGGACCGGTTCGTCCGTGAGATCGGCCTGGAGGGCGACCTCGACGCTGACCAGACCGCGCGGATCATTGAGATCGCCGAGAAGTGCCCCGTCCATCGGACCCTGACCGAGGGCGCCGAGGTGACGACGAGGTCCAGGCCCGCCCCTGCGCCGACGCTTGCGCGCCTGGACCCCGGTGATCACTTCGCCCGCATGAATGAGGCCTGCGCCGAGGACGATCCATCGGCCTCCTGTCCGCAAGAGGCTTGACCTGACGCGAGGGGAATCCCGTCAACTCGTCTCCGGACGAGAAAAAGCCGGGAGGCCGCCATGAAGTTCTACAATTCCGTCGGACCCAATCCGCATGTGGTGCGCATGTTCATGGCCGAGAAGGGCCTGGATATTCCGCAGCAGCAGGTTGACCTGATGAAGGGGGAAAACCGCCAGCCGCCCTATGCCCACAAGGTCAATGTGGCAGGTCAGATGCCGGCGCTGGAACTGGATGACGGGACGGTCGTCTGCGAGATCACCGCCATCTGCGAGTACCTAGAGGAGATGGTGCCTGAGCCGGCCTTGATCGGGACCACGGCGGAGGAAAGGGCGGAGACCCGCATGTGGACCCGCCGGATCGACCTGAACATCGTCGAGCCCCTGACGGGCGGCTTCCGCGCCGCCGAGGGTCGGCCGCTGTTCGAGCCGCGCTTCCGCCTGGTGCGGCCTGAGGCGGCCGATGACCTCAAGGCCATCGCCCGGGACAAGGTTCTCTGGCTCGACGGACTGATGGTCGACCGCGACTATGTCTGCGGGGACCGCTTCACCCTGGCCGACATTCTGTTGTTCTGCTTCCTGGCCTTTGGGGCCCAGGTGGGCCAGCCCCTGCCAGCTGAAGCCCAGCATCTCCCGGCCTGGTTCGAGCGGGTCAAGGCCCGGCCGAGCGCGAAGGCTTGACCGCTCTCAGCTGTCGCTCGGGACAATCTCGCTGAGCGTGGGCCCGATCTCGTCATGGACGACGAGGTCGGCGGCTTCGTCCTGGTCCGTCGGCTCACGGTTGACGATGGCCAGGGCTGCGCCCCGCCGCTTGGCCAGCAGCGGAAACTCCGCCGCCGGATAGACCACCAGAGACGAGCCCAGCACCAGGAAGAGGTCGCAGGCCAGCGTCGCGGCCGTCGCGCGTCTCATCTCCGCCTCTGGCATGGGCTGGCCAAACGATATGGTGGCGGTCTTCACCAGTTCGCCGCATTCGCGGCAGGTGGGAATGTCGCCCGTCGCCTCGAACTCGTGCTTCAGTTGAGGCAGTTCATGGCGAAGGCCGCAGGCCAGGCAGGTGGCGTAGCTGGCGTTGCCGTGCAGTTCGATAATCCGCTCATCGGGAACACCGGAAGCCTGATGCAGATTGTCCACGTTCTGGGTGATGACCGCCTCAACCTGGCCCTGTTTCACCAGTCGAGCGACGGCGTGATGGCCGGCATTGGGCTCACGCCCCGTCCAGCCTGCGCGGCCCGTAAAGGCGCGGGTCCATGCCTCCCGACGCTGCGCCTCGCTGGCGACGAAGTCCTGGAAGTAGATGGGCTTCATCTTGCTCCACACGCCGCCAGGGCTGCGGAAGTCGGGGATGCCCGATTCCGTGGAGATGCCCGCCCCGGTGAAGACGACGATCTTGCGGGACGTCTCGATCAGCCGGGAGAGCGCCTGGCGAGGGCTCATAGGGAAGTCTCCTCGATCCTCACGGGGGGAGGAACCCCGGGCGGGACTGAGCTCCCCGCCTTGGCCGTGGTCTTACGATCCAGGCCCAGCCGCTTGGCCAGCAAGCCGATGGTGGGTCCCTGGATGACGCTGGAAGCCAGCACGACGAAGAAGACGATGTTGAACATCGCCTGGGCGTCCTCCACCCCCGCCACGATGCCAAAGGTGGCCAGCACGATGGGCACCGCCCCGCGCAGGCCAGCCCAGGAGATGAACAGCTTAGCCCGCCAGTCGAACTGACGGAACGGGGCGAGGCTGATGAAGACGCTGGCTGGGCGGGCGACCAGCATGAGGACCGCGGTGATGGCCAGGCCCTCGAAGGCGACGCCCGGCAACTGATGGGGGAAGACCACCAGTCCAAGGGTCAGGAACATCACCACCTGGGCGAGCCAGGCCAGGCCATCCTGGAACTGGGACACCGCCCGGCGCCCCGGATAGTCGCGATTGCCCGCCAGAACGCCCGCCACATAGGCCGCCAGGAATCCGCTTCCGGTCAGGACCCCAGCCAGGCCGAAGGCCAGCAGGGCGGCGGCCACCGACACCACCAGAAAGAGGCCGCCCTGCCGGAGCTTGGCGCGGGCGAGGACCACGGTGAAGGCGTAGCCTATGGCGAGGCCAATCATGGCCCCCAGGATCATCTGCAGCAGGAAGTCCGGAACGAAGCTTAGCAGGGGAGTGGTGGGAACCGCGATCATCGCCAGGGCGACCCCGACGAGAAAGATGGCCATGGGATCGTTGGAGCCGCTCTCCAGTTCGATCAGGGCCAGGACGTCGTCGCGAAGCTTGGTTTCCTGGTTCCGTAGCACTGCGAACACGGCCGCCGCGTCGGTGGAGGCCACGACGCTGCCCAGCAGGAACCCCTGCAGCAGGCTGAAATCCAACAGCAGGATGGCGGTCAGGCTGACGATGCCAGCGCTGATCACCACGCCGATCGTAGCCAGACAGAGGGCCGGGGTCAGGACAGGCCGCACCGCCTTCCAGGGGGTGTCGAGCCCCCCGGAAAACAGAATGAAGATCAGGCAGGCCACGCCGATGGTCTGGGCGACCTGATAGTCGGCGAACCCGATGCCGCCAGGCCCATCGGAGCCGGCCAGCATGCCCAGGGCCAGGAAGCCGATCAGGGCGGGCACCCCGAAGCGGCTGGAGAGTGTGCCGGCCAGAACCGTCGTCAGAAGCAGGAGGCCCGTGACGAGCAGGAAGAGTTCAGGCGTGACAGCAGGCATGGGACCCTAGTTCGTTCATGAACCGCGCGGTCGCAAGGCCCTAAGACATTGAACCCTCACTCGACAGGCTTGGCGCGATAGGACTCCTCATCCAACTCGCCTTCCCACTTGGCGACGGTCACGGCCACTGCGAGGTCAGATGTGACATTGGCGACGGTTCGGGTCATGTCGAGCAGGCGGTCAAATGGCAGGACGAAGCCGACCACCAGGGCGGTCTGCTCGGGCGAGACGCCCATGGTGGTCAGCACGGCGGCCAGCATGAACAGCGAGGCCGACGGGATGGGGGCGGTGCCCACAGAGACCAGGATCGTGGTCAGGCCGACCAGAAAGTACTGGGAGAGAGTCAGCTCAATGCCGAAGGCCTGAGCGGTGAACATGGCGAGAAGGCCGATATAGAGGGCTGTGCCGTCCATAGAGACGGTGGTCCCCAGGGGCAGGGCGGTCGAGGCCACGGTGTGGCTGACCCCAAGGTTCTTTTCAGCTACGCGCATGGAGACCGGGAGGGTCGCCGCGCTGGAAGAGGTCGAGAAGGCGACCATCACCGCGTCGGGAATGTCGCGGAAAAACGGCCAGATGGGCAGGCCGGCCAGCAGGCGAAGCATGCCGCCGTGCACCAGCAGGATATGCAGGATGCAGCCGAGCAGGAGGGCCGCAGCCATCAGGAAGATATTGTAGAAGACGCTAAGGCCCGCTGTTCCCATGACCCAGGCCATCAGAGCGAACACGCCGAAAGGCGCCACCTCCATCACCAGGCGGGTGATGTAGAGGATCACGTCCACGCCGGCGTCGAACAGCTTGCGTATCGGGTCGGCCTTCTCCCCTAGGGCCAGGATCGCCGCCCCCACCAGGAATGAGAAGAAGATCACCGCCAGGATATCGCCGCTGGCGAGGGCCTGGATCGGATTGAGCGGGACGATGCCCAGCAGCTGATCACGGACCGGCGGCGCTGTGCCGACGGCCTCTGGAATGACGCCCTGGAAGTTAACGCCCTGGCCTGGTCCAAAGAGGAGTCCCATGGCCATGCCGACGCCGACGGCGATGGCGGTCGTCAGCAGGTAGAGGAAGATGGTCTTTCCGCCGATGGATCCCAGCCGTTTGGGGTCACCCATGCCGGCCACGCCCGCGACAATGGAGACGAAGACCAGGGGCACGACGATCATGCGGATCAGGCGAACGAAGAGGTCGCCAATCCATTTGATGGCGTTGGCCTGTTCGCCCAGCAGCAGCCCAGCGATCACCCCCAGGACGAGGGCCAACAGGATGCGCTTCCACAGGACGACGTCAAACCACCAGCGCTGGACAAACGTGCGTCTGGCGGGCGCCTCGGCGGCGGCGGGGCTCGTCGGCGGCGAATCGGTCATGCGACTCTCTTGATCACTATGCCGCGCTACGGCGGCGGTTCAGCGCAGGGTAGGGAGGTTATCGGCCTGCGCCAATCACTCTCGCCCCACTGATCCTGGCGAAGCCGTCGAACAAGGCCAACGACGCCGACGCCTTGGGCGACCGGCTAGGGGGAAGGTCGGCGCCCAACGGCTAGGCGCCGCTGCGGCCGGGGCGCCCATGTCGCAGGCGGGGCCTGGACCGCCCGCGCAATCGGTATTACGAAAATTGACGAACGTAATAACGGAGCCAAGATCACCTCATGACCGTGGAACCGATTTCCCAGCTCGCCCGCCTCAGCGTCAGCCTGCCCGCCGAGCTCCTGGCCCAGCTCGATGCGATGGTGGCCGAGCGTGATCTGCCCAGCCGCTCGCAGATGATCGCTGAATTGATTCGCCACGAACTGGCCGAGCATAGCGAGGGCCGGGACGGCGCCATCCTGGCCGGCACCATCACCCTGATCTACCGGGCCGAGAGCGGGCGGGTTCGACAGGCGCTCGCCCAGGCGCAAGGGTCGTTCCTGAAAGAGGTCATCTCCTCGCAGCACGTCTTCCTGGAGGATGACCAGTCCCTGGAGGTCCTGCTGGTGCAGGGCCCTTCGGAGCGCCTGCACATGCTGTGCGACGAGCTGCGCCGGATCCGTGGCGTGCATCAAATCCGCCTGGTGACCACGCGCGCCCTGTTGCCGCCGCTGCACGCCCATGGGCGTGGGGGCAAGGCCGCCCAGGCCGGAGGCGCGGCATGAGCGCCGCGTCCACCGCCGATCCCAAGAGCGCCCAGGCCCATGCCCGCGCCCAAGGCGCGACCCGCATCGAGACCATGCCGATCTTGCCGCCAAGCGAGGCTCGTGACCTGCCGACAGGGGTGGCGGCCGACGACATGCTCTGGGAGGAGACGATCGGCGCAGGGGGCTACGGCGCCAAGCGCCTGAACCGCGGCGCACGGCTGCGCCTGACCGACCTTCAGGGCGACGCCTGCGCCTCCATGCTGGTGTTCAACGCCGAAAATCCAGTGGAGCGGCTGAATGTCGCCGACACGGTCAAGGTGCAGTGGAACGCCTATCTGGGCCAAGGCCGCCTGCTGCTCTCCGACATGGGGCGGGCGATGATGAGCCTTCTGGAGGACGGCGCGGAAACTCATGACGCCTTCTGTGGGGCGTCCAACGCCGCCTCCAACGCCCGCCTCTACGGGACCGGGGACAATTGGGGGCCGCATCCCAACGCGCGCGACCGCTTCTCCCTGGCGCTGGCCAAGTTCGGTCTCGGCCGCAAGGACATCCACCCCTGCATCAACTGGTTCAAGGGCGCGAAGATCGGTCCCGACGGCGCGGTGGAGACCCACGTCGGTCCCTATCCCCCTGGTCGCAGCCTGACCCTGCGGGCCGAGATGGACGTGATCGTGGTTCTGGCCAACTGCCCCCACGTCCGCGACCCCCGGTCCGACTACAGCGTCACGCCACTACGGGTCAGCGCCTGGCGCGGGCCGGTGACGCCGCACGATGATCTGATCCGCAACGCGACGCCGGAGGGCCTACGCGCCTTCCTGAACGTCGAAAACTACTTCCGTCGCTAGAGGGCGCCGCCATGACCGATAAAGCCCTGGAAGGACTGCCTGGCCCCGTCCTGCATGACGAGATCGTGCCCGCCCTCGCCCCCTGGGATCATGTGGTGCGCAAGGGCGAGGTGCTGCGGATCATTGACCTGGAGGGTAACCAGGCCGTGGATTTTTTGATGTATGCGCTCGCCGACGACGCCGAGCGCTACAGCGCCCAGGACACCATCGCCGCCCAGGGCAACATCTTCCTGCGCACGGGTTCGGTGCTGCTGTCGAACGAGGGAAATCCGATGGCCACGGTGTTGGGCACTTCGGTGGCCTATCACGACACCATCGGCGGGGCCTGCTCCTGCGAGAGCAACACCCTGCGCTATGGCCACCACACCAAGGGCCAGCATGCCTGTGTCGAGAACTTCCTGCAGGCCAACGCCCGGCATGGGCGGGGCAAGCGCGACATGGTCTCCAACATCAACTGGTTCATGAACGTGCCGGTGGAGGCTGATGGCGCGCTCGGCATCGTGGACGGCATTTCGGCGCCGGGTCTGTTCGTGGATATCCGCGCCGAGATGGATCTGGTGGCGGTGGTCTCCAACTGTCCGCAGATCAACAATCCCTGCAACGGCTTCAATCCGACGCCGGTGCGCATGATTATCGCCGCCTGAGCAGGGGCAGTTCAGTGTTCACCAAGGTTCTCGTCGCTAATCGCGGCGCCATCGCCTGCCGCATCCTGCGCACGCTCAAGGATATGGGCGTGGCCTCGGTGGCGGTGTTCTCCGACGCCGACGCCGGCTCCCTGCATGTCAGCCAAGCCGATGAGGCGGTGCGGATCGGGCCGGCGCCCGCCGCTCAGTCCTATCTGGACGTCGAGGCCATACTGGCCGCCGCCCGGGCTACGGGGGCGCAGGCCATTCACCCCGGATATGGCTTCCTGAGCGAGAACGTGGCCTTCGCCGAGGCTTGCGAGGCGGCCGGGATCGCCTTCATCGGTCCGACGCCGGACAATATCCGCGCCTTTGGCCTCAAGCATACGGCCCGCGACCTGGCCCAGGCCCAGGGCGTGCCGCTGGCGCCCGGCACAGACCTGTTGACCGACGCGACGGTGGCGCTAGAGGCGGCCAGAACAATCGGCTTCCCGGTGATCCTGAAGGCGACCGCTGGCGGCGGCGGTATCGGCATGCGGGTTTGCGAGGACGAGGCCGCCGTGGCCGAGGCCTTCGCCGCCGTGACCCGGCTGGCCGGCAGCAACTTCTCCGACGGGGGGGTCTTCCTCGAGCGCTACGTCCGCCAGGCTCGACACATCGAGGTGCAGGTCTTCGGTGATGGCCAGGGTCATGTGGTCGCTCTGGGCGAGCGGGATTGCTCCCTTCAGCGGCGCAACCAGAAGGTCATTGAGGAGACACCGGCCCCGCATCTGCCATCCGCCACCCGCGCAGCGCTGATTGAGGCCGCCGTGCGCCTGACCTCCGCGGCCCGCTACCGCTCGGCCGGTACTGTGGAGTTCCTTTACGACGCCGAGCGCGACGATTTCTTCTTCCTGGAGGTCAATACCCGCCTGCAGGTGGAGCATGGGGTGACCGAACAGGTCACCGGCGTCGATCTGGTGGCCTGGATGATCCGCGGCGCGGCCAGCGACTACGGGTTCCTCGATGGCTTCGAGGCCGCCCCTCGCGGCGCCTCGATCCAGGCCCGCCTCTATGCCGAGGACCCGGGCCAGGACTATCGGCCAAGCTCCGGGGTTCTGACGCAGGTGCATTTCCCCGAGGGCGTCCGCGCAGACTCCTGGGTGGTGGACGGGACCGAGGTCAGCGCCTTCTACGACCCGCTGCTGGCCAAGCTGATCGTCACCGCCCCTGACCGGGCGCAGGCTGTTGCGGCGCTCCAGAAGGCGTTGGATGACACGCGCCTGGCGGGGTTGGAGACCAATCTGGAATGGCTGCGCCAGGTCGCCCGCAGCGAGGCCTTCGTCACCGGCCAGGTCTCGACCCGCGCCCTGGCCGACATCACCTTCGAACCTCAGACAATCCGTGTACTGAGTGGCGGCCCGGCGACCACCGTGCAGGACTATCCTGGCCGCCAGGGCTACTGGGACGTGGGCGTGCCGCCGTCCGGCCCGATGGATGCGCTCGCCTTCCGGCTGGGCAACGCCCTGCTGGGCAATATGGAGACCGCCGCGGGGCTGGAAATCACCGCCCTTGGCCCCACCCTGTTGTTCAACCGCACCGCCTCGGTCTGCCTGGCCGGCGCGGCGCTGGAGGCGAGCCTGGATGGCGCGCCGATCGAGCCTTATGTCCCGTTCCAGGTCTTCGCCGGCCAGACCCTGAAACTCGGGCGGGTGAAGGGGGCGGGTTTGCGGGCCTATCTTCTGGTCCGCGGCGGACTGGACGTGCCGGCCTATCTGGGCAGCAGGGCGAGCTTCACCCTGGGCGGCTTCGGCGGTCATGCCGGCCGCACCCTGGCCGCCGGCGATGTCCTGCGGGTTGGCGATGGCCTGGTCGGCCCGCCGCGGGCGGTGTTGGCGCCGGACCAGCAGCCGTCGCTTTCCAAGGCCTGGACGGTCCGCGTGCTGGCAGGCCCCCATGGCGCGCCAGACTTCTTCACCGAGGATGATGTGGCGATGATCGCCAGCGCCCCGTGGAAGGCGCATTACAACTCCAATCGCACCGGCGTGCGGCTGATCGGACCGAAGCCGCAATGGGCCCGCCGCGATGGCGGCGAGGCGGGACTTCACCCCTCCAACATCCACGACAACGCCTACGCCATCGGCGCGGTGGACTTCACCGGCGACATGCCGATCATTCTGGGGCCGGATGGGCCGTCCCTGGGCGGCTTTGTCTGCCCCTTCGTGACCATCCAGGCCGATCTCTGGAAGATCGGCCAGCTCGCGCCCGGCGACACCGTGACCTTCCAGGTGGTCAGCGATGAGGAGGCCGTGGCGGCGGAGAAGGCGCAAGACGTCCTGATCGCCGGGGCCGCCTTGCCCGCGCCCCAGCCGGTCCCCGCGCCCGCCGTCCTGTCCAGCGACAGCCCGATCCTCGGTGTCATCGAGGCCGAAGGCCATCGGCCCCGCGTAGTCTATCGCCGCCAGGGGGATCGCCACCTGCTGGTGGAATACGGCCCCATCGTGCTCGACCTGGAACTGCGTCTGCGCATCCACGCGCTGATGCTGGAACTGAAGACCATGGCGCTGCCCGGCGTCATCGACATCACCCCTGGCATCCGGTCGCTGCAGGTCCACTACGACAGCCGGGTCCTGTCGCAGGTCGAGTTGCTGCGTGCGCTGAATGACGCCGAAGATCGCCTGGGCGGGCTTGATGACTTCGAGATTCCGTCCCGCGTGGTTCATCTGCCGCTCTCGTGGAAGGACCCGGCGATCTACGAGACCATCGACAAGTACATGGCCTCGGTCCGGGACGACGCCCCCTGGTGCCCGGACAACATCGAGTTCATCCGGCGGATCAACGGCCTGGCCAGCGAAGATGATGTCCACCGCATCGTCTTCGACGCCCGCTATCTGGTGATGGGCCTGGGGGACGTCTATCTGGGCGCGCCTGTGGCCACGCCGATCGACCCGCGCCACCGGCTGGTGACCACCAAGTACAATCCCGCCCGCACCTGGACGCCGCCTAACGTCGTCGGCATCGGCGGCGCCTATATGTGCGTCTATGGGATGGAGGGGCCGGGCGGCTACCAGCTCTTTGGCCGCACCATCCAGGTGTGGAACACCTATCGTCAGACGAACGCCTTCACCGAGGGCAAGCCCTGGCTACTGCGCTTCTTCGACCAGATTAGGTTCTTCCCCGTCAGTCACGAGGCGCTGACCGAGTGGCGGCGCGACTTCCCCCTGGGTCGGCGGGAGATCCGGATCGACCATGAGACCTTCCGCCTGTCGGACTATCGCCGCTTCCTGGCCGAGAACGCCGCCAGCATCGAGGACTTCCAGACCACCCGCGAGGCCGCCTTCGACGCCGAACGCGCCGAGTGGGAGCGCCGCGGCGAGTTCGCCCGGGTGGAGGCCCTGGCCAGCGCCGCCGACGATGTGGCCGAGGCCGAGGAGATCGTCGTGCCCGAGGGCGCCGAGCTCGTCGAGGCGCCCCTGGGCGGCAGCGTCTGGAAGATGCTGGTCCAGCCCGGCGACCGGGTCGAGAAGGGCGCCGTCATCGCCATCATCGAGGCCATGAAGACCGAGTGCGATGTGACGAGCCCCAGCGCCGGCATTGTCCGCCAGGTCTATGCCCAGGAACGCCAGGCTATCGCGCCCGGCGCGCCGATGATCGCTGTCGAACCGGCTTGACCCGAGGACGCCCATGGAACGCCTGTCCGTCGCCGCCATCGCCGCCGAGGTCCGGTCGGGCCGCCGAACCGCAGAAGACGTGGCTCAGGAAAGCCTGACGCGGATCGGCGCCTATGACGAGGTCCAGCCTCAAGCCTGGATTGAAAAGTCAAAAGCCTCTGACGTGCTGGACGCCGCCCAAAGGGTCGACGCCAGGGTCGCGGCTGGAGAAGACCTGCCCCTGGCCGGCGTCCCGTTCGCGGTGAAGGACAATATCGATGTGGCTGGCCTGCCGACCACCGCGGCCTGCCCCGCCTACGCCTATGTCCCGGACGAGACCGCCACAGTCGTGGCCCGGCTGCAGGCGGCCGGGGCCGTGTTGATGGGCAAGACCAATCTCGATCAGTTCGCTACGGGCCTGGTGGGCAGCCGCACGCCCTATGGCGTTCCCGGCTGCGTGTTCAACCGCGACTATGTGAGCGGCGGATCCAGCTCGGGCAGCGCCGTCGCGGTCGGCGCGGGCCTGGTGGCCTTCGCCCTGGGCACTGACACGGCGGGGTCTGGCCGGGTGCCGGCCGCCTTCAACGGCCTGGTCGGCCTCAAACCCACCAAGGGAAGTTGGAGCACCTCCGGCCTGGTGCCGGCCTGCCGGTCGCTGGACTGCATCACGGTCTTCACCGCAACAGCGACCGACGCGGCCCTGGTGGACTCCGTCGCCGCAGGCTTCGACGGAGCTGATCCCTATTCCCGAGAGCAGGGCCCGGCCGCGCCGGCCCTGGGACCAGCCTTCCGCATGGGCGTGCCACGACTGGATCAGCTCAACTATATGGGCGACGGGGCCTCGGAGCGCCTCTACGACCAGGCTATCGCCCGGCTGGCGGCCACTGGCGCGACCCTGGTGGAGGTGGACATCGCCCCCCTGCTGGAGGCCGCCCAGCTGCTCTATGCCGGCCCCTGGGTCGCCGAACGCACCGCCGCCCTCGAGGACTTGTTGCGGACCCGGCCCAGCGCCGTCCATCCGGTGGTGCGGGCCATCGTCCAGACGGGTTTTGGAGTCTCAGGGGTCGAGACTTTCAAGGGTCTCTACGCCTTGCAGGATCACGCGCGCGACGCGCAGGCGCTCTGGGAGAGCATCGACGTCCTGCTGCTGCCGACAGCGCCGACCATCTACCGGATCAGCGAAGTGCTGGCCGAGCCCTTCGCGCTCAACGCCAATCTTGGCCTCTACACCAACTTCGTGAACCTGCTCGACATGAGCGCCATCGCCGTGCCCGCCGGCTATCGGGACAACGGTACGGGCTTTGGCGTCACCCTGATCGGTCCGGCCTGGGCTGACGCCGCCCTGCTGGACCTCGCCCGTCGCTATGAGGAGATCCATCCCATGCCCGCCGCCCCTGAGCTCGACACCACCGGCAAGCCCCAGACTGTCAAACTGAGCGTCGTCGGCGCCCACCTGGCCGGCATGCCGCTCCACTGGCAGCTGACCTCGCGCGACGCACGGCTGGTGGCTCGCACCAGGACGGCCAGCGCCTACAGGCTCTACGCCATGGCCGAGACCACGCCGCCCAAACCCGCCTTGATCCATGTGGGTGATGACGAGGGCGCCGCCATCGAAGTCGAGGTCTACGAGCTGGACCTGGCGGGCTTCGGCAGCTTCACCGCCGAGGTGCCGGCGCCGCTTGCCATTGGCACGGTGAGCCTGGAGGACGGAACCACGGTCAAGGGCTTCGTCGCCGAGCCCCGGGCGCTCGCCGGCGCCACGGACATCACCCATCTGGGTGGCTGGCGCGCCTATATCGCCAGCCTGGCCTGAATCAGGCTTCAGTTGCACCGGTCAGAGCCGCGATCTCCTTGGGGATCGCGGTCTTCATCTTATCGTCCAGCGGGAAGTCATAAACCGCCGTGGAGCCATAGCGGTGTGGCGCATGAGGATCGTGGCGGCGCTTGTCCACGGCGATCACCCGGGTGCCCAGCTTGAAGGCTTCCTTGATGTCGTGGGTGACCATCAGGATGGTGAGCCCATGCTCGCGCCACAGGCCGGTGATCAACTCGTGCATGTCCAGCCGCACGCCGGGATCGAGGGCGCCGAAGGGCTCGTCCAGCAGCAGGATGCGTGGCCGGGTGATCAGGGCCTGGGCGATGGCCAGGCGCTGTTGCATGCCGCCCGACAGCGCCCGGGGGAAGACCTTTACCGACGCCGCCAGACCGACCTGATCCAGGATGGCCATGGCCTCGGCCTTGGCTTTCCGTCGCGCCGATCCGATCAGTAGGCCCGTCAGCGGCGCCTGGTCGCAGCGGGCGCCGAACATCACATTCTGCAGCACGGTCATGTGCGGGAAGACCGAGTAGCGCTGGAAGACCACACCGCGGTCCGGACCGGGCTCAGCTGGAATGGGGGCGCCGTCCAGCAGGATCTCCCCGCGGCTGGGCGCCTCCTGACCGAGCGCCAGGCGCAGGAAGGTGCTCTTGCCGGCGCCTGACGGTCCGACAATTGAGACGAAGGCGCCAGGCGCCACGTCCAGGCTAACCTTTTCCAGGACCACGTGGTCGCCGTATTCGACCCAGACGTTACGAAACGACAGAACCGGGGTCATCGACGGCCTCCCGGCGCATGGGCCCAGCGGAAGGCGGTGCGGCTCCAGGTCAGCAGCGCAAGGTCGATGATCACCGCCAGCAGCGAGATCCAGGCGACGTAGGGCAGGATGATGTCCATGGCCAGGTAGCGGCGAACGAGGAAGATGCGGTAGCCGAGGCCCACATCCGAGGCGATGGCTTCAGCCGAGATCAGGAACACCCAGGCGGGACCGAGCGAGAAGCGCACGCTGTCGATCAGCCGCGGCATGGCCTGGGGCAGGGCGACCTGCAGGGCCACCAGCCAGGTGGACGCCCCCAGCGTCTGGGCCTTGACGATCTGCTCCTCGGGTATGGCCGCCACATGGGAGGCCAGGTCGCGGACCATGAAGGGGGCGATGCCGACGAAGATCAGCACGATCTTGGACGTCTCGCCCAAGCCAAAGACGATGAACAATATGGGCAGGACCGCAATGGGCGGGATGACAGAGATGGTGGCCACCAGGGGGCCAAGACCTGCCCGGGCATAGGGCAGCAGGCCGATGGAGAGCCCTAGCACAAGGGTGGTGGCCGCTGCGGCGCCGACGGCGATTCCCAGCCGGGTGAGGCTGGCCTTGGTGTCGGCCACCAGGGGGATTTCGCCCGTCCTGGGGTCTCTTTGTAGGGCCATGATCTGCATCGACTCGGCCATGGCCGCGGGTGTCGGCAGGATCTTGTCGCGGGGATTTTCCGCATGGCGGGCCTGGGACGCCACCAGGTAGAGCAGAACCAGGATGGCGATCGGCAATAGGCCCAGAAGGAGGCGACCGCCGCCACGCGGCCTGGCGTTCAGCAATCGGCGCATGGGGCGGTCACCTCGATCAGGGGTACGCGAGCGAGCGGGGCGCTAGAGGGCGCCGTCCACCGCCATCTGGGTATAGGTCGGATCGAAGCGCAGCATGACGTTCTCGCCGTTGCCCAGGATACGGTCGCCCGGGAAGCTGATGCCGATATCGTCCACCGATCGGGCGCCCTGACCAAACAGCCCGGCCTGGAAGCTGAACTGCCGGACCTTGTCATTGGCTGCGACGATGTCTGACCCCATCATCGCGGCCAGAGCGTCCTGGGGGGTGTAGTACATGAAGGTCGTTTCGAGCTGGCCTTCATAGCCGGCCAGGTCCGTACCCGAGATCTGCGCCATGGCTTCGCGGGCGGCCTGGCCCTCAGGGGTGTCGGCGCTCATCAGGGCCATGGTCTCGTACCAGATGCCGGCCAGGGCCTTGCCCAGGTTTGGATTGGCGGCCAGCACCTCGGTGGACACGATCATCATGTCGAGGATTTCGCCGGGAATCTGGGTGGAGTTGAACACCTCCACCGCGCCGGGCTGCTTCTTGATCTCGGCCAGCTGCGGGTTCCAGGGCACGACAGCCGTGGTCTGGGGGGCGGTGAAGGCGGCGACCATGTCAGCATCTGACGTATTCACCACCGAGACGTCGCTCATGGCCAGGCCGGCGCTCTCCAGCCCGCGGGCCAGGAGATAGTGCGAGACCGAATTCTCGACGAGGTTGACCGAGCGGCCCTTGATGTCGGCCAGGGTCGATCCGTTCTTCAGAATGATGCCGTCATTGCCGTTGGAATAGTCGCCGACGATCACCACCGTGGTGTCCTTGCCGGCGGCGGCGGGAATGGTCAGGGCGTCCATATTGGTCGAGGTCACGCCGTCCAGGGTGCCGGCCGTGTACTGGTTCAGGGACTCCACATAGTCATTGACCTGTACGAGCTTGATGTTGACGCCGTACTTGTCCGACCACTTTTTAACGATGCCCGCCTGTTCGGCGTAGGGCCACGGCATCCAGCCGGCATAGATGGTCCAGCCGATGGTGAACTCCTCGACCGCGTCCGGCCCCTTGGCCGTCTCCTCGGCGTTCTGACCGCACGCCGTCAAAGCCAGGCTGCCCACCGCAGCAATCGCCAAGGCGCGTAATCCGTTGACCCACTTCATTCGGACTCCCCTTCCATCCGTGGCCACGCCGCCTCGGCGCGCCCCTTCCAGTATTACATTCAGAAGAGTTCGTAACATTCCAAGGGCCTTGGGCCGGCGGGAATTGGTGGGGCGAATGACGCCTGAATCCCGGGCGCCAAATGCCTCCGGCGCCACTTTCTCATGCAGCTGTCCAGCGACCTCCGGGCCAGGCTTGCATCATCGTGAGTATTACGAAATTCATATCTCGTAATCGTATCTGAGGATGGAGTGCGGCGTGGCCGTGGACTTCGACAGCATTCCAGTGGTCGATATCGCCGGGCTGAGTTCTTCAGACGTGGCGGTCCGCCGCGCCGTGGCTGGGCGGATGGGCGCCGCCGCCCGGGAGGTGGGCTTTCTCTATGTGTCGGGCCATGGCCTCGACGAACAGCTCTTTCAGAACGTCCTGGATGCGGCCAAGGCCTTCTTCGCCCAGCCCATGCACGCCAAGATGGCCAGCTATATCGGCCAGTCGGAAAACCACAGCGGCTATGTACCGGAAGGCGAGGAGGTGTTTCCCGGCGGGACCATCGACCGCAAGGAGGCCTATGACCTCAATCTCGACCTCCCAGGGGCCAGCGCCGAGGCGCCGATGCTGGGGGCCAATCTCTGGCCCGACCAGCCTGGCTTTCGCGAGGCGACCAGCGCCTACTATGCGGCGGTCTCCGAACTGGCCCAGCGGCTCTTTCGCGGCTTCGCCCTGGCGCTTGATCTGCCGGAGGATCACTTCGAGCCCCACCGCCAGCGCCCGCCCAGCCAGCTGCGGATGATCCACTATCCGTACGATCCCACGGCCGAGGACCGCGAGGGCATCGGGGCCCATACCGACTACGAGTTCTTCACCATCCTCCGAGGCACGGCGCCGGGGCTGGAGGTGCGCAACGGCGCGGGTCAGTGGATTGACGCCGCACCGCGTCCCGGCTGCTACGTCATCAATATCGGCGACATGCTGGAGGCCTGGACCAACGGGGTGTTCACCGCCACCAGCCATCGGGTCCGCAAGGTCGCCGAGGAGCGCTACAGCTTCCCCTTCTTCGCCACCTGCGACTTCGACACGGTGGTCGAGCCCGATCCGCGGCTGGTCACCGCAGAGCGTCAGGCCCGCTACAGGCGGCTGGTCTCTGGCGAGCATCTGTTCGCCCAGACCGCGCGCACCTTCGCCTATCTGAAGGCCCGCCGGGCGCGGGGTGAACTGGTCCTGCCCGAGGACGTCTAGCGAACGGCTCGGCGCGTGGTCGGCTCGGCGGTGTCACTGCCGCCATGGGCGTGCAGGGGAGGCAGGAGCGAGGTGGTGGTGACCAGCTTCAACTGCTGGACCGCCCGGATCCCGCGGAGGCGATCGCAGAGCTGCTGCAGGCGCTCGCCTGAGCCCTGGACCAACAGGACCTCCAGGGACTGATCGTCCTCCAGGAAGACGTGCTGGGACGAGATGACCTCCTTGACGAAGTCGCTCTGGACCCGGGCCAGGGCATGGCGCACCCGGCCGCTGTCAGCGCGATAGATCAGGGTGATGGTGCCGGCGCGCACCTCTTCGCCACTTTCGCGGTCCACATCGGCCACCTCGTGGCGGATCAGCTCGGCGATCAGTTGGGAGCGTCCCGGCAGGCCGCGCTCGGCCACCATGTCGTCCACCTGGGCCAGCAGCGAGCCAGGCAGGCTCACCCCGATGCGGGCGAGCTGCGAGCCAGCCGCGGCGTTGACGACCTTTCGAGGGGCGTTGGACACGAGGCGGACCTGGCGGGCGGACGGGGCGCTCTTCATAGCGATGAACCCGCGACCGTGGCCAGGGTGAACAGCCTCGGCAACTCGCCCTTGGGATCATGGACCTCCAGCAGGGTCCATGGCGCCGGTCCGCCATCGAGAAGCTGGCCGGCCGCGCTATCGAACAGCGGGGGCTGTGGCCAGAGGGGACGACCCTCAAGCCAAGGCAAGGTCGAATGGATCACCCTCCACCCCTGGTCGATGGCGCCATAGCAGATAGGCATATCTAGCAGGGCTTCGGCCTTGCCACGTGCGCCTTCGGCGATCGCCGCCTCCACCAAGGCTGGCAGGGAGTCCCCTGGCGGCAATGGGGCCTGTCGCGTCCGGATCATCAGGAAGTGGTCGCCTGCGATGACCAACAGCCCCTGGCCGCCGCCGAGACCGAAGGCGGCCCGCAACCCCTGGCTCTGGGGCTCCTGGCGCCAGATCTCTTCGTACTCGGCGTGGATGCCGCCTTCGATCAGGATGTCGCCCTCGATCCTCCAGGTTCCCTCGTCGGGAATTGGACCGGGGGGCTGATAGTCCAGGTCGCGGCGCCAGGCGCACATTTCCGGTGTCACGGCCAGCTGGCCAGCAAAGCCCTGCGCCTTGGCCAGTTCGATCAGTTCGGCGTCGCTGAAATCGGCGAAACGCGTGGCGGCTGGCTTGCGGGGAATGTCGATCCTCAGCCGGATGTCGCCGTACCAGCTGTCAGCCTGCACCCAGAAGACCCGGGTCGTGTCGTCGCGGTAGCCGCCTGGTGTGGTGATCTGCTCGCGCCGCCAGACGCCGGTGACCTGCGGAGGGACCTTGGCGCTCATGGTTTCAGGCCTCCAACGGGCGGGTTCGGCCCATCAGCCGGGGCAGATCAGCGACCTTGGACATCAGGCCGAAGGCGGAGAAGCCCATGACCATGAAGATCACCGCAGCCACGCACATGGTGGGCTCGTAGCCCTGCCGCATACTGGCGAAAATCTTGATCGGGAGGGTCTGCACCGTGAAGCCGGCGACCATATAGGCGATCAGATACTCGTTAATGCTCAGCACAAAGACGAAGACAAAGGCGCAGAGGAGGTAGGGGGTCATGGCCGGCCGCACGACCATGCGGAATGCGTCGGAATCTCGGGCGCCCATGGTGTAGGCGGCCTCCACCTGGGCCTGGTCGATGGTGCGGAAGCCGACCATCAGCAGGGACAGGGGAATGCCCAGCAGGACGATGGCGTGGCTGAGCACCACATTCTCCAGCCGGCCCACATGGCCGGTGACTCCCCAGAAGGCTGACAGCATCAGGGCTGCGACCACGCCCGGGATCAGGAACAGGGCTGCGCCGATCCCGGCCAGGAAGACCGCGGCCTTCGCCTGATAGCGCCAGATGGCGTAGGTGATCGGCAGGGCGACCATGACCGACACCAGGGCCGCCAGACCGGCGATGGTCAGCGACCGCTCCAGGGACGCCATCCAGGCATGGTCGGCGAAGAAGGCCCCATACCAGCGCAGGCTGAATTCGGTCGGTGGGAAGCTCATTCGCCGGGTGGCGTTGAATGAGACCGACAGCACCACGATCAGCGGCGCAGCCAGAAAGAGGGCCAGGAGACTAAGGAAGCCTCGGCGCAGAAGGACGCCCGCCGCCAGCCTCATGCCTCGGCCCCCCTACGGCGCGACAGAAGCCGTGTCAGGGCCAGCAAGGCGACCATGAAGACCACCACCGCCACGGCGTAGGCCGCAGCCAGGGGCACATTGCCGGCGCCCATGGCCGCGTTGCTGATGTGGATGGCGACGGTCCACTGGGGCGGCCGGCCCAGGACCAGGGGGGTCAGATAGGCCCCGAATGTGAAGATCACCACCAGCAGGACGCCGGTCAGGATCTGTCCGCGCATCATGGGCAGGACGACGCTGGTGAAGGTCGAGAACCGGGAGGCGCCCATGGTGGCCGCGGCCTGTTCCACCTCCGGGTCCAGCTGCGACAGCGCCGGATAGAAGTACAGGATCACATAGGGCAGCAGCAGATAGACGAGGCAGCTCAAGACCGCGGGGAAGTTGGGATAAAGGGAGGCGCCGGGCGCCAGCAAGCCCACCGCTGAGAGAGCGCCCGCCAGGGTCCCGCTCGTGGACAGCAGGACCTGGAAGGCGAAGACGATCAGCACTTCGGAGAGTGACAATGACCCGAGCAGGAAGACCAGCCACGCGACCTGAGCCCGACGCTTCATGCGGGTGATAAAATAGGCTGCGGGGAAGGCCAGGCTGACGCAGATCGCCGCGCCGGCCACGGCCAGCAGCAGCGAAAACCCCATCACCCGCGCGAATAGCGGCGTCGCCAGTTGGCGGTACTGGGTGAGCTCAAAGCCCGGGGACCAGAGTCCGCCAACCTCCCGGTGGGCCAGACTTAGCTGCACCATCAGGAAAGCCGGTACGACGGCCATGATGATGATGTAGAGGCCGGGGGCGGTGAGCAGGCCCGCCAGCACCCACGGCTCGCCGATGCGACGGGTTCCCGAAGCTTGCGACGTAATCGCGACGTCAGCGGTGGTCATCGCGCCAGGACCTGGCAGCTCTCGACGGGCAGGCGGACATGGGCGATCTCGCCTGGGTTTGCGCCGATCCAGTCCCGTGGGGTGGCGACGCCGAGAATGTCCTGTCCCTGACAGTCAATTCGATACTCCACATAGGCGCCCATATCCCGCACCAGGCTGATGACCCCGGCCATCTCGTTGTCCTCGCCCCGGGCGGCGCGGGTGAGGATGAGGTCTTCGGGCCGGATGGCGAGGGTCGCCTGGGCGCCGCCCACACCGCAGGTCGCGCCGACCCGCAAAGCCGTGACGCCGTATCGAACAGTGTGGCCGTCGAGAATCTCCACCGGCAGCAGGTTGCTCGCCCCAATGAAGTCGGCGACGAAACGATTGGCTGGGCGCCTGTAGATGGCGACAGGCGGACCGTGCTGCTGAATCCGACCTTCGCCCATCACCACAATGGTGTCGGCCATGGTCATGGCTTCGCGCTGGTCGTGCGTCACCAGGATCGTGGTGATCTTTAGCCGCCGCTGAAGGGCGCGGAGCTCGCCTTGCATCTCCTCGCGAAGTTTGGCGTCCAAGGCCGAAAAGGGCTCGTCCAGCAGGAAGACAGGGGGCTCCTGGGCCAGCGCCCGGGCGATGGCCACCCGTTGGCGCTGCCCCCCGGACAGCTGGCTGATGGCGCGCCCCTGCAGGCCTGGCAGCCGGACCAGCTCCAGGAGTTCGGCGACCCGCGCCTTGCGCCGGCGCGGATCTTCGCCGCGGAGGCGCAGGGCGAAGGCGATATTCTCGCCCACGCTGAGATGGGGAAACAGAGCCAGGGACTGGAAGACCATCCCGAACTGGCGGCTGTTCGCGGGTTGTCCGGTGATGTCCTTGCCGTTCAGCAGGATGGCGCCCGATGTCGGGGTCTCCAGGCCAGCGATCATGCGCAGGACGGTGGTCTTGCCGCAGCCCGAAGGCCCGAGAAAGCAGACGAAGGCGCCATGGGGAATGGAGAGGCTGACATGGTCGGCGGCCAACTGGTCGCCGTAGGCCTTGGTGAGGTCGCGCAGCTCCAGCCCGAACATCGCCGCCCCCTAGCTCGCCAGCATCTGGCTGAATTCCTGGACCATGAGGTCCATGTGCAGCCGCCGGGCCTCCAGATTGGTGGCTATGGGGGTGGTCGGGCTGGTCACCTTGGCTCGGACCGTATCGTCCAGGGTCAGCAGTTCGGGGCGGATCAGGGGGGGCGCGTTCATGCGCGAAGCGATCAGGTTCTGAGCCTGCGGGGTCAGCATGAAGTTGATGAATTCGTGGGCCTCTTCGGTCTTGGTCGAGGCCGAGGGGTGGCACCAGCTGCCGAAGTCGATCACCGGGCCCTCCCGGGGGAAGACCACCTCCAGGTTCGCGCCGCTCTGGATCAGGGTCTCGGCGACGTCGGCGAAATAGACCCCGCCCTGAACCTCGCCGTTCTCGAGGGCGGTCTGCATGGTCCCTTCGCTCTCCCACCAGAGTCGGGTGTTGGGCTTCAACCCGGCCATCTTGGCGACGCAGGCGCGGATGCCCGCCTCGGTGTTGAGCATTTCAGGACCGTCGAAATAGGTGGCGGCGGTGACCTCGTACATCGGCCCCGCGCCCGTGCCGGCCAGGCCCCAGGCGTTGCGTCGGCCAGGCGCCCACAGCTCCGTCCAGCTGGCGGGCGTCGGGCTGATGGCCTGCGGATTGGTGACCATGGTGAAGTACCAGCCCACGGCGCCCACGGCGGCCAGCCCGTCCGGCCGGCGCGTCAGGTAGCTGTCGGGCAGGTTGGCGAGATTGGGAATGCGATCCGCATCATAGGTTCGCCAGAGACCCGCCGCATTGCCGCGCATCACGTCCACCGGGGCGCTGATGCAGAGGTCCATGGGGGTCTGGCCAGCCTTGTTGGCTTCGATCAGCTGCAAGAGGAACTGCAGGCCAGCGGGCTGAGGCATGGACTCCACCCGGATGCCCGTCGCCTCGGTGAACAGGGGATAGATGTGGTCCCGCAGGGCCTGTTCGAAATTGCCGCCGTAGGATGAGACCCGCAGGCTGCGCCCGCCGCCGGCGTCACCGGAGCCAGAGCATCCGGCCGCCAGGGCCAGGCCTGCGGCGCTGGCCCCCAGGAGCAGCCCCCGGCGGCCGATAAGTCCCTGGCCAGACGGGGCTTTCCCGCCTCGTCGATCCGTCGTGCCCATGGTCGCCTCCGTACTCGCCGCCCCGCGGGGTTTGTTGAGGCGATACCTTCGGCCCGGTCGTGGCAAGCGATGGCGCAGGCCGCTCGTGCGGCGGCGCCAAATGCTTGGACGATGGGCGCCGGCCCTGGGCGCCGCGACTACGATTTGAACAATTCGTATTACCAAGCTGGGAATCTGGCCCGTTCCGCCGCCACCGCCGCGCGCGGGCTCGGATTCTTCGACAGGCTTCAGTCTGGCGGCGCGGGCGCCGAAGCCCGCGCGCTCTGCCATGGAGCGTTCACGATGAGCACCGGCGATCAGACCCAAGCCGTCGGCGAGATGGGAGCCAAGCTTCTCGCCTTCTCGGAAATTCCCGTGATCGATATCGCGGCCCTGACCGGCGGAGATCCCGAGGCCAAGGCCGCGGCTGTGGCCGAGATCGGCCGGGCCTGCGAAACGGTGGGCTTCTTCTACATCAAGAACCACGGGGTGCCGCAGGCGCTGATCGATCGGACCTACGAGCTTTCACGTCAGTTCCACTATTCACCGCGCGAGCAGCGCCAGCAGGTGCACATCCGCCACTCGCCGGGCACCCGCGGCTGGGTCCCGATATCCGACGAGGATGATGACGGCGATCCTGAGCTTTACCGGCTGGTGGAGCCCAGCCCGGAGCATGACTATCTGACCAAGCCGCGGCTGCATGCGGCCTTCGATGTGGCCATCGAGATCGACGACGAAGATCCCGACTTCAAGGCCGGAAACCTGATGCTGGTGCCCAACCAGTGGCCGGACTGGATCCCCGGATTCCGCGAAGAGGTGATGGCCTACTATGCCGCGGTGCGCGATGTGGGCGATCGGCTTTTCGAAGCCTTCGCTTTGCGCCTCGCCCTGGATCCTCAATTCTTCCTTGAACGGACCAGGAAGACCCCGTCCCAGCTGCGGCTGCTGCACTACCCGCCCAATGACCGGCCCATGGACAATGACCATCTGGGAATCGGGGCGCATTCGGACTTCGAGTGCTTCACCATTCTCCACACCGGCGGACCGGGCCTGCAGGTGATGAGCGCTGCTGACGAATGGGTCTCGGCGCCGCCGATCGAGGGCGGCTTCATCGTCAATATCGGCGACCTGCTGGAGGGCTGGACCAATGGTCGGTTCAAGGCCACCCAGCACCGAGTAGTGAACACCGGCAAGGAGCGCTTCTCCATGCCGCTGTTCTTCGCCGTCGACTACGACGTGGTGGTCGAGCCGCTGCCGCAGTTCGTGTCGGCGGAAAATCCTTCGCGCTACACACGGATCGTGGCCGGGGACCATCTGGCTGGCTTCAGCGTCCACGGCGCCAAGCACCTGCGCAAGAAGATCGTCCGGGGCGAGCTGAAGATCGACTTCCCGATCCACAGGGAAAATCCGTTCAAGCGCAAGGCGGTGAACGAGTACCAGGCTGGTCAGGCCGCAGAGGCGGATCCGAAATCCAGGGGGCCCGCCCGTTGACTTCGGAGTCCGAAGCCAAGCTCAGGGACCGCCCCCTGTTCATCGGTGGCGTGTGGCGGGCCGGCGGCGATGGGGAGTGGCTTGACGTCCTGAACCCGGCCGATGAGCGGGTCGTAGGCCGCCACGCGGTGGCGACTCCAGCAGATCTCGATGACGCCCTGGCCGCGGCCGAGGCGGGCTTTGCGGCCTGGAGGCAGACGACGCCGCTGCAGCGCTCCGACGTGCTGCGGGGCGCCGCGGCGCTGATCCGCATGCGGGCTGAGACGATCGCCCGGGATCTGACCCTCGAGCAGGGCAAGCCGCTGGCCCAGGCGCAGATGGAGATCGAGGGTTGCGCCCGGCACTTTGAATGGGCCGCCGAGGAGGGGCGTCGGGCCTATGGCCGGGTGATCCCCGCCAACCAGCCGGGCCTGATGTGGACGGTGACCCGTCATCCGGTCGGGCCTGTGGCCGCCTTCACCCCGTGGAACTTTCCGGCCTCCCAGGCGGCGGGCAAGATCGGCAGCGCCCTGGCCGCCGGTTGCTCGATGATCCTGAAGGGGCCTGAGGACGCGCCGGGCGGCTGTGTCGCCCTGGTTCAGGCCCTCACCGACGCAGGCCTGCCCGCCGGCGTATTGAATCTGGTGTTCGGCCGCCCGGCTGAGATTTCAGCTCACCTGATCGCCTCGCCGATCATCCGCAAGGTGTCGTTCACGGGCTCAGTTCCCGTGGGCAAGCTGCTCGCCGAGCAGGCCGCGCGCCACATGAAGCCCTGCACCATGGAATTGGGCGGCCATGCGCCCGTGATGGTGTTCGCCGACATGGATCCCATCGCCGTCGCCCAGGCCCTGGTCCAGGGCAAGTTTCGCAACGCCGGCCAGGTCTGTATCTCGCCGACTCGCTTCTATGTGGAGGCGCCGATCTACGACCAGGTTGTCCAGGCCTTCGTGGCGGGCGCCGAGTCGCTGGTGGTGGGCGATGGCCTGGACCCGCGGACCGAGATGGGGCCGCTCGCCCACGACCGCCGACTGGCGGCGGTGGAGGCGGCGGTCGCTGGCGCGGTGGCAGCCGGGGCCCAGGTGCGGACCGGCGGCGAACGGCTGGGTAATCGCGGCTACTTCTATCGCCCCACCGTGCTGACGGACGTGCCCGAGAGCGCCGCGATCCTTCATGAGGAGCCCTTTGGTCCCATCGCCATCCTCGCCCCCTTCACCGACCGAGACGAGGCGATGGCCCGGGCTAACGGCACCGCCTATGGCCTGGCCGCCTATGCCTTCACCGGCTCGCAGGAGACCGCCGCCTGGCTGGGGCGCAGCCTTGAGGCCGGCATGGTCGGCCTCAACACCTTCGCCGTCGGCGGCCCCGAGGCGCCGTTCGGAGGCGTCAAGGAGAGCGGCTATGGCCGTGAGGGCGGCATGGAGGGCATCGACGCCTATCTGACGCCGAAGGTCATCGCCCACCTGCCGCTTTAGGGGGCCGGCGTCAGGGTCAGCACGGTCTCCGTCGCCGCCTCGATGGCCGGCCGGCTGTAGAGCAGCGGCACATACTCGCCCTTCACCCACAGGGGGAAGAGGTCGCGATAGTGCGGGCTGGCCGGGTCGCCAGACTGGCCAGGCGTATTGATCGCCATGCTGTTGTCCCAGGCGCCCACGTCGAGAACCATGCGGAACGAGGCGCCGGACACCACCCGATAGTCGCTGGGCCGCCAGGTGGCCGCGAGCGGACTCAGCATGGTTCCGGCCATGGGGGCGGGACCGACCGCCAGACGCTCGGCGGCGTCCGAAGACACCAGCGGCGCCAGGGCGTGGTCGAACCTGGCCTGATGCAGGGCGCCCCAGGTCCAGTCCGCGGGATCGGGGCCGAGCTTCTGGGTGACCTCGTTCCAGGCCGCCGTCAGGCTCGCAGCCAGGATCGGCCCGCGCTCGTTGGGGGAGGCGGCGACCAGATAGGCGCTGATCGCGGGTTGGTCGCCGCCGCCGATCAGAGCTCGGGCCTGGGCGGGCGCGACAGCCTGAACGGTGGCCTGACCCAGATGCTTGAGGAGCCAGACCTCATAGAGGGCGGCCGCAGCGCTGTCGGCGTCCGTGCGCCCGTCCCAGGCCTGCAGCAGGGCGATGGCCTGGGCCAGCCGAGGCTCCGGGCCTGCGATGTCGCCCAAAAGCGGGACAAGGGCGGCGGCGGTGACATTGGTGGAGTCGGTCTGCAGGGCCATGGCGTCGGCGAGGGTCACTGAGGCGTCGCCGTCCAGGACCTGGGCGATCCGGGCCATCCGTGACGGGTTCGACCATTCGAAGCTGATCACGCGATCAGCCGGATAATCCTCAGGCAGGTTGAACTGGTTGGCGGTGGCCAGCCAGCCCTGGTCGGGATTGTAGCGGCTGGGGAGGTCGGCTGAGTCCATGAAGCCCCGCCACTCATAGCGGCCGTCGCCTGGCACAGGCATCAGGCCGTCCCAGCCCTGGCGGACGGGCACGCGGCCCGCGGCGATCCAGCCGATATTGCCTGTGGTGTCGGCATAGACCTGGTTTTCGCTGGGGGTCCCGAACCGGCCCATGGCGGTGGAAAACTCATCCCAGTTCTGCGCGGTCATGTAGTCCGCAGAGCCGAAATAGGCCGAGGTGCCCGGGTCGCTCCAGACGCTGCGGACCGCATAGGCGCGACGGTTCTCCGGGTCCTCAAAAACGACCGGGCCGTGGCGGGTGAATTTCAGCTCCACCGTCCGCGGCGCCTGGCCCTCGACCTCGAGGGTCTCGGTGACCACCTCCATGGCCGCCCAACCCTCGCCATAGCGGTAGCGGCTGGGATGGGCGGGGTCGGTCTCATAGACATAGAGGTCTTCCTGGTCGGCCGGGAAGATGGTCAGGCCAAACGCGATGGTCCCATTGTGACCGATGGAGATCCCGGGCAGGGCGGGCTCGCCCGCGCCGATGGCCGAGAAGCCCGGCGCCTCCATATGAACGATGTAGCGCAGGGAGGGCACGCCGTGCGCCCGGTGCGGGTCGTTGGCCAGGATCGGCCGCCCGGTGGCGGTCCGTGACGGCGCCACGGTCCAGTTGTTTGACCCAATGGCGTCGGCGGGGATGTCCTCGGCGAGCGCCACCACCTGGCCGGCCTTGAAGGTTACCCCTTGGGTGGCCAGCCGATAGTCGCCCAGCACATCGGCGGGTATGGCGCAGGGATCCAGCCCCTCTGGGAGGCTTAGGGCGTGGTCGGGCTCCAGGCGACGGTTCAAGGCGTTGGCGTCAAGTCCAGCCGCGCAGGTGATGCGCGCCCGCTCCACCTCGGCCGCGGCGTTGCGGGTCAGGCCGTGGCTACGGATGCGCACCACATCTTCGGGCGCCCAGATGTCGGGCGTCGTCCGGGCGATCTGGAATTCCTCGGGCAGGGGCCGAGCGCCGGCCTGGATCTCAGCCACATAGGCGTTGATCCCGGCGGTGAAGGCTTCCGCATAGCCCTTGGCCTGTGGCCCATAGGCGGCCCATTCGGCGGTCATGTCGCCCCGATAGAGGAACAGGCGCGAGGCCCGGTCCTGGGCGGCGAAGTCCGGGCCGAAGTCCTCGGCCAGCAGGCCCAGTCCGCGTTTGCGCCACAGGTCGATCTGCCAGAGCCGGTCGCGGGCGACGTTGTAGCCCTGCAGGAAGAAGGCGTCGCGGACGCTCCCCGCATAGATGTGCGAGATGCCCCATCGGTCGACCAGGATCTCGGCCGGCGCCCCGAGGCCGGCCACCTGATGGGTGCTGCGCGCCGGTTCTGCGACCGCCGCTTCCAGAGCAAAGCCCGTCAGAACCAGGCCCAGCAGACCCCGCCCCGCCCATCGTCCCAGATGCCGTCCCATGGCCGCCGCTCCCTGATCTTGTTCTTGCCAGCCAGCTAAGCGGCTGGGGGAGGTTGTGGCAATGCGGGGTGGTCAGTCCTTGCGCGGCGGCCACGGGATGAAGCCGGAGGTCCGGCGGATATAGGCGGCGTACTCCGGCCGGCGGTTCTCCATCCCCTTCTCCACCGTCGGCGCGCCGCTGCCCTTGGTGAGCAACAGGGTGATGAGGATGGGCCCAAGGAACGACCAAAGCCCCAGGCCAGTCTCGGCGGCCACCAGATAGAGGCCCCACCACAGGCAGGCGTCGCCGAAATAGTTGGGGTGGCGGGTAAAGCGCCAAAGGCCGGTGTCCAGCACCTTGCCCTTGTTGCCAGGATCGGCCTTGAACCGGTCGAGCTGGGCGTCGCCGATCGCCTCGAACACCAGGCCAAAGAGGGCCAGGGTCGTGCCGACCACGGCCAAGGGGCCAAAGCCCAGGGGCGTCTCCACCTGACCCATCTGCACCGGCAGGGCGACCAGCAGTTGCAGGGGCAGCTGTGGGGCGAAGACGAAGATCAGGGCTGAAACCGCAAAGCTCCAGCCGCGGGCCTTGCCGTCGGCCAGCATCTCTTCATAGCGGCGATCGGCCCCATGGGCCCGCCAGCGGCGCAGCAGGTGAGGGCCGAGCCGCAGGGCCCAGGCGCTCACCAGCAGGGCGAGGATCCAGCCATGCAGGCCTGACCCGCCGCTGAAGATCAGGCTCGTCCAGGCCAGCAGGGCCATCCCCGTGGGCCACCAGGCGTCGATGAAGCTGACATCGCGCAGCCGGATGGCGATCCCCCAGAGCACCAGATAGGCGCCGCTCAGGATCAGGGCGTTCAAGGCGAGCAATTGCCAGAGGGGCACGGGCGTCTCCGTCATGGGGCGTCAGAACCGCCCTCTCGCCTTAGACTACGCCCGATGGCTGCGAAGGGATGCGGGGGTCTTCAGTCTCGGCCGCCTCGGCGGGCTCGGGGACCACCGCGGCGACGGCCATGTCGGCGGTGATATTGCCCACCGTGCGGAAGATGTCGGGAATCACCTCGACCGCCAGGAGGATGGCCAAGATCTCGAGCGGGGCGCCGAGCGCCAGGCAGATGGGGGCCATGCTGGCGAAGAAGGAGATCTGGCCCGGCAGGCCGACCGCGCCGACGCTGACCGCCAGGGAGACGGCGATGGCTGCGGCGATCTGGCCGCCCCCGGGCTCGAGCCCGTAGAGGCGGACGATGAAGAAGGCCACGGCCAGGTTGGCCACCGGGCTGGTCATGCGGAACACCGCCACGGCCAGCGGCAGGACCACCCCGGTGACCCTGGCCGAGGCGCCCATCTCGTCACGGGCGCGCTCGACCATGGCCGGCAGGCAGGCGAGCGAACTCTGGGTGCTGAAGGCCAGGACCTGCACAGGGGCGCAGGCCCGGGCGAAGCGGGCGAGGTCGCGACCGCGCAGCACGGCCACAAGGGTATAGGGGATGATCAGCACCCCGATGGTCACCGCTGAGACCATGACGACGTACTGGGTCAGGACGCCGGCCGCATCCATGCCCGTGCGCAGACCAATGCCCAGGGCCAGCGCGAACACGCCGAGCGGCGCGGCTACCAGCACCCAGCGCACGATGATGATCATGGTCTCCGAGATGGCCCTGAAAAAGGCGATCAGCGGGGCGCGGAGGTCGTGGCGCAGGCGGGTGACGGCGAAGCCGAAGACCAGGCCAAAGACCACGATCTGCAGGATGGCGTCCTCGGCCGCCGCGCGGATGGGGTTGGAGGGCGCCAGCGTTGGCAGCCATTCGCGGAAGCCGGTGGGTGTCGCGGCGACCTCGCCCGCCTGGGCGGCGCTGGTCAGGGCGGCGGCGCCGGCCGGATCAATGGGCCAGAGCGCCAGAAGTCCGTTCATGGCGCCCGCGCCATACAGGGCGGCGACGACCAGGACGGCGGCGAAGATCATGAAGGCCCGGGCCGCCAGCCGGCCGGTGGCCGCCGCATCGGCCGCCGAGGCGACGCCCGTCACCAACAGCGAGAATACCAGGGGGACGATGGTCATGCGCAGGGCGTTGAGCCACAGGGCGCCGACCGCCTCGAAAGTCTCCGCGCCGGCGGTCAGCGCCGGCGACTCCGCCGCATGGATCGCCGCGCCCAGCACCAGACCGCCAGCCAGGGCGGCGAGCACGAGCACACTAAGCGATCTGAACATCACGAATCTCCGGCTGGTGGGCGATGTTGTCACGACGACCCCGGGAAGGCCCGTCGGAAACACGCGACACCGGTGGCCGGATCCGCAAGGTCAAATCGCCGAAGCGACGCTCTCTTCGGGTTCTCCTGGCTCCAGGACGCCCATGATCGCCGCAAGAAGCTCTCCGGCGCGCAGGGGTTTGGCGACGGCGCCATCCATGCCGGCGGCCCCATACTCCTGCAACTGATGGGTCATGACATTGGCGGTCACCGCCAGAATCGGCGTGCGCGCCAGATGCTGCTCACGCTCGAGTCCACGAATGGCGCAGGTGGCTTCGACCCCATTCATCCCCGGCATTTGAATGTCCATCAGCACCAGGTCGAAGCCGCCCTGGGTGAAGGCGTCAACGGCTGCGCGGCCATTCTCGGTCAGGACCAGCTCGGCCCCCAAGGGCGCCAGGAGGGCGCTCAACACCTGCTGGTTGGTCGGATTGTCCTCCGCCGCGAGAATCCGCAGGGGGCGCGGCGCCTGAACCAGGGCCGGGGGTGTCGAGACGCTGCGCGCCAAGGGCAGGGCCAGGGTGAAGGTCGAGCCTTCGCCCTTGTGGCTCACCACCCGCAACGCGCCACCCATCAATCCAGTGAGGTGGTGCGCCATGGCCAGGCCGAGGCCCGCGCCCCCGTGGCGTCGCGTGGGCGAAGCGTCCATCTGGGCGAAGATCTTGAAGAGATGCTCAACCTGTCCCTCGGCCATGCCAATGCCGGTGTCCTGCACGGAGATGACCACCTCGGCCTCATCCACGGAAAGCCCGGCCTGGACCCTGACCTCGCCATGCTCGGTGAACTTCAGACCATTGGACGCCAGGGCGCCGACCACCTGCGCGATCCGTGCGCCGTCCCCGCGCCAGAGACCGTTCAGCGCCGGGGAGATGTCGACCACGAAGTTCACCGATCTGGGCGCCGCCTCGGCCGCCAACGGCGCACAGACGGCGCGGATGCGTGCGGCGAGATCGAAGTCCTCAGTCTCAAGTTCCAGGCGTCCCGCCTCAATCTTGGCGATGTCGAGGACGTCGTTCAGCAGGGTCAGCAGGGTGGCCCCCGACTCGCGGATGATCGTCAGCCGCTCGCGCTGGTCTTCACCAAGCGGGTGTTGCGCCATGACCTGGGCCATGCCCAGCATGCCGTTCAGCGGCGTTCGGATCTCGTGGCTCATATTGGACAGGAAGTCGCTCTTGGCGCGGCTGGCGGCTTCAGCAGCGTCCCGGGCCCGACCCAGGGCCTCGGTGGCCAATGTCTGGGCCGTGACGTCATGCATCACCACCACAAAACCCCCGTCAGTGGTGTCGCCCATCTCGATACGAAGCACCCGTTCATCGGGGGTGGGGAAGGCGCCCTGGGCGACGATGGCGTCAAGAGCCGACCGCGACAGGCGTTCCCCCTTCAGGACCGGGCGGAGAGCCTCGGAGTCTGACAGGCGCTCGCCCATGCTGTTGATGGGCATCCCCTCGTAGGGCTCAACCCCGTACAGGGCGAGTATCTGCGCAAAGGGGGCGTTCCAGAAGGTGAGCCGCCGGGTGGAGTCAAAAAAGGCGAGCGCCGAAGGGGCGCTGTCGAGGGCGCCGCCCAGGGCGTCCAGGGTCGCTCGCTGGGTCAGGCGCTCAATGAGCTGAATGGCGATCGCCGCCCCCAGGATCAGGACGACCGCAGACCCCGTGGCGAAGGCCAGGACCTGCCGGCTGATCAGGTCGCCGTCCAGGGCCAGACCCGGGTCTGGCCGCAGTATGACCGCGCCCATGGCTGAGAAGTGCAGGCTGCAGATGGTGGCGGCCATCAGGATCGGTCCAGCCCGCAGCGACCGGGCCCGTCCCTGGTCCAACATGAAGGCGAGGCTCGCGCCGGCGATCCCGATGACGCAGGCGACGGCCGCCAGATTGAGGTTCCAGGTGACCTCGGCCGGCAGGCGGACCGCAGCCACCCCCATATAGTGCATGACCGCCACGGAGCCGCCGGCGACGAGGCCGCCCGTCAGGGCGAGGGCCGGGGCGCCTCTGCCGCGGACAATGGTGAAGGCGGCTGTCATGCCCAACACAGGCGCGACCATTGAGGCCAGGGTCAGGTCCAAGCGATAGCCGATGTCCAGCATCGGCTGATAGGCGAGCATCGCCATGAAGTGCGTGGCCCAGACGCCCATCCCGGCGATGAATCCAGGGCCGATCATCCAGATCGACGGGCGGCGGGACGAAACGGCGCGGTGATAGCTGCCAAAGCTCGCCATGGCCGATGCGATACAGATCGCCGCTGCGATCAGGACGAGCCACGGGTCGTGCTCGTCGCGCAGGCAAGTGATGACGGCATACATAATTCGGCTAGGCCTCCTGAGTTTGGCTTAGCCAACTGGCTCACAGGCAATCCTTAATTGCGTTCGACGAACGGCGCAGCGGTGCGATATGCCGCAGCCCGCACGGCGCCATTGAAACTTTCGCGGGATCCAGAAATTTGATCGCGTGGTGACCGTAGAAGCGGGTCTGTTTGAGCGAACGCGTCAGGCCAGGGCGGCGGTCGGGAAGGTCCAGCCTGCAGGATAGAAGGCCGGGGTGATCGGCGCGCGAATGGCGCATACCAGACCTTCAGTCTCGAACTGCAGCCCAACCTTTCCGCCGAGCTCGCCGGCGATCCCCTGTTCCAGCAGCCGCGATCCGAAGCCCCTCTGGCGGGGCGGATCAACCTGCGGCCCGCCGGTTTCTCGCCAGGATATGGCGATCGTCTCGGCCACAACGTCGATTGTGGTCTCGATGCGGACCTCGCCACCTTGTGACCATGCGCCGTATTTCAGGGCGTTGGTGGCTAGCTCATGCAAGGCCATGCCCAGGCTGACGGCTGTGTTCGGCGACAGGGTCAGGTCCGGGCCGTCCAGGCGGAAGGGCTGGCCATAGTGGGCCAGGCTCGCCCGAACCAGATCGGCGAAGGAGGCCCCCTCCCAGCTGCGCTTGACCAGCAGGTTGTGGGTCGATGACAGGGCCATCAGGCGCTCGACAAAGGTTGCCTTCACCGCTTGGGGCTCGGCTTCGCGGCTCAGGGTCTGGACGGCGATGGACTGGACCGAGGCCAGGGTGTTCTTCACCCGGTGGTTCAATTCGTCCAGCAGCAGCTTCTGGCGGGCCTCGTGCTCGCGCATCTCCACCATGGTGTCCATGGCCGCCCGAAGCTCGGTCAGGGCGGCGTCCCGTTCCGCAATGCGGCGCTCAAGTTCGGTGGGGGAGGGCAGCGCGATGACCCGGGGCAACAGGGGCCAAAGCGCGAAGGCGGTGACCACCGAGACCGTCGCCGTTAGGGCCTTGATCAGCGCCTCGATCCCGTAGTCCGGGTTCCAGAGGGTCCAGACCATCATGAAATGTGTGACGCCGCACAGCATGATGAAGCCGACGAACATCCAGATCGCCCAGCTGAACTTCACGTCCCGCCGATGCCAGAGGAAGACTCCCAGCGCCAAGGGGATCGAGAAATAGGCGATCCCGATCAGGATGTCGGAGATGGCGTGGGTCCAGATCAGCTCCGGCCGCCACATCAGACAGATGCCGTGGGGATTCAGGGCGTTCGAGTTGAAGAAGTAGGCGATCGAGTCCCGCAAGCCGCTCATTTTCCAAGCCTCTCTGTCGCGCAGGATCACGGTCGTGGGCTTCGCGGGTTGCGTCCAGTGTCTTCGCCCTGCGCGGGGACAGGCGGTCCTCTTGTTCGTGGCCTGGTGGCGAACCCAACAAAGGCCTGTCGCAGGATCGGCCCTAGCTACCGCCATCAATGAGGGGAGCGGAGCATGCTGACGGTCTGGGGGCGCGCTGATTCATCGGCGACGGCGCGGGTGATGTGGGCGCTGGGAGAGACAGGCCTGGCGCACCAGAGGCGGGACTGGGGCGGGGCGTATGGCGGCGGAGACGACCCCGACTATCGCAAGATCAGTCCCCACGGGCGCATCCCGGCGGTTACCGACGACGATGGCTTTGCGCTCTGGGAGTCAAACACCATCATCCGTTGGCTCGCCGCGGCCTGCCCTGAGGCTCACCTCCTGCCCGCCGAGGCGGGCGCGCGCTGGCAGGCCGAGGCTTGGATGGATTGGGCTGCGGCGCCTGGCCGTGCGGTCGGCGCGGTGCGCACGGCCTATCGTCGCCAGACCCCCGAGCCCGCCGAGATGCGTCAGACCATTGCGGCGGCGACGGAGACCCTGGGCGTCCTCGACGTCCAGCTTCGCGACCAGACCTTCGTCATCGGCGATCAGCTCAGTATCGCCGACCTGGCCCTGGGGGTGATCGTTCATCGCTGGTTTCGCATTCCAGACACCCTGGAGCGCCCGGCTTTGCCCGATCTCGCGGCGTGGTACGGCCGCCTGTGCGCCCGTCCGGCCTACGTCCAGCATGTGGTGGGCGCGGTCAGCGTGCGGGCCCAGAACGTCGGCATGGTCGCCTGAGGCCCTTCGACCCCTCGCGGATTTTCACAGGTGTGCTAGAGGCGGGCCATGTCGACCCCGCTCTCGCGCATCCGCAACTTCTCCATCGTGGCTCACATCGACCACGGAAAATCCACCCTGTCCGACCGGCTCATCCAGGAGACCGGCGGCCTCACCCAGCGTGAGATGAAGGAGCAGGTGCTCGACTCCATGGAGATCGAGCGCGAGCGCGGCATCACCATCAAGGCCCAGACCGTCCGCCTGAACTACAAGGCCAAGGACGGGGAGACCTATGTCCTGAACCTGATGGACACCCCTGGCCATGTGGACTTCGCCTATGAGGTCAGCCGGTCGCTGGCGGCCTGCGAGGGTTCGATCCTGGTGGTGGATTCCAGTCAGGGCGTCGAGGCTCAGACCCTGGCCAATGTCTATCAGGCCATCGACAACAACCACGAGATCGTGCCGGTCCTGAACAAGATCGACCTGCCGGCCGCCGAGCCCGAACGGGTGCGCGAGCAGATCGAGGATGTCATCGGCATCGACGCCAGCGAGGCCATTCTCTGCTCGGCCAAGACCGGGGTTGGCATCGCCGACCTGCTGGAGGCCATCGTCACCCGCCTGCCGGCGCCCAAGGGCGACCGGGACGCGCCGCTGAAGGCCTTGCTGGTCGATGCCTGGTACGACGCCTATCTCGGGGTCATCGTTCTGGTGCGGGTCATCGACGGCACGCTGAAGGCCGGCCAGAAGGTGAAGATGATGCAGAACGGCTCCACCTATCAGGTGGACCGGCTGGGCGTCTTCCTGCCGAAACAGACCGAGACCGAGGAGCTGGGCCCCGGCGAGATCGGCTTCATCACCGCCCAGATCAAGGAAGTGGCCGACGCCGCCGTCGGCGACACCATCACCGACGAGAAGCGTCCCACCACCCAGGCCCTGACCGGCTTCCGCGAAGCCCAGCCGGTGGTGTTCTGCGGCCTATTCCCGGTGGACGCCAACGACTTCGAGGACCTGCGGGCCGCCATCGGCCGCCTGCGCCTGAACGACGCCAGCTTCTCCTACGAGATGGAGACCAGTGCGGCTCTCGGCTTCGGCTTCCGTTGCGGGTTCTTGGGCCTGTTGCACCT
The DNA here is from genome assembly GCF_030679875.1 of Phenylobacterium sp. Taxonomy (GTDB): domain Bacteria; phylum Pseudomonadota; class Alphaproteobacteria; order Caulobacterales; family Caulobacteraceae; genus Phenylobacterium. The sequence continues at coordinate 64,790 of NZ_JAUXSP010000015.1, read as the reverse complement.
GGAGATCATTCAGGAGCGGCTCTCCCGCGAGTTCGACCTCGACCTGATCGCCACGGCCCCCAGCGTGGTCTACCGCGTGCAACTGAACAACGGCGAGGAGATGGAGCTCCATAACCCCGCTGACCTGCCTGATCCCGTGCGCATCGACACCATCGCCGAGCCCTGGATCAAGGCCACCATCCTGACGCCCGACGAGCATCTCGGCTCGATTATCAAGCTCTGCCAGGACCGCCGCGGCGAGCAGCGGGAACTGTCCTATGTCGGCTCCCGGGCGCTGGTGGTCTACGATTTGCCCCTGAACGAGGTGGTGTTCGACTTCTATGACCGCCTGAAATCGATCTCCAAGGGCTACGCCTCCTTCGACTACGCGATCGAGGGATACAGGGTGGGCGACCTGGTGAAGATGTCGATCCTGGTCAACGCCGAGCCGGTGGACGCGCTCTCCATGCTGGTCCACCGCAACCGCGCCGAGATGCGCGGCCGGGCCATGGTCGAGCGGATGAAGGACCTGATCCCGCCGCACCAGTTCCAGATCCCGATCCAGGCGGCCATCGGGGGCCGCATCGTCGCCCGTGAGACCATCCGCGCCCTGCGCAAGGACGTGACGGCCAAGTGCTACGGCGGCGACGCCAGCCGCAAGCGCAAGCTGCTGGACAAGCAGAAGGCCGGCAAGAAGCGCATGCGTCAGTTCGGCAAGGTGGAAATCCCGCAGGAAGCCTTCATCGCCGCCCTGAAGATGGACGCCGACTAGGGCTGAGCGAGCCCGGTCGCGGCCGCTTCCTCAGTCTCTCCACGTCTCCGCGCTCTCCGGCGCCTTGGCCGGCGGCTTAGCTTCTGCAAAGGGGGCGTATTTGGCGCGGGCTTCAGTGACCCGGCGGGCCATGTCTTTGGCGACGTCGGGGTGGCGCGACAGCAGGGAGTAGGTCTCGCCTGGATCGACGCTGAGGTCGAACAGCAGCGGGTAACGGTGCTGGTCCAGCGGGATGTCCATGGTCCGGTAGTAGGACCGCACCACATATTTCCAGCGCGGCGTGCGCACAGCGGCCACATGCAGGTTGTCGAACAGGATCACCTGGTCGTGGGGCGAGGGCTCCCCGCGCATCAGCACTCCTGAGAGGTCGGCGCCGTCGATCCCCGCGGCTGGCGTCTGCACACCGGCCATGGCCGTCAAGGTTGGCAGCAGGTCGAGATTGCTGGCCAAGGCGTCGGTGACCGTCCCGGCGGGAATCGTTCCTGGCCGCCAGGCGATGAAGGGAACGCGATAGCCGCCCTCCCAGGCCGCCCCGCCCTTGCGGTCGCGGAAGGGGCCAGACGAGCCCTCGAACCAGGGGCCGTTGTCGGAGGTGAAGACCACCAGGGTGTCTTCGGCCAACCCCATGGCTTCCAGCCTGCGCAGCAGACGGCCCACCTGGGCGTCCACCTCCTCCACGACCTCGCCGTAGTCGCCGGCCGGGGAGCCCTGCGGGTCGTCGGGATTGGGCCGCAGGGGCACGTGCGGCGCGGTCAGGGCCAGCAGGATGAAGAAGGGCTCGTCCCGATGGGCCTCGACGAAGGCGGTGGTCGCTTCGAAGAAGTGCTGGGTCAGCTTGGCGAAGTCGGCCTTGGACTCGCTCATCGCCGCCTCCCCCACACCGTCGAACAGGGTGAGGGGCCGCATATCGTGGCTGTAGGGCAGGCCCATGAAGCGGTCGAAGCCGAACCGCTGCGGCGGCCAGTGGGGCGAGACGTGCCCCAGGTGCCACTTGCCGATCAGGGCGGTGGCGTAGTCGGGCTTCAGCAGCCGCGGAATGGTCGGGGCCTCAGGCGGCAGGCCATTGGTGTCAGCCGGCTGGATCACTTCGCGGGCCAGGCCATGGCGGATGGCGTAGCCGCCGGTCAGCAGGCCTGCGCGGGACGGCGTGCAGACATTGGCCGAGGCGTAGAAGTCGGTGAGCCGCGCCCCCTCAGCGGCCATCCGGTCCAACTCTGGGGTGCGGATCAGGGTCCCGCCATCGCAGCCGATGTCCCCATAGCCTAGGTCGTCGGCCAGGATGACGATGAAGTTGGGCTTGCGCGGCATCGAAGTGTCCTCCCGGGATCGGGACGGTCTTGCGCCGTCGCCTGGTGAAGGTTGCCCGCAAACGGGCGCTGGACGCAATCTCGGGGCTGGAGCCTCCGCCTCATGGGAACCAATCACCGCGCCCGTCCTTGTGCCGGGATGACCAAGTCCAGCCGCACCCGCCGACTCTCGCCCCTTCTGGCCGCCCTCGTGCTGGCCGCCTGCTCGCGGGGCGCGGAAGAGCAGCCCGCGCCGACCCCTCCGCCTGCGTCTGAGGCGACCGCTCCATCCCCGGACCCCATCGGCGGCACGGTCGGCGGCGATGGCTCGGCCATTGAGCTTCAGGTCCTCACCGCTGAGGACCTGAACGCCGAGACCCTGCCGGGCGAACTGGCCTGCAGTTTCGCGCGCGCGGACGACGGGGTTCTGCTGCTGGTCAGGGGAGATGTCGCCTCGGGCGAAGCCGCCGTCGGTGTGGTCAAGGTCTCAGGCTATGTGGAGCGGGTCGCCGCCCCTGGGGGCTTTGACGCCATGCTGGAGGGCGCGAGCTTCGCGGGCCAGGGCAAGACGGTCGCGGTCGAGGTCACCGGTCAGGCCACGGGCGGCGGCGAATCGCCGCCACGCCCGGCCACCTTGACCTATCAGCGCGCCGATGGCGCCAGCCGGGTCTTTGACGGTTTGTGGACCTGCGGCCCCTGACAAGGCCAGGGGCCGCCCGGTTCTGACGGAGGTCTAGCTCAGGCGAACTTCACCGACCTTGTCGGCATAGTCCTGCTTGGGGTCCCTGCCCATCATGACCTTGATCCCGGCGAACAGGCTGTGTTCGTTGAGCCAGATCTGAGCGCGTTCGGGCTCGAACCGAAGAAGCTGAAGCTTCGGATCATCCTTGCCGCCCTCGTACCAGGCCGCCACGAACGGGTTCCAAAGTCGCTCGATGGCGTCGCGGTCGTTGTCGGGAACGAGCCGGCCGTGGATCGTCGCGAACAGCTCGTGATCCTTCGAGGCAAAGTGCGCCGTCGCCCGGTGGCCGGCGCCCGCGGCCTGGACCAGGTCCACCCCCTTGGCGCTGAAGATCCAGATCGGACCGCCTTCGTCGCCTTCGATCTGGGCGGTCATCGGTTGGCTATGGCCCTCTTCGACCTCGGTCAGGCCGAGCATCAGGGTGCGGTCGGATTTGAGGGCTTTCCAGAACTTGGCTTCGAGTTTGGCGAGGTCGGCCATGGGCGGGCTCCTTGGGATGTGACGTTGATCCCAGCCGAACGGCGCCGGAGCCGCAGACGTTCCCCAGGCGTTCCCCAGCCGTTCAGCCGCCCCGCACCTGTGCGCCGAGGGCCGCCAGATCCTCCGCCGAGCCGAACACCGCGCCCTCGGCCCCGCCGCGCAGGGCGAAGGTCGGCGGCACGAGTTCCGGGCCTTCTCCGGCCGGCAGGGGCGGGGTGTAGTAGCCCAGGGCATAGCCGCCCAGAGTGTAGCCCAGGAGGTCCTGCAACTCCGGCGACAAGGTGCGGGCGATCTCCGGCGGGCAGGCCAGGTACTGGTTCTCCTCCTGCCGCAGCCAGCCCAGGGCGTAGGTCAGGTTGAGGCCCCAGCGGTCCTGATCGCTGTGGTTCGCGCCGCCGCCGTGGAAGACACTGCCCGTATAGACCAGGACTGAGCCGGCCTTCATCACCGCCTGGGTGATCTCATGGGGCTGCGCCTTGCGCTCGTCGGGCCAGGCCGACGAGCCGGGGACCACCCGGGTCGCCCCGTTTTCCGCCGTGAAGTCGGTCAGGGCCCAGATGGTGTTGAGCTGCGGTTCAATCCCCTTCAGGTGCGCGCCCCAGGCCCAGCGGTCGCGATGGATGGGCTGGGCGCCCTGTCCGGGCATGATCCGGATCAATTGGGTCAGATGGAGCTGCCAGCGTTCGCAATTGGCCTTGAGAAGGTGCGCGCACAGGCTGGCAATTCGTGGATCGACCACCGCCTGCCGGACCGCCGGAGACCGGGCCACCAGGGCGCCGGTGCGGGTCGTCCGGACACCGGTGAAGCCGTCGCGCCCCTCTGGCGTCGCCATCACATAGGGGGAAAGCTCGGCCGCCATCTCAGCCACGGCCTTCGGGCTGAGGGCCTCGTCCAGGATGAGGGCCCCATCGCGGTCGAGAACCTCGGTCATGGCTTCGGCCGGCGCATCGGCCGGCAGGTGGACAAGCTCGGGCACGGGCGTCTCCCCGGGGGCTGGTCTGAGCTGCGGAGGCCTCGCCCCCTGATGGGCGTCCGCTGAGCCTCACAATGGCGCCATTGAGCCGAGCGTCCAGAGCAGTTGCCCGCGGGGTCTTTGCGGGGCAAGCTTGGCCGCAGCGCGCATCAAGCGCCGCTGGGAGGGCGACATGGCCTACAAGTTCGAGATCTTCAAAGACAAGGCTGGCGAGTTCCGGGTCCGCTTCCGGGCCTCCAACGGCGAGATCATGTTTTCGTCCGAGGGCTATGCCGCCAAGGCCAGCGCGAAGAACATGATCGAATCGATCAAGAAAAACGCGCCTGACGCCGATGTGGTGGACGAAAGCGCGGGCTGAGAAGGCTCAATTCCGTTGATCGCCGGCCATGGCCCGGCTTAGATCGACGCAAAGCCTGGCCATGGGGCCAAGTCTGAACGGAGCGCGACCTTACATGAGCAAGGTGTTGATCATGGCTGCGATGGCGGCGGCGCTGCTGGTCTCGGCCTGCAACACGGTGGCCGGGGTCGGCCGCGACATGCAGGCGGCTGGAACTGCGGTGAAGAACACCGCCGAAGAGGTCAGCCGCTAGAGCAGACCAGGGGATGAAAAAGCCGCCGTGTGCGGCTTGGTCGCCCTTCCATCCGCGGCGGGGCGGTCGCATATGGAGCCCATGAACACGCCCCAGCGCCCCGGCCTCCTGACCGCCTTGAACCGGGGCCTCAAGGGCCGATGCCCTGCCTGCGGCGAAGGCAAGCTATTCTGGCGCTATCTCAAGGTGGAGGCCGCCTGTCCCGCCTGTGGGCATGATCTGGCCCAGTATCCGGCCGATGACGGCCCGGCCTATTTTACGATCCTGATCGTCGGTCATCTCATTGTCGCGCCGCTGCTTTTGTTTCCCTTCATCTGGCAGGCGCCCGTCGCGCTTGTGCTGGTCGCAACCCTTGCGCCCCTGACCGCGGCCACCCTGATCCTGCTGCCCCGCATCAAGGGGGCCTTCATCGGCGGACTCTACGCCCTGGGGGTCAAGGAGAAGGACTCGGCCATGCACACGGCTGACGCCGCCGACTAGGCGCCAATCCGGAGCGGTCGAGCCCCGCGTTACTGAACCTTGGCGGCGGCAAGCGGAACCTTGACTGCGCGCCACCGTTCCTTCTGCCGCGAGCGCCCGCTGGGGTGCGCTCTTGAGGCGGGAACACTGAACATGTCGCTTGGCACAATTCTCCTGATCATTTTGATCATCGCGCTGGTTGGCTCGCTGCCGACCTGGGGCCACAGCCGTAGCTGGGGTTATTTCCCTTCTGGCGGCCTGGGCCTTGTCCTGGTGGTCGTGCTGATCCTGGTCCTGATGGGTCGAATCTAGCGTCAAGCCGCTAGCCGCCGCCAGCGTCAGGCCTCAAGAGGGCTTCCGCTGGCGGCCGCACCTCCCTAGCATCCCGCTCCTCACGACGGGGCTGGGGGGGACGGCATGAGCGCGACGGAAACAGGCGCGGACTCACAGGCCCCGCCTGGCCTGCTTGTGCCGGGGCTCACGCCCCTTCAGAGGCTGAAGGCGATCGCCGGCGGCTCGGCTGGCAATCTTGTCGAATGGTACGACTGGTTCGCCTATTCGTCGTTCGCCCTCTATTTCGCACCGCACTTCTTCCCCTCAGGCGATCCGACCTCGCAACTTCTGCAGGCCGCGGCGGTGTTCGCCATCGGCTTCCTCGCCAGGCCCCTGGGCGCGTGGCTGATGGGGCTCTATGCCGACCGGGCCGGCCGCAAGGCCGCGCTCAGCCTGTCGGTGGCCATGATGTGCGCGGGCTCAGGGATCATCGCCATCATCCCCGACTATGCGATGATTGGCGTCGCCGCCCCGGCCATTCTCCTGATGGCTCGCCTGCTGCAGGGCCTCTCGGTGGGCGGAGAATATGGCGCCAGCGCCACCTACCTGTCTGAGATGGCGGGCAAGACGCGCCGCGGCTTCTGGTCCAGCTTCCAGTTCGTGACCCTGATTTCCGGCCAGCTCCTCGCCCTGGGCATCCTGATGCTCCTGCAGCGGGTGATGCCCACCGAGGACCTGGAGTCCTGGGGCTGGCGCATTCCGTTCGTCATCGGGGCCCTGCTGGCCGTGGTGGTGTTCTGGATCCGTCGAGGCCTGGAGGAAAGCGCCTCGTTCAAGAACGCTCAGGCCTCTGGCGCGGAGCGGGCGCGGACCATGATGCTGTTCACCCATCATCCTTGGGAGACCACCGCCATCTTCCTGCTGACCGCCGGCGGCTCGCTCGCCTTCTATGCGTACACGACCTACATGCAGAAGTTCCTGGTCAACACCACTGGCTTCACCAAGGAGACGGCGACCAACATCACGGCCGCCGCCCTGGTGGTCTATCTGTTTATCCTGCCCCTGTTTGGCTGGCTGTCGGACAAGTGGGGCCGGCGGACCAACCTGGCCTTCACCTTCGGCGCCGGGATGCTGTTGACCTATCCGATCATGACCGCCATGGCCGGCGTCACAGAGCCGCTGATGGCCTTCGCCCTCATGGTGGTCCTGATCGTCATCATCGCCGGCTATACATCGGTCAGCGCCGTGACCAAGGCCGAGCTGTTTCCCGCCCATGTGCGGGCGCTCGGTGTCGCGCTCCCCTACGCCATGGCCAACGCCGTATTCGGCGGCACCGCCGAGGCCGTGGCTCTGGGGTTCAAGGGCGAGGGGATGGAAAGCGCCTTCTACATCTATGTCTCGGCCATCATGGGGGTGGGGCTGATCACCTCGCTCCTGCTCCGCGACAGCCGTCGCCATAGCCGTATCCTGGAGGACTAGGACCCCACCCATGCTCGGCCTGCAGCTCTCGACCCTGGACACTGTCGCGCTCGTCGTCTTCGCGGTGGCGTGGCTGGCCTATGAGCCCCTGGTCAAGGCCGCGCTCGGACGACGGCACATGATCAACCTCGATATGGCGGTGGTCCGGACGGCCTGGATGGGCGCCATGGCGCGGCGGGAAAGTCGGCTGATGGACAGCCAGCTCCTGGGGCACACCATCAATTCCGCCTCCTTCTTCGCCTCGTCAAACCTGATCCTGATCGCCGGCGCCTCCGGGGTGCTGTTCGGCGGTGAGTCAGCCTTCCGCAGCGCGTCCAGCCTGGTGGTGATCGAGACCTCGACCCGGCTGCTGTTCGAGGTGCAGATCGCCCTGGTCCTGGTGACCCTCGCCCGGGGACTGCTCGACTTCATCTGGGCGATCCGCCAGCTCAACTACACCATCGCGGTGGTCGGGGCGGCGCCGGACGAGGTTGCGGGGGTGTCGAAGGTTTACGGGGATGCGGCGGGGCGGCTGCTTAACCCAGCCCTCTCAGCCTTCAATGCTGGGGTGCGCGGCTATTACTTCGCCCTGGCGGCGGCCAGCTGGATTTTCGGCCCGACGGCCTTCATCGTCGCGACCCTGGGCGCGGTCGCGGTGCTGGTCTGGCGCCAGCGAGCGTCAGCCGCCGCCCACGCCATCGCCGAGATCCGGCAGATTCTGGAAACCGCCCCCGTGGTCGAGGCCAGCCGCACCTCAGCCAAGCCTATCGAGGAGACCCCGTCAGCCTGACGTGGTTCACCGGCCCACCAGCAAGGCGCGCAGGTTGAAGGGGCCGGGCCCCCGCGCCAGCATGCCCAGACCGATCAGGGCCAGCAGCACAGCCGGTATGGCTGCGTCCAGTCCGTCGCTCCGCAGCGCGAAGACCGCGGTGATGGTGAACATTATGGCGCAGACCAGGCCGGCCCAACGGGTGAGCAGGCCGGCGATGAAGGCCAGGCCACAGGCCATCTGGACGTAGACGGCGATCCGAACCGCGAGCTCTGACCAGAGGACCCCTTGTGCAGACTGGGCCCCGGCGAGGGCCCAGATGGCCCCAGGGGTGGTCAGGGCCGACCAGACGTTCCACACCAGATAGGCGCCCACCACCAGTCGGGTCACGAGCCGAGCCCAGGGTTCGATCCAGCGCAACCAGGACAGGTTGAGCCACCGCGGCCAGGGGGGTGTCCAGGGGGCGGAGTCAGGGGGGTCAGACAAGGCCGCCTTGCACCCTGAGATTGTGGTTTTCAATATTCCATGCTGAGCAAAGCATGTTCCCCGGCGCCTGGGGAGGGGCCGTGATCTCAGCTTTGGGTAGGGCTCAGCGCTTGGCGCTGCGCGCGTGTCAGACCTTTGACGACCAGGGCATGGGCCTGGGCCAGCCAGTCAGCGATGTCCTGTGGCTCAAGAACTGAGGGATCATCAAACCGAACCCACCGGGCCCGGGCCAGATAGGGCGCCGGCCGGGCCTGACCGCCCTCCACAAGCGCTTGGAAGGCGATGTCAGAGGCCTTGAACGATAGACCCCCATCGGCGGCGATGATCGCGAAGATCTTGCCGCCCACCTTGATCACATGGGCCTCGCCCCACTGGATGCTGAGGGTAGCGCCCGGCAGGGCGAGAGCCACGGCTTCCATGGCCTGGGGGCTCACGCCTCGACGCCGGTCCCGATGGGGCAGGTCACGCCTGTGCCGCCGATGCCGCAATAGCCCCCCGGATTCTTCGCCAGATACTGCTGATGATAGTCCTCGGCGAAATAGAAGGGGCCGGTCTCGACGATCTCGCTGGTGATCGGCCCCAGACCCTTGGCCGACAGGGCCTGCTGATAGACGCCCTTACTGGCGGCCGCGGCAGCGCCCTGAGCCTCGTTGGCCACATAGACGCCCGACCGGTACTGGGTGCCTACATCGCCCCCCTGGCGCATGCCTTGTGTCGGATCGTGACCTTCCCAGAACACCTTCAGCAGTTGCTCATAGGTCACAATGCGGGGATCGAAGATCACCAGCACCGCCTCGGTGTGGCCGGTGCGCCCGCTGCACACTTCCTCATAGGTGGGATTGGGGGTGAAGCCGTTCACATAGCCAGCGGCGGTCACATGCACGCCGGGGATCTGCCAGAACAGGCGCTCGACCCCCCAGAAACAGCCCATGGCGAAGACGGCGGCCTCTGAGCCCTCAGGATAGGGTCCCTGCAGGGGCTGGCCGTTGACGAAATGGGTCTCGGCGGTGGGGATCGGCTGGCCTCGGCCGGGCAGGGCGGTCTGCGCCGTGGGCATCTCAGCGGGCTTGCGGAACAACATGGCGACCTCGGGCGGATAGGGATGGCTCTTGTTCCTACAGATAGGACGCCACAGGTCAGACGAACAGGGCCGCTTGCCCCGAGCGCCCACCTCGCTATATAGACGCCCTTCCGCCGGGGGGCCGCCCCCGACCGGTGTGGTGAGGTGGCCGAGTGGTTGAAGGCGCACGCCTGGAAAGCGTGTATAGGGGAAACTCTATCGAGGGTTCGAATCCCTCTCTCACCGCCACCGGCCCAGAGCGTCGTCAATCTCTCCCGAGACGCAGAAACGGCCCATGAGGCGGGGCCTTTCCCGCTTCCTGTTTGAGCGCTGGCGGGGAATCGCCACCGTGATTCGAGCGATGGCCGCTCTGTGGGTCCTCGTTTCCTTTCCCCCAGGTTCCCTACGACCTCTTCCTCGCCCGGCGCGAACCCGGTGCGAGGCTCGAAGACGCCGAGCGTTGGGTTGTGGTCGGCAATCTGCCGTCGATGCATTTCGAGACGGATGACACGCCGACGCCGGCTCTTGCGCTGCGGCTCTACTGCGCGATCGCGCAGGACTGGGCCGACAACGTTGTCGCCGGTCGCGATCTGTCGGAAAGCTACCCCATTCCGGTCGCTCAGACCCCTGAACTCGCGGAAAACCTTCTCGGCCGCGTCGACTTCAGTCGGACCAAGCTGATCCCTCTGGCATAGCGCCAGATCGCATGCGGGGCGAACCCCAGCCAGACTGAGATTCAACCCTCCGCCATTTCGCGCAGGTCAAGCTCGGCGGCGATGTAGCCGAAGGCGAAGCGGCTGCGGCCTTGCAGGATCTGTTCGAAGACCTCGCGGGCCCGGTCGACCTCCCCATTGTAGAGATACCAGTTGCCCACCCCGTAGCCCTGGGTGGCGTAGATGGTCTCTAGATCATGGATCACCTGGGAGCCCTTGTCGGGGCTCAGCAGGTCCTCCGGCGCCAGCTCGCCCCGGTACATCCGCAGGCGACGGTAATAGGACGGCCCCTCGACGAAGGCCTCGTCGGCCAGGCCCTCGGGAACGGTCTCCAGCACGAGCGCCGCCGCCGCCTCGTCGCCCTTACGGCGCAGGGTCATGTAGAGCCAGTCGTGGCAGGCGGTCAGCCCGTCATAGTCATCCTCGCGTACCCACGTGAGGCACTGGCGATAGGCCGCTTCGGCCCCATCCCACTCGCGAAGCAGGTAGTGGGCCAGCGCCAGATGGTACCAGGTGTTGAACTGGATGCTGGTGGGCGGCACGGGCAGTTCATTGTCTGGGCCGTCGGGCTCGATCCATTCGGCCATGCCCTCGATCAGGTCCGCAGCGCGGGCGAGGTCAGCCTTGCCCTCAACGAAGCGCCTCGTGGACAAATAGCGATGCCCCCGCTGACGCAGCAGTTCGAAGGAGTCTGGAAACCGCTCCAGGCCTTCACTGAACACCGCGATGGCTTCCTCGATCCGATACCGGAATCCCAGCACTCGCCCGTACCAGACGGTGTTGGCCAGGGAGGGATCGGCCTCGTATCGGGCCTGGGCGCGCTCAAGGGTGCGGCGGGAACGGTCTCGGATGCTGTCTTCGCTCATGGAGACAGTAGGGCGGCCGATCCCCGCCTTTGCAAGCGGGGCCGGCGGGTCACGCACTCATTCTACGACGGGCGTAGGCGTCGTGGTCCGGTCATTGAGGGAGCCGGACCAGCCTATGTTCCTGAAGCGAGGATCGGCGTTCAACGCTGAATTCAGCTGGGCCAAGAATGTCGGGAAATTCTTGCTTCTCCAGAGTCCGAACGCTTCCTTGGCGTGGAGATGGCATTCATTCTCAAACACACGGGCGATGAATAGCTCATAGGTGTATCGGCCGTCCCTGACGTTGAGCCGCCAACCATGATCGTCCTGAATAGGCCCCGAGACCTCATATCCAAGCGGCCTCAGGATTGTGGCCCAGGCTTCGGCAATGTTCTGGCCGGCAGGCACAATCTCTTCGAAATCAACAGACTCGTCGCCCTCGACGCCGTCATAGGGCAGTTCAGTTTCGAACTCTGCAAACGGCCTGATCTTCACCGTGCGTCCTCCTCGCCTTCCGCTGACTGTATGGTCGATCCCGTCGCCGCGCCAAGCCCGCCCACCCGAGCCTTCAGAGGCTCGGGTGTCCCGTACCAGATGCGGCCAAGTTGGCCATGCCGTTTCAAGCCAAGCTTCTTTCCGCTCCAGCCGCCGTTGAGTACTTTCGTCCCATGGAAATGAGGGTCAACCTCGAAATGGCGTTCGTAGAAGTCGCCCCGTGTAATGCCGGGTGGCCTTAAAATATTGAATTCGCTCTCGGAAAAGACTGCCGGAAGCTTCCACCGTCGTGCGACAGCGTGGTGACCCTTGTTTCGCTGCGGGTAAGGCTTTGCCAAGTGGGCGGCCTGGGCCGGCGCGAATCCCTGTGCGAGATACTTCTCGACAGGGGAGGCTTTAACCGCCCCAAGGATCTTTGTGCTCTTGGCGAGTGGACCGCCAAAAGCGAGAGAACCCACATCAAAGACTAGCCCGCCCTGGTTCAGCCCGATGTCGAGTCGGCGCTGCAGTTCTTCCCTCAACGTCGGCGCCACCGGCGTCGCACTGGGGGCCAGATCGAGCCACATTTTATGGCCGAGACCCCGCGCGTCCTTGATAACTATCCTAGGGTCATTGACTCCCCGGGCAACGTATTCGAGCCCTCGACCTGCGGCGTTCCCAAATTGCTCGCCCGCAGTCCCACCGGGAGGGCTCAACAATCTATCTAGTACAGGGTGCCGAACTCGGACCGCAAACACGGCGGCGTTGGCCAATCCTTCGACTGCAAGAGCGCCACTTCTCAAAAGGCCGACCGGAATGGCGCCTTGTTGCACCAGGTGGCCCGCTACGGCTTTCGCGGCCGCGCTACCATCCAGATTAGACTCCACCCGGGATGCAAAAGATTGGCCGGTTGGTCGTGGCGACCCGCCGGATGGCTGTCGCCTTACAGCCGGCTTAGGTGCCAGATCGAGTTGCGCCTGGGCGCGGGCAACCTTCTCTTGCAGCCGAACGGCCGCGTCGTTCGCGGCCTCTTGAGCGCGACGAAACGCTCGCTCAGCGGCAGCCTGAGCCTCTCCACCCCTGCGGGCGAGCTCCTGTCTGGCTTGATCGCTGAACGCGTCGATTGTCCCGAGCACGCCACCGCGCGCCAGCTGAAATCTGACCATGTCGCCCCACCAAGTTGTTGAACGCGAGGGGCGCGCCTTTAAGGTCGCCACCACCGCACGACGTTCTCACGAGCGGCAATTAAAGTAAAGAACAAAAAGAGAACAATTGGCCTTGCGTCTTTCATCCTTCGGCCAGTCCTGACCAATCGGGTAGGACGCCTCCTAGTCCCCCGCTAACGCCGCCGTGACCGCCGGGGCGAGGCGCTGGGCGATGATCTTCACCCCGGCCGCATTGGGATGGATGCCGTCAGGCTGGTTTAGGTCGGGGTCCAGGGCGACGCCGTCGAGCAGGAAGGGGTAGAGCGGGACCTCATAGGCGCGGGCGAGGTCTTCGAACACCGCGGCGAAATCGGCGGCGTAGGCGCCGTAGCTGGGGGGCGCCTGCATGCCGGCGAGCAGAACGGGCACGCCGCGGGCCTGCAGTCGGGTGATGATCGCCTCCAGACTGGCGCGCATGCGGGCCGGCTCGATCCCCTGCAGCAGGTCGTTGCCGCCCAGCGCCACGATGCAGAGATCGGTGTCGTCCTGGATGCTGAAGTCGACCCGGGCCAGGGCGCCCGCAGTGGTGTCGCCGGAAACGCCGGCCGCCCGCACCCGCACGGGCGTTCCCGCGGCCGTGAGCGCCGCCTCCAGTTGGGCGGGCAGGGCCTCACGGGCGGGCAGCCCGTAGCCGGCGGTGATGGAGTCTCCCAACAGGGCGACCACCGGCAGGTCGGCGCTGGCGTCCGGCTCAGGCGATGGCGGCGCCGCGCCCGGTTTGGCCGGCGGCGCGGGCTGTTCAGTCTCGCGTCCACAGGCCGCCGCGCCCAGCGCCAGGGCGCCCAGCAGAACAGTTCGACGGGAGAGCAAGGTTCGGGGTGCGATCATGGCTGTGCTTCCCCATATAGGGCGACCGGGCGGGCATGGAACGCTTAAGCCCGCCATCGGGAGCCCCATGACCGAAAACCTGCCCCCATCCCCGCCTCTGGCCGTCCAGTCCCTGACGCTCAGCCTGCCCTCCGTGGCCGGTCCGGTGAACATCCTTCGCGGGGTCGATCTGACCGTCTCGGCCGGGGAGACGGTGGCGGTGATCGGCCCGTCGGGCTCGGGCAAGTCATCGCTGATCTCGGTGGCCGCCGGGCTGGAGACGCCGACCAGCGGGAACGTGCGCCTGTTTGGCCAGGATCTCGGCGCCCTGGACGAGGACGGCCGCGCCCGCCTGCGCCGTGGCCGGGTGGGGCTGGTCTTCCAGAGCTTCCATCTGCTGCCCAACATGACCGCCCGCGAAAATGTCGCCGCCCCCCTGGAGCTGGCGGGGCGGGCCGACGCCATGTCCGAGGCCGAGGACTGGCTGGACAAGGTCGGGCTGGGCGCCCGGCTCACCCACTATCCGCACCAGCTGTCGGGGGGCGAGCAGCAGCGGGTGGCGCTCGCCCGCGCGCTGACGGTTCGGCCCGAGCTGCTGTTCGCCGACGAGCCGACCGGAAATCTCGACGCCGCCAACGGCGCCATGGTGGCTGATCTGATGTTCGATCTGCTGGCTCAGGCCGGCGCAGCCCTGGTCCTGGTCACCCACGACGAGACCCTGGCCGCCCGCGCCGACCGTATCGTGCGCATGGCCGACGGCCTGATTGTCCCAACACCTGCCGAGGCTCACGCATGAGGCTCGCCCTGCGGTTCGCCGGGCGGGAGCTGAGGAGCGGGGTCGCGGGGTTCCGCATCTTCCTCGCCTGCCTGGCGCTAGGCGTGGCGGCCATCGCCGCGGCCGGCTCCACGGCCGAGGCCTTTCGCCAGGGTCTGGCCAGCCAGTCCCGGGAGATCCTCGGGGGCGATGTGGTGTTCAGCGTCGACCAGCGGCGCTTCACCGACGACGAGCGGACCGCCTTCGCGGGCCTTGGTCCCAGCGTCTATTCCGTCCGGGCCAACGCCATGGCGGAGACCCCGGCGGGTCAGCGACGGCTGGTGGATGTGCGCGGGGTGGCCGACGGCTATCCCCTGGTCGGCGTCGTCCAGCTGGAGGGCGCTGAAAGTCTGGCCGCGGCCCTGGCGCCGGCAGGCGGCGTACCCGGCGCGGCGGTGGAGCAGGCCTTGCTCGACCGGCTGGACCTGAAGCCCGGCGACACCTTCGCCGTCGGCGGGCGTACCTTGCGGGTTGGCGCCGTGCTGATCTCCGAGCCTGACCGGATCGGCCGGGGCTTTGCGCTGGGTCCCCGGGTGCTCACCGATGTGACGACGGTGGAGGCCGCGGGCCTGCTGGGCGCCGGCGGCCTGTTTGGCGAGGCGGTGCGGGTCCTGCTGCCCGCAGACGCCGACCCCAAGGTGGTGATCGAAGAGGTGCGCGAGGCCTTTCCCGACGCCGTGTTCGAGGCCCGCGACCGGTCCGAGGCCGCCGCCGGCGCCGGCCGGCTGATCGACCAGCTGGAATACTTTCTGGGCTTCATCGGCCTGGCCTCCCTGGTGGCCGGCGGCCTGGGCGTCGGCGGGGCGGTCTCGGCCTATCTGGAGGGGCGCAAGGCCTCCATCGCCACCCTCAAGGCGCTGGGCGCGCAAGGCGTCCTGATCCGCGACATCTATCTGATCCAGATCGGCGTCCTGGCCCTGCTGGGCGTCGCCATCGGTCTGGCCATAGGGGCTGCGACGCCCCTGGTGATCGGCGCCCTGGCCGCCGAGCAGCTGCCCATTCCGGCCCTGTTCGCCGTCTATCCCGAACCCCTGTTCCGCGCCGCGGCCTTCGGGCTGCTGGCGGCGGCGGCCTTTTCCCTGTGGCCTCTGGCCCGGGCCCGGACCACGCCGCCCTCGTCCCTGTTCCGCAAGGAGATGTCGGGGCGCCCGAGCCTCAGCCTGGAGACCGCCCTGGCGGTGGCCGCGGCGCTCGGCCTCGCGGGTCTGGCCATCCTCACCGCGCCTAGCCGTTGGGCGGCCGCAGGTCTGATCGGCGGGGCGGCCGGCGCCTTCCTCGCGCTCAGCCTGTTGGGCCTGGCGGCCGCCTGGGGGGCGGGCCGCGTGCGCCGCTTCGCCCGGGGCGCGGTGCGCCTGGGTCTCGCCAACCTCGCCGGTCCGCGCTCGGCCGCCCGCACAGCCACGCCCGCCATCGGCCTCGGCGTCGCCCTGCTCAGCGCCATCGTCCTGATCCAGTCGAGCCTGCTGGCCCAGGTCAGCGTGGTGGCGCCGGCCACCGCGCCCTCGCTGGTCTTCACCGAGATCCCCGGCGAGCGCACGGCGGCCTTCGACGCGGTGATCGTCGAGGCCCTCAATGAGCCGGGGATAGACCGCTATAACCGCCTGCCGCTGCTCACCGGCCGCATCACCCGCCTGAAGGGACAGCCGGTGGACATCGAGTCCATTGACCGGGGCGAACGTTGGGCCTTTGACGAGGACCTGACCCTGTCGGCCCTGGACGGGGCGCCAGAGGCCTCAAAGGTCACCGCCGGCGCCTGGTGGACGCCCGACTATGCCGGCCCGCCCCTGGTGGCCTTCGAGCAGGACGCCGCCAAGGGCGCAGGACTGAAGGTCGGCGACATGATCACCCTGCAGGTCCTGGGCCGGGAGATCGACGCCCGCATCGCGGTGCTTCGAGAGGTGGACTGGGGCGGCTTTGGGGCCAATTTCGGCGTCATTCTGAACACCGGCGCCATCGCAGGTGCTAGCCCCCGGCACGTGGCCATCGCCATGGCGAGCCGCGACGAGGAGGCCGCCGTCACCCAGGGCCTGGCCGCCGATTTCGCCAGCGTCAATGTCATCAGCATCCGCGACCAGCTGGAACAGGCCGCCACCCTGTTCGACCGCCTGGCGCTCGCCATCCGCGGCGCTGCCGCCGTGGCCGGCGCCGCCGGCGTCCTGGTGCTGATCGGCGCCATTGCGGCTGGCGCCCGCTTCCGCGCCCGGGAGGCCGCGACGCTCAAGGTGCTGGGCGGAACCCGGGGCCAGATCGTCACCGCCTATCTGGTGGAGTACGGCCTGGTGGGCGTGATCGCCGGGATCGCCGGCGCAGCGCTCGGCGCGGCCGGCGCCTGGCCGGTGGTGACCCAGGTCTTCAACGCCGCCTGGAGCGTCGACTGGCCGGTGATCTTAGGCATTCTCGGCGGCACGACGGCGCTGGGCGTCATCGGCGGGGCGCTCGCGGCCTTTGCGGCCCTGTCGCGCAGGCCGGCCGCCGTGCTGCGCGAAGCCGGCTGAAGGATAAGAGACAGATGAAGATCGCCGTCATCGGCGCCGGCATGGCCGGCCTCTCCTGCGCCCAGGCGCTCAGCGCGGCGGGCCACGCCGTCCAGGTGCTCGACAAGGGCCGGGGTCCCGGCGGGCGCATGTCCACCCGGCGCACCGCACTTGAGGCCGGCGAGGTCAGCTTCGACCACGGGGCCCAGTTCTTCACCGTCCGTGATCCCGCCTTCGCCGAGCGCGCCGCCGCCTGGGTCGAGGCCGGCGTCGCCGCGCCCTGGCCTGCGGCCGGACCCGAGGCGATGGTGGGGGTTCCCGGCATGAACGCGCCGATCCGCGCCATGGCCCAGGGGCTCGACGTCACCTGGCAGGCCCGCGTGGACGAGATCGCGCGGGCCGGCGAGGCCTGGCGCCTGGGCGGGGAGGGGTTTGCGCCCTTGAGCGCTGACGCCGTGGTGGTCGCCACCCCCAGCGAACAGGCCGCCGCGCTGCTGGCCGAGGTGGCGCCCGACATGGCCGCCCAGGCCGCCGCCGTGATCTCCGAGCCCTGCTGGACCGTGATGGCCGCCTTCGCCGCGCCCCTGACCTTGCCCGATGTGGTGCGCGAGGCCGGGCCGCTGGCCTGGGCCGCCCGCAACAGCGCCAAGCCCGGCCGCACCGGGCCTGAGGCCTGGGTGCTGCAGGCCTCGCCCGACTGGTCCCGTGATCATCTGGAAGACGCCGCCGACACGGTCGCCGAGGCCCTGCTGGACCTCCTGGCCAAGGCCGAGGGCCAACCCCTGCCGGCGCGCCTCAGCCTCCAGGCCCACCGCTGGCGCTATGCCCGCACCACAGCGCAGGGCGGCGCGCCCCTGTGGTCGGCGGAGATGTGGATCGGCGCCTGCGGCGACTGGTTGGCCCGCGCCCGGGTCGAGGCCGCCTGGCGCTCAGGCCACGACCTCGCCGGGCTGATGCTGGCCGCATCCTGAAGCGACGCGGCCAGGGGCGTCTAGTGGCTTACGGCCGGTAGAGGGCGCACAGCTTGTTGCCGTCGGGATCGCGCACATAGGACAGGTGCAGCGCCCCCATGCCGCCTTCGCGCAGGCCCGGCGGGTCCTCGATGGAGACCCCGCCATGGGCCACGGCCACGTCGTGGAAGGTCTTCACCTGTTCAGGGCTGTCGCACTTGAAGCCGATGGTGCCGCCATTGCCGAAGCTGGCCTTCTCACCATTGATCGGCTCGCTGACGCAGAAGACCGAGCCGTTGTGGATATAGAACAGCCGCTTGTGCCCGGTGGGCGCCGCATTGGCCACCGGCTGCCCGGCCCCCAGCGTCGCCAGCACGGCGTCATAAAACGCCTTGGACCGCTCGATATCGTTGGTCCCGACCATGATGTGATTAAACATGTGTTTCCCCAGTCGCGCGCCCGCAGATGATGCCGCGGTTCGGCGCGGACGTTAGGGGCAAGGCGGGGGAGGCGTCTAGCGGGTGAAAACCGCGCGTCCGCTCCTAGGGGCCTTGCGTCAGCACGTTGATTTCAGATCGCAATCGTTTCGCCTATGGTCAGGCTGGAGCTGCGGAGTTGGGGCAATGAGACTTCGGATTGTGCTGCCTGTAGGTGCTGCTGCTGCGGCTTTGCTGCTGTCCGCGTGCTCTAGGAGCACGACTTCACTCCTATGCAAAGGAACGGTGCAGGAGGTCGGAAAACCTGAGACGCTTGTTCCCGTTGATGCCCTTGCAGCCAGCGTGACCAAGCACCCCTTCTACGTGACAGCATGGAGCAAGTCTTACGGCGAATTCCGGCTGACCGAACCCTACGCGCAATACTACTCAGACCTTGATGATCTCGGAGATCAGATTATTATCAGTGAACTTGGTAGCAAAGATTCCTCGGGCATATTCAACAAGATCAGTGGTCGCCTGATGTTGCATGCCGGGTCAGACCTCTTTGAGGTATCGTGCAAGGATGTCGCCCGCCTGATGCCCTGAGGTCAATGGCGGAAGAGGATGGGCTGAAACTGGGAACTGGGGACCCGTACAAAATTTTCCCGCTCGGCGTTGGTCTCTCCAGTCCTTCTTGCGCCCATATCTCCTGGCGTAAGCTAAGCTGTGAAATTGGTGTGTGTCCCTGATTTACAGCCGCTTGGCCTGACTTCAGCGGCATAGAGGGTTTGGCCGTGAACGATCTCTTTCAACGACTCCGCCGATGGTTCAGCCCGGCCGCATCAGGGGACCACGACGCCAAGGCGTTTGCTGACCAGCTTCTCCGAGAGGCGGGCTACGAGCCTAATCAGGGGGAGCCCCTCGGCCCTGACTGGTCGTATGTGGACTCACCGCAGAAGGCCAAGGCCCTGGTGGAGGAGGGCGTGCTGGTCGAGCTCCTGTTGCTGCCCGAAGAGTTCGGCGGACCCCGCGTGCCGGAGAACGTCGTCTATGTTCCGCCCTTCGTGGAGGAGATGAAGTATCGCACCGACATGAACATCATCCGCCCCCTGATCATGGACGGGATGGCCACCCAGTACACCGCCACGCCTGAGCATGTCGGCCCCTGCATGGTGCCGATCTCCATCCGGCTGGAGGCCACGGAGCCCGGCCAGTTCGCCTGCAACCTGGCCATCTGGGGCGCGGCGCTCCGCCGAGGCTGAGCGCCGGCTTCGCCCGTCACCCCATCGGGTACAGGATCTCCTTCGACACCTTGTCGATGGCCTTCATCACCTCGTCGCTCAGGGTCAGGTCCATGGCCGCCAGGATGTCGGGGAGTTGGTCTTCGTGGGTCGCGCCGACGATGGTGGAGGCGACGAAGTCGTGCTGCTTGCTCCAGGCGGTCGCCAGGGTGACCAGCGAGATGCCGGCCTCGGCGGCGATGGCGGCGAAGCGGTCGGTGGCCTCCAGGCTCCTGTCATTGACGAAGCGCTTGGCCATGGCCGCCTGACGTCCGCCCAGGTTCAGATAGTTGGAGAAGCGCGCGCCTTCGGGCCGGGCTCCGTCCTTGTACTTGCCTGACAGCACCCCGCCGGCCAGGGGCGAATAGGGGATCAGGCTGACGCCCTCCTGGCGGCAGGCCTGGGCCAGTTCGTCTTCGAAGCGGCGGTTGTTCAGGCTGAAATTGTTCTGGATGGTCTCATAGCGCACCGTGCCCTCGCGCTCGGCGACCGCGACTGATTTGGTCAGGCCCCAGCTGGTTTCGTTGGAGCAGCCGATGACACGCACCTTGCCGGCCTGGACCAGGTCATCGAGGGTGCGCAGGGTCTCCTCATAGCCGGTGCCGTGGTCGGGCCAGTGGGTCTGGTAGAGGTCGACATAGTCCACATCCATGCGGGTCAGGCTGCCCTCGATGGCGCGGGTGATGTTGTGGCGGTCGAGCGCGGTCATGCCGGCCCGCATGGAGCCCTTGATCCAGCCGTGGCTCGGTCCGCAGACCTTGGTGGCGACGATGACGGCGTCGCGGTTCTTGGTCTTCAGCCAGCGGCCGAAGATCTCCTCGGTGCGGCCGGCCCATTCGGGGCTGGGGGGCACGGGATAGTTCTCGGCGGTGTCATAGAAGTTGATGCCGGCCTCAAAGGACTTGTCGAGGATGCGGTGAGCCATGGCCTCGTCGGCCTGGCCGCCGAAGGTCATGGTGCCCATGCAGATGTCGGAAACGGCGATGGCGCTGCGGCCCAGTCGCTTGTTGCCCATGACGTTTCTCCCCAGTGGTGTGGTCAGGTTTCTGATTGGCCCCCGGGATAGCACCGCTTTGCGACGTCCCGCCACCCGCACGGCCAGGGCGCCGCAACGTCATGCGCCGCGGTGGCTGGCGGCCCGCGCGCAATGGGCTAGCTTGGCTGCAAAACAACATCAGGAAACGCTCGCATGACTCGCCCCATGACTCGGAAACTCGCCCTCGCCGCCGCAGTGGCCGCTGCTGGCCTGGCCGCCGCGCCCACCCTGGCCCAGGTTCCCCTCGACCCGGCCACGCCCAACTTCCTGATGTGGTCGCCGGAGCTGCAGAGCCGAGGCTACCGGACCATCGAGGACATCTTCCAGGTCAACACCATCGAACGCGGCGAGGCGGTCCGGCCGCTCTCCATGGCTGATCGCCAGATCGCG
This sequence comes from Phenylobacterium sp., assembly GCF_030679875.1. GTDB lineage: Bacteria > Pseudomonadota > Alphaproteobacteria > Caulobacterales > Caulobacteraceae > Phenylobacterium. The sequence continues at coordinate 44,059 of NZ_JAUXSP010000015.1, read as the reverse complement.
CCGACCTTCGAACATGACGGCCAGAGCTGGACGGTGGACTCCTATATGGCGGCGTTCAACGTCTCCGGCGTCCTGGTGCTCAAGGATGGCGAGATCCTGCTGGAGCGCTATGGCCTGGGCCGCCAGCCGGCCGACCGCTGGACCTCGTTCTCGGTGGCCAAGTCGCTCACCTCGACCCTGGTGGGCGCGGCCATCCAGGACGGCAAGATCGCGGGCCTGAACGCGCCGGTCACCGACTACATCCCCGAGCTGAAAGGCTCCGGCTATGACGGGGTCACCGTGCGCCAGCTCCTGATGATGAGCTCGGGCGTGAAGTGGAACGAGGACTACACCGACCCGAAGTCCGACGTGGCCAGCGCCGGCGCCACGCCCGCCGAGCCCGGCATGAACGCCATGGTCAGCTATATGCGCCGCCTGCCCAGGGCCCATCCGCCGGGCGAGGTGTTCAACTACAACACCGGCGAAACCGACCTGGCCGGCGTGCTGGTGGCCAAGGCCACCGGCAAGAGCCTGTCGGCCTATGCCTCGGAGAAGATCTGGAAGCCCTATGGGATGGAGCGCGACGCCATCTGGATGCTCGATCCCTCGGGCCTGGAGCGGGGGGGCTGCTGCATCTCCATGACGCTGCGGGACTATGGCCGCATGGGCCAGTTCATGCTGGAGGGCGGCATGGCGGGCGGCAAGGCGGTCCTGCCCGAAGGCTGGGTGGCTGAGGCCACCAGCGCCCAGATCGACAATGGCGAGGCCGGCTACGGCTATTTCTGGTGGATGAACCAGGACGGCGCCTATCAGGCCTCGGGCATCTTCGGCCAGTCAATCACCACCTACCGCGACGACGGCCTCGTCATCGTCATCAACTCCGCCTGGCCCCGGGCCACGGGCCAGGACCTCTCGGCGGCCCGCTCGGCCTTTCTCACCGCCGTGCATGGGGCGGCCAGGTAGAGGTGTCTGAGGACATCAACCCCCGATACTGACTCTGAAATTTCAGCGCCCGCCGTCATGCGATTGACTTGCAATCACGAGACGGCGGCGCTAGGGCGAATGCGAAGCGTTCTTATTCGCCCCTGGGGGATCCATGCCTGCTCACCGACTGACCGCCATGTTCTGCGGCGCCGCCGTCTCGGCCCTGTGCGCGGCGCCGGCCTGGGCGGAGGTTCTGGACGATGCGGGCGCGCCGCTGCTGGACGCGGTGCTGGTGACGGGCTCGACCACCGACGTGCGGGAAATCGGCGGCTCGGTGCAGGTGATCGACGCCGAGACGCTCTCGACCTTCGCCTATAGCGATGTGAGCCGGGTGCTACGCCAGGCGCCGGGGGTCTATCTGCAGGAGGAGGAGGGCTTCGGCCTGCGGCCCAATATCGGCATCCGGGGTTCGGGCTCCGACCGCAACAGCCGCATCGCGGTGATGGAGGACGGGGTGCTGATCGCCCCGGCCCCCTATGCGGCGCCGGCGGCCTATTACTTCCCGCGGATGACCCGCATCCACGCCGTGGAGGTCAGCAAGGGGCCCGCGGCGATCAAGTACGGGCCGCTGACCGTGGGCGGCGCGCTGAACCTGTTCTCGACCCCGATCCCGGATGTGGAGACGGGCGACCTGTCGGGTCGCCTCGATCTGCTGGGCGGCGACTATGGCGGACGCCGGGCCCTGGGCTCGGTCGGCGGCTGGGCGGCCCTGGGCGGCGGCTGGGAGATCGGCGGCCTGATCGAGGGGCTCTACGAGTCCTCAGACGGCTTCAAGGTCATCGACAGTGGCGGCGACACGGGCTTCGAGATCACCGATGGCCTGGTCAAGCTCGGTCTCCGCTCCGCCGACCGCCGCCACCAGTTGGAGGCCAAGTATCAGCGCTATGACGAGACCAGCCACGAGACCTATCTCGGCCTCACGCTCAGCGACTTCGCCCCCAGTCCCTATCGCCGTTACAATGGCGGCGGGGCCGACGTGATGAATGTCGACCACGAGACCTTCCAACTGACCCACCGCTTCCAGATCTCGCCCAATGTCAGCCTGACGACGCTCGCCTACCATCACGAGACGGCCCGGGCCTGGTACAAGCTCAATGACGTGCGCAACACGGCCAACACCGGCTGGGTGGGCATCAGCGCCGTGGTCGCCAACCCCGCCGCCAATCCTCTGCAGATGGCCGACCTGATCGGCGCGCCGGGCTATACGAGCCGGGCCGGGGCGCTGCGGGTGCGTAACAACAACCGGCAGTACGCCGCCAGCGGCGTGCAGAGCGTCGTCGCGGTGGATTTCCAGACCGGCGCCGTCGACCACGGCCTCGAATTCTCCGTCCGCCACCACCGCGACGAGGAAGACCGCTTCCAGCAGGACGACCGCTACACCATGGTGAACGGCCGGATGGTGCTGGCCTCGGCCGGCGCGCCGGGCAGCCAGGAAAACCGGCTGGGGGAGGCCAAGGCCTGGTCCTTCTTCCTGCGTGACGAAATGGAATTTGGCGCCTTCACCCTGACCCCGGGCCTGCGCTACGAGACCATCCGCCTGAAGCGCACCGACTGGGCCCTGACCGATCCGGCGCGCACCACCCTGACCCGCGTCACCCATACAGAGGCCGACGTCTGGATTCCCGGCGTCTCGGCCACCTGGCGGCTGAGCCCCGAGGTTCTGCTGCTGGCCGGCGCCCACCGGGGCTTCGCCAATCCTGGCCCCGGCTCCACCGCTGAGGCCGAGACCAGCTGGTCCTATGAGGCCGGCGCCCGCTGGAGCCGCGGCGGCTGGCAGGCCGAGGCCATCGCCTTCCTCAACGACTATGACAATCTGGTGGGGACCTGCACCGCCTCCACCGGCGGCGGCTGCAATATCGGCGACCAGTTCGATGGCGGCGCCGTCGAAGTGCGGGGACTGGAGGTCACCGCCTCCCATACCTTCGCCGACCTGGCGACCCGTGGCTTCGCCGTGCCGGTCTCGCTGGCCTACACCCTGACCGACGCGGAGTTCAAATCGAGCTTCGCCAGCGCCTATGGGCCCTGGGGCGCCGTCGCCGCCGGGGACGAACTGCCCTATCTGCCGGAGCACCAGCTGAACCTGTCGGTGGGTCTGGAACTGGCGCAGCTCAAGCTGACCAGCGGCTTCAACTGGGTGTCTGAGGCTCGGGAGAGCGCCGGCTCAGGCCCGATCGCCGCCGGTGAGAAGATCGATGAGCGTCTGGTGATCGACCTTGCGGCTGAATACGCCCTGACCTCGAACTTCGCCCTGTTCGCCACTGTGCAGAATCTGGCCGATGAGACCTACAACGTCTCGTTCTCGCCGGCCGGCGCGCGGCCAGGGGCGCCGCGCCTGGTCATGGCCGGGGTCCGCGCGAGCTTCTGACGGCCGCGAAAGGACCTCAGCTCAAATCGGTTCGATCAGACTGGCCACCGCGGTTTCCAGGGTCTCCACCACGCGCCGCGGGGAGAGGCCCTGGTCCCGCCTCAGGCGGTTCCAGGCCTCGAAGCTGAGCAGCATGTCCAGAGCTTCGAACCGGGCCCTGTCCTGGATAAGCTCCGGCGGGGCTTCCCGGCGCAGGATGTCCCGGGCCATGGCGGTGAACCGGGCATGGTCAGCGGCCAGAACCTGCGATCGCTGGCGGTGGATGTCGCCCGCCCGGCGGAACGGGGCGATCCGTTCGTAGACCGCCGCCCGGCGCTGCACGAGTTCAGCCATCCGGCCCCGCCAGTCCGCGCTCTTGAACGGCTGGCTGATGACCGCTTGCAGTTCAATCTCGATGACCGCGGACATCTCGCGATAGAGGCTGTCCATGTCGTTGAAGTGCCGGAAGACGGTGCGCAGGCCGACCTTGGCGCGGTCCGCCACCAACTCGGCCGCGGGCGAGGCCTCGCCCGCATGCACGAGCTCAAGCATGGCCTGGACAATGCGGGCGCGGCTGTCCTGGGAGCGACGGCGCCGCCCGTCCGACTCCGGCGCGCCCGGCGTGGGCGTCGAAACCTCTACCCCGATGACGCGGGGCGCGCTCACGCTTGAATGCTCTGCCCAATCATGGGGGCTGATTAGAACGCAGCGGGGATGTGCGCCAGAGGTCAGGTGAAAATCGCCGCCAGACCGCCCTGCCGCAGCAGCGGATCGACGGCGCTTCGGACGTCGTCGCCCAGCTTCGCATAGGAAGTACGCAGCCACTGCAGGCACTTAGCCTGGTAGGGGAAGGGCGACTGGGTCCAGGCCAGGCCATCGACCTCCGCGCGCACTTCAGTCGCGCCACGCGCCAGGGCCTGCGCGTTGGCCAGCATGACCGGGGCATAGACCCGGCCCATCTCAGCCAGCAGCGCCGCCAGGGTCTCCGGCTGGTCGGCCAGGGGCGTCCAGTCCCCGGGCTGCGGCTCCAGGCCAGAGGCGTCCTCCATCAGGCTGACCCAGGCGAAAACCCTGGGCGCGATCTTCAGGGTCAGGGCCATGGGCGTGGGGTCGAACTGGGCAAGCTGGGTCAGCTGACCATAGACCGCGAAATCGCTGGCCCCAGGCCGGCGCCCCAACAGATAGGGTTGGAGGGTCAGGTGGGCCTCGAACACCTCAAGGAACCGACGGTAACTGGCCTCGATCACCGGCCCGGTGACGGGATTGGAGCCGACCACAAAGAGCCGGTCGATCTGTCTGCGGCTGAACATCTCGCCCCGCCGGGCGAGGGTGTCATCGGGGATCGAAAGGCCCGACCAGGCCGGCAGGATTCGGGCGGCCCGGTCGACGTCCTCGGCATAGGCCCAGCGATAGTGGAACATGGCCTTGGTCAGCCACTCGTCCGCATAGTCCTCGATCAACTCGTCGAGGAAGGCGAGGGCTGGATCGGTCGGAATGACGGAACGTCCATCGTGCTCCCGTTCCAGGCGGCGGATCAGGGGGGTGGAGTCCACCACGGCCTGCAGGGTCCCGGTCTCGTCGGGCAGGTAGAAGGTGGGCAGCAGCCGCACCTTGGGCTGAGGCATGTCGGCGACCGCCTCGCTATTGGCCATCAGGTAAAGGTAGGGGATGCGCCGATACCGCAGCAGGGCCAGCATCTTGCGGGTGTAGGGCGAGCCGGGCGAACCGGAGAGGGCGATGGGCGGCCGGTCGGGCATCGGTCAGCTCCGCTTGATTTCAGCACGAACTATGCCAATAGTTACGAAGAGTGCAAGGCTCCTGGGAGGCGCGTTTGAGGCGGGACGACAGGCGGATAGGGTGGGTCGGCGGACGTCCTGTGACCCTAGGTCTTTCCCTGACGATCCTTGCTCTGGGCGGTTGCGGCCCAAAGGTCGAAGCGCCTAAGGCCTGCCAGTCCGATCTCGTCCTCTCTGACCCCGCGAGTCCCACCGACGGCATGGTGCGGCTGACCGGCGGGGTCTTCGCCATGGGGGCTGCGGGCGAGCATCCGGAGGAGGGGCCGCCGCGGCAGGTGCGGGTGGGGGACTTCTGGATCGATCAGACCGAGGTCACCAACGCAGCCTTCGCCCGCTTCGTCGAAGCCACCGGCCATGTGACCCAGGCCGAACGGCCGCTCTCCGCGTCTGACTATCCGGGCCTCAGCGACGCTGACCGCCAGCCGGCCTCCCTGGTCTTCGTGGGGGCGGGCGCAGCCGGGGGAAACCCCGCGGCCTGGTGGCGGATCATCCCCGGCGCCGACTGGCGTCACCCCGAGGGGCCCGGCAGTTCGATCAAGGGCAAGGAGACCTGGCCCGTGGTCCACATCGGGTGGGAGGACGCCATGGCCTATGCCCGTTGGCTCGGCCGCGACCTGCCGACCGAGGCGGAATGGGAATACGCCGCCCGCGGCGGCCTTTCTGGCGCCCGCTATGCCTGGGGGGATGATCCGGCGCCGAAGGATCAGCCGCTCGCCAATACCTGGCAGGGTGTCTTCCCCGTGGCCGACACCGGGGACGACGGGCACAAGGCCACGGCCGCGCCCGTGGGCTGCTTCCCGGCCAATGGCCATGGCCTCTACGACATCACCGGCAATGTCTGGGAGTGGACGTCGGACTGGTACCGTCCGGGCCTGCTGCCCGCCTCGGTGCTGGAAGAGGGCGGGCCGTCTCGCGCCATGTCCCGGGACCCCGACGAGCCGGGCCAACCCAAGCATGTGATCAAGGGCGGCTCCTTCCTCTGCGCCGACAACTTCTGTTTTCGCTATCGCCCCGCCGCCCGTGCGCCGGGCCCCCATGACAGCGGCGCTTCCCATGTCGGATTCCGCACGGTTCTGCGGATCCCGGCCGCCCCCGACCCCAGCTGACCCCCACCCGGAGCTCCGCTATGCGCTGGCCTGCCAAGCTCATCCTGATCCTGCTCGCGCTCGTTCTGGTCACCACAGGAGGGCTTTGGATGGCCCGGGGCGCCCTGGCGCTAGCCCTCATGGACCGGGTGATGGCGCGCAACATGGCGAGCGATCCCCTGGGCGACCTGCCTGACGGCTTGCATGTGGCCCTGTGCGGCGCAGGCTCGCCCATGCCCGACGTCACCCGCGGCGGCCCCTGCACGGCGGTGATCGCTGGCCAGCGACTGTTTATCGTCGACGTCGGTTCAGGCGCCAGCCGCAACCTGACCCTGATGAGCCTGCCGCCGGCTCGGGTGGAGGCCATCCTGCTCAGCCACTTCCACTCTGACCACATGGACGGCCTGGGGGAGCTGCTGATGCAGCGTTGGGCTTCCAGCTCGGCGGCCGCCTCGACCCCGGTCTATGGCCCCCCGGGCGTCGAGACCGTGCTGGACGGGTTCGCCCAGGCCTACAGCCTCGACCGTGGCTACCGGATCGCCCATCACGGCCCCGAGGTCACGCCCCCCACTGGCTATGGCGCCACGGCGCGCGCCTTCGAGATCCCGGAGGGGCAGACCAGCCTGGTGATCCTCGATGAGCCTGATCTGAAGATCACCGCCTTCCGGGTGAACCACGATCCCATCGAGCCGGCGGTCGGCTACCGCTTCGACTACAAGGGCCGCAGCGCCGTGCTCAGCGGCGACACCACGCCCTCGCCCGTGGTGGAGGCGCAGGCGACGGGCGCTGACCTGTTGGTTCACGAGGCCCTGTCCATCGACCTGGTCAACCGCCAGCGCGCGGCGGCCGAGGCGGCGGGCCGCGGCAATCTCGCGCGGATCTTCAGCGACATCACCGACTATCACACGACCCCCGAACAGGCCGCCCAACTGGCGCAGCGGGCGGGCGTGAAGTTCCTGCTGCTGAACCACATCGTTCCGCCCCTGCCGATCCGCGCCCTGGAAGGCCCCTTCCTGGGTGAGGCCCGCCAGCAGTTTTCCGGGCCGGTGAGGGTCGGCCGGGACGGGGATCTCATTTCCCTGCCGGCCGGAAGCGATGAGGTGCGCCGGACCCGGCGGATGAACGCCCAGCGCTGAACGAGCCCCGCCGCAAGGCGGTTGCCAATCCCGAGCAGGCGAATATAATGGCACTAGTCGTGTCAATATAAGCGGCGCGGCGGGGGGTGTGGTGATGGCGATCTGGATGCTGCCTTGGGGCCTCGCCCTTCTGGCCTACAACCTGTTCCTGGCCTGGTACGTCAATTGGCGCGGCCCCCTGTCGAAGGCTGAGGTTCAGTCGGCCCTGGCCGATCTGATCGCCACCGGGCTGGCGTTGGACGGGCGCAATGACCTTGCGACCCTGAAAGCCTTCCTCGAGGCTGACGACGGCCGTGAGTTCTTCATGCTCAACCTGGTGCGGATCGCCCCTGGCGAAATTCCTGACCCGGTGAGCGGCCAGCCAAAACCGGCCCGTGAGGTGATGGGCGGCTATACCCGCATGTTCCTGCCAGCCCTGTTCGCCCGGGCCGGCCACCCGGCCATCGTCGCGCGCAAGATCGGCGGCTATTTCGACGCCTGGGGCGTGGAGGCCGATCCCGGCTGGTCGATCCTCGGCTACATGCGCTACCGCAGCCGGCGGGACCTGGCGGCCCTGGTGGTCGATCCCCGCTTCGCCGGCGCCCACGCGTTCAAGTTCGCGGCCATGCCGCAGACCTACTCCTTTCCCGCTCAGCCCCAGATCATGACCCTGGCCGGCCCCAAGGTCTGGGTCGCGCTGGCCCTCGCCCTGGCCGCGGCCCTGAGCCACCTGGCCATACTTCACGCTCAACTCGCCTCGCCCCCGATCCTCGCCGGCTGACGCCACCGGCTCCTGGAGACCGCCATGAACGTCCTGCGCACCCCTGACGAGCGCTTCGCCGACCTGCCCGACTTCCCGTGGGCGCCGCACTACCTCACCATCCAGGACGCCGATGGGACGGATATCCGTATCCACTATGTGGACGAGGGCCCGCGGGACGCCGAACCGATCCTGCTGATGCATGGCAATCCCACCTGGGCCTATCTGTACCGCAAGATGATCCCTGGCCTGCTGGCGACCGGGCGCCGCGTCATCGCCGTGGATCTGGTCGGCTGCGGACGTTCGGATAAGCCGGCCAACAAGGCCGACTACACTCTGGCCCGCCACTACGACTGGATGGGCCAGTGGCTGAGCGCCATGGACCTGCGCAACATCACCCTCTTTTGCCAGGACTGGGGTGGCACCATCGGCCTCTATCTGGTGGCCCAGCATCCCGAGCGGTTCGACCGGGTGGTCGCGGCCAATACGGGCCTGCCGATCGGCGATGGCGAGAGCGACTTCATGAAGATGTGGGTCGGCATGATGAATGCGGCCACGGCCTTTCCCTGGCCCATGCTCGACCAGGGCATGGAGAACAAGCTGAGCGAGGCCGAGCGCGCGGCCTATCTCGCCCCCTTCCCCTCATCGGACTACGAATGGGGCCTGATCTCCTTCCCCCTGCTGATCGCCGTTCAGCCGGACAATCCCGGCGTGCCGCTGAACAAGGACGCCTGGGAAAAGCTCTGCCGCTTCGAGAAGCCCTTCCTGACCCTGTTTGGGGAACTTGATCCGGTGGCCAAGGGCTGGGAGGTGCGCGCCCAGGCCAGCATTCCCGGGGCTAAGGGCCAGCAGCACCAGATCATCCCCAAGGCTGGCCACTTCATCCAGGAGGACTCCGCAGATGAGTTGGTCGCCGCCGTTACAGCCTTTCTGGCGGTCGGCTAACCCACGACGGGGCCGAGGCGGCGCCGATGACGCGCCTAGACGATGGTTGCCCTGGCCACCTCTGCCGTGGTCTTCCTGCGGCGTCCACATCCTGCTGGAAAGGTCGCGCCGATGATCACCCAACTCCAGCTGCGCCGTGACGCGCTGACCGAAAGCCGCCTCGTGCAGCTCCCCGACCCCGAACTGGCGGTTGGGGAGGTGCTGGCGGCCATCGACCGGTTCGCGCTGACCGCCAACAATGTCAGCTACGCCCTATCGGGCGACACCATCGGCTACTGGGGCTATTTCCCGGCGCCTGAGCCCTGGGGCCTGACGCCGGTCTGGGGCTTTGCCGATGTGGTCGCCTCGCGCCATCCGGACCTGCCGGTGGGGGAGCGGATCTACGGCTTCTTCCCGACCGCCTCGCATGTGGTCCTGGCGCCAGACACCGTGGGCGCCAGGGGTTTCGTTGACGCGGCCCCGCATCGGGCCGACCTGCCAGCCTTCTATAACCACTACCAGCGAACCACCGGCGAGCCCGCGGCGATGCAGGCGCTGGAGGACCAGCGGTGCCTGCTGCTCCCCCTGCTGGGCACCGGCTACCTGCTCTATGACTATCTCCTCGACAACGCATTCTTCGGCGCCGAGCAGGTGCTGGTGGGCAGCGCCTCGTCAAAGACCGCCATCGGCCTGCTCAACATGCTGGCCCGCCATCCGGCGCCGCGGCCGCGGGTGATCGGCCTGACCTCGCCGGGCAACAGGGCGTTCGTGGAGGGCCTTGGCCTCTGTGACCAGGTCGTCGCCTATCAGGACATCGACAGCCTGGACGGCGCGATCCCCTCGGCCTTTGTGGATATGGCCGGCGACGGCGCGGTGATCAGCGCCATTCACAAGCGGTTTGGTCCGCAGCTGAAACTGAGCTGCGCAGTAGGGGCCACCCACTGGGACCAGCCCCGCTCAACCGGCAAGGTGGACGGCGCGCCCTCGCACGACTTCATCTTCATTCCCGCCCATATCGCCAAGCGTGACGGCGATCTCGGCCCGGGCGTGATCCAGCGCCGCACCCAGGTGGAGACCTTGCGAATGGTTGAGGAGCTGAAGGGGCGCCTCGCCCTGCACCATGTCTCCGGCCCCGAGGCGGTGCGCGCGGCCCTGGGCGACCTGATCGCGGGCCGCACCCCGCCCACCGTCGGCCTGATCGCCAGCCTGGGCTGAGGCTGGCCCTCCTGAGGCTAGACCTATTGGCGCGCAGCGTTCGGCCGGTCGATCAATTCGGCCAGTAGACGAACTCATCGGCCTCGGTGGCGGGATCGGCGAGAGTCTTGTCGACCATCACCGGGACTGAGCCGACATTGGGGAATAGAGGGCCTCGGCCAGCCGCCTGGTGCGCCGCCAGCAGGGCCTTCAGCTCGGCGACCTTCTGGGGATTGGCCTGCGCCAGATTGGTCTGCTCCGTGGGATCAGCCCCGAGGTTATACAGCCAGTCCTTCTGGGGTTTCTCAGAGGTCTGCAGCTTCCAGCCCTTGTGCAGGACGGCGCGGTAGTAGCCGCTTTGCCAGAATAGGGTCTCGTGAGGCGCCTGCGCGGGTCGTGGGCCGGTGATCCACGGCAGCAGGTCGACCCCGTCGATGATCCGGTCGGTGGGGGCGGCGGCGCCGGCGGCCGCGGCCAGGGTGGGCATCAGGTCGATGTGGGCCACTGGGTCGCCCAGGACCGTGCCGGGGGCGATGCGGTCAGGCCAGCTCATGAACATGGGCACGCGAAGGCCGCCCTCGAAGAAGGTCAGCTTCCAACCGCGGTAGGGGGCGTTGACCTCAGGCAGGCCGATATAGCCTGCGCCGCCATTGTCGCTGGTGAAGACCACGATGGTGTTGTCGGCCAGGCCCTGGGCCTCCAGGGCCGCCATGATCTGGCCGACGCTGCGATCCAGGGCCAGCATCATGGCCCCATAGACCCGCAGCCGATGGTCCTTGATCTCGGGCAGGGCGTCATAGTCGGCGCGGGTGGCCTGCAGGGGCGTATGAATGCCCCAGTGGGCCAGATAGAGCAGGAACGGCCGATTGCGATTGGCCTCGATCACCTTGATCGATTCCTCGGTGTAGTAGTCGGTGAGGTAGCCGCGCGGCGCGAACATCGGCCCGCCATTGAACTTGGCGGCGGCCTGCATCCTGGCCCACAGGAATTTATCGATCGGGTCGAAGTCGACCTTGGCGTTGACCACATCGGGGTGGTTCTCCGGCAGATAGAGGCCGCTGGCCATCAGCAGGCTTTCGTCGAAACCCTGCGCATTGGCGTTGAACTCCTCGGTGTCGCCCAGATGCCACTTGCCGATGTGGACGGTGTGATAGCCGCGGGTCTTGAGCACCTCAGCCAGGGTGATCTCGCTGCCCGGCAGGCCTTGCTCGACCATCGGCGGGGTCTCCCGCGCGGCCTTGGCGTCCCGCAGCATGGGGTGGGGGCGGGAGCCGTCATTATAAAACATCTCCACGATGCGGGCCATGCCGTCCGGAGTTGGGGTGAACTCAAAGCCGTGCCGGGTCGCATACCGTCCGGTCATGATCATGGCCCGGGAGGGCGCGCAGGTCGCCTGGCCCGCATAGGCCTGGCTGAGATTGGCGCCCCGGGCCGCCAGGGCGTCGATGTGTGGCGTCTTCACCAGGCCGCCAGCTATGCCGCCCCCGAACGTACTGATGTCGTTGATGCCCAGATCATCAGCCAGGATGACGATCACATTGGGGGGCCGCGCGCCTGCTGGCGCCGTGTCTGGTCCCCTGGCCCAGATGATCTCCTGGTTCTCGGCGATCTCCTGCTTGCCCAGATTGCCCACCAGGAACAGGACGATGGACTTGTAGTTGGCGAGGCCGACGCCGATGGCCACCAGAACGGCGAGTCCCACCCCAATCCAAATTTTGCGCGACATGGACGGCCCTCCCCGAGCCTTAAAGTTTTGGCACGATACGCGCCATTGTCTCTGTGACTCAAGCCCCTAGAGCCAGGACCGTCAGAGGGACCAGCGCGCGAGCGCCCACGCCTTGCATAAATTGGCAGTTGTCGTGCATATACATCTGGCCAGATTCAGGGGGCCGACCATGTCGAGCGACAGGAATGCGGAGCGGCGGGGGCCGCGGCGCTCAATGGCTGGGCTGTTGGCCGGCCTTCTGGTCCTCGGCGCAGGCCTGCTCAACCATCCCGCAAACGCCCAGGTGGCCGGCCCCCAGGGGGCCGGCGGCCAACCCAACATCGTCCTCATCCTGGTTGACGACGCCGGCTATACCGACTTCGGCGCCTACGGAAGCGAGATCGCCACCCCGACCATCGACGCCCTGGCCGCCCGGGGCGCGCGCTTCTCGAACTTCCACGCCACGCCCATGTGTGCGCCATCGCGGGCCATGCTGATGACTGGTCTGGACAGCCACACCGCCGGCGTCGCCAACCTTCCGGAGACCACCCCGCGCGCCCATCGTGACCTGCCGGCCTATCAGGGCCGTCTGGCCCCCGGGGTCGAGACTGTGGCCACCCGCCTTAAGCAGGTCGGCTATCGCACCTACATGGCCGGCAAGTGGCACCTGGGCCACGGACCGGGCGACCTGCCCGACGCCCACGGGTTCGACCGCTCCTTCGCCCTGGACGCCACCGGCGGCGACAACTGGGATCAGAGGTCCTACTTCCCGCTCTACGCCAAATCCCCCTGGTTCGAGGATGGCAAGCCCGCGACCCTGCCCAAGGACTTCTATTCCTCGGAATTCCTGGTCGACCAGATGATCGCCTATATCGGCGACGGGAGCCGGGAGGCCGCGCCCTTCTTCGCCTATCTGCCCTTCCTGGCGATCCACATTCCGGTTCAGGCGCCTGAGGCCTTTGTCCGAAAATATGAGGCCGCCTACCTCGAGGGTTGGACCGTCCAGCGGGAGCGGCGGCGCCAAGGCGCGGTGCGCACCGGTCTTATCGCGGCTGACACGCCCATGGGTCCGCCGCCGCGCAATGTCGCTGACTGGAACGCCCTGTCTCCGCAAGATCAGGCTCTGGCCGCGCGGTCCATGGCGATCAACGCCGGCATGCTGGAGGCCATGGATCACCACCTGGGTCGGCTGGTGGATCATCTGCGGGCGACGGGCCAGTACGACAATACGCTGTTCGTCGTGCTCTCCGACAATGGGCCGGAGGCGGGCGACCCCCTGGCCGAACCCCTGTTCCGTCTGTGGCTTCGCCGACAGGGCTATGTCTATGGGGCCGAGATCAACGGCGGACCTGGAACCTATGCCGCCATTGGTCCGGGATGGGCGAGCGCCGGCGCCGCCCCCGGGGCGCTCTACAAGTTCTACGCCGGGGAGGGCGGGCTACGCGTGCCCCTGATCATGGCGGGCCCTGGCCTGCCCGAAGGCCAGACCGTGCGGGCCTTCAGCATCATCTCCGATATTGCCCCGACCCTGCTGGACCTGGCGGGCGGCGAGCAGCCGGCCCTGCACGGCCGCAGCCTGATGGGGCTCCTGCGCGGTGCGGCCGACCGGGTCTATGGCCCCGACGAGGCCGTAGGCCTTGAAGCGGCCGGAGACAGCGCCCTGTTCAAGGGCGACTACAAGCTCACGCGCAACGCTGGCGCCTGGGGCGATCCGGCCTGGCGGCTCTATGACATCGTCCGTGATCCCGGCGAGACCACCGATCTCGCGGTGGCTCAGCCTGAGCGGGTGGCGGCCATGCTGGCCGACTATCAGGCCTATGCAAAGGCCGTGGGCGCCGCTGAAATTCCCGAGGGCTTTTCCGCTGATCGGCAGATTGCGCTCAACCTCGCCGCACATATCCTGGCGGACTTCCGCGCGCCGCTTCTGATCGGACTTGGCCTCCTGGTGCTGCTCGTCGTCGCGGCGGCGCTGGGTTGGCGACGCTACGCCCGGGGCGAGCCTGAACGGGCCGCGCGCCTCGGCCGCGCGATCGCCCGGGGGCTGCTCGGCCTGGTGGCCCTGCTGATGCTCGCAATCGCTTTGCGAGTCTGGACCCAGCCTCTGATCTTTGCGGCCACCCTGGGGCTCGGGGCTGACGGGCCATTGGGGCTGGCCAGCCTGCGGGCGGATCTGGGGGGCTTCTTTGGGGCCGGCGGCCTTTTCGCCCTGCTGGCGGCGCTAAGGTCTGACCGCCGGTGGCTGGCGCCGGCGTTGATCCTCCTGGGCTTGGCGCTCACCGGGCGGGTCATCAGCCTGATCGCCTCTGGGGGTGGGGTTCAGCAGATCCCGCCCATGGTGGTCGAGGCGGTGCTGATCGCGATCCTGTTCCTCGGCTGGCGGCTCCTGCGGCCTCGAACCCTCAGCTAGAGCGCCTTTCCAAAAATTGGCGCCGGACTTCCAGGTTGCGCGTTCCGCCCTTCAGCAACAGAAGGAGGTCCGCCGTGAGCTATCTGCGATTTGGCGCCATGATCGCCGCCTCGACCCTGATCATGTTCGTCCTCATGTACTGAACACCTACGCTTTTGACCACGTGTTGTTCAGCCAGACCCGCGCTTACATGGCCCTGGTCATGGGGGCGGCGATGGCGATCGTCATGCTGCTCTTCATGTTCGGCATGTATCCCAACAAGGGGATGAACCTGGCCATAACCGCGGGGTCCCTGGTCGTGTTCGCCGCCGCCCTATGGATGGTCCGCAGCCAGACCGGCGTCGGGGATGTGGCCTATATGAAGGCGATGACGCCGCACCACTCCATTGCGATCATGACCAGCGAACGGGCCCACATCCGCGATCCGAGGGTTCGGGCCCTGGCGGACGAAATCCTGGCCGCCCAGGTGCGTGAGATTGAGGAAATGAAAGCCCTGATCGACGACCTGGAAGAGAACCCGCCTCCCGGCCAAGCGCCCATTCTGGCGCCGCGTCGACCACCGGCTGGCGGCTGAACCGGCGTAGCGCAGACATAGGGTTAACCCGATCTTCAGGGCGCGGCGGCGAGACTCACCTGTGCTATTTGGGGAGGCCCCATGACCGCCGTCCGCGCCCCTGCGCCCGTCGCTCCACACCCCGCCATCGCCGATTTCATCCAGGACGGCGCCCACGTCTTCGACGACTTGGTCGATCCCGCTGCGGCCGCCGCCCTGCTGGCGGATATCCGCGCGACCCGTCCATTCGACCACCGCCTGTTCCTGAGCGAGGTCGAGTTTGACGCCGACCCCCAGCATGTGGGGGTCAATCCGCGCCCCGGCCGCAATCTTCTTGAACGGTTCGAAGATCGCCTCGGATTTGTCGAACAGGCTCCCCACATCGCCGGGGCGCTAGAGGCTCTGCTGGGCCAGGGCTATGAGCTGCTCAATCGCAAGGTGGTCTGCGGCGTGCCCCAGACCTCTGTTCCGGCCTGGCTGCGGGCGCGGATTCTCGGCAACCCGGTGAACAATCTCGGCGCCTATATCCGCCCGGAATATCGGGACGTGACCTATTTCTACGGCATCGATTTCCACCAGGACCTGATCGACTATCGTGACCGCCAGGCCGATTTCCTGACGCTCTACGTCTATCTGCACCCGGTCAGCCGCCTGGATGCGCCGCTCTTCCTGCTCACCGGGTCGCACCAACTGGGCGGCACCGTCTTCCCCCATGACCTAACCCACAACGGACCCGAATCCTGGACTTACCGCGACGGGCGCGGGGGGGAGGCGGCGGTCACCCAGCGGCTGCTGACCGGGCCGGCCGGATTTGCCGCCATCTGGCATGCCTGCACCCTGCACGGGACCCAGCCTGACGCCGCTGATCACGAGCGGATATCCCTGCGCTACCTGCTCGCCCGGGGCCCTGGGCCTGCGGGCCTGAATCAGGTGAATGCGGCCCTTAAGGGCCCTCTCGCCCTGCCGCAGACCCGCCTCGACCTCGCGTCTGATGGCAAGGCGGTGGTCAAGGGCAATACCGTCAACCAGGTTTAGGCGACCAGATTTAGAGCGGCGGCCATGACCTCCAGCAGTTCGGCGGCCCGGATCGGCTTGGCGACGAAGCCGGTCATGCCGGCCTGCAGGCAGGCTTCGACCTCGTCAGGCGCCGCATTGGCCGTCACCGCCACGATCGGCACCGTCCCCAGGGGCGCCGGCAGCTGGCGAATGAGGCGGGTCGCTTCCAGACCGTCCATCCGCGGCATGTTGACGTCCATCAGCACCAGGTCGTAGCCGCCCCGCCCTACCGCCTCCAGAGCGGCGACCCCGTCCTCTACGCAGTCGAACCGCAGGCCCGCCTCCTCAAGGATGATCGAGGCCACCAGGCGATTGAGAGGGTGATCCTCGGCGACGAGGATCTTCGGGTCGAAAACCCGCTCGCGGGCCTCTGCGTCCAGCGGCGCGACTGCTGGCGGAGGAGCCCCCGCCGCCGCCGGCGCCAGGGGCATGGGCAGCTCCACCACAAAACAGGCGCCCCCCGACCTTGCGGGCTCCACCCAGATCCTTCCACCCATGAGCATGGCCAGCTCCCGGCATATGGCCAGGCCCAGGCCTGCGCCGCCGTGGCGCCGTGTGCGTTCGGAATCGGCCTGGACGAAGGGCTGGAACAGCCGCTCGCGGTCTTCCGGCGCGACGCCTGGCCCGCTGTCGATGACCTCGAACCGCAGTCTGTCGGTGCGGCCCACAGGTCTCGCCTTCAAGGTGATCGCGCCGCTGTCGCTGAACTTGATGGCGTTGTTGATCAGATTGGACAGGATCTGCCGCAGGCGTTCGGGATCCCCGATCCGCAGGGCGGTCATGGCGCGGGTGTTCAGCTGCAGCTGCAGACCCTTCGCCTCGGCAGCGAACCGCCAGACTTCGGCCACCGCCCCAATGGCGGCCCGCGGCCTAAAGACCTTTGGCTCAATCTTCAACTGGCCGGACTCGACCCGCGACAGATCAAGGACCTCGTTCAAAATTGAAAGAAGACCTTGGCCGGAAGAGGAGATGATCTCCACAAGCTCCTGGTCCGCCGCCGCCAGGTCCCGCCGCCCCAGGGCCTCTGAGACGGCGAGGATTCCGTTCAGCGGTGTCCGAAGTTCATGGCTCATGGTGGCCAGGAAACGGGACTTGGCCTGGTTGGCCCGCTCAGCCTCGGCCCGGGCTGCGGCGTTGTCTGCGGCCAAGCGTTCCAAAGCCAGCTTCTGGGACTCCAGGCCCTGGCTCAGGCCCTGCAGTTCGTGAATCTTGTGGCGCAGGGCGGCATTGGCCGCGCGCAGGGCTTCGTCCTTCTCCAGCCTCTGGCTGATGTCCCGGCAGACCCCGATGAATTTGCGCTCGCCAGCGATAAAGGCCTCACCGACAGACAGTTCGATGGGCAGTCTCTCGCCGTCTCGCCGCAGCAGCGGAAAGGGGCGCGGCCCGACATTCAGGATGCCGCTTGTGCCGTATTCAAGGTATCGCTCGATCTGCCCCTGATGGCTGCTGCGATAGGGCTCATCCATCAACACGGTGATCGGCCCGCCGACAAGGTCTTCGGCCGGCCAGCCGGTCAGCTGTTCAGCAGCGGCGTTGGCCAGCTCGATCTGTCCCTCGGTGTCGATGACGAGAACCGCGTCCGCCGCGTGGCTCAGAATGGCCCGCAGCCGATCCTCAAGGGCGACCAGACGGGCGCGGCTGTGGAGGCGCTGGGTGACGTCCTCGATGGTGAGCACCACCCCGGCGGGCCCGGAGCCGTCCCCCTGGCATCGGGGCAATATGGCGAGTTTCAGGGATCGGGCATGAGCGTCGGATGCGAAGGCGAAAGTGAGAGTCCCGGGCCGTCCGTTCAGGGCCTCAGCGATCAGCGGCTCAAGTCGCTCCAGGTCGCTGGGGCTGAACAGATTGCGCAGGCTGGCTCCGGCGGGGCAGGGGGCCGAGCCGGCCGCGCCGCCTGGCACGGCGCAGGCGCCGCCGACGAACCGCAGCCCCGCATCAAAGTCCAGCACCATGAAGGTGAAGTCTGACCGCAGAAAGTCGCTGACCAGCAAGTCCTGCACGTCCGCCGGTTGAGGCGTACGATCGCCTGGGTCCAACGCTTGGCTCATGATGGCTCTCAATTCCCTCGGGAATTGAGCCTTTCCCAGTTTGAGCCGACGATAAATCCCGCCCTATGGCCAGTCCTACGGCTCGCGACCTGAAAAGGCCCTTCCGGATGGCGGAGCCTGCGCCAGATGGTCCTGGCCGGCCGGCCAGGTGACGTAGATCAAGGATATCCGTACTCAAAGTGAGCACTGATCAGTTGAGCGCCCCCGCGCTCGCGCAGAACGGGTAGACTATTTTGAACGACCTTAGAGTTGCCATCGTCAGCCGTCAGCCGGTGTGTCGCGGTGCGCTGGCCACGTTGCTAAGGGCGGAGCTCAAGGACGTCTCGGTTATCGAGGCCTTGGTGCTCTCAGAGCTGGACGTGTCTGCGCCAATTCATCTCATGATTGTAGATCCGATTTCATCGCCAGATCTGGCGGACATTCTGATTGAGTCTGCTGGTGTCGCTGCTGATCGTCGTCTCCTGATGGTGCCGGAGCGTGATCTGGCCGTGGCGCGCCGCGCCCGCGCCCACGGCTTCGCGGGAATTCTGCCAAGGACCGACGAGGCGCCGCTGATGATGGCGGCCATCCGCCTTGTCCTGGCGGGCGGTGAGTATTTCCCGTGTTTCGAGGAGGTCGAGCCCCCCCTGGGGGCCGCGGCTTCGGGTCCGGTGGAGCGTCTGTCGAAGCGTCAGCGCGAGGTGCTTGAAGAAATGCGGTTGGGGCGCACCAACAAGGAGATTGCTAAAACCCTTGGCATCTCCATCGCCACGGTGAAGCTGCATGTTCAGGCGGTGCTGGGGGCGGCGGGCGCCCGCAATCGCACCGAGGCGGTCACGCGCCTGTCCCAAGGGGTGCTGGTCAGGGTCGAAGACTGAGCCTCAGGGACGGCGCGTCCCTAGAGCATGATGCGATCAGACGGCACCGTCTGATCGTTGAACCATGCTCTAGATTCAAGGGAATGCGGAGCGCGCTCTGGGGCTTGCTCCATCAAGGCCGCGCTTAGTGGCTGAGCAGCAGATGGCGGGTCGGCTCATCCATCAGGGTGCGCGTCACGCCGCCGAACACCCATTCACGCAGCCGGCTCTGGCCATAGGCGCCGGCGATGATGAGGTCGGCGTCGATCGCCTGGGCGGCGTTGTTGAGCTCTCCGACAACGCCGGAATCCGGCGCGACGCTGAGCTGAGCCTTGGCCTTGACCCCTCTCCGGGCCAGATAGGCCAGAACATCGTCGACCTGTCGCTGGACGGCTGCGGCCTCATCCTGGCTGCAGACCGCCACCACCACCACCTGCTCGGCGCGCTGCAGGAAGGGCACGCCGTCCTGGAGGGCGCGGCGGGCTTCTCGGGTGTCCTTCCACGCCAGGACTACGGCGCGGCCCTTCAAGGGGACAGCCTTGTCCGGAACGACCAGAACAGGGCGCCCGCTGCGCATGACGACTTCGGCGGGATCGGCGGCGCGGTAGTAGTTGGTCTGGGGATGGGCGCTCACCACCACGATGTCACAGGTGCGGGCGACCGAAGCCAGGGCCCGGGCCGGCATTTCCCGCATGGCGCGCCACTCGTGCTCGACCCCTCCGGCGTCCCGGGCGAAGGCCTCGCCTGCAGCGGTCAGGTCGTCCTCGATCTGCTTGTTCATGGCCACGACCCACTCAGCGGTGTTCACGCCGCCATAGGGACTGGCCACCAGGGGCTGGGCCATCTCTGCGCCCAAGCCAATCAGCCGGCATCCCATGCTGCGGGCCAGAGCGGCGGCGACCTCGACTCGCTCGCGGGAAGCCTCCCCCGGCTCGACATGTACAAGAATGCCGCCCAGGGCGGCGGTGTCGGCGGAGATCTCAGACATGGCGACTTCCTCAGCGATTGGGGCTCAACGGCCCATCTGGCACCAGGATAGGTCCAGGCCGTCGCCGCGGCCACTCGGGGTTATCCCTTAGGTTGTCCCGGGCTCACTTCGACAGGGGTTTGATCTGTGTCACGGCGCCGTGACGGGACTGACCCGTCTATGCCGCCTGCATTGGAGAACATGATCATGGATGTGACGGGAACCACCTGGATTCTGGCGGCCGACGGCGACCAGGCGCGGATCTTCGAGGAACGGCAGAGGGCCGGCGAGGTCCGCGAGCTTGAGACCCTGCACATGGGGCGGGTCGGTGGGGACTATCCAAGGGCCGCAGCCCATGGGGCGACCGTGCATGACCGGGCCGGACACGGTCAGCATGGCGCTGGAGAGCGCGCGCCGCACGAAGAGGCCGAGGACCGTTTTCTGGAGCGCGTCGCCGAGAGCTTGGCTGACCCCGCCCGCCGCGAGGCGTTTCAGGGGCTGGTGATCATGGCGCCCCCCCGGGCGCTGGGGGTGTTGCGTCAGGCTCTGCCCAAGGCCGTCCAGGCCAAGCTTGAAGGCTCCGATCACCATGAGTGCGTGCGCGAAACCGCGGAGGATATTCGCGGTCGCCTCCGCAAGGTTCGCGCCAAGGCTTGAGGCCCTCAGGCAAACTGAAGCGGCTGTCCGGCAAGGTTTGGCATGACGGGCAGTTGGTCCAGGCCCCACGGACGCCCCCCCAGCGGCTGGCCCTGACGTCGACAGATCCCTGGGCCAGTCAGGAAGGGTACGCGGGCCTCCAACGCCACGTCCAACTCCCGTCGGGAGCGGATATTTGTGACGCCGGGCCAGATTCGCCGGCGCTTATAGGCCTCCATGCGGCTGATGAACCGCCTGAGCACGATCAAGCGCCACTCGGGCTCAGCCTGCGGGAGGACCAGGGTGACGCTGGTCACCGCCGCTGAGCCGAGTTGCTCGATTTCGAATCCGGGGTCGTGGGTGCGGAGGTCAATGGCGCTGAACCGATCGTCGAGCGCGTCATGCAACTGCTTGAGGGCCTGGAAGGATGGCGCCCGCGGCACGTCATACACCGCCGCGGCCAGCCGCCGTCGCTCCGAGGCCGGCAGGATGGCCAGCAGTTCAGCATAGGCCGCCCGCCGGCTGGGCCGCAGGACGGTGGAGAACGATACGGGCAGGTAGAGTGGGGCGTCGGACGGACTTTCGGCGAGGAATCTGAAGGCGGCGATGACGCAATCAGCGTCAAAGGCGGATGGATCGGCCGGAAGGTGATCGTTGCCGTCCACCAGGCTGAAGTGCGTCCGGGCGTCGGCAGGGGTGCTGGCGATCACATCGGCCACGAAAATCTGGCGGGCGCTGTAATAGACCCCCTGGACGGCCTCCACATTGGGATTGCGCAGAGGAGCCGATGACGCGCTGGGGACGGGCCTGTTGGCCGCCGCCGGGTCTTCATCGTCCGATGGGGGCAGGGGCAGGCGACGGCCATCAAGGGTGATCCGGCTGAGCCGCCCCCCTGCGGGCGCAGCGGCCGGATCGACCATCGCCCGGGCGAGTTGGGCCTCGCTCAGATCGGCGAAGGCCGCCATGGCCGCGTCGGGCCCTTCAAACAGCAGGACGGTGACGTCCGAGCCTTCGTCCTCTCCATCGCCAAACAGGTGGGCGTGAAGCTCCGCCGACAATCGCCCCAGCTCGGCGGTGTCCAACTCGCTCGCCCGCGGGTCGTTGAGCAGAAAGGCGTAGGGGTTGATCGCCGAAAATTTCCGCGGCCACGACCAGCGGACCTCAAGGAAGGCTGTGGTGAACTTGGCCACCAGAAGGCCGAGCGCCGCTTCCGAATGCGCGCTCTGATCAGACCGCACCATCACGCGCAAACAAGCCAGGGCCGACACTTACGCTACTCCTTCTGAGGTGGACATCCTTGCAGAGCGGGGTGAAGGGCGCGTTAGCGGAACGACACGGCCGCGCTCCCCATCCGGACGCGGCGAAGGATCAATTACTCAGAACGGGTAGAGTATAAATTCTTTCAAATTGGCCAAGTGGCTAGTCTGGCAGAGAGTTGTGCGACGTTTATCTGTCGGCGCCCACGTTAGGTGGAGCATTGAGAGACATTTCAAACTCCGATCCAAAGCCGTCGAAATACTTCGTTAAGGCGGGGTCGCCGATATCATGGTTCTGCGTTTCGAGGGTCAGTGCAGCCAGGGGCTCGCTGGGGAATGTCGGCGAGGGCGAGATGTTCAAAAATTCAGCGAAGAAAAAAGCGGCTAAGGAACAGCACGTGATTGAGCTGGAGGGCCTCGTCGCTGCCTTTCATCGCTCACAGGCGGTGATCGAATTCAGTCTCGACGGCACGGTTCTGCGGGCGAATGACAATTTCCTGAACGCTGTGGGCTATGGCGCGGACGAAGTGGTCGGACGGCACCATCGCCTGTTTGTTCCCGCCGACGAGGCTGCCAGCCCTGAGTACCGTGAGTTCTGGGCCACCCTGAACCGGGGTGAATTCCTCTCCAGCAAGTACCTGCGGCTGGGCAAGGGCGGGCGAGAGGTCTGGATCCAGGCGACCTATAACCCGGTTCTTGGTTCGGACGGAAAGCCGATAAAGGTCGTCAAGTTCGCCACCGATGTCACCGAGTTCGAGGTCGACCGTAAGCGCCGACTTCAGGAGCAGCAGGCGGCTCAGGCGCGGCAGGAACAGGCCATGGGCGCTATCGGCTCGGGCCTCGCCGCCGTGGCCTCCGGCGATCTGATGGTGCGCATCGACGGGGACTTCCCGTCCGAGTATGTGCGCCTCCAGACAGACTTCAACGCCGCCGTCACCAGTCTGGCCGACGCCATGGGCGCCATCGTCGGCGCCACACGCAGCATTGACGGCGCCACCGCTGAGATCGCCCAGGCCGCCGACGACCTTTCACGTCGAACCGAGCAGCAGGCCGCCAGTCTCGAAGAAACCGCCGCCGCCCTTGATGAGCTCACCGCCACGGTCAAGCGCACCGCCGAGGGGGCCAAGGAGGCTCGCGACGTGGTCGGGGCCGCCCGCACTGACGCCGAAGCCTCTGGTCAGGTCGTCGGGGAGGCCGTCGCAGCCATGGGCCAGATCGAACAGTCCTCGACGCAGATCAGCCAGATCATCGGGGTGATCGACGAGATCGCCTTCCAGACCAACCTGCTGGCCCTGAACGCCGGGGTCGAGGCCGCCCGGGCCGGCGACGCCGGCCGCGGCTTCGCCGTGGTCGCCTCCGAGGTCCGGGCCCTGGCCCAGCGCTCGGCCGAGGCCGCCAAGGAGATCAAGGCCCTGATCAGCGCCTCGACCGAACAGGTGGCCCAAGGGGTCGGCCTGGTCGGTAAGACGGGTGAGGCGCTCCAGCGGATTGTCACCCAGGTGGGCCGCATCACCGGTCTCGTGAGTGAGATCGCCGCCAGCGCCCAGGAACAGGCGACCGGACTGCAGGAGGTCAACACCGCGGTCAACCAGATGGACCAGATGACCCAACAGAACGCCGCCATGGTGGAGCAGTCCACCGCCGCCAGCCAAGCCTTGGCCCAGGACGCCGGCGAACTGACCCGGCTGATCAGCAGGTTCTCCGTGGATGGGCCGCAGGCGCGAAGTGAGCCTGTCCGCCGTCCTGCGCCGGCGCCGCTCGCGCGGATGCCCCGCCCCCAGACCCGAGGATCCGCGGCCCTGAAGCTGGCGCCTCAACCCCGTGATGACGCCTGGGAAGAGTTCTAAGGGCGCATCGATCCTGCCAGGATAGACGGCGCGTTCCCTGCGGAGCGCCGGGAACAGGCGGGCATGGGCATGATTCGAGCGGCTGGAATGTGGGCGTGGTTGCTGGTCCTGGCGTTTGTCGGGGCCGCATCCGCGGCGCCTGGCCCCGGGCGGCCGGCCGACATCCGTCTTGAGGGCCAACTCACCCGGGACGATCATGAGACCTATGTGGAGCTGCCCTTCACCGTGCCCGCGGGCGCCGACCGGCTGAGTGTCGTCTTCCGGCACGACGGGGCGGCCGACCGCACCACCATCGATCTTGGCCTGCGCGATCCCGAGCGCCTCCGCGGCTGGAGCGGCGGGGCGCGGGACCGATTCACCCTCGCTGAAACGGACGCCACGCCGGCCTACCTCGCCGGACCCCTCCCCGCCGGGACCTGGACCCTCGTTCTGGGCGTGCCGAACCTCCGGCCTGGGGTGACCACGACCTATGTGGCCGAGATCTGGGTGGAGCCGAAAGGCGCGCCCTTCGCCGGTCTCTTGGACGCCCCCCTGGCGTCAGGACCTGCCTGGTGGCGCGGCGACCTGCATGTCCATTCCGGACACAGCGATGGGACCTGTCGCAGCCGCAAGGGCGTGCAGGCTGCCTGTCCCCTCTTCCGGGTCGTGGAGACCGCCGCCGGGCGAGGGCTCGACTTCATCGCCCTGACCGAACACAACGCCGCCTCCCACAGCCAGGGCCTGCGGGAGTTGCAGCCCTATTTCGACGACATCCTGCTGATCCCGGGGCGGGAGCTGACCACCTTCCAAGGCCACGCCAATCTCTTCGGCCTGACGGCGCCGCTGGAGTTCCGGCTGGGCGCGGCTGGGGCGGAGGACATGGATGGGGTGCTGGGCCAGGCCGCTGGCCTGGGGGCGACCGTCTCGATCAATCACCCTCGCATGCCGTCTGGTGAGGTCTGCATGGGATGTGGCTGGCAGGCGACGACCGACTGGTCAAAGATCCATGCCGTCGAGGTGCTGAACGGCGGCGCCATGGCGGCGTTTGGCGGACGGGCGGAGTCGCCGCTCAGTGGCGTCGAGTTCTGGCAAGACCTGCTGAACCAGGGATACAGACTCACGGCTATCGCGGGTAGCGACAGCCACGATCCCGACCGCCCGGTGGAGACGCCCGGCGCCCTCGGCCGGCCCGCCACCGTCATTCACGCCGTCAGCCTCTCGCAACCTGACCTGATGTCGGGCCTTCGGGCCGGCAGGGTCTTTGTCGATCTGACCCACCCGGGCCTTGAAGCCTTTGACCTGGAAGCCAGCTCGGGCGGCCGTTCGGCGGTGATGGGCGGTCGGCTGGACGCCGCGCCGGGCGACAGGATCACTTTCCGCGTCATGGTCGAGGGGGCGTCAGAGGCCCGCATCCACGTCGTCGGGCCTGACGGGGCCGCCGAGGTCCTGCCCCTACCGCCCGGGGGGCAGGCCGTTCAGACCTTCACCCGCCGCAGCGACGGCGAGCGGAGCTGGGTGCGGATCGATCTGCGGGATCCTGAGGGCGCGCTTCTGGCCATGAGCAACCCCATCTATCTGAACTGGCCGGACGCGCCGGGCCCCTGAGGTCGCGACAGTGGAACATGCTTAATCAGGCATTAAGCCAAGCTGCCCCATTCATGCCTTCGAGAGACGGGACGATCCCACCGTCACGAGGAGAAACCACATGGACCGTCGCAAGCTGATCGTAAGCGGACTGGCGGCGGCCGGCACGGCTGGCCTTGCCGCCTGCGCCACGGCCCAGCCTGCCCCCCAGGGCGGGCCCCAGGCGTCGCTGCCGCCCGAGCAGGACCCCAACTTTCCGGTCGAGGGCCAGCAGGCCGCCACCTATTCCCGCGATGAGATCGTCCGGGATGTCTCCGACTTCATGGGCGTCACAGCCGAGGCCGCGGGCGGGTTGATCGAGCGAATCTTCGCGGAGAACGGCAGCCCCACCGGCTATATCGCTGGCGAAGAAGGTTCAGCAGCCATCGCCGTCGGCGCCCGCTATGGCCGCGGCCTGCTCTATATGAAGAACCGGGCCACCCAGGAGGTCTTCTGGCAGGGCCCCTCGGTCGGCTGGGATTTTGGTGGCAACGCCAGCCGCGTCTTCACCCTCTGCTACAATCTGCACTATCCGGACGCGATCTTTCAGCGCTTCCCTGGCGTCGAAGGCACCGCCTATCTGGTCGGCGGCATGGGCGTGAACTATCAGCGGGCCAACGACATCATCCTGGCGCCGATCCGCGCCGGCGCCGGCCTGCGGCTGGGGGCGAACGTCGGCTACCTGGCCTATAGCCGCCAGCGGAACCTCTTCCCGTTCTAGGTCAGACGGGCGCGGCCATGCCGCGCCCGTAGGCCTTAGCTGCGCAGCTTGGCGCCCACGGCCTTGGCGGCGGCCGCCACCACCTTGGCCGAAAGCTGCTCGATCTCGGCCTCAGCCAGGGTGTGGTCCTGCGGCTGGACCAGGACCTCGACCGCCAGGGACTTCACGCCCTCGCCCAATCCGGGACCACGATAGACGTCGAAGACTCGCGCCTGGGCGATCAGCGCCTTGTCGGCGCCGGCCACCGCCCGGATCAGATCGCCTGCGGCGACGGCTTCATCGACCACAAAGGCGAAGTCGCGGCTGAGCGGCATGTGGGGCGACAGCGAAAGCGCCGCCTTGGTCTTCACCGCCTTGCGCTTGCCTTCCGGCAGGGCGTCGAAATTCAGCTCGAAGGCCAGCACCGGGCCCGCCACGTCCAGGGCCTTCAAGACCTGGGGATGCAGCTCGCCAAACTCGGCGACGATGGTCTTGGGGCCAAGCTGCAGGCGGGCCGAGCGGCCCGGGTGCCACCAGGACGACGACGAGCCTTGGGCCGTCTGCAGGGCCGGCGCGCCCAGTTCATCGAGCAGGGCCATCAAATCAGCCTTGAGCGCGAACAGCGGATCATCGCCGCCGCCATCCCAGCGGCGCGGGGCATGGGGGGCGATCAGGCCCGCCACCACCACAGACTGGTCGGCCGGCTCATCGCCGCGGTAGATCGGCCCGATCTCGAACAGGGCCACATCGGCGAAACCCTTGCGGGCGTTCCGTCCAGCCGCCTCGATCAGGTTGGGCAGGACCGAGGGCCGCATGCAGTCCAGGTCCGCTGAGATCGGATTGGCGACCATCAGGGCGTCACCGCCGCCGCCGAACAGGCGCGCGGCGCTGCGCGGCAGGAAGCTCCAGCTGACCGTCTCGGCATAGCCCAGGGCGGCCATGGCCCGACGGGCGGTGCGCATCCGGCCCTGGCGGACGCTCAGCACGCCGCCGGCTGGCCGTGGCATGTCGGGCAGGGGCTCGATGGGCAGGGCGTCATAGCCCTCGATCCGGGCGACCTCCTCCACCAGGTCGGCCCGGCCCTCGACGTCGCGCCGCCAGGTGGGGGGGGTGACGCTTGAGCCGTCCACGGCGAAGCCCAGGTCCCGCAGGATCTGGTCGATGCGGTCATCGCTCAGGGCGAGGCCGGTGAGCTGGCGCACATAGCTCCGGTCAAAGCTGATGGGTCCAGGCGCCGCGGGCGCTGCCCCAGCGACCACGACCTCGGAGGCCTCGCCGCCGCAGAGCTCCAGGATCAGACGGGTGGCCAGCTCCAGCCCATCGACCACGAAGCCCGGATCGACGCCCCGGGCGAAGCGGTACTGGGCGTCCGAGGTGATGCCGGTGGTGCGGCCGGTCTGCGCCGTGCGGATCGGATCAAACCAGGCGCTCTCGACGAACACCTCTGTGGTGTCCTCCGAACAACCGGTGCTCTCGCCGCCCATGACGCCGCCCAGGCCCACCGGCCGCTCCCCGCCCGCATCGGCGATGACGCACATCTCCGAGGTGATGTCGTAGGTCTTGCCGTCAAGGGCGATCAGCTGTTCGTCGCGATGCTGGGCCGGCGTCGGCTCATCGGTATGGGTCGGCGCGCTCGCATCCCGGCCTACCCCCAGGCGGGCCACGATCACGTCACCGACCATCTTGGCCCGGTCATAGACGTGCAGGGGCCGGGCCCGGTCGTAGGAGATCAGGTTGGTGATATCGACCAGCGTATTGATCGGGCGCAGGCCGATGGAGATCAGCTTCTGCTGCAGCCAGGCCGGCGAGGGGCCGTTCTTCACGCCCCGGATCAGGCGTCCGGCGAAGATCGGGCAGGCCTCAGGGCTGTCCAGCCGGACGGAGACCGGACAGGGAAAGGCGCCCTTCACCGGATCGACCGCGGTGTCCTTCAGTGTGCCGAGCCCGGCGGCGGCGAGGTCACGGGCGATGCCCACGACGCCCAGCCAGTCGGGGCGGTTCGGCGTCACTTCGAAGTCAATGACCGCTTCCAGGCCCAGCGCCTCGGCGGCCGAGGTTCCCACCGCGAGATCGCTTGGCAGTTCCAGGATGCCGTCGGATTCTTCGGCGGTCTCAAGCTCGGACGCCGAACACAGCATGCCGTTGGAGACCACGCCGCGGACGGGCCGCGCCTCCAGGGTGATGCCCGAGCCCGGCACAAAGGCGCCTAGCGGCGCATAGATGGTGGTCAGGCCGACCCGCGCATTGGGGGCGCCGCAGACGATCTCCTTGCGGCCGTCCCTGGTGTCCACCTGGCAGACCCGCAGGCGGTCCGCATTGGGGTGCTGCACGGCCTCGACGATCTTGGCCACGGAGAAGGCCGCCAGCTTGGCCGCCGGGTTCTCCACATGCTCGACCTCCAGGCCGGCCATGGTCATGGCCTCGACCACCTGATCGACGGTGGCCTGGGTTTCCAGGTGTTCCTTGAGCCAGGAAAGGGTGAACTTCATCGTGTCAGCTCGTCAGGTCCATCCCCTCCTGCGAGGGGGCTGGGCAGGCGGCGAGGGGGTCTCGCGCCTGCGCCGGGGGCGCCCCGAAAGAGGGGGCGCTTCGAACAGTGGTCAGCTCAGTCCCGTGGCCGGGTTGGGGGCGGCGAAGGGAGAGAAGCCGTAGTGGCCGAGCCAGCGGGTGTCGCCGGCGAACATGTCGCGCAGGTCCGGCATGCCGTACTTCAGCATGCCCAGCCGGTCGACGCCGAAGCCGAAGGCGAAGCCCTGCCAGATCTCGGGGTCCAGGCCGCAGTTGCGCAGCACATTGGGATGCACCATCCCGCAGCCCACCACCTCCAGCCAGTCGGTCCCCTGGCCGATCTTGATGTCGCCGCCCGAACGGTCGCACTGGACGTCCATCTCGGCCGAGGGCTCGGTGAAGGGGAAGTGGTGCGGCCGGAAGCGGCTGACCACGCCCTCGGTCTCGAAGAACCGCGAGATGAAGGTCTCAAGCGTCCATTTCAGGTGGCCCATATGGACCGCCTTGTCGATCACGAGACCTTCCATCTGATGGAACATCGGCGTGTGGGTGGCGTCGGAGTCGCAGCGATAGGTGCGGCCGGGCACCACCACGCGGATCGGCGGCTCCTGGCCCGTGGCGACCCAGGCCGGGACCTTCTCATTGATCTGGCGCATCACCCGCACCTGGACGGGGCTGGTATGGGTGCGCAGCACCTTGCGCTCGCCGGCCTCGTCGGGGGCCATGAAGAAGGTGTCGTGCATCTCCCGCGCCGGATGTTTGGGCGGGAAGTTCAGCGCGGTGAAATTATTGAAGTCGGTCTCGATGTCGGGCCCTTCGGCCACCGAGAATCCCATCTCAGCGAAGATCGAGACCATCTCGTCCATCACCTGCATGGTCGGATGGACGCTGCCGCGGCGGCGCGGCGGTGCGGGCAGGGAGAGGTCGACGCTTTCGGCGGCCAGGCGACGATCTAGCTCGGCGGCGTCCATCGCAGCCTTGCGCTCGGCCAGGCGCGCAGCCACGGCGTCGCGTAGGCCGTTGATCAGCGGGCCCTGCTCCCGGCGCTCGTCGGGGCTCATCTTGCCGAGCGACTTCAACAGCTCGGAAATCTGGCCGCTCTTGCCGAGGGCTGAAATGCGGATCGCTTCCAGGGCGGCGGCGTCAGGGGCGGCGTCCACCTGGGCGATCAGGTCGGTCTTCAATGTGTTCAGATCGGTCATGCCTGGGTGCTCTATCGCGTGGTCGTATCAGCGGGAAGGGCGCGCAGCAAAAAGCCCTCCGGCGGTGACGCCGGAGGGCTTTCAGTGAGATCGGAGGAGGGCTCGGAAGCCCTCCGCAATCCTTAAGCCAGCGCGGCGCGAACCTTGTCGGCGATGGCCTTGAAACCGATCGGATCGTTGCCCGCGATATCGGCGAGCACCTTGCGATCCATCTCGATCCCGGCCTTGTCGAGGCCAAAGATGAAGGTCGAATAGGTCATGCCTTCCAGGCGCGCCGCCGCATTGATCCGCTGGATCCACAGCGAGCGGAAGTTACGCTTGCGCACCCTGCGGTCGCGATAGGCGTACTGGCCGGCCTTGTCGACGGCGGCCTTGGCGGTCCGGATGGTGTTCTTGCGGCGGCCATAGAAGCCCTTGGCCTGCTCGAGAACTTTTTTGTGTCGGGCGTGGGCGACCACACCGCGTTTGACGCGTGCCATATCTTATGTGCTCCCGATCACAGGCCGTAGGGCAGGAAGGTCTTGATGATGCGGGTATCGGCCGCGCTCATGACCTTGGTGCCGCGGTTCTGGCGGATGTACTTGCTGTTATGGCTGATGAGCCGGTGGCGCTTGCCCGCGACGCCGGCCTTGATCTTGCCCGTCGCCGTCAGTTTGAAGCGCTTTTTGGCGCCTGACTTCGTCTTCAGTTTCGGCATTTCACTTGCGGGGCGCCAGGCGCCCCGTCCTCTGGCGTATTGATGAACCGTCCTGGCATGCCTGTTGGCCAGACGGCTCCGAAGGGGCGGGTGCTTACGCCAACCCCGAGGAAAAGGCAAGTCCGCCACCCCCTTGGGGGCGCCGATCAGGCCCGGCGATCAGGAACCCTGGCCATGATCTGCAGGCAAAGCCAGATGGCCGGCAGGATCAGCAGGGCTGTCAGGGCGAAGGGCGCGCCGGGCGCCACCAGCGAGAATAGCTGACCCGCCAGTATGGGCCCCCCGATTCGGGCCAGCGCGCTGTTGGACATGTTCAGGCCCAGCACCTCGCCCTGTCGCTCCGATGGCGTGGCCATGGAGATCAGCGCCACCAGGTTGGGGAAGGTGATGGACTGGCCAAACACCACGATGGCCAGGCCCACGACGGCCATGGGCCAGCCGACGGCGGCGAATTGGGTCAGCATGCCCACGAACATGAAGCACAGCCCGGCCAGGAGGACCCGACCCTCTCCATAGCGGCGGACCAGCATGCCGGTCAGCGACCCTTGCGCGACGACCCCGATCACGCCGGCCAGAACAAAGGCCAGGCCGATCTCCCGCGGCCCCCAGCCGAACCGGGCCTCGGTCCACAGGCCATAGGTGGCCTCGATGCCGGCGAAGCCCGAAATGGTGACGAAGCTGATCAGGAAGACCCGCAGGATGACCGGATCGGCCAGGGCGGTCCGCAAGGCGGCGCCCCTCGGCTGGGCCGCCGGCCTCGGCGTGTCCTTGGCCCGGGGGACGATGGTCTCGCGCATGAACAGGACGACGCCCAGGGCCGAGGTGAGGCCGAAGGCTGCGGCGACATAGAGCGGGATCTGGAAGCCCGCTGGTCCAAGCTCAGGCCGGGCCAGCAGGCCGCCCAGGGCCGGCCCCACCATGAAGCCCATGGAGAAGGCCGAGCCCATGATCCCCATGCGCCCGGCGCGCTGATGAGGCGGGGTGATGTCGGCCAGGTAGCCCTGCAGGGTCGAGATGTTGCCAGACAGGAAGCCGCTCACCAGACGCACGGCGAGCGCCGCCCAGATGCCGGGCGCCAGCGCCAGGGCCACATAGGCCAGCGCGCCGCCGACGGTGGTGAGGATCAGCACCGGCCGCCGACCGATGCGGTCCGACAACTTGCCCCAGAAGGGTTCGCCCAGGAACTGCCCCACCGAAAAGGCCGAGAACATCAGGGTGATCTGCCAGGCCGGGGCGTCGAAGGCCTGGCCAAAGAAGGG
Source organism: Phenylobacterium sp. (assembly GCF_030679875.1). Lineage (GTDB taxonomy): Bacteria > Pseudomonadota > Alphaproteobacteria > Caulobacterales > Caulobacteraceae > Phenylobacterium. The sequence goes on along the minus strand of NZ_JAUXSP010000015.1, from coordinate 12,599 downwards.
CAGCAGCGGGATGACGAGGCCAAAGCCCGCCATGTTCAGGAAGATGACCGACAGAAGGACGATCAGCGCCCTGGGATCATCCTTGGGCGCCCCGGGCGTCACGGCCGACTGCTCTCGACGGCGGCGTCATCATCAGTCTGAGATTTGAGGGCCGGCGCCCGCCGGCTGGCCGCCAGGGCCAGCCATATGGCTGGGGCCAGCATCAGGGCGGCGATGAAAAACGGCCCGTGAATGGAGACGCCCGCAAAGGCCAGGCCCGCACAGAGGGGGCCAATCACCCGGGCCAAAGCGCCCATGGCGTTGTTCAACCCCAGGATCTGGCCGGTTCGGCTGGGGTCGGCGGTGCGGGAGATCAGCGCGGTGACATTGGGGAAGGCCACCGACTGGCCCACCGCCATGGCGCACATCAGGGCGATGACCACAGTCCCATTGGGCGCGAAGGGCTGGGCCAGCGCGCTGACCAGGGTCAGGGCCATGCCGACCGCCAGCATAGGTCCCTCGCCATAGCGCTCCGACAGGCGGCCGGTGACAAACATCTGGGTGGTCGCCGCACAGACGCCGACAAAGGCGAAGCAGACGCCGATCTCCCGCGGACCCCAGTCGAACCGGGCCTGGGTCCAGAGACCGAATATGGATTCAACGCCGGTGAAGGCGAAGCCGACCATGAAGGTCAGCAGCATCAGGCGCCCCACAACGGGGTGGCGCACCGCCTCACCAATGGCCGACCAGCGGCTCGGCTGATGCTCGAAGACCTCCTCGCGGGCGCGGCTCTCACGGATGAAAACCAGGATGGACAGGGCCGAGGCCGCCGCCAGGCCCGAGGCGATCAGCAGCGGCAGTCGGAAGCCTAGCGGTCCGGCCTCCGGGTGGGCGAAGATCCCGCCCACCGAAGGGCCGACGATCAGGCCGACGTTCCAGGCCGCCCCCATGTGCGACATCCGTCGGGCGCGCTTCTCCGGGGGGGTGACGTCGGCGATGTAGCCCTGGATCACCGAGCCGTTGCCGCTGGCCAGGCCGCCCAGGAACCGGACGGCGAGCGCGATCCAGACATTGGGGGCGAAGGCCAGGGCCAGGTAGCAGAGGCAGTTGCCGGCGATGGTGCTGATCAGGATCGGCTTGCGGCCATAGCGGTCGGAAAGCCTCCCCCAGAAGGGCTCGCCAAAAAAGGCGCCGGCCGAATAGGCCGAGAAGATCAGGGCGATCTGCCAGGCTGGGGCGTCAAAAGACTTGGCGTAGAAGGGCAGCAACGGGACGATGATCCCGAAGCCCAGCATATTGATGAAGACGACGGCGATCAGCGACGGCGCAGCCATAGCGGACGGAGTCGCCGCGCCAGGCGCAGTCTTCGACATAGCCCGGTGTTAGGCGCAGCCCAGGAGTCCGGCAAGGGCTCTCATAACGAGATTTTCTGACGGCCCGGCCAGTCCCCCTCAGCAGGCGTGGCGGCGGCGTCAAAAAAGGGCCGACGTCGCCGCCGGCCCCTTCTGTCTTGCGTATGTGGCCGTCGTTAGCGGGGCGCCAGGATCATGATCATCTGGCGGCCCTCCATGCGGGGCTCATACTCAACCTTGGCCACTTCCTCGAAGTCAGCCTTCACCTTCTGAAGAAGTTTCATACCGAGTTCCGGGTGAGCCAGTTCGCGACCTCGGAAGCGCAGGGTGACCTTCACCTTGTCGCCCTCTTCGAAGAAGCGGTGCATCGAGCGAGACTTCACCTCGTAGTCGTGGGTGTCGATGTTGGGGCGGAGCTTGATCTCCTTGATCTCCACCACCTTCTGCCGCTTGCGCGCCTCGTTCTTCTTTTTCTGTTCCTGGAACTTGAACTTTCCATAGTCCAGAATCTTGCAAACGGGCGGATCCGCGTTCGGGACGATCTCAACCAGATCGAGGCCGGCTTCCGCGGCGGCTTCGAGAGCCGACGACGTGGGCATGACGCCCTGCTTCTCGCCCTGCTGATCGATCAGCAGGACGCGCGGAACGCGGATGTCCTCGTTGATGCGCGGCCCTTCCTTCGTGGGCGGCGCCTGCATGGGGCGGCGAATAGGCAAAGCTCCTGAGTCTGTTTCAGTGAATATCGCAGGCGCGCAAACGCGCGACGTCGTCCTAGACTATATGACGAAGCGTCCGGAGGCGATCAAGCATTCGACCCGTCGGGAAAGCGTGTCAGCGCCCGGGCCGCCTGCAGCACCTGGGAGACGGGCATATTGGCCAGATTGTCGGCCTGCAGCACCGCCACATGGCCCCGCGGCGCCGAGAGAATGGGATCCGAGGCCTTGGAGAACAGGACGATCGTCGGCGGGCCGGCGGCGGCGGCCAGATGGACCGGTCCTGTGTCGTTGCCGACCACCAGGGCGGCCCGAGCGCCCAGCATGGCGATTCGCGCCAGATCTGTACGTCCCGTCAGGTCGCGGGCCTTGCCGACGCTGCGCTGAATCGTCCTGGCCATGGCGCTTTCCTGTGGCCCACCGATGATCACGATGTCGAAGCCGACGCCGTAGAGAATGCGGGCGAGTTCGCCATACTGCTCCACCGGCCATCGTTTCTCGGGCCGGTGAGCCGAGCCGCCAGGCGCCATCAGCACATAGGGTCTGGGCTCGATGCCGCCAGCGACGGGGCGGGGCGCTTCGGCCTTGCGCAGAATCCAGGCCACGTCGGGACCCGGGGCTGAGCCAGGTTCGGTGGGGGCGTCTGGCCAGATGCCGGCGGCCTTGAGCTGGTCGGCGTGGCGCTCAAGGGTGTGCATACGCTCCCGCAGGGGATTGCGGTGGCGCAGGGCGCAGCCGGCGGCGACGCCCGACCATTCCGGCGGGAAGGGGCGCAGCCCATGGAAGATCAGGTTCGAGCGCGATGAGGTCTGCAGGTCATAGACCCGGTCGTACTTCGCCTTGCGCAGACGCCCCACCAGGGCCAGCCACTCGCTGACTCCCGCTGGGCGGCCGTCGGTCTCGACCGTATTGAAATAGGGACATAGTTTGGCGAGGCCCTCAAAGGGCGGTGTGGTCAGGAGGGTGATCCTGGCCTTCGGATGGGCCTGGCGAATCTGCTTGGCGGCGGCCAGGGCGAGGATGAAGTCCCCCATGGCCGACAGCTTGATGACCAGGATTTTCTTGATGTCGCGGGACGCCGCCATCAGCTCTTGGCCTCCAGGACGCGTTCATAGGCTTGCAATGTGGCCTCGCACATGGCGTCGACGGAATACAGCCGCCGCGCGCGATTTGCCGCGCTTTGGCCCATGGCCTGGAGACGAGCGGGGCCCGCCTCCATGGCCCGTCCCAGGGCGTTGGTCCAGGCCTCAATGTCACCCGGCGCGGCCAGCCAGCCGGTCTCGCCCTGGATCACCGTCTCGGTCATGCCGCCCAGATCCGAGGCCACCACGGGCCGGCCCATCACCTGGGGCTCCACGGCGGTTCGGCCAAAGGATTCAGGCACGATCGAGGGCAGGATGGCGACGTCCGCCAGCAGATAGGCCGCCGGCATGTCATCGCAATGCCCGACCATGGAGACCTGGTCCCCCAGCCCGGCCTCCGCAATCTGGGCGGCGAGCTCGGCGCGGTAGGCGCTACGGCCCTGGTCATCCCCCACCAGCAGAATTCGGAATGCGCCGCGTCCCTCCGCCTTCAGGCGGGCCGCGGCGGCGATGACCGTGCCGTGCCCCTTGATCCGGGTGAGCCGCGCGGCGAGCAGGAAGGTGGTCAAGCTGGGGTCGACGGGCGCGTTCCAGGTCTGTCTCAGCGCCTCGACCCGCTCTGGGCCTACCCAGTTGGGATTGAACCTCTCCAGGTCGATTCCTCGGGGGATGCTGACGATGCGGCTGGGGTCCAGGTGATGTTCGCCGAGCACATGGTCGCGGGTGAAGTCGGAATTGGCGATCACCAGGTCGCCCCGGGTCATCACCGCATTGTACCAGCGCTTAACTCGGCTGCGGGCGTTGTAGACCCCGTGATAGGTGGCCACGAAGGGCGTATTGGTGACCTGGGCCGCCCACAGGGCCGAGAAGGCAGGCGCCCGGGAACGGGCATGGACCAGGCTCACCCCCTCGCGGTGGATCAGATCCACCAGGCGGGCGGCGTTACCCAGCATGACCAGGGGATTCTTGGTCTGGACCGGCATCTGGGCCAGGCGGCCGCCGTCGGACTCCAGCCGCGCAGCCATGCGGCCGCCGCGGGTGGCCACCAGCGCCTTGCCGCCGCGGCGCACCACCGCATGGGCGATATCAATCGTCGTCTGCTCGGCGCCGCCGGTGTCCAGCTCGGGCACGACCTGCAGAAGCGTAAAGTCAGGGGGCAATGTCACGGCGCCCTGCATACCGCAGAACACGCCTCGGTAAACCCCGCACCACCTGGGACGGGGCCTGCGAGCCGGCTATAGAGGCCCATGCGCGAAGAAACAGGACATCTGCGCCGACCTGACGGGACCGCCCTGGCTTGGCGTCGGGTGGTCGGCCGCTCGCCCAGTGTCGTCTGGATGGGCGGTTTCCGCTCCGATATGGCCGGAACCAAGGCGCAAGCCCTGGCCGCATGGGCCCAGTCGAGCGGCCAGGGCTATGTCAGGTTCGACTATTTCGGCCATGGAGAGTCCGAGGGCGACTTCGCCCAGGGGACGATCACCCGCTGGCGGGAGGACGCCCTGGCGGTTCTCGACGAGCTGGCGCCTGGGCCTGTTGTCCCCGTCGGGTCGTCCATGGGGGGCTGGATCGCCTGCCTGGCGGCCATGGTGCGGCCAGACCAGATCAAGGGGCTGGTCCTGGTCGCGCCGGCGCCCGACTTCACCGAGAAGTTGATGGGCCCTGAGATTGATGCGGCGGCCCGGCGATCACTGGAGGAGACGGGCGTCTGGATGCGTCCGTCGGACTATGGCGCGCCCTATCCGATCACCCGAGCCCTGCTCGAGGACGGCGACCGCTGGTCCATCCTGCCCGGTCCCGTGCCGATCACCGGGCCGGTGCGCATCCTGCAGGGCGGCGAGGATTCCGACGTCCCGTGGCGCCACGCCCTGGAGCTGGCCCAGGCGATCAACAGTCCAGATGTCGTCTTCGAGCTGATCAAGGACGGCGACCACCGCCTGTCGCGGCCCCAGGACCTCGCCCGCCTGATCGCGGCGGTGCAGGAGCTGGTTCAGCCGCCGGCCTGAAGGATGGCTGCGAGGCCTTCGCGATAGGTGGGATAGGCCGGCCGCCAGCCCAGCTCGGCCTTGGCCCGGGCGTTGGAGACCCGCTTGCTCTCGGCATAGAAGCGCTGCGCCGGCCCGGTCAGCTCGGCCTTGTCCACCGGGATTTCCGGCGGGACGGGAAGCCTCAGGAGTCCTGCGGCATAGGCCACCACCTCGCTATTGGGCGCTGGGGCGTCATCGCACAGATTATAGATCCCGCCGGCCCGCGGTCGGGCGATGGAGGCCGCCAGGCCTGCCGCCAGATCATCCACATGGATGCGGGAAAACACCTGGCCCGGCGCGGTGATGCGCTTGGCGCGACCGGTGCGGAGGCGATCGAGGGTCGAGCGGCCAGGACCATAGATGCCGGGCAGGCGGAAGAGGGTGGTGGTCAGGCCCATGCCCTTGCCCACGTCCAGCCAGTCCCGTTCGGCCGCCACGCGGCGGGCGCCCTCCATGGACTGGGCGGCCAGTCGGCTGGATTCGAAGGCCCAGCCCCCCTGCCGGTCTCCATAGACACCGGTGGTGGAAAGATAGCCCAGCCAGTCGGGAAAGGCGCCTGCGCGGGCCATGGCCGGGACCAGGGCGCGGAGGCCAGGACACCCCTCGGCGTCCGGGGCGGCGGTGACGAGCACCGCATCGGCCGCCTTCAGCTGGGCGGCGAGAGCCTCCCGGTCATGGACCGACACCGGCTCGACCCCAAGGTCCGCCAGGCGCGAACGGTCCTCAGGACGCCGATAGGAGGCCGCCAGGCTCCAGCCCTCGACCTTCAGCCGCGCCCCCAGGGCGGCGGCCGAAAACCCGTAGCCGAAGGTGAAGAGCCGCACGGCCTTGTCCCTATTCGGCCGCCACCGCCTTGCCTGGCGCGCTGGCCGCGGCCGCCCGCTCGGCGTTCCAGTGCGAATGACAGGGAATCTTGCTCAGATCGGCGCGGTCGGCATAGGCCCGGGCGATCTCGGCCACTTCCATCAACAGGCCATCCTCCAGCCGGATGGGGTTGAGGCCATAGTCCAGCAGGCATTTGTTCTCGACCACCAGATCGTTCTCGTCGGCTTCGGCCCGGGGATTGGGCAGGTGCGTGACCTCGGCGTCGGTGAGTTTGGCGATCATCTGGGCCAGGTCCCGGACCCGCCAGGTCTCGGTCATCTGGTTCATCACCTTGACCCGGTCCCCTCGCTCCGGCGGGTGGGCCAGGGCGAGCTCGACGCAGCGGACGGTGTCCTGGATGTGGATGAAGGCCCGGGTCTGGCCGCCGGCCCCGTGAACCGTCAGCGGGTAGCCCACGGCTGACTGCATCAGGAAGCGGTTCAGCACCGTGCCGTAGTCACCGTCATAGTCGAAGCGATTGATCAGCCGCTCGTCCTTGCGTGTCTCCTCGGTCTGGGTCCCCCAGACGATGCCCTGGTGCAGGTCGGTGATCCGCAGGTGGTCGTTCTTGGCGTAGAACTGGAACAGCAGGGCGTCCTGGGTCTTGGTCATGTGGTAGATCGACCCCGGATTGGCCGGATAGAGGATCTCCCGCTCGACCCAGCCTTCCGGCGTCTCGATCTTGACCGTCAGATAGCCCTCGGGGATCGCCGCGCCAGCCGTGCCATAGCCATAGACCCCCATGGTGCCCAGGTGGGCCAGATGGATGTCGAGGCCCGAATCGACGATGGCCGCCAGCACGTCGTTGGTGGCGTTCAGATTATTGTCGACCGTGTAGCGCTTATGCTTGGCCGACTTCATCGAATAGGGCGCAGCGCGCTGCTCGGCGAAGTGGACCACCGAATCGGGCCGCCAGCTCTTCAGCAGGTCGAGCAGGGCGTCGTAATCCTTGCCCACGGTGAGGTCATGGAATCCGATTTCGTGGCCGGAGACCTCTTTCCAGGCGGCGATCCGCCCCTGGATGTCCTGCACGGGCGTCAGGGACTGCACCCCGAGCTCCCCGTCGATCCGGCGCCGGGACAGGTTGTCGACAATAGTCACCTCATGGCCACGCGCCGAGAGGTGGAGGGCCGTAGGCCACCCGCAAAAGCCATCTCCACCAAGAATGAGTACGCGCATCGCCGCTCCGATCCGTACAGGTTCCACCTTCGCCAGGGCTAACAAACGCTAGCCCATTGTGAAAGCGCTCAGCGGGGGAATGCGTCGGGGATCTGCTGGTTTCCGTCGGATCAGAGCAGGCTGTCGATGGCTTCCCTGGCCATCTGGCCAAGGCTGGGGTGACGCAGGGCGAAGGCGACATTGGCCCGCAGCAGGCCGATCTTGTCGCCGCAGTCATAGGTGACGCCGTCATATTCCAAGGCATGGAACGGCTGGATCTTCATCAGCTCCGCCATGGCGTCGGTCAGCTGGATCTCGCCGCCGGCGCCCTTGCCCTGCTTTTCCAGCAAGGGAAATATCTCGGGCTGCAGCACATAGCGCCCGCTGATGAACAGGTTCGAAGGCTCGGTCCCAGGCGCAGGCTTCTCGACCATGCCGCGCATCCGGTTGAGCCGGCCGATCTGGCCCTCAAGATCGACGATGCCATACTTGTGCGCCTGACCCTCGGGCGCCGGCTCCACCGCGATAATATTGCCGCCCACCTGCCCATGGGCGCTGACCACCTGGGCCAGGGCGGCCGGCGCAGCGGCCATCAACATGTCGGGCAACATGACGGCGAAGGGCTCGTCGCCAATAATGTCGCGGGCGCACCAGACCGCATGACCAAGGCCCAGCGGGGCCATCTGGCGGACGAAGCTCATCTGGCCAGGCTCGGGCAGGTCCCGGCGCACCTCGGCCAGGATGTCGGCCTTGCCCTTGGCCTCCAGGGCGCCTTCGATCTCGGGGGAGGCGTCGAAATAGTCTTCAATGGCGCCCTGGCCACGGCCAACAATGAACACGAAGTGCTCGATGCCCGCCGCGCGACCTTCTTCGATGATGTAGGACAGGATCGGACGGTCGAACACATTCAGCATGTTCTTAGGCGTGGTCTTGGCGCCGGGCAGCACCCGGGTCCCCAGTCCCGCCACCGGCAGCACAGCCTTGCGAACGCGCCTGTCCATTTCGTCCTCCATTCGTGGCCGCGCCAATGGGCTAGACGAGGCCCCTCGGGAAATCCACCGCCATCCGATGAATTCGCAAGCTTCTACGCGCCCGGCTTGGGAACTGATCACAATATCGGGAACGCCGGCGCCCGACTCCACGTTGGAGGTTCCGGGAATTCGTCCCAAGGGGAGCCAAGCTCGTGAAACTGCGTAACCTGACCACCCTGACGATCGGCGCAGTCGCCGCCTTCACCCTCGCCGCCTGTTCGGACAACGAGGTGGAGACCACCCAACCCATGCCCGCGGAGACCGGCAGCATGGGGGCCATGACCCCGGCTGATCCGATGACCCCGACCGACCCGGCCATGACCAGCCCGGCCATGCCGGCTGATGGCATGACGCCGCCTCCGGTCAACGACCCGGCCGCGATGGATCCAGCGGCGACGTCGCCGGCCACCGCGAACCCGCCGGCGCCCTAAACCTCACTCCACGGTGACGGACTTGGCCAGGTTCCGCGGCTGATCCACGTCGGCGCCCTTCTGCACGGCCACATGATAGGCCAGCAGTTGGATGGGCGCCGACATCACCAGGGTCGACACCAGCGGATCCGACGACGGCGCGGTGACCACCACCTTGGCGCCGGCCGGCGCGTGCTTGGCCCCTTCGGTATCGGTGATGAACACCACCTGGCCGCCCCTCGCCATGACCTCACTCATGTTCGAAGCCGACTTCTCGAACCAGGCGTCATAGGGCGCCAGGATGATGATCGGGGTTAGGTCGTCCACCAGGGCGATGGGCCCATGTTTCAACTCGCCGGCGGCGTAGCCCTCGGCGTGAATATAGCTGATTTCCTTCAGTTTCAGCGCGCCTTCCAGGGCGAGCGCCGACATCGGACCGCGGCCGAGATAGAGCACGTCCTTGGCCTTGGCGATCTCTGTGGCGATGGCGCTGATGGCGTCCTCCAGACCGATGGCCTCGGCCATCAGCCGCGGCGCGCCGAGCAGCACCTTGACCAGACGGGCTTCTTCCGCGCGGTCGATCTTGCCCCGCGCCTTGGCCGCGGCGATGGCCAGGGCGATCAGCACGCTCACCTGAGCCGTGAAGGCCTTGGTCGAGGCCACGCCGATTTCCGGGCCGCAGTGGATCGGCCAGACCACGTCCACTTCCCGGGCGATGGTGGACTCGGTCGCATTGACGATGGCCGCGCTGCGCATCCCGCGGGCCGTGCAATAGCGCAGGGCCGCCAGGGTGTCGGCGGTCTCCCCCGACTGGGACATGGCGATCACCAGGGCGCCTGGCCGCAGGGCCGGCTGGCGATAGCGGAACTCCGAGGCGATCTCCACATCCACCGGCAGGTCCGCCAACTGCTCGATCAGATAGCGACCGATCATCCCGGCGATATAGGAGGTGCCGCAGGCGACGATCTGAATGCGCTCCAGGCTCGCAAAATCCAGATCGCCTGGAATCGTCGCCCGGCTGGTCAGGGTGTCCACATAGGCCGCGATGGTGTGCTGGCAGCCCTCGGGCTGGTCATGGATTTCCTTTTCCATGAAGTGCCGGTAGTTGCCCCGCTCCACCAGGGCCGCGGCCCGGGCGAGCTGCTTCACCTCGCGGGTGACCGCCGCGCCATCGGCGTCAAAGATCTGCGCTCCGTCATGGTCGATGCGGACATAGTCTCCCTCGTCCAGATAGGCCACGCGGCTGGTGAACGGGCCTACGGCCAGGGCGTCGGACCCCAGGAACATCTCGCCCTCGCCATAGCCCACCACCAGCGGGCTGCCCCGGCGGGCGCCCAGGATGGCCTCATCCTCCCCCGCGATCAGAACGGCCAGGGCGAAGGCCCCGGTCAGCCGGTCCAGGGTGGCCTTGAGGGCGTCAAGGGGCGCCAGGCCCGTCGCCAGCTGCGAGTCCATCAGCTGGGCGATGATCTCCGTGTCGGTATCGCTCGAAAAGACCCTGCCCTGCGTCTCAAGTTCGCGCCGCAGCTCTGCGAAGTTCTCGATAATGCCGTTGTGGACCAGGGTGACCCGGCCCGCGGTGTGGGGGTGGGCGTTGCGCTCCGACGGCGCCCCGTGGGTGGCCCAGCGGGTGTGGCCGATCCCGACGCTGGCGATGAGGGGCTCGGCCATCAGGACGTCTTGCAGGGCGCGGATCTTGCCCTGGGCCCTGCGCCGGTCCACCTGGCCGGGGGCGGTCACGCCCGCAATGCCTGCCGAGTCATAGCCGCGGTATTCCAGGCGGAGCAGACTCTCGACGAGCCGGTTCTGGACGTCGCTCTTGCCGACAATGCCTATGATGCCGCACATGGCCTTACCTCACCGTTTTGCCGGATGGCTCCGGCGCGCCTAATGTCTCGCCCCGCGCCGCCTTTAGCATTCGCAAACGCGGCGTCGACTAAATCTGGGTTTCCGATCGTTTCGTGAGTCCGACCATGACCAACCGCGCTTATTTTGGAACCGATGGCATCCGGGGGGAGGCCAATCGCCATCCCATGACCGCCGAGGTCGCCCTGCGGGTCGGCATGGCGGCGGGTAAGGTCTTCATGTCCCAGGACGCCCGGCGTCATCTGGTGGTGATCGGCAAGGATACCCGACTGTCGGGCTACATGATCGAACCGGCCCTGGTGGCGGGCTTCACCAGCGTGGGTATGGACGTCCGTCTGCTGGGGCCCATGCCGACGCCTGGGGTGGCCATGATGACCCGCTCGATGCGGGCCGATCTCGGGGTGATGATCAGCGCCTCGCACAACGCCTATTCCGACAACGGCATCAAGCTGTTCGGGCCTGACGGCTACAAGCTGTCCGACGCCCGGGAGCTGGAGATCGAGGCCCTGATGGATGAGGGGCTGCAGGAACGTCTGGCCGCGCCAGACACCCTGGGCCGGGTGGCGCGAATCGACGATTCCCAGGCCCGCTATGTGGAAATCGCCAAGGCCGCCTTCCCCCGCCGCCTCAGCCTGAATGGCCTGCGGATCGTCATCGATTGCGCCAATGGTGCGGCCTACAAGGTCGCCCCGACCGCGCTTTACGAACTGGGGGCCGAGGTCATCCGCCTGGGCGTCGAGCCCAACGGCTTCAACATCAACAATGATTGCGGTTCCACCCATCCCGAGGCCATGGCCAAGATGGTGCGGGAGTACCGCGCAGACATCGGCATCGCCCTGGACGGGGACGCCGACCGGCTGGTGATCTGCGACGAGACGGGCCACGTGGTTGATGGCGACCAGATCATGGCCCTGATCGCTGGCCACTGGGCCGTGCGCGACCAGCTGACCGGTGGCGGCGTTGTCGCCACTGTCATGTCGAATCTCGGCCTTGAGCGCTTCCTCAGCGCGCGCGGCCTGATCCTGGAACGCACCGCCGTGGGCGACCGTGCGGTGATGAAGCGGATGCGCGAGGGGGGTTTCAACCTCGGCGGCGAGCAGTCGGGTCATGTGATCCTGTCGGACTTCTCCACCACCGGCGACGGGCTGCTGGCCGCACTGCAGGTGCTGGCCGTGCTCAAGGAGGCGGACAAGCCCATGAGCGCGCTCGCCCGTCAGTTCGAACCTGTGCCCCAGCTGCTGGAGAATGTCCGCTTCGGTGGCGGCCGCCCCCTCGAGAGCGACAGCGTCAAGGGGGCCATCGCCCAGGCGGAGCTGCGTCTGAACGGATCGGGCCGCCTGCTGGTCAGGGCCTCGGGCACTGAGCCGTTGATTCGAATCATGGCCGAGGGCGACGACGAAAAGCTGATCTTCGAGATCGTCCATGAGCTCGCCGGCGTGGTCCGGCAGGCCGCCGCCTGACGGGGATTTTCCCCACGGGCCTTGGGTTTTTGGAAACCCTATCCAGCCTCCCCGGATTATGTCAGTCTCGTAACGTTCACACCGCTCGACCGGTGTGAAGACACAAGATCGACTGGGAGAAACGCATGTCTCGCAACTCCGCCCTGGCGGGTCGCGGGCAGGGAAATGTGAACCGGGGCCCCGCCTCGATCGCCTGCCTTGCCTTTGTCGCCCTACTGAGCCTGGCCTTCTGGGCAGGCGCGGCCTGGATCGTGCAGCATTTGCTGAGCCTGATGGCCCTGAGCTAGGGCTAACGCGGGGCGGTGGCCGTCAAGCCCGCCCGATGCTCACATAGTCAAACCCCTGGCGACGCACATCGTCAGGCCGGTAGATATTGCGCAGGTCGACGAGGACGGGGGTCTTCATGTCGGCCTTGAGCCGGTCGAGATCGAGCGCCCGGAACTGATCCCACTCTGTGATGATCACCACCGCGTCGGCGGACCTGGCCGCGGCATAGGGGTCGGCGGCGAAATCCACATTCTTCAGCAGATGCCGCGCCTCGGCCTCGCCCTCGGGATCGAAGGCGCTGATCGTCGCGCCGGCGGCCTGCAGGGCCGGAATGATGTCCAGGCTCGGCGCGTCGCGCATGTCGTCAGTGTTGGGCTTGAAGGTCAGGCCCAG
>NZ_JAUXSP010000004.1 GCF_030679875.1 Phenylobacterium sp. | reverse complement strand
CGCGTCGATGATACGGCGGGTGGTCCGGCCGCCGCCGCCGGGCAACGGATCGGCCTTGACGCCCGTCATCCGGAGTTCGCCGACTGAGCGGGTCTTGTCGATGGTCGTCAGCGGAATCTGCGTGAGACCGGGCGCGTCGGCTGCGACCAGGTGCAATGCGCCGGTGGTGTCCGCCACCACGAACAGGTCGGCGTCCGCAGCGTCGAGCACGAACAATGCTGTCCCGTCCAGCCACCCGTCCCTGGCGACAACCCCGACCCCGTCCCGGACCTCCACGGCTTGGCTGACTGCGACGGCCGCCCTCGCCGCCCCGGTCGCCAGCTGCGGCAGCCACGCCTGCTGTTGGCTGTCCGACCCGCCGAGCAGGATCGCCAGCGGCGCCATCACATGCGCGCCCGCGAAATGCGCCGGCGCGACGCTGAAGCCGAGCGTTTCGGCCACCAGCGCCGCTTCCAGCAGGCCAAGGCCCATCCCGCCGAATTCCGCGGGGATGATAACCCCCGGCACGCCGAGATCCGCCAGGCCCGCCGCGACATCGGGGCTGCAGGGCTTCGCGGCGGCGGCGATATCTCGCACATGGCGCAGCGGGGATTGCTCCGCGAGATAACGGGCCACGGCGTCCTGCAGCATGCGCTGCTCGCTCGAAAGACCGAATTCCATTAGGAGCGGCTCCCTTCCGTGGTGGGCTTCGGCTCACGCGGCATGCCGAGCCCCCGTTCGGCGATGATGTTCTTCTGGATCTGCGCGGTGCCCCCGCCGATGATCAGGCCAAGCTGGAACATGTAGGCCTGCTGCCAGCTGCCGTGGGAGCGCAGGTGCGGGCTGCCGTCGTAGAGCACGCCGAGCTCGCCAAGGGCGTCGATCGCCAGCGCCGATATCTGGTGGGCCAGCTCGCAGGACTGTAGCTTGACGATCAGCCGCGCGAGCCCCGCTTCGCCGCCGTTCGCCGAGGCGCTCAGCACGCGAAGCCCATTGAATTTCATCGCCGCGAGTTCCGCCTGCAGCCGCAGCAGACGATCTCGCAGGATCGGGTTGTCCATGATCCGGCCATCGCCGGCTGTCTCAGTCCGCATCAGCTCCGCCAAGGCAAGGAAGCGGCTTTCGAGCTGGCCCGGGTCCCCCAGCATTCCGCGTTCGTGCTTGAGGGTGGCGTTGGCGACGAACCAGCCCTGCCCGCGCTTTCCCACGATCTGGGACTTCGGGACGCGCACGTCGGTGAAGAAGGTCTCGTTGAACTCGGCGTGCCCGGTCATGGTCACCAGGGGGCGAACCTCGATCCCCGGCGTTTTCATCGAAAAGATCAGATAGCTGATTCCGTCGTGCTTTCCCTTGTCCGGCTCGGTGCGCACGAGGCAGAAAATCATGTCAGCCTCGCGGGCCGTGCTGGTCCAGATCTTCTGGCCATTAATGACGAAGTCGTCGCCATCCTCCGTTGCGCGCGTCTGAAGGCTGGCGAGGTCGGACCCCGAGCCCGGCTCGGAGTATCCCTGACACCAGATAACCTCGCCGTGGATCGTCGGCCCGATCCACTGGCGCTTCTGATCTTCCGTCCCCAGTTCCAACAGCGTCGGAACCAGCATCGAAATGCCCTGGTTCTGTAGCCCCGGTGGGACGCCGGCACGGGCGAATTCCTCGCCGATGATGCGGGACTTCAGGATGTCCGGCGCGGCCCCATACCCTCCATATTCCTTCGGGATGGTCCGCGCGGCGTAACCATGGGCGATCAACAGTTTCTGCCAGGCTACCGCTTCTGCTGAGGGCCGCTGCGCAGCCCCGCCGCCCTTGGGGGCGGCATGGCGGTGGGCCTCAAGGAAGTCGAGCGCTTCGCGCCGAAAAGCCTGGTGTTCGGCGCTGTAGGTGAGATCCATCAGCCTGTCCTTTCGAGAGGATCGTGGCGCTTTAGCGGGGCGCAGCTCATGGCGCGACCTGTTCGGATGGCTGGAAGCAAGGCAGGCGGAAGCCGTCTCCAAGCTCTCGGAAGACCAGTTCGACGGGGATGCCCAGGTTCAGTGTGTTGCGGTCGCAGTTCAGCAACCGGCTCGCCATCCGCACGCCTTCGTCGAGCTCAACCAGCGCTGCGACATAAGGGATTTCCGTGGCGAAGGCGGGATGAAGCGCCTGATGGGTGACGGTCCACGAATAGAGACTGCCGGTCCCGCGGACGGGCGTCCAGGCGAAATCTGGAGACCCGCATCGCGCGCACATGTAGCGCGGGAGGAACCGCCAGGCGCCGCAGTCCGAACAACGCTGGAATCGCAGCCGCCCATCCTGGCATTGCTGCCAGAAGGCCTCGTCCATGGGATCCTGGGTCCTGGGAAGCGGCGCGGGAACGGTGGGAGGTTGCATGGGTGTCAGTTCCTCAAGATCGCCAGACTGCCGTCACCGAGATCGCCCCATCCGGTGACCAGGCCGATACTGGCCCCCGGCACCTGTCGCGCACCGGCGTCGCCGCGAAGTTGGCGCACGGCTTCCAGCACATGATTGAGTCCCCAGACGTGGGCTTCGCTAAGCAGACCGCCATGGGTGTTCAGGGGATAGCGACCGCCGAGCTGGATCTGGCCGTCTTTCACAAAGTCGTAGATGCCGCCGGGCGCGCTGAACCCCAGCGCTTCCAGCTGCAGCAGCACGACATAGGTGAAGCAGTCGTAGACCTGCAGGAAGTCCATGTCGCTGGCGGTGACGCCGGCCATCTCGAAGGCTCGGGGCGCGGCGTAGGACAGGCCGATCTTGAGCATGTCGGGCCGGGAGGGAATGTCATCTGCCGGATAGGGGTGGCCTTCCGCTGCGCCGGCGATCAGCACGGGCCGGTGCGGCATGTCGCGCGCCCGCTCGGCGCTGGTGACCACAACCGCGCAGGCGCCATCCGTCTCGAGGCAGCAGTCGTACAGGCGGAAGGGCTCGGAAATCCACCGCGCGCCCAGGTAGGCGTCCATGTCCAGAGGTTGGCCATAGGTCACGGCCCGTGGGTTGAGCTGGGCGTGCGCACGGCAGGCCAAGGCCACCTCGCCCATCGCCTCGTCGGGCACCCCGTAGAGGTGCTTGTGGCGCATCGCGATCCAGGAATACATTTGTGCCGGCATCATCACGCCGTAGGGCATGTAGAAACCCTGGATGGTGCGGGTCAGCGTGTTCATGTTCATGGCCCGCTGCGGCGGCCGGCCCGGCTTTGGACGAAGCGCGGAGTAGCCATTCCACCCCAGCACCACGAGGACGTTGTCGGCGACGCCGGCAGCAACGGCTGTTGCGGCGTTCTGCAGCGCTGTGGTGGGGCTAGCTCCGCCCATATGTACGGTGGAGGCGTACCGCAGCACATCGACACCAAGGTTGGCGGCAAGCTCCTCGGACGACGTGTAGATCGGAGGCGGCACCATCCCGTCAATCTGCGAGGGCTTGAGCCCCGCGTCGGCGATGGCCTTGCGGGCCGCCTCCAGCATCAGGTCCACGGCGGTGCGTTCCGAGCCTTTGACGTATTCGGTCTCGCCGATGCCAACGATGGCGGCCTTGTCGCTGAAACTCACGGCTCTTTCCTGTCTTTCGAACATCGGCGAAGCGTTACGATCTGAAGACTGTTGCTCTAGGTGGGCGGGATCAGGCACGAGTGGATGGACTCATCTCCGGTCACCTGACGCGCCAGCGTCCGGATGGCCAGTTCGGCGTCCTTCAACTCGAAGTCGTGAGTGTGCATCAGCTCAAGTGGCAGCGACCGTGCCTCGATCAGGTCGATGGCCTTTCGGTATCCCGACGAGGTCACGCCGATCGCCCCCTTGATGGTGATCTCCTTGAAGACGATCAGGTCTGAGACAAAGTCCGGTATTGGCTTGAAGCCCTTCACCCCCGCCAGGACGATCGTACCGCCGGGACGCACATAGCTGAGGGCTTCGCGCACCGGGTCGGTGGCGTAGGAGGTCACCTCCACGACGACATCGGCGCCACGCCCGCCGGTGAGTTCCTTGATGCGTTCGATGGCGTTCTCGTTCTGGACATCGATCGTATGGTGCGCCCCGAAGATCCGGGCGAGGTCGAGCTTGCGGGCGTCGGCGGCCATGCCCGTCACGATGATCTTCCCAGCACCCGCCTGCCGCGCGGCGATGACGCTGGCCAGACCGCGCTGGCCCGGTCCCAGGATGACGATAGTGTCGCCGACCTGGGTCTGAGGGATCTCCACCGCCCAGCGGAACCCGGCCCCCAGCGGGTTGAACATCACCGCGAGCTCGGGCGGCAAGGTCTTGTCCATCTTGTGAACGATCGTGTTGGGGGCGAGGTACATGTACTGGGCATAGGCGCCCCAGAGCCCCGGCATGTTCGATAGCGGAATGTAGGAATAAATCTGCCGGTCGGCGCAGAGGTGGTAGCGGCCGCCCAAGCAGGTGTCACAGCTATGACAAGACAGCATGGTCTCGACGGCGACCCGATCGCCGACATCGACGCCCCAGCGGCGCGCGGCCTTGTCACCGATCGCCTCGATGATCCCTACGGGCTCGTGCCCGGGGATCACCGGCATCGGCGTTTTCAGAACCCCCTCGAATTGCTCATAGTCGCTGCCACAGATCCCGCAGGCCTCGATCCTCAGAATCGCGCTGTCGGCTTCGATATCGGGGATCGGCAAGTCACGCATTTCAAGCGTGCGCGGCGCCGTCTGAACCATCGCAAAGGTCTTGGCGGGAATCACGAGCTTCGCCTCCAGCTGCGCAGCAACAAATCATAACACATATATGTGGCGGAAAACGTATATCTGTTATATCCCCATCTAGGCAAGGACCTTCGATCAGCTTCCGCAGGCTCACGCCCTCAGCCCTTCCCAATGGAATGAACCCAATGACCGCCGACGCCCCGAGGATCGACCTTCTGAGTCTGGAAGAGGCGGCGAACGCGGCCGGGTCGGCGGGGATTTCTGAACAGATGGCGCCGCTCAGCGTGTTTCGCGTCCTCCTGCGGCATCCCGCGGTGGCGGGCGAGCTTGCCTCCACGCTCACTACCCTCCTCTTTCGAGGCAACAAGCTCGACGCCCGCCTGCGCGAACTGATCATCATGCGGATCGGCTGGAGGACCGGCTCCGCCTATGAGTGGACCCAGCACTGGCGGGTGGCCCGCGGGCTCGACATTCCCGAGGCCGACCTGGCGGCTTCCCGTGACTGGCGGGGAGCCGCGAACCTGTCGGAGGCCGACAGGGCTGTGCTGCAGGCCACCGACGACACGCTCGATCAGGGCATGATCTCGGACGCCGCCTGGGAAGCCTGCTGCCTCCACCTGGCGACGGACGCCGAGCGCATTGAGCTGGTGGTTGCGATCGGCAACTGGACCATGTTCTCCCAGCTCCTGAAGAGCCTGCGCATTCCGCTGGAAAACGGTGTCGAGGCCTGGCCGCCGGATGGCCAAGCGCCACGAACCTGAGTGTCCCACCCCATAGAGCCGGAGTTTCCATGACACGCATACCGATTTCGTCCGATCTCGTCGGGTTGGAGCTCCCCGCCACCACCCAGACCTGGACCTCCAAGGACACCATGCTCTACGCCCTGGGCGTCGGCGGGCGGCCGGCGGAAGACCTGGACTTCATCTATGAAGGCCGCGGCCCGAAGGTTCTGCCGACCTATGCCGTGATCCCGGGCGGCGGCGCCTTGGGGGGTCTGATGCGCACCGTCGACATGCGTCTGGAGATGCTGCTTCATGGCGAACAGTCCATCGAGCTGTTCCGGCCCCTCCCCCCCGAAGCCAGCGTCGAGGTGAGCGGTCGCATCACCGAGGTCTGGGACAAGGGAAAGGCTGCCGTTCTGGGCGTCGAGGGCGTGGCCCGCGACGCCGACGGCGACCTTTTCCGGACCCACGCCACGCTGTTCGTCCGCGGCGCGGGCGGTTTCGGCGGCGAGCGCGGTCCCTCGGGCGGAGATAGCGCCGCGCCCGACCGGGCCCCGGATATTACGGCCAGCTTCCAGACCCGTCCCGAACAAGGCGCGATCTACCGGCTGTCGGGCGATCGCAACCCCATCCATATCGACCCGGCGTTCGCTAGGATGGGCGGGTTCGACGCGCCCTTCATGCACGGGCTGTGCACCTACGGCATTGTGGGTCGCGCCATCCTGCGAGAGCTATGCGCCGACGATCCGGGCGCCTTCCATTCCTTCCAGGGCCGGTTCGCTGACCGGGTGCTGTATGGGGACACTATCGTCACCAAGATCTGGCGCACAGGCGACGGCGAGGCCATCGTGCAGGGCGAAACCGCAGACGGCCGTATCGTCCTGTCTCAAGCCAGGGCGAAATTCGCAGTCCCAGCATAGGCATCGACATGTCGCCCTATCCTCACCTGCTGTCACCGCTGAACCTGGGGTTCGTGACGCTCCCGAACCGCACGCTGATGGGCTCGATGCACACCGGCCTTGAAGAGGCGCCGGATGGATACGATCGGCAGGCTCGGTTCTTCTCCCGACGGGCGCAAGGCGGCGCGGGTCTGATCGTAACCGGTGGCGTATCGCCCAATGAGGCTGGCCGGCTGGGCCGGAACGGCGCGGTGATGCGCGAAGCCGTCGTGGCAGGACACGCCCGGATCACGACCGCTGTGCGCCAGTCCCGCGGGCTCATCGTGCTGCAACTCCTCCACGCCGGCCGCTATGCGCGTCACGACGGCCTCGTCGCCCCGTCACCGATCGCCTCGAGAATTAACCCGCTGACGCCGCGCGAGCTGACCGAGGACGAGATTCTCCTTACGATCGAGGACTTCGCGAACGCCGCGATGCTTGCCAAGGAGGCTGGCTACGACGGGGTGGAGATCATGGGTTCGGAAGGTTACTTGCTGAACCAGTTCCTGGCGCCGCGGACCAATCAGCGCACTGATCGCTGGGGGGGCTCTGCAGCCAATCGCCAGCGGCTGCCTGCCGAGATCGTCCGGGCGGTCCGCGCTCGTTGCGGTGAGGAGTTCATTCTCGTCTACCGGCAGTCGTTGCTCGATCTTGTGGAGGGCGGCAGCACCTTCGACGAGGTGGTCGATCAGGCCAAGACGGTCGCGGCCGCCGGCGCGAACCTGGTCAATACAGGGATCGGCTGGCACGAGGCGCGGATCCCCACCATCGCCCACATGGTGCCCCGCGGAGCTTTCGCGTGGGCCGCGGCACGGCTCAGGTCCCATCTCAACTTGCCGGTCGTGGCGTCGAACCGGATCAACACCCCGGAGCTTGCCGACCGCCTCATCGCCGACGGCA
>NZ_JAUXSP010000003.1 GCF_030679875.1 Phenylobacterium sp. | reverse complement strand
GCGACCTCGGCCTCGGCCGCCCGCAGCGCCGCCCGGGCCTGATCCAGCGCCGCCTGGGCGGCGAACCCCTGGCGGGCCAGGGTCGCGGTGCGCTGGTAGGCGAGCCTGGCCTGGGCGGCCTGAGCCTGGGCGGCGCCGACGCGGGCGGTGTCGGCCTCGGTCTGGGCCGCCTCCACCGCGGCGCGCACCACAGCCAAGGCTTCCCCCTGCGCCACGCGGTCGCCGTCGTCCCGCAAGAGCTCAATCACCTGTCCGGGATTGGGCGAGCGCACCTCCACCAGGTCCAGGGGGCGGACGCGACCGACCACGGCCAGGACCAGTTCCGTGGCCTGGGGGCTGAGGGTCGCCACGGTCACCTCAGGCGGCCTGCGGTTCATGACCGCGACAAGGGCGACGATGAGCACGGCCGCCAGCAGCAGCACCCCCACTCTAAGCCTGCCGCGCCCCGTCATCGTGTCTCCTGAAGCCCTAGGACCGGCTCGGCCCTTGTCCGCATCAAGGCCTGTCGTCTCGCCAGGTCAAGCCGTGGCTGCGGATCGGGCGCAGGTCATGATGTGACGCCACTCCGCCTCGGTCACCGGTTGGACTGACAGGCGGAAGGAGGTCACCAGGGACATGGCCGTCAGGGCTGGGTCCGCCTTGGCCTCGGCCAGGGTGAATGGGCGGGGCAGGGGCTCACGGGCCCGCACATCGACACAGACAAAGAGCCCCTTGGGATCAGTCGGATCGAGATAGGCCTCCTTGATCACCTCGCAGACGCCGACGATCTCCTTGCCGGCCTGGGAGTGATAGAAGAAAGCCTGATCGCCGGTCTTCATGGCCATCATGTTGCGCTTGGCGGTGTGGTTGCGCACCCCGTTCCAGGGCTCGCCCTTGGCGCCGCGTGCGACCAGGTCGTCCCAGGAGAAGACGTCCGGCTCAGACTTCAGCAGCCAATAGGCCATGGGGGACTCCTCATCGCAGGCGACAGTCTAGCCCAGGGGTGGGGACGGGACCTAGAGGGCGAGGGGGGCGTCGTAGCCGGTCAATTCAAGGTAGCCCCGGCCGCCTTCGGTGCGCACCGCGCCTTCCCAATAGACCGGGCCGACGGGGCGGCTATCGAGTTCCTGGTCATCAAACAGGGGCTCCAGGCGCCAGATCCTGGCGCCTTGCGGGGTGCGGACCTGAATGTCCCGGGCGATCGGATAGAGGGCGGCGGTCCGAGGGGAGCGCCACTGGCGACGGGTTGCGAACCGCACGTCGCCTGGGCCGAAGGTGGTCAGCCCTCCATCGGCTGCGCGCAGAGAGCCACCGGCCCACACTGCCTGGCCCTGACCATCACGCACCTGGAAGGCGGTGAGCGCAGCCCCGTCGTCGAGGTTGATCCCGGCCCAGTCCCAGCCCACGGCGCGGGCGTCCAGCAGGGTGGAGGACCATTCCTGATCGAGCCAGGCTTCCCCGGTCACCGGTCGCCGGCGCCCCTCACGGACAAGCGCGCCGGACACTTTCAGGTGGGGCAGGCTGTAATAGTAGCTTGCCTGGTCGGCCCCAGGCCCCTTTCGACTGAACCCCTGCTGGCCCTGCAGAAGGACAGGCTGGGTCGGCTCAAGCGTCAGGTTCAGGGCGAATTCCTCGCCGCCCGCCTGGGCCCTGAGGACGCCGTTCGCGGTTCGGCGAAGACGCCAGTCGTCGAGGACAAGATCCATATCGCCGACCTTGGCCTCGGCCAAGCCGAACCCGGCCCGGGCGATACGCTGGGCGTGGAGAAGACGCCCCACCCTTGGGTCGGAAATGGCCGCATGGGCGAAGATCACCTGGCGAGGGGAAAAGGCGCTGGGATTGCGCGGATCGGCGGCGGTGCGGATGCGGAAAAAGGTGATCTGGAAGCCGATGGGTTGGCCATCAGCCTGCAGCCAGCCGGTGACGTACCACCACTCGGTCCGGAAATCGGGATGAGCGCCGTGATCGGTCGGAAAGCTCAGCCGCCGCCCGGGCCGCACCGGGGCGAAGCTGACGCCTCCGGGGCTTTCCTGGGCGTGGCCGGGGGCGGCGGGCAAGGTCAGCCCGGCCGCGAGGAGGGCTGCGAAGGCGCGGCGGGGGATCATCACCAGTCCTCCCGCACGGCGCGCACGGCGCTGTCGGCCAGGGCGCCGCGGCCGGCCAGCACCGCCGCCCCCGCCGAGGTGGCGACGAGCGCTGCTGCGAGGCTGGCCAGCAGCGGCCAGGGCAGGCGGGTCTCCATGGTCCAGTTGAAGGACTGCGGATTGACCACATGGATCAGGACCTGGCTCATCACGCCCCCGAGGGTGAGGCCGGCCAGGGCGCCGATGGCGCCGAGCAGGGCCCCCTCGGCGGCCAGCATCTGCATGATCTGTCCTCGCCGGACGCCCACGTGGCGGAGCATGCCGAACTCCTTGCGGCGCGCCAGGGTCTGGGCCGAAAAGGTGGTGGCGACCCCGGCCAGTCCCACCAGAATGGCGATGGCCTCAAGGGCGTAGGTCACCGCGAAGGACCGGTCGAAAATCCGCAGGGCCACGGCGCGGATTTCCCTCGGCTCGGCGAAATCTGCGCCTGGCGCCAGGGAGTCTGGCAGCCGCGCCCGCAGCGCCGCGATCGCGCTCGCGGGTTCCAGGCCCGGCCTGAGGACGATAGCCGCCTCGGCGCGGCCAGGATCGCCGGTCAGGGTGGTGTAGGCGGACTGATCCATCACCAGGGCGCCAAACTGGTTGGAGTAGTCCCGCCAGACCCCCGCCACGAACAGGCCTTCTTGCATCTCGGATGCGATCGGCAGGTCCAGGCTGTCCCCAGGCCGCAGATCATAGAGCCGGGCCATGGGCTCGGAGATCCAGACCGGCAGGCCTTCGCCCGTCGCCTGGGCGCCCACCAGCGGCAGGCCTTCGCCCGCGCTGGTCCCAGGTCCGCCGCGGGCGCTGACCTGGACGGGCGGGCGATCAGGGTGGAGACGCAGGCTGAAGCTCTGGCGGAACTCGACCGCGGCCGCCTCAGGGGCGGCCGCCAGCCGGGCCTGGGCGGCGGGGTCCAGGGCGAGGCCCGGTTCGAGGCGCATATAGATGTCGGCCGGCAGGATCTGAATCAGCCAGTCCTCAACCGAGCCGCGGAAACTGGTGACCATCACCGCCATGGCCACCATCAGGCTGGTGCTGGCGACGATGCCGCATAGCGCGACTGCGGCCTGGCGGGGGGCTCCCCACAGCCGGGCGATGGCCAAGGCCAGGGGCGGTGGGGCGTTCAGCCGCCTCAGAGGGCTCAGCAGGCCTCGGGCCAGCCAGGGCATGGCGCCGACGCCGCCGGCCAGGATCAGGGCGATAGCGCCGTAACCGAACAGCGGCACGCCCCCCAGCGGCGGCGCCAGAGCGGCCAGACCGCCGGCCGCCAGCAGGGTGAGACTGATCCACGGAGGCGGCTGGCCCGCGGCGTCGGGGGTTTCCCCTGAACCGGTCTTCAGGGCCACGGCGGCGGGAATCCGCTCGGCCTGCAGGGCGGGGAACAGGCTGCCCAGGACCGATATGGCGACACCCAGGCTGAAGATCACCGCCATCGCCACCGGGGTGAAGGCCAGGGGCGGCCGCCCGCCCCTGAAATAGCCACCGCCCAGATCGCCCCCGAGAAGGCGCAGAGCCAGCTCCGCCAGGCCTACCCCCAAGGCCACCCCCAGGGCCGCGCCGGCCACACCCAGCACCACGCCTTCAATAAGGACCTGGCTCAACATGCCTCGGGCGGGAAGACCCAACACCCTCAGCAGCGCAAATTGCGGTCGCCGCCGGGTCACCGACAGGGTCTGGGCGGAATAGACCAGGAAGCCTCCCGTCAGCAGAGCCACCAGGGCCAGCATCTGCAGATTGACCCGATAGGCCCGCGACAGGCTCTCGGTGCGGCGCATCTCGCTCTGTGGGGTGACCAGGGCCGCTTCCGCCGGGAGCTTGCTCTGGACGGCGCGCTCAACGGCGCCGCGATCAGCGCCGGCCGTCAGCCGCAGATCGAGTCGCTGCAGGCGGCCCAGTTGGCCAAACCGCCACTGCGCCGCGGCGATGTCGATCACGCCCAGGGCGCGGTCGCCGCTGATCCCCTCAAGGACGCCGGCGACACGCAGGGTCGCGCTCTGCCCTGCCGCGCTCAGCCGTATCGGGTCGCCGACCCGCAGCCCTGTCTGTTGCAGGGCGGCCGGCGACAAGGTCACGGCGTCGAGATCGAACACCGCCTCAGCGGCCGTGCCCCCGCCGTCGCCAGCCGCCGGCCTGCCCAGCAGATTGGGGGTCACCGACGCGGCTCGCAGCGGATCAAGGCCCAGCAGGGTCAGGGCCACCCCATCGTCGGTCAGGGCGCGGAGTTCGACCACAGGACTGGCGACCGCCACGCCCTCCAGCCGGGCGAGGATTGGATAGAGGCCTTCATCGAATCCGGCCGAACTGGCGGCCTGGACCTGCAGGTCGGCCGCACCGCTGACGCTGCGCACGGCGCCGGCGAATTCATCCAGAGCCGAACGGTTCACCAGGTGGATCGCCAATCCAAGCCCGACCCCGACGGCGATGGCGAGAACGGCGGCCAGGGTGCGGCCAGGCTGGGCCCGCCACTCGCCGATCACCATCCAGGCCAGCAGGCGTGGGCCGAGACCTGATCTGACGACAGGACCGCGGCTAGTGCTCATGGGCGACAAGGCCGCGCGAGGTCAGGATCAGCACGCGGTCGGCGGCCGCCGCCGCGCGTTCCGAGTGGGTGACGATCACCGCGGCGGCCCGCGAGGCGCGCAGGCGCTCGCACAGGAGGGAAAGAATAACATCGGCGGTCTGGGGATCGAGATTGCCTGTGGGCTCATCCGCCAGAACCAGGGCGGGACGATGGACCAGGGCGCGGGCCAGGGCGATGCGCTGCATCTCTCCCCCGGACACCTGGGCGGGGAAGTCGGCCCCCCGACCCGTCAGTCCGACCCGGTCGAGCATGGCGTTCGCCTCGATCAGCGCTTCGGTCTCCCGGCGCCGGGCAAGAATGAGCGGCAGGGCCACGTTCTGGGCCAGGGTCAGGTGGGGCAGGATGTGGAAGGCCTGGAAGACAAAGCCAATCCGGTCGCGGCGCAGGCCGGTGCGCGCATCATCATCGAGGGCCGCAAGGTCGACCCCGTCAATCTCGATGCGCCCCGCGTCGGGCCTGTCGAGACCGGCCACCAGGTTGAGCAGCGTCGACTTGCCGACGCCAGATTCGCCCATCACCGCGACGATCTCGCCGGGCGCCAGTTGAAGCGCCAGGTCGGAGAACAGCAGGCGGCCTCCCGGCACGCTCTTGGCCAGGTCGGAAATCAGCAGCGGTGGGGCGGGGGGCGTGGGGCCGGTGGGCATGGCCACCAGACTAGAGGGGCGGGAAGATCCCGTCGCGCCTCAATATCAGCAAGAATGAAGCCCCGGCCGTTTCCGACCGGGGCTCAAACTTTTAGGCCTTCTGGAGCTGGCCGGCGGACATCTTGCCCGACTTACGGTCCTTTTCGAGTTCGAAGGAGAGCTTGTCGCCTTCGTTCACCGAGCTCATGCCCGCTTGCTCAACGGCGCTGATGTGAAGAAACACGTCGGCTCCGCCATCATCGGGCTGAATAAAGCCATAGCCCTTAGTGGCGTTGAACCACTTCACTGTTCCGGTCGTCATAGTTGTCTCATTTCCTGTAGCTTGCGCGCTATCCTGTACCGATAGAATGGCCGCTGGCAAACAAAACCCTGCATTTTGGGTGAAAGAATCTCGCGCCGCGGGTGAGAGGCGGCCCAGCGAGGCCCTCCTGAAGGCGCCAATTCGCCCCCAAACCTGACCAGGCCGCAGCTTGGCTTTGGGACCAGGGCGAGGGTCGG
The DNA here is from genome assembly GCF_030679875.1 of Phenylobacterium sp. GTDB lineage: Bacteria > Pseudomonadota > Alphaproteobacteria > Caulobacterales > Caulobacteraceae > Phenylobacterium. The sequence continues at coordinate 178,663 of NZ_JAUXSP010000003.1, read as the reverse complement.
CGGTCCGCGCCTGAGGCCTAGATACCGCCTATGGGATGCGAGGTAACCTTTGGGGGCGCTGTGCGTAGGGTTTCCGGAGGCTCTCGCGACAAGGATTGAGCACATGGACCGGCGACGCCTTCTGGGCCTGGGATTGAGCGCTGGGATCTTGGCTGCCGGTCCTGGCCAGACGGCGGCCCAGGGGGCTCCCGGCGATCCGCGCGCCTTCGACCGGCTGCTGGGCCGATATGTCCGGCTGGGGCGCGACAGGATCCACCGGGTCGACTACGGCGCCTGGCGGGCGAACGCCGCCGACCGGACCGCCCTGGCCGGGTATGTCCGGGACCTGCAGGCGATCAGTCCCAAGGGACGAACACGACCTGACCAGGTCGCCTACTGGAGCAATCTCTACAACGCCGAGACCCTGCGCGTGGTGCTGGAGGCCTATCCGGTGAAATCCATCCAGGCGATCCGGCCGGGCCTGATGTCTTTCGGCCCCTGGAAGGCCAAGACTCTGCGGGTGGATGGCGCGCGGTTGTCACTCCATGAGGTGGAGCACGACATCCTTCGGCCGATGGGCGATCCGATGATCCACTACGCCCTCAACTGCGCCTCGGTCAGTTGTCCCAACCTGCCCCTGCGCGCCTGGCGCGGCGCGACCCTCGCGGCCGATTTCGCCAAGGCGGCGCGGGACTATGTCAATCACCCCCGCGCTGTGCAGACCACGGGCAAGGGGGTGCGGCTGTCGTCGATCTACAAGTGGTATCGCGAGGACTTCGGTGAGGATGACGACGCCATCCTCCGCCACCTGTCCCAGTTCGCCGCCCCGGCCCTGCGCGGGGTGCTCGACCAACGCCCCGCCATCGCCGGCTACGCCTATGACTGGGATCTGAATGATCTCGCCTGAGGTTTCAGCAACCTGTTTGGCGCTGCAGACACGCTCTGGGCGAGGGCGCTGACGGGGATGGTCTCGACCCGCGCGCGCCGGGGAGATGAATGGTCGGAGTGGCAGGATTCGAACCTGCGACCCCCGCGTCCCGAACGCGGTGCTCTACCAGACTGAGCCACACTCCGACTTGGAGGCGGCCTTATAGAGGAGCGATTTGGGCGCCGCAAGCGACCGGACGGCCGTTGCATCTGGAATCGGCTTTTGCTATTCCCACGCCCTCGCGGCGGGGGGACAAGCCCCGCCGTCATTCCTGCTGGGGAATGGTGTAATGGTAACACAGCGGTTTTTGGTACCGTCGTTCTAGGTTCGAGTCCTAGTTCCCCAGCCAAGGTTTCAGGTCGGTCGCGCCCCTGCGACGGCCCCAAGCTCCCAGCTCATCCCGCCCGCGACATCCGCGCCCCCTGGCCAAGGCCTGAGCGCGTCACCACATCGGTCGAGGGCGTTCCGCGCCCGTCAGATCCCGGACCTGAGTCCTGGACGGCGCCTGATCGGGCGTAGGGCGGAATGGACGCCGCTTGGGAATCCGCCGGAATGATCCATTCGCGCTTTCGCAAGGTGCCTTCCAGTCGGATGGCCCGCCTGGCCTCCCTCGGCCAGCTGGCCGGCGGCGTGGCGGGCGGCATGATCGCCGAGGGGGCCCGCCGGCTGGCGGACGGCCAGCGTCCACAGCTTTCAGATCTGATGCTGACCCCGGGCAACGCCCTGCGGGTGGCCGAGCAGTTGTCCCGTCTGCGCGGGGCGGCCATGAAGCTTGGGCAGATGATTTCGATGGACGGCGGCGACGTCCTGCCGCCGGAGCTCGCCGCGATCATGGCGCGCCTGCGAGACGCCGCGCACTTCATGCCCCCCGGCCAGTTGAATCGGGTCCTGGAGAGCGCGTGGGGGCGCGACTGGCGCCGGCAGTTCGCCCAGTTCGACATGACGCCGATCGCTGCAGCCTCCATCGGTCAGGTGCACCGCGCGAGGCTGCACGATGGGCGCCTGCTGGCGATCAAGGTGCAGTATCCCGGCGTAGCCGCCAGCATCGACGCCGATGTCGACAACGTCGCCAGCCTGCTGCGGCTCTCAGGCCTGCTGCCGCACGGCCTCGATATTGCGCCGCTGCTGGACAAGGCCAAGGGGCAGTTGCGCGACGAGGCCGACTACACCCGCGAAGCCGAACAGATGCGCCGCTACCGGGCTCTGTTGGCCGATGATCCCGCCTTTGTCCTGCCAGCGCCGGTCGAAGAACTATGTCGCGAACGGGTGCTGGCGATGGACTTCATTCCAGGTCAGCCGATCGAGGCTCTGCACAGCGCGCCGCAGGCCACCCGCGATGGGGCCATGGCCGCGCTGATCAGGCTGGCCCTGCGGGAGCTGTTTGAATTTGGCTACATGCAGACCGACCCCAACTTCGCCAACTACCGCTGGCAGGTCGATACGCAGCGGATCGTACTGCTTGATTTCGGCGCGGCCATGGCTGTGCCGCCAGAGACCGCCCAGGCCTATCGTCGTCTGGCGCAGGCTGGACTTTCCGAAGATTACGACGCCCTGCGCAGCGCCCTGGTCGAGGTGGGCTTCATCTCGCCGGCCGCCTTGCAGCGCCACCGGGGGGCGATCGATGAGATGATCGGCGTCCTGATGCGCCATCTGAACAGGCCAGGGCTGTTTGACTTCGCCGACCGCGCCTTTGTGGAGCAGGTGCGCGGTCAGGCCGAGACCATCGCTGCGGACCGTGGCGCCTGGCATGTGCCCCCGGCTGATACGCTGTTCGTGCAGCGCAAGGTGAGCGGAACCGCCCTGCTGGCCATGCGCCTGCGGGCGCGACTGCCCCTTCGCGACATGGTGGCCCAGATCGTCGCCGGGTCGAGGGACTGAGCGCCGCGACTGGGGCGCAGAGGGGCAGGGCCATGGCCAGGATGCGACACAAGGCGGACCTGCCGACAAAGGTCTGTGTGGCCTGCGGGCGTCCGTTCGCCTGGCGCCGGAAATGGGCGCGCGACTGGGAGCAGGTGAAATACTGTTCGGACCGCTGCCGCGCCGCCAAGCCGGTCACGCCCGAGCAATAGACCTCAGAGCAGTCGGCGCATCTCCGGGGACATCAGCTGCTCCCTGGGGCTTTCGGTCACTGTGTAGGCGCCGGAGCCGGGCAACGCCTCCAGCAACCCCTTGCCGGGCCCTTCCAGGTCCAGCCAGGCCAGGCCTTGGGCCAGGCTTAGCGTCGGCGGGGTCCGATCGTGGAAAGGGGCGATGTCGGCGGGCGCGGGGCCGGTGACGAAGGCGAAGCTCTCCAGTCCCCCGGGCTGGTCCTGCGGCTCGGCCCGGTCCCAGATGCCCGCAAAGACCCGCACCTCCTCGTCAGCCCAGGCGATCTCGTGGCGGGTCTTGGGCTTGCCCTTCTTCCACCCCTCCGGCTCCGAATATTCGATGAAGCTGGTCAGGGGCACGAGGCAGCGTCTGTGCCGGTAGGCCTCGCGGAAGGTGGGCGCGGTGTCCACAGTCTCGATCCGCGCATTGGTGCAGAGATTTCGCCAGGCGCTGAGCGGGCCGCGGTGAAAGGCCGGCACCAGCCACCAGCGCATCTCAAGGCCCTCAAGCCCCGCGGCGGGATCAACCGGGTCAGCGGCGCGCAGAATGGTCGCCCGGTCTGTGGGGCGGATCGGTTCGTCCAGATCCCGATTGGGCTCGGCGTCAGCCCAGCGGATCGGGATGTTGATCTCCGAGAAGCGCTCGGTGAGCGGGCCGCGGGCGATCCGCTTCTGATATTCATTGCACATGGCGGGCCTGCGGCTGTGGCGGTTTCAGACCCGACGCATGGTCTCGATGACCACCGGTGTCTTCAGCCACTGATCCTTCTGGTCGGCGAACTTGGTCTCGCCGCCGGTGGGCTGGGCCAGGATCTTCTGGGCGTTGGGCAGGCCTGAGACCACCTTGCCAAAGACAGCGTAGCCCAGATTGTCGCCGGGCTGGCCAGGCTGGGCGTCCAGAAAGGTCTGATCGCCCAGGCAGATAAAGAAGGTGTTGGTGGCGGTGCCAGGCGCGAACCGGCCCAGGGACACCGCGCCATGAACATGGCTCAGGCCCGTCATGGTCGTGCTCTCGTGGCGGATGGGGGCGAAAGGGCGCGCCTTGGCTGGTGGTTGGGCGACGATGGTGCCCTCCGTCGGCGCCCAGTCGCTCCGCGCGGCCCGAAAGAAGCTGCCGCCGTCATAGGCCTTGGCGTCCACATAGCGCAGGAAGTTGGCGCTGGTCAGGGGGGCCTTCCTGTCTTCCAGCTCAATGACGATGGTCCCCTGCGCCGTCTTCATGGTCACCCTGGTCTTGGCGGCCTGGGCCAGGACCAGCTGCGGCGCGGCCATGACCAGGCCGGCGCCGAGAATGAGACTGCGGCGGGGAAGAGTGCTGGACGTCATGTCGGCTCCTGGGTCATTGCAGCGCCAGCCTAGCGCCTCCGCCGCACGAACGGAATCTCCTCCTGGAGCCCGCCGCTATCGGTAGCGCGGCCCTGCAAACCGACCCTCGGTGCGGCTCATGCCGATGGTGACGCTCGCGCAGTCACCGATGGACTGGGTGACGACGCCGCCCACCTCGCGGTAGCCGCCGGTGCCGATTCCGGCCCAGACCTCGCCATGCGGCCGATTGTCGGCCCGGGTGAGACACCGGCCTTGCCGCCCCTCGGCGATCTCCTCTGGCCCAGGGTCGCCAGCCATCACGCGGCGCGCCCAGTCGCCCGGCGCCTCGGCCTGGCCCTGCGTCTGGACCATGCCAGGAGCGAGTTGCTCCGCAGAGGCCATGGGCGCCGGCGGGCTGTCTGTGCGGCCCGTCGAAATCAGACCTTCGTCGGCGAGCGCTGACCCCGCAAAGGTGGCGACCAGCAGGGCGGCGGCGAGGGCGGAGAGGTTCATGCTGTCAGCCTCTTCCCCGGACGTGGCCAGATAAGGGCGGCTCAGCGCTTCTGATCGACGTCCCTGACCGCCCCGCGGGCGGCGCTGGTGGTGAAGGCCGCGTAGGCGCGCAACGCAGGTGTCACCTTGCGTTGCCGCGGGCCGGGCGTCCAGGCGTCGGGTCCCCGGGCGTCCATGGCCGCGCGCCGGCGCGCCAGTTCTTCACCCGGCACAGCCAGCACGATGGTGCGCTTGGGGATGTCGATCTCGATCCGGTCGCCTTCCTGAACCAGGCCGATCATGCCGCCTTCCGCCGCCTCGGGCGAAACATGGCCGATGGAGAGCCCCGAGGTCCCGCCGGAGAAGCGCCCGTCTGTGATCAGGGCGCAGGCCTTCCCCAGGCCCTTCGATTTCAGATAGCTGGTCGGATACAGCATTTCCTGCATGCCGGGTCCGCCGCGCGGGCCCTCATAGCGGATCACCAGGACATCGCCGGCGACGATCTTGCCGGTCAGGATGGCGCTGACCGCCGCGTCCTGGCTCTCGAACACCCGGGCCGGGCCAGCAAACACCAGGATGCTGTCGTCCACGCCGGCGGTCTTCACGATGCAGCCGTCCTCGGCGAGGTTGCCGCTCAGCACAGCCAGGCCGCCGTCCTGGGAGAAGGCGTGCCGCACGCTGCGGATCACGCCGCCTTCGCGGTCCAGGTCGAGTTCCTTCCAGCGCCGGTTCTGGCTGAAGGCGACCTGGGTCGGCACCCCGCCGGGCGCGGCCTTGAAGAAGGTCTGGACGGCTTCGCTCTCGGTGCGGCTGATGTCCCAGCGCTCCAGGGCCTCGCCCATGGTCTTGGAGTGGACCGTCGGCAGATCGGTGTGCAGCAGGCCGCCGCGCTCCAGCTGGCCAAGGATGGCCATGACCCCGCCGGCCCGGTGGACGTCCTCCATGTGCACGTCGGCCTTGGCCGGGGCCACCTTGGACAGGCACGGCACCTTGCGCGACAGCCGGTCGATATCCTTCATGGTGAAGTCCACCTCGCCCTCATGGGCGGCGGCCAGCAGGTGCAGGACCGTGTTGGTCGAGCCGCCCATGGCGATGTCCAGGCTCATGGCGTTCTCAAAGGCCCGGAAGCTGGCCACATTGCGCGGCAGGACGCTGTCATCCTCCTGCTCGTAGTAGCGCTTGGTGATGTCGACGATCAGGTGGCCGGCCTCCAGGAACAGGCGTTCGCGGTCGGCGTGAGTAGCGAGCGTCGAGCCATTGCCGGGCAGGGACAGGCCCAGCGCCTCGGTCAGGCAGTTCATGGAGTTGGCGGTGAACATGCCCGAGCACGAGCCGCAGGTCGGACAGGCGGCCCGCTCGATGGCGTCCACCTCGGCGTCGCTGACGGACTCATCAGCCGCCGCCACCATGGCGTCCACCAGGTCCAGCGCGACTTCCTTGCCGTTCACGATGACCTTGCCGGCCTCCATGGGGCCGCCGGAGACGAAGACCGTCGGGATGTTCAGCCGCAGGGAGGCCATCAGCATGCCCGGCGTGATCTTGTCGCAGTTGGAGATGCAAACCAGCGCGTCCACGCAGTGGGCGTTGGCCATGTACTCGACGCTGTCGGCGATCAATTCGCGGGACGGCAGGCTGTAGAGCATGCCGTCGTGGCCCATGGCGATGCCGTCATCGACCGCGATGGTGTTGAACTCCTTGGCCACCCCGCCGGCCCGCTCGATCTCGCGGGCGACCAGCTGGCCCAGGTCCTTCAGGTGGACGTGGCCCGGCACGAACTGGGTGAAGGAGTTGACCACGGCGATGATCGGCTTGCCGAAGTCGCCGTCCTTCATGCCTGTGGCGCGCCACAGGCCGCGGGCGCCGGCCATGTTGCGGCCGTGGGTCGAGGTGCGTGAGCGATAGGCGGGCATCGGGCGGAGTCCTTGTGGGTCGCTTCCCGCATAGCCGCCATCAGGCGGAGAGGGAAATATACTTTTGAAGCCGCATTAGGTCGCTGTAGATATCAGCGATGGATGTCCGTCAGCTGCGCCACTTCGAGGCCGTCGCCGAGACCCTGCATTTCGGGCGGGCTGCGGCGCGGCTGAACATGACCCAGCCGCCGCTCAGCCAATCGATCCAGGGGCTGGAGCGGGAGCTGGGCGCGGCGCTGTTTTCCCGCACCAAGCGCAGCGTCGCCCTGACCCCGTTTGGGGCGCAGTTTCTGATCCATGTGCGCGCGGCCCTTACCGAACTTGCCGCCCTGCCGGACATCGCCCGTCGACTGCGGGATGGAGAGGCCGGGCGCCTGGAGCTCTCCTTCGTGAGCACGGCCGACTACAGCGTCCTGCCGACCCTGGTCCGCCGCTACGCCGCCCTCTATCCCGCCGTGGAGATTGACCTGCGCGAGGCCACCAGCGAGGTGCAGATCGCCGCCTTGGTCGAGGGGGCCGGACATGCCGGCGTCATCATCCCCCCGGCTGGCGGCGCCCTGCCGCCGGGCCTGAGCTATCGCCGGCTGCTGACCGAGCCCCTGGTCGCCGCCGTGCCCGAGGCCTGGCTGGAAAGCGGCCGCCTGGCGCTCAAGGCCGGCCGGCTGGACCCGGCCGATGTGGTCCAGTCGCCGCTGATCATCTTCCCCAAGCGCTCGGCCCCGGCCTTCCACGAACTGATCACCGGCTATTTCACCGCCCATGGCGGCGCCGCCAGGATCGCCCAGGAGGCCATCCAGATGCAGACCATCATCAGCCTGGTCTCGGCCGAGATGGGGGTGGCCCTGGCGCCGGCCTCCCTGCGCAACCTCGCCCGCACCGGCGTGCGCTATGTGGAATTGGCCGGCGAGGCGCCGTCGCTGGAGACCGGCCTGGTTTGGCGCCAGGACGACCTGACCCCGACCCTGGCGCGGTTCCTGGACATCGCCTTCGACGGCGTGGTCGATTAGACGCCGCTTAGCGCCAGTCCGGGCGCGTCGGGCTCCCGCGTCGTCCCGCCGTTCAGGGCCTTCTGCATCCAGACGATATCAACCCAGCGGCCGTGCTTGTAGCCCAGGCCAAGGCCGCTGCCTTGGGGGGTGAAGCCCAATGCTGTGTGCAGGCCGATCGAGCCGGCGTTGCCGCTATCGCCGATCACCGCGACCATCTGGCGGATACCGATAGCCTCGCACGCCGCGATGACGCCTGAGAGCACCGCGCGGCCGACCCCGCGCCCCTGGGCGTCCGGCGCCACATAGACGCTGTCCTCCACCGTGTAGCGATAGGCCGCCCGCAGGCGGAAGGGTCCGGCATAGGCGAAGCCGAGGACCTTCCCCCCATCCTCAGCCAGCAGATAGGGCAGGCCGCGGGCCACGATGGCCTCGCGGCGCTGGTTCAACTCGTCGGCCGAGGGCGGGACTTCTTCGAAGGTGCCGAAGCCGTGCAGGACGTGGTGGCCATAGATGTCGGCCAGGGCGGCCATGTCGGAGGCCTCAGCCGGGCGCACGATCACTTCGTCCAGTCCTTGTCGATAGCCCAAACGGCGAAGGCATAGTCCAGCGCGATCTCCTTGAGGAAGTCGAACCGGCCCGAGGCGCCGCCGTGGCCAGCCTCCATATTGATCTTGAGCAGGATGGGCGCCTGGCCCGTGCTGTGTTCCCGCAGGCGCGCCACCCACTTGGCCGGCTCCCAATAGGTGACCCGCGGGTCTGAGAGCCCGCCGGTCGCAAGGACCGGTGGGTATGCCTTGGCGCTCACCTGATCATAAGGGCTGTAGGCGGCGATGGTGTCATAGGCGGCCGCATCAGTCAGGGGATTGCCCCACTCAGGCCATTCCGGCGGGGTGAGCGGCAGGCTCGCATCGCTCATGGTGTTGAGCACATCGACGAAGGGCACAGCGGCGATGATCGCCCCCCAGAGATCCGGGCGCATATTGGCCACAGCCCCCATCAGCATCCCGCCGGCCGAGCCGCCATAGGCCGCGATCTGTCCCTTGGTGGCGTAGTTCTCGGCCACCAGGTGTTCGGCGCAGGCGATAAAGTCGGTGAAGGTGTTGGTCTTCTTGGCCTTGCGGCCGTCCATGAACCAGCCCCATCCCTTGTCCGAGCCGCCGCGGATATGGGCCGTGGCCCAGATCCAACCCCGGTCCACCAGGGACAGATTGCGGATCGAGAAGCTGGGCTCCATGGCGTGACCATAGGAGCCGTAGCCGTAGAGCATCAGCGGCGCGGTCCCATCGACCGGGGTGTCGCGGCGCATCAGCAGGGTGATCGGCACCTCTTCCCCATCGGCGGCGCGGGCGTAGAGCCTGCGCGCCACATAGGCGTCGGGGTCATGGCCCGACGGGATTTCCTGGGTCTTGCGCCAGGTCCGCTGGCGGGTGGCCATGTCGTAGTCGAACCACTGCCGGGGCGTGGTCGGCGATTGGTAGACGAACCGCGTCAGGCTGGTCTCGTATTCCAGCCCGCCCTCCAGGTGCAGGGCGTAGGCCTGCTCGTCGAAGGCGACGATGTGCTCATCCCCGTCCCGGGTCATCACCGCCATCTGGTCGAGGGCGTTGACCCTTTCCATCCGCACCAGATGGCCGGCATAGGCGGCGAAGCCGGTGATGTAGCGGCCGGCCTGGTGGGGGACAAAGTCGCGCCAGGTGGTCCGGGCGGGCAGGGGCTCGGTCGAGACGCAAAGCTTGAAGTCCACCGCCCCGTCGGCGTTTGTGCGGATCACCCAGCGGTCGGTCCAATGGTCGAGCTCATAGCGGACGCCGGTCTCCCGGGGCTGGACACAGGCCGGCTCGGCGGTGGGTTCGCCAGCCGGGATGATCCAGATCTCGGTGGTCTCCTGGTCGCCCACATGGATGGCGATGTAGGCGTCGTCCGAGGTCGTGCCGACGCCGAGGAACATGCCCTCGTCCTTTTCCTCATAGACCAGCACGTCTTCGCCGCCCCGGGCCGGCCGGCGGAAGACCTTTGCGGGCCGGGCGTTCTCGTCCCGCCAGATCCAGAACAACCATTCGGAGTCCGGCGAGAAGGTGAAGTCGCCATAGGCGCTTTCAATCGCGCCGGGCAGATCCTCGCCGGTGACAAGGTCGCGCACGCGGATCGTGTAGTATTCCGAGCCCTGCTCGTCGGCGGCCCAGGCGTAGAGCCGGTGGTCGGGGCTGTGGCCCGCGCCGCCCACCTGGAAATAGGCCTTGCCCTTGGCCAGGGTCTCTTCGTCCAGCAGGATTTCCTCGCCGACCTCTCCCCCCCGGGGGCGGCGGGCGCGGATGGGATGCTGGGCGCCTTCCTGGTAGCGGACATAATAGTCCCAGGGCCCGTCCGGGGCTGGCACGCTGGAATCGTCTTCCTTGATCCGCCCCTTCATCTCGGCGAACAGGGCGGCCTGCAGGTCCTTGGTCCGCGCCAGCATCGCCTCGGTATAGGCGTTCTCGGCCTTCAGATGGTCGGCGATATCGGCCCGCAGGATGGCGGGGTCGCGCAGCACCTTCTGCCAGTTCTCGTCCTTCATCCACGCATAGTCATCGGTGCGGCGGCGGCCGAGCTGCTCGACGGAATGGGGATGCTTCGGGGCGAGGGGAGGGGTGGGGCGAGTGCTCATGCCCGTTAGATGCGACGTTCTGGCGGCCGCCTCAAGCCATGCCGTCGATCACCGGCGGCCAGGAAAGATATTCAGGTTTGACGCCGCATAGACAGGCGCGCGTCAATAGAGCGCGGGCGGTAACGTCCTCGCGTCTTGCCGCAGTGCGGCGGGTCTGATTCATTTGGCCCGTCGTTGTGCACCGATCAATCGAGGGGCGTCCATGATCGCGGATCTTGCTGTCGAATTGATCCACGCCACGGTTCAGATCGAGCAGCCGCTGGGTGATGGAACGCGCACGGTTGGCACCGGGTTCCTGATCAATGCGCCGACCCTGGACGGTCAGCCGCGCACGGTGCTGGTGACGGCCAATCACGTCCTGCAACGCATGCCTGGCGTCCAGGCCCGGATCGGCTACCGCATCGCCAATGCCGATGGCAGCTGGAGCTATGCGCCGCAAAAATTCAACATCCGCGATGCGGACGGCAATCCGAGCTGGACTCAGCATCCCAAGCGCGATGTCGCCGCCATTGTGGTGAGCGCCCCCCCGGAGTTCGCCAAGGCCGCGATCCCCAAGGACTGGCTGGCCGGCGACGAGACCTTTTCGGCCTATGCGGTCGGCGCCGGAGACCAGATGATGGCGCTGGGCTTTCCCCGGGGCCTGTCGGCCAATCCGGCCGGTTTCCCGATCCTGCGGTCTGGCCGGGTGGCTTCATTCCCCCTGGCGCCGGCGGCGGCCTTCCCGACCTTCCTGCTCGATTTCACCGTCTTTCCGGGCAATTCGGGCGGCCCGGTGTTCATGGCCGAAGGGGTGCGGCGCCGGCCAGGCGGCGGCGAGTCCCAGGAGGTCCAGTTCATCGCCGGCCTGCTGACGCAACAGGTTGAGCTGAACAGCGAGCGGCTGGAAATCGGTATCGTCACCCACGCCCGCTACATCCACGAGACCCTGGCCCTGCTGGACAACCCGCTCGCGGAGATCACGGTGGCCCAGGGCGACATGGGGGTGGGCGGCGCCAAGGCGGCCTCGGCCCTGGAGGCGATTTCGCCGGACTATTGAGGCCTGAACGAAAAAGGCCCGCATCGAAACGCGGGCCTTTCGCAACATAATCGGCTGATTTAGGCGCCGTAGACGACCGAAATCGTCTCGGCCACGCAGGCGGGCTTGGCCTCGCCTTCGATCTCGATGGTGCATTCGTTCTTCAGCTGCATGCCGCCGCCCTTGGGCTCGGCGCCGATCAGCTTCTGGCGCATGCGCACGCGCTTGCCCACGCGGACCATGTTGATGAAGCGCACCTTGTCCGAGCCATAGTTGATGCCGCGGGTCACGCCCTTGATCGGCAGCATGCCGGCGCCGAGGAAGGGGATCAGCGACAGGGTCAGATAGCCGTGGGCGATGGGGCCGCCCATTTCCTTGGTGGCGCGTTCCACGTCCACGTGGATCCACTGATGGTCGCCGGTGGCCTCGGCGAACTGGTTCACCCGCTCCTGGGTGATCTCGACCCAGTCCGACACGCCGACTTCCTGGCCGATCAGGCCGGGCAGATCCTTGAATTCCACCGGGTTCATCGCTTGCTCCCTAAAGGTTTGAAACAGGTGTTCGGGTCTATCACCTCATGCGGCCCGGGCAAGGCCGCAACGCTCGGCCTTGCCTTTTCGGATCAGACGATCTTGGAGCCTTCCTTGCCCCAATAGGCGTCCCGGATCAGGCGCTTATAGAGCTTGCCTGTGGGATGGCGGGGAAGTTCGGCCATGAAGTCCAGCATGCGCGGCGACTTCACGTGGCTGAGATTGGCCCGGCAGAAGGCCATCAGTTCGGCGCGCAGATCATCGCCGGCCTCGGCCCAGTCCATCGGCTGGATCACCGCCACCACCTTCTCGCCCATCTCTTCGTCGGGGGCGCCGACCACCGCGGCGTCAGCCACCTTGGGGTGGGTGATCAGCAGGTTTTCCAGCTCCTGGGGATAGATGTTCACCCCCCCGGAGATGATCATGAAGCTCTTGCGGTCGGTGAGATAGAGGAAGCCGTCCTCGTCGAGCCAGCCCACATCGCCCAGCGTCGTCCAGCCGTGCTGGTTGGTGTTCTCGGCCACCTTGTCGGGGGCGTTGTGATAGGTGAGCGGCGTGCCGCCGGCGAAGTAGACCACGCCTTCGGTGCGCGGCGGCAGGGGCTCGCCCTCGTCGTCACAGATCTTCACCTCGGCGGTCGTGCCCTTGCCCACCGATCCCTTGTGAGCCAGCCAGTCGTGCGGGCCAATGTGGCAGAAGCCGTTGCCCTCGCTGCCGGCATAGTATTCGTGGATGATCGGGCCCCACCACTCCATCATCTGCTCCTTGACCGGGATCGGGCAGGGGGCGGCGGCATGGACGGCCGACTTCAGGGATGACAGGTCGTAGCGGGTGCGGACCTCGGGCGGCAGTTTCAGCATCCGCACGAAGTGGGTGGGGACGAACTGGCCGCAGTCGATCTTGTGCTGCTCGATCAGGGCCAGGGCGTGCTCGGGGTCGAACTTCTCCATCACCACCACCGTGCCCCCCAGGCGCTGATAGCCCATGCACCAGCGCAAGGGTGCGGCGTGATAGAGGGGGGCTGGCGACAGATAGATCCCGTTCGGCGGGAAGCCGAACATCAGCTCGGCCATCATCGATAGCGCATTGGGGGCGTCGATCGGCCCGCCGGTCAGGGGCGGCTTGATCCCCTTGGGCCGGCCGGTGGTGCCCGACGAATAGAGCATGTCGGCGCCGGCGGTCTCATCGGCGATCGGGGTCTCAGGCATCTTGGCCCGGGCGGCCTCGAAGCTCTCATAGGGCGCGTGAGCCTCGCCGACCATGTAGAGCTTCACCCCAGGCGACAGGGCGGGAAGTTCATCGACCACAGGCCCCACGCCGGCAGATGTGATCAGCACCTTGGCCGCGCAATCGCCCATGATGTACTCGATCTCGCCGGCCGTGAGCTTGGACGAGATGCAGGCGTAGTAGAGGCCAGCCCGCTGGGCGGCCCAGGCCACCTCAAAGAAGCGGGGGTGATTCTCCATGAGGATGGCGATCACATCCCCGGCCTTCAGGCCAAGCTCACGAAACAGGTGCGCGCCCTGGTTGGAGCGGGCCTCCAACTGACCGTAGGTGACGGTCTCTCCGGAGCTGGCCATGACGTAGGCGGCGCGCTCGGGGTTGGACTTCGCATGATGTGAGGGATGCATGAGCCTGTTTCCTCCAGGCCGCAGCCCTCTGTCGGGACCGTTGGCCAGTTCTAGATGATCACTGTTCAGCGATGATGGCGTGCTTGACCTCCCGTCCGTCAAGCGGCTCCGATGGGGCAAACACGGAAAGCGAACGGGAGACATCATGGCCACAAAGAGCCTTGCCGAATTCGAGACCTTGAAGCTCGAGCTGGAGGACGGGATCGCCCTTCTGACCCTGAACCGGCCAGAAAAGCTCAACGCCTTCAATCCGCTGATGAATCGCGAACTGATCGCCGCCTTCGACCTGACCGACGCCGATGACCATGTGCGGGCGGTCATCGTGACGGGCGCCGGCCGTGGTTTCTGCGCCGGGGCGGACTTGGCGGGGGGTGGCTCCACCTTCGACTACGACCGCCGGGACGTCGATCCCCTGGGCCAACGCACGGAGTCCGGCGTCTATCGCGACGGCGGCGGTCTCGTCTCCCTGCGTATCTATGACAGCCTCAAGCCGGTGATCGCGGCGGTGAATGGCGCCGCCGTCGGCGTCGGCGCAACCATGCAACTGCCCATGGATATCCGCCTGGCCTCCACCGAGGCGCGGTTCGGCTTTGTCTTCGCCCGCCGCGGCATCACGCCGGAGGCCTGCTCGTCCTGGTTCCTGCCCAGGCTGGTGGGCATGCAGACCGCCCTTGAGTGGTGCTATTCTGGCCGGGTCTTCAACGCTCAGGAGGCTCTGGAACGCGGCCTCGTGCGTTCCCTGCACGCGCCGGAGGACCTCCTGCCCGCCGCCCGCGCCCTGGCCCGAGAGATTGTCGACAACGCTGCCCCCGTCTCGGTGGCCCTGACCCGCCAGCTCATGTGGCGCATGGCCGGGGCCGACCACCCGATGGCGGCGCACAGGGCCGACAGCCGGGGTATTCAGGCGCGGGGGGCTTCCGCCGATTCCAAGGAGGGCGTTGAGTCCTTCCTCCAGAAGCGGCCGCCTGTATTTCCCGATCGGGTTTCTGATGGCCTCCCCGACATCTGGCCTGGACGGACGCCGCCCGAATTTTCCTGAGGTTGGGCCGGGGGCGGGAACCCATGGTTAACGCCGCTGTGTTGGAATGGGCGTTCAGATGAGCCAGAGCGCGCCCTTTCCGGACGATTCGCCGCCGCCCCCGCAGTTCCGCGCCCGGGGCGCCCTGCTGCGACGGCTGGCCGACGTGGTGTGCCTGCCCTCCAGCCGGATCAACGCCTTCGAGCGATCGGTGACGGCCGATCTTCTGATCGAGATGCTGCGGGACGCTTCGCCCGACGAGCGCCTGCGGGTGTCCAAGCGCCTGGCCGGACTGTCTGAGCCGCCGGCCCAGCTCGCCCGCCTGCTTCTGCACGATGCGCCCGAGGTGGCCCGGCCTCTGCTTGAGGATTGTGAACACCTTTCGGACGCCGAACTTCTGGACTGCGCCCGCACAGCAAGCTCAGAGCACCGGCTGATGATCGCCGGTCGAAAGGGTCTGAGCGAAGTGGTCGTCGAGACCCTGGTCGCCGCGGGCGAACTCCGGGTGATCGAAGCCGTCCTGGCCAACCGCAACGCCAAGATCGGTCACGCCGGTCTTGAGGCCCTGGTGGCGATCAGCCGCGACGCCCCGGAACTGGCGCCGGCTTTGCTGCGCCGTACCGAGCTGCGCCCTGCTCAGGCCTATGTGCTGTTCTGGTGGGCTGACCCAGAGGCGCGCCGCACGATCCTCCAGCGTTTCGCCGTCTCCCGGGAGATCCTTCAGGACGCCGCCGGCGACATCTTCCCCATGGCGGCGCAGGAGGGATGGCAAGATCCCATGTCGCGTAAGGCGCTGCAGTTCATTGAGCGCCGGCAGCGCAACAGGGCCGCGATCGAGAAGAGCCCGTTCACCAGTCTGGAGGCGGCCGTTTCCGCCGCCCAGCATGGCATGACCCGGGAAGTGGCCGAGGAGATCTCCTACCTGGCGGGGCTCAAACCCATGACCGGCGCCAAGCTGTTCACGGACCCCGGCGGTGAGCCCCTGGCCGTCCTCTGCAAGGCGACTGGCCTGCCCCGGACGGCCCTGCGCGCCCTGTGGCGCGGGCTCCGACGCCCGGAGACCGGCGAGGATGGCGCGATCAATCCCGCCTTCGAGCGCACCCTGCTCATCTTCGACACCATGGCTGTGGATCGCGCGCAAACGGTGCTGCGCTATTGGAACTGGTCGTTGTCTTCGGCCATGACGCCGGAGTTATTGCGGGCCATTCGTGAAGGCGATGACAGCGTCATTGACGAATACTCCCTGCCGCAGAGGGCCGCTATGCTCGCCTTTGCAAAAGAGTTGGGCCGGAACTAGGGCCGGAGCAATCTGACAGCACGACTGAAATGTCGAGCCTGTGACGCCCTGTCGCACCTACTCAACTTTGACACGCAGTTCGCCGTGCGATGCTCTCACACAGATAGGTCTGCCTTCTATTGTCTTGTGCAGGACGAATAGGGGCGATAAGTAGCTAACAACTGATCTGGGAATCAGATGTTGTGGCGCTCGCATCGCGCCGTTCTGGGTAAAGCACATGGACGAAAAAGCAGAAGTCATTGAGATGACGGCCGATATCGTATCGGCCTATGTCGGAAACAATTCGGTCGCCGCGGCCGATCTTCCGAACCTGATCCAGGCAGTGCACCGTGCGCTGGCTGGCGTCACCACAGCCCCTGAAGCTGTTGAAGCGCCGCCGAAGGAGCCCGCGGTTCCCGTGCGCCGCTCCATTACTCCGGACTTCCTGATCTGCCTGGAAGACGGCCGTAAGTTCAAGTCGCTGAAGCGGCATCTGCGCACCAAGTACAACATGAGTCCTGAGGAATACCGGGCCAAGTGGGGCCTGCCCAAGGACTATCCCATGGTCGCCCCCAACTACGCCAAGGCGCGTTCGGACCTGGCCAAGCAGATGGGCCTCGGCCAAGGCGGCCGTCAGGCTGCTCGCAAGAAGCGCTAGACCCCGCCCAACGGGCTCGCAGACAAGAACGCTCGCCTCTCGTTGAGGCGGGCGTTTTTTGCTATTTGTTGACCATCTTCGCCGCAGGCGGCGATTTCGACTTGCCCCAGATTCGCCATATGGGCGATAAGTGATTCGTCGCGATTCCAATGGGTTGTTAAGGAATCTGAACATGGCGGCTCAGATTGGTGCTTCGGCGGCTGCCGCTCGTGCTCATGAGGAAATCTACGGCTATTGGGCCGGCTTGCGCCGTGGCGCGCGGCTGCCTGCTCGGGGGGATGTTGACCCCGCGGCGCTGAAACGGCTGTTGCCCACGGTAAGTCTGATCGACATCCGGCGCGAGCCTATGGATTTTTGCGTCCGTCTGGCCGGCACCGGCCTCTATGGCATCTATGGCCGGGAGATCACCGGCCGCACCCTGGGCGAGGTGTACAACGCTGCGGCCGCCGACTACTGGCGCGAGGAGCTGACCGCCGTCGTCAATGAGCGCCGCCCTGGCGTGGGCGTCCACAGCCTGTCCTGGCGCGGCGCTGGGCACATGTCGATTCTCTGGCTCCGTCTGCCGCTCGCCTCCAATGGGCGCGATGTGGATATGATCCTTGGCTACGACACGGTCGTCGGCCTGCAGAGCGCATCCGGCTTTTCCGGAATTCGCGCCGCCTGAACCGCAGCCGCTCAGGCGTTGGCGGCGTTGAGGGCCGCGGCGTCTCGGGCGATACGCTCGGCCATGGCGGCCAGCCCGTTGGAGCGCTGGGTTGAGAGGGCGCCTGATAGCCCGAGCCGGCTGAAGGCGGCGCGCACATCGAAGGCCAGGATGTCAGCCGGGCGTCGGCCAGAGAACATTCGCAACAGAATGGCGATCAGCCCGCGAACGATGTGGGCGTCGGAATCCCCACGAAACTCCACCCGTCCATCAGCCTTTGGTTCGGTCACCAGCCAGACCTGGCTGGCGCAGCCGCGGACCTTGTTGGCTTCCGACCGCTCGGCCTCGCTCAGCGGCGCAAGGTCGGCGCCCAGCTCGATCACATAGCGGTAGCGTTCCTCCCAGTCGCCCAGGAGGTCGAACTCTTCGGCCAGGTCGTCGAGGGTTTTCTGGATGCCGTCCATCTGGCTTCGCACTTAAGCCCCCAGACGCCGAGGCGCAACGCGTGAGATGCCCGAGCGATGCGATCAGGGAACAGCGGGCTTCGCCAGACGGACGACGGCCTTCAGTCCCCCATCCGGCCCGGGCCCGAGGGCGAGGCCGCCGCCCATTCCCCGGCAGAGCATATAGGCGAGCGGCAAGCCAAGGCCCGCGCCCTCACCCCGGCGGGTCAGGGCGTTCTCTCCCTGCTCGAAGGGTCGAAGGAGCCGGGGAACGTCGTGCTGAGCCACGCCGGGGCCCTGGTCGATCAGGGTCAGGGTGACTCCCCCGTCCTGAATTTCGGCGCTGATGCGCACGGTTCCACCCTCAGGGCCATAGGCCAGGGCGTTGGAGACGAGGGCGGTAAGGGCGGTGCGGATCCCCTTGGGGTCGGCCACGATGTCGGGCAGCGCCCCCTGGCCCAAGACGATCACCTCGGCTCGCCGCCCCCGGATCTCTTCGGCCAGGCCGTCCAGCACATCGTCCAGCACATGGTCCAGGGGCTCGCGCCGGGTGGCGAGGTCGGCGGTCCCACTTTCCAGGCGAGCGATCTCCAGCACCTGGTTGGCCAGGGCCAGCAACTTCTGGCCACTATCGCGGATCAGGCCGGCGTACTCCTTGTATTGTGGCGCGCCCAGCGGACCGTAGATCTCCGCCCCGATCAGTTCGGAGAAGCCGAGGATCGAGTTCAGCGGGGTGCGAAGCTCGTGGCTGACCATCCGCAGAAACGAACGTCGATGCTCCTCCGCCCGGGCCTCCAGCCGACTGTGGGCCGCCCGCCGCGCCTTTCGGCGTGCGGCGGCGTCAGCCGCGGGCGGGGCGTCCTTTGGTGTCAGAGGGCGACAGGGGGCCGCATCTGCCATGGGATGGGGCTCATTGATGAAGTAATCCAGCCCCCCAGACTGGAGGCCGGGCCTTACGAATTCGTTTCCGGGTCCCTCGCGCCAGCTGAGCTGCCTATGTCGCCTAGTCTGGGCCGGTTGCGACCCTGTGACCGTCGCCCAGGGGGCGAGCAGGCTCGCTACTGCGGGGAGCGGCGGCTAAAGTCGTGCGTTCACACTCAGCGATTCCGCCTCGTGAGAGCCAGACTGCGACCCGACACCCAGATGGACGTCCTGCCCGACCACATCGCCCATGGCTCCGCCGCACCGTCGGCGGAACCCTTCTGGTGGAGCGCGGGCTGGCTGTCGGTGGTGGCTGGGGGCTGCGCCTTCGTGCTGGCCAGCGGCGGCGGTTCGAGCGCGGCGACCGTCCTGGCGCTGGGCGGCGTTGCGGCGCTTGTCGACCTTGGTCTGATCCTGACCCGGCGGCCCTCAAATGACCGGCTTCGGCTGGCCGCCTGGACCCTGGGGCCGGGCCTGGCCATGCTGCTCAGCGGCGGCGCGCTTGGCCCCCTGGGGGTCTGGTGTCTCGCCCCGCTGGCGGCGAGCCTTATGGAAGGGCGCACCCGTAGCGCTGCGGCGGCAGGCGCGATGGCGCTCGCTTTGATGGGCCTTGGCCTGCTGGTCAGCCTGTTGGGCGGGCCTACTCTTGCCTCAGCTCCGGCGGCCCCCATCCTGGAAGCGGTCGCCCTGGTGAGCGCCGTGGGCGGCCTCGCCGTGGGGCTGGTCAGCCTCCTTCGCCGCCAGGAGACCAAGGCGCGGATGCAGGCCGGGACCCTCGCCCGGCTTCACAGGCTGATGGGGGAACAGCCGACCCAGCTCCTCGACATACTGCCCGACGGACGTATCGCCGGGGCCTATGGCCGCCCCCTCGCCGGGGGAAACCTGGCAGGCCGGGCCTTTTTCGATCTCGGCCTCCCCCAGGGCCGTCATGAGCTCGCCCGCGGTTTTCAAGTGGCCCTGCGGGAGGGTCAGGCCGACCTGGGCTTCGCCCCGGCCGCTAATCCCGAGGGCTGGCTGGAAGTGCGCCTGAGGCGGGGCCGGTCGCTGAGGCTGGTGGCCATTCTCGCGGACGGCCGGGCCCGCCGGGATCAGGAGGTCGAGCTGGAGGCCGCCCGCAGCGAGGCGGAGGCCCAGAATACGGGCAAGTCCCGCTTCCTGGCCAATATGAGCCACGAGCTGCGCACTCCGCTCAACGCCATCATGGGCTTCTCAGACATCATGCGCTCGCGGCTGTTTGGCCCCCTGCCGGACCGCTATGGCGAGTATGCCGAACTGATCCACGAATCCGGCCGCCACCTGCTCGATCTGATCAACGACGTCCTCGACATGTCGAAGATCGAGGCCGAGCGCTTTGAGCTCAGCCGCGAGGAGTTTGACGGCCGTGAGGCGGTCAACGCGGTCCTGCGGCTGATGCGCGGTCAGGCCGACCGCGCCGGCGTGCAGCTGCGTGGGGTTCTGCCGCGCGAACCGCTGGAGATTGACGCCGACCGGCGCGCCCTGAAGCAGATTGCGCTGAACCTGGTGTCCAACGCCCTGAAATTCACCCCCCGCAACGGGGCGGTGACCGTGGGCCTGCAGGCTGCGGGCGGCATGATGGAACTGGTGGTCGCCGACACGGGCATGGGCATGAGCCCCGAGGATCTGGCCCGGGTCGGCCGCCCCTATGAGCAGGCGGGCGACGCCGAGCGGCGGGCGGCGGGCACGGGTCTTGGCCTGTCTCTGGTGCGCAGTTTCGCCGAGTTGCACGGTGGCGAGATGATTATGGAAAGCGCCGTCGGGGAGGGCACCACGGTGACCGTTCGGATGCCTGTGCTGCTGCCGCCCTATGCGCGCCCCGAGGGGGCGCAGGCTTCCTCACCTGAACTGGTCGAGGCCCCGACCGCCTAGTCTTGGACTCTAGCGGGCGGCCATCCGCAGGAAGGCGTGGCCGGCCGCGAAGTCGCCCACCTCGACATAGACTCGACGCACCGCCGGCCCGTCGGTGAACAGGAACTCCACGGCGACCGCCTCACGAGGGTCGAGGGTGGACAGACGCGCCGCGGCTTCAGGCGGAAAACGGAAGGCCCAGCCCCCCCGCATGGTTTCCGGACGAAGGTCGAGACCGGCCTTGCTGCGCGCCTCGGCGGCGTAGGTCCGCTGGGCGCCGGCCGGCGGCAGGCGTCTGGCCAGGTTGGGTCCGCCCCGGGGGTCGAGATAGGGCTCGGTCGCCCGGGCGCTGTCACGCAGCACCAGGCGCGCGCCGTAGGGGGAGCGGCCGTCATTGAAACTGGCCAGGGCCAGCAGGACGGGCCGGCTGTCGCGACCCGCCAGGCCGAACACCATCTGGCCACTGGCGAAATCGGTCTGCTGGGCCAGGCGCCAGCGATGGATCTCGGCGCTGGCCGTGCGGTCAGCCCGCCAGTCCGCCGTTTCGCCGGGATAGGTGATCTGGCGCAGCTTGGCGAAGCCCTCGAACGCGCTGCGGACATGGGCGGCGGCGGCGGATACCGCCTCGGAGTCACAGACCACCGTCGCCGCCGAGGCCCGAGCCCTGGCGTCGGCCTTTGACAGGTCGCCCGTGGTGGCGCCGCTGCGCAGGGCGGCGTTGCGGGTCTGGACGCGCCCAGCCTCCAGGGCGGCCCGCAGGCCGGCGTCAAAGAAGCCGCACCGCAGATCGGCGGCGGCCATGGCGGTGCGCTCAATATAGAGATCCAGCGGTCCGGCGACCGCCACCATGGGCGCAGCGAGCATCCCCGCCGCGGCCATCGACCCCATCCATCGAAACGCCCGACGCTGCGCTGTGTCGCGCTTGATCGTCATGCGTCCATCTCGTTCTTATGCGGCTCTGCGGCCTTTGAGCCATCTTGGCGGCCGAGCGGTTGTCGTTCCGTTAGCGCGGCGCACTTTCCTTGCCGTCCGCGCGGGGCGGCTTGCGACCTCTGGCCGCCCATGGCCTATGCAAGGCGCGCGCAAGGAAGAGGAACCGACATGATCCTGTCGACAGATGTCTGGGCCGCGGCCCTGATCCGCCGCGCCGAGCTTTCCGGTGGCTTCGGCGTCGTGGCGCGCAAGGGCGACGCCCGGGCCGGCGCGGTCCTGGTCAAGGCGGTCAACCTGTCTGACAGGACCGTGCGGCTGTTTTCCGAGGCCACCCGCGGCGACGGCGAGCGGATCTGGATGCGCCCGACCATGGCCACCGAAGAGCGCGAGGTCGACGCCTATGTCGCCCGCGCGGCCAAGGTCGACCCCGACATCTGGGTCGTCGAGGTCGAGGACAAGCAAGGCCGCCACTTCCTCACCGAACCGGTGGAGGAGGGGTGAGGTCAGCCTTGCCGCTCCGTTAACCGGTTTCGTCCACCGAACCGAAAGCCGCCTGGGCGCAGGATAGCCATTCCCCGAACAGTACAGGTGCGTGGCGATGCTCTTCCTCATGAACGACGTGGTCCTCGATCTCGCCGAAATGAAGCTGACGCCGCGCCTGACGGCCGACCGGTTTCGGGCGCTGTCCTTCCCGTCGATCATGCGCATGGGCCAGGAACTCTATGCCGAGACCCCGCTGCTGCACCTGGAGCGCCCCAATCGCGCCCGGCGTCTGGCGTCCCTGATCCAGGCCAAGGCGCCGACCATCACCGGCGCGCTGTTTGTGGTCCCGAGCTTCGAGGCTGACCCGCAGGACGTGACCATCAGGTTCGCTGAGCTGGGCCAGGCGGCCCTGGAGGACCTCAAGGTCCGCCAGGACGAGGGCGATCTCGACATGCTGGCCTGCGACCGCCAGGTCTGGCGGCGACTGGCGGCCTGAGGACGTCCCTGCGCTGGCGATCGATGCGCGCCGTTTGCGTCTGAGGGCCGCGCGCGCTAACCCGCGCCCATGACTCAATCTCCCGCCGCCCAGGCCGCGCGCCGCCGCACCTTCGCGATCATCTCCCACCCCGACGCCGGCAAGACCACGCTGACGGAAAACCTGCTGCTGGCCGGCGGGGCGATCCGGGCGGCGGGCCAGGTCCGCGCCCGGGGCGAGAACCGCCGCACCCGGTCGGACTGGATGAAGATCGAACGCGAGCGGGGCATCTCCGTCTCGGCCAGCGTCATGACCTTCGACCACGATGGCCTGATGTTCAATCTGCTGGACACCCCGGGTCACGAGGACTTTTCCGAAGACACCTATCGCACGCTGACGGCCGCCGACGCCGCGGTCATGGTGCTGGACGCCGCCAAGGGCATCGAGCCCCAGACGCTGAAGCTGTTCGAGGTCTGCCGCCTGCGCGACATCCCCATCGTCACCTTCATCAACAAGATGGACCGGGAGGCCCAGGACCCCTTCGAGCTGCTGGACGAGATCTCCACCAAGCTGGCCCTGGATCCGGCGCCCCTCTATTGGCCGGCCGGGTCAGGGGGCCGGTTCAAGGGCATGGTCGACCTGCGCCGCAATCGCTTCCTGCCCTTCGCCAAGAAGACCGCCGACGATGACGGCCATCCCGATCCCATCGCGTTTAAGTCCAATGCGGTGGTCTCCTATCTCGACCCCGAGGAGCAGGCCGAGGTGGAGGAGGGTTCGATGCTGGTTCAGGAGGCCTCCAAGCCCTTCGACCCGCAGTCCTTCCTGGAAGGCCACATGACCCCGGTCTTCTTCGGCTCGGCCCTGCGCAAGTTCGGGGTCGCCGAGCTTCTGGAGGGCCTGGGCGCCTACGCCCCGCCGCCGGACACCGTGCCGGCTCTGCGGAGCGGGGAGGCTATCCACGTGGCTCCGGGCGACCGGGAGGTCTCGGGCTTCGTCTTCAAGATCCAGGCGAACATGGACCCCAACCACCGCGACCGGGTGGCCTTCCTGCGCGTGACCTCTGGCCGGTTCACCCGGGGGATGAAGCTGAAGGTTCAGAACACCGGCCGGCAGCTCTCGGTGAACTCGCCGATCATGTTCTTCGCCTCCGACCGGGAGCTGGCCGAGGAGGCCTTCGCCGGCGACGTCATCGGCATTCCCAACCACGGGGTCCTGCGGGTGGGCGACAGCCTGTCGGAAACCGGGACCCTGCGGTTTGCCGGCTTGCCCAACTTCGCCCCGGAAATCCTGCAGCGGGTGCGGGTCAAGGATCCGCTGAAGGCCAAGCACCTGAAGAAGGCCCTGGAAGGTCTGGCCGAAGAGGGCGTCACCCAGCTGTTCCGCCCCAATATCGGGGCTGACTTCATTGTTGGCGCCGTCGGCCAGCTGCAGTTCGAGGTCATGGCCGACCGCCTCGCCAACGAGTACCAGCTGGAGGTGGTCTTCGAGCCCGCGCCCTATGCCGAGGCCCGCTGGCTGGGCGGCGAGAAGGCCGATGTCGAGGACTTCGCCGGCAAGCACCGCGGCGCCATGGCCAGCGACATCGATCAGCAGCCAGTCTTCCTGGCCAAGTCCAGCTGGGAGCTTGGCTACGTCGCTGAACGCTATCCCAAGGTGCGCTTCGAGCGCTCCAAGGAACGGGCCTGAGCCATGGTCGCCCACGGTCTCTATGGCCTGCCGCCCCGGGAGCTGGTCGACACGGCGTCGGACGCCGTTCAGGTCTCGCCCCTGATCCCGGGATCTGAGGCGCTGGATATGCTGCCCGACCAGTCCCTCGACAGCTTCACTGTCCTGGCGCCGCCGGGGACGGTGGAGCGCCGCTACGTCCTGGCCCAGGGGCTGCGCGCCCTGAAGGTGGGCGGGACGATGACGGCGCTGGCCCCCAAGGCCAAGGGCGGTTCGCGCCTCGCCAAGGAGCTCAAGGCCTTCGGCCTCGATGTCACCGAGGACGCCCGGCGCCATCACCGCATCTGCGAGGTGGTTCGCACCCCGGCGCTGGACCTGAGCGACGCCCTGACCGCCGGCGCGCCGCGACTGTCATCTGAACTCGGCCTCTGGACCCAGCCTGGGGTCTTCAGCTGGGACAGGATCGATCCGGGCACCGCCCTGCTGCTGCGCCGACTGACCCCGCAGTCAGGCGCCGGCGCCGACTTCGGCTGCGGCCTTGGCCTGCTGGCCCATGGGGTCCTGCGCAGTCCAAATGTGGGCCGCCTGACCCTGATCGACATCGACCGTCGGGCCATCGCGTGCGCCCGGCGCAATGTGGTCGACCCCCGGGCCGACCTGGTCTGGGCTGATGTCCGCCTCGGCGTTCCGGCCCTGAGCGACCTGGACTTTGTGGTGATGAACCCGCCCTTCCATGACGGGGGGGCTGAGGACCGGGCCCTGGGCGCGACCTTCATCGCCCAAGCCGCCAAGGTGCTGCGTCACGGCGGCAAGCTGTGGATGGTGGCCAACCGACACCTGCCCTATGAGCGCCCCCTGGCCGACAGCTTCGGCGCCAAGGTCAAGCTGCTGGCTGAAGAGGGCGGCTACAAGCTCTATGAGGCGAGGCGGTGAGCAAGGTCCCGATGGCCAGGCTCGACCGCCTGCTGGCCAATCTGGGCTATGGTTCGCGCCGGGAGGTGCAGGGCCTCCTGCGCAAGGGCGCGGTGGTGTTCGACGGCGCGACGCTCAGCGACGGCGGCCAGAAGATTCCGGTGGTCGCCGACCTGCCCGAACGCATGACCATCGAGGGCGCCCCCGTCGATCCGCCGGCGCCGCTCACTCTGGTGATGCACAAGCCCCTTGGCGTGGTCTGTTCCCACCGTGAACCTGGCCGCAGCGTCTATGAACTCCTGCCCCGGCGCTGGCGGGCGCGGATGCCGGGTCTATCCACCATCGGCCGCCTCGACCTGGACACCACCGGCCTGCTGCTGATCACCGACGACGGGCCGCTGTTGCACCGGGTGATCGCGCCGCGCAGCCATGTGGCCAAGCGGTATGTGGCCAAGCTGGCCCGTCCCCTGCGGGGCGATGAGGCGGCGGTGTTCGCCGCCGGCGACCTGATCCTGGAGTCGGAGGCCGAGCCCCTGGCGCCGGCCATCCTCGAGCCGCTGTCGGACACCGAGGCCCGCCTGACCATCACCGAGGGCCGCTATCATCAGGTGCGCCGCATGTTCGCCGCGGTGGGCAATCATGTGGAGGCGCTGCACCGCGACCAGATTGGCGGGCTGGCTCTGCCGTCTGATCTGAAAGCTGGTGAGTGGCGCATCCTCAAGCCCGAGGAACTGAACGCCATCTTCGCCTGAAACGGCGGCGGACAACGCCCTATCATGCCGGAAAGACCGCCCGACAACCGGCGCTTTTGCTTAATGCCCGCAAGGTTCCATTAACCATGTTCAAGAGTTAATGACTTGTTAATTGGCGCGGCTCCGGCTTTGCTCTGTCTCACCTGAACCTGCGCGGGAAGTCCCGCCGCGGGACTCTGATGACCACGGAGCGCCACGGCATGTTTGAGTTCGGCCGGGAGTTGAAGCGGATCTTTGGCGCCCAGGGCGGCTGGCGTCCGGGTCGGGACGGGCTGGCCGGTGGCGACGCCGCCCTGCTCGAACTGCTGGACCTTTCACTGTTGCGCAATGAAGGCAGGGCCGCCGACGTCGCGGCTGGCCGGCTCAGCGCCAAGGACAAGCCCCAGCGTCGGCTGGAGGCAGCCATCGTCTGGCGCGAAGTGGCCCGCCGTTCCGGCGATGCGGCGACCCTGCGCAAGGCCGCGGCCCAAGCCGAGGCCGCCGCTGTCGCCTTCGACCGGGACCGCCGCCCTGACGGCTGGGCCCGCGCCCGCTGCGAACAGGCCTTCTGCGCCCTGCTCGGCGCCGAACTGTTTGGCGAAGAGGGGCTGAACGCCGCCGCGGAGATCGCCTTCCGGGAGGCCCGCGAAGCCGCCCGTGGCGGGCTGGCCGCGCCGTTGGCCGAGGTGGGTCTGGCCCTGATTGAGGGCCGCCGCCGGATGAGCCTGGGGGACGCCCAGGCCGCCCGCGTCACCGCCGCCCGTTTCACCGCCCCGATCGCCGCCCTGCAGGCCCTGACGCGCCGCTGTTCGGCCGCCCACCTGCTGATCGCCGAGGCCCGCACCTTGCGCGCCGACATGCTGGCGGGCTGGGGCGCACGGTTGAAAGACCCTGATCTGCTACAGATGGCGCTGGACGAGGCCGCCAGCGTGGCCGATGGCCTGGACGGCGCCTATGAACCCCTGGCTCATGCCCGCGCCGCCGCCCTGCGCGGTCAGATCCTGGCCCTCATGGGCGAGGTCAGCGGCGACATCGAACAGATCCTGGAGGCGGTCACCTGCCTGGCCGACGTGGTCGAGGACCTGACCCGTGACCACAGTCCCCTGGACTGGGCGCGGATGCAGGCCGCGCTCGGGCTGGCCCTGCAGATCCTCGGGGAAGCCACCGCCGGTGAGCGGGCCTTCGAACAGGCGGTCACCTGCTATGAGCGGGCCGGTCTTGTCCTGGCCGATGCGCCGGCGCTCGCCCTGCGGGCCGAGGCGTCCAACGGCCGGGCCCTTTGCCTGGCGCGTTCAGCCGAACTGTCCGGCGATCTCGCCGTGCTCGATGCGGCCGAAGCGGCCTTCAAGATCGAACTGTCCCATCGCCGGGCCGGAATCGACCCGGTGAGTTGGGCCCTGGCCCAGGTCAATCTGGCCCGCATCTACGAGGCGCGCCTGGACATCACCGGCAAGGATCGCGGCGAGCGGGCCTCAGCGGCCCTGGCCCTGCAGGCGGCCCTCGACGTCTTCGCCGAGGAAGGCCTGCGCTCCTTCACCCTGATCGCCATCGACGCCATGGAGCGCCTGCGCGTCCGCGCCGTCCCCCGCGACGGGGTCTGAAAACGGGCATCGCTACGGAAGACAACCTTTGGTAGGCTTCCTCTCCGTGGAGGATGCGCCGATGAGACTGACCGCCCTGGCCCTATTCGTCGCCCTGGCCTTCTCGGGGGCCGCTGCGGCTCAGACGCCAGCGACGGGTCCCGATGTCTCGGCTGACTGGCTGCGGCAGCCGACGCGCTCCCAGCTCATGGCTGTTTTTCCAACCAAGGCCCTGGATAAGGGGATGGATGGCGAAGCCACCATCGGATGCAAGGTGAGCATTCAGGGCGCGCTGTTTGAGTGCGTCGTTCTGTCGGAGAAGCCCGCTGAGCTGGGATTTGGCCAGGCCGCCATCGCGCTTACGCCGCAGTTCCTGATGAAGCCCGCCATGAAGGACGGCCAACCGGTTGTCAGCGGCGTCCGCATCCCGATCAGCTTCAAGGGTCTTGGGACGACCACCGGCTCGTTTCTTCCCGGGACCCGGAACTTGATGACGCGGCGCTTCATGGGGCGGCCCCTGTGGGCTGACGCTCCCAGCCACGCGCAGACGGCTGCGGCCTATCCGGAAAAGGCGGCCGCAGAAGGGATCGGAGGCTCCGCCACGATCCGTTGCGCCCTGACCGAAGATCGGCGCCTCAAGTCTTGCGCCACCCTCAGCGAAACGCCCCGCGGCTACGGCTTCGCCAAGGCGGCCCGGGACCTGTCGGGACAGTTCGAGCTGGCGCCGCCCTCGGATGGAGTCAATCTGCGCGGAGCCGAGACGCAATACATGGTCACCTTCGCTCCGGAGATGCTGGATCCTGAGAAGCGGGTGATCGGCAAACCCCATTGGACCCAGCTTCCGTCGGCCGGCGACGTCGTTGACGGCTACCCGGCGGAGGCTAGGATCAAGGGCGTTTCCGGCGCCCGCGTGCTTATGAACTGCGCCGTGGGAACGGGTGGCGCGGTGCAGGACTGCCAGGTGACGTCCGAAGCGCCGGCTGGGCTTGGATTTGGCCAGGCCGCCCTGGCCCTGGCGGCGCACTTTCGCCTGTCAGTCTGGACTGACGAGGGGCTGCCGACCGTGGGCGGGCGCATCACCCTGCCGATCCGCTACGAACTGCCACCTGAGGCCCCTACGACCCCGGAGCCGGGGTCGTAGGGAGCGCCTGGCTTAGGCCGCGGCGAAGTCGCCGGTCTGGCGGCGGATGCGCCAGAAGCGGATGGTTCGTTGCGCGGCTTCCCGGGGGAGGGCTTCGAACAGCTCGCCATATTCCCGGGCCCGGCCCATGGCGTTGGCCTCGCGGTCGAGAATGAGCACGGCGAAGGTCAGATAAAGGGATCGCTCAAAGCCGGCGGCCTTGCAGACGATGGACAGGGCGTCCAGATCGCGCCGCTCCAGAATCTTGCGTGCGGTTCCGAAATCGATATCGGCCATCTCGCACAGGGCGACCAGGAACTTGGTGGTCTCGCGATTGCGCAGGAAGGCCGCGAGCACGGGCGGGGTGATGCCGTTGCGCAGCTTGAGCAGGCGCACGGCCCGCTCGGCCTCTTCGTAGTCGTCAGGCAGGGCGCCGTCCCGGGTGGCCAGGCTCTTGCGGCTGGCGGCCAGGGCGGCCTCAAGCGCTTCGGGGTCGACCTCGCTGTTGCGGTCCCGGATGGCGTCTCGAAGCTGCGCCTCGACGACGAAATACATCTCGTTCAACAGGTCCACGGGCACCGCCCGGCGGCTGATGACGGCGGCATGCAGATCGGAATTGGCCATGGCCCGGTCGATCACCCGCTCGTGGGTCTCCCGGGACAGTTCAGCGCCGTCATTGCGCAGCAGGGCGTCGAGGGTGTGGTCGTCCCCCCGCTCGACAATCGCCTCTGACACCGCAGCCGAGACCTGCGGCCTCTGGCTGATGGCGCGCAGATGGTCCTGGCCGCGGGTGTGGGCGACGGCCAGCAGGTCGTCGTCGCTCAGGGCCGAGGAGCTGGCCAGGATGGGCTCGGCGACGGAGATCGCGGTGTCCCGGGCCAGGTCACGCAGCAGATGGCGCGGCGGGGCCGAGGCCGTGGCGAGGCGACGGGAAAGCTCACCCCGGAAGGCTTCTTCCATGTCGCTGGCCAGTTGGCCCATCACGTCATCAAACAGGGCGAGCTCGGAGGCGCCATGCTCGCCGTCGCCGACGAAGAACAGGTCGGTGACGCCCCTCAGCAGTTCGCGCCGCCGAGCGCTGGATGGCTCGTTGGCGAGGGCGATCAGGTCGTGAAGCTTGGACCGGGCCATGTGTGGTCTCAGAACTGACGATCAAGGCCCTGGGCGGGCTCGTCCCCGTCGTCCGAAACCTCGGGCGTGTCGGGGGGGCCGACCAGGATGTAGTTGGGCCCCGACGGGGGCGTCGGGATGGCGTCGGGGGTCATGCCGTACTCGCGGTGCAGCGAGTAGAGCTGGCTGCCCCCGGGCCGGGCGGCCGCAGAGGCCTGGGCGAAGGACTGAGCCTGAGCCTGAGCCGGCGCCGGCCTCGCGGCTTGGTCATAGATGCTGGTGGGCAGGGGCCCGGGGGGCGGTCCGCCCAGAAGTCCGGGCGCAGGACCAGCGGTCGGCGGCAGGGATGAGCGCAGGACAGGCTCATAGCCAGGCTGCACGGCCGGCGCAGGCCTGTTGACGGCGGGCGGCGGAACGAAGGCGGCCGGCATGGCCGCCGGGGAAGATTGCGGTGCGAACTGACGCGCCAGCGCCATGGGTTCTGGGCGAGCAGGCGCGTTCGGGGCCCGGGCGGGCGACAGGCTCTGCTTTCCAGACCAGCTGAGCATCGGGCCGCCATAGGAATCGGTGCCCACGCCGATCGGTCCCCGAGTCGCTGCGGCCGGCGGTGGGCCATAGCGATCCTGGATCACCGTCTGGGCCTGGGCCGGAGCGGCGCTCGCCAGGATCAGGCCGGCGAACAGGAGGGAGGGGGCGAGGTGCGGGATCATGCCTCTCCCGTTCTAGAGTCGCCGGCTTAACCTGTGGCTAACGGCCGCGCCACCAGCGCAGCCCGGCCCGTTCGAGCCGAGCGAGGCCGGCATAGAGCAGGGCGCCCATCAAGCCCAGCACCACCAGGGCGGCGAACATGCGCGCAGTCTGCAGTCGGTTTCCAGCCTCCAGGATCCGCCAGGCCAAGCCCTGGGCGCCGCCGGACCCGGCGACGAACTCCGCGACCACCGCCCCGATAAGCGCCAGGCCCGCAGCCACCTTGTGGCCTTCCAACAGGAAGGGGACCGCCGAGGGCAGGCGCAGACGCAGGAGCCGCTTCAGCCGCCCGGCGCCATAGAGATCAAACAGGCGCTCCAGGTCGGGATCGGCCGCCTTCAAGCCGGTGATCGCCCCGGAGAAGATCGGGAAGAAGGCCACCAGGGCCGCAAGGGCGATGATCGCCCGCTCGGGATTGTCGATCCCCGCCCAGATCACCACCAACGGCGCAATGGCCACCACCGGCGTGACTTGCAGCACCACGGCCAAGGGCTTGATCGCTCGCTCGAGAATTGGGCTGAGCGCCACCATCAGCGCCAGGGCCTGGGCCGAGAGGCTGGCCAGGATGAGCGCCGCCAGGGCCATGACGAGGGTGTTTCCAGCTGAGACGAACAGGGTCGGCGCATCGGTCCAGAGGCTGGCGGCGACCGCACTGGGGGTCGGCAGGAAATAGGCGGGGGTCTCCAGCACCCGGCACGCGATCTCCCAGGCGGCCAGGAGCGCCATGACGAGAATGAGGGGCGCAAGGATGTCGACCAGACGCTTCATGCCGGCGCCATGCCCCGGGCGAGGACGGCGGAGACCGCCTCCACGCTGGTCCTGAAGGCCGCTGTGGTGCGAAAGCCCTCGGGCCTCGGGGTTGACCCCGAGACACTCAGCTCGCCGGCGATGCGACCGGGGCCGCGACTGAACACCACCACGCGGCTGGCCATATAGACGGCCTCCTCCACGCTATGGGTGACGAAGATGATGGCGGGGCGGGTCTCCGACCACAGGCGCAGGACGTCATCCGCCAGGGCGCGCCGGGTGATCTCGTCCAGGGCCGCGAAGGGCTCGTCCAGCAGCAGCAGGCGGGGCTCGGTGACCAGGGCGCGGGCCA
Organism: Phenylobacterium sp.; assembly: GCF_030679875.1. Lineage (GTDB taxonomy): Bacteria > Pseudomonadota > Alphaproteobacteria > Caulobacterales > Caulobacteraceae > Phenylobacterium. Next base: position 147,473 of record NZ_JAUXSP010000003.1, on the reverse strand, counting down.
GAGACACCCGCATGGCCATGCCGCCCGACAGCTGGGTGGGGCGCGCGGCGGCGGCGCTCCCCAGGCCGACCCGCTCCAGGGCCGCCTGCGCCCGGGCCCGAGCCTCTTTCTTGGGCAGGCCGGAGAGCTGCAGGGGCAGGGCGGCATTGTCCAGGGCCGAGAGCCAGGGGGCCAGGGTCGGGGCCTGGAACACCACGGCGGTTTCCCCCCGCCGGGCCGTGCGGTGAACCTGGCCGCGGGTGGGCGCCTCCAGCCCCGCCAGCAGGCGCAAAGCAGTGGACTTGCCGCAGCCAGACGGGCCGACGAGGGCGGTGATCGCGCCTGGCTCCAGGGCGAGATCCACTGGCCCCAGGGCGAGGCCCGCGCCCGGGTATTCCACCTCGACCTGCGCCAGTTCGGCGACCAACGGCTCCATGGGGATTTTCAGCCTAGGGCAGGAAGTCGAGGGTGTAGGCCGAGGCGCCGTCCAGATCAGCGGGATAGACCCCCTGGGCCTTGGCCATATCGATGAACTCAGACCAGCGCGCGTCGCTCATCTGGCCAGTGAGCGTGGGATCGCCAGCATCGACAATGCCATAGGACTTCAGCTTCTCCCGCGCCTGATCCAGGACGTCCTGGGTCATCTCGGGATTATGAGCCTTGATCAAGGCGTCGGCCGGGGCGGGGTCGCCGTCCAGATAAGACCGCCAGCCGGCGATGCTGGCCTCAATGAAGGCGCGGATGGCCTCGGGGTTCTCGGCGATCATGGGGTCCCGCGCCAGGACCATGGTGGCGTAGCCAGGATAGCCGTTGTCGGCGAGCAGGAAGACCTTGGGGACGAGGCCCGCCTCCTTCTCGATCGTATAGGGCTCAGACGTCACATAGCCCTGCTGGGCGACCCGCTTGTCGGACAGGAAGGGCGCGGAGTTGAAGGTGTATTTGCGGACCTGATCGTCGGTGAAGCCGTACTTGGCCTTCAGCCAGACCCAGAAGGCGGTGACCGAGGCGTCTGACAGCAGGATCGGTCGGCCCTTCAGATCGGCGATGGTCTCGATCCCCTGGTCGGGATGGGCGATCAGGACCTGGGGGTCCTTTTGCATGAAGGCGGCGACGGCCTTCACCGGCGCCTTTTCCTGGGCCAGGTTCATGACGATGAAGCTGTTGGAGCCCATGCCCATGTCCACGGCGCCAGCGGCCAGCAGCTGGGGCACGTTCACGCCGGGGCCCCCCTGGATGATCTCGACCTTCAGGCCGCGCTTCTCATATTCGCCGGTGGCCAGAGCCTGATAGAAGCCGCCGTGCTCGGCCTGGGCCCGCCAGTCGGTGGCGAAACGGACGGTGGTCAGGCCCTCAGCGCCTGTGACTTCGTCCGTCTCCGCGGCCGGCGCGCAGGCGCAGGCCAGGGCGGCCAGCGCAATACCGAGATGCCGCAGCAGCTTCATGGAAATCCCCCCGAGAACAAGCCCGTCCTATAGGTAGGGGGCCGCCGTCTCGACGCCAAGCGGCTTGCATGTCAGGCGACGGCGTGAAGGTCCCGATCGCCGGCCTCGGGCGCATCCTTCGTCCAGCGCGCCAGGGCGGCGTGAAGGACATCGATCTGAATGGGCTTGCCCACGGCGTCGGACATGCCCGCCCGCCGGCAGCGTTCCACCATTTCGGGCATCACGTCGGCGCTCATGGCGATGATGGGCGTCTGGCCGGCGGGGCCATCGAGGGCGCGGATCATCCGGGTGGCCTCCACGCCGTCCATCACGGGCATGTGGATGTCCATCAGAATGACATCAAAGCCCCCCTCTCGGGCCGCCTTGAGGGCCTCGGCGCCATCACAGGCGAGCACGACCTCGCAGCCCAGCAGGTCGAGCACGGTTGCGCCCAGGTCGCGGTTCATGGCGTGGTCGTCCACCAACAGTACGCGGACCCGCCCTAGGGCGTCTTCGGAGATCGGCTGGGCCGAGATGGGCGGCGCGGCGGCGCGCTCGGCGACAATCTCGAACCAGAAGACCGAGCCGGCGCCGGGCTGGCTCTTCACCCCGATCAGCCCGCCCATAGCCTCCACGAGGCCCTTGCAGATGGCCAGGCCCAGCCCGGAGCCGCCGAAGGCCCGGCTGACCGAGGAATCAGCCTGGGAAAAGCGGCGGAAGAGGCGGTGCATCAACTCGCGGGGGATGCCCAACCCGGTGTCCTGCACCTCAAAGCGCAGCAGCACGTCAGGGCCCTGGTCCCGGGCGGTGAGCATCAGCCGCACCTGACCGCTCGCGGTGAACTTTACGGCGTTGCTGAGCAGATTCAGCAGGATCTGGCGCACCCGCAGGTCGTCGATCATCACTGTGGCCTCGGTCGGGCCGGTATGCTCCAGGAGCAGCTCCAATCCCTTGGCCTCGGCCGAAGGGGCGATGATTTCCAGGGCGTCCTGGGCCACCCCCTGGGGCGACTGCGCCTGGAGCGCGAGCTCGACCTCGCCGGTCTCCAGGCGGGAATAGTCCAGGATGTCATTGACCACCGCCAGCAGAGATCCCCCGGCCCGGTGGATCATCTCGACCTGACGGCGCGCTTCTTCGGGCAGGTCCTGGCGCCGGCGCAGGGTTTGGGTGAAGCCGAGGATGGAGTTCATCGGCGTCCGGATCTCATGGCTCATGGTGGCCAGAAATTCGCCCTTGGCCGCACCGGCCGCCTGCGCCCGCGCCTGGGCGCGCTTGGCCGCCCGGGTGCGCGTGGCCAGAAGTCGCCGGGTGCGGGCCTGTTCCGACAGGATCAGCGCCACCGACAGGCTGGTGAAGAAGGCGGTGGCGATGACAAACTGCAGGTTGTGGATACGCGATGCTGGCGACCAGATTTCGGAGATGCCGCCGCTGGGCCCGAGGGTAAGGACGATCGTGCAGACCACGGCCATGATCACCGCAGATATGCCTGTGGCCCGGGGGCCAAGGGTAAACGCCGCAATCACCAGGGTCGGCGTGATCAGCAGGGGTGCGGGAAATGTCCAGGGCAGATAGGCCCCCGCGCTGACCATGATCACCAGACCGTATACGGCAGTCTGCACCAGCGGGCCGCGGTGATGGTCAGGGCCGGCGCGGCGGTCGATGAGCAATAGGGCGGCGGGCAGGGTGATGACCATGCCCAGGGCGTGGGCGAGGAACCAGCTGATCAGGACGTCCTGAAAGGGGCGACCGAGGGCGGCCAGCGCCGTCGCCGCCAGCAGCGCGGTCAGGCCTGCGGCGGGCGCCACGGCCAATAGCGCGATCCGCAGAAGCTGAGGGAGGTTGGCGATCCTGAGTCTGGCGCCGCAGAAGCGCTGAACCATCAGGGCGGCGATCAGCGCCTCAACGATGTTCAAAGCAGTGAATACGGGCGCCAACTCTGGTGGGGCGCCCGTGAGGAGATTGATGCCAAGGCTGATTGCTGCACAAACGGCGGCGAGGATGATCGCCTTGCGGATCGGCAGCAGCAGGAGCCCCGCAGCCAGAACCCCGTTGGCCAGCCAGAGGGCGGCGACGCTGTTTGTGTCTCGGGTAAGGGCTACGCTCAGCAGGGCGGCGCTGGCGAAGGCGACGCCAATCGCGAGACCGACCGCGGTGTCTCGCTGCAGCAGTCCCCTCGCCATGTTGGAATCCCCCTGAGTCCGCCCAATCTGCCCCAGGGGATGACGCCAAATCGTTAAGCTTGGCTGAGCGCTGGATGCCGCGCATGGCAAGAGGGCGGCGCTGCGGCAGGCCGCGGCGTCGCCCTCATTCCAGATCCTTGCGGACCTGTATCGTAAGGTCGGTGCGACTTCGAACGCGGGCTTCCCCGCAGGTTTCCGTCACGCCGGTGTCCTTCGAACTCAGGCGCTGGGTCGCCCCGTCGCCGTCAGTCCTGGAACCTTCCGCTCCGTTTGCGTCCCGGTTTCCCGGTCGGCCAGGGCTGCGGTCCCTCTCGACCCCTTGACGTTGCTCCAGAACCCGCTATGCAGCAAGCGCCCGAGTTTGGCCTGCTCTGGAAATGCTGTGGCCGATCCGTGGACAAGCTGTGGACACCCTGTGGGGGCCTCCAGAATTCCCGAACAGATTCAAGCAAAAAGGTTGTCCACAGGAAGCTGTGGGCCGATCGCCTAGCGGCCCGTCTCCAGGCCCTCCCGGCGTTCTTCGAGCTCCAGCCACTCCATTTCGGCGGCCTCCAGCTTTTCCCGCGCCGTCGCCAGGGCATGGCCAAACCTGTCGAAGGCATTGGGATCGCGGCCATAGAGCGCGGGATCAGCCAGCTGGGTTTCGAGAACCGCAATCTTGCCGGGCAGATCGGCGATCAGGCCGTTCAGCTCATCGAGGCGGCGCTGTTCCTTATAGGTGAGCTTTGCGGGCTTGGTGGTCGCTGGCGCCGCGGCGGCGGCCGGCGCGCTGGCCGCTGTCTGGCCTCGCCGCCCGCCTGGAGCCTTGGCTGGAGACACGCCGAAGAAGCCGGGGTTCTGGCTCAGAAAATCCAGCCAGCCGCCGGGCGTCTCCACCACCTGGCCGCGTCCATTGAGGCCGATGGTCGAGGTGGCCAGCCGATCGACGAAATCACGGTCGTGGCTCACCAGAATCAGGGTGCCCTCATAGTCCGAGAGCATCTCTTCCAGGAGGTCCAGGGTCTCCATGTCCAGGTCGTTGGTGGGTTCGTCGAGCACCATCAGATTGGCCGGCTGGGCCAGCGCCCGGGCCAGCAGCAGGCGGTTGCGTTCCCCCCCTGAAAGGCTTCGGACCGGCTGGCGGATCTGGGCGTCGGTGAACAGGAACTCCTTGGCGTAGGCGGCCACATGCTTGGGCGCGCCGCGGACCATGATCTGGTCGCCCCCCAGCGGGGCCAGCGCATCCTTCAGCAGCATGTCCTCCTTCAGGTCGGCCCTGGCCTGGTCGATATAGGCCACCTCCAGATTGGTCCCGAGGATCACCTGGCCGGAGTCGGCGGGCAGTTCGCCCAGCAGAAGCTTGACCAGCGTTGTCTTGCCCGCCCCGTTGGGACCGACCACGGCGATCCGGTCGCCGCGCAGGATGCGGGTGGAGAAGTCCTCCAGGATCACCCGATCGCCGAATTTCTTGGAGAGACCCTTCACCTCGACCACCCGCTGGCCGGAGGTTCCAGCCGAGGCCACGCCCATGGACATTGAACCACGGGTGTCGCGCAGTCGGTCGGCCTTGGCCTCGCGCATCTCCATCAGCCTGCGGCGACGGCCCTCGTTGCGGGCCCGGCGGCCGGTGACGCCGCGGGCCAGCCAGTGGGTCTCGCGCTCCAGGGCCTTGTCCTGGCGCCGGGCCTCGTCAGCCTCGGCGGCGGTGAGTTGCTCCACCCAGGCGTCGAAGGCGCCAAAGCCCCGGTCGAGCTTTCGGACCTTGCGGTTCTCCAGCCAGAAGCAGCGCTGGGTCACACGCTCCAGGAAGGCGCGGTCGTGGCTGACGATCAGCACGCTGGCCCGGCTGGCGGCGATGGCGCCCTCCAAGGTCTCGATGGCCAGGATGTCCAGGTGATTGGTCGGCTCGTCCAGCAGCAGGACATCGGGGTCCTCGGCCAGGGCCCGGGCCAGGGCCACCCGGCGGGTCTCACCGCCGGACAGGCCGGTCGCGGCCTTGGCGGGATCGAGGCCGAAGCTCTCCAGGGCCGCGGCGGCCTCATGGGGCGCTGCGCCCCCGGCGGTGGCGTGGTCCAGCAGGGTGTCACCCTGGATCTGGGGCTCCTGCAACACATAGGCGACCGTCGTGCCCGGCGTTACGGCGCGCTCGCCGTCATCGGCTTCGGTCAGGCCAGCCAGGATGCGCATCAGGGTTGATTTGCCCGCCCCATTGCGCCCGACCAGAGCGGCGCGGCTGCGGGGCTCCAGGGCCAGATCGACGCCGTCAAACAGCATGCGGGGCCCGTCGGCGAGACGAACATTCTTCAGGGCGAGAACGGGGGGCTTCATAGGGCTAGGCACATAGCGCGCTTTGGCGCCCCCGCAAGGGCGCAGGCGACAAACCCTGGTCAGCTCTCGTCAAATGGCGGCGGCAAGGGGCCCGACCGGAAGAGGATCACCGGGTTCTCATCATAGTCGCCCATCTCGGTGTCGGCGGAGACCGAGAAGGCCACCACCGCCACCCGCAGGGGCGCCAGGCGCTCGGCCTTGCGACGGGCCTCCTCGGCGCTGGCGCAGCCGACCTGCTGCTCGGCCTTCAAGGCCTTGCCACGGCCAGCCACGTAGGACTGCAGGATGTGCACGGTTTCTTTCGCCATCCCTATCCGGGCCGCTGATTGGACCGGCGCGTCAAGGGCGAGGCGGTTTGTTCCCGCAAAGTCGTGCGGGAAAACCCCTTCCACCGGCCGGAGGGTACAATCTATAGGTTGTGTCCGGCTGCCAAAGTGCAGCGTTGGTCGCGGCTGGAGGCCCCCTGGTGATGCTGGATCATCTGGAAATCGATCTTGAACGGGACATGTTCCTGCGCACCCTGCTGCGCGAGCTGTCAGGCGCTCTGCAGGACGTCGTCGGACTCGAGGAAGCCTCCGGCTATATCAGCGTCGTGGGCGCGGCTGTGGGCAAGGCGCTCGACGAGAAGTACCGCGCCGCCCTGGCGGTCGACCGCCTGTCGGCTGATCAGGTGGCCCAGGTGCTGGTCGACCTCAAGCAGCGGATCAAGGGCGATTTCTACGTCGTCGAGCAGCGAGAAGACCGGATTGTCTTCGCCAGCAACTCCTGTCCCTTCGGGGAGTTCGTGGCTGGCCGTCCGGCCCTGTGCATGATGACGTCCAATGTGTTTGGTCACGTCGCTGGTGAGAACCTCGGCTATGCCCGGGTGCAGATCGACAAGGCCATCGCCCGGGGGGACCCAGGTTGTCATGTCACCGTCTATCTGACGCCCAAGGACGATGGCGGAGAGGCCCGGGAGTACTTCCGTCGGGTGAGGCCTGAGTTGGCCGACCACTGACCATGCACCCGATCGCCAAGCTTATCCGGGAGCCGGTCGTCATCTTCGCCGGCGACGGGCGCATTACCGACATGAACCGACCCGCGAGGACCCGGTTTGGCGATGGGGCTGACAGTTGGCGTCACCTGTTTGCAGATCTGGAGGGCTTGCAAAACCTCCTGGAGCGCGCCTCGGGGTCAGCCGATCCTGTGCTGGGCGCCCTGCGTCTGGCCGGGGCCGTGCCGTCTGAACCGGACGCCAAGGTCGAGGCGCTCGCCCTGCGGCAGGAGGGCGAGATCGGCTATGTCGTCAAGCTGCGTGACGTGACGGGGGATCAGTTCCCCGCCCTGACCGCCCAGGTCCGGGAACTCAACGCCGAGATCAATGTGCGCCGGCGGGTGCAGGCCGAATTGGAAGAGTCCCTGGCGCACAACAAGGTGCTCTACCGCGAGCTTCAGCACCGGGTGAAAAATCATCTGCAGATGATCCTGGCCCTGGTCTCGACCGCCGGGCGCGAGAGTGACGATCCGGGCCGCAAGCAGTTTGTGAAGATGCTGCAGTCCAAGCTCTCGGCGCTCTTTGACGCTCAGCGGCTCATGTACTCTGAAGACTCCGCCCACGGGCTGCGGGTCGATCAGATGCTCACCGCCCTGGCTGAGACCGTTCAGTCCTTGGCGGGTGTGCGGATCGCCATCGAGGTGCGGGCCGAGCCGGTGATCGCCCCTAACGATCTGGCCTTCCCCCTGGCGCTGATCGCCAACGAGCTGCTGACCAATGCGGTGAAATACGCCGCCGGCCCAGGGGCGTCGGTGTCCCTGGACTTCGTGCGCACAGGGCGCGAGGCTGTGCTGACGGTACGGGACAATGGTCCAGGCTTTGCGCCTGCCGCCTCTGGCCCCACGTCTTCTGGCCTCGGCCTCGTAAGGGGGCTCTGTCGCCAGATCGGCGGCCATCTCGTCATCAAGTCCGACGGCGGCGCGGTGGCCGTTGTCTCGTTCCCGCTTTCCGAGGCGAGCCATGGCCTATCCTGACCAGTACCGTCTTCAGTCCCGCGGCCCGCGGGATGGTGTCTATGGGCCGTCTCAAGGTGACGGCCAGCCCGACGCGGATTTTCCCCTGGGCCGCCGGGTTCTGATCACCGAGGACAACTGGCTGGTGGCCGGCGAGTGGCAGGCCGCCCTGGAGGACGCCGGCTATGAGGTGGTGGGCGTGGCGGCTTCGGCCGAGGAGGCCCTGGATATCTGCTTTCAGGAATCCCCCGACCTTATCCTGATGGACATCCGGCTGCTGGGCGATCGCGACGGGGTCGAAGCCGCGCGGGACGCCCGCAGCCTCTATGACATCCCTTCGGTGTTCGTCAGCGCCCACGATGACAGCGAGGTTCGGCGTCGCGCCGCCGAAGCCAGACCTCTCGGCTGGATCACCAAGCCGGTGGTCGCCTCCAGGATCCCCGAACTGCTACTGCAGTTTGCGCGCCCATTGAACTGACGCCGTCGGCGGAGGCGTCAGAAGGGGATGTCTTCCTCCGGCAGCGGGCGGCTTGCGTCGAATTCATCCCTTGGCTGAGGCTGACTGGGCGGCGGCGGCAGGGGAGGCGGCTCAGCGCGGACAGCGGCGTTGGCGAAGTCGCTAGCCAGACCCTGATAGAAGGTGTTGCGCGGGTCCACGTCGAACATCGGCTCAGGATCAGGCAGCAGCCAGTCGAAGTCACGGACCTCCAGATCCTTGTGCGCCTCGATCATCAGCCGCCGCCAGATCTGGGCCGGGATCGCCCCGCCGGTGACCCTGTTCATGGGCGTATCGTCGTCATTACCCACCCAGACCCCGGTGACATATTCCGCCGTGAAGCCGACAAACCAGGCGTCGCGCCAGTTCTGGCTGGTGCCGGTCTTGCCGGCCGCGGGCCAGTCGAAGGCGGCCCGCGCGCCGGTTCCGCCGGGGGCCAGCACCTTGCTCATCATCTTCACCATCATGCTCGCATGACTGATGTCGAGGGCCGGCAGGGGGCCGGAGGGGACCCGCGAGAAGACCGCCTGCCCATCCACCGTCCGGATTTCCTCGATGATCGACGGCGTCAGGCGCCCGCCAGCCTGCTGAAAGACCTGGAAGCCGCTGGTCAGTTCGAGCAGGTTCACCTCATAGGCGCCTAGCGTGACCGAGAGGTCAGGATTGCGCGGGATTGAGGTCAGTCCAAACCGTTGGGAGATATCGCCCAGGGCCGGTCCGCCGGCCTCGGCGCCCAGCTTGACCGCCACGGTGTTGATGGAGCGCGACAGGGCGGTCTCGACGGTCACCGGGCCACGATAGCCCCCGCCATAATTGCCCGGCCGCCAGTCACCGAACCGCACCGGACCATCGACCCGCACATCGGTGGGCAGCACCCCCTTCTCAAGGGCGGCGGCATAGACGAAGGGCTTGAAGGTCGAGCCCGGCTGGCGCTTGGCCTGGGTGGCGCGGTTGAAGACGCTGCGGGCGTAGTCCACCCCGCCCACCATGGCGCGCACCGAGCCGTCGGGCCCCAGGGTCACCAGGGCGGCCTGTTCGGCGCCGGCGGTGACTCCGTCACTGGCCATGATCTGGCTGAGGATCGCGGCAGCCTGGTCCTGCAACACCGGGTCGATGGACAGGCGCACCAGCAGGTCCGGCGAGTTCGGCCCGATCCGGCGCAGGACCTCGTTCGTCGCGTGGTCAAGCAGGTAGCCATAGGGACCGTCGGTAGATGTGGCCGTCGGCGCCAGGGCCGGGCTCTGGCTCTGGGCCAGGACCATCTCCTCCCGGGTGATCCAGCCGGTGTCGTGCATCCGCTGCAGCACCCAGCGCGAACGCACCAGGGCCGCAGGCATGTCATTGGTCAGGGCCAGACGCGAGGGCGCCTTGGGCAGGGCGGCCAGCAGAGCGGATTCCGCCAGGGTCAGCTGGCTGGCGGGCTTGCCGAAATAGGTGCGGGCCGCGCCGTCCACCCCAAAGGTGTTGGCGCCGAAGAAGACCCGGTTGAGATAGAGTTCAAGCACCTCGTCCTTGGTCAGCATCCGCTCCAGCCGCCAGGCGAGCGCCGCCTCCTGCATCTTTCGCTCAAAGGTCTGGTCCGGGGTCAGGAACAGGCTTTTGGCGATCTGCTGTGACAGGGTCGAGCCCCCCTGGACCACCCGGCCAGCGCGCCAGTTCACATAGGTGGCGCGGGCGATGGCCTGCAGATCGATGGGGCCATGCTGGTAGAACCGGTGGTCCTCCGCGGCCATGAAGGCCAGCGGCACGTGGGGCGGCAGATCGGTGAGCCGCACCCGGTCACCATATCGCGGTCCCCGGGAGGCGATGAGTTCGCCATTGCGGTCGAAGAACTTGATCCCGGGCGCCCGGTTGAAGGCGTAGAGCTGCGAGCGGGGGGGCAGCTCGGGGATATCCTGCAGAAACCGCTGCTGCAGATAGACGCCGCCGCCGATGACCGCGGCGACGACGAGCAGGGCGAGGACAATCAGGGTCTTCCAGACCCAGCCCCAGCGGCGGCCTCGCCTGGGCTCCTGGGAGATCACGAACGGCCCGCCGGGCCCATCTCCATCTCCATCGCCGGGGCCCGAGCCGGAGCCCGCCTTTATCGGCGGCGGCAGGGGGCGGCGGCCAAAGCCGTCCTCATCCGCAACCGGCCGGGACGGGGGCGCATCCTGGCCGTCCGGCGCGGCCGCACGGGGCTGAGGCGCGCGCGGCTTGCGCGGCCGTCCCGGCTCGTCGTCGGGGAAGCGATAGGGGTCCAGGGTCCAGTCGTTCACGTCTATCGGGGGTTCTGGGCGGGCGGGAGGGCGTCGAGCGTTTGGCGGCGGCGGCGCTTTGGGTTTAGGACGGTCCCGTGAGCAGGCACAAACCCTTTTGGCAGGCCAAGACCCTCCAGCAGATGACGGCCCAGGAATGGGAGAGCCTATGCGATGGCTGCGGACTCTGCTGTCTGGTTCGCTTTGAGGACGAGGACAGCGGCCAAGTTATCCCCACCCGCGTGCATTGCCGGCTGTTTGATACAGAGACCTGCGCCTGCTCCAACTATGCCGAGCGGCGCAAACATGTGCCCGACTGCATCAAGCTGACCCCGGGCAATATCGCCAAACTCCCCTGGATGCCCTTGAGCTGCGCCTATCGGCGGCTGCACGAAGGCAAGGACCTGCCAGCCTGGCATCCATTGGTCACGGGAGATCCCGAGAGCGTCCATGAGGCGGGAGTGTCGATCCGGGGCCAGACCCTGAGCGAGGATGAGCTGACCGATCCAGAGGACGCCTGGTCCTACGCCGCCTGGGATCTGCTGGATGATCGCAGCGGCGACTAGTCCTGCGACACAGGGGTGTGGCTAATTTGTCACATTGCCTCTTGCGTGACTTGGCGCGCCGCACAATCTAGAGCCCATAGCCAATACCGGACGAAAGAAGAGGTCATCCCTTGGCGCGCGATCCCTATCAGGAACTGGGCGTTCCCCGCGGCGCCGCCGAGGATGAGATCCGCAAGGCCTTCCGCAACCTCGCCAAGAAGCACCACCCGGACGCCAATCCCGGCGACCAGGCCGCCGAAGAGCGCTTCAAGCGGGTCAGCGCGGCGTTCGATATCCTGGGCGATCCCGACAAGCGCAAGAAGTTCGACTCCGGTGAGATCGACGCCGACGGCCACGAGACCGGCCGTGGCTTCGGGGGCGGCTGGAGTCCCGGGGGCTTCGAGGGCGGCCGCCGCGGCCAGACCCGGGGCGAGACCTTCGACGGGGTCGATCTGGGCGATATTCTGGGGGAGATGTTTGGCGCTCGCGGCGGGGCGCGCGGCTCGGGCGGGGGATTCGGAGGCGGTCACGCCCGGGGCGCCGATGTGCGCGCCAAGCTGGAGATCGACCTGGAGGAGGCCATCGCCGGCGGCAAGAAGCGGATAGCCTTTTCCGATGGGCGCACCATCGACGTGCCCATCCCCTAGGGGGCCGGAGAGGGTCAGACCCTGCGCCTGAAGGGCCAGGGATCACCGGGCCGGGCCGGCCCGGGCGACGCCTTTATCGAGCTGACGGTCCGGCCTCACCCCATCTTCCACCGGGAGGGTGATCGCCTGGTCATGGATCTTCCCGTCAGCGTCTATGACGCCGTCCTGGGGGGCAAGGTCGAGGCGCCCACCCCGGAGGGACCGGTGACCCTCACCGTGCCCAAGGGCGCCAACGCCGGCGCCATGCTGCGGCTGAAGGGCCGGGGCCTGCCGGACGCCGCCGGCCAGCGGGGCGACCTCCTGGCGCGGCTGGTCATCACCCTGCCCGAAAAGCCGGACGCTGAGCTGACCGCCTTCGCCGAGACCTGGCGGGCCAAGCGACCCTACCCGCCCAAGGCCGCGCCGCGCCGGGGCGCGTGAGGGCGGTGGCGCCCACCCATGGTGACAGCGGCGGCCTGCGGCTTCATAAGCAGGACGTTCAGCCACGGTTCAGTCGTCCTGGCCTAGATCGGCATCCATGAAACACCTCGTGCTCATCGCAGCGCTGCTGGCCGCAGGCGCCCCCGGCGTCGCCCAGGCTCAGTATGGGGCTGACCTGCGCTCGTCCTTCGGGGCGGGTCGTGGTGATCAGGACGACGCGCGCGCCGCTGTCCGCGCCGGTCGCCAGGCGCCCCTGTCACAGGTTCTGTCGGCCATCGCCCAGCGCACGCCGGGCCGCCACCTGAACACGACCCAGGGGACTCACGGGAGCCGCCCGGCCTACTTCGTCCAGTGGCAGACCCCGGACGGAAAGGTGATCATCTTCATCGCCGACGCGGAGTCCGGGGCGATCATCGGCCGCCAGGGCGGCTGAGACGACTTACAAGGGAGGCCGAGGCCATGCGCATCCTGCTGGTGGAAGACGATCCGGATCTGGCGCGCCAGCTGAAGGGCGCCCTCTCGGACGCCGGCTACGCCGTCGACCACGCCCCCGACGGCGAGGAGGCCCAGTTCCTGGGCGAGACCGAGCCCTATGACGCGGTGATCCTGGATCTCGGCCTGCCCAAGGTGGACGGGGTCTCGGTGCTGGAGCGCTGGCGGCGCGGCGAGATGGCCACGCCGGTGCTGATCCTCACCGCTCGCGGGGCCTGGAGCGAAAAGGTGGCGGGTTTCGACGCCGGCGCCGATGACTACCTGACCAAGCCCTTCCATACCGAGGAACTACTGGCCCGCCTGCGCGCCCTGCTGCGCCGTTCGGCCGGCCATGCGACGCCGAACCTGACCTGCGGCGGCCTGCGGCTGGATCCCCGGGCGGCCAGGGCCTCGGTCAATGGGGAGCCCCTGCGCCTGACCTCGCTGGAATATCGCCTGCTGCACTATCTGATGATGCACCAGGGGCGGGTGATCAGCCGCACCGAACTGGTCGAGCATCTTTACGACCAGGACTTCGACCGGGACTCCAACACCATCGAGGTTTTCGTAGGCCGCATCCGCAAGAAGATCGGCCCTGACCGGATCGATACGGTGCGCGGCCTCGGCTACCGGCTGACCTGTCCCGCCGACGAGACTGAGACGAGCGCCACTTGAGCCCCTTAAGACGGTGAAGCTGGCGGCCCTGCAGAGCGCCTCCCTGGTCCGCCGCCTGGTGATCCTGGCGGCCGGCTGGAGCCTGACGGTCCTGCTGATCTCAGCGGTCGTGTTGTCCCTGCTGTTCCAGCAGGCGGCCCTGCGGCGGTTCGACGAGGGTCTGGCCGAGCTGATCGATAACCTCCTGGCGGGCACGACGGTGGACGCGACCGGCCAGGTCCTGGCGCCGGCCCTGACCGACCTCCGCGCGCTTCGGGCCTATTCCGGCCGCTACTGGCAGGTGGTCGAACCCCTCCCGGACGGTCAGTGGCGGATTATCGTCCGCTCCCGCTCCCTGTGGGACGCCGAGCTGGCCGCCCCTGAGGACCTGGTCGCCCGGGTGGAAGCCGCGCCCGGTCAGCCCGTCACCTACGAGACCAACGGCCCCTTGAGCCAGCCTCTGCGCGCCCGGGCGAGCCGCGCCACCCTGCCTGGGCGCGAGGCGCCCTTGATCTTCATGGCCGCCGAGGATCGCTCCCCTATCGACCGCGACGTCCGCGGTTTCATCACCGCCACGGCCCTGGCCTTCCTGCTGCTCGGCGCCGGGCTGGTGGGGGCCGTGGTGTTCCAGGTGCGGTTCGGTCTGCGCCCCCTGTTTGCTCTGCGTCGGGAGGTGGCGGCCGTCCGGCGTGGCAAGGCCGAGCGGATCGCCGGCGCCTATCCGGTGGAGCTCGAGCCGCTCGCTGAGGAACTGAACGCCCTGGTCAGCCACAATCAGGAGGTCGTCGAACGCCAGCGCACCCATGTGGGCAACCTGGCCCACGCCTTGAAGACGCCCCTCTCGGTCATGCTCACCGAGGCGCGGCAAACCCCGGGGCCCCTATCTGAGGTGGTCGAGCGACAGGCCGAGGTGATGCGGCTTCAGGTCGACCATCACCTGCGCCGAGCCAGGGCGGCGGCCCGCACCCCCGGCCGTGGGGAGCGGACCGATGTCGCCGAGGTGCTCGACGAACTGGCGCGGACCCTGGTGCGCATATTCCAGGACAAGGGCGTCGACATCGACTGGGACTGTGACGAGGATCTGGTCTTCCAGGGAGAGCGCCAGGACCTGCTGGAGATCGCCGGCAACGCCATGGAGAACGCTGCTCAGTGGTGCCAGGGCCGGGTCCGGGTCCGGGCCACCGCTCAGACGCCAGAGCGCCTGAGGCTCACCATCGACGATGACGGGCCAGGCCTGCCGCCGGAACGCCGGCCTGAGGTTCTGCGACGGGGGGCGCGTCTGGACGAGAGCGCGCCGGGCTCAGGTCTCGGCCTCTCCATCATTGACGAACTGGCCCGCGCCTACGGGGGCGATCTTCACCTGGACGCCGCCAAGCTGGGGGGCCTGTCGGTGATCATCGATCTGCCGCGGGCCGAGACCTGAGCCTCAGCGGAGGTTGGTGATTTCCCGGCTGAGATTCGCCCTGGCCTGATCCTCGAGGCGCGCCCGGAAGGCCGGGTCGGGGTAGAGGGGCCTGGCGTCCAGGATTCGTTTCAGGACCGCGGCCCGACCGGGGCGGAAGAAGGCCTCGGGGACGTGGCTGTATTCCTGGCGAATGGCGCGGGCATAGACGTCATAGGCCTCCGGCGCGCGGCCCAGCACGGCCAGGTCGATGGAGACCAACAGGGCGCCCTCGAGATCATCATCCCCCACCTGATGGCCCGTGGTGAGCTCGATCAACCGGGCGACCTCGGCGCAGGTTGCGGCGTCCTCGCCCAGTGCGGCCAGGTCGCGCCCGGCCTGGGCGGCGCTGGCCGCCTCATTGTCGCTGCGCGTCGGGTCATAGACCACGTCGTGCCACCAGATCGCATAGGCCAGGCGTAGACGGCGCGCCTCATCCAGGCCTTCGATGGCGGCCAGCTCTGCCAGGCAATCGGCGATGTGGGTCATGTCGTGATAGCGGCGATGGGGCTCGGCATAGGCGGCCCGCAGGCGGGCCTTGGTCTCGCCCGCCAGCCCGCCGCCGGGGGAGGGCGGGCCGGAGTCCAGCCAGAAGGCGCAGGCCTGGGCGCGGTCCATTGGAGGTCTCCACAGCAACGCGACGGGCAGCTTTCCACAGGCCAAGGGCGACGTCACGCCGCGGCATTTGGTCAGGCTGTGGACCGGTAGGGTTAAGGGAAGCCTTAACCGCGTCTGGGGCAGGGTCAGGCCTACGCTGTCTTTCGCGTCGAGGATTTTATATGGGCGGTCTGCCCGAACAGAAGCTGGCCATACTGCGTCAGATGGTGGAATCCGCCCCGGATCGGGTGGTCGGCGATCTGCGCGGCGCCCTGTGCAACGCTGACGGTGATTCGGGACTGGTCGATGTGCGGGTTTTGGTCGAGACCGAGGCCCGGGATCGCCAGCTGCGCAACGCGGTCCTGCATCCCATTGCGCCCCTATGCGTCGGCGATGGCCGTACGGATCGCCTGACGTTTCCGGCCCGCGCCCTCGCCCTGGTTTGGCGCGCCCTGCGGGACCAGGCCACCCATGAGGTCGGCCGGGCCGCGGCCCTGTTCGAGGAGTTTCAGGCCGATCAGAGTTCGCCTGAGCCCTTCGATATCCTGGCGCGTCGCGCCGCACGGGGGGTGCGCGAGCGCAATCATCCCAAGTTCGCCGCCGCTGCGGACCTTGCGGACGCCGCCCGCCCTGACGGGGCTCGGCTCCTGGCTGAATGCCTCCAGATGACTCCGGTCGTTCGAGCCGCAGTGGGGCGTTTGCCCAGCTGGATCCAGCGGGTGACCGACGAGGACGCCGCCCTGGCGCGCATCGCCTACAAGGACTCAGTCGCCATCGCCGAGGACGCCGGCCCGCGCTTCTTCGAGATGCTCGCGGCCCACCTGACCCACCGATGGATGGTGCTTCGCCTGATCAGCGCGGTGATGGACAAGCCGCCGGAAACCTACCTGGCCGGATCGGAGCTGGCGGGCTTTGGCCTGAGTGTGCTCGACGGGATCGATGCGGGGCTTGCCGAGATCGATGGATTCGACTCAAGCGGCGGCATGCCCGCTGTGCGCGCGGCGGCCCAGGCCATTGACTCGGTGACGGCGCAGATCGCTGAGCTCGAAGGCAATGTGGAGCTGAGCCGCAATGGCGCCTGGGGCGGCCGCCTGGCCAAGCAGAAGTCAGCACTTGCTCGCCAGGTGGAGAGCCGTCTGCGGGAAATCGACAAGGCCTTGTCCCTGACCCTGCCGGTGACCCAGGTCTGGATCGGGCGGGTGTCCAAGGACGCCGCCCGCCTGACCGCCCTGCCTGACCCAGCCGCCCTACAGAAGACCAAGACCCTGGTGGCCTTCGCCCAGGAAATCCGCGGCGCCGCCAACTATGGCGGGTTCGCCGCGGCGCGCATCAAGGTCATGGAGGCGCTTGAGGCTCACCTCGACCTCTTCGTCGAGGACGCCTTGGATCACCTTAAGCAGGGCGACGCCCCTGACCCAGAAATCGCCCGGGCCCTGCTGTCCGCAGCCATCGAACTGGTGGCCCTGGCTCGGGATCGCCAGGCTGCAGATATCCTGCGTCGCAGGCTGGCGGTGGTCTAGCCCGCGATCTGACGCCGCGGTCGCTGCTGCCCTCTCGCGCCGCGCCGGGCTTTGGGTTAAACGCCGTCCATGATCGTATTCTGGATTGCGGTTGGGGTGCTGTCGGCCGCTGTAGCGGGTCTCATCCTGCGCCGCGCTGCGCGCGCCATGGCCGGGGGCGGCGACGCCGATTCAACGCTTCCTCTCTACCAGCGGCAGCTTTCCGAGATCGAGGACCTGGCCGATCGGGGACTGATCGCCGCCGACGAAAGGCGCAGCACGCACGCCGAGGCCGCCCGCCGTCTGCTTTCAGCCGCCAACGCCGCGGGGCCGGCCTGGACCGCCCCTGCGATGGCCCGCCCGGTCCTGCTGGCTATGGCGGTGGCGGCTCCGGTGGCGGCCCTCGGTCTCTATCTAGGCTTGGCCTCCCCCGGCTACAGGGACCAGCCCTACGCCCAGCGATTGGACCAGTGGCGCGCCGCCCCGCCGACCCAGCTGGACGCCCCCCGCATGGCCGCGGTGCTGCGGTCGGTCACCGGTGAGCGCCCCACCGATCCCGAGCCCTACCGATTCCTCGCCATCGCCGAAATGGCTTCTGGCGATGCCGGCGCCGCGGCGCGCGCCCTGCGCGAAGCCCTGCGCCTGGCGCCTGACCGGGCCGACCTGTGGGAGTCCCTCGGCGAGGCCCTGATGGTCGCGGCGGAGGGAGAGGTCACCCCCCAGGCGGCGGCGGCCTTTCAGCGGGCCCTCGAGCAGGATCCCCAGGCCGCTACGGCCCGCTTCCACCTGGCCCGGGGCCAGATCGAGGCCGGCGAGGTTGAGGCCGGTCTCGCCCAATGGCGGCTGCTCCTGTCCGATCTGCCCACCGCCGATCCCCGTCGTCCGGTCCTGCAGGCGGCGATCGCCGATGTCTCATCTGGTCCCCGTCCGGCGGCGCCGGCCGTGGTCGGAGCGCCTGAGATCGCGGCCATGGTCGATGGCCTCGCCGCACGCCTGGTTGCAGAGCCCGACGATCCGGAGGGTTGGGTCCGCCTCGTCCGCTCCTACAGCGTGCTGGGCGACGTCGCCCGCCGGGACGCCGCTTTGACCCAGGCCAAGGCGCGCTATGCGGACAACCCCCAGATACTGAGTGAGCTCGCCAAGGCGGCGGCTGTGGAGCCCATGCGATGACCGGTTGGCTGCCCAAATCGCGCAAGGCGCGGCGCCGTTTGATGGTGCTGTCGGCCGTGGCGCCGGTGCTGGCCCTGGCCGTTGGCCTGACACTCTGGGGTCTGTCGGATTCGATCTCCTACTTCTACACCCCGGCCCAGGCCGCCGAGACGCGGCCCGAGCCTGGCCGAACCATACAGCTCGGCGGACTCGTCCAGGGCGGCAGCGTGGTGAAGCATCCCGACGGACGGCTGGAATTTGTGGTCGCTGACCAGATCACCGCAGCGCCAGTGGTCTTCCAGGGCGATCCGCCGGACCTGTTTCGCGAGGGACAGGGCGTGGTCGCCACCGGCGCCTTCCGCGAGGACGGGGTCTTCGAGGCCCGTCGCCTGCTGGCCAAGCACGACGAGACCTACATGCCCCGGGACCTGCAGAACGCCTTGAAAGAACAGGGCGAGTGGCGTGGCGACGGCGCGCCCCGCGATCCCGACGCCCGAGACCCCGCCGCGGCGCCCTACGCCGGAGGCGCAGGCCAATGATCGTCGAGATCGGCGCCTTCGCCGTGATCCTGTCACTGGTTCTGTCGGTGTTGCAGACAGGCGCCTCGACCCTGGCTCGAATCCGTCGCTCCCCGGTCTTGGCGGCGGTCGGCGAGGGGGCGGCCCTGTCGGCCTTCGCCGCCCTGGCCGTGGCCTTCGCCGCCCTGGTCTACGCCTTCGTCGTGTCCGACTTCAGCGTCGCCAATGTCACCGCCAACTCACATACGGCCAAGCCGCTGCTCTATCGGGTCGGCGGGGCCTGGGGCAGTCACGAGGGCTCGATGCTCATGTGGTGCCTGGCCCTGACCGGCTTTGGCGCCCTGCTGGCCGGTTACGGACGCGGGCTGTCGGCGGGGCTGAAGGCCGTGGCCGTGGCTACCCAGGGCGCCCTGGGCGTCGCCTTCCTGGCCTATACGGTGTTCGCCTCAAATCCCTTCTGGCGGTTGGCTGACCCGCCAGTGGAAGGGCGCTCGCTCAATCCGCTGCTGCAGGATCCGGCCCTGATCCTGCATCCGCCCTTTCTCTATGTGGGCTATGTGGGCCTTTCGGTGGTCTTCTCCCTGGCCATCGCCGCCCTGGTCGAAGGCCGTGCCGACGCCGCCTGGGCCCGCTGGGTCAGGCCCTGGACCCTGGCGGCCTGGAGCGCCCTGACCGTCGGGATCACGCTTGGCGCCTTCTGGGCCTATTACGAACTGGGTTGGGGGGGCTGGTGGTTCTGGGATCCGGTGGAGAACGCCAGCTTCATGCCCTGGCTGATCGCCACGGCCCTGTTGCATTCGGCCGTCGTCACCGAACGGCGCGGCGCCTTGCCGGGCTGGACCATCTTCCTGGCCTTGGGGGGCTACACCTTCTCCATGCTCGGCGCCTTCCTGGTCCGTTCAGGGGTGCTGACCTCGGTTCACGCCTTTGCGGTCGATCCGACCCGGGGCGTCCTCCTGCTGACCATTCTGGGCGTGACAGCGGGTCTCGGCTTCGCCCTGTTCGCCTGGCGGGCGCCGGCCATGGCCCGGGGCGGCATGTTCGCCCCCATCAGCCGTGAAAGCGCGCTCGTCCTCAACAACATCCTACTGGCGGCGGCGACCGCCACGGTGCTCCTGGGCACCCTCTATCCCCTGATCCGCGAGGCCATGGCGGGCGAGGCCATCTCCGTGGGTCCGCCCTATTTCAATCTCACCTTCACGCCGTTGATGTTCATCCTGCTGCTCCTGCTGCCGGCCGGACCGCTGCTGGCCTGGAAGCGGGCCGACGCCGGCGCCGCCCTGCAGCGGCTCTGGGTGGCCGCCCTGCTGGCCGCCCTGGCGGCGGTGGCGACCCTGGCGCTGGCCGAGCCCCGCAGCCTCTTCGGCGCCGCAGGCCTCGCCCTGGGGGTCTGGCTGATCATCGGCTCCCTGACCGAGGTCGCCGAGCGGATCCGACTGTTCCGTGTTCCCGGGCGGGAAGTCCTGCGCCGCCTTGGCGGCCTGCCCCGGGGCGCCTGGGGCATGACGCTGGCCCATGCCGGGCTCGGCGTCTTCGTCCTTGGCGCGGTGTTCGAGACCACCTGGAAGGCCGAGACCGCCGAGGTGTTGGCCCTTGGCCAGCGGCTCGAGGTGGCGGGCTATGTCCTTACGCTTGAAGATGTGGCGCCGACGCTTGGCCCCAACTACGAGGCGGAACAGGCCACCCTGCGCGCCACGGCGCCTGATGGGACGTTGGCCTGCATGGCCAGACCCGAGCGGCGGCTCTATTCGGCCGGCGGCCAGACCACCTCGGAGGTGGCCATCTGCACCCGCGGCCTCAGCCACCTCTATGTGGTGCTCGGCGAGCGACGGACCGGCGTCGACGGCGGCCCGGTCTGGCTGGTCACTGGCTATTGGAATCCTTGGGCGCTGCTGATCTTCCTGGGGCCTGGCCTGATGGCCTTCGGCGGCCTGATCTCCCTGTCTGACCGCCGGTTGCGGCTGGTGGCCGGCCGTCGTGCGGCGCCGGCGCTGGCCCCAGCGGCGAAGCCAGAGCCTGTGGGAGAATTGACATGAAGGGCCTTGGGCGTTGGGCGGCCATGGCCTGTGCTGTCCTTTGCCTGGGGGCGGCGTCGGACCCTGGCGAGCGGCTGGCTGACCCCGCGCAGGAGGCCCGGGCCCGGGCCCTCTTCAAGGATGTCCGCTGCCTGGTCTGCCAGAACGAGTCTATCGACGCCTCCAGCGCCGAACTGGCTCAGGACCTTCGGGCGATCGTCCGGCAAGAGGTGGCCCAGGGCCGCAGCGACGTCGAGGTCCGCCGTTTTCTCACTGACCGCTACGGCGAATATGTCCTGTTGAAACCCCGTTTCAGCTGGGCCAACGCCGCCCTGTGGCTGGCGCCCCTGCTTGTGGTGCTGGCCGGCGCGGGCCTGTTGATCCGTCGCTGGCGTGTCCCGCCGCCCGAGCCTGACCTCACCAGTGAGGAGTCCGCCGCCTTGGCGCGCCTTTCGCAAGCTTCCCGTTCGGACCCTGGTTCGGCCTCATAGGCGCCGCGAACCGATGCTACAGCTTGCGAATTGGTAAGTTGAGATCGGTTGCACATCGGCGCATCGATCCTAGCTAGTGGAAGGCGGGCATGTGCTATGACCCGAAGAGCCCGCAAGGAATCGAAGGCCCATGACATCTAAGAAGACCGGATATCTTCTCGGCGCCGTCGCCGGCATTGGCGTCGCAGCGGCCGCCCTGGCGGCCACCGATGTCGGCCTGACCCTGGCTGAAAAGTCGGGGCCGTCCATGCCGGTGATCCGCGCTTCGACAGCGCCGGTCTTTGCGCCCCCGCCGGGCGCGCCTCTGTCCTTCGCGGACATCTTCGAGCAGGTTTCGCCGGCCGTGGTCTCAGTGAACGTCACCTCCCGGGCCGACGCCAGCGCGCTTCGTCAGATTCCAGGCTTCGAGGGCCTGCCCTTCGGCATCATTCCCCGCGCCCCCAGGGGCGGCGAGGGTGAGGGCGAAGGCGAAGAAGAGCAGCAGGGTCCGACCCAGATGTCGGCGGGCTCCGGCTTCTTCATCTCCGCCGACGGCTACATCGTCACCAACAACCACGTCGTCGAGAACGCCGAGGAGATCAAGGTCGTCCTGAAGGATGAGCGCGAGCTGGTGGCCGAGATCGTCGGGCGCGACGAAGCCACGGACCTGGCCGTCCTGAAGGTCAAGGGTGCGAACTTCCCCTATGTGAGCTTTGAGAACGACGCCGTGCCGCGGGTCGGCGACTGGGTGATCGCGGTGGGCAATCCGTTTGGCCTCACCGCCACGGCCACCTCGGGCATCGTTTCGGCCTACGGCCGTGACATCGGCGAGACCTTCGTCGACTTCATCCAGATCGACGCGCCCATCAACCGGGGCAATTCCGGCGGCCCGACCTTTGACATCTATGGACGGGTGATCGGCGTCAACACCGCCATCTTCTCGCCGTCCGGCGGCTCGGTGGGGATCGGCTTCGCCATTCCCGCGGCCACCGCCGACATCATCACCAAGCAGCTGATCGCCAGCGGCAGCGTGACCCGTGGCTATATCGGCGCCACCATCCAGAACTACACCCGTGAAATGGCCCAGGCTCAGGGATTGGGCGACCAGCGCGGGGCCATCGTGTCCGACACGGTGCCGGGTGGCCCATCGGCCCGGGCGGGCCTGCAGGCCGGTGACGTGGTCATTTCGGTGAATGGCGTCGCCGTCGGCACCTCCTCCGAGCTGACCCGAGAGGTCGCCAAGGCCACGGCCGGCGACACCCTGCGACTGGAGATCATTCGTGGCGAGGCCCGCCGGACCATTCAGGTCCGGTCCGGCGTCCGCCCGAATGAGCGTGAACTGGCCGCCAACGACAATAGCGGCGGGCCGGCGACGCCTCGTGGCCAGAATCCCGCGCAGCCGGCGGCGCCGCAGGTGCTGGGCATGACCCTCGCGCCGATCGACGACGCCGCCCGCCGCAGCTTCGGCATCGCCGCCGAGGTGCGCGGTGTCGTGGTGACTGCGCTCTCGGCCTCGTCTGACGCCGCCCGCAAGGGCCTGCGACGGGGGGATGTGATCGTCCGGGTCAACAGCCGCGCGATTACAGCGCCAAGCGATCTGTCCGCCGAGGTGGAAGCCGCCCGCAAGGCCGGTCGGCCGAGCATTCTTCTGGGGGTGAGCCGCGATGGCCGCACCCTCTTCCTACCGCTGGACATCGCGCAGTAGGCTCGGGCCAAGACTCAGCGGGGGCGGGTATGCGGATACTGATTGTCGAGGACGACCTGGAGGCCGCCGCCGTGATGGTCCGCGGCCTCACGGAGAGCGGCCACGTCTGTGTGTCGGCCGCCGATGGCGAAGCAGGCCTGACCGAGGCCCAAGGGGGCGAGTTCGACGTGATGATCGTCGATCGCATGATGCCCAAGATGGACGGCGTCACCCTGGTCGAGACCCTGCGGCGGGAAGGCGATCAGACTCCGGTGCTGTTCCTTTCGGCGCTGGGCGAGATCAACGACCGCGTGGACGGCCTCAAGGCCGGCGGCGACGACTATCTGGTCAAGCCCTACGCCTTCGCCGAGTTGATCGCCCGGGTCGAAGCCCTGGCGAGGCGTCGCGAAACCGGCTCGGTCCAGACGCTGTTGCGGGTCGGTGAGCTTGAAATGGATCTGATTGGCCGCACGGTTCACCGACAGGGTCAGGAGATCGACCTGCAGCCACGTGAATTCCAGCTGCTGGAATTCATGATGCGCCACGCCGGACAGGCGGTGACGCGCACCATGCTGTTGGAAAAGGTGTGGGAGTATCACTTCGATCCCCAGACCAATGTGATCGATGTGCACGTCTCGCGCCTGCGCGCCAAGATCGACAAGGGTTTCGACCGGCCGATGCTGCAGACCGTGCGCGGCGCGGGCTACCGGCTCGACGCTTAAGGGCCGGGCATGCGCCTGCCGCGCATCTTCCGCACGACGCCGTTCAGGCTGACCCTGCTGTTCCTGGCCCTGTTCGCGGCCTCGGCCAGCGCCTTCCTGGCCTATATCTATGTGGCGACAGCCGGCGAGGCGACGCGCCGGGTCGACCAGCTGATCACCCGCGAGATGCGCACCCTGCAGAGCGCCTATGGCCGGGCCGGGACCGACGCCCTCAATCAGGCGCTGATCGAGCGCGCGGCGAGCGAGCGCCCCTATCTCTATCTGCTGATGAAGCCCGATGGCGAACGGATCTCCGGCTCCATCGAGGAATCCCCCCTGGACGACTTCAACGGCGCGGCGACCTGGACCAGCTTCCAGGTGACTGAGTTCGACGTCCAGGGCCGGGAGCTCAATCGCCCTGCCCGGGGCCTGCAGGAGCGGCTATCTGGCGGTGAGATCCTGTTTGTCGGCGCCGACATCGCCGAGGACGAGGCCTATGTGGTCAAGATCGTCCGGGCGCTCTGGGGCGCCGGGGCCCTGATCATCGTCCTGGGCCTGGCTGGCGGCGTGGTGGTCAGCCGAAATGTCAGCCGTTCCATGACCGGGCTCAACAATGTCGTAGACGCCGTGCGCAATGGCGATCTCTCCGCCCGGGCGCCCGTACGTGGGACCCGGGACGAGCTGGACGAGCTGGCTGTGGGCCTGAACGAAATGCTCGACCGGCTGGAACGCTCGATGGCCGGGCACAAGCATACGGGCGACGCCATCGCCCATGATCTGCGCTCCCCGCTGACCCGCCTGCGCGGGAGGCTCGAGGCCTCCTTCCTGGACCTGGAGGCGGGCCGGGGCGATCCGCAGGCGGCCTTCGCCCAGGCCCTGGACGACACCGACGGCGTGTTGAAGACCTTCGGCGCTGTGCTGGCCATCGCCCGGCTGCAGGCCGCGGGCGCCGCGCCAGATCCCGTCCTGTTCGACCCAGCCGATCTGGCCGCCGATATCTGCGAGCTCTACGAGCCCCTCTGCGAGGACGACGGGCTGGATTTCAAGGCCGAGCTGGACCGCGGCATGACGATCCGCGCCAACCGCGAGTTCATGGCCCAGGCCCTGGCCAATCTGATGGACAACGCCATCAAGTACACGCCGAAGGGCGGCGCCATCATGCTGCGGGTCCGAAGACGGTCATCGGGAGAGGTGGAGTTCTCGGTGACCGATACAGGTCCAGGCGTGCCCGAAGAGGACCGGGAACGGGTGGTGGAGCGGTTCGTGCGCCTGGAAAACAGCCGCAGTCTGCCGGGCGCTGGCCTCGGCCTTTCTCTGGTGGCGGCGGTGGCCGAAGCCCACGGCGGCCGTGTCGAACTGTCGGAGGGGCCTGGCAAGGTCGGCGAGATTGGACCTGGCCTGCGGGTGGCGGTGATCCTGCCGCCCGCCTGAGATTGCCACAGGCCCGCCTGAACCCCCAGACTGCTCCTCATGACCCTGCTTGCTGACTCGCTTTCCCCCTGCGGCCCTGTCGCCGACGGCAAGGCTGCTGAACGAACCCGGGAGATGCTGACCCCCGCCGCCGACAGAGAGGGGTGGGCCGACCTGCTTGAGCGCAGCTGGCCTGCCCTGGCGCCGGTGTTCGGGGCCTCGCCCTACCTGGCTGGCCTCGCCCGCCGGACGCCGGCCCGCCTGCGGGCGGTTCTCGAGCACGCGCCCGATGCGCAGTTCGCCGATCTGCTGGCGCGGACGAAGGCGGCCGGCGACCTCGAAACCGCCGCCGAGGCCGGACCCGAGCTGCGCCGGCTGAAGGCCGAAGCGCATCTGCTGATCGCCCTGGCCGATCTCGGTGGCGTCTGGGACCTGGATGCAGTCACCGGCGCCCTGACCCATTTTGCAGACTCCGCCCTGGCCGCGGCCCTGCGGGTGGCCGCCCGGGCGGAGGTGGCGGCCGGGCGGCTTCAGGCGGAGGGAGAAGGGCCAGAGGGGCCCGTTCCCGGCTGGTTCTGCCTGGCCATGGGCAAGCAGGGCGCCTTCGAGCTCAACTATTCCAGCGATATCGACGTTTCGGTCTTCTACGAGCCCGATGTCCTGCCGGTGTGCGAGGGCGTGGAGCCCCGGGCCTTCGCCGTGCGCCTGACCCAGGCCGTCGCGGCCCTGATTCATGACCGGACCGAAGAGGGCTATGTCTTTCGGGTGGATCTGCGTCTGCGTCCTGACCCTTCCTCGACCCCGCTGGCCGTGTCGGTCAACGCCGCCTTCGAATACTATGAGACCGTGGGCCAGAACTGGGAGCGGGCGGCCTTCATCAAGGCCAGGGCCTGCGCCGGCGACCTGCCCCGGGCTGAGGCCTTTCTGGAGGAGCTGGCGCCCTTCATCTGGCGCAAGAATCTGGACTTCGCCGCCATCGCCGACATCCATTCGATCAAGCGGCAGATCCACGTCCACAAGGTCGACGACCGCCTGACGGCCAAGGGCGCCGACCTGAAGCTTGGCCGAGGCGGCATTCGCGAGATCGAATTCTACGTCCAGACCCAGCAGTTGATCCTCGGCGGCCGTCATCCCGAGCTCCGCGGGATGAGGACCCTGGATACCCTGCAGGCCCTGACCGCGGCGGGGCACGTGTCGCCCGAAGCGGCTGCGGAACTGCACGACGCCTACCTCCTCCTGCGCGCAGTCGAACATCGGGTGCAGATGGTCGGCGACGAGCAGACCCACCGCCTGCCCGAGGCCGATGGGGAGCGGACCCGTGTGGCGGCCCTGTTCGGCTACGACAAGGTCAAGGCCTTTGACGCCGCCGTCACCGAGGTGCTGAAGACGGTCAACCGCCGCTATGGCGAACTGTTCCCCGACGAAGAGCCCCTGTCCTCAACCTTTGGGAGCCTGATCTTCACCGGGGTGGACGACGACCCGGCCACCCTGAAAACCCTCGGGCGGATGGGTTTCGACAACCCGTTGCAGGTCTCCCAGACCATTCGCGCCTGGCACCACGGCCGCATCCCGGCCACCCGGACCGAACGGGGGCGGGAGCTGTTCACCCGGCTCGCCCCGCGCCTTCTGGAGGCCGCCAACGCCACGGGCGCGCCCAATGCGGCCTTCAACAGGTTCAGTGATTTCTTCGCCAGCCTGTCGTCGGGCGTGCAGATCCAGTCCCTGTTCCTGGCCAACCCCAAGCTGTTCGAGCTGCTGGTCCAGGTTCTGGCCTTTGCGCCCAAGCTGGCCGCCACCCTGGCTCGGCGGCCCGCCGCGATCGACGCCCTGGTCGACGGGGACTTCTTCGCCGAGATCGACCCGGCCGAGGACGAGGCCGTCATGGCCATGGCTCTCGCCCAGGCTGAGGGGTTCGAGGCTGTCATGGACGCGGTTCGCCGGGTCCATCGCGAGCAGGCCTTCCGCCTGGGGGTGCAGGTCATGAGCGGGGTGGCCAGCGCCGAGCGGGTCGGGCGGGGCTTCGCCGACCTCGCCTATCTCTGTATTCGCACCCTGGCGCCCGCAGCCCTGGCCGAGGCGGAGCGACTGGGCGGCGAGTTTCCAGGGCAGGTGGCCGTGGTGGCGCTGGGCAAGTGCGGCTCGCGGGAGATGACCGCCTCATCTGACCTCGACCTGATGACCCTCTACCGGGCCGATGATCCGCGGGCCATGTCGGGCGTAAAGGGCTGGGGGGCCGAGACCTTCTATGGCCGCTTCACCCAGCGTCTGATCGCCGCCCTCTCGCTGCCTACCGCCGAGGGGGAGCTCTATGAGGTGGACATGCAGCTGCGCCCCTCGGGGACGCAGGGGCCTGTGGCGGTGAGCCAGGCCGCCTTCGAGGCCTACTATGCCGGGGAGGCTGAGACCTGGGAGTTTCTGGCCCTCACCCGGGCCCGGGTGGTCTGGGCCAGCACGCCGGCCTTCGCCCAGCAGGCGACGGACCTGATCGAGGCGGCCCTGCGGCGTCCCCGGGACCGCAAGGTCCTGGCCCGTGACGTGCGCGCCATGCGGACCCTGCTGGACAAGGAGCGGCCGGCCAAGGATGTCTGGGACATGAAGCTGGCCCGGGGCGGGCTTGTGGACGTGGAGTTCGCCGCGCAGTTTCTGCAATTGGCTCATGCCGCGGACGGGGGGCCTCTGCGGCCCCACACCGCCCGGGCGCTGTCGGCCTTCCGCCAGGCGGGCTTGGGCGCCCTTGAGCCCCTGAACGTGCTGGAGGACGCCTGGCGTCTGCAGCAGAACCTCACCCAGCTGATCAAGGTGGCCCTGGAGGACGGGGCCGATCCCTCTGCGGAGCCGACGGCCTTTCGCCGTCTGATGGCGCGGGCGGCGGGGGAGGGCGACTTCCGCCAGGTCCGACCGCGGCTGGAGGCGGCGCGAAAGGCCGCCCGCGCGGCCTATGAAATGCTGGTGCAACCTTGAGCGACGGAAATGAGCGGCTGGCCCGTTCAACTCTCCGAACCCGCCGCACAAGGAGGTCGCCATGTCCCGCATGCTTCTGTTCAGCGTCCTCGCCGTCGCCCTGATGGGCGCGCCGGCGCAAGCGCAGATGATGGGCCGTGCGCCGGACCCCGACCTGAACAAGGACGGCAAGGTGACCCTGGCCGAGTTCCGCAAGAGCCAGACTGACGCCATGCTTGAGGCCTTCGACAAGAACCGTGACGACAAGATCACCCGGGCCGAGTTCAAGCCCATGGAGGACATGGCGCGGCGGTTCGGCGGCGCAGGCGGCGCCGGCAGGGTCGCCGAGATCTGGACGCGGCTGGACGCCAACCGAGACGGTGTGATCACCCGCGCTGAGATCGAGGCCGGCGCCGACCGCCGCTTTGCGGCCAGCGACGCCGACAAGGATGGCATCCTGGACCGCGCCGAACTCACCAGCCTTCGTCAGAGCCGTCCGCGTGGCCGACCGTGATCCCCCGACAGGGCCCAGCCACGGCGCGGGCGAGGTGAGGCTTGGCGATTGCGCAGGATCCCGACGACGAGCTGCTGGGTCGGGTCGCCCAGGGCGACCCCGCGGCGGTGCGCGCCCTGATGGCCCGCAAGCTGCCAAGGATCAACGGCCTGGCGGTGCGGATGCTGGGAGACCTCGCCGAGGCCGAGGACGTGTCGCAGGAGGTCTTCGTTCGCGCCTGGCGCCAGGCGCCGAAATGGACGCCGGGGGCGGCCCGGTTCGATACCTGGCTGCACCGGGTGGCCCTGAACCTCTGCTACGACCGCCTGCGCAAACGCCGCGAAATTCCCACCGAGACGCCCCCGGAGCAGGCCGACGAGGGGCCGGCGCCCGATCGCGGTCTGGAGGCGGCCGATGTCGGGCTCAGGGTGGCCGCCGCCATGGCGCGCCTGCCCGACCGGCAGCGGGAGGCGGTGGTGCTCTGCCACTATCAGGAGCTGGGGAATATAGAGGCCGCGGGCCTGATGGGCGTCAGCGTCGAGGCTCTGGAGAGCCTGTTGTCCCGAGGCCGGCGCGCCCTGCGCCTGGCCCTGGCGGATATGCGGTGAGGGCGTCGCGATGAAGGAAGGACCGAACATGGAGTTGGACCGTTTCGCCGTCCTGGCCGAGGCCTACGGAGGGGATGTCTCCCGCTGGCCCGCCGCCGAGCGCGAGTCCGCCGCCCTGCTGATGTCGGCCGAACCTGCGGCGACAGCGCCGCTGCTGGCCCAACAGAGCGACCTGGACTGGGCGCTGGACTCCTGGCGCGTCCCCGCGGCCAGCGCGGCGTTGCAGGCGGCGATCCTGAGCCATGCGCCGGCTGAGCGACGGGCGCCGCCCTGGCGCGGCTGGCTGTGGCGCACCAGCCTTGGGGCGGGACTCATGGCCGCCGGGGTCGCCGGCGTCATGGCTGGAGTCGTGGTGTCCGGGGCCGTCGCCCCGATGGGCGAGCTCGAGGTGATCACCGCCGCGGTCAGCGCCTACGACACCCTGGATATTGAGTTGGTGGGAGACGTTTGATGTCGCAGCGTAGCCTGACCATCGCCCTGTTCGTCTCCCTCGCCGTCAATCTGTTCGCCATCGGGGCGATGATCGGCGGTCTGGTGATCGGCGTGCGCATGTCTGAAGGCCGGCAGATGGCCATGCGGCCGGGGCCGCCACCCATCTTCTCCGCCGCCTCCGCCCTGCCGGAGGCCCGCCAGGACGCCTATCGTCAGGCCCTGCGGGGAGAAGCCCGTGAGGTGCGTCGTTCGCTGGTCAGCGCTGGTGAGGCTCGGCGTGGCGCCTGGGGCGAGATCGCCGCCGATCCCTATGATCCCGCCGCCGTGCGTGAGGCCCTGGCCAAGGCCCAGGCGATCGAGGCCGAAGCCCGAAGCCGGCTGGAGAGCCGGGTTGTCGAGTTCGCCGCTGACCTCAGCCTGCAAGAGCGTCAGGCCCTGGCGGACGCCCTCTCGCGCCCGGTCATGGGCCACCGCGACGGGCGCGGCCATCGGGGCGAGCGGGACCACCGCGGCGGCGAACAGCCTTAGGGCTCACACAGCCCGGCCTTCAGGCCGCCGTCCCCGTGCGACGAACGGGCGCCTGCTGGGGCTCACTCTGCCGGACGGGCAGAGAGAAGCCGACGGTGGTGCCTTCGCCCGGCGCGCTCTGGATGTCGAGGGAGCCCCCGTGCATCTCCACCAGGGACTTGGTGAGGGCGAGACCCAGGCCCGTGCCCTGCTGGGTCTTGGAGTGCTGGTTCTCGATCTGCTCGAAGGGACGGGCGAGCCGGGCCAGATCGTCCGGGGCGATGCCGATGCCGGTATCACGGACCGTGATGCGCACCCGCTCGCCCAGGGGATCAGGGCGGGCGTCGGCGCGCACTGTGATGCGGCCGCCCCGCGGCGTGAACTTGATGGCGTTGGAGAGCAGGTTGAGCAGCACCTGCTTGATGGCGCGGTAGTCGGCCTCGACCTCGGGCAGGTCCCGGGGGAATTCCAGATCGACCGCCAGGCCCGCGCTGTCGGCCCTGTTGCGGATCAGCCGGGCGGCGTCCTCGACCACGTCCTCCAGGGTCAGGGGCTCGAACTTCAGGTTCATCTTTCCGGCCTCGATCTTGGACATGTCGAGGATGTCGTTGATCAGCGCCAGCAGGTGCTGGCCCGAGGACAGGATATCCCCACAATATTCCTTGTAGCGGGGGTCGCCGAGGGGGCCGAACATCTCGCCGACCATGATCTCAGAGAAGCCGTTGATGGCGTTCAGCGGGGTCCGCAACTCATGGCTCATATTGGCCAGGAACTCGCTCTTGGCGGTGTTGGCGCTCTCGGCGCGGACCTTTTCAGCCTCGTACTTGCGGGCCAGCTCCGACAGCTGTTCCTGGCTGCGCTCCAGGCTGACGACGGCCTTCTGCAGGGCCTCTTCGTTGACCCGGCGGGCCTCCTCCTGGGTCTTGATGGCGGTGATGTCTGCCGCCGTCATCACCAGCCCGCCCTCGGCGGTGCGGCGCTCCGATATCTGGATCCAGCGGCCGTCGTTCAGCTCGGCTTCGCGGACCCCGCGCTGGCCGTCCATGGCCGGCGCCTCGCGCTTGATGGCCAGCTGGGCGAAGCGGTTGACCTGATCGCGGGCGGCGCCGGGCTTGAGCAGGCGCGCCTCCAGGGAGAAGACGCTGCGATAGTTGCGATTGCACATCAGCAGGCGGCCATGCCGATCCCAGAGGACGAAGGCCTCCGATACGCTCTCAATGGCGTCGCGCAGGCGGTTCTCGGCCGCCTGGGCCCGGGCCTGGGCCATCCGCTCCTCGGTGACGTCGAGGGCGACCCCGATGATCCGGGCAAAGCCGCCTTCGGGCGCGCGGCCAAAAGCCTGGCCCCGGGCGTCGATCCATATGGGCCGTTCCCCCGGCTCACCGGGCACCCGGAATGAGACGTCGAAGGCGCCGTAGAGCGCCGCGGTGGACAGGGCCTGACGGACCCGCTCGCGGTGATCTGGGGACACCCGGTCCAGAACGTCCTGGCCGCCCACCACGCCGCCGCCGCCCCAGCCCAGCATGCCGCCGGTGACGTCGGACAGAAAGACCTCGTCGGTGGCCAGATCCCACTCCCAGATCCCGCAGCGGGCGGCCTCGACAGCCATCCGGAAGCGCTGCTCGCTGTCATAGAAGGCCTGCTGAGCCGCCTCGACCTTGCGGCTCTGGGTGAACAGCAGCAGTCCCAGAAGGAAGGCCACGCTCAGGGGGATCAGCACCCAGCCGAGCTGCTCCCGGGCCGACAGGATTTCCAGCGGATCAGCATCGGCGCCGACCACGGCCAGCCAGGCGCCGTCCGCCGCAGGATACGCGACCACCTGCAGGCTTGACCCGTCCGAGCTTCGGGCCCGCGTCAGGCGGCCGGGCCGCAGTTCGCCCGGCGTGAGTTCAAACGCTGTGCTCAGGCTGTCGGCTTCGGCGACGCCCCCGGCGCCGATGGCGGCCACCATCTGGCCCCTCGCAGACAGGATGGCGCCCAGACGCGCATCCGCCAGCAGAGCCGTCAGCCGGGCAGGATCGGCGACGAGGAAGATCGTGCGGCGTCCCTGTGGGGTGGAGGCTGT
This sequence comes from Phenylobacterium sp., assembly GCF_030679875.1. Classification (GTDB taxonomy): domain Bacteria; phylum Pseudomonadota; class Alphaproteobacteria; order Caulobacterales; family Caulobacteraceae; genus Phenylobacterium. Next base: position 115,601 of record NZ_JAUXSP010000003.1, on the reverse strand, counting down.
GGTCCCAGCCAGCAGGACCGGGGCGCCGCCCTGGGGACTGTCGGTCCCAAACCAAACCTCCCGCTGGACCCGGTCGGTCTGGGCCGCCAGGGCGCTCCAGTTCAACTCGGGCGCCGTTCCGGTGGTCGCGAGGGTCTGCCCCTCATTCAGGACAATCAAGGCGCTGGCGGTTCCTGTCGCGACCTTCAGGCCAATTTCAGCGGCTTCCAGCGGGCTGTCGGGTCTGGTCTCGAGGATTTCCCGCGCCGCCAGCAAACCGCCCCGCAGGGTGGCGGCCTCGGCGTCAAGGCGCGCGGCCAAGGCCTGGGCCTCGCCAGGCAGGACGACGCCCAGCTGTCCGGCCCGGGTGGGTTCGGCCTGGATGCGGGCCACGGCGAAGGCCGTATAGACGGCCATGAGGAGCAGGGTGGTGAGGATCGCCAGACGTGCGAACGCGAACGTCGGCGGCGGCCGGGAACCTGGACTCGCCTCCCCGCCGCGCTTCCGACCCTGGGTCCGAGCCGCGCTTCTGCTTCCGCGTCCGGCCAAGCCCGCCGCTCCCTTACCCTCAAATTCGAGTCACCCCGCAAACCGGAGTCTAGGCGGGCGGACTCGCCACGTCACGAGTCATACGGTCGCGTCTGCATCGGAACCTTGCTTGACGCAGACGCGTGCGACGGACGGGCTGGGCTCAGTCCTCGGCAAGCGCCCGCGAGGCGAGTTCGTAGACGTTTTTCGACAAGCCTTCCTGACCGGCGATCCGCTCCAGTTGGGCGCGCATCAGGGCGCCCAGATCGGGGCGATAGCGCCGCCAGCCGCCCAGCGGCTCCAACAGGCGCGCCGCGGTCATCGGGTTATAGCCGTCGACCGACAGGATCTGATCGGCCAGGAACCTGTATCCGGCTCCACTTTCATCGTGGAACCGCACGGGATTGCCGGCGGCGAAGGTCCCGACCAAGGCCCGCAGGCGGTTGGGATTTTTCGGATCAAACGCCGGGTGGGCGGTCAGGCCCAGGACGCGGCCGAGCGCGCCCTCATCCGGCGCCCGGGCCTGCAGGGCGAACCACTTGTCGATGACCAGGGGCTCGCCCTTCCAGCGTTCGTAGAAGTCGGCCAGGGCCTTCTCAAACGGCTCGCCGCCGATCTGCATCAGGGCCGAGAGCCCGCCCATGGCGTCGGTCATGTTGCCCGCGGCCTCATAGTGGCCAAAGGCGCGTTCGGCGTTCTCCGCGTGCGGGTCCACCGAGAGGATGTCGAGGGCCATGTTGCGCAAGGCCCGGCGCCCGGCGCCCGCGGCGTCGGGGGAAAACTCTCCGAGGTCCTGAAGGCCGGTGTGCAGACGCCCCAACTCCTCGGCCAGGTGAACGGCCAGCCGGGCGCGCAGCGCGTTCCGGGCCAGATGGATGGCGGCAGGGTCAGCAGGCTGCTGGGCCAGGGCCAACTCGGCTTCGCTGGGCAGGGACAGCAGCAGAGCCTTGAAGGCCGGATCTGCGGCCTGATCGGACAGGGCGCGACCGACCGCCTCGGCGTAGCGTTCCTCGCCCACCTCGTCTGGGGTTCCGGCGCTGCGGGCCAGCATGAGGTCGCGGGCCAGATCCTGGCCGGCCTCCCAGCGATTGAACAGGTCCGGATCGGCGGCGAGCTGGACGTAGCGATCCTTGGGCTCGGAATCGGTGGTCAGGACCACAGGCGCCGAGAAGCCGCGCAGGGCTGAGAGCACCGGTTCGCGATCGACGCCCGTCAGGGTGACGCTGGTCCTGGCGGCGTCCAGCACCACCACAGTCTCGTCCACCGCCTGACCGTCGCGCTCAAAGGCCAGGGCGCGGCCTTCCCCGTCGAGCAGACCGAGGCGCACCGGGATGGGCAGGGGGATCTTGCTGGCCTGGCCAGGGGTCGGCGGCGTCGTCTGGGTCAGGTCGAGCTTCAGGGTCTGGGCGGCGGCGTCATAGGTGCGCCGGATATCGACCCGGGGGGTGCCTGCCTGCTCGTACCAGCCGAAGAACGCCGACAGGTCCTGGCTCGAGGCTTCGGCGAAGCACTCGATAAAGGCCTCGACCGTGGTGGCGTGGCCGTCCCATCGATCGAAATAGAGGTCCATGCCCTTCCGGAAAGCCTCGGCCCCGATCAGGGTCTTGAGCATGCCGATGACCTCGGAGCCCTTCTCGTAGATGGTTGCGGTGTAGAAGTTGTCGATCTTCAGATAGCTCGACGGCCGCACCGGGTGGGCCAGCGGTCCCTGGTCCTCAGAGAACTGACGGGCGCGCAGGGCTTTCACATCCTTGATCCGCTGGACGGCGGCGCCGCGCATGTCGGCCGAGAAGCTCTGGTCACGGAAGACGGTCAGGCCTTCCTTCAGGCACAGCTGGAACCAGTCGCGACAGGTGATCCGGTCGCCGGTCCAGTTGTGGAAATACTCGTGGGCGACGACGCTCTCGATCCGCTCATAGTCGAAGTCGGTGGCGGTCGCCTGATCGGCCAGGAGGAGCGAGGAGTTGAAGATGTTCAGCCCCTTGTTCTCCATCGCGCCGAAATTGAAGTCCCGCACGGCGACGATCATGAACAGGTCGAGGTCGTATTCCCGGCCAAACGCCTCCTCGTCCCATTTCATCGAGCGCTTGAGGGCGTCCATGGCGTAGAGGGCGCGATCGGCCATGCCGGGATCGACATAGATGCGCAAATCGACCTTGCGGCCGCTCATGGTGACGAGGCTGTCTTCCAGCATGTCGAGCTCGCCGGCCACAAGGGCGAACAGGTAGCAGGGCTTGGGGAAGGGGTCGTTCCAGACCGCGTAGTGGCGGCCGTCGGCCGTCTGGCCAGACTCCATCAGATTGCCGTTGGACAGCAGGCGCTGGAACGCCTTGTCCGCCGTCATCCTCACTGTGTAGCGGGCCAGCACGTCAGGACGGTCCGGGAACCAGGTAATCTTGCGAAAGCCCTCGGCCTCGCACTGGGTGCAGAACCGGCCGCCGGACATGTAGAGGCCGTCCAGCGAGGTGTTGGCGGCCGGATCGATCTCGACCTCGGTCTCCAGCACGAAGGCGTCGGGGACATTGGCGATGGTGAGATGCTCGGCGTCGATGACGCGGTCGGTCTCAGCCAGGGCCCGGCCATCAATGGCCACAGAGATCGGGGTCAGCCGCTCGCCGTTCAGCACCAGCGGCTCGGCGTGGTCGCCGTTACGGCGCAGGCTGAGCCTGGCCTTCACCCGGGTGGCGCTGGGCTTCAGGTCGAAGTCCAGATGAATCTCGTCCACCAGGAAGGCCGGCGGGCGATAATCGGACAGGCGGATCGGCTGGGGCGTTTCGGTGCGCATCCCACCGATGTAACGCCCCGGGCGGCCGGTCGCCAGAGGCGGCGAAGGCCGAAGTGGCTCAGGCGGCGTCTTCTGCGATTTCCGGCGGCGCCTCGGCCGCAGCTGGGATCTGCTGAAGGAAGCGGTCGACCTTTCGGGCCTCCTCCGACAGGCGGCGAATCTCCGGCGGGGCGTCTTCAGGCGCCTCGTCCACCAGCGCCGACAGGTGACGGGCGATGGAGAGCAGGCGCTGAGTAGAGGTGATCAGCCGGGCCTGGAATTCGATCTTCAGTGGATCACGATCGTATTCCGCGCCTGGCACGCGCCAGCCGCCCCAGTCATTGGCGTCGGTCACCACCACCGGATAGGTGCCTGGATAGGGGTGGTGGGCGCAGTCGTCGGGCTGCTGCCACTTGTTGCGGGCCCGCAGCAGACGCCAGCTTGGCGCGTCATCGTCCACGAGTTCGTGGCTGGATTGCTCGGCGCGGAGCTCATGGGCGTGGAAATCGCGGCCCAGTCCCACGTCGTAGGTCACGCGCACGGGCTCGTCGAAACCCCGGGCCCAGACGGGCACGATCTTCTCGATCACGGCCCAGGCGCCGACGCTTTCGACCCACACCTTTTGATTACGTTGGAAGACAGCCTTGGCCATACGCACCCACCGATACTTATTTCCGCCCATAAGACCCTGAAATCCTTGACGCGAGGTCAATCTTTCCACGCCGGCTGCGATGCGTATGGTGGGGTTTCAAGGGAAACGCAGGCGCCGTGAACGCGGCGGGACAAGACGGGCATGAATTTCGATTTTTCCGACGACCAGAAGTTTCTGAAGAATGAGGCGCGAAAATTCCTCGACGCCCAGTGTCCGACCAGCCGGGTGCGCAAGGTTCTGGATGAGGATTCCAGGTCCTATGACGAGGACCTCTGGAGGGCGGTGGGCGAGCAGGGCTGGCTCGGCGCGGCCATACCCGAGGAATATAACGGCCTTGGCCTGGGGCGCCTGGAGCTGTGCGTGATCGCCGAGGAGCTCGGCCGCGCCGTGGCGCCGATCCCCTTCGCCTCCACGGTCTATTTCCTCGCTGAGGGGATCATGCTGGCGGGCTCCGAGGAGCAGAAGGCCTACCTGCTGCCCCGCATCGCCGCCGGTGAGGTGATCGGCGCCATGGCGGTCTCCGAAGGTCCCGGCGTCACCACCGCCTCGACCCTGCAGGCCACGGTCGAGGGGGGAAAGCTCAACGGCGTGAAGCTGCCCGTCACCGACGGCGATATCGCCACCGTCGCCCTGGTGCTGGCCAAGGAGAACGGCCGGCCGGGCCTGTTCATCGCCGACCTGACCGACGCCTCGGTGACGCGGGACGCGCTGAAGACCCTGGATCCGACCCGGGATGCCGCGCGGCTGACCTTCAAGGATACGCCGGTCAAACGACTGGGCGACGCTGGCCAGGGCTTTGAGGTCCTGGAGCAGATCAACGACCGCGCCGCGGTGCTGCTGGCCTTCGAACAGTGCGGCGGCGCTGACCGCTGCCTGGAGATGGCCAAGGGCTACGCCCTTGAGCGCTACGCCTTTGGCCGGGTGATCGGCTCCTACCAGGCCATCAAGCACAAGCTGGCCGACATCTATGTGAAGAACGAACTGGCCCGCTCCAACGCCTATTACGGCGCCTGGGCGCTCAATACCGGGGCCCCTGAACTGCCCGTGGCCGCCAGCGCCGCGCGGATCGCCGGGTCGGAGGCCTACTGGTTCGCGTCCAAGGAAAATATCCAGACCCACGGAGGCATCGGCTTCACCTGGGAGATGGACTGCCATCTGCACTACCGGCGCTCGCGCCAGCTTTCCCTCGTGGCGGGCGCGCCGCGGGTCTGGAAGGAACGGCTGGTCAGCCAGCTCGAACGTCGCAACGCCGCCGCCTGAAAGGGATCATGAACATGGACTTCAACGACACCCCCGAAGAGGCCGCCTACCGCCAGCAGGTCCGCGAGTGGCTCACCGCCAACGCACCGAAAAAGCGTGAGGGCGAACCCGATCCGCTGGGCGAATCCAGCGACGGTCTGGCCGCGTCCAAGGCCTGGCAGGCCAAGAAGGCCTCTGCCGGCTACGCCTGCATCACCTGGCCCAAGGAGTGGGGCGGGCAGGGCGGCAACCCGATCCAGCAGGTGATCTTCGGCCAGGAGGAATCCACCTTCCCGACGCCGGGCAACCCGTTCCAGATCGGCCTGGGCATGTGTGTGCCCACCGTGATGACCTTCGCCGATGAGGACACCAAGAAGCGCTTTGTCGGCCCCGCCATGCGCGGCGAGGAAATCTGGTGCCAGCTCTTCTCCGAACCCTCGGGCGGCTCCGACGTGGCCGGCGCCCGCACCCGGGCCGAGCAGGCTCCGGACGGTTCGGGCGACTGGATCATCAACGGCCAGAAGGTGTGGACCACGGGGGCCCAGTTCTCCGACTTCGGCATCGTCATCTGCCGCACCAATCCGGACGCGCCCAAGCACAAGGGCATGACCATGTTCTGGATCGACATGAAGGATCCGGGCGTCGAGATCCGGCCGATCCACCAGATGTCCGGCGGCTCAGGCTTCAACGAGGTCTTCTTCACCGACCTGAGGGTCAAGGATAGCCAGCGGCTCGGCGCCGTCGATGATGGCTGGCGGGTGTCCCTGGTCACCCTGATGAACGAGCGCCTGGCCGTGGGCGGCTCATCCGGCGCCGGCTGGAGCGCCTTCCTCGAAGCCGCCCGGGAGACCCCTGGCCTGGACGGCGGCGCGGCCATCAAGGACCAGGCGCTCCGCGAGAAGCTGGCCGATTGGTATGTCCAGGCCGAAGGCCTCAAGCACACCCGCAACCGCACCATGACGGCGCTCTCCAAGGGCGAGACCCCTGGACCAGAAAGCTCCATCGGCAAGATCATCTCGGCGGTGCAGATGCAGGAGCTGGCCCATTCGGCCGTGGAGATGCTCGATCAGTACGGGATCATCAATGATCCCGCCCTGGCGCCCCTGCGCGGGGCCTTCCACGCTTCACTGATGTCTGCGCCAGGCATGCGGATCGCCGGCGGCACCGACGAAATCCTGCGCAACATCATCGCCGAACGCGTGCTCGGCCTGCCCGGCGATATCCGGGTCGACAAGACTGTGGCCTTCAAGGATCTGCCGACCGGACGTTAGGCGGTGAAGGGCGGGACCCCAGCGGGTCCCGCCCTAAGCGCTCAGAGCCATCGGGCGGCGGGGGGCGAAGGTCCCCGCCAGGCGCCCGTAAAGACCGGTGAGCCCGCGGAAGGTCGAATCCCAACCATGGCGCTGCTCGGCCCGCAGCCGGGCGGCGTGGGCGCGATCCTGCAAATCCCCATCAAACAGGGCTTCAATCGCCTCGGCCAGGTGGTCGGCCCGCGCGCTCTCCGCCCTTTGGCCCACGGTCTCGTCGATCAGCTCGCCGATCCCGCCCCGGCGGGGACCGACCACCGGGGTCCCGGAGGCCAGGGCCTCAAGCACCGCCAGGCCGAAGGGCTCGTGTTCATTGGCGTGCAGAAAGGCGTCGGCGCTGGCCACGAAACGCGCCAGGGCGCCGGTGTCGCGCACATAGTCCAGGGCGATCACCTGGGGGCAGGAACGCGCGTCGCGGCCGGCGCCCACCAGCAGCAGGCGGTAGGGATCGCCCAGGCGCTCCACCGCTTCGATCATCGCCTCAATGTTCTTTTCCCGCGCCGCCCGCCCCGCGAACACCAGCAGGCGTGTGGCGGGACCAAGGCCCAGCTCTTCCAGCAGGCCCGCCCGGTCGGCCAGCCTCGGGTGGAAGCGGTCCAGATCAACGCCGAGGGGCTGCACGACCACGTCCTTGACCCCGGCCTCGGCCAGACGACCCGCCATATGGCGGCTGGGGGCGACCACGGCGTCGAAGCGGGCGAAGGTCTCCGCCCACTGGCGTCGCGCCGGCGCCCGAGCCCACTCGCCCAGGTGAAGCGCCGCCAGGGCCGCGGCGTCGGTGTGACAGAAGCCCACGACCGGCCGGCCCAGGGCCTGACCGGCGTCCAGGGCCGCGAGACCCGGAACAAAGACGTCACCAGCCTCGATCACATCCGGGTCCAGACGCCCGATCGCGTCAGACCATTTGGTCAGGCTGGCGGGCATCCGATAGCCGTCGCCAAAGGGCAGGCGGGCGGCTGCGATGGTTACATGTCCATCGGCGCCCCTGCGATTGCGGGCTCCGGGAGCGACAATGGTGTGGTCGATGTCGGGGCGGTGGGCGCTGAGCCAGGCGCGCTTGGCCAACAGGTAGCGTTTCACTCCGCCTGATCTGGGGGCGTACATCATCGTCACGTCCACCAGGTGGAAGCCCTGCCCAGCGGCTCTGAGGGCCCGCCCTCGGCCTGGCCAAATCGTCTGGATTTCCTCCGACTCCTGATCCCCAAACACCCTTGCGTCCTCGCGTCACACGTCAGCCTTGTCTGAGGACACAACGGGCGGCGACGGGCTTTCGATCCCGGGTCTTCAAGGCGCCCCAGGCCGCACGCGGGCGTCAGCGGCGCTTCGCACCAGGGTCACGAACTCGGCCCGATCACCATCGATGTCCTGTCCGCGGGCGCCCTGAGCGAGAGCCTCGATCTCGGTCCAACCGAAGCGCGCCGAGAGCCAGGGGTCCCCCCGCAGTTTCTGGCCGTACGCCGCGACGGCCAGCGCCCAGCGGGTGGCCTCTGGCGCGGCGGCCAGGCTGCGCGCCCGGTCGCTGGCCGTGACGGGTCGGGTCATCAGGTTGGACGCGCCGCCGCCTGGCGGCTGATAGCGCACTTTGACGAAGGCGAGCTCCGACCCCTGGCCCGGGCTGCGGGGCTCGGCCTGGTAGCGCAGGGGATCGCTGGAGCCGGGCGCGCCGACTGGCGTGATCTCATAGAGGGCGGTCACCGAGGCGCCCGAGCCGACTTCGCCGGCGTCGACCTGGTCATTGTTGAAGTCCTCCCGGTTCAACAGCCGGGTCTCATAGCCGATCAGCCGATACTCGCTGACCCGGGCGGGATTGAACTCCACCTGGATTTTCACGTCCTGGGCGATGGGGAACATGCTGGCCGGCAGATCCCGCAGGAACAGGCGACGGGCTTCGGCCAGGGTGTCGATATAGGCCGCCGTCCCGTTCCCGTTCTGCGCCAGGGTCTGCATCATCTGGTCGTTGTAGTTGCCCCGACCAAAGCCATAGACCGACAGAAAGACGCCACTGGCGCGCTTTTCAGCCACGAAGTCCTCAAGCCGGGCCGGGTCGGACAGGCCGACATTGAAGTCGCCGTCGGTCATCAGGATCACCCGGTTGATCGCCTGGGGATCAAAGTTCTGCTGGGCCAGCTCATAGGCCAGCGCCAGGCCCTGGCCGCCGGCCGTGGATCCGCCGGCCGACAGGGCGCCCAAGGCGCAGCGCATCATCAGTTTCTGCCGCCCATCGGTGGGGGGCAGGACGGCGCCGGCCGAGCCGGCATAGGCCACCATGGCCACCCGGTCCTGCGGGCCCAACTGGTCGATCAGCACATTCATCGCCTTGCGGGCCAGGGGCAGGCGGTCGGCGCTCTCCATCGAACCGGACGTGTCGATCAGGAAGACCAGGTTCAAGGGCGGCTTGGCCGAGGCGGGAAGCTCATAGCCCTGCAGGCCGATGTGCAGAATCTCCCGCTGATCGGACCAGGGGGAGGGGACGACGGAGATGCTGGTGGCGAAAGGGGTGTCGCGGCTGGCGGGCGCTCGGTAGCCGTAGTCGAAATAGTTGACCAGCTCCTCCACGCGAACCGCATCGGTGGGCGGTCGCTCGCCGTCGTTCAGAAACCGCCGGACATTGGCGTAGCTGGCCGTATCGACGTCGATGGAGAAGGTGGAGACGGGCTCCTCAGCTGTTCGCTTGACCGGATTGGCGGTGGCCTCGGGATAGCGCTCTGTGTCGATTGTCCCTGGCGCGGGACCAGACGGAAGGACGATGGAAACCGGGGGTCTCGGTTGCATCGCCGACTGCTCGGCCACCATGGGCGGTGGCGGGGGGGCGGGGGCCATTCGCGCCATCGGCGCGGCCATGCCCGGGGGCGGCGGCGACCCGCTCGCCCACAGGCCGCGGGGCTCTGGCGCGCGAAAGCCCAGGCGGGCGCAGGCCGCAGCCGTCGGTTCGCCATCCAACGGTCCTCGGGGGGCGGCGCTGCTGGCCATGGGCGCGCCGGCCATCAGGGCCGCCAGGCTGAGGGTGAGAAGGTTGCGAATCGCCATTGGCGCCATGCGCGTGGTCCCCGTCTGATGCGTCCCTTGGAACCTAGCTTGTCCGTGCGACTAGGGCGAAAAAATGGACGAACCCGGGTCATTGACCCTGATTGGGCTGAGCCGGGGCGATCGGGGGGAAATCTCCCCCACGGCTCTGGGGCAAGCTTGACAGCGCGGCTCCCCGGACGGCTACTGCCAAGGTCAAAATTATGGTTAACGCGCTCTGAACGTGGGGGAGCAACGGGCCATGGTCCCATCGACGGACCCATTGCTGCACGGGGGCCTGCGCAAGGGCATGACCGTGGCTGTGCTGTTGGCCCTGGTCCCTCTGCTCGGCTGCGAGCCGGGCCCCAAGGGCCCCGGCGGCCCGTCGGCCGGAGTGGCGTGTCCGCGGCCCCAGACCTTCCTCACCACCCAGGCCTTCAACGTCCAGGAACAGGAAATCCGCGCCCTGCGGCGACAGGCCTTCGCCGGGGACTTCTTCGCCCAGATCGACCTCGCCCGCCGCTATGGCGGGGCTGAGGCCGAGGCGCGCAAGATCCACGATCCGGTCGAGGCCGCCAGCTGGTATCAGCTGGCCCTGTCCAATCCCGACGGCTTCGCGCCGATTGTCACCGGCGCCCAGGGGCAGCGCCGGAACGGCCGACTTCAGGACTGCCGGGAAGCCGAGCGTCAGGGCGCCTACAATGCGCTCGAGCGTCTGCTGGAGCGGATGAGTTCCGAGGAGCGACAGGACGTTCGCGACCGGGTGATCTATGTGCTCTCCACCCAGGGCGCCCCGGGTTTCCGCACCCTGGCGCGACTGCATGACGTGGGGTTCGGCCCCTTTGGCGATCCGGTGGACAGCTCGCCGATTGAACCTCGAGACCTGAATGGCCGAAGACCACCGGCCGCCGCGACCCTGTTCACCCGCAATGACGTGGACGTCTACCTGTTCAACTACCTCGCCGCCCAAAGCGGCGATGTGGCGGGCTTCGTCATGCTCAAGGACTTTGAACGCTCGTCCACGGGGCGCGCCGCCTTGGGCGCTGACGCCCAGGCCAAGGCCAAGCGCTGGACGCCGCCCTTCGAATTCTACCCGCCCCAGGCCCCGGAATCGGGCGTACCCCTGTCCGATGAGAGTCTGCGCGCCGGTGAGGCCGAGGCCCTGGCCCTGGCGCGGGTGGACGAACTGCCCTTCGTCCATGTGGGTCACGCCCTGGCCTTCCTGCGGGTGACCGACAAGCCGGCGGTGACCAAGGCCAGCCTGACGGCCACCGAGGTCCAGGCCTTCCAGGCCATGCTGGGCCGCCCCGCCACCGGGCGGCTGTCCAGCCTGGAGGAGGTCCGGGCCATCCAGTACGCCGCCGTCAACGGTCAGGCCCGCTCCCAGCTGACCCTGGCTGTGATGTACGCCGAAGGGGTCGGGGTGCCGAGGGACTACGCCCGGGCCTTCCACTGGTTCTCCCAGGCCGACCGGCAGGGTAACGCCGAGGCCAAGTACGCCATGTCCACCTTCTTCTCCCTGGGAATGGAGGGGGTGGCCGACCAGGACAAGGCGAGCGCGGTGGTCTATCAGATCGACGCTGCGCTGGCTGGTTTCAAACCCTCCGCTCAAAGGCTGCGCGAGCTCCTGGCTCAGGTCTCCCGCGCGCCGCGAACCTGACAAAGGCGCAAAGACGGTGACTGCTCAACCTCTGCGGCCCGGCCGCCTTCTCCCCTTCATCGCCGGCGCCTGCGCGCTCCTGGTCCTGGCCCTGGGCGCCCCGGCGCAGGCCTATCCCGACGCCCGGGTCGATGCGCAGATCCGGCCCAATTTCGGGGGCCTGATCACGCCGCCCCTGCGCTCGCCCTACCGTCCCAACCAGTGGCGCAAACCTGACCACAAGCCCAAGCGGCCCTATCCACACCCCGGCCGGCCGCACCTGCCGCTGCAAGGGGGATATCTCAACAGTCTGAGCATCGACTGCGCTGACCCAAATCTCGGGCCATATCCGGTCTCCGACGCCCTGTGGGCCCTGGCCGACGGCGGCGTGCTGTTCATCCGCGCCCGGGGCGGGGTGTGCCGCGAGACCCTATATATCGACCGCCCGGTGACCATCATCGGCGAGAGGGCCCCGGCCTTCTCCACGGGGCCCGAGCCTCAACCGGCTCGACTGTCGCCGCCGGCCGGGGCGCCCTGTATCCGCGTGGCGCCCGGGACAAAGGGCGTCGAGATCCGCGACATGATCATCGAGGCTGACCAGGGCGGACGCAGCGCCTGCATCGAGGCGGTCGACGCCGAGATCGCCCTGGTGAACACCTATGTCCGCTATGCGGGCGAGGCCGCAGCCATCTTTGTGTCCGGCGGCCGTCTGATCGGACGCCAGAGCACGATCGAGGCGCGCACCAATGACGCCGCGGTGCTGGTGGACACCGCGACCCTCGACTTCGTCCAGGTGCGTATCGCCGCTGATGTCCGCGGGCTCGACGTCACCCCAGCTGCTGGCGAGAGCCGTCTGGTCCAGGTGGGGGTGGTCGCCGAAGGGGGAACCCTGCCGGGCTCCACCGGCGTCACCGTGCGCGGTCTTCGCAGCGGCGGCGGCAAGCTTGTGGTGCGAAACTCCTATGTCGGCGGCTGGATCACCGGGCTCTATGTGGACCGGGGCGCCAAGCTGGAGCTGATCCGCACCCGTGTGCGCGCCCGACGCGGCGTCATCTCCGACTGGGGCGAGGTGGTGGTGCGGGAGTCCGCAATCTGGGGGGATGAGTACGGCGGCTATTTCGCCGGCGGCGCGCCGGTGATCGAGCACAATCGCTTCGGCGGTCCCCGGGGCGGGCTGATGTTCGACAGTCAGACCCGGCCGGCCCTGGCGCCCAACTATCTCTACGCCTCAGACCTGTGCGATCCCTACGCCCAGCCGCAGGGCCTCTATTGCCAGTCCCTGGGGGCCGGGCCGCTGCAGGCCTTCGCAGCCCCCGACCCGTATGGTCAGCCCGCCTATGGCCCCCCGTCCTATGGCTGGACACAGGACGGCTATGATCGCGGCTATCAGCTGGACGGGGCTCCAGTCGCCCTGCCGCCGCCGCCGCCGCCCAGCCGTCGGGGGCTTTTCGGGCGCCCCGCCTACTGAGGCGTGGCGTGCGTCACTGGGAGTCGAAAAAGGCCTCCGGCCCCTCTACCTCGATCAGCCGGCCCTTGCGGATTTCCAGGAAGCGGGTCGCGGCCGTACGGGTGAAGTGCCGGTCGTGGGAGACGAACAGGCAGGTCGTCTCGGCCTCCTCCAGCTGGCTCTCCAGGGCCTCCTGGCCCTCGATGTCCAGGTGATTGGTGGGCTCGTCCAGCAGGTAGAGGTTTGGCCGGGCAAGCTTCAGCCGCAGGAAGATCAGCCGGGCCCGCTCCCCGTGGCTGAGATCGCCGATCGGACCGCTGACCCGGGCATGGGAGAAGCCCGCCTTGGCCAGCAGGGCGTTGGTCTGGGTCTTGGTCGCCGCGTCGGCCTGCGCCACATAGTCGAACAGGCTCATCTTGAGGGGCAGGTCGCGCATGGCCTGGTCGAAATAGACCATGCGAATGGCCGGGTTGAACCGGATGGGCGCTGAGCCGTCATAGTGGGTCTGGGCCGGGTCATAGGCCCCCGCCAGGGCGTTAAGCAGCATGGACTTTCCGGCGCCGTTGATCCCCAGCACGGCGATGCGATCGCCGACCGCCACGTTCAACCGGTCAATCCGGTACAGCGGGCGTGCGTCAGGGGTGGCGACCGTAACCCCGTCCAGTCGCAGGGCGACCTTGGCGTCCATCTCGCCTTCGCCGAGCTCCAACCGGCGCTCGCGCCCTGTATAGGTTTCGGTCCGCTCGGCTTCGATGCGGGCGATCCGTTTTTCTGTGGCCTTGGCCCGCTTGTGGAACTTGTCGTTCAGCACCCCCCACTGGCGATAGCGGCGGGCGACGGCCTCCAGCCGATCGATTTCCTTGGTTTCCAGCTTGCGCCGGGTCGCCTCGGCGGCGTCGCGGGCCATCAGTTCGGTGCGGGCGGCCACGAAGGGCAGGGCGAAGCTGTGCGCCCCATCTGAGCGCAGGAAGATGGTGCGGCTGGTGGTCCGCTCCAGAAAGGCCCGGTCATGGCTGACGATCAGCATGGGCAGCCGGCGCTCGGCTCCCAGCCAGCGCTCCAGCCGGTTGATGTTGGAAAGATCGAGATGGTTGGTAGGTTCGTCCAGGATCAGAAGATCAGGCTCGGCCAGGCGGACGGCTGAGGCGATCAGGAACAGCCGTCGCCAGCCGCCACTGAGGGCCGAGAACTTCGTCTCCGCCAGCGCCGCGGGAATTTCGAACTCGTCCAGCAGGACGTCGATACGCCAGTCTTCCGAGCCGTCCTGCGGCAGGGCGGTGGCCAGCACCTCCCGGGCGGTGAGATTCAGCAGATGATCGGGGGCCTCCTGGGGGACGTAGCCGACCTTCAGACCCCGTGAGCGGATGATCTTGCCGCTGTGCAGTTCCAGTTCCCCGGTCAGGCACTTGAGCAGGGTCGATTTGCCCGCCCCGTTCTCCCCCACCAGGGCGGTTCGAGCGGCGTCCAGACCGAAGGTGACGCCCTCGAAAATGCGGGTGGCGCCATAGTAGAAGCTGGCCTCTTCGACCCCCAGAACCGCGCTCGCCATGTCAGCCTCCCCGCCACCTGCGCCAAGATCGATCCCCGCTGTCGCCTCGGCGCGCGCCCCTTGCGGCGGGCTAGACTAGCCGGGCCAGGGCGATCTGCGAAATGAGCGTCACGTCGTCCGGGGCCGTGGCGGTGTCCAGGCGCAACTGGTCGATGCGACTGCGCCTCCAGTCGCCGCCGCCCTTGGCCATGCGGGTCATGTCATAGACCAGGACGCTCGCGGCCCCCTCCGGCGGCGGGCCGTTGAGGGGGGCGTTCATGTAGTGGCCCGTCTCGCCATGCCGCTCAGTGGCGTAATAGAGCGCACCATCCCAAGCGCCGACGGCCCGTCGCCGAACCAGGCGAACCAGGACGAGGTCGGCGGCGGCGCCGGCGATGTCGAGCCCTGCAGGGGAGCGGAGGATCGGGTCAGGGCTCTCGCTCGTCACCTCGTGACCCTCCCCTGGAATGTGCCGCGCCCGGGCGCCGGCGACGGTGAACCCATGGGAATTGGCGGTGAAGTCCCAGGCCCGGCTGACCGGCAGGTCTTCACCCATGAGCTGGAAGCTGCGGGTTTCCGGGTTCCAGCCGAAGTCGCTGGCCAGGCGGGGGCGGCCGGCGACGGGGGGCTTGTCACAGGCCGCCAGCGCGGCTGCGCCCAGCTGGGCGAGCAAGAGGCGTCGGGGGATCATCGGAGCGCCTCACGCGGCGGCTCGGGCAGCGCGCCTGGACGCGCATAGAGGCTGAGGGCCTCGCCAGAAAAAGTCGCCGCCCAGGGGGCGGGGGGCGGCTGGTCGCCCATAATCGCCACCTGTTCGACCCCGTCCAGCAGGGCGGCGGGAATAGGCCCGGGCGGGCGCACGATCACGCGGACCTTGCCTTGATAGGCCAGGAAGGCGGTATGGCTGGCGTTATGGTCGAAGGCGACCAGGACCGGCAGGCTCTGGTCGGGCGCCTGGGCGACCGCGACCGGCAGATCACGCTCCAGCGCGGCCCGGTGAGCCGCGACACCGGTGCTGACCCAGCTGTGATCATAGTGGGTTGAGACCAGCCCAAGACCCACCAAGGCCCCTGTCCAGACGCGCAGGGGCGCAGCGCCGCGCAATAGGGCCAGGCAGAGAAGGCCAATGATGGCGGCGCTGATCCCGGCATAGGGAAGCGGCGCAGGAAAATTCCAGGCCGTCAGATGCGGAATGTAGAAGGCCGACAGGGCGGCGCTGTCCCAGGGGGTCAGGGTGACGCCAAGGCCCCAGGCGATTAACAGGCCCAACAAGCCGACCGCGGGCATGGCCGCCAGCCACAGCCGGGCGCCTCGACCGCCGTCCGTCCACAGGGCGTTCACCGGGCCAGCCGCCGCGATCCAGAGCAGCGGCGTGTAGAACTCAAAGTACCGTCCCCATAGCCGGCCGCTCTCGCCGGGTATGGCCGAAATTCTGACGGCGAACAGCACGATCATGGCCAGGGTCGCCAGCAAGGCGGCGGCCAGCACCAGGAAGGCCACCTCGTCGGGGGCCGGCGCTTCGCGACGGCGCCATCGGCCAGCCAGGGCCCGTCCGCCGGCCAGCAGCGGCGCGCCGGTCAACAGCAGAGTCGCCGACCCCAGGCTGAGCGAGGTCACAAAGGCGGTGCGCAGGGGCTCTGGCGGAATACGGGCGAAGTGGTCGGCATAGGCTGAGCCCAGGAAGAAGGTGATGGCCGCATCCCCCCGGCCGGTCATCACCTGAATCGTGGCGCCGGTGATCAGAAAGGCTCCGGTGAACAGCGCCCCCTGGCCGGCCGCCTGCCAGATGCGGCGCTGGTCAAGGACAACCAAGGCCATCAGCAAGACCCCCATGGCAGGGATGATGACCACCCCATGGGGCTTGACCAGCACCAGCGCTGCGCAAAGCGCGCCAAGGACCGCCGCCAGCGCCCAGGGTCGCGACAGGGCCCACCGGGCGGCGGCGGCGGCGATGACAGCCAGAACCAGGACGAACAGGCCCTCGGGCATGGCGGTGACGACGAAGCGGTGGAAGGGGTAGGCCAGCCCGGCCGCCAGCCCCCAGAAGGCTATGCGGCCTGGCTGCGACGGCCGCAGGGTCCGGTGAAGAAGGGCCAGGCCCCCAATATAGGTGGCCAGGCCGATCAGTCGCATCCAAGGCAGCAGATTGGCCGACATGGCGTCCACCAGTCGGATCAGGGCCATATAGAGGGTGTTGCCGACGGGATGCAGGGTTGGGTGACGCTCTGGCCGTGCATCCAGCAGATCGCCATAGAGGGCGCGGATGAGGTATGCGCCCTCGTCCCCGGCGTAGAGTGGCCAGGGGGTGAAGATCCGGTTCAGGTAGAACAGGCAGACAAGGGCCGCGCCGATGATAAGGACCGCGCCAACGAGGCCTGCGTGCTTGCCCGGCGCCCTCAACATGCCCACGCTCTGTATCACGCCACACTCCGCCTACAGGCTGGGCCCGGAGCCGGCTCGGCGCGGCGCTTATCGATGTTTGGTGACAAAATCTGGACCGCCGCCGCCAGACCGCCCGGACGACGGTGAGGCCAAAGAAAAGGCGCCGACCCTGGGGGCCGACGCCTGATACGAATTGATGCGAAAGCCTATTTCTTCAGGGCGTCGCGGGCGCCTTCCTTGAGGTCGCCAACGCCCTTTTGAACCTTGCCCTTGGCCTGGTCCATATGGCCTTCGGCTTCAAGGCGCTCGTTGCCGGTCACCTTGCCGGCAGCTTCCTTGACCTTGCCGCCCATATCCTTGGCGGCGCCTTCGGCTTGATCCTTATGCATCGGAATCTCCTTGAGTTTCTGGAGGAGCGGGGGCGCCTCGTCTGTTGCAAAAGGAATGCGCGAAGCCCCGGGCTTGTTCCCTCCGATGTGGCCCGCCCGGTTGCGCCGAGGCCGGCAGGCGTCTATTTCCTGCTCCAATTCCGAAATCGCAATTTAAAGGCGGGCGCGGCACCATCCATGGCGCAGCAACATATTTTTCAGATGCAGGGCCTGACCAAGGCCTATCCCGGCAGCAAGAAGGTGTTCGAGAACATCTGGCTGTCCTTCTATTCCGACGCCAAGATCGGGGTGGTGGGGGTCAACGGCTCGGGTAAGTCCTCTCTGCTGAAGATCATCGCCGGGATCGACAAGGAGTTCACGGGCGAGGCCCGCGCCGCAGACGGCGTGAAGATGGGCTATCTCGAGCAGGAGCCGCACCTGGACGAGAAGCTCGACGTCTGGGGCAATGTCATCTCCTGGTGCGAAGAGAAGAAAATCTTCGACGCCTTCAACGCCGTCGCCGCCAAGATGGGCGAGGAATATACCGACGAGCTGATGGAGGAGATGACCGCCCTCCAGGAGAAGCTGGACGCTGGCGACCTCTGGGACATCGACAGCCGCATCGAGATGGCCATGGACGCCCTGCGCTGTCCGCCCAACGACTGGCCGGTGGACAAGCTGTCCGGGGGCGAGAAGCGCCGGGTGGCGCTGGCCCGCCTGCTGCTGTCGAAGCCCGACATGCTGCTGCTGGACGAACCCACCAACCACCTGGACGCCGAGAGCGTCGCCTGGCTGCAGCACCACCTGGAGGCCTTCCCGGGCTGCGTCATCCTGGTGACCCACGACCGCTACTTCCTGGATCAGGTGACCAAGTGGACCCTGGAGCTCGATCGCGGCAAGGGCGTGCCCTATGAGGGCAACTACTCGTCCTGGCTGGAACAGAAGGCCAAACGCTCGGCCGTCGAAGACCGCGAGAGCGAAAGCCGCAAACGCACCCTGGAGCGGGAGCTGGAATGGGTGCGCTCCTCGCCCACGGCCCGCCGGACCAAGTCCAAGGCCCGCCTGGCGGCCTTCGACGAACTGGTCAACGCCTCCGAACGCGAGAAGCAGTCGTTCGCTCAGATCCAGATCCCGCCCGGCCCGCGCCTGGGCAATATGGTCATCGAGGCTGACCATCTGGAAAAGGCCTATGGGGACAAGCTGCTCTTCAAGGACCTGACCTTCCGCCTGCCGCCGGGCGGCATTGTCGGCGTCATCGGGCCCAACGGGGCGGGCAAGTCGACCCTGTTCAAGCTCCTCACCAAGCAGGAAGTCCCTGACGCCGGCGATATCCGCCTGGGTGAGACCGTCCAGCTCTCCTATGTGGACCAGAGCCGCGACGCGCTGGATCCCAACAAGAACGTCTGGGAGGAAATCTCGGGCGGCCTCGACATCATGAAGGTCGGCGCCCGCGAGATCATCAGCCGCGCCTATGTGGGCTCGTTCAACTTCAAGGGCGGCGATCAGCAGAAGAAGGTCGGCCTGCTCTCGGGCGGTGAGCGCAACCGCGTTCACCTGGCCAAGACCCTGGCCTCTGGCGGCAATGTCATCCTGCTCGACGAACCGACCAACGACCTGGACGTGGAGACCCTGCAGGCCCTGGAAAGTGCGCTGGAGGACTTCCCCGGCTGCGCCGTGGTCATCAGCCACGACCGCTGGTTCCTCGACCGCCTGTGCACCCACATTCTCGCCTTCGAGGGCGACAGCCATGTGGAGTGGTTCGAAGGCAACTTCGACGCCTATGAGGAAGACAAGAAGCGTCGCCTCGGCACCGACAGCCTCATCCCCCACCGTCTGAAGTTCCAGAAGTTCAGCCGCTAGAAATTCTCTCGTTTGGCGACTCTGGGTTGTGATCTCCTGAAGCCGGCGATAGGTCTCCGCGACCGAATGTCGCGTATGGGGAGATTACGCTGTGGCCATCATCAGCGCGGGCGCCGAGCTTAACTTTGACACCTTGCATCTGGGCGCCCTGGGCGACCGGATCATAACATCCTATTCGACCACCTTCGCCCGAGCGGAAGGCGGCGGGGTCACCGACAACTACTGGGGTAACTTCGTCTATAACGGCGCCGGCGAGCTCGTTGGCGGCACGATAACCCAGTATAGCCAGGTGTCGGCGGGGGTTGTGCTCCTGCAGATTTCCAATGTCGCCGTCCCCGTCGTGGAAGTAGCCTTTGGCATCTTGAACGACATCTCCCTGGGCCAATTGCAGATCTTCTCAGGTCCTGACCTGATCACGGGGTCTTCGGCCAATGATCTGATACGCAGCCAGGGTGGCGACGACCGGGTCTATGGCGATGGCGGGGCTGATACGGTTTTCGCCGGGACGGGCAATGATTCCGTCTGGGGCGGCGAGGGGCGCAACTATCTGCGTGGCGACGACGGGAACGACAGCCTGACGGGCGGCGGCGATTTCGACGACCTGCATGGCAACGCCGGCAATGACACGGTCCGTGGCGGCGCGGGCGACGACTGGGTCGTGGGCGGCAAGGACCAGGACGAGCTCCATGGCGAGGCCGGAGCCGACATCGTCTACGGCAACCTCGGCAACGACACCTGCTATGGCGGCGACGGCAATGACCTGATCCGCGGAGGGCAGCAGAACGACATCCTCTATGGCGGGGCCGGCGATGACTGGCTGTCGGGCGACCGGGACAACGACACCATCAGCGGCGGGTCCGGCGCCGACATCTTCCACACCTTCGGCGACGCCGGAATCGACCGGGTGCTGGACTTCAACCGCGCCGAGGGCGACCGGGTGCAACTGGACCCCGGCACGACCTACAGCGTCGCCCAGGTCGGCGCCGACACGGTCATCAGTATGGGCGGCGGCGCCCAGATGACCCTGGTGGGCGTCAGCATGGCCAGCCTCACCGAGGGTTGGATCTTCATCTGAAAAGATAAGGCCGGGGGCGAAGCTGCGCTGAGGAACCTCCGGCCATTCCACCTGTTCTCCGCGGGACATTCCAATCCCAAAGGAGAACGCCATGGCGAGCCCTCGTATCGAAGGCGCCAAGGTGGCTGTGCTGGCCACCGACGGCTTTGAACAGTCCGAACTGGAACAACCGGTCGCCGCCCTGACGGCGGCCGGCGCCACCGTCCATGTGATCGCCCCCAAGGGCCCTGAGATTCAGGGCTGGGAGCACCATGACAAGGGACGCGCCACCCCCATCGATCTGGAACTGGCCAAGGCCAAGGCCGCAGACTACGACGCCCTGGTCCTGCCGGGCGGGGTGATCAATCCCGACGCTCTGCGCCTCGAGAAAAAGGCCATCGCCTTCATTGGCGAGTTCGTGAAGGCCGGAAAGCCGATCGGCGCCATCTGCCATGGTCCCTGGACCCTGATCGACGCCGGGGGCGTCGAGGGCAAGACCCTGACCTCCTGGCCGTCGCTGGAGACCGACTTGAAGAACGCCGGCGCCAAGTGGGTGGACAAGGAGGTGGTGGCCGACCAGGGCCTGGTCACTTCGCGCAAGCCCGACGATCTGCCAGCCTTCTGCAAGAAGCTGATCGAGGAAATCGCTGAGGGTCGCCAGGCCGCGGCGGCCTGACGACCCGTGGCCACCCTGGCCACAGGGTCGCCGCACCGGCTATAGGGCGGGGAGCAAGCTGGAGCATCGCCCATGTCAAACGCCCCGCCCGTTGTCCTTCTGTCCCACGTCATGCTGGCCCCGATGCAGGCCGGCCTGGAGGCGAAAGGCTATCGCGTGGTCCGTCGCTGGGATCTGGCCGAGGCCGACCGCGGCGCGGTGGTCGCCATCGCCCATGCAGGCGAGGTGGTGCTGGAGCCTGAGTTTCTCGAGACCCTGCCGGGCCTTACGCTGATCGCCAATATCAGCGTCGGCTATGACGGGGTGGACGTAGCCTGGTGCCGGGCGCGGGGGATCGAGGTCACCCATGCTGATGGCCTCAACGCCGAGGACGTGGCCGACCATGCCGTGGGCCTCTTGATCGCCTCGTGGCGCAACATCGTCGAGGGCGACCGCCACGTGCGCGAGGGCCGCTGGGCGCCCGACGACCGGCTGGGCGCTCGCCCCGCCCTCAAGGGCCGCAAGGTCGGCGTGGTCGGCATGGGCCACATCGGCCAGGCCTGCGCCACCCGCGTGGAGGCCTTCGGCCTTGAGGTGGCCTGGTGGGGCCCCAATCCCAAGCCGGACCTGCGCTGGCCCCGGGCCGAGGGCTTGCTGGCCCTGGCGCAGGCCAGCGACATCCTGATCGTCGCCTGCCGCGCCGACGCCGCCAATCGCGGCCTGATTTCGCAGGACGTGATCGAGGCCCTCGGCCCTCGGGGCCTGCTGGTCAATGTGGCCCGGGGCTCTGTCGTGGATGAAGACGCCCTGATCGCGGCCCTGAAGGACAAGCGCCTGGGCCGAGCGGCCCTGGATGTCTTCTGGCAGGAGCCGACCCCGGCCGCCCGCTGGACTGATGTGCCCAACATCGTGCTCTCGCCCCATTCGGCGGGCGGCACGCTGGAGTCGATCCCGAAGATGATCGGCCAGGCCCTGGAAAACCTGCGCCGCCACTTCGCCGGCGAGCCGCTGCTCAGTCCTGTCCCCTGACATTCCCGTGAATCGCGCAAGCGGCGTGAACCTCGGGGCGCAAGAGGCATTTGGACTGGCCAGCAGGTCCTCAGGTCAGTTCCATGTTTGCGTTGTCTTCACCGCCGCCCGCCATGCTCGATGCGGCGCTCATCGACTTGTGCGCGGTCTATGACGTGCTTCTGACGGACGGCGCGGCAGTTCTCTCCAAGGCGGCGCGGACAGACCTGTGGGCCTTTTCCCGGCTGTTCGATCTGCCGCTTGAAGGGGCCAGCCAGGTCGAGGTCTGGCGGGAGGTGCGGCTGCGGCTGACAGAGGACCTGGAGACGCCGCTACAGATAGCGCCCGAATGGGGTTATGAGGATCAGAAGCGAGCGGCCTGACGGCGCTCAGCGCCTTGACATAACCACATAAGGATATCTTTATGTGACCCATGTCGATCTCCACTGTCCAGATCGTTGATGTCCTGCGCGCGGCCGGCGAGCCGACGCGTCTGCGCATACTTGCCCTGCTGGCCCATGAGGAGCTGGCGGTGCTGGAGATTTGCCGTGTGCTGGATCAGAGCCAGCCGCGGGTCTCCCGCCATCTGAAGCTGCTGGCGGAAGCGGGTCTGGTGGAACGCTTTCCCGACGGCGCCTGGGTGTTCTACCGCCTCGTGACCGCCGGCGACGCCCGCCGGCTGGTGGACGAGGTCCTGGACCTGATCGAACCCGATGACAGCGTGCTGGCCCGCGACGCCGAGCGCCTGCGCAGCGTCCAGGCTGAACGGGAGACCGAGGCCGGCGCCTACTTCGCCCGCAACGCCGCCCGCTGGGACGAGATTCGGGCTCTCTATGTGGCTGACGAGGCCGTCGAGGCGGCTATTCGTGGCGCCGTCGGCCCCGGGCCGTTCCGCCGCCTGGTGGACCTGGGCTCTGGCACCGGCCGCATGTTGACCCTGCTGGGTCCCCAGGCTGAGCAGGCGCTCGGCCTCGACCTGTCACAACAGATGCTGAACATCGCCCGCAGCCATGTGGGCAAGGCTGGCCTCGACCATTGCGAACTGCGCCACGGGGACATTTTCGGCACCCGCCTGCCCGGCGAGAGCGCTGACCTGGTGGTCGTCCATCAGGTGCTGCACTATCTCAGCGAGCCCGCCGCCGCCGTGCGCGAGGCGGCCCGCCTGGTTGAGCCAGGGGGGCGTCTGCTGATTGTCGATTTTGCGCCCCATGGCCTCGAACACCTCCGGGACGAACACCAGCACCGCCGCCTGGGTTTCTCCGACGCCGAGATCGAGCGCTGGCTGCACGACGCGGGCCTGGGTGAGGTGAGGGCCGACGCCCTGCCGCCGACCCAGGCCGCCGGCCTGACCATCAAGATCTGGAGCGCCGAGCGCGTGCCGCTCCGCAAGAGGACCGCCGCATGACCTTTGTTCCCCCCAACGCCCTGGGCCCCGTGGCCCGGGCCGGCGCCGGCGTCGGCAAGCGCCCCTCGGTCTCCTTCGAGTTCTCGCCCCCCAAGGGGCCCAAGAGCGAGGCCAGCCTCTGGGAGGCGATCCGGCGGCTGGAGCCGCTCAACCCCAGCTTCGTGTCGGTGACCTATGGCGCCGGCGGCTCCACCCGTGACCGCACCCACCGCACGGTGGTGCGGATGCTGACGGAGACCACGCTCAAGCCCGCCGCCCACCTGACCTGCGTCGAGGCCAGCCGCGACGAAGTGGACGAGGTGATACGGGACTACTGGGCCGCCGGCATCCGCCACATCGTCGCCCTGCGCGGCGACCCGCCAGGCTCCCTGGGCGGCGCCTATACGCCGCGCTCCGACGGCTATCAGAACGCGACGGAGCTCACCGCGGGCATCAAGGCCATCGCCCCCTTCGACGTCAGCGTCGGGCTCTATCCGCAGATCCACCCGGAAAGCCCGTCGGTGGACCACGATATTGATGTGCTGAAGGCCAAGGTTGACGCTGGAGCGACCCGGGCGATCACCAACTTCTTCTTCGATATCGACGGCTATCTGCGCTTCATCGACAAGGTGCGAAAGGCCGGCGTGACCATCCCGATCCTGCCTGGGATCATGCCGGTGTCCAGCGTCGAGGGCCTGTCCAACATGTCCCAGCGGATCGGGGTCACCATCCCCGACTGGCTGTCGAACCTGTTTGACGGCCTTGATCAGGACCCTGAGACCCGCAAGCTCGTCGCCGCCTCGGTCGCCACCGAGATGTGCGCCCGCCTGGCGGAGGAGGGGTTCTCTGACTTCCACTTCTACACGCTCAACCGCGCCGACCTCGTCTACGCCATCTGCCGGGTGCTCGGCGTGCGCGAGGCAGATCCCCAGCCCACCACGGAGGCCGCATGACCAAGGTCCATCCCGGCCGCGCTGCGCGCATCGCCGCGCTCAAGGCCGCCGCCAAAGAACGCATCCTGATCCTCGACGGCGCCTGGGGGGTGATGATCCAGAAGCGCAAGCTGGAGGAGTCCGACTATCGCGGGGACCGGTTCAAGGACCATCCCGTCGACATGAAGGGCAATAACGACATCCTCTGCCTGACGCGGCCTGACATCATCGCCGAACTGCATGAGGCCTACTACGCCGCCGGCGCCGACATCTCCGAGACCAACACCTTCTCGGCCACCACCATCGCCCAGGCCGACTATGACGCCGGCCAGGCGGTCTATGACATCAACTTCCAGGGGGCCCGGATCGCCCGCGAGGTGGCCGATCGCTGGACGCAGAACGAGCCGGACAAGCCGCGTTTCGTGGCCGGCTCCGTGGGTCCGCTGAACCGCATGTTGTCCATGTCCTCGGACGTGAATGATCCCGGCGCGCGGACCGTCACCTTCGACCAGGTCTACGAGGCGTACCGCCAGCAGATGATCGCCCTGCACGACGGCGGGGTGGACCTGTTCCTGATCGAGACCATCACCGACACCCTCAACTGCAAGGCGGCGATCAAGGCGATCCTTGATCTGGAAGACGAGGGCTATGAGCCCCTGCCGATCTGGATTTCCGGCACCATCACCGACCGGTCTGGCCGCACCCTGTCGGGCCAGACGGTGGAGGCCTTCTGGAATTCCGTGCGTCACGCCAAGCCCTTCGCCATCGGCCTGAACTGCGCGCTGGGCGCTGATCTGATGCGGCCGCACATCGCCGAACTGGCGCGGATCGCCGACACCCTGGTCTCAGCCTATCCCAATGCCGGCCTGCCCAACGCCATGGGCGAGTATGATGAGAGCCCCGACCAGACCGGCCACCAGCTGCACGAATGGGCCAAGAGCGGCCTGGTCAATATCCTCGGCGGCTGCTGTGGCACGACGCCGGACCATATCCGCCACGTGGCCGACGAAGTCCGCGGCATGACCCCACGCCAGCCGCCCGAACGCGCCACCGCCCTGCGGCTGGCAGGGCTGGAGCCTTTCGAGCTGGCCTGAACCCTTGGCTTGGCCCTTCCCATGCGGGAGAAGGGCCTGAACGAACCTACCTGACGTCGCAGCTTTCGCCGCGGCGCGACCGCCTATCGGAGCCTCATGCGTCCCACCTTCATCAACATCGGCGAGCGGACCAATGTCACCGGGTCGGCGAAGTTCAAGAAGCTGATCATTGAGGGCGACTTCAACGCCGCCCTTTCGGTGGCCCGCCAGCAGGTGGAGGCCGGCGCCTCGGTCATCGACGTGAACATGGACGAGGGCCTGCTGGATTCGCAGCAGGCCATGGTCATATTCCTGAACCTCATGGCCGCCGAGCCCGACATCGCGCGGGTGCCGGTGATGATCGATTCATCCAAGTGGGAGGTGATCGAGGCAGGCCTGCGCTGCGTGCAGGGCAAGTCCATCGTCAATTCGATCAGCCTCAAGGAGGGCGAGGCCAAGTTCGTCGAGCAGGCCAAGGCCTGTCTGCGCTATGGCGCGGCCGTGGTGGTCATGGCCTTTGACGAACAGGGCCAGGCCGACACCGCAAAGCGCAAGGTCGAGATCTGCACCCGGGCCTATCGCAAGCTGGTGGACGATGTCGGCTTCCCGCCGGAGGACATCATCTTCGACCCCAATATCTTCGCCGTGGCGACAGGGATCGAAGAGCACGACAACTACGCCGTCGACTTCATCGAGGCGACCAAGGCGATCAAGGCCAGTCTGCCCTATGCGCGGATTTCGGGCGGGGTCTCCAACGTCTCATTCTCGTTCCGCGGCAACGAACCGGTGCGCCGGGCCATCCACTCGGTCTTCCTCTATCACGCCATCCAGGCGGGCATGGACATGGGCATCGTCAACGCCGGCGACCTGCCGGTCTATGACGAGATTCCGGGAGAACTGCGCGAGGCGGTGGAGGACGTGATCCTCAACCGGCCGCAACGGACCAACATCACCAATACCGAACGGCTGGTGGAGCTGGCGCCCAAGTACAAGGGCGGCAAGAGCGAGGCCAAGGGTCCTGATCTCGCCTGGCGCGAGGCCGATGTCGCCGAGCGGCTGAAGCACGCCCTGGTCAAGGGCATCACCGAGTTCATCGAGGCCGACACCGAAGAGGCGCGCCAGCAGGCCGAGCGTCCCCTGCACGTGATCGAAGGCCCGCTGATGGCCGGTATGGACGTGGTCGGCGACCTGTTCGGTTCAGGGAAAATGTTCCTGCCCCAGGTGGTGAAGTCCGCCCGGGTGATGAAACAGGCCGTGGCCTATCTGATGCCCTTCATGGAGGCCGAGAAGGAGGGCAAGCCCCGCGAGGCCGCCGGCAAGATCCTGATGGCCACGGTCAAGGGTGACGTCCACGACATCGGCAAGAACATCGTCGGCGTGGTCCTCCAGTGTAACAATTACGAGGTCATCGACCTGGGCGTGATGGTGCCGGCCGACCGCATCCTGGATGAGGCCAAGGCCCACGGGGTCGATATCATCGGCCTGTCGGGGCTGATCACGCCGTCCCTGGACGAGATGGTCTTCGTGGCCGCCGAGATGGAGCGCCGCGGCTTCGACATCCCCCTGCTGATCGGTGGAGCAACCACGTCTAAGACCCATACGGCGGTGAAGATCGCCCCCTCCTACAAGGCCGGCTCCACCACCTATGTGCTGGACGCCAGCCGGGCGGTGGGCGTCGTCTCTGGCCTGCTGTCGCCAACCGAGCGTGACCGGATTCAGGCTGAGACGGCGGCGGAATACATCAAGGTCCGCGAGCAGTACGCCCGAGGCCTGACCAATCGCGCGCGCGCCAGCCTGGCTGAAGCCCGCGCCAAGGCCTTCTCCATCGACTGGGCCGACTATGATCCGCCCAAGCCCAGCTTCACGGGGCTGCGCAGCTTCGAGGCCTGGGACCTGGGGGATCTGGCCGCCCATATCGACTGGACGCCGTTCTTCGCCTCGTGGGAGCTGGTGGGACGTTTCCCGCAGATCCTGGACGACGATGTGGTCGGCGAGGCCGCGACCAACCTCTATGCCGACGCCCAGGCGATGCTGAAGACCATCGTTGATGAGAAGTGGTTCACC
Source organism: Phenylobacterium sp. (assembly GCF_030679875.1). GTDB lineage: Bacteria > Pseudomonadota > Alphaproteobacteria > Caulobacterales > Caulobacteraceae > Phenylobacterium. The sequence continues at coordinate 88,735 of NZ_JAUXSP010000003.1, read as the reverse complement.
GCCAAGGGCGTGGTCGGCTTCTGGCCGGCCAACGCCGACGGCGACGACGTCGTGGTCTATGCCGATGAGGCCCGGGTGACCGAGCTCGCCCGCTTCCACACCCTGCGCCAGCAGATCGCCAAGACCGGTGATAAGGCCAATGTGGCCCTGGCCGACTTCATCGCCCCCATCGGGACCAGGCCAGACTGGATCGGCGGATTCGCCGTCACCGCCGGCCACGGCGAGGCGGCCATCGCTGAGCGCTACAAGGCGGCCGGCGACGACTACAACGCCATCCTCTCGGCGGCTCTCGCCGACCGTCTGGCCGAAGCCTTCGCCGAGGCCATGCACCGCAAGGTCCGCACCGAGCTGTGGGGCTTTGCGGCTGACGAGCCCTTCGACATCGACGCCCTGATCTCGGAAAAATACCAGGGCATCCGACCGGCGGCCGGCTATCCGGCCCAGCCCGACCATACGGAAAAGGAAACCCTCTTCCGCCTGCTGGACGCCACCGACAAGACCGGCATCGAGCTCACCGAGAGCTTCGCCATGACGCCGCCGTCCTCGGTCTCGGGCCTCTATTTCGCCCATCCCCAGTCGCACTATTTCGGGGTCGGCCGGATCGAGAAGGATCAGGTGGAAGACTATGCCCGTCGTAAGGGCTGGGACCTGAAAAAGGCCGAGCGCTGGCTGGCCCCCATTCTCAACTATGAGCCTTGAGGTCTCCCCCGAGACAGCCCCTGACCCGGAGCTTCCCATGACCGAGATCGACGACAAGACCGCGGCCGAGGCCTTCCGCCGACTGTTGAGCCATCTGCAAATGCGCACCGACGCGCAGAACGTCGATCTGATGGGCCTGGCGGGCTTTTGCCGAAACTGTCTCGCCGACTGGGTCAGCGAAGCCTCTGATGGGGTTCTGGACCGCGACACCGCTCGCCAGGCCGTCTACGGCATGCCCTACGACGCCTGGAAGGCCGATCAGCCGGGGGCGACTGCAGAGCAACTGGCGAAGATGGACGCCAGCCTGGCCCTCAACGAGAGTCTCCGCCGTCAGGCCGACTGACCAAGTCTGACGAGGCATAAATCTCGCCACCACCTTGGCCTTGAGGCGTTGAACCCACCGGAATGCCCAGTCCGCAAAGTTGGCGGTGGGCTCTTTGACGGAGGTTCACGTGCGACGCTTGATCTATCCCGCCCTGATCACGGCCCTGGCCGCCCTTGGCGCCTGCTCGACGGAGCGCGCCGCCGAGACCGATCCCTATGCCGGGTTGAGCGAGGCGGTGCGCGACTGGCGCCTGGCCCTGGTCGACTCCCCGGCCTGTCCTGCGCCGGCCCCTGAGGCTGGCGTCGAGGGACCGGGCGCGCGGGAAGGCTGTCGCAGTTTCGCGGAGACCTGCAAGGTCGAAGCCCCGCTCACCGAGGCTGAGCGCGCCAGCGGCGCTCAGGTCAAGGCCTTGACCGGCCTGCGGTGGGAGGCCTGGGATCCCGTGGCTTCAGAGTTCCGGAACGCCTCAGCGGCGGCCTACTTCACCCGTGCAGGGGAGACCTGGACCCGGAGCGACGCCCCGCCGGTCAATCTCAGCACCTGCCAGCCCTTCGCGGCGGGCTGACGAAAAAGGGGCGGCGCCTTGCGGCGCCGCCCCCGATCCGTCGTCCGTGAGGTCTGCGCCTAGAAGCGCTTGGTCACGTTCAGCTTGAAGTGACGGCCGTAGGGGTTGGCCGTGAAGGGGTCGTAGGACAGGTCCAGCCGCGCGAAGGACGGGTCCTGGTCGAACATGTTGATCACCGAGGCGCTGACCGTCGTATCCCAGGGCAGGAAGACCCGGTAGGCGAGATCTGCGGTCACGAAGGCGTCGATCTTCTGGCCTTCCTGATTGGTGGCGAAGGTCGCCGAACCCGCGCGGGTGTCGATCATGTTGTCCAGGTAGCGGATGGTGGCCCGCACATTGTGGATGCTGCGGTTGTACTCGGCGAAGAAGGTGCCTTTCCACTGCGGCTGCGAGCCGTAGCCGAGGTAGTCCATCGTGCCGACATAGTCGGTGGCCTCAGCCACCGCGACGCCTTCGATGGTGTTGGCGTCAACCTGGTACTCGAGCACATAGGTCAGGTCCGCGCCGAAGGTCATGTCGCCACCGACGACATCCCGGGCCCGGTAGCTGGCCGAGAAGTCGAGACCGCTGGTCTTCACATCCGGGCCGTTCACGAAGTTGATGCGGACGCGGTTGATGTTGGCCGCGCTGCAGGCGCCGGTGAAGGTGACCCGCGACAACAGGGGCGCGAAGGCCGGGTTTGCGCAGTTGTTGGCGCCAGCGGGCCCGTTGGGGAACAGGGCGTTGACGATGTCGGAGCCGGACTCGTTGTCGATCGGACCTTCGAAGTCGAAGCTCCAGTAGTCCACCGAGGCGCGGAAGTCGCCGAAGTCGAACAGGGCGCCCAGGTTCAGCGTGATGGCTTCTTCCGGGGCCAGGTTCGGGTTGCCGAAGGTGTCATAGGCCCGGTAGCCGCCCGCCGCGGTGGTGTAGGCGAGGTTCGTGGTCGAGGCCGGGCTGATCTGAGTGGTCGGCGGGGCGCGGAAGGTCGAGCCGGCCGAGGCGCGGAAGGCCAGCCAGTCGGTGGCCTGGTAGCGCAGGGCGATCTTCGGGTTGGTGGTCGAGCCGACATTGCCGCCGTAGTCCTCGTGACGCACCGCCAGGGTGGCGTTGAGGCTGTCGGTGATCGGGATCGCCATTTCGCCGAAGAACGAGATGACCGACTGATCGAGATCATAGTCGGGCAGGGCGCCGAAGAAGGTGAAGGGGCCATTCTGCGCCACGCAGGTGGCGGCCGGATTGACCGAAGAGTCAGCGCAGGGGTTCACCGCGATATTGGTGAAGTCGCTGTTCTGACGCTCCAGGCCCGACCAACGGTACTGCGAACCCGCCGCCCAGCCGATCTGGCCCGCGCCGAAGTCGATGGGCAGGCGGCCGTTGAACACGATGTCAGCCGTGTAGAGCTGCGAGCGGATGTCGTAGGCGTATTCCTCGAAGATGTAGTCGAGGACTTCGCGGCTGTTGGCCGTGCCGGCGACGAAGTTGGGATTGGTGCGGCCATCGACGGCGTTGCCCGAGGTCCCCGACGAGAAGGGGTTGAACCACAGGCAGCCATTGGCGCCCGGCGTGGAGCCGTTGCAGTTCGCGCCGCCCAAACCACGCAGGGCCAGTTGGAGACGGCCGACCAGGATGTCCTGAGTGGCGATGGAGCTCCAGTTGTCCATGTAGGTCATGGAGGCGTCCCAGCCGATGCCGCCGCCGAACTCGAACTCGCCCTTCAGGCCAGCCGAGACGCGGTAGGCGTCGAAGCGACGCTTGTCTTCCTTGCCGCCACCGCCGAACAGGTCGTTGCCGTCCACGCCGATCGGACGCCAGGCCACCGAGGTGAACAGGCCCGCCGTCGCGGCCGAGGCCGGGATCTGGCCGGGGTTGGTCGCCAGCAGGGCCTGAAGGCCCGGGTTGCCCGCCGGGATGAAATAGCCATTCCCCTGGATCTTGGTGGTCAGGGCTGACGAGGGGAAGTTGTTCGGCGGGTAGGACGGCGAGGAGTTCTCGGCCGACACGTTGTGGCCGGCGTAGAGAACCTCGGCATGGAAGGTGGTGGTGTCGGTGACGTCGAAGTTGAACTCACCGTACAACTGCCAGTAGTCCTCTTCCTCAACCAGATTGTTGAAGCCGATGTACTGGAACTGGCACAGGGTGCCGGTCTGGGGGCCCGAGATCACGTTACAGGCGGGATCGACCACGGGGTTCGTATAGGTGAAGCCGGCGTTGGCGCTCGACAGATAGAGGCCGGGATTGCCAAAGGAGGACCAGCCGCCCTGCGGGTTCTCTGCAAACGAACGCACGGCGAAGTCGCGTTCGACGGTCGGCAGTTCCGAGCGGTGGCGATAGCCGCCGCTGAGCAGCAGGCTGGAGCGGTCGTTGGTGAAGCCGTAGGTCAGGCTGGCGTTGTAGTCGCCGTCCGAGCCGTCGACATAGGTGTAGCCGCCCTGCAGTTCGAGGCCGCTGAAATTCTTGCGGGTGATGAAGTTGATGACGCCGCCGATCGCGTCAGAGCCGTAGGTCGCGGCCGCGCCATCTTTCAGCACCTCGACGCGGCCGATGGCCGACTGAGGCAGAAGGTTGGTGTCGACGAAGATCGAACCAGGCGAGGTCGCCATCCGGCGTCCGTTGAACAGCACCAGGGTCCGCTCGGCGCCGAGGCCGCGGAGGTTGGCGCTGCCGACGCCGGTCGTCTGGCCGGCGCCAAACTGGTTGGATTCACCCACCGCGCCTTGCACGGCCGGAATCGACTTGAGCAGGTCAACCGTGGAAGGCGAGCCTTGCTTCTGCAGTTCGTCGGCGCCGATCACGTTCACCGGCAGGGCGGCGTCTTCAGGTGTGCCGGCGATGAAAGAGCCGGTGACAATGACTTCTTCAACCATAGCGGGGGCGTCGCCGCCCGAAGTCTGGGCCGTGGCGTGACCGGCTGACAGGGCCGTGGCGACGGCGAGGACCGAAGCGGTCACCAGATAATGCGAGCTTCTCATACGTTTCCCCGTTTTGCTTAATTAGTAGGCGTTGCGGCCAAATCTGACCGCGAGGCGGCTTTGTTGCGGACTTGGCGGGCAAAAATCAAGGTTCTTGATGCGAGGCGTAAGAAACGTTGGGCCATGAAAAAGACAAGAGTGACAAAAATGGGAGCCATGTACGGTATATAAAACGACGGTTGGTCAAATATGGCGTGTGACCGAAGGGCAACTGTGAAAAATACCCAGAAAAATCATGGAGCCGTATTCGTACGGGGCGTCAAAAATATCGCCGACGCTAAACTGTCGCAATGGGGCCACACCTCCCTGAAAACCGTCCTGAGGCCGGTGTTCCTGCCTCTGGTCAGGGTGGCAAGACGCAAACCGCCCCATACCGAGTCCTACAATAACAGGTGAATCCGTGGCCCTTGAAGGACCATCGCCACGGCAAAGCCCAGAACCCCGAAGTGGCTGAGCCAGCCTCACGCCGCGCGGCGGCCACAAAAAAGGGGCGGCCCCACGAGGCCGCCCCTTCAGTCAAAGCCAGTATCTGAACTTAGAACTTCTTGCGCAGACCGAGCTTGAAGTTTCGGCCGTACACATTGCCGATCGCCGGATCGTACGAATACTCAATCCGGGATGCGGAAGGATCTTCGTCCGTCACATTGAGGATCGACGCGGTCAGGGTGGTGTTCCACGGCAGGAAGACCCGATAGGTCAGGTCCAGCGTCGTGAACGAGTCCACTTCCTGACCGAAGTCCACCAGCTGGCATCCTGTGGTGGCGGCCGCATTGGCCACCGTGCAGGGAACCGCCGAGAAGCCGGTGTTGACGACCGTCGGGCCCCGGTTGTCGGTCACGCCGTCGATGTGGTTGACCGTCGCGCGGACATTATGCGGACCGTTGTCGTATTCGGCGTAGAAGGCGCCGCGCCATTCCGGGATGGTGCCGGGCAGGCGGTCATAGTTGGCGAAGCCGACGGCCTCATAGGACGGGGTCAGGGTGATGCCGTTCACGATGAAGGCGTCCTGCTCGTACTCCAGGACATAGCTCACCGTGCCGTGCAGGCTGACTCGGCCGCCGAACACGTCGCCTGGGTAGGCATAGTCCAGGGTGGCGTCGATACCCGAGGTCTTCAGCGTCGGACCGTTGACCAGATCCGACCGAACCCGCGAGATGTCCGACCCCATGGTCACGCCCTGGATACAGGCGTTGTTGTTGGAGAAGGTCACCAGGCTGCGCAGCGGATCAGCGCAGTTGACCAGTTGGGCGCCGTTGCCGGGGCCGTTGGCGACCCGGTTGGCGACCACATTGGCCGGGACGCGAACGATCTGATCCTCGAGCTCGATGCTCCAGTAGTCGAACATGGCCCGAACGTCGCCGAAGTCGAAGAGAGCGCCGAGGCTATAGGTCAGGGCCTGTTCCGGACCGATGGCCGAGTTGCCGAAGGCGTCCACCGACTTGAAGGCGTTGCCCGCGGCCTGGATGCCCGCCAGACCCGTTGCGCCGCCGGGAGCCCGGTCGGTCGGGGTCGGGCCGCGGAAGGTGGTGCCCACCGAACCGCGGAAGGACAGCCAGTCGGTGGTGTCCCACTTCATCGACAGCTTCGGATTGGTCGTCGAGCCGGTCTCGCCGCCGTAGTCCTCGAACCGCACAGCCAGGGCGGCGTTGAGGTTGTCGAGGATCGGCAGGTTCATTTCACCGAACACCGCGTAGATCGACTCATCCACATAGTAGGGCTGGGACTGGCCCAGGAACATGTAGGGGCCGGTCTGGATCGTGCAGCTCGTGTCGCCGGGGACCGGGCAGGGCGTGATGTTGCGGTCGTAGAAATTGCTGCCGAGGCGGCGGGTCTGTTCTGACGAACGCCATTGGGCGCCGGCCGCCCAGTTCACGATGCCGCCGGGCAGTTCAAAGCCCGTCGTGCCGTTGAACACCAGGTCGACGACGTACAGCTCGTTGGTGGTCTCGCCGATCTGGTCATCATAGAGCCAGCGGGCGAGCGCCGGGCTGTTGGCCTGGGCGGGGTTGTAGGTCGGGTTGGTCCCACCAAGCATGGGATTGCCGGGATAGGCGGTGGAGAAAGGGTTCAGCCATTCGCAGCCGTTGGCGCCCGGGGTCGTGCCGGTGCAGTTCGCGCCCCCCAGGCCGCGCAGCGCCTGATCGAGGCGGTTGATCAGGATGTCGCGGGTGACCCCGTAGGCCTGATTGCGCGAATAGGTGAAGGCCAGGTCCCAGCCGATGCCGCCGGCGACATCAAACTCACCCTTCAGGCCAGTGGCGATGCGGAACAGCTCATAGGAGCGCTCCCCCTTCTGACCGTCATAGCCAAAGGCCGGGTTGCCGCCGCTGGCGAACGGACGCCACAGGGTCAGCTGCAGGCCCGAGCCCGGAAGGGCTGCATAGGCCCCGGCCGCGGCCGGGGTGCCGAAGATCTGCGGGTTGGCCGCCAGGAAGGCCTGGACGTAGGGGTTCGACTTGGGCGCGAAATACTGGGTGCTGCCCGGGCCGAAGGGCCCTTGAGTCGGAGGATAGGACGGCGAGTAGCCGATGTTGGGCACGTCGGTCTTGGAGTACATGCCCTCAAGGAAGAACTCGACGGTCTCGGTCAGGTCGAAGTTCAGTTCGCCATACAGCTGATAGCGGTCGGTCTCTTCGATCAGGTTGGCGAAGGGGACATAGCTGTAATAGCAGGCCGGCAGCTGGCTGGCGCCCGACTGATAGACCCCTTCATAGCCGCCCACCGCGCCGCAGCTGGCTTCGCGAATCGAGCCCACGGCGTCGCCGTAATAGGGATCAGGCGTGCCCGGGATGGTGGGCAGGTCAGCGCCGAGGCGCGCGACATAGAAGCCCGGATTGGACAGGAAAGACCAGCCGCTCGGATTGGTCGTGTAGTCCTGGTAGGTCCAGTCGCGCGCCTGAGTGTCGAGTTCCGAGCGATGCTGATAGCCGGCCGCGATGAAGGCGCTGCCGCGTTCACCCTGCCAGCCCCAGGCGGCGCTCATATTGTACTCGCCGTCGGAGCCGTCCACGTAACGGTATTCGCCGGAGACCTCGAAGCCCGAGAAGGTCTTCTTGGTGATGAAGTTGATGACCCCGCCAATGGCGTCGGAGCCGTAGGTGGCGGCCGCGCCATCCTTCAGCAGCTCCACACGGCCGATGGCCGCCGTCGGGATCAGGTTGGTGTCGACGCCGGTCAGCGGGTCGGTCGACATCAGGCGCCGACCATTAAACAGCACCAGGGTCCGCTGGGGCCCGAGGCCGCGCATGTTGATCGAGCCCGCGCCGATCGCGCCCTGAGCTGAGGTCGCGAACTGGTTTGAGTCGCCCAGCACAGGACCGCTGATCGTCAGCGACTTGATGAGTTCAGTGGTGGAGGGCGAGCCCTGCTTTTCCAGCTCTGCGGCGCTGATCACGTCCACAGGCAGGGCGGCGTTTTCGGGCGTCCCGGCGATGAACGAGCCGGTGACGACAATTTCCTCGACCTCAGTCTGAGCCGAAGCCTGACCTGCCGCGAGGCTGAGAGCGAGGGCGACAGCCGCAGTCGAGACCGTCGACAAGTATTTTGAACTCCTCACACGTTTCCCCTTCGAGTTTAAGAAGCATCTAGGATCAAAACCAATCCGATGCCGCGTAAAGACGTTCAGGAAGACAATAAATCAACCCCAGTATCTGACGATGATGTTCAAACACACTGAGAATAGTGTGCGGGTACGTCAGTTATAAATGCATCGTAAACAGAAATAAGGGGGGTATGTCAAAATCTGTACCCGCTCTTCGAGGGATCAACGAAAAACCTTATTGAAAACAATGGGCAAAACTGGGCGGCGCGTTGAAAATCTGTGACCGCTGGTTGCGTGTCGCGTTCCCGCCACACCCGGGTCAAAAAGAGCCGCCGGCGTGATTTTGACCGCCTATCGCGCGGCTGGCGTTCGTCAGCGGTCGATTTCCCAACAAAAAACCCCGCTGGACCGGCGAATCCGGTCCAGCGGGGCATTGAGCTTGCCTTTTGGTCGAAGGGGCGTCAGCCGCCCGCGACAGGCTCATCTGTCAGAATCGCCGGTTCCTCGACGGTGGGCGCCAGCGGTTCAGCCTCCGGGGCCGCGGGCTCCATTTCAGCGGAAAGATCGAACGCCGGCCCCATGAGCAGCGCCCGCTGCTCAAGACTGGCCGCCGTGGTTTCGCACTGGGCTGGCAGGGTCCAACTCATCCACTCCTGGGCCAGACGCGCACGGGGCAGGTCGGCCGCCCGGCTCCAGGTGCCACGCCCGCGGCGAAGGGCGTCGGCCCCCTGGGCGTTGATCGGCCGCGGGCTCGCCTTTTCAGCGGCTTCCATGGCGCGGGTGAACAGGGCCAGGTTTTGCTCGCTCAGCTGGTCCAGCTCGTCATAGGCCTTGAGATCGTCGGCCAGGGAGGATCCCGGACGACGAAAGGCCGTCTCGATGCGGATCACTTCGGGCATGACCTGTTCGCGCAGCCCCTTGTGGGCTGACAGGGCGCCATAGCACCAGGCGACCAGCCCATAGGGATTGCGGGGCGCGCCAGGCGGGTAGGCGGCCGCGGCCACAGCGGGCGCCGGGGTCGCAGTTTCCAGCGGGGCGGCGGCGTCAGTGTCCTGCGCCACGAGGGCCAGGGCGATCAGGAGCGGAGATATCACGGAATTGCACCTCGAAAGGTCTGGGGTCAGAAGGGCGCCGCAGATCCGAACCCCCCGCCCCCCGGGGTGTGGATCTCAATCGCGTCGCCGGGCGCCACTCGAATGGAGAAGCAGCCCGAAAGTTCCTTTACCTCGCCATCGGCCGCGATCAAAGCCTGCCAGCCGGCCGCGCCGTCCTCGCCCCCGGCGAGGCCCTCGGGGGGATAGGTCCTGCGGCTCGACAGTAGCGCCGCCTCCATCGGCGCCAGGAAGCGCAGCCGCCTCACCACTCCGTCACCGCCACGCTGGGCCCCGGACCCGCCTGAACCCGGCCGCAGGGCGAACCGCTCCAGGCGGACTGGGAACCGACGCTCAAGGATTTCAGGGTCGGTGAGCCGGGAATTGGTCATGTGGGTGTGAACGCCGCTCGCCCCAGGAGCCGCGGCCGTCGCGCCCGCCCCCCCGCAGAGAGTTTCGTAGTACTGGCGGGCCTCATCGCCGAAGGTGAAGTTGTTCATCGTCCCCTGCGCTCCGGCCATGACGCCCAGCGCCGCATAGAGGACATCGACCACGTGCTGGCTGGTCTCCACATTGCCGGCCACCACGGCCGCGCCGGGGGCGGGATCGAGCATGGAGCCTGGCCTGACCCGGATCTCCAGAGGCGCCAGGCAGCCGGCGTTCAGGGGGATGTCGTCCTCGACCAGAGTGCGGAACACATAGAGGGCGGCCGCGTCGACAATGGAGGCCGGGGCGTTGAAATTGGACGCCAGCTGATCTGAGCTTGCGGTGAAGTCCAGCACGGCGCAGCCGGCGTCGGCGTCCACCTTGATCTGGACCCCTATGGTGGCGCCCCCGTCCATCTGGGTCTGCGCGGCCCCGTCGTGCAGCCGCCCGATGGCCCGCCTGACCGCGGCCGTGGCGTTGGCCTGGACGTGGCTCATATAGGCCATGACCGTGGCGGCCCCGAAGGCTGAGATCATGTCGGCGACCGCCTCGCCCCCGGCCCGGCAGGCGGCGATCTGAGCCTTCAGGTCGGCGATGTTGCGGTCTGGCGCCCGCGAGGGCCACGGTCCCGCGCCCAGGGCGCGCCGCACCTCGGCCTCCAGGAACCGCCCCTCGGTCATGATCGGCAGGGCGTCCAGCAGCACCCCCTCCTCGGCGATGGTGGTCGAGAACGGCGGCATGGAGCCCGGCTGCACGCCGCCCACATCGGCATGATGGCCCCGGGCCGCCACATAGAAGCTCGGCCGCATGTCCTCGCCGACAAAGATCGGCATGACCACGGTGATGTCGGGCAGGTGCGTGCCGCCGGCATAGGGATTGTTGAGCGCAAAGGCCTGGCCGGGCGCAAGGACGGGGTGACGGTCGCGTACGGCCCGCACGCTGGCCCCCATTGAGCCCAGATGCACCGGCATGTGCGGGGCGTTGGCCACCAACCCGCCATCGGGATCAAACAGCGCGCAGGAGAAGTCCAGCCGCTCCTTGATGTTCACGGACTGGGCGGTCCGCTCCAGGGCCGCGCCCATGGCCTCGGCCACCCCCATGAAGCGGCGGTTGAACAGTTCCAGGGTAATGGGGTCGGCGGTGGTCAGGTCGGGCCCTGAGACGCTGGCCTCTTCAAGCGCTTCGTGGCGCTCCAGGACAATCAGACCCTCATCGCCGCCAAACGCCCGCCAGCCAGGCGCCACGGCGATCTGGGTGTCAGGCCGGATGATCAGCGCTGGCCCCTCCAGGCGCGTCAGGTCGGCGGCCTCGACCACGGGAACTTCAATGGAGGCGCCCTGGATGAAGGCGGTGGCGAGGCCTGAGGCAGCCGCGCCAGGCGCCGATGTCCCTGCCTGCGCCGCCTTGGCCAATCCTGGGCGGGCGCTGGCGCTGACCTCGGCCTCCACCGTGGCGATCAGGATCGCGCGGTCGGGCTCGATGAAGCCGAACAGCCGGGCATGGGCGGCCTCGAACGCTGAGCGCACCGTGTCGACCTCGCCCGGCGCCACCGGCAGTTCGGCGTCGGCGCCGTCATAGCGCAGGCGCAGGGTGACCTGGCGCAGGTCCGGCTCCGCCCCCTGGTCGAGCAGATCATCGGTCGCCGCCGCGATCAGCCCCTCGGCGAGGCGCCTAGCCGCCGCCAGGCCCTCAGCGTCCAGAGGCGCCTCAAGGCCCCCCTGCCGCAAGGCGCGGACCTGGGCCTGGCCGATCCCGTAGGCTGAGAGCAGGCTGCCATAGCGCGGGCACAGCACCCGCGTGATTCCCAGGGCCTCGGCGGTCTGGCAGGCCACCTGTCCGGCCGCGCCGCCAAAGGCCACCAGGCCGTGGTCCCGGGGGTCGAAACCCCGCGCGGTGGAGATCTTGCGGACAGCCAGGGCCATCTGTTCGACGGCGATGGCCAGGAAGCCCTCAGCCGCGCGCTCAGGGCTGTCGGCCCCCATGGCCACCGCGAGTTCGGCAAGCCGCCGCCGGGCGGCCTCAGCGTCCAGGGGCGCGTCTCCATTTGGGCCGAAAATGGACGGAAAACGTCGAATGTCGAGCCTCCCGAGCACAATATTGGCGTCCGTCACCGTGGCTGGGCCGCCCCGGCCATAGGCGGCGGGACCGGGGTCCGCCCCGGCGCTATGAGGCCCGACCCGGGCGCGCAGGCCGTCGAAGTCGAGGATCGACCCGCCGCCGGCGGCGACGGTCTCGATGTCCAGCATGGGACTGCGCAGGCGCACGCCGGCGATCTCGGCCTTGTCGCGCCGCTCCAGCCGACCGGCGTAGCGGCAGACATCGGTAGAGGTGCCGCCCATGTCGAAGCCCAGCACCGCAGGCGCGCCGGCCGCTTCTGCGGTCTGCGCCACCCCCACCACTCCACCGGCCGGCCCCGAGACCACCGCGTCCCGGCCCCGGAAGCCTGCGGCCGAGACCAGAGCGCCGGCCGAGGTCATGAAGTAGAGGGGGGCGCCGTTCACCGCCTGCGCCACGGCCTGAACATAATTTCGCAGAACCGGCGTCAAATAGGCGTCCGCCACCGTAGTCTCTGCACGCGGCAGGAAACGGGGCAGGGGTGAGACCTCATGCGAAAGGGCCACGAATTCGAACCCGGCTTCGGCCGCCAGCCTCCCCGCGCGCCGCTCATGCCCGGGGTTCAGATCGGCGTGCAGGAAGGCGATCGCGATGCTGGTGAACCCCGCCTCGCGGGCCTGCGCCAAGGCGCTCGCCAATGGGGCCTCGGCCAGAGGCGCAACCACGGCGCCGTCGGCGTCCAGGCGCTCCTGGGCTTCCACCACCCCGGCGTAGAGCGGCTCTGGCCGCACGATGTTCAGGGCGAACAGGTCGGGCCGAGTCTGGTCGCCGATCCGCAGGGCGTCTCCGAAGCCCGACGTCGTGACGAACAGGGTCTTGGCGCCCTTGCGCTCCAGCAGCGCATTGGTGGCCACCGTCGCCCCCATGCGGATGACGGCGACCCGCTCGGCGGGGAAAGCCGCCCCGTCGGGCGTCTCCAGCACCCGCCGCATCGCCTCAATGGCGGCGTCGGGATAGGCGTGGGACGAGGACAGCAGCTTCAGGGTCTGGACCAGACCGTCGTCCCGGCGGGCGATCACGTCGGTGAAGGTGCCGCCTCGGTCGATCGAGAAACTCCAGAGCCTGTCCAAAACTTAACCTGCCTGATGTTCGATTGGCGTTGTCATCCTGACGCCACCTTCCTAAGGCTTGTGGCATTAGATCAATGAGCTTCTGGCGCAAAATTGCTGGCCTGGCCGTCCGTTCTCCGGATGACGCCGGTTGCCCTGACTGCCCGGCTGGCCTGCCGGGAGAGGACCCTGCGTTCTCGACGGCGGTCACAGCCCTTGGCGCCAAGTTGGCCCGGGCCGATGGCGAGGCCGGTCGCGCAGAATTCGACGCCTTCTCCGAAGTGTTCCAGTCCGACGAGGCCTCGCGACCCAATGTCCGGCGTCTCTACAATCTGGCGCGGCAGACGACCCGGGGGTTCGAAAGCTATGCGCGTCGGCTGGCCCGGCGCTATCGAAACTGTCCCCAGATCCTTGAGGATGTCCTGGACGGTCTGTTCCACATCGCCGCCTCCGACGGGGCGGTCAGCGATGAGGAGATGGCCTATCTGGAACGGGTGGCCGAGCTGTTTGGCTTCTCGGAGCTGGTCTTCCGGCGCCTGAAGGCCACCCATCTGGGGCTGGCCGCCGATGATCCCTATGCCGTTCTGGGCGCCCCACATGACGCGACCGACGCCCAGTTGCGGGCGGCCTGGAAAATCGCGCTGATCGAGAGCCATCCTGATCGCGCTCGCTCGCGGGGCTTGCCGCAGGAATTCATCGAGGTGGCGGAGGCCAAGGCCAAGGCCATCAACTCGGCTTTCGAGTCCGCCATGCGCGAAAGACGGGAACTGGCCCTGGTCGGCGCCGCTTAGCGCGTCATCCTGTCGCCACCTTCCTCCCGGAGGTTGACCTTCCGGCGCGCAGACCGAACATTGATCTACAGGCCCCTAGAGAGAGGCGATCCGAGGAGACCATGGACCAGCAAGACCCCCGGAGCGGCAAGCCCGCTCTCCGTCGCCTCACAGCCTTCGGCGGCGTCATCGCGGCCGCTGCGGCGGTGGTGGTCGGCGTGGTCGTGGCCTTCGTGTTCGCCGCCACCGTGGTGGTGGTGGGCCTGATGCTCAGCCTGCTGGTGGGCCTCGCCGCCTTCGCGATCCGCGCCAGCCGGATGGGGCGCAAGAAGGACAGGGGTGCGGCCGACGACGGCGTGATCGAGGCCCGGCACCTGGGCGGCCACCACTGGGTCGCCTACGGCTGGAACGAACGCGCCTAGAGCGCCTGAATCGCCGCGGCGCTTGCCCCGCGCCGGGGCCGCCTCTACCCTCGATTCAAACAATCGTTGGGAGATGAAGCGAATGATCGGCGTAGTGGCGACCCTCAAGGTCCAGGACGGCAAGGGTGATGAGTTCGAGGCCGTGTTCAAGGACCTCATGGCCCAGGTGAAGGCCAACGAGCCGGGCTGCCTGGCCTATCAGCTGACCAAGAGCCGCACTGAACCGGGGACCTATAAGGTGCTCGAACTCTACGCCAACGAAGACGCGCTGAAGGCGCACGGCCAGAGCGAGTACTTCAAGGCCGCGGGTCCCAAGATGGGCCCCTGCCTGGCCGGTCGTCCCGAGATCGAATATCTCGACGCCGTTCAGTAGGCGTCCGTCGCCGTCGCAAAGCCCGGGCTGTCTGCATGGCCCGGGCTTTTGCATGTCTGGCCCAGAGCGCCCCATCGCTCCCATGGCGCCGCTGCCAGAATTTCTCGCGTGACGCCGGCCACGGCTTGTCCGTAGGGTCCGGGTCGAACGTTCGTTTGAATGGAGTCTCCATGGCCGCCCTCGACGCCCTCTTCCGTCCCTTCAGCTTCAAGGGCCTGCACCTCAAGAACCGGATCGTCATGGCCCCCATGACGCGGTCCTTCTCCCCTGACGGCGTGCCGACGGAAGAGGTCGCCCAGTACTACCGCCGCCGCGCCGAAGCCGATGTCGGCCTGATCATCTCCGAAGGCACGGGCGTCAACCGGCCGGCCTCAATCAACGACAAGAACGTGCCGCGCTTCCACGGCGAAGCCGAACTCGCCGCCTGGAAGCGAGTGATCGATTCCGTCCACGAGGTCGGCGGCAAGATGGCCCCGCAGCTCTGGCATGTGGGCGCTGTGCGCACCCGCGATCCGGAATGGACGCCGTCGGGCCCCTATGACAGCCCGTCAGGCCTGTCACGTCCCGGCAAACAGTTCGGTGAGGCCATGACCGACGAGGAGGTGGCCGACGCTATCGCCGCCTTCGCCCAGGCCGCCGCCGACGCCAAGGCGCTCGGCTTTGACGCCGTCGAACTTCATGGCGCCCACGGTTATCTGATCGACCAGTTCTTCTGGGACGGCACCAATGTCCGAGAGGACGCCTATGGGGCCAAGGACCTGCCTGGCCGCGCCCGCTTCGCCGCCGACATTCTGAAGGCCGTCCGCCAGGCGGTGGGGCCCGACTATCCGGTGATCATCCGGATCAGCCAGTGGAAGCAGCAGGACTATGAGGTGAAGATGGCCGCCAACCCCAAGGAGATGGAGGCCTGGCTCGGCACGCTTACCGCGGCCGGCGCCGACATGCTGCATTGCTCGCAGCGCCGCTTCTGGGAGCCGGAATTCGAGGGTTCGGACCTGAACTTCGCAGGCTGGGCCAAGAAGCTGACCGGCGTGCCGACCATCACGGTCGGCTCCGTGGGTCTGTCGGGTGAGTTCATCGCCGCCTTCGCCGGGGAGGGGTCGCAGCCCGCCTCCCTGGACAAGCTCCTCGACCGCCTGGAGCGCGATGAGTTCGATCTGGTCGGCGTCGGCCGCGCCCTGCTGCAGGACCCCGAATGGGCCCGCAAGGTCAAGGAAGGCCGCAGCGAAGAGCTGGTCCCGTTCGAACGGGCGGCTATGGCAAAGCTCTACTAGACACGGGCCAAATGAGGTTCGTCGGACCCGGCCGCGCGCGCCGGGTCCGACCGCCCATCCAGCCCCCCGCAAGATTTATGCGGCGACCTCGGAGCCTGGGGCGCTTTCGCACAGAACTTGCGCCCGCGCGGAGCTAGGCTCGTCCTCCTCAGGAGGGGCCCATGTTCCACGGCGTTCAAACCATCTTCCGCTCAGGTCTGCTGGCGCTGGCCCTCGGGTTGAGCCTGACCGCCGCCGCCGCGGCCCAGGGCGGCCCGCCCCCTCGCCTTGACCTGACCCTGACGCCCCGGGCCGAGGCCCTGGATGTGCGGATGCGGATGGCCGCCCCGGCCCTGGTGGCCGGCGGGGGCCTGGTGCGCCTGCCCCTCAGTCTGGTGGGCATTCCCAGCGCCCGCTACGATGGGGACGCGCTGCGGGCCGAGGATGATCTCGGGCTCATTCCCTTGCGCCAGGAAGAAGAGCCGCCGACGCCGCAGGGGACCTATCGCCGCTGGCTGGTGGAACGCGCGACCCAGGGCGACGTCATCATCAGCTACGCCGCCCCGCCGCGGGCGGTGAGCGCGGCGACCAATAACGGCCCGCTGTTTGATCTGCGCCAGGAGGCCGGCGGCTTCATCGGCGCCGGGGTCGGCTTCCTGGCCGCGCCCGTGGCGCCGGGCCCCTGGTCGGTGCGCCTGGAATGGGACCTGTCGCAGGCGCCGGCCGAGGCCCGGGGCGCCTGGACCTTCGGTGACGGCGCGGTGGAGACCGTGCTGCCGTCCCAGGCCCTGGCCTTCAGCTATTATGCGGGCGGCCCCCTGGGCGTCTTCCCGGCCGAGGGGGGCGAAGGCTTCCATATGTACTGGCTGACGGAGCCACCCTTCGACCCGGCGGCGCTCGCCGAAAAGACCCAGCGGCTCTACGACCATATGTCGGCCTTCTTTGGCGACGCGCCGGGCACGCCCTACCGGGTCTTCATGCGCGCCAATCCCTATGACGGGGTCGGGGGCACGGCGCTCGGGCGCTCCTTCATGTTCGGCTACAATCGCGCCGACAATCCCACCGTCGACAGCCTGCTTGGCCTCGTCTCCCACGAGGTGGCCCACACCTGGCCGGCCATGGCTGGCGAGCACGGCGAGACGGCCTGGTACAGCGAGGGCATGGCCGAGTTCTACTCCCTCGTCCTGTCCTGGCGGGCCGGCGTGACCCCCCTCGAGCAGGTCGTCGAGACCATGAACAGCCGCGCCGACGCCTATTACGCCAATCCGCATATCGCCCTGACCAACGCCCAGGCCGCCGAGATCTTCTGGACCGACCCGGTGGCCCAGACCGTGCCCTATGGCCGGGGCTGGATGTATCTGCTGCAGACCGACGCCGAGATCCGCCGGGCCACCGCCGGCGCCGCAAGTCTGGACGATATCGTCAAGGCGGTCCGCCAGGCCCAGCTGGCCGGCGAGCCCTATGGCGTTTCCGTCTGGCTTGCGCTGGTGGGCGCCCAGATCGGCGACGAAAAGGCCCAGGCGCAGTTCGACGCCATGGCCGCTGGAACCCGGCTGCTTCCCCCCGCCGACCTCTATACCCCCTGCCTGCAGGTCGTCGCGCGGCAGGTCCGCACCTTCGAGCTGGGCTTTCCCCGGGCGGTGCTGAACGGCGAGCGCATCGTCTCAGGCCTCGTCCCCGGCTCGGCGGCGGCGCAGGCGGGCCTGCGCGAGGGCGACGCCATCACTGATGTCCGCGACCTAAACGTGGCGCGCAAGGACCAGGAGCAGACCATCACCCTGACAGTTGAGCGTGACGGCGCGGCCCTGACCCTCACCTATCTCCCCCGCGGTCAGACCGTGGAGGCCTGGGGCTGGGCTAGGGACGCCGCAGCACCCGAAAGCGCCTGCCGGTTCTGATTCTCAGGCGTTGTAGTTGAGCTTCAACCCGGGCCTTGGCCAGCGCACCCTGTAGAGCCGTCCGGTCGAGGAGGCGGTGATCCAGGCGTCGCGCATGTCGGCGCCCCCAAAGCAGATGTTGGTCACGATCATGTCGGGGATGGGGAAGTGCTCCGTCGTCCCGGACGGATCGAAGGCGGTCACGCCGCCATTGATGATGGTCGCCACGCACACCTTGCCGCCGGCCTCGACCGCCAGGCTGTCCAGCAGCTGATAGCCGGGCAGGTTGGCGATCACCCGACCTGGCGCAAAGCCCGTGGGCGCCTTCAGCTGTCCGGGCTGGTCGATATCGAACGCCCAGAGCCGTCCAAGCTGGGTGTCAGCCAGGTAGACCACATCTTCATCCGGCGAGAGGCCGACCCCGTTGGGCGCGATCAGGTGGTCGCGCAGCCGCGCCACATGACTGCCGTCGGCCTTGGCGTAGTAGAGCGCCCCGAACTTGCGCCCCTCCGGCGTCGAGCAGCCATGGTCGCTGAACCAGAAGCCCCCCTGGCGGTCGAAGACCAGGTCATTGGGCCCGACGAAGGGGCGGCCGTCGCAGGTCTCATAGAGGGTGGTCAGGGCGCCGGTCGCAAGGTCATAGCGCTGGATCATGCCGCCGGTGTGGGTGGGCGGCGTCGAGCCTGGAATGGTCAGACCGTCCTGCTGCGGCCAGGTGAAGGAACCGCCATTATTGGTGATGTAGATCGCCCCGTCCGGCCCGATGGCCGCGCCATTGGGCCCGCCGCCGGTCTCCACCAGGGTCTCGCGCCGACCGTCCGGGGTGATCCTTGACAGGCGCTGGGCCTTGATCTCGGTGAGGATGACCGAGCCGTCGGCCATGGCGATGGGGCCTTCGGGGAATTCCAGGCCTTCGCAGACCAGTTCGATGTCCATGGGGCGTCCTCCTCTTGTCTTGTTGAGGGGGAGTATGGCTGGCGCCGCTGCGTAAGGACCAGGGGGCTTTGAGGCGCCTCAGCGCCGTTCCAGCACCCGCAGGACGAACGGATACTCGTCGTCCTCGCCGGCCGGATGGCGCACCGCGCTGACCTCGGTCCAGGCGCTTTCGTCGAAGGGGGCCAGGACCACGTCCCCGTTCACCTCGGCCTCGACCTCGGTCAGATAGATGCGCTGGGCGCGGGCCAGGGCCAGCTCGAACAGGGAGGCTCCGCCTATCACGCACACCTCCTCGGCGCCCTCGTCGTCGGCCATCTCCCGGCCGATCTGCACCGCCTCCGTGAAGTCTTCACACACCAGGGCGTCCCGGGGGGCGAAAGAGCCGTCGCGACTGAGCACGATGTTGGTGCGGCCGGGCAGGGGCTTTTTCGGCAGGCTGTCCCAGGTCTTGCGGCCCATGATCACCGGCTTGCCCAGGGTCAGGGCGCGGAAGTTGACCAGATCGCTCTTCAGCCGCCAGGGCAGCCCCCCGTCGCGGCCAATGACGCCGTTGCGGGCGCGGGCGATGGGACCGGCGGTGAGAAGGATGCGTGCCATGGGTCTCGGGGTAGCCGACCCATGGCCTTCAGGGAAGCGCCGCTTGGCCGCTCAGACCGCGATGGGCGCGGCGATCTTCTCGTGGGCCTTGTAGCCGCTGACCTTGAAGTCCTCGTAGTCGAAGGAAAACAGGTCGCGCTTGTCGGCGATGGTCAGGGTCGGGAAAGGGTAAGGCTCGCGGGTCAGTTGCTCCCGGGCCTGGTCGAGATGGTTCAGATAGAGGTGGGCGTCGCCGAGCGTATGGACGAACTCGCCGGGCTCCAGGCCCGTCACCTTGGCCACCATCTGGGTCAGCAGGGCGTAGCTGGCGATGTTGAATGGCACGCCCAGGAAGACGTCGGCCGAGCGTTGGTAGAGCTGGCAGGACAGCCTTCCCTCGGCGACGAAGAACTGGAACAGGCAGTGGCAGGGAGGGAGGGCCATGTCGTCCACATCGGCCGGGTTCCAGGCGCTGACGATGTGCCGGCGCGAATGGGGCGTGGTCTTCAGGCTCTCGACCACATTGGCCATCTGGTCGATCACCCGGCCGTCCGGCGCGGTCCAAGAGCGCCACTGCTTGCCATAGACGGGGCCAAGCTCGCCGGCGTCGTCGGCCCATTCGTCCCAGATGCTGACGCCCCGCTCCTGCAGCCAGCCGATATTGGTGTCGCCGCGCAGGAACCACAGAAGTTCCAGGATGATCGACTTGCGGTGCAGCTTCTTGGTGGTCAGGAGCGGAAAGCCCTTCGCCAGGTCGAAGCGCATCTGGCGGCCGAACACGCCCAGGGTGCCGGTGCCGGTGCGGTCGCCCCGCTGGACGCCGCTTTCCAGGATATCGGCCAGCAGGTCGAGATACTGCCGCTCGGGGTGATCGGCGCGGCCGGCCGGCGATGGGGCGTGGGCGTTCACGGGCGAGGCTTTCGCATCAGCTTCAGGGCTCAGAGCTTTTCATGATTCGCCCATGGGTCGGCCGGGTCGGCAAGGCCCCCGACGGCTCTATCCACAGACCGCTCGCCGCACTCAGCCGGAGAACCCGCCCTCATCGAGAAAGGCCTGTTCGCTTGGGCTGGTCCGGCGACCGAGGGCTGCGTTGCGGTGCGGGAACCGACCGAAGCGGACGATGATGTCCCGATGAACCTCCGCCCACTTCAGGGTGTCCTCGTCCCCCTCTTCGGCCCTCAGGGTGGCGCACAGGCGTACGGCCTCGTCCTGGTCGCCCATTTCCTCGGAGTGCTCGAAGGGAAGATAGAAAAAGGGGCGCAGGATCGCGGTGGTCGCCTTGTCGTGACCCGCCGTGATGGCGGCCTTGGCGATGGCTCGGGCCTTGCCGTCGGTGGCGAAGGCGTGACCGGAGCCGCGGAAGATGTTGCGGGGCACCTGGTCGAGGAGGATCAGCAGGGCCAGAGCCCCTTCGGCCGTCTCGGCCCAGGCGTCCATCTCGCCTCGGGCCGCGGCGTGGTGGGCGGCCTCGAAGTCCTTCGCAAGGCTGCGATCGAAGGCCTCGTCCTTGGCGAACCACTTGGGCGGCCCGGCCTCCCGCCAGGTCTTCACCACCTGCTGCGCGGTTACGTCCATGGTGGGTCTCCCTGTGTCGGGCGCACTCTCTGTGCGCAGCCTGATGGGCGCAAGGGTGGCGCATGACGCTGCGCCCCTTGACCTTTGCGCAAAAAAACGGTCGATGGCGCGGCCTTTGTCGCGGCGCCAGTGCACGGCTCCGCGCTCGAATCTTGTTTCAGGAGAACAATCATGCGCGTCTACTATGATCGCGACGCCGACCTCGCCCGCATCCTGGACAAGAAAATCGCGGTGGTAGGCTATGGTTCCCAGGGGCGCGCGCACGCGCTGAACCTGGTGGACTCCGGCGTCAAGAACGTGGTGGTCGCCCTGCGCCCCGGTTCGGCCACCGCCAAGAAGGTCGAGGCTGACGGGCTGAAGGTGATGACGGTGGCCGAGGCCGCCGCCTGGGCCGACGCCATGATGGTTCTGGCCCCCGACGAACTGCAGCGCGAGATCTACAACAACGAGATCGCCCCCAATATCCGGGACGGCGCGGCCCTGCTGTTCGCCCACGGCCTGAACGTGCACTTCAACCTGATCGAGCCCAAGGCCTCCATCGACGTTCTGATGGTCGCGCCCAAGGGCCCCGGCCACACCGTGCGCGGCGAGTACCAGAAGGGCGGCGGCGTGCCCTGCCTGATCGCCATCCACCAGAACCCCACCGGCAACGCCCTCGACTTCGGCCTGGCCTATGCCTCGGCCATCGGCGGCGGCCGTTCAGGCGTGATCGAGACCACCTTCCGCGAAGAGTGCGAGACCGATCTGTTCGGTGAACAGGCCGTGCTCTGCGGCGGCCTGGTGGAGCTGATCCGCGCCGGTTTCGAAACCCTGGTCGAGGCCGGCTACGCGCCGGAAATGGCCTATTTCGAGTGCCTGCACGAGGTGAAGCTGATCGTCGACCTCATCTATGAGGGCGGCATCGCCAATATGAACTACTCGATCTCCAACACCGCGGAGTACGGCGAGTACGTCACGGGACCCCGCATCGTCACGGCCGAGACCAAGGCCGAGATGAAGCGCGTGCTGGAGGACATCCAGTCGGGTCGCTTCGTCCGTGACTTCATGGCTGAGAATCAGGCCGGCCAGCCGAGCTTCAAGGCCACCCGCCGCCGCGGTTCGGAGCATCAGATCGAGGAGGTGGGCCAGCGCCTGCGCGCCATGATGCCCTGGATCACCAAGAACAAGCTGGTCGACCAGGCCCGCAACTAGGCGCGCCAGATTGATTGTCGTTCCAATGATGGAAGGCCCTCCGGTTTCGGAGGGCCTTCTTCGTTTGGGGACAGCGGAGCATGCTGAGGCTGACGCCCCGTTGATGGGAGAACGGCATGACGGCTCGGACCTATGGACGCCAGTCGAGGGAACAGATTCTGGCGGCGGCACAGGCCCTGTTCGCAGAGCGGGGCCTTCATGAGACCTCGATGAGCGACATCGCCAGGGCCGCCGGACTGTCTCGGGCGACGGTTTTCAACCAGTTCGGGTCCAAGGCGCTGATCCTCGATGCGCTCACCGCACGCTCGCTTCGGGCCTATGGTGACCTCCTGGACAGGGCGTTGGCCGCGCAGGCGGCCACCACATCGGAACTCTTGCGCGAACTCTTCCGTCAGATGGCGCTGGGCCTGGAAGCCAACCGCGCCGTGCACCGTGCCGTGTTCGGCGAAATCCGGAAGGTCTCCATGGGACTGGAGGCCGAGGGGGAATCCCCGGCCCTGCGTCGCCTCGCCTTTGATCGCCTAGTAGACCTCATGCGGCGTGGGCAGGGGCTCGGCGAACTCGACCCAAGGCCAGGGGCCGAAACCCTGGCGACGGCCTTTGACAGTCTTCTGGCCGGGGCGGTGACCCAGTGGCTGCACGGGCCTAGCGACGCGGCGCTGGAGCCGATGCTGTCAGACTTGGCCGGCGTCCTCCTCGACGGGATCGCGGTCGCGAAAACAGATTGACCCGACCCCCGCTGAATTTAGACTTGAGTCTAGATTAAGCGGGGGTTGCTCTCATGGTCACGCACAGGTCGATTGCAATCTGGCTGCTTGTGGCCTGTGTCGTTTCAGGGGCGCCTGGTCTCGCGCTTGGGCAGACCTCGCCAGACCCGGACACGCGCGCCCAGAGCTATCCAGCGGACTACTTTTCACCGTTCAATCCTGTCACCGCCGAGGACATGGTCAGGCGGATTCCAGGATTCACCCTGACGGACGGACAGGACCGACGGGGTTTCGCCGCCTCGGCGGGAAACGTTCTGATCAACGGGGATCGTCCAAGTTCAAAGGTCCTTATCTCTGAGCAGCTTTCCCGGATCTCAGCGCGGGATGTGGAGCGTGTCGATGTCATCGCCGGCGGCGGCGCGGCTGATGGGGGTGGTCATGCCCTGATCGTCGATGTGCGGCTTCGGCCTCGCCAGGCGGGAGCCACCAACACCTTCGTCCTGCAAGCCGGCCTTCTGGAACCCGGCTGGACGGTCAATCCGATCGCGATTGCGACCAGCGCCTTTCGCATCGGCCAAGCCGATATAGGCCTCTCCATACAGGCTCAGCCCGCTCGACGTGGCCGGATCGAGTATGAGAAGGTCACCACCGACCCCCGCGGCGCGCCCCGCGAATTCGGCCCCGAATATCTCCAGGGCGCCTATTACGAATACAAGCTGAACGGGCGGGTGACCTGGCGTCCCACGCCCCGCGACACGCTGAATGCGAGCCTGCAGGTGACGCCGACCCGCGAAGGCCGTCACACCTATTCCGAGGTGTTTGCCCCAGGCGGGTCGCGGATCAGAACCGAAGACAGCCTTGTGCGCGGCGACCCTGCCCTGGCGCTTGAGATGGGGGGCGATTGGGAACACCAGCTGACGTCCAGAACCTCTATTAAGCTGCTCGCCCTGGGCGCTCGGCGCGATAAGGGCTCGAATGAGCGCTACGCGACCCTCCCCAGCACGGGCCTTGGCCGCAGCACCTTCATCCGCCGCGAGAGCGAGAGCGGCGAATACATCGGCCGGGTCATTTGGTCGTTCAGTCCCACGCCGGGGCGGAACTTCGAGGCCGGGGCGGAGGCGGCGTTCAATTTCCTGGAGAGCGGGCTCGATATCGACGTCGATGTGGGTCGCGGGCGTCAACCCACCGTGCTCCCGGTCGCCAATACCGAAGTGGAGGAGGTGCGAGGCGAACTCTTCCTGACCGAAACCTCGAACCCAACCGAACGGCTTCGGATCGAGAGGGGGATCGTCATCGAAACCTCGCGCATCACCCAGTCAGGGGACGCAAACCAGGAGCGCAGTTTCACCTTTGTGAAGCCGCGCCTTGTCGCCACCTGGACACCAAGTCCCCGCGAACAGGTCAGGCTGCGTCTTGAGCGTGACGTCGCTCAGCTGGATTTCAACGAGTTTGCCAGCGCGGTCTCCCTTTTCGATGGGACCGTGGACCTCGGCAATCCCAATCTGGAGCCCGAGCGGACCTGGCGCGCCCAACTGGACTGGGAGCGCCGGTTCGGCGCCAAGGCCGTTCTGACTCTCTCGGCATTCTATGAGCATGTGGAGGCCGTACAGGACCAGATTCCGGTGAGGTCGCAGTTTGATGCGCCGGGCAATCTTGGCGACGGCTGGCGTGCTGGGGGACGGATCGACGCCCTGCTTCCCCTGGATTCTGTCGGCCTGACGCGGGGCGAACTCAGACTGCGCGGACTGGCCCGGGAGACCCGCGTCGATGATCCCCTGACCGGCCAGCCGCGGCGGTTCGCCAACGAGACCCACTGGAGCTACTCGATCGACCTCCGCCAGCCCCTCCCAAACCAGAGCCTGGCCTGGGGCGCGCTGTGGGAACGGGCCGAGGAGGTTGACGTATTTCGAGTTCGGGAACAGCGTTCGACGGTCTGGGATCGTGGGAGCCTCGACCTGTATGTGGAGACCACGGCCATTCCAGGCCTCGTTATCCGCCTGACGGCGGCGGATATCCTGTTGCCCGAGGAAGTGCGTGAGCGCCGCTTCTTCCTCCCCGACCGATCGCTGCCCTCCAATCTGTCAGGCATCGAGACCAGGCGGGCGACAGGCGGCTTTGGGACGCGATCCTACACTCTGCGGATTTCGGGACGGTTCTAGCGCACAGAGGCGCCGTCTCCTGCGAGCAAAGATTACCCCAGCAGGACGAACGCCCTCCGTTTCCGGAGGGCGTTTATCTGGTTCGGGAACTCGCCGGTTTCGTCTCAGTGGCGGGCGGGAATGATGACCGGCAGGGTCTCGTAGCCGTGGACGAAGGACGAGAAGGTGCGCTGCGGCTCGGCCAGCACCTTGATCTCCGGGAAGCGCTTGAGGATCTCCTCCCAGATGATGGTCAGCTGCATCTCGGCCACCCGATTGCCGACGCAGCGGTGGATGCCGAAGCCGAAGGACAGGTGCTCGCGGGGGCGCTCCCGGTCGATGATGTAGTCGTTGGGCCGCTCGATGCGGCCCTCATCCCGGTTGCCCGAGATGTACCACATGACCACCCGGTCGCCCTGGCGGATCATCTTGCCGCCCACCTCGATATCCCGGTTGGCCACCCGGGCCATGTGGGCCAGCGGGGTCTGCCAGCGGATGGTCTCCGACACCATGGAGGAGATCAGCTCCGGATTGGCCCGCAGCTTGGCGTACTGGTCGGGGTTCTTGTTCAGCGCATAGACGCTGCCGGAGATGGTGTTGCGGGTGGTGTCATTGCCACCGACGATCAGCAGGATGACATTGCCCTGGAATTCCTGGACCGGCATGTCCCGGGTGGCGGTGTTGTTGGCCATCATGGAGATCAGGTCGATCCCGGGCTCAGGGGCGTCGACCCGCTGGTCCCAGATCTGCTTGAACGTGCCGAAGCAGTCCATCATTTCCCGGGCCTTCTGCTCCCAACTGGTCACAGGGCCATGGCCAGGGGCGTTGGTGACCACGTCAGACCAGTAGGTCAGCTTGCGCCGGTCCTCGAAGGGAAAGTCGAAGAGCGTGGCCAGCGTCATGGCCGTCAGCTCCTTGGACACCAGATCCACCCAGTCGAATTCCTGGCCGATGGGCAGGGAGTCCAGGATTTCGCCGGCCCGCTCGCGCACGATGGGGGACATCTTGGCGATGTTGCCCGGCGCCACCGTCGGGCTGACCGCCTTGCGCTGCCGGCCGTGGTCAGGCTCGTCCATGGTGATGAATCCGGCGCCGGCGCGGCGGGGCCGGTCTTCGCCGAGCGCCTTGCGCTGCGCTTCGAGCGCTTCAAGGTTGGGCAGGGTGATGCCCTCGGCCGAGGAGAAGGCCTCGTGGTTGGTGTCGACGGCCAGGATGTCGTCCCACCGGGTCACTGACCAGTAGCGGCCAAACTCGCTGTCCTCGGTCAGGTGGACCGGGTCCTCCCGGCGCAGGCGTTCAAACACCGGCCAGATGGTGTCGTCCTGGAAGCGCGCCGCCCGACCGGGGTTGAGCTGGCTGAGCGGGGTCGCCGCGACGGCTTCGACGGAGTCGTCCTGGGGGCTCACTCTGATGTTCATCGCATCCTCCCTGGGCGTTGACCGCCCTAGTCCGGCGCTTCGACCGTGCAGGTCCGCGCCTTGTCGGGTTCATTCCGACCTTCCGAACAGCATTCGGCAAGCGAAGAATGCGGGCCTGACCGGGGGGGAGGGGCGGGGTCTTAGTCGGCGGCGGTCTCGACGGCGACGTAGCGGGCGACCAGCACCTCTGTGGCGTCGAAGCGGCTCTTCGCCTTGGCCAGCTCCAGGTGAACATGGTCGGTCATGCCGCCGGGATACTTGTCCTGCAGGCCGCGAGCCGTTCCGATGGGGGCGCCCAGGCGGACGGCCTGACCCTCCCTGACCCCAGGCTTGATGTAGAAGACCCGCGCCTCGTAGCCGAGGGCAGGATTGGTGATCTCCACGAACTGCAGGCTCGTATCGCTGGAATAGGCGTGGCCGATCTTGGTCACATAGCCGGAGATCGGCGCGACCACGACCTGTCCGGCGGTGGCGGCGTAATCGACGCCCTCATGGGCGCGCACCCCGCCGTCCCGCGACGCGCCATAGGCCCCGGAGCCATAGGCGTCATGGGTGCGCGGCGCCTGCCCGGTCGGATTGACGAAGTCGGGCTGACCGTCCCCGTCGATGTCCTGCCCCTCCCATTGCAGTTCGCGGACCACGGGGGTGGGCAGGGTGGCCGGCGCGTTCAACATGGGCCCGACAGACACCTGTGAAAGCCGCGCTGCCAGGCCGATGCTGGCGTCGGCGACGGCGCTGGTGGCCATGGTCGCGGCCATGGTCGCGGCGGTGAGGGCGAACAGGCGGGGGGCGAGGAAACGCGCGTCCATCCGGGGCGCGATCAGGTCAGACAAACTCAAAACGCAGGATCTCTTCGATACGGGCCGGGAACTTTCGGCGGGTTTCGGCAGTTTTCAGGTCAGAGCCGGGGTTGCATGGCGCCGTCCCGTGGGCCGGCGTATCCGGCCGCCTGTGACCCTATAGGTCCAAAATGGGGCGCCCATGCGGCGCATTGTCCCGCAGAATCAACAGTTTCCAGCCAAGCTTCTCAGAGCCACGGAAGATCCGCCTCGCCGCGCAGGATCGCTTCGGCCTCAGGCGTGTGCTTTTCCGCGCCCTGCCGCGGATGCAAAACCAGCGGCGGCAGGAGCCGCAGGGGCGCCTTGCCGGTCTTGATCGCGCGCACCAAAATCCGCTTGGCTGGCGCATCGGCGAAGGGGTGGATCCCCCGCACCTGGAAAGAGCCGGCGCCGGTCCCAAGGCTGCTCAAAAGGTCGGCCAGCCGGTCGGCGCGATGAATCACCGTCAGGCTACCCCCCTCCCGGATCGCTTTCAGCAGAAACCCCGCCCAGGCGGCCAGGCCGCCGTCCGCCATCCAGGCGCCCGTCTTCTCAGGGGCAGGGGCGCGCAGGGCGGCTGGATCGTCGAAGAAGGGCGGATTGGCCAGGGCCGCGTCAAAAGGCTGCAGGCCCAGCGCCCGGAAACCCGCCTCTACGTCGCCGCTTTGGACCGTGACCCGGGCCGCAAGCCCGTTCAGCCCGACATTGGCGAGCGCCAGGGCCAGGGCCTCTGAGTCCCGCTCTACCCCTGTGAACAAGGCCCCTGGCCGCCGCGTCGCTGCGACCAGCAACGCGCCGCCCGCCCCGCAGCCCGCCTCGATGACCCTGTCGCCAGGACCTGAGTCGCAGGCCGCCGCCAGCAGGGCCGCATCCAGACCGGCCCGGTAGCCCCGCGCCGGCTGGCGCAGGACGACGCGGCCCCCCAGGAGGCGGTTCTCCGTCGGCGGCTCGACCGGGGCGTGTGACGGCTCGGACATCAGCGGCTCCAGAAGCGCGGGCGCGCCTTGACCGCCCCCTATCGCGTGACCATTGTCCGGACGCAACGGCGGCCCCGCAAACGGCCGCCCTATCTGGAGTATTTCGTCGTGGACGCCGCCGCCGCAGACACCAGGGCCAAGCCGGTCAGCCTCGACCACCTGCTTAAGCTCGCCCGCCCGGACATGGCCGGTGTCGACAGCCTGATCCGTGACCGGATGCAGAGCCCGGTTTCTGTGATTCCGGCCCTGGCGGAGCATCTGATCGGCGGATCGGCCAAGCGCCTGCGCCCCCTGCTCACCGTGGCCGCCGCCCGTCTGGCTGGCGCCCAGGATGACTCCTGCCGAAAACTCGCTGCGGCGGTGGAGTTCATCCACACCGCGACTCTCCTGCATGACGATGTGGTGGATTCCTCTGAGCTGCGCCGGGGCAAGGTGGCCGCCCACCTGATCTGGGGCGCGCCCTCGAGCGTACTGGTCGGCGACTTCCTGTTCGCCCGGGCCTTTGAGCTGATGGTGGAGACCGGCTCCATGTCGGCCCTGGAGATTCTCGCCCGGGCCAGTCGGGTGATCGCCGAGGGGGAGGTTCTGCAGCTGACCCGCGCCCACGACCTCGATCTGGACGAAGCGGTCTATCTGGAGATCATCAAGGCCAAGACTGCCGAGCTGTTCGCCGCCGCCGCCGAAGCCGGCGGGGTGTGCGCCGGGGCCAGCCCCGAGCAATGTCGCGGCCTGCGCCGGTTCGGCCAGGACCTGGGCCTGGCCTTCCAGCTGGTGGACGACTCCCTCGACTATTCCGGGGCGAGCGAGACCCTGGGCAAGAATCCGGGTGATGATTTCCGCGAGGGCAAGGCGACGCTGCCGCTGATCCTGGCTATCAAGCACACCGGCGCCCAGGAGCGGGACTTCTGGATGCGGACGGTGGACGCCCGCGAGCAGACCGAGGCCGACTTTGAGCGCGCCCGCCAGCTGGTGCGCGACAGCGGCGCCCTGGACGCCACGCTCACGGCCGCTGCGGGCTACGCCACCAGCGCCAAGGCCGCGCTGGCCGTCTTCCCGGCCGGTGACTGGCGCGCGGCTCTGGAAGACCTGGCCGACTTCGCCGTCGCCCGCCTGGCCTAGTACGCCTCTGGCCGAAAACGTCTCTGGCCTATTTTCCGGCCTCTGCGGCGCCGGCCATGTCCAGCAGGTTCAGGCGGATGCCGCCGGGCAACTCCATGTCGCCAGGGCGGAAGCCTTCGGGGCATGCGCCCTGCCAGACCGCCTCGATGTTCACAGTGCGGGTTCCGTTCATCTGCGGCGCGGCAGCCCCGACCGTCGAGCTTTCTCCGGTGATCACATAGCGGGTGTTGAAGTCGCCTGTGGCCGCGCCGGAGGTCGTCGTCTTGCCGCCCGAACCCATGTCGCAGACCGAAGAGAACTGCCAGCCGCCGTCCGCTCGCCGGCTCACCAGGTTTTTCTCGCAGGTCTCGTTGGTGCCCTGCTGACCCCACCAGCTCAGCCGTTCTTCCAAGGCGTCATCGATGCAGATGCGGCTCACCTGGACCATGCCCTCCGACGAGATGCGCTGCTCCCACAGGCCCGCCCGCCGGCGGGGGGCGGCCGGGGCGGCCGGCTGACCCGCAATGGGCGCCTCGGCGCCGGCGGTGGCCGCCGGCGCGGGGTCACCGCCCTCGGTCTCGTTGCTGCGGTTGCAGCCAGCCACGACCAGGAGGCAAAGGCCCATCGCCGTGCTCATCGCAATCCCGCGCATCTTTTCCATCTCCGGCTCATGGCCCTGGCCCAGGACGCCGGGCCGCGTCATCATCATCCAACAGGCTTAGCTGGGATCGAAACCCCCGTTAAGTCCGTTGCGGAGGCATGATGAGCGAACTTCGAAACAACAGCGCCGCGTCCCGCTATGAGATGGACGAACAGGGCCAGACCTCCTGGGCCGACTACCGGCTCCAGGGCGAGCGCCTTTACATTGATCATGTGGAAAGCCCGCCGATCCTGCGGGGCACGGGCGCGGCCGGCCGGCTGATGCAGGCCCTGGCCCAGGACGCCAAGGACCGTGGACTGAAAATCACGCCGATCTGCGGCTATGCGGCGACCTGGCTGCGGCGCAGCCCGGACTACAGGGATCTGGTGGCATGAGCGGAGATCGGAAAGACGAGCCGCGCGAGCCGCCCCGGGAGCCCGGTTCCGACAGCGACCAACGCCGCCGGGACATAGAGACCAACCCGGCCTTCAGCCCGGTGGGCCCGCAGGGTGGGGCGGCGATCGCCCCCCTGCGCAAGAGGAAGCCGGACGGGGACTGAGCGCCCCCGTCCTCGCGCGGCGTCAGTTACGCGCCATGATGGCTTCCAGGGCCTGGGCCTTGACCTCGGCGTCCTCGGTCAGGCGCCGGGCGATCTCGCGGATGCCGGGGGGATAGAGCTCCCCGCCGCCGGCGATCTCGGCGCTCAGCCGCTCGACCTCGTTCAACGCCGCCTCAAGGGCGCGCACATGTTCGCCCACCAGGCTTCGGGCTTCTGATTGCAGCCGGCGCACGCGCTCGGCCACGGCGGTTTCAGGTTTCGTACGGTCCAGAGCGACGACCTTGCCGTCGGCGCCTGCTACGCTGAGAGACGGTGACATGGATCACCCCATTCTAATGTTGGCGGAGCTGCGGCGGGTCCGAAGGAAACCTCGCCATGACCAGCCCCTGATCAGTCACATCTACGATTGGCGAAGCCGGAAGTTCCGTCCCCGCCGTCGCAGGATCGTCATGTGGGGCATTTCGGCCACGGTTCGAGGGGCGTGGGCGACGACTTAACTTGCAAGCGCCATGAGGTTCGCTGAAACCCGGTCGGGCGATTGGCCCGCGGCAGACCTACAGCCGCCCCTTCCGGAACCGCTCCTGCGCCTCGGCTCTCGCCTCGGCCTTGACCCGCTTGACCGCTGAGCGATCCACCGTCTCACCTTCGCCAGTCAGGACCTCGTTGGCGAATTCCAGGTCCATGAGCTTCAGGCGCTTGATCTCGTCACGCAGGCGCGCGGCGGTCTCGAACTCCAGGTCGGCGGCGGCCTGGCGCATCTTGCCTTCCAGGTCGCGCAGGGTGGCCTTGAAGTTGTCGCCCATGAAGGGCTTGGCCTCTTCGGCCAGCTCGGTGCGGACCAGGGGACGGTCCTTCTCATAGGTGCTGGCGAGGATTTCCTTGATCTGACTCTTCACGCTCTCGGGCGTGATGCCATGGGCGATATTGTACTCTTCCTGCCGCTCGCGCCGGCGCTGGGTCTCGGCCATGGCGCGCTCCATGGAGCCGGTGATGCGGTCGGCATAGAGGATGACCCGGCCGTCGATGTTCCGCGCCGCCCGGCCAATGGTCTGGATCAGGGAGGTCTCCGAGCGCAGGAAGCCTTCCTTGTCGGCGTCCAGGATGGCCACCAGGCCCACCTCGGGAATGTCCAGGCCTTCGCGCAGCAGGTTGATCCCGACCAGCACGTCGAAGACGCCCAGGCGCAGATCGCGGATGATCTCGATGCGCTCGATGGTGTCGATGTCGGAGTGCATGTAGCGGACCTTCAGGCCCTGCTCGTGCATGTACTCCGTCAGGTCCTCGGCCATCTTCTTGGTCAGGACGGTGATCAGGCCGCGATAGCCCTGGGCGATGGTCTGGCGCACCTCGTCGATGACGTCGTCGACCTGGGAGAAGCCGTCCTTGGAGACCGGACGGACTTCCACCGGCGGATCGATCAGGCCGGTGGGGCGGATGACCTGCTCGACGAAGACCCCGCCGGTCCGCTCCATCTCCCATGTGCCCGGGGTGGCCGACACATGGACGGTGTCGGGCCGCATGGCGTCCCACTCCTCGAACTTGAGCGGGCGGTTGTCGAGGCAGGAGGGCAGGCGGAAGCCATACTCGGCCAGGGTGAACTTGCGGCGATAGTCCCCCCGATACATGCCGCCGATCTGCGGCACGGCCTGGTGGCTCTCGTCGACGAACAGCAGGGCGTTCTCGGGAATGTATTCAAAGAAGGTCGGCGGCGGCTCGCCGGGCCTGCGGCCCGACAGATAGCGGCTGTAGTTCTCGATCCCGGCGCAGGAGCCGGTGGCCTGGATCATCTCGATATCGAAGGTGGTGCGCTGCTCCAGCCGCTGGGCCTCCAGCAGCTTGCCATTGGCCACCATCCATTCCAGCCGCTCCTTGAGCTCGGCCTTGATCTGCACGACGGCCTGATTGAGCGTCGGCCGGGGCGTCACATGGTGGCTGTTGGCGTAGATCTTGACCCCGTCCAGGTCGGCGGTCTTCTTGCCGGTCAGGGGATCGAACTCGACGATGGTCTCCACCTCGTCGCCGAACAGGCTGACCCGCCAGGCGCGATCCTCATAGTGGGCCGGGAAGATCTCGATGGTGTCGCCCCGGCGGCGGAAGGTCCCGCGCTCGAAGGCCTGATCGTTGCGCTTGTACTGCAGGGCCACCAGGTCAGCCATCAGCTGCTTCTCGTCGATCCGCTCACCCGGCGCGAGGGTGAAGGTCATGGCCGTGTAGGTCTCCACCGAGCCGATGCCGTAGATGCAGGAGACCGAGGCCACGACGATGACGTCGTCCCGCTCCAGGATCGCCCGGGTGGCCGAGTGCCGCATCCGGTCGATCTGCTCGTTGATGGAGGAGTCCTTCTCGATGTAGGTGTCCGTCCGGGGGACGTAGGCCTCCGGCTGGTAATAGTCGTAGTAGGACACGAAGAACTCGACGGCGTTCTCCGGGAAGAAGGCCTTGAACTCGGAATAGAGCTGGGCGGCCAGCGTCTTGTTGGGCGCCAGGATCAGGGCCGGACGCTGGGTCTCGGCGATGACCTGGGCCATCGTATAGGTCTTGCCCGAGCCGGTGACGCCCAGCAGCACCTGGTCGTGCTCGCGCCCCTCCAGGCCCGCGACAAGCTCCTTGATCGCCTGCGGCTGGTCGCCGGCCGGCTGATAATCCGAGACCAGCTTGAAGCGCTTGCCGCCCTCCGACTTGGCCGGCCGGGCCGGGCGGTGGGGCTTCCACAGCATCGGCAGGGCGGCGTCGTCATAGTCGAAGCTCGCCGACATGTCGGCGACGCCCGACCCTTGAGGAAGGGGGGCGGGGGGAGGGGAGGCGGTCTTGGAACGCGGCATGGGCAAGAAGGTAGGCGTGCGGGGCGTCGGGCGCCAGCGGCCCTGCTGACATCGTGGCGTCAGCAGGCGCGTCGTCAACGGGCTTTAGAATAGCCCCCCGGTGCTGGCGATGACCGCATAGGCCGCCGCCAGCACGCCGAGGGACAGGATCAGGTGGCGCATGGTCGCTCTCCAGCCGACAAGTCGACCGGAGATAGGCCTGCTTAAGACGTCCGGCATGATCCAGACGGACTAAGGCCGGGTCAGCTGTCCGACCCCGGGGGCGGAGAGGGGCCCCTAGTTGTCGACGGACTTGCTAACCGCCGTGCCGACCGCGGCCCCCGCCGCAGCGCCGATCGGGCCGCCGACAACGGCCCCGGCTACGGCCCCGGTCGCCGCCCGCTGTTCCACATTGTGGCCACAGGCGGCGAGTAGAAGCGCGCCCGAAACCGCAATAACGCCAAGGACCTTAGGCATGTCGAATTCTCCGAGAGTTGTTCCCCTCAAACGGCCGGCAACGGCCAAGGTTCCGGCCCCCACCGAACGGCGCGCCAAGGTGGAGCTACGGTGCGGCGCAATATCACCTTGCGAATCCATCACGCAGCCGTCATAAGGCGAGCCACTTTGTCGTAGACCCGTCCCGTAAACAGTGCGGACGGGCTTCGTCTTCGAGATTTCTCCCGCAGTGAGGCGGGGTTTCTTTGAGCGATGATGTCGGGGGGCCTTGCCCTCGCCGCACAGGACAGGACGTTTTGCAAAATGATAAACGGGTGCGCGCCGATTGGCGTGCCCTGACCGTTGCCGCCGTTCTCGGCTCGACGGTCGGACTGGCGCTTGGCGGCGCCTATATGGCTGGCGGCATGGCCGGCGCTGCATCAGACCACGCTCGCGCCGCCCGACTGGCGGCCGGTGCGGCGGATGGCTACTCGGAGCAGGCGCTCCAGGACGCCGCCGCGCGCATGGACCCTGGAGTCCTGCGCATCGCGCGTCGCCATGATCCCTTCACCGTCGCCGGCGCCGCCGAACGCGACCGGCAGAGCGCCATTCTCGTCGCCCGGCTGGAGCGTGGGGTCGGATCGGACCACCAGCCGCCGCTGCTGCGGGCCAGCCTCAATCCAACACCGATCCCCGCGGCGCCGTTCCGCCTCGGGGGCGCGCTTGAGGCCTCCCGTGACATGGAATGCCTGACCCAGGCGGTCTATTACGAGGCCCGCGGGGAAACCCCGGCCGGCCAGGCGGCCGTCGCACAGGTGGTGCTCAACCGGGCCCGGCATCCAGCCTTCCCCAAGACCGTCTGCGGCGTCGTCTTCCAGGGCGCCAACAGCCGGGTCTGCCAGTTCAGCTTCGCCTGCAACGGCGCGATGCGGGCCCGGGTCGAACCCGCCGCATGGCGCCGCGCCGAGCGGGTGGCGCACAAGGCCCTGTCCGGCGAGGTCATGGCCGAGGTCGGCCGGGCGACGCACTTCCACACCACCGCCGTGGCGCCCTCCTGGGGCCCACGCCTGACCCGGGTCACCCAGGTCGGCGTCCATATCTTCTATCGCTTCGGCCGCGATCCCGCCCCCAGCCGTATGCTGGCCAGCGCCCATGAGATCACCCCCGAACAGACCGACGCGCCGGTCTATGCGCGGGTTGGCGAGACGCCGGACGTGCGCGCCAGGACGGAGGCCGAGAGCGATATTCGCCTCACCTCTGCGACCCTGATCCCCCCCCAGGTCATGGGTATGGGCGGGCCCGCCCTTCCGCCCAAGGAGCCGGCTTCGGCGCCGACTGGGCCCAAGGCGACAGAGCGCGCTGATGGAGAAATCCTGAAAACCGGGGCGCCGAAGGCGGCTGCGGTGAAGCCGGGTTCGACGACGGGCAAGACTGCGGTCCAGGATGACAAGTCAGCCGAGGCCAAGGCCGCGACAGGCGAGCGCGCCAAGGAGACCTGAGCCGACGCCCTCGGCTCAGCTTCTGCTGCGGGCCGCCCGCCGCAGGGCCTGTGGGGTCTGTCCATAGGCCCGCAGAACCGCCCTGCGCATCCGTTCGGCCTCGCCGAAACCTGCCGCTCGGGCGGCCTGTTCGATGCTGGCGCCGGCCTCCAGCCGATCCCGGGCGTTCTCGACGCGCAGGTGTTCGACGGCCTTGGCGGGGGTCATCCCCACCTCGCGCACGAAGGCGCGGGCGAAGTTGCGGGGGCTCATGGCGCAGGCCTGGGCCAGGTCCTCGACGCTCAGCCGGGTCTCCAGCCTCTGGCGGGCCCAGTTCAGCAGGTCAGCGAACCGGCCGCTGGCGCCGCCCACCTCCACCAGGCCTGAAAACTGTGACTGGCCGCCGGCCCGCTGGCGGGGCGCGACCAGTTGCTGGGCCGTGGCCCGGGCGACCGCCTCACCCAGATCCTCGGTGATCAGCGCCAGGGACAGGTCGATGCCCGCCGTGATCCCCGCCGAGGTCCAGATGTCCCCGTCCCGGACATAGATGCGGTCAGGCTCCAGCAGGGTCTTGGGGAAACGGCGGCGAAAGTCGGCGGTGCGATTCCAGTGTGTCGTCGCCTGACGGCCGTCCAGCAACCCCGCCTCGGCCAGGATGAAGGCCCCCGAACAGATGCTGACGATCCGGCGGGACCGACGCGCCGCTGCGCCGACCATTTCGACCACTGCGGGATCCAGCCGTTCCGGGCGCGTCCCGTCGCCCCCGGACACGACCAGGGTGTCGATGGACGCCTCCCCCAGGGCTTCGGTTCTCAGCGCCGCGCCGGACGAGCTGACCACCCAGCCGGGCTCCAGCGCTACGACCCGCAGAGCGTAGGCGCCGGGGACAAAGCGTCCTGCGATCTCGAAGGCGGCGACGGGTCCCGCGGCGTCGAGGATCTGGAAGTCCGGAAACACCACGACGGCGATCGGGCGGCAGATCATGGCAGAATCCGTGGGAAGAATGTCATTTCAGCCAGAACCAGATGGGGCGATGGTGCCCATGTCAACCCCGGAGGCCCCATGACCCAGACCTGTCGCATCGTCTTCCCGCTCTATCCTGGGGTGACCCAGCTGGACTTCACCGCCCCCCATCAGGTTTTCAACCGTCTGCCCGGCGCCGAGACCATCGTCGCCTCGGTGGGCGGGGTCGAAATCGAGGGTGATGGCCTGGTCTTCGCCAGACTGGCCGATCTTGGCCAGATCGAGCACTGCGATGTGCTCTGCGTGCCCGGGGGCTTCGGGACGACGGCGGCCATGCTGGATGAGGACTTCATGGACTCGATCCGCCGCCTGGGGGCCAGCGCCCGTTACGTGACTTCGGTCTGCACCGGCTCCCTGATCCTGGCGGCGGCGGGCCTCTTAAAGGGACGCCGGGCGGCCTGCCACTGGGCCTGGCGCGACCTGCTGCCCCTGTTCGATGTGGAGATCGACGAGGGCCGCGTCTGCCGGGACGGCAATGTCATCACCGGCGGCGGGGTCACCGCTGGCCTCGACTTCGCCCTGGTCGCCGCCGCAGAAATCTTCGGTGAAGACGCGGCGCGGCGGGTGCAACTCGGGCTCGAATACGCCCCGGAGCCTCCATTTGAGGGCGGTCGGCCCGAGCTCGCCCTGCCGCACATCCGCGATCAGGTGCAGGCGGTCATGGCCGCAGCCCTGGCCGATCGCCGCGCCGGGGCCCTGGAGGCCGCCCGCAGGCTCAAGGCGCGGGCCGCCTGAGCGCTCAACGCCAGTCGAGCACCCCCATCTTGCACAGCCAGACCAGGCCGTAGGTGGTTCGCGCCCGCGCGGGCGGCGGGACGGTGGCCAGCAGGTCGCCAACCCGTCGCCAGCCCGCGCCTTGCAGTCCCTCGACCAGGCCCGTCAGCTCGACACGCCCCAGCCGCCACGCTTCCCCGTAGGTGTCGAGGGTGACGCCCGAATTCAGGGCCGGATCGCTCGCCGGGTCCACGCCCGGGCGCAGATTGATCTCGGTGTCGGCGGTCAGGCTGAGGGTGGCGAAGCTCCTGTGATCCCGGAAGGGATCCCCATGGATCGGATTCAGCCTCGGCCCCGGCACGGCCGCCGGCGCCTGGCGGCGAATTTCGGCCAGGCTGTCGAACAGGTCGCGATAGCCGACCACCACCTGCTTCCAGTCGAAGATCTCCCGAACCCGCGCCCGGCCGGCCGCCCCCATGCGCTTGCGCAATTCAGGGGAGACGGCGAGGTCGGCCAAGCCCCGGGCCGCGGCGCCGATGTCCACCGCTGTGTGCTGGGCCAGCTGTCCGGCATAGGCCTGGTAGGAATCAATGCGCTGCAGGTGCCGCCGCAACAGGCTGACGCTGGGGGGGCCAGGCGAGGGGATCAGGGTCGGGGCCAGGAACCCCTCCTGCCCATGGCGGATGGTGTACCGGTAGCCATCCCAGTCGCTGGCCACCACCGGCAGGCCCGCGGCCATGGCCTCCACCGGCGCAAGGCCAAAGGTCTCCTGGATGTTGTCCACAAGGGACAGGAAGATGTCGGCCGCCGCCCACATCTCGCCCAGCAGGACCGGGTCGTTGCCATCGATCCAGTGCAGGGTCGAGTTCGGCGCATAGGCGCGCCCGGCCGCCTCGAAATAGGCCCGGTGGCTCGCATCGGGAAACCAGCCGGCCAGGGCGAAGTGCAGGGGTCGCCCGGCGATCTGTCCGGCCTCCTCAACGGCCCGGAACATCGGCTGGGGCGTCGCCTTTTCGTAGAACGACAACCGGCCGACCCACAGGGCGAGCACGTCGTCGTCCCCCAGCCCGAGGCGCGTGCGTGTGGCCTGCCGGACATCGGGGCGATCGGCCAGGGCGAGGATCTCGTCCAGCTCGACCCCCAGCGGCAGGATCGGCAGGTGCGGCATAGGCCGCCTGGGTCCCCCGAACCGCTCCCCCAGATAGTCGGTCCAGCCCTCGAACAGGTCGCTGATGGACTCGTGCACCGAAGGCGAGGTGCAGATGATGGCGTCCCACGGGTGAACCGGCGCGAGGCTGGCCTGGGCGATCTCCTCCCGGGTCATGGGCGGGGCGATAGTGTGGATCAGGCCCACCAGGCTGTAGGCGCTGTCGAGGCCCGGTCCACGCCTGGCCCAGGCCATTTCCGCGAGATCGGCCTTGCCGCGGAACAGGGTCCCGGCCTGCCGCGCCCGGCTCAGCTCCAGCAGGGAGCCGGTCTCGATCTCGGTGGTCAGGGGGCTCGCCCCCTGCAGAGCCTCGGCGATCTCCTCCGCCGATGTTTCCAGGGCGGTCAGCAGATGAAGGCGGTCGAAGCCCCCGTGCCGGGCGAAGGCGCGGTAGAGGGCGAGGTTGGCCACATCGCGCCCGAAGGGGTTGGGTCCCAGGCCGAGCCCGCCGCCCAGATGGTGGATCGCCAGTTCGCCGGACATGTCTGATTCCCACCGCACATCACGGCGGTCGGCTGTTATCAGACGGCGTCGAGGCCGATGTCCAGCGCCGCGGCGGAGTGGGTGAGGGCGCCGACGCTGATCACGTCCACCCCGGTCTGCGCTATGGCCCGCACGCTTTCCAGATTGACCCCGCCGGAGGCTTCGAGAATGGCCCGGCCCTTGGCCGAGGCGACCGCGGCGCGCAGGTCGTCCAGGCTGAAATTGTCCAGCATCACCACGTCGGGACCATGCCGCAGGGCGTCTTCCAGCTGGTCCAGGCCGTCGACCTCCACCTCCACCTTCATCAGATGGCCGGCGAAGGCGCGGGCTCGCCGCACCGCCTCGGCGACCCCCCCGCAGGCGGCGATGTGATTATCCTTGATGAGGATGGCGTCATCCAGGCCAAACCGGTGATTGACCCCGCCGCCGCACCGCACGGCGTACTTCTCCAGAAGGCGCAGCCCAGGCGTGGTCTTTCGGGTGTCGACGATACGGGCGCCTGTCCCCTCGACCGCGTCCACATAGGCCCTCGTCAGGGTGGCCACGCCGCAGAGCCGTCCCAGCAGGTTAAGCCCCGTCCGTTCGGCCGACAGGATCGCCCGCGCATTTCCCTTCGCCCGGGCCAGAACTGAGCCCGCCGCCAGCCGCTCGCCGTCGGCGATCAGGGTCTCGAACTCGGCCGTGGGATCCAGGGCGGCCAGGGCCAGCCGCGCGCAGGCCAGGCCCGAAGCGACTCCCGGCTTGCGGGCGGCGAAGGCCACCGACAGCTGGGCGTCGGCGTCGATGCAGGCCATGGCCGTGACGTCGCCTGCCCGTCCCAGGTCCTCGGCCAGGGCCGCCCGGACAATGGGTTCAATGAGGAGATCAGGCAGGGGCGCGGTCATTCGGCGGCGATACAGGCGGAGGCGCCGGAGGCCGCGCCGAGGGTCAGAAAGGTGCGCTTGGGCTCGGCGGGCGCCTCCGGGGCGTCGAGCCGGAAATGGGCGCCCAGGCTTTCCTTGCGGTTCAGGGCGCAGCAGGCGGTGAGGCGCGCGGCGGTCAGATCGGCGCAGGCGCCATAGGCGCCCTCCAGCTCGTCGATCAGGCCGATCAGGCGGGTCAGGCCCGGGGCGTCGCGCACCACGCCGGCCTCGGCGCTCATGGCCATGCGCAGGCCCGAAAGGGCGGCGTCCGGCAGGACGGGCGCCACCACGCCAGGCAGGATGCGGGTGCGGACCTCGGCGGCCTCCCGGGCCGCGGCGCCGGCGCGGGTCCCGAATACGGCGGCCTCCAGCAGGGAGTTGGACGCCAGCCGGTTGGCGCCGTGCACCCCGGTGGAGGCGCACTCCCCCGCCGCATAGAGGCCAGTCAGGGTGGTGGCGCCGTCGGCGTCAGTGACGATCCCGCCCATGTGATAGTGGCAGGCCGGCGCGACCGGAATCGGCTGCGTCCGCGGATCAACGCCGCCGGACAGGCAGGCGGCGAACACCGCCGGAAAGGCCTCGGGGAAATGGTCGCCCACGGCGGCCCGCGCATCCAGATAGGCCCCGCGGCCGGCGGCGCGCTCGGCGTGGATGGCCCGGGCCACAACGTCCCGGGGGGCCAGTTCGGCGGCGGGATGGTAGCGGGCCATGAAGGCTTCGCCCGAACTGTTGATCAGCAAGGCGCCCTCGCCCCGCAGGGCCTCGGTGGCCAGGGGGGCGGGGTCGCGGCCGATATCGATGGCCGTGGGGTGGAACTGGACGAATTCAGGGTCGGCGATCATCGCTCCGGCCCGGGCCGCCAGGCCCAGACCCTCGCCGCGCAGCTCCGGCGGGGTGGTGGTCACCGCATAGAGGCCGCCAATGCCGCCGGTGGCCAGGATGACGGCGGGCGCCGTGATCTCATGGATCTGGCCGCCCTGTTCGACGATCACCCCGCGGACCTGCCCCTCTGCGTCCTGCAACAGGCCGCGCAGGCGCATCCCCGAACGGACTTCGATGTGACGCTGCGCAAGAGTGGCGGCGGTGACCGCGGCCATGATGGCGCGTCCGGCCTGGTCGCCCTTGACCCGGGCCACCCGGGCGCGGCTATGGGCGGCTTCAAGGCTGAGCGAAAAGGCCCCGGCGGCGTCGCGGTCGAAGGGCGCGCCCAATTCGGCCAGATGCCGTACGGCCGCCGCGCCCTCCCTCGCCAGCAGGGCCGCGCGGTCAGGATCCACCAGGCCCGCGCCTGCGGCGATGGTGTCGGCGGCGTGCAGGGCGGCGTCGTCCTCGTCTGACAGGGCTGCGGCCATGCCGCCCTGCGCCCAGGCTGAGGAACAGCCCTTGTTCAGGGGCGCACCGCTCAAGACCAGGGTCTTGCGAGGCGCAGCGGCCAGAGCCGCTGACAGTCCCGCCAGCCCCGCGCCGACGACGAGGACGCCGTCGTGCTGGGTGCGATGGGCCATCAGATCAGCTCCACATCCACATGGTGGCGGGCCTTGACCAGGTCATAGCGGGCCGGGACCGCCGGCGGCGGCAGGTCGATCATCCGCTGCACGGCCAGACGGGCGCGATCGGCGATCATCGGATCGACGAACACCTCGTACTGCTCCTTGATCAGGGCCTCGTAGATGTTTTCCAGGCTGATCCGCTTCATATGCGGGCACAGGTTGCAGGGCCGCAGGAACTCGGTGTCCACCGCGTCCACGGCCACATTGTCGGCCATGGAGCATTCGGTGACCAGGATCACCTGCTTGGGCTTCTTGGTCAGGACATAGTCGTTCATCGCCGCCGTCGAGCCGGCGAAGTCGGACACTTCCAGCACCTCGGCGGGGCATTCGGGATGGGCGAGGACCTGGGCGCCGGGATAGGCGGCCTTCATCTCCAGAATGTCCTTGGCCTCGAAGCGCTCATGCACCTCGCAGCGGCCCTGCCAGGCGATGATCTTGATGTCGGTCTGGCGGGCCACATTGCGGGCCAGGAATTCGTCGGGGATCAGGATCACCCGGTCGACGCCCCATTCCCTGGCCACATGCTCCACCACCTGAACCGCATTGGCGCTGGTGCAGCAGACATCGGTCTCGGCCTTCACGTCAGCGGTGGTGTTCACATAGGTGACCACCGGAATGCCGGGATAGCGGGCCTTGATCAGCCGCACGTCGTCCCCGGTGATCGAGGACGCCAGGCTGCAGCCGGCGCGCAGGTCGGGGATCAGGACGCGCTTGTCCGGCGACAGGATCTTGGAGGTCTCGGCCATGAAGTGCACGCCGGCCTGGATGATGATGGCCGCGTCCGAACGGGCGGCCTCCTTGGCCAGGCCCAGGCTGTCGCCCACATAGTCGCCGACCCCGTGGAAAATCTCCGGGGTCATGTAGTTGTGGGCCAGGATGACCGCGTTCTTCTCCCGCTTGATGCGGTTGATCTCGGAGATCAGCGGGGCCTGGAGACGCCACTCCATGGGCGTGACGTGTTTCTTGACCCGTTCCCAGAGCGCCTGGGTTTCGGCTTCGACCTGCGGGGTGAAGGCGAGGGGGGCAAATCCGTCGGCGGCCATGGCGTCCTCCTTATGCTCAAAGTGAGCATTTCTCTGGCCCAAAAAAGTGCGCCTGGGGCTGTGATCGAGGCGCTCTGATATGCTCAAAACGAGCATAAGCTGTCGAAACACATATAGACCCTTGGCCGCCGGATGCAAGCACCCGCTTTTTCGCCGTCTTCTTGTCGCCTATAGCTGGTCTCCCGCTGGATGGGTCCAGCGTAGCTTTGGACGTCACTTGACCGCTCTCTTCCGCCCCCTGGCCGTGCTGCTCGCGAGTCTCACCCTGGCAGGGTGCCTGACCAGCTATGATCGGCCCCTCAACGCCGGTCGGTCCGCGGGCCTGGCGACGGTGGCGCGCAGTCTGTCGGACACGGGGCTGGAGCGGCTGACCGCTGACATGGATCCGGCCATGCTGGCCCTGGCCCAGCGCCATGATCCAGTCCGGCGCAAGGATTACTGGGGGCGGACGCCGGGCTGGGAGACCTACGACCTGGCCACCCTGCCGACCCTGGGCTTTGGCTCCGCCTTTGATCTGGCGGCCCGGGAGATCAACGCCTTCAAGCCCTTCGCCGGCCTGCCGATCAACGCCATGGACCCCTTTGTCCTGCGGGCGTCACGTCAGGACCGCACCCAGGCCCTGCGCTGCTTGAGCCAGGCCATCTATTACGAGGCCGCGCGGGAGCCCCGGGATGGCCAGCGGGCCGTGGCCCAGGTGGTGCTGAACCGGGTTCGCCACCCCGCCTATCCGAACTCGGTGTGCGGCGTGGTCTTCCAGGGCTCGGCGCGCAGCACCGGCTGCCAGTTCAGCTTCACCTGCGACGGCTCTCTGACCTGGGCCCCTGAGCCCTGGCTGTGGCGCGAGGTAGAGGCGGTCGCGCGCGAGGCCCTGGACGGCTTTGTCGAGGGCGGGGTCGGGTCGGCCACCCACTATCACGCCGACTATGTGGCCCCCTACTGGGCCCCAACCCTGGTGAAGATGACCAAGGTCGGTGCGCATATCTTCTATCGATGGACCGGCCCCATGGGGGAGCCGCCGGCCTTCACCAGCCGCTATGCCGGGGGGGAGGAAAACCTGTCAGTGGCCATCCTGGGGGGTGTCGATTCGCGTACCCAGGGGCTGTTCAACATTGGTGGCCAGGGCCTGACGCCGGGCCGTCAGGTCACCCTGGCCCTGGCTGGCGAGGTCCGGACCTATGAGGTGGCCGAGCCGGGGGTGGGCGAGGCCCAAACCCGGGTCTCTGGCGTCCTCCAGCCCAGTCGCCGCCAGCCGACCCCTGAGGAAGTGCGCCAGATCAACGAGCGCCTGGCTCAGATTGAAGCCGACCTGGACGGGCCGCCTGCGCCGCAGGGCGCGCCCCTCGACTAGAGGCCGTTGAACGCGTCCGGATAGGCCAGGGTCAGGGGCGCTTCAAAGGCGCCGTCCTCCAGGGCCAGGGCCATGAAGGCCGGCGAGCCCGCATAGGGCGAGGCGATCACGCCTGCGGCCTGGGCCGAAAAGCCGAACCGTGGATAATAGTCAGGGTGACCCAGCACCGCGACGCCATGGGCCCCGCATTCCTTGCAGAACTCCAGTCCCGCCTGCACCAGGGCCGAGCCCAGACCCTTGTGCTGCCGGTCAGGGACCACCGCCATGGGGGCCAGGGCCAGATAGAGATTTACGCTGTCGGCCCACAGGCGGCTGAACAGGATGTGGCCGACGATCTCGCCGTCCTCTTCGGCCGCCATCTCGAACACCGCGTCGCCATCCGCCCGAAGCCGCTCCACCAGATCAGCCTCGGCAGGCCCGGAAAAGGCGGCCAGATTCACCGCGCGGATGGCGGCGTGGTCCGCAGGGCGGGCGTGTCGGATCATGGAGTCGTATCCCTTCCAAGCAAACACCCGCAGTCCAGTCGCCATGGGTCCTCGGGTGGGGCCCAGGGGCGGCGGTCGAGTTGCGCCGAGCCTCCTCAGTCCCCCAGGACCCACTCCACGTCGGCGCCCAGGGCATTGAGGTTCTCGACGAAGTTGGGGTGGGCGCGCTTGATCGGGGCGGCGTTGTAGATGGTCGATTTGCCCTCGATGCTGGCGGCCAGCATGAACAGCGCGATCGCCACCCGGATGATGTAGGGGCTCTCCACCTCGGCCGGGAACAGCGGCTTGCCCCCATAGGTGATCACCCGGTGGGGGTCGCACAGCACCGCGTGGCCGCCGAACTTGGCCAGTTCAGAGGTCCAGCCGAGCGCGCCCTCATAGACCTTGTTCCAGAACATCACCGAGCCCTCGGCCCGGACGCCCAGGGCGATGAAGATCGGCAGGAGGTCGGCCGGAACATAGGGCCAAGGCGCGGCCTCGACCTTCTGCAGGATGTGGGTGGTGTAGGGCTGGCGCACCCGGAGCGGGCCGTCCAGCCGGGCCCGCGACCAGCCGTCCTGGTGGGTCACCTCGACGCCGAACTTGGCGAAGGTCCGGTCGATCAGGGGGAAGGACTCCGAGGCGCCGTTGCGCACCGCCACGTCGCCGCCGGTGATGGCGCCCATGGCCAGGAAGGTGGCCACCTCGTGGAAGTCGTCCTGGAAGGTGAAGGTGGTCCCCGTAAGTCCTTCGACCCCCTCGATGGTCAGGGTCGAGGCGCCGACCCCCTGGACGCTGGCGCCCATCTGGATGAGGAAGCGACAGAACTCCTGGACGTGCGGCTCGCAGGCCGCGTTGACCAGCTGCGAGGTCCCCTTGGCCGTGGCCGCGCAGATGGCGAAGTTCTCGGTGGTGGTCACCGAGGCGTAGTCCAGCCAGTGGCGGGTGGCGTGGAAGCCGTCCGGCGTGGAGATCAGGATGGCCCCTTCGCGGGTCTCGACCCGGGCGCCGAAAGCTTCAAACACCTCCAGGTGCGGATCGATCTCCCGGGCGCCCAGGGTGCAGCCCTTGGCCTCGTCCTCCAGGCTCGCCTGGCCAAACCGGTGCAGCAGGGCCGGGATCAGCATCACTGAAGACCGCATGCCCAGCGGCAGGTGCGCGCCCTC
The DNA here is from genome assembly GCF_030679875.1 of Phenylobacterium sp. Classification (GTDB taxonomy): domain Bacteria; phylum Pseudomonadota; class Alphaproteobacteria; order Caulobacterales; family Caulobacteraceae; genus Phenylobacterium. The sequence goes on along the minus strand of NZ_JAUXSP010000003.1, from coordinate 44,031 downwards.
GGCCCGCAGGTTCTCGCCGTGGTGCAGGCGCAGGGTCCCGGTGGCGTAGTCCATGTCCACCTGGCTGCCCAGGGACTGGAAGAATTCCAGGATCTTGCGCACGTCGGTGATGTCCGGCACCCGGTGCAGCACCAGGGGCGCGTCGCTGAGCAGGGTCGCGCACAGCACCGGCAGGACGGCGTTCTTGTTGGCGGAGGGCGTGATCTCGCCCCGCAGGGGGCGACCCCCGCGTACGATCAGATTGGTCATAGGCCCTCGTGTAGCAGTCGGGGGAACGCCTACCAGGCGCCGATCTTCTCGGCTTCGGCGTGGCTGATCGGATTATGCGCCTTGCGGTGGTCCTCCTCGGCGAGGAATCGCACCGCCTCCAGGGCGGCCATACAGCCCATGCCCGCCGCAGTCACCGCCTGTCGATAGACGTCGTCGGTGACGTCGCCGGCGGCGTAGACGCCCTCGATCTCGGTCGAGGCTGTCCCGGCCTTCACGTCAAGATAGCCGGCGGCGTCCATGGACAGCTGGCCCTTGAACAGCTCCGAGGCCGGCGCGTGACCGATGGCCACGAAGACGCCCGCGCTGTGGATGATCTGGGTCTCGCCGGTCTTGACGTTTTTCAGCCGCACCCCGGTGACGCCCAGGGGATCGGTGTCGCCAAGCACCTCGTCGACGGCGCTGTCCCAGATCACCTCGACCTTGGGATGGGCGAACAGGCGCTCCTGCAGGATCTTCTCGGCCCGCAGCTCGCCCCGCCGGTGGACTAGGGTCACCTTGGACGCGAAGTTGGTGAGGAACAGGGCCTCCTCCACCGCGGTGTTGCCGCCGCCGACCACCACCACATCCTTGCCGCGATAGAAGAAGCCGTCGCAGGTGGCGCAGGCCGAGACGCCGAAACCCTGGAACTTCTGCTCGCTGTCGAGACCCAGCCACCGGGCCTGAGCGCCGGTGGCGATGATCAGGGTCTCGGCCAGCCACACCTGGCCGGAATCGCATTCCAGGCGGAAGGGCCGCTGGGATAGGTCCACCTTCAGGACGATATCGTTGACGATTTCCGTGCCCACATGCACGGCCTGGGCCTGCATCTGCTCCATGAGCCACGGGCCCTGGATCGCCTCGGCGAACCCCGGATAATTTTCCACGTCGGTAGTGATGGTCAGCTGTCCGCCGGGCTGGAGGCCGGCGATCAGGACGGGGTTCAACAGGGCCCGGGCGGCGTAGACCGCAGCGGTGTAGCCGGCGGGGCCGGACCCGATGATGAGGCAGCGTGTGGTGCGAGGCTCAGACATGGGTCCTATTTAGAGAAGATTCCGCGATGCGCGAGGGGCGGGGGCGCAACAAGATGGTCCACCGCCCGTTGAGTGGGCATGACCGACCAACCCGCCACGCCCCCCACAACGCCCCTCGACACGCCGCAAACCTCGCCGCCAAGCGCCGCGTCGGCCCCGCCGGGGACGGCCAGCCGCAGCAGCCTGCGGACGACAGGGACGTGGCTGGGTATCGGGACCGCCTTGGGCGCCGGCGCGGGCGCGGCCCTGGGGAGCATCGCCCTGGGGGTCGCTTTTGGCGTGGGAATAGGCGCCGTTTTTGGCGTATTTCGTGCGCGAAAAGGGCCTATTCGACCGATTTAATGGGCTGTTTCCAGGTGGGGCGCTAGGCTGACGCCCTGGCTGCAGGAGCCCGCCGTGCCCAACCCCTTCGAAATCGAGATCGCCGGCCGCAGGATCGGTCCGGGCCACCCGCCCTTCGTGATCTGCGAGCTGTCGGGGAACCACAACGGCGACCTCGACCGCGCCCTGGCCATGATCGATGCGGCGGCGGCCACCGGCTGCGACGCCATCAAGATTCAGACCTACACCGCCGACACCATCACCATGGACATCGACCGCCCGGAGTTCCGGATCGAGGGCGGACTTTGGGACGGCCGCAGCCTTCATGAGCTCTATCAGGAGGCCCAGACCCCCTACGAATGGCATCCGGCCCTGTTCGCGCGGGCCAGGGCGCGGGGCGTGATCCTGTTCTCAAGCCCGTTCGACGAGACCGCGGTCGATCTGCTGGCGGAGCTGGATGCGCCGGCCTTCAAGATCGCCTCCTTTGAGGCCATCGACCTGCCGCTGATCGCCTATGCGGCCCGGCGCGGCAAACCCCTGATCATCTCCACCGGCATGGCCAACCTGGCCGAGATCGAGGCCGCCCGGGACACCGCGCTCGCGGCCGGCGCCGCCGGCGTCGTCCTGCTGCATTGCGTGTCCAGCTATCCGGCCAGCTTCGCCGACGCCAATCTCCGCACCATCCCCGACATGGCGAGCCGGTTTGGCTGTCCGGTCGGACTGTCGGACCACACGCCGGGTACGGCGGCGGCGGTGGCCGCGGTGGCCCTGGGCGCCTGCGTGATCGAGAAGCACTTCACCCTGGCCAGGGCTGACGGGGGCCCGGATGCGGCCTTTTCCCTGGAGCCGGACGAGTTTTCCGCCCTGGTGCGGGACAGCCGCGCGGCCTGGGAGTCCCTCGGGGCGGCGCAGTACGAGCTGCTGGGGTCGGAGCGGGCCAACGCCCAGTTCCGACGCTCCCTCTATGTGGCGGCCGACGTGAAGGCCGGGACACAGCTCAGTCCCAGCGATGTACGCTCGATCCGGCCGGGCATGGGTCTTTCGCCCCAACACCGCGACGCGGTCGTCGGTCGTGTGGCCGCCCGGGATCTCCGGCGGGGCGAACCCCTGGCCTGGAACATGCTGAAGGACGCCTAGTCGAAGGCGTAGCCCTTGGCGCGCAGGCGGTCTCGGCTGGCCTCGCGCACCATGGCCCAGTCGTCGGCCAGCAGGCCGAGGCCCACCACGTCGCGGGGCTCGCCGTTTTTCCACACGTGCTGGCGCAGCAGGGCCTCACGGCGGAAGCCGAAGGACTCGTGCAGCCGCCACACGGCCTCGTTCTCCACCAGGACTTCGCAGCAGAGCTTGGAGAGGCCCATGGGCCCAAACACATGCTCGATCACCCAATATTCCACATAGGCGCCCACGCCCTTGCCCCGCACCGAGGGCGAGGCGAGGTAGTAGGCCCAGGCGCATTTCCGGTGAGCCGGCGAGATGTCGGCGAGGTTGGCCAGCCCCACGGGCTCGCCGTCCAGCTCGATGATCCAGTAGCGCCGGGCCGGGTCTGAGAGCGCCGCGGCGAACCAACGGGCGTGGTCGGCTTCGCTGATCTCGGCGTCCGTATACATCCATTGCGCAACGTCGGACTGGTTACGCCAGGCGCGCAGGCGGTCGCGATCAGCGGCGGAGACGTCGCGCAGCAGGACCTGCGGACCGCTCATCAGGCCACCGCCGAAATCCTGGCCGCGGGACCCAGGCTTTGGGCCATCCGCCCGGCCAGGGCCGAGAACCGGGCCCCAATGTCGGCGGACTCCCAGCCGGCCACGATGAAGCGGCCCTGATGACGTTGGTCGAGTTCTGCCTCAAGGCGGGCCAGGCGTTGCACCGCCTCGACCGAGGGACAGGCGAAACGGGTGCGCATATTGGTCAGGACGCAGGCGTCGAGGATCATCGGGCGCCGGGCGAAGGGGGCGAGCAGGCGCAGGACCTCGGCTCGCAGCACCTCGTCGCCGACCTCATCGACGCATTCGACGCTGACCAGGGTCTCGCCGCGGCTCTGATAGACGCGCAGCGCGCTGACCATGCCCTCACCGGTATAGTTGCGGATGGTGAGCGGCAGGGGGGCTTCCAGCCGGGCGCGGAACACATAGCTCGCCACCCGCTCGCCAATCAGGCGGGGCTTGGGCGATTTCTGATCGGCCAGATCGAACAAGGGGAGGGGGTCTGCGGCCCAGACCACCCGCTCGTCCTCGGTGCAGCCATGGGCGGCTTCCCGGGGCGAAACCAGGCTGTGCAGCCGGATCTCGACGCCAAGGCGAGCCAGGGCGCGGCTGGCCGATGCGAACAGGCCATTCAGCCCGTCCCGCGGGACGGCGCCGCGGCGGGGGGTGGAGACGTTGGCGGCGGCGGCTTCGCCCACCGGCGTCAGGCGGACCTCGTGGAGGCCGAGCGCCGGGGCGGCGCTGGCATGGACCTGATCGAGCCAGACGCCCAGGCGCCACTGGCAATAGTGGGCCAGGGGATCGGCGGCGGCCCGGGGATAGGCCCGCAGAATGTCACTGAGGGTTTCCGGTCCGGGGCCTGCGGAACCGGCCAGCGCCTCGGCGGCGAGGACGGGCCCCTCGCCCCAGCTCGCGCGAGGCCCGGTCGGGGACGGGCTGATGGCTCCGGCATGGAGATCAACCTCGTCGAAGGCGATACCGCACCACTCAAGGGCCTGGCGGATCGGGTCCTGAGCCGGGCCAAAGGCGAATTCGCCGTCGCGGAGCTCAAGGCCGTGCGACACCCGCGGCAGGCTCCAGCCCCCGAGCCGATCGAGGGCGTCCTCCAGGACGATCTCCCGGGCGCCGAGACGGTGGGCCTCAAAGGCGGCGAGGATGCCCGTGAGACCCCCGCCAATGATACGAACCTTGGTCATGCCTTGGCCTCCCCGACCCGCATGTGAAGGGCGAGCATGCAGGCCAAGGTCGGAAAACTCGGTTAAGGCGCCTGCGTCAGACGGTCGCGGCCTGGACGAGCAGCGGCCAGAAGGCCTCGGCCACCCGGGCAGCGCCTTCGCCGTCGCACAGTTCAGCGCTCTTTTCGGCCAGGCTGGCGCGCAGGGTCTCGTCGATGAACAACCGGGTCATGGCCCGGTCAAAGTCGACGCCGAAGGAGTCTGACCGCCCGTCGACCATCAGCACCGCGCCGGCCTTGGCGAGCGCCGTGGCGGCGGGGACCTGGTTGTCGGCGATGGTCACCACGACGCTGGGCAGACCCAGGACGCAACGCTCCCACATGGCCGAGCCCGCCGCGCCGACGGCGAGGTCTGCGGCGGTGGCCAGTTCGGCCATTTCCGGGGTGTCCACATGCAGGGTGAGACGTGGGTCGTGGGCGGCGACACGGGTCAGGCCCTTGCGGCTCGGGGCGCTCGCGCCGACCACCACGTCAAGCTGCGTTTCGCCGTAGCGACGGCGCAACTGCTCGACCACCTTGCCGGTGATCCCATCCAGATCGGTCAGGCCCATGGAGACCAGCACCCGGCGAGGCGCGCCCTGACGCCGGGCCAGCGCGGCGTTGCGCAGGGCGGCGAAGGCTGGCCGTACGGGTGCGTATTTCGGCCCCAGCAGCAGGCGTGCGCCGGTGGTCAAGCCGCGATAGTCGGCCTCGATGCGGGCGGGACCGGAGTCCAGCACCAGGGCGCCGCCCAGGGGCCGGTTGGCCAGATCGTCGATGACCAGGGCCGGGCGGCCGTCGGCGATGGCCTCATGCTCGGCGCGGGCGAGGCCATAGTGGTCGAACACCACCGCCTCGAAAGCCTGGCGGCCGGTGAGGTCGGCGAGGATCTCCGGCGCCATGGAGGCCACGGCCCGCCGGGGCAGGTCCGGGGCGTAGACCGCCAGGATCGCCTCCACATGGGAATCGGCCATGAACTCGCACCGGGCGCCGCGCTCGGTGAGAGCCGCGGCCAGGGTGAGGCTGCGCATGACATGGCCGCCTCCGACCTCTGGGCCGGCATTGGCGATGAACAGAACCCGCGGGGTCATAGGCGTGGCGCTCCGCCAAAGGAGGTCAGCTCCGGCCGGGCCCGCACAAAGGCGCGGACATCGTCGGAGGAAAAGGCCGGATTGCCCGGATAGAGCCCCTCATAGACCCTGCGGACGAACTCATAGTCGTCGCCGGTGTCGACGGTCCAGCGGACCTGGCCCTCATCGACGGGGGGATCGAGACGCGCGACGCGGTAGCGGTCGGGCCCGTTGCGCACCGCCCAGGTGACGTGCTCCCGGGCCTCAGGGCTGTGATCCTCGGCCGCCGTGCGCCGCAGGGCGGCCGCGGCGATAACCTCCACGTCCTGGCCCTTGGGGTAGCCCGACGGGTCATAGCGGTTGTGGGTGTAGTCGGCGTTCTGCGTCAGGTGCAGGTCGATGGTGGCGTCGATGACCTCGGGGTCGATCAGCGGGCAGTCCCCGGTCAGCCGCACCACATGGTCGGCGGGCCAGACCTCCAGGGCGCCCAGGAAGCGGGCCAGGACGTCAGCCAGGGGGCCGCGGTGAACGGCGACTCCGGCCTCTTCAAGAACCTGGACCAGGCGGTCGTCGCTGGCCTCCAGGCTGGTGGCGACCACGATCTGGTCGATCTGGCGCGCGCGCCGGACCCGCTCGATCTGGCGCAGCAGCAGGGGCGCGCCGGCGAGCGGCAGCAGCACCTTGCCGGGCAGACGGGTGGAACTGAGGCGGGCCTGAAGAAGGGCGAGAATCAATCGGGGGCTCCTGTGCGCGCAGGGTAGCCCTCATTGCGGCGGCAAGGCGCCGTCCTGCGCGCTGAAGCGCCCTATTCCTTGACGAAAAAGCCCCCAGGCGCCGAGGCCCAGCCAAATTTCTCGATCCGAGGCGGCGCGCCGTCGAAGAATTCCTCCAGGGCCTCGCTTTCGCCGGGCCATTCGCGGATGGCGTATTCATCGAGCAGGACCACGCCGCCGGTGAGGATGCGCGGCCAGAAGGCCTTCAGGGCCTCCAGGGTCGGTTCATAGAGGTCCATGTCCAGGTGCAGCAGGGCGATGCGCAGGCCCGGATGCTCGGCCACATAGGCGTGGGCGGTCTCCTTCACGTCGCCGTCGATCAGCTCGACCCGCGGCCGCTGGGGCACGAAGGAGTCGGCGTTGAAGGCGTCGACCAGGGCGAACAGGGTGTCGCGGAACTGGGCCGGGTTCCAGCCCTCGGCGGTATTGCCGACGCGGGCGTCCAGACCGTCCTTTTCGGAGCGGTCGGCCAGGCCCCGGAAGTGGTCGAAGCCCAGCACTTTTCGCGTGCGGTCGCCGGGGCTGAAGGTCTCCAGGAAGCGGGCGAAGGTCAGCAGGGAGGCGCCCTTATAGACCCCGCACTCGACGATATCGCCGGGCATGTCTTCGATCAGCTTGAAGACCTCGTAGTGGGCGAAGGCCTTCATGAAGTGCATCCGCCGGCCAAAGGAGGCCAGGTTGGCGATCAGGTCGTGATCGTCCAGGTGCGACTTCAGCAGGCTGCGAAGGGTCTCGTCAGCGGGGATCTTGGGGGCGGGGCTCATGGGCGTTCCTCGGAGGCGATCAGGTCCGGATGCAAGGCGGCGAAGGCCTCGAACCCGTCGGCCCGACGATTGCGCCAGCCGCGCGCGATGACCTCGGGCGCAAGCAGGTCGCCGAACCGGACCTGGATGGAGTAGCGATGCCGTGGGCCGGGATTGTAGCCTGACCGGTGGGGCACAGTGTTGTGGAACATCAGCACGTCGCCGGGCTGGAGTTCAGGCTTGCGGCTCCGGGCCTCGAAGTCCGCATGGAGGGCCTGGGCGACAAAGGCGTCACGCCCGCCCAGGGGCTGGCCGGCCGCATCACGCTTGAGGCGGATATCGACGGGGTGGAGGCGGGCCTCGGTGGTCTCCACCACATCGACCCCGCCATTGGCTGCACCCGAGGGCGTCAGCGGCGTCCAGGCGGTGACTGAGCGGTGGCAGAGCATGTTGTAGGGATAGTCCTGGTGCCAGTCGAACCCGCGCCAGGGCTCGCCCGCCAGGTCCATGCGGAAGACGGCGTGCTGGAAAGGGCTGTGTAGTCGCTTCGCCCCGGTCATCGCCTGGGCGGCCTGCCGGAGGGGTTCGGCGGTGACGATGCGGCGAAAGACGTCGGTCTCGCGCATGGCGTCATAGACCTGGCCCAGGGCCCCGCGGTCAGCGGCCCGCAGGGCGTCGATCAGGGCGTCCACATCGGCGTCTGACCCGGCGTCCGCACCGGCGGCCCGCAGCATGTCAATGAAGGTCTCCAACGCCTCGTTCACGAGCGCCGCGGGCAGCAGGCCCTTCAGCTCTTTGACAAGGGGCGGGGCGGTCACGGCGGGGCTCCAGCGCTGGGAGAACCGGGGCAGGCTAGGGCGGCGGCTCTAAGCAATTGTTAACCGTAGGAGGCCTGCGACAAGCCGCGCCGACGGGAACCGATCAGCCATGGCGACGCTGTGTTGAGGCAACAGACCTTGAGGGACGCTGATGATCCGTTTGACCCTGTCGGGCGCCGCCTGCGCCTTGCTTCTGGCCGGCTGCGGCGATCGTGAGGAGCCCGCCGAGCCGGTGGATCCGGTGGCCGAAGCCGCCGCAGCGCGGGCTGAACCCTCGCCATTGGCGGCCCAGAACGCCGCGCCCGCCCCAGCCAGACCCGCGGCGACCACGATCCAGACCAATACCGGCCCCGACGGAACTCAGGTGGATCTGACCCGCGTGCGCGTAACCGGTAATGTCCTGACCGTTGAACTGAGCTATCGCCCGGCGGGCAACGACACCCAGTGGGTCTATCTGGACGCCGACGAGGTGAGCATCATTGATGACGCCACCTCCCAGCGCTACGGCGTGCTTCGCGACGACAGCAATCAATGGATGGCCGCGCCCCTGCAATCGGCCTCCCGCGACCGTCTGTCGGTCCAGCTGCGCCGTGGTCAGCCGGGCATTGTCTGGTTCAAGTTTCCTGCCCCGCCGGCGGGCTCGCCGACGGTCTCCATCAATATTCCGAATGTCGGTCCCTTTGACGGGGTGGCGGTCCAGCGGTGATCACTTGGCGATCGGCTACGCTCTGCGGCGCGCTGTGGGCCCTCGCCGCGTGCGGGGCGCCAGAGGGGGCCGCCGATCCGCAAGGCCCAGAGCCTGGGCCGCCGACTGAAGCGGTCGCCCCGCCACCACAGGCCCCGCCGTCCTCGCCCCTAGGGGGTGGAACGGGAATGACCGGCGCGGTGGGGGCGCTATCGGGCGCCATCACGGCCTTCCAGGTGCGGGAAACCGCCACGACCTTTGTGGTCGAGCTGGCCAGTGATGTGCTGTTCGCCTTCGACAGTTCAGAGCTGTCGGCCGGCGCGCCTGAGCAATTGCGGCGCACTGCGGCCCTGGTGACCGCAGGCGACCAGAAGATCGAGGTGATCGGGCATACCGACTCCCTGGGCCAGGCGGACTACAATCTCGCCCTGTCCCTGCGCCGCGCCCAGGCTGTGGCCAGGTGGTTCTCAGAAAACGGCGGCGTGCCCGAGGATCGTCTGGCCGCGTCCGGGCGGGGTGCGGCCGAGCCGGTGGCGCCCAACCAGACCGCCAGCGGCGCGGATGATCCGGCGGGACGGGCCCTGAACCGCCGGGTGGTTGTGGTGATCCCCAAGCGCGCCGAATGAAGCGGCGCGATCAGGCGGCGTGATAGTCCCGCAGGCGAGCGATCTCGGCGGCCGAGCCCAGCATGACCGAGGCCCGTTGATGCAGGCTGGTCACCGGGGCGTCCAGGGTCGCGGCCTTTCCGTCGAAGGATGCGCCGCCGGCCTGTTCCACCAGCAGGGCCATGGGATTGGCCTCGTACATCAGGCGCAACTTCCCCGGCCGATCTGGCTCACGTTTGTCCCAGGGGTACATGAAGACGCCCCCGCGGCTCATCACCCGGTGGACGTCGGCGACCATGGAGGCCACCCAGCGCATGTTGAAGTCCTTGCCCCGGGCGCCTTCGACGCCGGCCAGGCACTCGTCCACATAGCGGCTAACGGGCGCCGCCCAGTGGCGGGTGTTGGCGGTGTTGATGGCGAATTCCCGGGTCTCGGCCGGGATGGTGATCTCGGCGGCGGTCATCACCCACTCGGCGCTGTCGGGGTCGAGGGTGAAGGCGCTGACGCCCGCGCCCAGGGTCAGGACCATCTGGGTCTGGGGGCCGTAGACGACGTAGCCGGCGGCGACCTGCCGGCGGCCGGGCTGCAGGAAGTCGGCCTCGACGACGGCGCGACCGGCGCTGTCGGCCGGTGTCGGCAGGATCGAGAAGATGGTGCCGATGGAGACATTGACGGCGATGTTGCTGGAGCCGTCGAGGGGATCGAACAGCAGCAGATAGCCGCCGTCGGCGCCCACCTGGCGCACGGGATGGATGGTGTCCATCTCCTCGGAGGCCATGGCGCAGAGGCCGGCGGCCCGCGCGCAGCCTTCCAGCAGGATGTCGTTGGAGAGCACGTCGAGCTTCTGCTGGACTTCTCCCTGGACGTTTTCGCGGCCGAGCGCGCCCATGGCCTGGCCCAGGGCGCCGCGGCGCACATGGGCGTTGATCGCCACACAACCGTCAGCCACGGCGAGGACCAGCTCACTCAGGCGCGGATCGACGGCGCCTCGGGAGAGGAAGGCGGCCAGATTGGTCGTGCTCACGTCACACCTCGGGATTGAACGGCCCCGGCGGGTATCGCGCCTGGACGGGGCTGTCTAGCCGTTCCCGGTCCGGGCGTCATAGCGCCGAAGCAGCTCGGCGGCGGCGCGCGCGGTCTCGGTCAGGGGCTCGTAGGTCCAGCTGTGGAAGGCGCCGCCGAAGGGCCGCGCGGCGCCCAGCCGCTCCAGCTCCTCGTGATAGAGGCGGAACTTGAGGCTCTCGCCCTCCATCTTCAAGATGAACACCGGCTTGCCGGTAGAGGCGGCCTCGGTGGTCATATTGGTGGATTCCTCGGTGACGAGGACATAGTCGGCCGCCGCCAGGAAGGCGAAATAGGGGTTCTCTCCCTGGCCGTCCCAGATCATTCCGGGAAGATGGCGCAGGCGGGCGGTGATCAGGGCCTTGGCGTCCTCTGGCGTGCGCCGGGAAAAGGTCACCATGACCGAGCCGCCCTCCTGGAGGATCGGCAGTTCGATCTCGTGGGCCATGGCCGCGGCCCGTTCCTGCGACAGGCCAAAGGCCTTGGACTTGCCGCCGATCAGCACCGCCACCCGGGGATGGGGCAGGGGCGCCAGGACGTTCTCAAAACGGGCGAAATCAGCCGCCAGCCGGTCTGGCGTGACCCGGTGCGGGGCGCCGATGATGGGCAGGACATTGTCGCCCTGCAGGCGGTCATGCTTGGGGGGAATGACCAGGTCGAAGGCGCCGGCGGGGACCCGGGGGTCCTGGAGCTGGACGACAAAGGTCTGGCCCTTGCTCCAGCGCCGCATCCGCAGGGACAGGGGCAGGGTGGCGCGGCCGGCGGCGATCCAGATGTCGGGCCAGGGCGGGGCGATGTCGGAACCGGGCGTAAGGCCTGGAAGGGGCGCCAGGTTCAGCCACCAGGGCAGGGCGCCCAGGCCGCCGCGCCAGCCGACCCGCTTTATGGTCAATTCGACGGGACGCAGGGCGCCCAGGGCCTCGACGAGGCCCAGGCCCTGGTTCTCGATTCCCGTCCGGCCGTCGGAGACGACCCAGACCCGGAGCGGCGTCTCGGTGGAGTCAGTCACAGTCACGTCCATCGCCGCGCCGGAAGGGCGCTGCGGCTATGGAAATGTCCGATCATTGCGGCGCCGGCGTGGCGGACCTAGATCCAGTCGACCCTGAGAAGCTCATAGGACCGCACGCCGCCTGGGGCGTTGACCTCGACCACATCACCGATCTCCTTGCCGATGATGGCGCGGGCGATGGGCGAGGAGATCGAAATCCGGCCAGCCTTCACATCGGCCTCGTGCTCGCCGACGATCTGGTAGCGAGCCTCTTCCTCGGTGTCCTCGTCGACGAGGGAGACCGTGGCGCCGAACTTCACCTGCTTGCCGGAGAGCTTCGAGACATCGATGACCTGCGCGCGGGCGAGCTTGTCCTCGATGTCGGCGATCTGGCCTTCGATCCAGCCTTGCCGCTCCTTGGCGGCATGATACTCAGCATTCTCCGACAGGTCGCCGTGCTCGCGAGCCTCGGAGATCGCAGCGATCACAGACGGCCGTTCGACCGTCTTCAAACGCTTCAGTTCTTCGTCGAGAGCCTGATAGCCCCCGGCGGTCATCGGGACTTTTTCCATGGCGGATGAGGACTCGGGTAGTGCGCCTAAGGGAATTCTCCGGCCGCGGGCGCCAACGTCCGGGGGGGAGACGATATGAGTGTGCGCTGCGAAACGCAAGGGGCGGCGGCGGGTTCAAAAACCCTCGCCCGGCCCAGACGGCCCGATCGGTCAGTCGCTCTCGCTGACGACGCAGCCGCGAAGTTCGGCCTCGTCGGGCGCCTCATAGGCCTTTTCGGAGAAGTGGAACATCTCCGGCGTCACCAGGAGCCGGAACCCCTCGCCGCTCACCTCCTGGCGTCCGAGCACCCGCTCGCGGCGGACCTCGGCCGGGGCGGTGACGAAGTGGAACTGTAGCGGAATCTCCACGGCCTCGGCGATCTGCGCCACGCGCTGGCGATCGCTGCGACGCATGAGCCCAAGATCCATCACCACCGAGGTTCCCGCCGCCAGGATGCCGGCGGCGGTCGACCAGATCTGCGCCTCGCAGCGATCGACCCGGTCCATCATCCACTCGAATTCCAGGGGCTCGGGCATGTCGGGGCCAAACAGCCGCCCCATCCAGTCGTCGATGGCGAAGCCCACCGCGGGCAGGCGACGGGCGAGGTCGCGGGCATAGGTGGACTTGCCGGCGCCCTGAGGGCCGAAGATCACATGCAGCGTGGCGGTCATGGCGGCGGCTTTAGCGGACCGAGAGGCCGCCGTCGATCACCAGTTCGGCCCCGGTGACATAGCGGCTCTCGCTGCTGGCCAGCCAGAGCACGGCGTCGGCGATGTCGGAGGGATCGCCCTTGAAGCCCAATGGTGTGGCGACGCTGGCCATGGCGTCGAGGCTGGCGGCCCGCTGGGGGCCGGCGTTGGCGCCGGGTCCGCCGGTTCCGATGATGGTGTCCCAGATCGGCGTCTCAATGATGCCGGGGTGGACGGAGTTCACCCTCACCTTGTCGCCGGCGCCGGCGCATTCCAGGGCCACAGCCTTGGTGAACAGGCGCACCGCGCCCTTGCTGGCGCAGTAGCCGGCGAGGGAGGCTGCGCCTTTCAGGCCAGCGACGGAGGACATGTTGATGATGCTGCCGCCTTCGCCGCTCTCACGCATCAGGGGAAGGCTGTGTTTCACACCGAGGAAGACGCCCTCGACATTGACCGCCATCTGCTTGCGGAAGTCAGCCAGGCTCATATCCAGCACCGAGCCGCCGAGGCCGATGCCGGCGTTGTTGACCAGGATGTCGAGGCGACCAAAGGCCTGACGCACATCGGCGATCACCTGGACCCACTGATCCTCATCGGTGACGTCCTGGTGGAGATAGGTCGCCTGTCCGCCGCGGCTGTTGATCTCTGCCGCCAGCGCAGCGCCGGTCTCGTCGGTCAGGTCCGTGAGGACGACCCGAGCGCCCTCCGCCGCCAGCCGCTCGGCGCAGGCGCGCCCGATGCCGCTCGCGGCCCCGGTCACCAGGGCTACCTTCCCGTCCACCCGTCCCGACATGATTTCTCTCCGTCCCTGTGCGTCTGACTGCGCTTTGGAACGGAATTAGCCCAGGCGCAGGGGTGAGGGAAGGCTCACCGCCTGAGCCGGGTGTGCGAATTCCAGGCCGAGCCTCGGCCGTGGGGAGCCAAGGCTCGCCTGGAGGCGCCTCGTCAGGTCACTGCATGTAGGTTGGGCTGCCCCCGGCCGTGAGCAGACCAAACAGCATGGCCCCCCCCAGCAGGACGATCAGTGCGACCACCATCAGGTCGGTCGCGCCCTCAAATTTCTGCAGCAGATGACGGCGCCTCGGCGGATGGGCGGTGTCGTGCCCTTCATCCATATGCATGGCGTGCTCCCTAAACAGTCTTCTGGTTGCGGGCCCAGGCCGTAGGGCCAGGGCTCGATGCCGGACTGCGACAGGCGTCACGGGAGACGCTGCATTGCGGGCGACCGCATAGTCTGAACTGGGCCGCCCGTAAGCGCCCGTGCCTGTCTTGAGTCAGGCGACTTGAAAAGCCTGCGCCTGACTCGGGGTCGCGTCAACTTCAACCGAACGGTGTTTTTGCCAAATGCGACAAAAACACGTCATTTTTGACATAAGCGGCGAAAACTGAGGGTGTTTGGGCCTCAGCCGTGAGCGTAACTTTGCAGGGGGCGCACATCCAGACTGTCCGTGGCGGTCGCCGCGATCGCCTGGGCGGCTGCAAGCGCGCCGGCGGCGGTGGTGAAGTAGGGGGTCTTCATCATCAGGGCCGTGCGGCGGATTTCGAAGGAGTCCGACAGGGACTGTTTGCCCTCGGTGGTGTTGAACACCAGCTTGACCTCGCCATTCTTCATCGCGTCGACGATGTGGGGACGACCCTCGAGGACCTTCTTGATGGACGCCACCTGCAGGCCCTGGGCGGTCAGATACTCAGACGTGCCGCTGGTGGCCAGGATGGTGAAGCCCTGAGCCAGCAGCAGGCGGACCGGCTCCAGGATCCAGGGCTTGTCGCTGTCCTTGACCGAGACGAAGACCGCGCCGGACTTGGGCAGGACCGTCCCGCCGCCCAGCTGGCTCTTGGCGAAGGCCCGGGCGAATGCGGCTGAAGAGTCGGGCTCCCCCTCGCGGCGCCAGTCCAGACCCATCACCTCGCCGGTGGAACGCATCTCCGGGCCCAGGACCGTGTCGACGCCCGCGAAGCGGGCGAAGGGGAAGACCGCTTCCTTGACGGCCACGTGGTCGTAGGGCGCCTCGACCAGGTCGAACTCCGACAGCTTGCGCCCGGCCATGATCTTGGCGGCGATGGCCGCCAGGGGCCGGCCGATGGTCTTGGCCACGAAAGGCACGGTGCGGCTGGCCCGAGGATTGACCTCCAGCACGTAGATGCGCGGGTTCTCGCTGTGCGGCTCCTCGATAGCGAACTGCACGTTCATCAGGCCGCGGACCTGCAGGGCGTGAGCCATGGCCTCGGTCTGGCGCTTGAGCTCGGCGATGGTCTCGGGCTTCAAGGAGAAGGGCGGCATGGAACAGGCGCTGTCGCCGGAATGGACGCCGGCTTCTTCGATGTGCTCCATCACCCCGGCGACAAAGACGGCCTCGCCGTCGCACAGGGCGTCCACGTCCACCTCGGTGGCTCGCGAGAGATACTGGTCGAGCAGGACGGGACTGTCGCCGGACACCTGCACGGCGTCGCGGACGTAGCGGGCCAGCTGCTCGTCGTCGCGGATGATCTCCATGGCCCGGCCGCCCAGCACGTAGGAGGGGCGGATGACCACCGGATAGCCGACCTGGTGGGCGGCCGTGAAGGCCTCCTCGTCAGAGCGCGCGATGGCGTTGATCGGCTGGGCGATCTTCAGGCGGTGCAGCAACTGCTGGAAGCGCTCACGATCCTCCGCCAGGTCGATGGCGTCCGGGGTGGTGCCCAGGATCGGAATGCCGGCGTCCTCAAGGGGCTTGGCCAGCTTCAGCGGCGTCTGGCCGCCGAACTGGACGATGACGCCCAGCAGGGTTCCCCGCGTGCGCTCGACCTCGATCAGTTCGAGCACGTCCTCGGCGGTGAGGGGCTCGAAGTACAGGCGGTCGGAGGTGTCGTAGTCGGTGGAGACGGTCTCGGGGTTGCAGTTGACCTTGATCGACTCCACCCCGATGTCGGCCAGGGCGAAGGCGGCGTGACAGCAGCAGTAGTCGAACTCGATTCCCTGGCCGATCCGGTTGGGACCGCCGCCGAGGATGATGGCTTTCTTGGCGTCAGACGGGTCGCTCTCGCACTCGGGGATCTGGCCGAGCGCGCCCGTCTCATAGGTCGAGTACATGTAGGGCGTTTCGGCGCGGAACTCGCCGGCGCAGGTGTCGATGCGCTTGAAGACCGGGCGCACACCCAGGCCGCGCCGCTGCTCGCGGACCTCGGCCTCGGTGGTGTGGCTCAGGGTCGCCAGACGGGCGTCAGAGAAGCCCTGGGCCTTCAGGGTCCGGAACGCCTCGGCCGAGCCGGGCAGGCCGTCGCGGGCGACCCGGGCCTCTTCGGCGACCAGGTGCTCGATCTGGCGGAGGAACCAGGGTTCGTAGGAACAGGCGGCGTTGACGTCTTCGACGCTCAGGCCGTGGCGGAAGGCCTGGGCGATGACCCGCAGCCGGTCCGGCGTCGGCTTGCCGAGGGCGCGGACAATGGCGGCATGACCCATCTCGGGGTCGCCGGCGTTTTCGATGGCGATCTCGTCGAGACCGGTCAGGCCGGTCTCCAGGCCCCGCAGGGCCTTTTGCAGGCTCTCGGCGAAGGTGCGGCCAATGGCCATGACCTCGCCCACCGACTTCATCGAGGTGGATAGCGTCGCCTCGGCGCCCGGATATTTCTCGAAGGCGAAGCGGGGGATCTTGGTGACCACATAGTCGATGGACGGCTCGAACGAGGCCGGCGTCGCGCCGGTGATGTCGTTCATCAGCTCATCAAGGGTGTAGCCGACGGCCAGGCGCGCGGCGACCTTGGCGATGGGGAAGCCGGTGGCCTTGGACGCGAGCGCCGAGGAGCGCGACACCCGGGGGTTCATCTCGATGACCACCATGCGGCCGTCAGCGGGATTGACCGCGAACTGCACGTTGGAGCCGCCGGTCTCGACGCCGATCTCCCGCAGCACCGCGATCGAGGCGCGGCGCATCCACTGATATTCCTTGTCGGTGAGGGTCAGGGCCGGGGCGACGGTGATGGAGTCGCCGGTATGGACGCCCATCGGGTCGATGTTCTCGATGGAGCAGACGATGATGCAATTGTCGGCCTTATCGCGGACGACCTCCATCTCGTACTCTTTCCAGCCGAGTACGCTCTCTTCGATGAGCACCTCGGTGGTGGGGGAGAGATCGAGACCACGCTCAACGATCTCGCGGAATTCCTCGACATTGTAGGCGATGCCGCCGCCGGTGCCGGCCAGGGTGAAGGACGGTCTGATGATCGCCGGCAGGCCGACGAAGTCCAGGCCCTCCAGGGCCTCGTCCATGGTGTGGGCGGCCTTGGACTTGGGGCTTTCCAGCCCGATGGCGTCCATGGCGTTGCGGAACTTCTGGCGGTCCTCAGCCTTGTCGATGACCTCGGCCCGGGCCCCGATCATCTCGACATTGTAGCGGGCCAGGGCGCCGGACGCCTCGAGGGCCAGCGCGGTGTTCAGGGCCGTCTGGCCACCCATGGTGGGCAACAGGGCGTCGGGGCGTTCCTTGGCGATGATCTTCTCGACCATCTCAGGGGTGATCGGCTCGATATAGGTCGCATCGGCCACATCGGGGTCGGTCATGATCGTGGCCGGGTTCGAATTGACCAGGATGATCCGGTAGCCCTCGGCCCGCAGGGCCTTGCAGGCCTGGACGCCGGAATAGTCGAACTCGCAGGCCTGGCCGATGACGATGGGGCCGGCGCCAATGATGAGGATCGAGGAGATGTCGGAGCGTTTGGGCATGTTTTTTCCGCGCGCAAGGACGGCCGCGCACATCAGCGCGCCCGACACCGGTCAGAATGCAGGTTAAGTCGCCCGTTTAGAGAGGGAGTCGGGAGCGTGCAAGCGCCGCCTTCACCGCGGGGGTTAACGGGGCTCGCTTGCTGTACGGGACGGTCCCCAAACCAAAGAAGGCCGGCGCTGGAGCGCCGGCCTTCTGGAAGGTTCTTGCATGAGGCCGTCGGGCCCGCGGGATCAGACCTGCAGGTTGGTCGCGGCCATCTTGCCGCTGCGGCGGTCGCGCTCCAACTCGAAGGTGATCTTGTCGCCTTCGTTGAGCGTGCGCAGGCCGGCGCGCTCAACGGCGGAGATGTGAACGAAAACGTCGGGGCCGCCCTCATCGGGGGTGATGAAGCCGAAGCCCTTCTGGCCGTTGAACCACTTTACGGTGCCGGTAGACATGGAAGGTATCAGTCCTTGGATAGGTCAGCCGCCCGCACACAGTTTCATGCGGGGGATCAAGGTCGGAAGGGGGGTGGCTGAGCGTGTCCGGGCCGGGAAATAGGCTGGAAAAGTCGACCGTGCCCTAGCGAGATTGACCTCAAAAATCTGGCCGAGTTTCGGATCGATCGCAAGTCGAATCACGGGCTTTTGCGAGCCTTCCGGCGTCCCGATTCGGGGCGCCTGGCCCGCCAAAATTTCTCCTGCAACGCGATCATGCCCTCGCCAGTTAGGAATAGCTGGGCTGGCCCGCTGCGTGCTACGGGGTCATGCGGGAGGACCATTATGAGAAAATTAACCCTTATCGGTCTGCTGGCGGCGACCTTGCCCGGACTGGCCTTCGCCGCGCCCAGCCCGCCCCGGGCCATGGACGCCGTCCAGACCTCGCCCCTCAGCCTCGCCCTGCCGCAGGATGACGAGCCTGGTCAGGGCGACAAGGTCCGCATGACGGTCGTCCAGGCGACCCTGGCGCCCGGAGAGAGCGTGCCCGACAACGCCCGAACGGCCTTGCGCTATATCTATGTGAAATCCGGCCGGCTGCAGGTGTCCAACCTGGTCACCGGCGATCGCCAGGACGTCGAGGCCGGCGAGTTCGCCGTGGAGGCGGCGGGGCAGTGGCACACGGGCAAGGCCATCGGCGTCGAGCCCGTCGAGATCCTTCTGATCGAACAGGCCCCAGCCGACCTCTGAGATATCGGGCCGAAAGGCCAGCCGAAGCCGGGATGCGGCGCCGATAGAGCCTTGCTCCCGCCCGGCTCCCCCGGCAGGTTGATGTCCGGCAGATTCTGCTGCCTTCATTTCGAAGAGACGCCGTGCCCGCTGTCACCGCCGACGACCTCTCCGCCTTGATGTCCCGGGTCGCCGTTGGCGATCGCGAGGCCCTGCGACAACTTTACCAGGCCACCTCCTCGAAGCTATTTGGCGTCTGCCTGCGTATCCTCTCCGACAAGGATGAGAGTGAGGACGTATTGCAGGAGGTCTATGTCACCATCTGGCGCCGCGCCGACCGGTTCGACCCGGCCCGGGCGAGCGTCATGACGTGGATTTCGACCATCGCCCGCAACCGCGCGATCGATCGCCTGCGCGCCCGTGGCCCCCTGGCCCGCGCGGACCAGATCGACGATATGGAAATCGCCGACGAGGCGCCCAGCGCCACGGCCCTGCTGGAATCGGCTGAACAGGTGGGCGCCCTGCAGCGCTGCCTGGCCGAACTGGACGACCGCACCGAAACGGCGATCCGCACCGCCTTCTTCGAGGGTGTGACCTATGAGGCCCTGGCGCAGCGGCTCGATACGCCGCTTGGCACGGTTAAGAGCTGGATTCGGCGGGGGCTGATGAAGCTGAAAGGGTGCCTGGAGCCATGAGCGATACGGGTCTTGAACTGACCGAAACCGAAGGGCTGGCGGCTGAACACGCCCTGGGCGTACTGACGGCGTCTGAGCGTGCGCAGGCCGAGCGCCGGATGGCCAGCGAGCCCGCCTTCGCGCAGGCCGTGGATGACTGGCGGCGGCGGATCGCGCCGCTGGCCGCCGAGGTCGCGCCGGTCCAGCCTTCCAATGAGGTCTGGCCGCGGATCGAGCGCGCCTTGCCCGTCAATGACAACAACCCCCAACTGGCGCGGCGCCTGGCCTTCTGGCGGAGCGCTACGGTGGGGGCCATGGGCCTGGCGGCCGCCAGCCTGATGGTGGCGGTCTATCTCGGCAATCGCCCGCCGGTGGTCATTCCGGCCCAGGCGCCTGCGGTCATGCCGATGCTGAACGCCAGCCTGAACACCGAGGGCGGACAGCCCCTGTTCGTGGCCTCCTATGATCCGGTTCGCCAGGCGCTGATCATCACCTCCCTGGTGCCGCCGGGAACAGATCCGCTGCATGTGCACCAAGTCTGGCTGATCCCGCCGGAGGATGGGGTGCCGCGCTCGCTGGGCATGGTGGAGCCGGGGACGGCCAAGACCGTTCCCCTGGACGCCTCAATCTCCGACCTGGCCCATGAGGGCACAGAGATCGCCGTCTCGGTGGAGCCGCTGGGCGGCTCGACTCAGGCCGGCCCCAGCGGACCGGTGGCCGCCATCGGCGCCCTGGGCCAGATCTGAGCCCTCAGCCGGCCTCGTCCATCATGCTGGCGAAGCGGTCAAACAGGTAGAGGGAGTCCGTGGGGCCAGGCGAGGCCTCCGGATGATGCTGGACCGAAAAGACCGGGCGATCCTTCAGGGCGATGCCGGCATTGGTCCCGTCGAACAGGGAGACGTGCGTCTCCACCACCGGGGCGGGCAGGCTGTCGCGATCGACGGTGAAGCCATGGTTCATCGAGACGATCTCCACCTTGCCGGTGGTCAGATCCTTGACCGGATGGTTGGCGCCATGGTGGCCCTGGTCCATCTTCACGGTGCGGGCGCCGAGCGCCAGGGACAGCATCTGGTGACCGAGGCAGATGCCGAACACCGGCACGCCGCTGTCCACCAGTTTGCGGATTTCCGGCACGGCGTAGGCGCCGGTGGCCGAGGGGTCGCCCGGGCCGTTGGACAACAGAATTCCCTGAGGCTTGCGGGCCAGGACGTCCTCAGCGGAGGTGGAAGCGGGCACGACGGTGGCCCGCGCGCCGACGCTGGTCAGGGCGCGCAGGATGTTGCGCTTGACCCCGTAGTCCATGACCACGACTTCGAACTTCGGCTCGGGCGCCGGCTGGGCATAGCCCTCGGGCCATGTCCACAGGCCTTCCCCATAGACGAAGGGCTGCAGGCAGGACGCGTCCTTGGCCAGGTCCAGGCCGACCAGGCCATTCCATTGGCGCGCCTTGGCCACCAGGGCCTCCAGGTCGAATCGGCCCTGGGGATCATGCGCGATCACGGCGTGGGGCATGCCGCGCTCGCGGATGCGGCGGGTCAGGGCCCGGGTGTCGACGCCGGCCAGACCAATGACCCCGCGACGGGCCATCCAGCTGGCCAGGTCCGAATTGGCCCGCCAGTTGGCCGGCGCCGTCGGAACGTCGCGAAAGATCGCGCCCCGGGCCGAGGTTTCGGCCGCGCCGGACATCTGCTCGACGTCCTCAAGATTGGTCCCGACATTGCCCACGTGAGGGAAGGTGAAGGCGATGATCTGCGCCATGTAGGAAGGGTCGGTGAGAATTTCCTGATAGCCGGTCATGGCGGTGTTGAAGCAGACCTCGCCCACCGCGTCGCCGATGGCTCCAACGCCGATCCCCTGCAGGATGGTCCCGTCGGCCAGGGCGAGCACGCCGGTCGCGCCGGAGAGAAGTTGGCTCGTCATGGGGGACTCCTATTAGGGGCGGGCTATGGTCGCAAAAAGGCGGGCGAGGGTGAACCCCGCCCGCCGTGCAAACGGCGGCGTAGGTACTCCAGTCCCACCGCCCGGGTCAATGCAAGGTGACCCCGCCGGCGCTTCAAACTAGGCTTTCGACCTATAAGGCGACCGAGCGCAAGGGGGATGCATGTCGAGGCCAGGCCATATCGATCCGGACCGCGAGGCCTGGGGGGCGTTCAAGTCGCTGCCTCGGGACCAGCCCATCCACATGCTGAACCTCGTTCGCCTGCGTCCTATAGCCGAATATCCGGTCGGTCACCCTGACCACGGCAAGGGTCTGACCGGGCTGCAGGCCTACCAGGCCTATGGCCGAACCACCGCCCACATCTTCAAGCGCCTGGGGGGATCGCAGGTCTGGGTGGGGGCGCCGCAGGTGACCCTGACGGGCCCGCAGGACGAGGCCTGGGACCTGGCCTTCATCGCCGCCTATCCCCATGCCGAAGCCTTCATCTCCATGGTCCGCGATCCGGAGTACCAGGGCCTGGTCGCGCACCGCACCGCCGGGGTGGCTGATTCCCGGCTGATCCGCATGGCGCCGGCCGAGCCTGGGGAAGGCTTCGGGGAATAGGACCTAGTCGCCCAGCACCTCGCTGATCGCGCCAAACAGGTTCTCAGCGCGGATGGGCTTGGCGATGTGGCGGTCCGCGCCGGCCTGCGCGCTGGCGTCCCGATCCTCAGGCCCGGCATTGGCCGAGACGACGATGATCGGCAGGCGCTGGCCAGGGGCCTCGGCGGCCCGGATCGCCCGGATGGCCTCGAAGCCATCCATGACCGGCATGCGCAGATCCATCAGCACCAAATCAAAAGCGCTTTCGCCCAGGGCGGCGACGGCTTCTGCGCCATTCTCCACGCTGACAACCTCGACGTCGGCGGCGTGAAGCATCAGCTCGACCACCCGCCGGTTGGTCGGATTGTCGTCGGCGAGCAGCACCCGCAGTCCGGCCTCGGCGCTGACCGCCTGCGCGGAGGCGCGGGGGGCAGGGGTGGGGCCCAGCTCGTATTGCAACAGCCCTGCGACAAGGCTCTCCAGGCGGGCGCCGGAGGCGAACAGCTCGGCCAGGATCGCCCGTTGCGGCTCATTCAGGGGCGTGGCCTCCAGAGCCTGGGCCAGGCCCATGACGCCATTTAGCGGGGTGCGGAATTCATGGCTCATATCGGCGAGAAACTCGCTCTTGGCCCGACTGGCGGCGGCCTCCCGCAGCAGGGCCTGGGCCAGCTCATCGGACTGGCGCTTCATTTCGGTGATGTCCACCCGCAGGCCGATCAGCCCGCCATCGGCGGTGCGGCGATCTTCGATCATCAGCCATCGGCCATCCGACAGTCGCTGCTCAAGCCGTTCGCCGGAGGGTTGCGCCATCTTGGCGAGGCGCTCGGCGAGCCAGGCTTCCTCGCGGCCAGCCGCTTCGGGATAGTCGCCCCGGGCGACTCCGATCCGCAGGGTCTCAGACAGCCGCCGTCCGGAGGCGAACAGGTCTGCAGAACGATGATAGATTTCGGCGTAGCGCTGGTTCCAGAGGATGTAGCGTCCCTCGGCGTCCAGGAAGACGACGCCCTCCGGGAAGGCGTCGATGGCCGCTTTCAGCCGGGCCTCGGCGGCCTCGCCTTCCGCCTCGCGCTTCGTCAGCGCCCCGCCGCCGATCCACCGATCCAGCGCCCGGACCACGGCGCGCCCGACCGCGCCGACCCCCACCCCTGACATACGCTACTCCAACACCCCTGAGGTGCAGGAAATGGACCCCACAGGTGTTGCGAAAGTCCTGCCAGGCGCGTCACAAACCGGACGTCTGGGCGATTGTGCAACCTGTGGGCGTCACAATCCTGTGGGCGCCGAAGCCTGAGGCTCTGTTCGCAAATCGCTGCTTCGGGACTATGAGGCGTCCATGACCATCACCACCCTTGGCTTGGACGCCGACGACACCCTTTGGCACAACGAGACCATCTTCCGCCTGACCCAGGCGAGGCTGTTCGATCTGTTGTCCGACATAGCCGACACCGACACCCTGGGCGCCCGCCTGGCGGAGGTCGAGCATCGCAACCTGCGGCTCTATGGCTATGGGGTGAAGGGCTTCACTCTCTCGATGATCGAGACCGCCATGGAGCTGACCGGCGGCGAGGCGCCGCCGCATATCGTGCGCGAGATCCTGGCGGCCGGTCGGGCCATGCTGACCGAGCCGGTGGAGCCGCTGCCCGGGGTGGATGACGCCTTGGCCCTCCTGTCGGAGCGCTATCGCCTGGTGCTGATCACCAAGGGCGACCTGCTGCACCAGGAACAGAAGCTGGCCGCCTCGGGTCTGGGCGACCTGTTCGTGGCCGTCGAGATCGTCAGTGAGAAGGACGCCTCGACCTATGAGCGGGTGTTCGCCCGCTACGGGACCGGGGCCGCCCAGGGCGCGATGGTGGGCAACTCCCTGCGCTCAGACGTGCTGCCGGCCCTGGAGGCCGGCGCCTGGGCCGCCCACGTCCCCTATCCCGTGACCTGGGCCCATGAGATGGCCGAGACCCCCAAGGGCCATCCCCGGTTCGCGGAACTGGCCAGCATTTCGGAGCTGCCGGCCTGGCTGGAAAAGGTGAGCTGAAGGCCCTCCCGTGTCACACACGACGGCCGCCGCGCGTCCTTGTCACATCATGAGGGAGGCGCGGGATGTTGCGACGATGGGAAAGGATCTTGGGGGGCTTTTTGGGTCTGGGCCTCGGGGCGAACGGGCTCTTTATGCTGGGAGCGCCCTTCGATTGGTATGAGGCTGTGCCCGGGGTTGTGAAGACTGGGCCATTCAATGGCCACTTCGTGCGCGACATCGGCGCGGCCTATCTGGTTTGCGCCGTCGCGCTGGCGGTCTCTGTCTGGAAACCAAGCAAGGCTTGGCCGGCCCTACTGGCCGCCGGAGGGTTCCTGAGCCTGCATGCAGGCATACATCTGTTGGACACCATCTGCGGCCGCGCCAGCCTTGGCGATCTCGCCCGCGACCTTCCCGGTGTGTTCCTGCCGGCGCTCCTGACGGTCGGGCTTGGCCTGCGCGCGGCGAGGGAGGCCTGAATGCTGAAGGCAATTCTGGCACGGCAGCTCGACCGTTTCGAGCAGGCCTGGTCCTATGATGCGAGCTACCTACGTCGGTTGCTGGCGGCCAATCCTGTGAGTGTCCTGAAGTTCAGTCTGGTGAGCGGAATGGCGCCAAGGCGCGCCGCGCCGCTTGGCGCCGTAGCGGCGGCGGAAATCGTCGCCACCCTCTCCGAGGATTGCGGCCCCTGTGTCCAGATCGTTGTCGACAGGGCCGTGGCCGCAGGGCTGGCGCCAGATATGCTCCGCGCCATTCTCGACGGGAATCTGGAGGCCATGGGAGAGGAGGCGGCGATCGCCTGGCGGTTTGCGCGGGCGACCTTGGATCGAGACCTCGAAGCGGCTGACCGTCATCGGGACGACATTGTGCGCCAGTGGGGAGAGCGCGGCCTCGCCGCCATTGCGCTCTCTCTGACCGCCGCCAGGCTCTATCCGACGCTGAAATATGCGCTCGGATACGGAAGGACTTGCACGCAGGTGGTCGTCAGCGGCGAACCGCTGGTCCTGACGCCGAGGGGGGGCGACCTGTAATGACGACCTCCGATCTCGCCGCCTTCGAGGCGGCGCGTCCGCGGCTCCAGCGGCTCGCCTACCGTATGCTGGGCTCGGTGACCGAGGCGGAGGACGTGGTGCAGGACGCCTGGATCCGCTGGAGCCAGACCGGGGGCAAGGTCGAGGACCCCGCCGCCTGGTTGGTGCGCACGACGAGCCGGCTCTGCATTGACCGCCTGCGGGCGGCCAAGGTGCGCCGCGAGGCCTATCGTGGCCCCTGGCTACCTGAGCCGCTGATCGAAGACCTGAACGAAGATCCCCTTGAGCGAGCCGAGGACGTCTCGGTGGCCTTCCTCCTGGCGCTGGAGCGCCTGTCGCCGCTGGAGCGGGCGGTCTTCCTGCTGCACGGGGTATTTGACGAAGACTACGCGGCCGTCGCCCGAGCGCTCGGCCGCAGTGAGGCGGCGGTGCGCCAGCTGGCGAGCCGGGCGCAGGCGCATCTGAAGGCGGCGAAGCCGCGCTTCGCCGTCGACCAGGCCGCCGCCACGCGTCTCGCCAGCGCCTTCATGGGGGCTGCGGAACGGGGCGACATAGCCGGCCTGCGCGGTCTCCTGGCCGAGGACGCCGTGATGATCACGGATGGCGGCGGAAAGCGCAGCGCCGCCCTACGACCGCTCGTGGGCGCGGCGGACATTGTCGCGATGATCCAGGGGCTGGCCTGGCGAGGCCGCGCCTGGCCCATTTCGACCGAGGGGTCGCTGAGCTACCGTGCCGTCCGCATCAACGGCCTTCCGGGTCTCGTCCTGGAGCCGGATGATGGCCCCATGACCATCGCGTTCCAACCTGACGAGGCAGGGCGGCTTGCCGCCATTTATATCACCCGCAATCCCGAAAAGCTGGCGCACCTCAGCCGCTGAAGGGTGACGGAGGCTGGACCCTGGCGCATATGTCGGGGGTGAAGATCGACGAACGCTTCCTCGACGAGATCAAGGCCCGCCTGCGCCCCTCCGACGTGATCGGGCGCACGGTGAAGCTGCGCAAGCAGGGCCGGGAGTTCGTGGGGCTCTCCCCCTTCACCAAGGAACGCAGTCCGTCCTTCTTCGTCAACGACGACAAGGGCCAGTTCTTCGATTTCTCGTCCGGCAAGAACGGCGACCTGATCACCTTCCTGCAGGAGACCGAGCGGCTGACCTTCATGGAGGCGGTCGAGCGGCTGGCCGCCGAGGCGGGCGTGCCCATGCCGGCCCCCGATCCCCAGTCGGCCGAGCGCGACCGGGTGCGCCAGGGCCTGGCCGAGTGGTTGGAGCAGGCCGGGGCCTGGTTCCAGGCCGAGCTGCGCCGGCCGGTCGGCCGGGACGCCCGGGACTATCTGGAAGGCCGCGGCCTGCCGGAGACGGAATGGGCGCGGTTTGGCATCGGCTACGCGCCGGGCGGCCGCACCGCGCTGAAGGACTATCTGGTGGCCAAGGGCGCTCGGCCTGGCGAGCTGGTGGAGGCCGGCCTGCTGATCGCGCCGGAGGACGGCGGGGCGCCCTATGACCGGTTCCGCGACCGCATCATGTTCCCCATCGCCGACGGGCGAGGCCGCATCGTCTCGTTTGGCGGCCGGGCCATGGATCCCAAGGCTCGCGCCAAGTACCTGAACGGGCCGGAGACCTCGGTCTTCCACAAGGGCCATGTGCTCTATGGCATGGGCGAGGCGCGCAAGATCCTCGGCGCCGCGCCCTCCGGCGAGAGCCCGGCGCTGGTGGTGGTCGAGGGCTATATGGACGCCATCGCCTGTCATCGGGCCGGGGTGGCGGCCGTGGCGCCCATGGGCACAGCGCTGACGGAGGAGCAGATGGAGATGCTCTGGCGGCTGCATCCTGAGCCGACTCTCTGTTTCGACGGCGACCGGGCCGGTCAGCAGGCCGCCTCCCGGGCCATGGACCGCGCCCTGCCGATCCTCAAGCCCGGCAAAAGCTTCCAGTTCTCCCTGGTGGAGGGGGGCAAGGATCCCGACGACGTGCTGCGCGAGCAGGGGGCCGTCGCCCTGCGCCAGCAGCTGGCCAACACCACGCCCTTCGTCCAGGCCCTGTTCGACCGCGAACGTGATCTGGAGCCCCTGGACACTCCGGAGCGGCGGGCCGGCTTGAAGGGGCGACTGCGGCAGGCCGCGGCGTCCATCGCCGACGCTGATCTTCAGCAGGCTTACCGGCAGGACTTGCTGGAGCGCTATGACGGCATCTTCCGCAAGGCTGACGCCGGACCAGGCGCCCGCCCGCCATGGCGCCCCTCCGGCGCGCGGCAGGGACGCTGGAAGGGCCCAGGCGCCTGGGAAACCCCGCAGCCGCCCACCGCCCGGGGCAAGGCCGCAGCGGGCCAACTGGCCACCGGGCTGGAGGCGACGCCGGCCGCCCTGGCCGCCTTTGCGCTGGCATATCCGGCCGTTCTCGACACCCATCTGGAGGACGCCTTCGCCACCGATGGCTTCGGTGAGCCGGCGCTTTGCGAATTGGTGAAGGAAATCATTCGCCTGCGGCTGGAGTCCGACCACCTTGACTCAGCGACCCTGACGCGCCATCTCGCATTATGCGGGTTTAATACGCTGCTGACAGACATCGACCGGGCCGCCGCGAAATCGGGCGCGCCCTTTTTGAAACAGGATGTCTCCCTCGAAGCCGCGAATTCGCAGTGGTCGCAAGCCTTCGCCCGCCTCTCACGGCTGGCGTCGCTCGACAAGGCGCTCGACGCCTCGAAGGGAAACCTTCGGGGACGTTCGGACATGGAAGCCTTCGAGCGACTCAAGGGGGAACGTGACGCACTCAGACGCGCGACCAGAGAGTGGAACGATTGAAGCCGGTTTCGGGTCGTACTTGATACGGCCGTTCCGGCCCCTGTTAGTCATAATCGGCCCGTTCCTTGCATGAGGCGACGGACCGAACCGGAGAATTCGATGAGCACCAATACGGCCGAAGCGGAAACGACCGAAGCCCAGACCAGCGATGGTCCGCTGCTCGACCTGACGGACGCCGCGGTCAAGAAGTTCATCAAGCAGGCCAAGACCCGCGGCTACGTCACGATGGACGAGCTGAATAAGGTCCTGCCGTCCGAGGAGGTGACCTCCGAGGCGATCGAAGACACGCTCGCCATGCTTTCGGAGATGGGCGTCAACGTCGTCGAGGCCGAAGAGGACGCCGAGGGCGGCGAGGTTGCGGTCCGCGAGGAAACCGCCGTCGTCGAGACGACGAAAGAGCCGGCCTATGACCGCACCGATGACCCCGTGCGCATGTATCTGCGCGAGATGGGGTCGGTGGAGCTGTTGTCGCGCGAAGGCGAGATCGCCATCGCCAAGCGCATTGAGGCCGGCCGCGACACCATGATCCGCGGTCTGTGCGAGAGCGCGCTGACCTTCGAAGCCATCATGGTCTGGCGCGAGGAGCTGGCCTCGGGCCGCATCCTGCTGCGCGAGGTCATCGACCTTGAACAGACCTATGGCGGCCAGAATACCGGGACCGAGGAGGAGACCGCCGAGGTCAAGCCCCCCGGCGAGCCTGCGCCTGGGGAGGCCAAGGCCGAAGGCGAGGGCGACGACGACGACGACGATTTCGACGACGGCGCCGGCCCCACCATCAGCGCCATGGAGGCCGAGCTGCGGGACGGGGTCATGGAGACCCTCGACGCCATCGCCTCTGAGTTCGACGCCTTCCGTCGACTGCAGGAAAAGCTGGTCGCCAAGAAGCTGGCCGGTGAAGACCTGGGCGACGCCGACCGCAAGGCCTTCGAGGCCGCGACCATGGTCATCGTCCAGCACCTGAAGACGCTGAAGCTCAACAACAACCGCATCGAGGCCCTGGTTGAGCAGCTCTATGCGATCAACAAGCGCCTGATGGGGCTGGAAGGCCGCCTGCTGCGTCTGGCCGATTCCTACGGCATCAGCCGGTTGGAGTTCCTGAAGGCCTATTTCGGCGCCGAGCTCGATCCCAACTGGTCGGACAAGGTCAAGGAACTGGGGGTCCGCTGGACCAAGTTCGCCGAGAACGACGCCGGGCAGATCAACGATATCCGCACCGAGGTCGCCGCGCTGGCCACCGAGACCGGCGTGGCCATCGACGACTATCGCCGCATCGTCCAGACGGTTCAGAAGGGCGAACGCGAGGCCCGTCAGGCCAAGAAGGAAATGGTCGAGGCCAATCTGCGCCTCGTGATCTCCATCGCCAAAAAATACACCAACCGCGGCCTGCAGTTCCTGGACCTGATCCAGGAGGGCAATATCGGCCTGATGAAGGCGGTCGATAAGTTCGAGTACCGCCGCGGCTACAAGTTCTCCACCTACGCCACCTGGTGGATCCGGCAGGCGATCACCCGCTCGATCGCCGACCAGGCCCGGACCATCCGCATCCCGGTGCACATGATCGAGACGATCAACAAGATCGTCCGTACCTCGCGCCAGATGCTGCACGAGATCGGCCGCGAGCCGACCCCGGAGGAACTGGCCGAGAAGCTGGCCATGCCGCTGGAAAAGGTCCGCAAGGTCCTGAAGATCGCCAAGGAGCCGATCAGCCTCGAGACCCCGATCGGCGACGAGGAAGACAGCCATCTGGGCGACTTCATCGAAGACAAGAACGCGATCCTGCCCATCGATGCGGCCATTCAGTCGAACCTGCGGGAGACCACCACGCGGGTGCTCGCCTCGCTGACCCCGCGGGAAGAGCGGGTTCTGCGCATGCGGTTCGGCATCGGCATGAACACCGACCACACCCTGGAAGAGGTTGGACAGCAGTTCAGCGTCACCCGCGAACGGATCCGCCAGATCGAGGCCAAGGCGCTTCGCAAGCTCAAGCACCCCTCGCGGTCGCGAAAGCTGCGCAGCTTCCTCGACAGCTAAGACCTCAAGACCCCGCCGGAAACGGCGGGGTTTTTCGTGGTCGGCGTCTTACCCCCCTAGGGCGTGGGCGTCCGACGTCGCCCGCCGCGCCCGGAAGGCTTCCTCCACCGACGGCATGACCAGCCAGCTGATGTCTTCGCCGACGGATTCCAGCTCCTTGGCGGTGCTGGAGGAGACGTGCAGGAACTGGGCGTCGCAGATGAAGTGGACCATGGGGATGGTCGGGTCGAGCCGCTCGGCCAGGCCGTGCAGGTTGAATTCCTCGTGGAAGTTGGTGGCCTCGCGCAGGCCGCGCACGATGTGGGTGGCGCCGATGGCCCGGGCGTAGCGGACCAGGCTCTGGCGGGCATATTCGCCGACCTCCAGGGACTGGTCGAGGATCGCGCCGGCCTCGGGCCACAGGTCGAGCACTGAACGGCGGATAAGCTCGGTGCTCTGTTCGACGCTGAAGGCCCGCTGTTTGCGGACATTGGTGCCCACGGCGACATGGACGGCGTCGAAGGTGGTCAGCGCCTTGCGGATGATGTCGAGATGGCCCCGGGTCACGGGATCGAACGACCCGGCATAGAGCGCCTTGGTCCGGTGGGCCTTGTGCATCTGCATCTCAAACACCTGTGGGTCTGAGATGCAGCCTCCGTCGCCGACGCGCCAGGCGCAAGGGGCGTCGCGCTGTCATCGGCTACGGCTAGGGGTCAGCGGCGTTCCTGCAGGCGCAGAAGGGCGTCCCACATGTCCTGGGCCGCGCCGATGGTGGCGAGGTTGGCCTTGAACTGGTGCTTGGCCGTGATCTGCTCGACGGCCTCCTGTTCATAGCTGGTGGTCGAGCCTTCGACGCCCATGGTGGCGGTGCGCTGGGCGGAGGCTTCGAAGCGGCGGCTGGCGGCGAGCATGCCGTAGCTGGCGGTGGCGATCGGGTCCATGGGCGGGTTCTCCTGCGCCCACAGACTGCAGCCTTGCGGTTAAGGTCCCGCTTTCAAGGATGGTGAACGCGGGTTTTTCACCGCCAGCCGTAGTTGAAGCTGATGCTGATCCGGGGCGTCCTGGCGGCGTTGGCCGGCACCTCGTGGCGCAACCAGCTTTCCCACATCAGGATCGTGCCGGGTTGCGGCTGCAGATAGACGAAGGCGCGCTCGGCCTCTGGCGCGTCGGCCAGGCGAGGCGGCGCGGCCATCATCAGGGGGAGGCGGGGATCCTCCAGCTTCAGCGCGCTGGCGCCGGGCGGTGTGCGCACATAGATCGTGCCCGACAACACGCTGTGGGGGTGGATGTGACCGCTGTGGCCGGCGCCGGGCTTCAGCAGATTGACCCACAGGCTGTCGAGCTTCAGCCGCCGGGCGCCGAGGTCGAGGTTCAGGGCCTGGGCATAGGTCTTGGCGTGACGGTCGAGCCTTGTCTTGAGCAGGCCGAACACTGTCGCCCGCTGGGGCAGGTCATCCAGGGACGCGTAGGAGGTATAGCCCCCATAGGCGTTGGCCTTGCACCAGGCCCGGCCGGCGCCGTCCTCGGCGGCCAGCATCTCGACGGCTTCCTCAAGCTCGGCGTTGAAATCGTCAAAGCCCGGCTCCTGGGCGAGGCTGGACTCATAGATCTGGGTGACGAAGAGGGGGCGCAGGCTCATGATGGGCCCATAGCCCAGCCAGACGAGCAGGGGAAGGCGCGCCTGAAACACGCCGCATTTCCAAGGCTTATGGGCGGTGGAGGATTACGCGCCATGACTCGACTGACCATTCTGGCCGCCCTGGCGGCCCTGAGCTTCGCCGGCGCCGCCCACGCCCAGGAGCGGAGCCGGGACTATCTCACGCCGACGACCACAGAGGTCTGTCTGGACGTCGGCGGCGCGACCCTGCCCGTCGTGTGCAAGGTGCCCGCCAGCCGCCTGGACAAGCGCGAGGACATCTGCAGCTGCCCGCAAGGCATGCGGACCAAGGTCGCCGTCTGCGCGCCGGGTCAGGCCGCGCCAGGGGAGACCGTGTCGCTCAACGCCGCGCGCCGGGAAGCCGCCCGCGATGGCAGCCTGATCGGCGACCTGTTCCAGGGCAAGCCGATCTGCGTCGCCCCCCGGGGCTGATGGGCGCCGCCTGGGCGGCTCAGCCGCCCAGGGCGCCGTAGACCATCTTCTGAAAGACGGGCAGGGCCGCGCGGCCGCCCATGCGCTGGCCCGTGGCCAGTTGCGCTGCGGCCTCCGGCCCAAGCGGCATGGAGTTCTGGATCAGGTAGATCAGGACCATGTCGGCCTGGGGATCGGCCTGCCACCAGGTGCCAAAGGCGCCGGGCCAGCCAAAGGCGCCGTCGTGTCCGGCCCCCATCCAGGCCTGCTTCACCGGATCGGTGATCACTGAGACGCCCAGACCGAAACCCTGGCCCAGCCAGAAGGGAATTCCCATGAAGGGGATCGCCTTCTGCGCCTCGGTCAGGCGGTCGGCGGTCATCATTTCCAGGGTCTGGGGCTTCAGCAGTCGCACGCCGTCGACCTCCCCCTGGCCCAGCATCAGGCGGGCGAACGTCAGATAGTCGTCGGCGGTCGAGACCAGCCCGCCGCCGCCCGCGGCGAAGACCGGCGGCGCCTGATGGTAGGGGAAGGCGACCTCCTCCATCACATCGGTCTCGGGGTTGATCCGGTAGAGACCCGCCGCCCGGTCCAGCTTCTCCGGCGGCACGTGGAAGGCGGTGTCGGTCATGGAGAGCGGCCCGAAGACGCGATCCTGCAGCACCTGATCCAGGGGCTTGCCCTCGATGCGGGCGACAATGAAGCCCAGGACATCGGTGGCGTGGCTGTAGTGGAACCGCGCGCCGGGCTGGTAGCTGAGCGGCAGCCCGCCTAAGCGCTTCATCCACTCGTCCGGGGTCAATGGGGTGCCGAGGGCCGGGCCAAGGGCCTTTTCATGGGCCTGGGCGATGGGCCCCATGGAGGTGAAGCCATAGGCCAGACCCGCCCGGTGGGTCATCAGGTCTTCGATGGTGATGTCGCGGGTCGCCGGCGTCGTCTGGTCCAGGGGGCCGTCGGCGGCATTGAGCACCTGCATGTCGGCGAATTCCGGGGCCCAGTGGGTGATCGGATCGTCCAGCTTCAGCCGGCCTTGCTCCAGCAGCATGAGGGCGGCGACCGAGGTGATCGGCTTGGTCATTGAAGCGATGCGGAAGATGGTGTCCCGGGTCATGGGCTTGTCGCCCGCAACGTCCCGCCGCCCCACCGTATTCACCTGGACCACCTCGCCTCGGCGCCAGACCAGGGTCACGAAGCCCGACAGGTCGCCGGCCTCGACCACGCCCTGCAAGGCCGGACCGATCGCCTCAAGGCCGCTTGCGGAGAATTCGCCATCCATCGGTGTCATCCGTTCGTACAGTGGTTCATGTGGTGCGCTGGCCGCCATAGCGCTGGGCCATCGGGCCCGCGTCAAGCCGAACCAAGGAGTCCCCTGACCATGACCTTGCCGCCCCTGCGTCAGGCTCTGGCGTTCGCCGCCCTCGCCCTGGCCCTGAGCGCCTGTTCGCCGCTGACCGCCTTCGCCAACCTGACGCCGACCGACCGCGCCCAACAGGCCGGCCAGGGCCTGGCCTATGGCGAGGCGCCCCGTCAGCGACTGGATCTCTACGCCCCCCCGCAGGGCGCAAAGGGCGCGCCGGTGGCGGTGTTCTTTTATGGCGGGACCTGGGAGGCCGGCCGGCGGCAGGACTATGGTTGGGTCGGCCGGGCCCTGGCGGCCGAGGGCTTCCTGGCGCTCGCGCCGGACTACCGGCTCTATCCGGAGGTCGCCTATCCGAGCTTTCTGGAGGACGGCGCCCTAGCCGTCGCCTGGGCCGTGGAGAACGCCGCGCGCTATGGGGGCGATCCCAGCCAGATTGTGCTGATCGGCCATTCGGCCGGCGCCTATAATGCGGTGATGCTGGGTCTGGATCGCCGCTATCTGCAGGCGGCCGGCGTCGATCCGTCCCGCATCCGGGCGGTGGCCGGTCTGGCCGGACCCTATGATTTCTTGCCGCTGGAGGGTGCGACGGTTCAAGCGGTGTTCGGCGGTGCGGGCGACCTTGGCGCCACCCAGCCGATCAATCAGGTGACCGCGCAGGCGCCGCCGGCCTTCCTGGCCACCGGCGATGACGACAGCGTCGTCCTGCCGCGCAACGCCGCAGCCCTGGCCGCAGCCCTGCGCGCCGAGGGTGTCGCCGTCGAGACCAGGGTCTACCCAGATCTCGGCCACGCCGGCATCCTGCTGGCGCTCTCCAGGCCGCTTCGGGGGCGGGCGCCTGTGCTGGAGGACCTGAGCGCCTTCCTCCGGCGCCATACCGAGCCCGGGGTTGGGACGCGCGACGCCGCTGCGCCGCGCCAGGGGACACGATCCCTTACGCAGTAAAGGACTGGCGGGCGCTTCCCTAGGGTCAGTCTATTGCAACGCGGCAATTGAACCGCGGAGCCGGAATGCGTATATGCCTCTTCCCCATCAGCCTTCGGGTTGGCGGATTTGTCAGTTTTCGTGAACGCAAGGACGCGGTCCGCCCATGCTGGTCACCCTCATGAAGGCCAAGCTTCACCGAGCTACGGTGACTCAGGCTGACCTGGACTATGAAGGCTCCATCGCCATCGACCGTGACCTGCTGGACGCCTCTGGCATCCTGCCGCACGAGCAGGTCGATGTGCTCAACATCACGACCGGCGCCCGCTTCACCACCTACGCTATCGAAGCCCCCCGGGGTTCCCGAGTGATCGGCGTGAACGGCGCGGCCGCTCGCCTGGTTCAGAAGGGCGACAAGGTCATCGTGGTGACCTACGGCATGCTGCCGGCCGAAGAGGCCCGCAACTATGCCCCCACGGTCGTGCTGCTCGGCGATGGCAACGAGATGAAGCAGGCCGCCTGATGGCCCGCTGGCGCGCCATCCTCAGCCTGGCCGCCACCGCCCTCCTTGCCGCCGCCTGCGCGCCCACGGCTCCGGACGGGATCGACACCGCCGTCCTGGACCGGGAGATCGGCCAGCGGATTGGCGATCCCTCCACCTGCGTGCTCCTGGCCGAGCCAAGCTCTGGGAAGATTGTCTACCGCTACGGGTCAAACACCGTCTGCGCGCGGTCCTATCCTGGCTGCCAGGACCAGCCAAACCGGACAGTCGAAGACCTCCTGAAAAGCCTCGATCCGGCGGCTGTAGGCGTGGCGACCAGCTGTCCCACCGCCGCTGACGGCTCCCGAAGCGTCGGCTGGGCCGCCGGCCCCGTGCCGGGCCGCGATCTGGTCTATGCCGCGGTGATGGAGGGCCAGCGCGCGCTGCCGGGCATGATCATCACCGATCGGCTGGCCAGCGCGTTCTCTGCGGGCATGGAATAGGCCTCCGCTCAGGACGAGCGAAGGCCCATGTCGCTCTATCGGGTCAGTTCGTAGAGGCCCGAAATATCCACCCGCACCGTCATCTCGCCGCCGGACACCGGGGTGGAGTCCTTCATGCTCTCACTGCGGGCCATGGCCATGTAGGGCATGGGCGGCTGAGGAGCCGAGTAGGTCGTGCCTTCGCTCAGGGTCACCAGACGTCCAACCCGGTAGCCGGTCGCCTGGGCGTAGAGCTGGGCCTTGGCCTGAAGGTCGCGCACGGCGGCCTGACGCGCCTGATTCTCGGCCTGGCTCCGGTCGTTCAGACCAAAGCTGATGCTGTTGATCTGATTTGCGCCGGCATTGACCGTGGCGTCCACCGCCGCCCCGAGACGGGCCAGGTTACGGACCTTCACCGTCACCTGGTTGCTCGCCTGATAGCCACGAAGACGGGGCGGCTGATTTTCCACATAGTCGTACTGGGCATTCAGATTGAGGTTCGAGGTCTGGATGTCGCGGCCCTCGATCCCGGCGCGGTTCAGGGCGGCCATCACCTGGCTCATCTGCTGGGCGTTGGCCTGCATGGCGGCCTGGGCGGTGGGGGCCTCGGTCTGGACGCCGAGATTGATGGTCGCCATGTCCGGCGCCACATCGACCTCGCCGACGCCCGACAGGTTGAGCGTGGTGGCGCGGAACATGGAGTCCGCCGCCGGCGCGGCCGGGGCGGGGGCCGAAGGGGTCTGGGCCAGGGCGGCCGGCGCCAGGGCCGCGAGGCTCAGGCTGAGCACGCCAGCGCGCATGAGGGTCTTCATGTAAATCTCCAGTCCGATTGAAACTTGACCTTAGGCCACTGCGGAAAGCGCCGCGACAGCCTTCACGTTCCACCCTGACAAGCTGAACCTGAACCGGAGCTTTAAGCGGCGTGCAGCCCATGCTAACCGCAGGCCCTCCGCTGATGGGGCCTGTAGCTCAATGGTTAGAGCCGGCCGCTCATAACGGTCTGGTTGCAGGTTCGAGTCCTGCCGGGCCCACCAGCGGAGTGTTTCGCGGGGTTTGCCTCTAGCCCGTAGCGACATGGTAAATAGCTGATTAAAAAGCGTTTTTACTATTTTGCGCACATTCTCTGGCTCAATCGGTTTCACCCGCATGCGGATCACCTGTTGGTACGCCTCGGGCTTGATACCAACAGATCGCCGCGCGATACCAACAACATGCCCCTATCAGACACCCAGCTACGCAGCCTCAAGCCCGAATCGAAGCCCCGTAAACTCAGTGATTTCGAGGGCTTATTCCTGTTGGTGAACCCCAGCGGGTCACGCCTGTGGCGCTTCAGTTATCGGTTCGGTGGGAAGCAAAAGCTACTGGCCCTCGGGGCCTATCCGGCCGTGTCTCTGCGAGAGGCGCGCAGAGCAAAGGATGACGCCCGTGAGCTGCTCGCCAAGGGCATGGATCCTGCTCACGAGCGCAAAGTCGCAAAAGCCCGGAAGAGGATGGCGGCCGCAAACACCTTCGAGGCGGTGGCCAATGAGTGGTTTGACGCCCGCAAGGATGGATGGGTGCCCAGCTATTCAGATCGGCTGAAGGCGCGCCTGGACGCCGATTTGATCCCCTATCTGGGGCGTCGGCCCATCGCTGAGATTGAGCCCGTCGAGTTGCTCTCGACGATCCGCAGCATTGAGGGCCGAGGTGCGCCAGAAATGGCTCGCAGGGTGCTGCAGATGGCCAGCGCGATCTTCCGATACGGCGTCGCCTTGGGGGTGTGCCCCAGGGATCCCGCCGCCGATCTCCGCGGCGCCTTGAAGAGCGCACCGCCGGCCAAACGGCGCTCCGCCATCCTCCCGAAGGACCTTCCGCAGTTCATGCAAGACCTCGCCGTCTACAACGGCGCGGCGCAGACGAAGCTCGCCCTCGAGCTGTTGATCCACACCTTCGTCCGCACGTCCGAGGTCCGCTTCGCGCGCTGGTCCGAGTTCGAAGACCTGGAAGGAGAGGTGGCGCTTTGGCGAATTCCTGCGTCGCGCATGAAGATGCGCCGTGACCACCTGGTGCCCCTGACGCCGCAGGTGGTCAAAATCCTGGCCGAGATCAAGGAAGCAGCTGGCCGTTCCGAACTACTGTTCCCGGCCCCGACCCGCAGCGGCGTGATCTCCGAGAACACGATGATCTATGCGATCTATCGCATGGGCTACCATGGGCGCGCGACCGTGCACGGTTTCCGCTCTACGGCTTCCACCGTGCTCAATGAACAGGAGTTCAATCGCGACTGGATCGAGCTCCAACTCGCCCACGCCGAGGGCGACATCCGCTCCGTCTACAATGCCGCCGAATGGCTTAGCGGGCGCCGCACCATGATGCGCTGGTGGTCAGATCACCTGGATGAGGTGACGAAGGTGAAGCCGGAGGCTGCATCGGAGTAGGCGCGGCGGGCTTGAGCAGTCCCATTGTGCCGAGGTCGCAGAGGGCTCGTCGCTGACGTTCGCAACGTCCGCTCCGGAGAGCCCGACAACCTGGAAGACGCCGACCAGTGCGGTGCCGAGGGCATCGAGATTGTGCAGGGCCATTCCCGGAGGCCGGGCCGGACAGTTGGGGCTGCGACGGTCGGTGGCGTGGCGCAGCGCGGAGATCACGGTCGTGGTCCCACCAGCCAAGCGCGCCGCCGACTAGCGCCACCTTGCTCTCGGCTACGATCAGCTGAACAATCGGGGTCGAATCGGATGCTCGGGGGAGGTCAAACGCAGCTGACCCCAGTGTGCTGGGAGCTCGCCATCGATGGCCACGCCGGCCCACCCCAAGATCTATCACATCACGCATGTGACTAATCTGGCGGGCATCATTGCCAACGGCGGATTGCGCAGCGACGCGCTGATGGTCGCGGCGGGCGGTCCCACGCAAACAATCGGCATGTCGTCGATTAAAAGCCGCAGACTGTCGCTGCCGGTGCGCTGTCATCAGGGCGATACGGTCGGTCAATACGTCCCGTTCTATTTTTGTTCTCGATCCGTCATGCTATATCTGCTACACAAGGGCAACCACCCTGAGGTCGACTACAAGGGCGGCCAGACGCCAATCGTCCACTTGGAAGCCGACCTGGGCGAAGCCGTTGCGTGGGCGCAGGCGAACGGTCGCCGCTGGGCCTTCACCCTGTCCAACGCCGGCGCGTATTACGCCGAGTTCCGCGACGACCTTGCGGCGCTAGGGGAGGTTCGTTGGGAGGCGGTGGCATCGACCCAGTGGTCGGCGCCGGACGTTCGAGAAGGAAAGCAGGCTGAATTTCTGATGCGCGACGATTTTCCGTGGGAGCTATTTTCACGTGTCGGCGTGCAGACGATGCCGATGAAGTTGCAGGTGGACGCGATCCTGGCCAATGCGGCGCACAAGCCGAAGGTCGATCTTGTCCCCGGCTGGTACTACTAGGAGGAGGGTGCCATGATTACTTTCACGACAGGCGACATCCTCAAGTCCAATGCCGAAGCGCTAGTGAACACCGTCAACTGTGTCGGCATCATGGGGCGCGGGATCGCGCTCCAGTTCAAGAACGCGTTCGCCGATAATTTCGAGGCCTATGCACGGGGCTGCGAGGGTGACGAAGTCCAGCCTGGCCGTATGTTCGTGTTCGAACGCCATCGGCTGGACAACCCGAGGTTCATCATCAATTTCCCGACCAAGCGCCATTGGCGCGGCAAAAGCCGCATCCAGGATATTGATGCGGGCCTGATCGACCTGGTGCGGGTGATCAAGGCGCGCAACATCCGCTCGATCGCCATCCCGCCTTTAGGGAGCGGCCTCGGCGGGCTCAATTGGAAGGACGTCCGGCCAAGGATCGAAGCAGCGATGGCCGCGCTTCCTGACGTCGATGTCATCATCTTCGAGCCTGGCGGCGCGCCGACAGCGCAAGAGATGGTCTCTTCGAGCGTGGTTCCGAAGATGACGCCAGGGCGCGCGGCCCTCGTCGTGCTGATCAACCGGTATCTGAGCGGCTTGCTCGATCCCTTCGTGACCCTGCTTGAACTCCACAAGCTGATGTACTTCATGCAGGAGGCGGGTGAGGGGCTCCGGCTGGACTACGCGAAGGCGCCCTACGGACCCTACGCCCAGAACCTGCGGCATGTCCTACGCGCGGTCGAAGGTCACCTGATCTCGGGCTACGCCGATGGCGGCGACGCTCCGGACAAGCAACTGGAGTTGGTGCCAGGTGCGGTGCGCGACGCCGAAGACCTTCTCGACCAGCGCGCCGCGACCCGCGAACGCTTCGATCGCGTCGGGAAGTTGGTCTCGGGTTTCGAGTCCCCATTCGGACTAGAGTTGCTCGCCACGGTCCATTGGGTGGCGTCGCGCGGTGGTGCGACGACGCCGGAGGAGGCCGTAGCCCAGACCTATGCCTGGGGCGAACGAAAGCACCGCTTCACCCCGGAGCAGATTGGCCTCGCCTATGAAGTCCTGCAGCGGCAGGGGTGGCTCGATCGCGCTAGCGCGGCTTGACCGCGGTGCACGAGCTCACGCTCAAGGCCAAGCAGGATCACATCGAAAAGGTGGTCCGAACCTCAGATCCGCTGCGCGGAATCTCGGAGCTGGTCTGGAACGGGTTCGACGCCCAGGCGACACGGGTCGATGTGGATTTACGTCGCAACGCGCTGGGCTCCATCGACGAAATCATCGTGACCGACAACGGATCGGGGATCACCGCTGAGCGCGCCGACTGCGATTTCGGACAGTTGGGGGAATCCTGGAAGCGGCACGCCCGGTCGAGCGGTCGGTCGCTGCACGGCAAGGAAGGGCGGGGGCGCCTGCGCTTCTTCTCGATCGCCGATCGCTGCCGGTGGAGCACCCGTTATGACGTCGGTGAGGGGCTCCAGGGCCTCACTATAGAAATTCGCGCGGAGGCCCTTGAGCGGTCGGCGATCAGCGAGCCCGAAGCCGCGACCGGACACACCGGTACGACGGTCTCGCTTCATCCCCTGAAGGGCTCTCAGGACTGGCTGGGCACCCTCGACGCCCGCCAGCAGTTCGTCACGGTGTTCGCGCAGTTCCTGCGGCTCTACCCTGACCTTGAACTTTGGTATGACGGAGAGCGGGTTGATCCTGCCGCCGCCATCGCATCGACCAACTCGTTCGAGCTTCCCGCGATCATCGGTCCGACCCAGACGATCCGCGGGTTGAAGGTCGATATCGTCGAATGGTCGACAACCATGGAAAGCCGCAAAATTCACTTTTGCGGAGAAAATGGCGTGGTGCTGGGCTCGCAGCCGGCGCGGGTACAGGCGCCCGACTTCTCATTTTCGGTCTACGCCACGTCGGACTTCTTCGTCGCGCTCGCGGCCGACAACGTGCTTGAGCTCGATGACCTAACGGACAAAAATTTCGCGCGTGTCCTCGAGGCGATCCGCGATCCCGTCCAAGAGCACTTCCGGCAGCGCACCCACGAGCGGGCGCAGGGGCTGATCCAGGACCTAAAGGACGCGGGGGCCTATCCGTACGACGGCGATCCCACAGACGACATCCAGCGGCGCGAACGGGACGTCTTCGACATGGCGACCTACGCGGTCTCCAACTACTCGAGGGAGTTCCGCAAGGCGGATAATTCGCTGAAGCGGATGACGCTGGCGCTGTTGCGTGAAGCGCTGCGACACAACCCGGACTCCCTGACCCAGATCCTCCGCGCCGTTGTGGACCTGCCGAAGGACAAGCAAAATCAGTTCTCATCGCTCTTAGAGCGAACGGAACTTTCCAACATTATCTCCGCGTCGAGCCTGATCGCCGACCGCGTGGCGTTCCTGCAAACCCTTGAACAGGCGGTGTTCGATCCGGCTTGGCGGAAGGTGCTCAAGGAACGGGGCGGGCTAGACGCCTTGGTCCGCGACAACACCTGGATCTTCGGCGAAGAATTCCACATCGCCCTACACGAGGTCGGGCTGACCCGCGTGATGGAGCGGGTGGCGACGGAGCAAGGCGTCAAGGCACCTGGCAAGGTCACCAAGTCAGACGGTCGTGCGGCTCGGCTTGACGAATTTCTCGGCCGAAGCATTCCTGGACCGCACGCGGACCGGCACGAGTACCTGGTCGTCGAATTGAAGCGGCCGTCGGTGCGGGCCGATCGCAAGGTGCTGAATCAAATCACCGACTATGCCCTCGCCCTGTCGTCGCAGCCGGCCTTCGCGCACACGGACACCCGATGGACCTTCTTCCTGGTCGTCGGGGAATACGATGACACGGTCAAACAGAGCATCACGCAAGACGGCCGAGAAGTGGGTATTGCTGTCAAGCAGCCGAATTACACCGTGTGGGTCAAGTGCTGGAGCGAGATCATCCGCGACTGCAACGCTTGCCTTCAGTACATCCAAGATCGGTTGAAGGTGCAGGTGTCGGACGAGGAGATCAACACACGGCTGCGGCAGCTGCAATCAAGCTTCGGTCGGTCTGTCACAGACTCGGACTGACGGGGGCCGGCATCACGGCGAAGACCGGCGCCAGCCCCAGCGCCGACGGGGAGGGGAATCTGGCCGGCAATTCGGCATTCTTGAAGGCGGAACCGACCCTGGCATGGCTCGGGCAGTTCGAGCCGGAGGACCAGCCGGTGGCGGTGGCGATACTGCGCGCCATGATGCTGGTCTCGCGCGACGCGTTCGCTGAGGGCCTCCGGAAGCTTTTGCTCGAACGCTTGGCTAAGGGAGGCGAGCCGATCGGCCTCTACGTCGAACGTGAGCTGCGACACCGCCACGGCGTTCCGTTCCGCTTATTCAAGGAGACCACGACCAAGGTGCGCCGCGCGTATGGCGTCGGGCCACGGCCGGTGGAGCCGACGCAATCCTATGACGCCGATGTGGGCAGCGAAGGGTTGGTGGCGCAGCTTGTCTCGGAAATTTGCCGGGCAGACCCGAAGAAGGTGTTCAATCACCCCGGGCCGGACGCGATCCGCAAACACAGGATCCGGCGCTTCGTGTTGGTCTCCGACTTCATCGGCTCGGGCCGGCGCGCGCAAACCTATCTGCAATCGGCTTGGCGGGTTCGGTCCGTCAGAAGCTGGTGGTCAGGCCGAGCCACCAAGGGACTCGCATTCGAGGTGGTCGCGTACGCGGCGACCAGACGGGGACGCTCTGTTGTCGAGCGACATCCGTCTCGCCCGTCCGTCCACGTGGTGGTCGGCTGCCCAACGCTGGACTCCGCATTCTCGACGGCGGATGCAAGGAAGCTGTGCTTCAAATACTCGCCCGTACCGCCAAGCGTGATGCCCCCGATGGGTTACTGCGGGGGCGGAGCCCTGATTGCCTTCGCTCATGGCGTTCCCAACAACGCCCCTCTGATCCTGCATAAGCGGGGACCAGGTTGGGCGCCGCTCTTCCCAGCGCGCGTGACATCGGCGACGCGCGCCCAATTCAGCGACGCCTCAGATGCCGACACTGTCCGGGCCCATCTGCTCGACATGCGACAGACGCGGCTCGCCACGGCGGGCACCGTCGCCGGCGCCAAGCCCCATGCGCAGACGATGCTCCTCGTTCTGGCGGCGTTGAGCCGGCCTCCGCGCGAAGCCGAGACGATCTCCCGCAAGACCGGCTTGACGGTCCTGGAGGTCGAGGCAGCGCTGAAGAAGGCGCTTAAGAACGAATGGGTCGACGGCGAAAATCGCCTGACGGATCTCGGCCATGCGGAGCTGAACCAGGCGCGCAAGTGCCCAGATGCGGCGCCGCTTCCACCTGAAGCGCCGCCGTTCTACTATCCCTCCTCGTTGAGGGTGCCGCGCGGAGTGTCTAGTTGATGCCGGCCGAGAGGTCGGTGCCAGCCGGGCGGCCACCGTGCCGTTCGTCTGTGGGCCGCAGAATCTGCGTGTCTCAGGAAAAGCGAGCGCTAGAAGCTAAGGCAGATCACGGAGTGCCGCCTGCGGCGGTTCGCGGCGATGTCTTGCTTCACTCCGTGATCTGTCTCACCCCCTGGGTGTCAAAGTAGATGGCCGCGTGGCGTCCTCAACTCTACGAGCGGCAGGGGAACGCCGCGGGTGTTGACCCGGTCGTCCTCACAAACGCGATCGCGACGGCGGACCTGCTGACGACGCCGGCGTTGCCCCCGGTGTTCACCCTGGCCCATCTCGCCCAGCAGGCGGGCGTCGACTATGGCGCGCTGCGGAAAGTGGCCGGGCGTTCCCCCAACGAGGGCTATCGAGTTTTCAGGATCCGCAAGCGGCCGGCGCATGATGGCGAGCGGCGATACCGCCATATCGCTGTGCCGTCGGCGAACCTGATGAAGGTGCAGCGCTGGATCACCCAGGCCATCCTCAGCAAAGCCGCAGCGCATTCGGCGAGCGTGGCCTTTTCAAAGGGCGACACCCTTGTGGCCGCCGCCGCTCCCCATTGCGGCGCAAAGTGGCTGATCAAGATGGACGTCCGCAACTTCTTCGAGTCCATCAACGAAATCGCCGCCTATCGGGTGTTCCGCTCTCTGGGCTACCAGCCGCTCATCTCGCTTGAAATGGCGCGCATTTGCACTCGGCTCGCGGGCTTCAGCGTACGCCGATCAACGGACCGCTGGCGTGTGAAGTTCTGGCGGGGCAGGGGCTGGCGTTGGTCGGAAATCGAGGCCTACCAAGTCTATCGCGCCGCGTGGGAGCCCAAGCTCGGACATCTTCCGCAGGGCGCGCCCACGAGCCCGATGCTCGCAAATCTCGTAATGCGGGACTTCGACGCGAAGGCGACGGAGATCGCCCGCAGCTATGGAATGACCTATACTCGGTACGCCGACGACCTTTCGTTTTCCACCAGGGGTGCCTTCTCCAAAGCCGAGTGCAGCCGTCTTGTAAGCAAAATCTACAGGCTGATGGGTCGCGTGGGGCTCTCGCCGAACGTGACGAAGACGCGGATTTCGCCACCAGGCGCGCGAAAGATCGTCCTGGGCCTGTTGGTTGACGGGCCCGCGCCCCGTCTCAGCCGCGAGTTCCGCGCGTTGATGCGGCTTCATCTGCACTATCTGCAAAAGAAGGAGGTCGGTCCTGCCGCCCACGCCAGGGTGCGCGGCTTCGTCTCGGTGGCGGGTTTTAGAAACCACCTTCAAGGCCTTGCGACCTACGCGAGGCAGATTGATCCTCCCTCGTTTTGGTGGACACCCATGCTAGCTTTTCGGAGCTAGAGAGGAGTGTCAGATGAGTGGTACTGACCTGCCCCCCGCCGCTCCCTCGATCATTGTGAGAGCCCAGGGGGTTGATAGTTGATCTCCAGCGTCGGCGGTAGCGGCCGGCCGGTGGAGCTGATCAAGTTGCGCAGCCGGCCGGCCGCGGGGTTCAGCCGCACGGCTTCCGGCGTAAGGCCGCCATGCGCCGAGTG
The DNA here is from genome assembly GCF_030679875.1 of Phenylobacterium sp. GTDB lineage: Bacteria > Pseudomonadota > Alphaproteobacteria > Caulobacterales > Caulobacteraceae > Phenylobacterium. Next base: position 29 of record NZ_JAUXSP010000003.1, on the reverse strand, counting down.
CGGCCTGACGTGGTTGTAGTCGAGCCTCC
>NZ_JAUXSP010000002.1 GCF_030679875.1 Phenylobacterium sp. | reverse complement strand
GCCGGCCTGGAAGTCCTGCGCATCATCAACGAGCCGACCGCCGCGGCCCTGGCCTACGGCCTGGACAAGAACGACGGCAAGAAGATCGCGGTCTACGACCTGGGCGGCGGCACCTTCGACGTCTCGATCCTCGAGATCGGCGACGGCGTGTTCGAGGTGAAGGCGACCAACGGCGACACCTTCCTCGGCGGTGAGGACTTCGACCTGCGGATCGTCGACTTCCTGGCCGACGAGTTCAAGAAGGAGACCGCCACCGACCTGCGCAACGACAAGCTGGCCCTGCAGCGCCTGAAGGAAGAGGCCGAGAAGGCCAAGAAGGAGCTGTCCTCGACCGCCCAGTACGAGGTCAACCTGCCCTTCATCTCGATGAACGCAGCCGGTCCGCTTCACCTGAACATCAAGCTCTCGCGCTCCAAGCTCGAAGCCCTGGTGGAAGACCTGGTGATGCGCACCATCGGCCCCTGCGATCAGGCGCTGAAGGATGCCGGCCTCAAGAAGTCCGACATCGACGAGGTGATCCTGGTCGGCGGCATGACCCGCATGCCCAAGGTCGTCGAAGCGGTGAAGGAGTTCTTCGGCCGTGAGCCCCACAAGGGCGTGAACCCCGACGAGGTCGTGGCCCTGGGCGCCGCGGTCCAGGCCGGTGTCCTGCAGGGCGACGTCAAGGACGTGCTGCTGCTGGACGTCACCCCCCTGACACTGGGCATCGAGACCCTGGGCGGGGTGTTCACCCCGCTCATCGAGCGCAACACCACCATCCCGACCAAGCGCTCGCAGACCTTCTCCACGGCCGACGACAACCAGTCGGCGGTGACCATCCGGGTCTTCCAGGGCGAGCGCCCGATGGCGACGGACAACAAGCTGCTGGGTCAGTTCGACCTGGTCGGCATTCCGCCGGCGCCCCGGGGCATCCCGCAGGTCGAGGTCACTTTCGACATCGACGCCAACGGCATCGTCAACGTCCAAGCCCGCGACAAGGCGACCGCCAAGGAGCAGTCGATCCGCATCCAGGCCAATGGCGGCCTGTCGGACGCCGACATCGAGGCCATGGTCAAGGAAGCCGAGTCCAACCGGGCCGAGGACGAGAAGCGCAAGGCCGTCGTCGAGGCCAAGAACCAGGGCGAGGCGGTGGTTCATTCCACTGAGAAAGCCATGGCCGAGCACGGCGACAAGGTCTCCGGCGACGACAAGACCGCCATCGAGACTGCTCTTGCGGACCTAAAGTCGGCCCTGGAAGGGGATGACGCCGAGGCCATCTCGACCAAGACCCAGACCTTGATCCAGGCCTCCATGAAGCTTGGCGAGGCCATGTATGCGGCCCAGCAGGGCGCTTCGGGCGAGGCTCAGCCCGAGGCCGGCGGCGACGACGTGGTCGACGCCGAGTTCGAAGAAGTCGACGGCGACGACAAGAAGTCGGCGTGAGCATGAGCCCCGCGGCGCGGCGTCTCCCCCTTCGCCTTAGGGCGGGGCCGGGCGAGCGCCCCGGCGGCGACGGCGATGAGCGCCCCCGGTCCAGTTCGCATCTTGCGGCGGACCGGGGGCGTGCCCACCTAAATCTCCACAATCATTCAGACACCTGACGCGCATGCGGGACTATTACGAGATCCTGGGCGTGAGCCGCGGCAGCGATGACGCCGTGCTCAAGGCCGCCTATCGCAAGCTGGCGATGGAGCACCATCCCGACCGCAATGGCGGTTGCGAAGACTCCGCCACCCGCTTCAAGGAGATCAACGAGGCCTATTCGATCCTCTCCGACGCCCAGAAGCGCGCGGCCTATGACCGGTTCGGTCACGCCGGCGTCAATGGCGCAGGCGGTGGGGGCGGCCCCGGCGGGGCGGGCTTCACCGACGTGCACGACATCTTCAACGAGGTGTTCGGCGACGTCTTTGGCGACATGTTCGCCCAGGGCGGTCGTGGCCGTCGCAGCGGACCGGCGCGGGGCCAGGACCTGCGCTACGACCTCGAGATCACCCTGGAGCAGGCCTTCGCCGGCGCCGAGGTGGAGATTGTGGTGCCGGCCGCCATCACCTGCGAGGCCTGTGACGGTTCAGGCGCCAAGCCTGGCACCAGCCCGACGGTCTGCGGCGGCTGCGGCGGCGCGGGCCGCGTGCGGGCCAGCCAGGGCTTCTTTTCGGTGGAGCGCACCTGTCCCCGCTGTGGCGGCACGGGCCGGCTGATCCTCGATCCCTGCGCCACCTGTCATGGCCACGGCCAGGTTCGCAAGGAGCGCACCCTGCAGGTTCGCATCCCCGCGGGCGTGGATGACGGCGCCCGCATCCGTCTGGCTGGTGAAGGCGACGCCGGCGGCCGGGGCGGACCGCGAGGCGACCTCTACATCTTCCTGTCGGTGACCCCGCACGAACTGTTCGAGCGCGATGGCCTCGACCTGCTCTGCACCGTGCCCGTGCCTATGGCCGTGGCGGTGCTGGGGGGCGAGATCGACGCCCCCTGCCTGATGGGCGGCGAGAACTGCGACGGCAATTGCAAGATCCCGGTGGATGTCCCCGAAGGGGCCCAGACCGGCAAGACCCTACGCCTGAAGGGCCGCGGCATGCCCTCCCTGCGCTCCCGCGAGCGGGGCGACCTCGTGGTGGAGATCTTTGTCGAAACCCCGACCCGCCTCAGTCCCCGCCAGAAGGAGCTGATGGCCGAGTTCGCCGAACTCAGCGGCGAACAGACCCACCCCAAGTCCTCGTCCTTCGTCGGCAAGGCCAAGCGCTTCTGGGAAGAAATGACCGGCGGCTGAGGCTGGCCGGCGGCCGCCCCTTACTCCGCGGCCTCCACCGCCCGGGCCGCCGCGGCCGGCTGGTCGTCATAGCGGAAGACCGGGCCGTCCAGATCAATGGTCGGGATCTCAGCCCGCTCAGCCCAGTAGTCCTGGGTGTGACGCCATTCAGCGCCGTCGCCGCACTTGGGCATCTTGTCCATGTCGCGCATGAGATAGCCCGGATTGAAGTTGTCGGGTTCGATCCAGGGCCCCCGGGTCATGGTCGCGGCGGCCTCGCCCGCATCGACCATCACCTTCTTGACGCCCTTGGTCTTCATATGACCGATCAGCCGGGCCACGAAGTCCCCCATCAGGTCCACCCGCAGGGTCCAGCTGGCGCGGAAGTAGCCGAACACCCAGACGAGATTGGGCACGCCGGTGAACATCATGCCGCGATAGGTCAGGGTGTCGCCAAAATTGACCGGCTCGCCGTCCACCTGGAAGGGGATGTCCCCCATGACCGACAGGCGGAAGCCCGTGGCGGTGATGATAATGTCTGCCTCCAGCAGGTCGCCGGATTTCAGCAGAATGCCGCCTTCAACGAACCGCTCGATCTGGTCAGTGACCACCGAGGCCTTGCCCGAGGAGATGCCCTTGAACAGGTCGGCGTCCGGCACAAAGGCCAGGCGCTGCTGCCAGGGGCGGTAGCTGGGGGTGAAGTGCTTCATGTCGTAGCCCTCGGGAAGGACGGCGGCGACGTTTTTGAGGATCTCATCCTTCACCGCGTCGGGATATTCCCTGGCCATGTGGGCGAACATGCCCTGGTCCTTGAGAATGCGGCGGCGGACGATCTCATGGGTCCACTCCTCGGGCACCTCCAGCTCGCGCAGGGTGTCGGCCAGTTCGTTGGCGTTGCGCCCAGTGGCGAAATAGGTCGGTGAGCGCTGCAGCATGGTCACATGCCCGGCCTTTTCGGCCAGCGCCGGCACCAGGGTCGCGGCCGTCGCGCCCGAGCCGATCACCACCACCTTCTTGCCCGCATAGTCCAGGTCGTCCGGCCAGGTCTGCGGGTGGATGATGGGGCCCTTGAAGTCGGCCATGCCCGGCCACTCCGGCGTATAGCCCCGGTCGTGGTGGTAGTAGCCCTGGCACATCCAAAGGAAGCCGCAGGTGAAACTCACGGCCTCGCCGGTGGCGGACTTCACCGCATCCACGGTCCAGAGCTTTTTCTCGCTGGACCAGGCGGCGTTGGTGATCTTGTGGCCATAGCGGATATGGCGGGCCAGATCGTTCTCTTCGATCACCTCGCCCATATAGGTCAGGATTTCCTGAGAGGTGGCGATCGGCGCGCCGCGCCAGGGCTTGAAGCGGTAGCCGAAGGTGTAGAGGTCGCTGTCGGACCGCACGCCCGGATAGCGGTGGGTCACCCAGGTGCCGCCGAAGGTTTCCTTGGATTCCAGGACCACGAAGCTCGAGCCCGGCGACTGGTGCGTCAGGTGCCAGGCCGCGCCGACCCCGGAAATCCCCGCCCCCACCACCAGCACGTCGAAATGCTGAACCTCCGACGTCGCCGGCGCCTTGCGCGCCACATCCACGCTGGTCATGGAATACCCTCTTCTCTTGTCGTTCCCTGTCGCCAGTATCTGCGCCTGGCGATCTACGATCCCTGTTGGTCATCAAGTTAGGTGATCGCCGATCACTTGGCGAGAGGGGAATGGAGGGGCGCCCTTGAGGCCTCGAAGGCCTCCGGGCGCTGCGAAGGGATGACCGAATCCCCCCGGCCCGCTAGCTTGGCGGCCTCATGAACGCCCCCTCCCCCACCCTGCCGGATGCGGCCGGCGCCACGCCGGTGATGGCCCAGTTCTTCGAGGCCAAGGCCGCCCAGCCTGACGCCCTGATCTTCTTTCGCATGGGTGACTTCTACGAGCTGTTCTTCGAGGACGCTCAGAGGGCGGCCGCCGCACTCGGCATCAGCCTGACCGCCCGGGGCAATCATGGGGGCCAGCCCATTCCGATGGCGGGGGTGCCGGCCCATGCGGCCGAGGCCTATCTGGCAAAGCTGATCCGCGCGGGCTTCAAGGTCGCCGTCTGCGACCAGATGGAGGACCCTGCGGAGGCCAGGAAGCGCGGCTCGAAATCCATCGTCCGGCGGGAGATCGTGCGGGTGGTGACGCCGGGCACCCTGACCGAGGACGGCCTGCTGGACGCCCGGGGGGCCAATCGCCTGGCCGCCGTGGCGATCCGCGCCGGCCAGGCGGCCATCGCCTCAGTGGAGCTATCGACGGGCGAGGTCGAATGCCTGGCCCTGGACGCGGCGGGCCTGGCCTCGGCGCTCGCAGCCCTCGCGCCCTCGGAGATCCTGGTTCCTGACCGTCTGTTCGCCGACTCAGCCGCGGCCGAGGCCTTGCGCAGCGTCGGCGGCTTCGTCCAGCCCATGCCGCAGGCCCTCGCTGAACCCTCGGCCTCGGAGGCGCGGCTCAAGCGGCTCTACGGCGTCGACACCCTGGACGGCTTTGGCGCGCTCAGCGGCGCGGAGATTTCCGCGCTGGGCCTCATCGCCGCCCACCTGGAGACCACCCAGGCCGGACGCCTGCCGGCCCTGTCGGCGCCCCGTCGGCTGGGCGAGAGCGAGGTCATGGCCATCGACCCGGCCACCCGCACCAGCCTGGAGATCGAACGCAGCCTTTCCGGCGGCCGCGAGGGCAGCCTGCTCGCCGCCATCGACCGGACCGTCACAGCGCCCGGCGCCCGGCTGCTCGCCACCCGTCTGGCCAGGCCCCTGGTGGAGCCGGCGGCCATCGACGCCCGCCTGGATGCGGTGGCCTTCTTCTGTGCGCGCCGCCCCCTTCGCCAGGATGTGCGCGCGCGCCTGAAGTCCATGGGCGATATGGCCCGCGCCCTGTCGCGGCTGGCCCTGGGGCGCGGCGGGCCGCGAGACCTGGGCTGCCTGCGCGATGGCCTGGCCGCCGGCGGCGCCATCACCGGCCTGTTCGCCGCCCCTGAGCCCCTGGACCCCGCCCCGCCTCCGGAGACGGCGAGTGCGCTGGCCGCCCTGGACCTCGCCGTCCAGCCCGGACTGTCAGAGCTGCGCGACATGCTGGCCGCGGGTCTTGGCGACGACCTGCCGGCCCAGGCCAGGGATGGGGGTTACGTGGCGGCCGGCGTCCGCCCGGAGCTCGACCAGGCCCGCGCCCTGCGCGATGACAGCCGCAAGGTGATCGCCGGGCTTGAAGCCCAGCTGGCCCGCGAAAGCGGCGTCGCCCTGAAGATCCGCCACAACGCCGTCCTCGGCTATTTCGTCGAGGCCAGCGCCAAGGCCGCCGAGCCCCTGATGAAGGCGCCCCTGAACGCCACCTTCATCCACCGCCAGACCCTGGCCAACCAGGTCCGCTTCACCACCGTCGAACTGGCCGAGCTGGACGCCAGGATCGCCCAGGCCGCCGAGCGGACGCTGGCCATGGAGGTCGCCACCTTCGAGGCCTGGCGCGAGGCCGCCTGCCGGCAGGCCCAGGCCATTCAGGCCGCCGCCTTCGCCGCCGCCAGCCTGGACGTGGCCTCAGGCCTCGCCGAATGGGCCGATGAGGCCGGCGCGACGCGGCCGGTCGTGGATCGCTCCTGCGCCTTCGAGGCCACAGCGGCGCGTCATCCGGTGGTCGAGGCCGCCGTTCGGCGAACCGGCGAGCCCTTCACCCCCAATGATTGCCGCCTGGATGGGGCCGGCGCAGGGGCCGCCAGGCTCTCCATCGTCACCGGACCGAACATGGCCGGCAAGTCCACCTTCCTGCGTCAGAACGCGCTGCTCTGCGTGCTGGCGCAGGCCGGATCCTTCGTGCCGGCCCAGGCCCTGCGGCTCGGCGTGGTGGACCGCCTGTTCAGTCGGGTGGGGGCGGGTGATGATCTGGCGCGGGGCCGCTCGACCTTCATGGCCGAGATGGTCGAGACCGCCGCCATTCTCACCCAGGCCACGCCCAGGTCCTTCGTCATCCTCGACGAGATCGGCCGGGGGACTGCGACCTATGACGGCCTGGCCATCGCCTGGGCCTGCGCCGAGGCGCTGCACGAGACCAACCGCTGCCGCGCCCTGTTCGCCACCCACTACCACGAGCTGGCGGTGCTCGAGGACCGGCTGGCCCACGTCGCCAACCTCTCCATGCGGGCCAAGGAATGGAAGGGCGACCTTATTTTCCTGCACGAGGCCGGCCCCGGTCCCGCCGACCGCTCCTATGGCGTCCAGGTGGCCAAGCTGGCGGGCGTGCCCGCGCCCGTGGTCGCCCGCGCCCGCCAGGTGCTGGAGCGCCTGGAGCGCGAAGCCGGCGCGCCGGCTCATCTGGAAGACCTGCCGTTGTTCGCCCTGGGCGTCGCCGAGCCGGAGACCCATGGGCCGAGCGCGGTGGAGGCGGCCCTGCGCGACCTCGACCTGGACGGCATGAGCCCGCGGGAAGCCATGGACGCCCTCTACCGGCTCAAGGGGCAACTTTCCTAGGCTGTCGCCACCTCGTCACAGGTGCTCGGGTAGGAAGACGCCCGGACACAGGAGCCCTCCCCATGACCGTTCGCACCTTGATGATTGATGTGGACGGGGTGGTGATCCGCCATCCGGAAGGTTTGCGCTGGGACCATGACATCGAGGCCGATCTGGGCGTCGATCCTGCGAGATTTCAAAGCGCCTTCTTCGCCATCCACTGGCCCGATGTGATGGCCGGGCGGGCGGGCCTGCACGAGCGGCTGGCCCTGGCCCTGCCGGACTTCGCGCCCCACCTGACGCCCGAGGCGCTGACCGCCTACTGGTTTTCCAAGGACGCGCACCTGGACCAGGGGTTCCTGGATCAGCTGAACGCCCTGGGCGGCCAATACGGCCTGCACCTGGCCACCGTGCAGGAACACCTGCGGGCGGCCTATATCTGGAACGCGCTGGGCCTGAAGGACCGCTTCGCGGCGATCCACTATGCGGCCGACTATGGCTGCGGGAAGCCAGATCCAGCCTTCTTCGAGGCGGTGGCGGCGCGTACCGGCCATGCGCCGCACGAGCTTCTGCTGATCGATGATTCGCCGCGCAATGTGGACGCCGCCAAGGCCTGCGGCTGGCGCGCCGGCCTCTGGGACGGGACACGGAGCGTGGCCGAGGTCATCAAAGAGGCGGAAGCCGGCTGAGGCCCTACAGCATCGCCGGGATGACCCGGTCGGGGGGGCGGTGGCCGTCCATCCAGGTGCGGATGTTGATGATCACCTTCTCGCCCATGTCCACCCGGCTCTCCACGGTCGCCGAACTCATATGCGGCAGGAGGACCACATTGGGCAGCTTGAGCAGCTTGGGGTTCACAGCCGGCTCGTGCTCGAACACGTCGAGGCCGGCGCCGGCGATATCGCCCTTGGCCAGGATGTCGATCAGGGCGTCCTCATCGACGATCTCGCCCCGGGCGGTGTTGATCAGGATGGCGTGGGGCTGCAGCAGCTTCAGTCTCCGCGCTGACAGCAGGTGGAAGGTGGCCGGCGTATGCGGGCAGTGGATGGAGATGAGGTCCATCCGGGCCATCATCTGGTCGAGGCTGTCCCAGTAGGTGGCGCCCAGCTCTTCCTCGAGGCGAGGGCTGACCGGTTTGCGGTTGTGATAATGGATCTGCAGGCCAAACGCCTTGGCCCGCCGCGCCACGGCCTGGCCGATGCGGCCCATGCCGACAATGCCCAGACGCTTGCCGGTGACCCGGCGGCCCAGCATCCAGGTGGGGGACCAGCCGGTGAAGCCCCCCGACTGCACCACATTGGCGCCCTCGACGATCCGCCGGGCGACGACCATGATCAGGGCCAGCGTCATATCGGCGGTGTCTTCGGTCAGCACCCCTGGGGTATTGGTCACGCTGATGTTTCGCGCCGAGGCGGCGGCCACGTCGATGTGGTCGACGCCGGCCCCGAATGAGGCGATCAGCTTGAGCTGCGGCCCAGCCTGGGCGATGAGATCAGCATCGATTCGATCGGTGATGGTGGGCGCCAGCACATCGGCGCGTTTGACCGCGTCCAGCAGGGCGTCACGACTCATCGGCTCATCCGAAAGGTTGAGCTCGGCGTCGAACAATTCTCTCATCCGGGTCTCCACCTGGTCGGGGAGCTTGCGGGTGACGATGACTTTGGGCTTACGGGCGACCATGACCGAGTCTGAGACGGGAACCTTGCGGCGGGGCGCCGTGGGCGCGCGAGCTGCAACCTGTAGCAAAGGGACCTTGCAGGGCCAAGGCGAGCCTTCAATCGCGTCGCGATCTCCGGGCCTGACGCCTCGGCGATGGGCGCTTGTCGGACTGGCGCTGACGGCGCTGGCGCTCGCAGACCCCGCCTTCGCCCGGGAGGCGGAGGACACGCCGTCGGGCTTTCCGGTGCCCCGCTACCTGTCGCTGAAGTTCGACAAGGTCAACGCCCGGGCGGGTCCAGGCGACGACCACCAGGTCCTCTGGGTCTATCGTGTCCGCGGCCTGCCGGTGCAGATTGTCGCCGAAACCCGGGAATGGCGGCGAATCTGCGATCCCGAGGGCGGCCTGGCCTGGGTGCATCGTCGGGTCATCGATGGAAATCGCACCGTGATGTCCCTGGGGACGGCGCCCGTGGCCCTGCGTCGTCGACCGAGGCCCGAGGCCGAGATTACCGCCTATGTGAACCCCCGATCCATTGCGGCGTTGGACAAGTGCGACAAGGGTTGGTGCCGCCTGAGCCTCGAAGGCGTCCGCGGGTGGACCCCGCAAAACGAGGTCTGGGGCGCCGCCGCCCCCATCCAATGTCGTTGAGCCGCGCCTTGGCCTCGTGCTAGGCCCTCACCCTACTTTTGTTATCGCCCGGACTGAAAAGGCGGCGCATGACCACTCACGAGCCCAAGAGCCGCTACGAACTGGAAGACCTGCTGGCCTGCGCCCGCGGCGAGATGTTCGGCCCCGGCAACGCCCAGCTGCCGGCCCCGCCCATGCTGCTGTTTGATCGCATCACCACGATCAACAGCGACGGCGGCGCCCACGGCAAGGGCTATATCGAGGCCGAATTCGACATCAATCCCAGCCTCTGGTTCTTCGACTGCCACTTCATCAATGACCCCGTCATGCCCGGCAGCCTGGGCCTCGACGCCATGTGGCAGCTGGTCGGCTTCTATCTCGGCTGGATCGGCGGCAAGGGGCGCGGCCGCGCGCTCGGCTGCAACGAGGTCAAGTTCGCCGGTGAAGTCACGCCCAACATCAAGACCGTGACCTACAAGGTCGAGATGAAGCGGGTCATCAACCGCCGGCTGGTCATGGGCATTGGCGACGCCGTGCTCGAAGCCGACGGCAACGTGATCTACACCGCCAGCGACCTTCGCGTCGGGCTTTATCAGCGCTGAAGCGCCAGGAAACGGGAGCGAATATGCGCCGCGTCGCCATCACCGGTATCGGTATCGTTTCGTCGATCGGCAAGACCGCCGAGGAGGTTCTCGCCTCCCTGCGCGAGGCCCGCTCAGGCATTACGGCGGCGCCGGAATATGCCGAGCTCGGCTTCCGCAGCCAGGTTCACGGCGACCCCGCCATCGACTGGGAATCCCTGGTCGACCGGCGCGCCGCGCGGTTTCTGGCGCCCGGCACCGCCTATGGCCACATCGCCATGGAGCAGGCCATCGCCGATTCGGGCCTCAGCCCCGACGAGGTCAGCCACGAAAAGACGGGACTGATCGTCGGATCTGGCGGCCCCTCCACCAAGGTCATCATCGAAGCCGCCGAGACCGCGCGCACCCGCGGCCCCAAGCGCATCGGTCCGTTCGCCGTGCCCAAGGCCATGAGCTCAGGCGCCTCGGCGACCCTGGCCACCTGGTTCAAGATTCGCGGCCTGAACTTCTCGATCTCCTCGGCCTGCGCCACCTCCACCCACTGCATCGGCTCGGCCTATGAGCAGATCCAGCTCGGCAAGCAGGACGTGATGTTCGCCGGCGGCACCGAGGAGCTGGACTGGAGTCTTTCGGTCCTGTTCGACGCCATGGGCGCCATGAGCTCCAACTTCAACGACCGCCCATCCACCGCCAGCCGGGCCTATGACGAGGCCCGCGACGGCTTCGTCATCGCCGGCGGCGCCGGCGTCGTGGTGCTGGAGGAATGGGAGCGGGCCAAGGCGCGCGGCGCGAAAATCTATGGCGAAATCATCGGCTACGCCGCCAATTCCGACGGCTTCGACATGGTCGCCCCGTCGGGCGAAGGCGCTGTACGCTGCATGAACCTGGCCATGGAGGGCCTGGGCGGGCGGAAGATCGACTATCTGAACCCGCACGGCACCTCGACGCCGGTGGGCGACACCAAGGAGATGCAGGCGGTGCGCGACGTGTTCGGCAAGGCTGCGCCGTTCATCTCGTCGACCAAATCCCTGACCGGCCACAGCCTGGGCGCAGCTGGCGCACAGGAGGCGATCTATTCGCTGCTGATGCTGAACAACGACTTCATGGCCAAGAGCGCCCATATCGAAAACCTCGACCCGGCCTTCGCCGACATGCCGATCCTGATGGATCGCCGGGACGGGGCGTTCGAGACGGTGATGTCCAACAGCTTCGGCTTTGGCGGCACCAATGGCTGCCTGGTGATGGCCCGGGCGGACTAGGTCCGGCCAAATCTACGATTCGACAGAACGGCGAGGAAGCCATGGCTGACGACTACGACATGCCCAAGGGCGAGCTGATGAAGGGCAAGAAGGGGGTGGTGACCGGCGTCGCCAACCACCAGTCCATCGCCTTTGGCATCGCCTCGCAGCTGGCCGCCCAGGGCGCCGAGATGGCCTTCCTTCACCTGCCGGGCATGGAGCGCAGGGTCCAGCCCTTGGCCGACCAGCTCGGCGTCAAGACCATCGCCCCGGTGGACGTCACCGACGACGGCGCCATGGACGCGGCCTTCAAGGTGGTGGCGGATTCCCTCGGCGAGATCGACTTCTTCGTCCACTCCATCGCCTTCGCCAACAAGGACGAGCTCAAGGGCTCGTTCGTCGAGAACACCACCCGCGAGGGCTTCCTGCGGGCCATGGACATCTCGGTCTTTTCGTTCGTCGACTGCGCCCGGCGCGCTTCGGCCCTGATGCCGAATGGCGGCTCCATCGTCTGCATGACCTATCTGGGCGCAGAGCGGGCCATCCCCAACTACAACACCATGGGCGTGGCCAAGGCCGGTCTTGAGGCCGCCACCCGCTACGCCGCCCGCGACCTTGGCCCCAAGGGCATCCGCGTCAACGCCATCTCCGCCGGCGCCATGCGCACCCTGTCCCTGGCGGGCATCTCCGGCGGCCGGGGCATGCTGGCCCAGGGCCGGGCCATGTCAGCCATGAAGGCCGACACCTCCATGGAAGGCGTCGCCGGCGCGGCCCTTTGGCTGATGTCGGACCTGGGTCGCTCCACCACAGGCGAGGTGGTGCATGTGGACGCCGGCTTTCACATCATGGGCATCCCCGACGACGCCGAGGCCTGAGGCAACGGCTCACCGTTCGTTTCCGGTGTCGATGGACTGGACGAGCGGGCGCCCAGACCCCCATATCGCGGCATGGACATCACCGATCCCGACGTGATCATCGCCGGCGCCGGCATGGCGGGGGCGACCCTGGCCCTGGCCCTGGCGCAGGGGGGGCTGAAGCCCCTGCTCATCGACCCCGCTCCCTTCGAAACCCAGCTGGCCCCCACCTTCGACGGACGGGCCTCAGCGATCGCCTACGCCGCATTCCGGCAGTGGCGCGCCTTAGGTCTGGCGGACGCCCTGGCGCCCCATGCCCAGCGAATCGAGCAGATCCTGGTCACGGACGGCCGGGCCCCCGGAGCGGCGACGCCGGCCGCCCTGCCCTTCCATCTGCGCTTTGACTCCGCCGAGATCGCCGACCGATCCGACGGCGAGCCCCTCGGTTATCTGCTGGAGAACCGCCAGATCCGGGCGGTGCTTTCCCAGGCCGTGATCGACGCGGGCATCCCCGTCCTGGCCCCGGCCCGGGTGGCCAGCGCCGTATTTGAGAAGGGCGGCGCCGTCGTCACCCTTGAGGATGGACGCAGCCTCCGCGCGCCCCTGGCGGTAGGGGCGGAGGGCCGGGGTTCGATTCTGCGGAAAGCCGCGGGCATCGGCGCCCTGGGCTGGGACTATCGCCAGACCGGCGTGGTCGCCACCGTGCGCCTGGACCGCCCGCACGAAGGGGTGGCGCACGAATACTTCCTGCCAAGCGGGCCCTTCGCCATCCTGCCCCTGACCGACAACCGCGCCAGCCTGGTCTGGACGGAGAGCACCGCCCGGGGCGCGGCCCTGAAGTCGGCCCGTCCAGAGGTCTTTCACGCCCATCTGATGCGGCGGTTCGGGGCGTTCCTGGGCCAGGCGCGGCTGGATGGGCCCGTCTTCTCCTATCCTCTGTCCCTGCAACTGGCCGAGCGGTTCAGCGCCCCACGCCTGGCCCTGCTGGGGGACGCCGCCCACGGGGTGCATCCGATCGCGGGGCAGGGCCTGAATCTCGGCCTCAAGGGCGCCGCAGCGCTGGCCCAGGTGCTGGTGGACGCCGCACGACTGGGGGAGGATCTGGGGTCAGAGGTGGTGTTGGAGCGCTATGGCCGCTGGCGGCGGTTTGACACCGCCCTGCTTAGCGCCGGCATGGACGCCTTCGTGCACCTGTTCTCCAACGACAATCCCATCCTGCGCCTGGCCCGGGGCGCGGGCATGTCGACGGTGAACCGCATCCCGGTCGCACGGCGGATGTTCATGCAGCAGGCCGGCGGCGCCTTTGGCGACCTGCCCCGGCTCCTGCGCGGGGAAGCTCTTTAGGCTTCCAGTTCGCGGGCTTCTTCGGGCAGCATGATCGGCACCCCGTCGCGGACCGGATAGGCGAGCTTTGCGCCGCGGCTGACCAGTTCGGCCCGCTCCCGGTCATAAACCAGCGGCCCGTGGGTCACGGGGCAGACCAGGATTTCCAGCAGGCGCGGATCAATCTCGGCGGTGAGGGCGAGCATGGGCTCGGCAGGGGCGTCGTCAGTCATGGACTGTCCTTAAACCAGCCGGCTACTGCACGCTATGGGGGGCGCCGTCGTCGTCCTCCAGGGCGTCGATTTCCAGCAAGGCCGTGAGGCTGCGCACCCGCTCGGCCAGGGTAAGCGCCTCAAGCAGGGCCTGCTTTTCCGAGGGTTCGAAGGGCAGTCCCATCGCCAGGCTTGTCACCAGGGGGGCGATGGGCGCGCTCATGGCCGTCTCGTCGTCCACATCCAGCTCCCGGCGGTTCAGATACCGCTTCAGGGCCTGGGCGAAACGCTCCCGGTCCATGTCCGGCGCATCCTCATCCTCGGGCGACAGGTCGCCCTCGAAGCCGTCAAAGCTGACCCGGAGCTGACGATAGGGCGTGCGGCCCGACAGCTCCTCACCCGCCACGAACCTGCACACCCCGGTCAGGGTGATCAGATAGCGGCCGTCAGAGGTCTCGGCGAAACTGGTGATGCGCCCGAGACAGCCCACATGGACAAGATTGGGCCGTTCACGCTCGCCGCCCGCGCGGGTCTGGATCATGCCGATGACCCGGTCCCCCGCCATGGCGTCGTCAATCATGTTCAGGTAGCGCGGTTCAAAGATCTGCAGGGGCAGATCCCCACCCGGCAGCAGGACCGCCCCATCCAAGGGGAAAATCGGGATGATCTGCGGCAGATCGGCGGCGCGCCGGTAGCCCGGCATGGGCTTCACCTCTGGGCTCTTATGAAAACAGGATGGCCGACAGCCGCCGGCGGCCGCTGCGGGCGACTTCGGAGGCGGGGCCGGCGGCTTCAAAAATCGTCAGGAGCTGCCGGCGGGCCGCGTCATCGTTCCAGGTGCGGTCCGCCTCGATGATGTGCAGCAGGTGATCGGCGGCGGCCTCCATCCGGCCACGGCCGGCCAGGGCCTTGGCCAGCGACAGGCGGGCCTCATGGTCATCGGGGTTGGCCGCCAGCCGGCTCTCGAACGCCTGGGTGTCAGAGGGCGCCTCGGCGGCCAGGTTCAGGGCCGCGCGCACCCCATCCAGGTCGGGATCCTTGGCGCCCTCTGGCGCCATCTCCAGAATCTCCCGGGCCCGGTCAGGTTCGCCGCCCGCCAGGTAGCAGCGGGCAAGGCCCCCCAGGGCCTTCACATGGTCGGGCTCGGCCTGCAGCACCTGGGCGAAGCCCTGGGCCGCCAGGGCGATGTCGCCGGCCTCCAGGGCCGCCTTGGCCGTGGCCAGGATCTCGTCGACCCCGTCGGGGGGGGCCATGGCCGCCAGCTTGTCGACGAAGGCCTTCACCTGGCTGTCGGGCAGGGCGCCCATGAAACCGTCCACCGGGCGGCCGCCAAAGAAGGCGAAGACCGCTGGGATCGACTGCACCCGCAACTGACCCGCGAAGGCCGGATTCTGGTCGATATCGATCTTGACCATCCTGACCTTGCCCTTGGCGGCGGTGACCGCCTTCTCCAGGGCCGGGCCAAGCTGACGGCAGGGCCCGCACCAGGGCGCCCAGAAATCGACAATGACCGGCGTGTCCTGGCTGGCCTCCACCACATCGGCCATGAAGCTGGCGTCGGTGGCGTCCTTGATCAGGTCGCCGCCCGGGGCGGGCGGGGCGGTCTCTCCAATGAGGGTCATGGGCGAACTCGTCTGGCTGGACTGACTGGGGCAACGCGGTAGGGCCTAAGATGGTCCCATGACCCGCCCGCTTCAACGGATGGTTTGCGCTTCGATCACCTTGAGGGCCTCGAAGTCGACCACAATGGGGGCCACCCCGAGCGCGGCGAGGAAAGACCGGAAGCCCGCCTGATCCAATGCTGTGGTGGCGGTATTGGTCAGGGGATGAAAGTTCACCGTCTCAGCCTCGACCAGACGGCGATCCAGGACGAAGGTCACCCGCCGCGCCACATCATTGATCAGGCCAAGGGCGGTGACCGATCCCGGCGTGACGCCCAGGGTCTCGACCATCAGATCCTCCCGACCAAAGGACAATCGGGCCGCGCCGATCACCGGCGGCAGGCGCTTCAGGTCAATCGCTGTCCGGTCTGCCGCTGAAATCAGCCAGAGCCGGTCCTTGGCGTCCTTCAGGAACAGGTTCTTGGTGTGGGCGCCGGGCAGGGCAGCCTTGATCTCCTCGCCCTCGCCCACACGGAAGACCGCAGGATGGTCGACCGTGCGGTGGCCGATTCCATGGGCGTTCAGGAAGGCGAGAAGGTCATCGCGGGTCTTCATACCCCCTCATAGGGCCCTCAGGGCCATCGTGGAACTGGACGAGCCTACAGGCGGCTGGCTAGAGCAGGGGGTGGCCGGCCCGCGGCCGGTCGTCGAAAGGTTGGACGCCCCATGGAGCTTGAGTGCTACCCCACCGCCGATCGCCCGCCGGAGATCGTGCCTGGCCGCCCGCAGCGCGCCTGGATGGAGAGTTTCGCCGACCGGCACCCCTATCGGTGCCTGCCGCTGACCATGGCCAACACCACCGGCTGGGAGATCCTCTGCCCGATGGGGTTCACCGCCGAATGGAACGGCGGAAAGTTCCAGGAGGACATCACCCTCACCCCGGACAATCCCCACCCGGACTTCCACAATTTCGCCAAGTCGCATTTCAGCCACGGGGTGATCACCTTTCACCCCGGCTACCTGTTCCGCACGCCGCCGGGTTGGTCGATGATGGCCCAGGGTCCCCCCAATCACGTCAAGGACGGCGTCCAGCCCCTGGCCGGATTGGTGGAGACCGAGTGGCTCCCCTTCCCCTTCACGATGAACTGGATCTTCACCCGACCGGGCAAGGTCCACTTCCGCAAGGGCGAGCCGTTCTGCTTCATCACCCTGATTCAGGACAAACCCCTGGCGGAGTTCCAGCCGGTGATCCGCCCCCTGGCCCGCAACGCCGACCTCATGGGCCAGTACACCGCCTGGGAGAAGCATCGCACCGAGTTCAACGCCAAGATCTACCGGGGCGACCCCGAGGCCACCAAGGAGGCCTGGCAGCGTTTCTACTTCCGCGGGGAGTACCCGGACGCCGTGGCCGAGCCGCCCAAGGACCATGTGAACAAGCGCCGGCTAAAGGCCCCGAAATTCGGCGGTTAGCCGGCTTGCCAAGGCCCAACTCCTCTGCGATAAGCCCGCTCTCGATTTTCGGGGGCGGCCACTTGGGTCGGCATCGAAAAGCGCGGGCGTAGCTCAGTGGTAGAGCACAACCTTGCCAAGGTTGGGGTCGAGAGTTCGAATCTCTTCGCCCGCTCCATTTCCCCTTCCGGGGTCGTGCGGCGATACAAGAAGCGGTCCCTGGTGGGCCGCTTTTTTGTTTTTATCGGCCCCTCTTGGCGTCAGCCCTGAGGGCCGCCCGCGCGTCCCGCTTTTTGCAACCAACGTCCCGCCAGCAGCATTTGATCTGGGAGCCTCCCGTCGCATCGACGGGTCAGACCATACGGAGGTCCCATGACCGAGCAGCGCAAAGACGACGACGCCAACGCCCCCAGTTCGCGCCCGGCCGCCCCCCTTCCGGAGGGGCAGAAGCACGACCAGCTCGACCGCGACGGCCGCAAGGCCGAGAGCCGCCAGGAGGCCCTGGTGGACGAGGCGGTTGAGGAAACCTTCCCGGCCAGCGACCCGATCGCGCCCAAGCACATCACCTGAGCCACACGGCATAGGACTGACATGAAAAGGGGGCGGGCCTTGCGGTCCGCCCCCTTCTTATGGCCTTGCCCCGTCGCCTCTAGAGCGCGTTCCGCTCAGTGGAGACCGGTTATCGGAGCGAAACGCGCTCTTGCTCCAGGACTTAGGGCGCGGGACGCACGATCCTGGGACCCAGGTTCTGAAGAACCGCGCGGGCGTCGAAGGCGTTGGGATCCCCCGGCGCCTTGGCGCCGCGGTAGGTGACGATCTCGGCCGTAGCCTCGAACCGCTCGACCGTGCGGACATCCACCCGATCGGCCCAGAAGGGGTCGCCCCAATAGGGATCCCAGGTGCGCCAGCTATGGGCTGAATAGTAGCGCCAGTGGGGCCGCCAGTAGGAATACCGGGGGCCATACCAGGGATTATAGATCGGATCGGGCTGGACGTAGGTCCGGGCGTCGCGGTCCGTCGCTCGGGTCACGATGGAGAACCCGTCATAGCCCTGCTGAACGGTCAGCTCCGCCGCCCGATACAGCAGATAGCCTTCCACGGTCTCGCGACCGGTCAGGCTGTTGCCCGCGAAGCTGACCCGCCAGCGGTCGGGCTCCACACGCATCTCGGAATAGCCCCCCGACACCGCCTGGCCTGGAAGGTTGGGCTGATAGGGCGTGGCCGTGGCGCAGGCGCTGAGCCCGGCCAGAAGGGCGAGGGCGACAGCGGGACCCGATAGTCTTTTCATGTTCGTCTCGTTCCTTGAAGAACGTCCCCCGAACGCTCTGCGGCAGACTAGGCCAACACCGTGGCGCAATTTTGGTCGCCCGGCCACTCCCGCGCCCCGCACGGCTTGGCCGATCATCTCTAAGTCCAAGACTTCAGATGACATTATCGTGTGCGCGCCCCTTGGGCGGCCCAGGCCGGTTCCGGCCATTTCGGGAGCCAAATTGAGGCCTTAACCACTCACACCGCCCCTCTGGCTCAGGACGTGCACATTCAGGCGTTGTAGATTTCAATTAATTCCTATTGAGACACTAGGATAGTATTTCGCAGCGCTGCGAAGCCCGGGGGTTGGGATGGATTCGGACTTCATGCTTTTTGCGGCGGTGGGTTTCGCCGCGCAGCTGGTGGATGGCGCTCTGGGCATGGCCTACGGGGTTGTTTCGACCACCACCCTGCTGGCCATGGGTGTCTCGCCGGCGAACGCCTCAGCCAGCGTGCATGCCGCCAAGGTCTTCACCGGGGCGGCGTCGGCGGTGTCCCACGCCCTGCACAAGAACATCAACTGGCGCCTGTTGGCCCTCCTGGCGGCCGGTGGGGTGATCGGCGGCGTCGTCGGCACCTACCTCCTGACCTCGATCGATGGCGACACGATCAAGCCCTATGTGGTCGGCTGGCTCGGCCTCATGGGGCTGGTGATCCTCTACCGCGCCTGGAAGGGCGTGCGACCCAAGCCCTTCTCCTGGAAAAGCCCCATGCCCCTTGGGGTCCTGGGCGGCTTCTTCGACGCCGTCGGCGGCGGCGGCTGGGGGCCGGTGGTCACCTCCACCCTGCTCGGCTCGGGCGCTGACCCCCGCAAGGCGATCGGCACCACCAACGCGGCGGAGTTCTTCGTCGCCACCGCCGTTTCGGCGGCCTTCCTTTCAGCCCTACTGACAGGCCACTGGGAGACCGAGGGGCTACGCGACCACATGTGGTCCGTCCTTGGGCTGATCGCCGGCGGTGTGGTCGCTGCGCCGTTCGCAGGCTGGATGACCAAGGTGCTGCCCATCCGGGCCCTGACCTGGTTTGTCGGCGTCCTGGTCACCTCGCTCGCGGTCTGGCAGGCGGTGGTGTTGTTCCTCTAGACTACGGAGCCTCAGGCCCCGATCACGACCAATGTCCAGATGATCCTGCCCGCCGCGCCGAACAGCAGGACAGCGGCGGCCAGGGCCTGAATCACGAAGCCGAGCTCGCGCTTTCCAGGATCGGCCACATAGCCGAGAGCGTAGAGGATGCGCCCGATGATCCAGATCACCCCCAGCCCCGCGGCGACCAGATCGTTCCAATAGAGGGCGAACAGCCATAGGGCCGGCAGGAAGATGGGCAGCCATTCCAGGGTGTTGGCCTGGACCCTCACGTGCCGCTCCAGCACCGGATCCCCGGTCATGGCCGGCGCGGCGATCCCGCTTGTCCGGCGCGCGCCGGCGACACGGATGCCCATCCAGAAATAGACCAGTATGGCGGCGATGGTGACCAGCGCGACCCAGCTGTGCGGACCCATGGCGAACTCCCCCTGTGTTGATGACGGCGCAGCTTCGCGCCTTGGCGCCACAGTGGCACGGGCCAAGCGCCACCGGAACCGGCGCTGGGCGAGAACCGGCGTCCGGGCCCAACAGCCGCCGCCTTCTGCCGAGATTCCGCCGGTTTTCCGGGAACGATCACGGGCCTGAGGTGAGTTTATCGGGGGTCACCGATACAGGAGCCGGCCCGTGTCCTCAGTCCACACGCCCCACACCGACAGCCCCTGGCGCCGCCGCGCCGGCAAGGCCGTAGGCGCCCTCAAGGACGCCCGAAGCTGGGCGGCGGGCGAGCCCTGGGACGCCTCCCCCAGCACCACCCTGCCCTTGCCCGGGGGCGGCCGCATGCGCCTGGCCACCGACCGCGTTCGGGCCAAGCCCGCCCTGTCGCCGCAGATTTCCTTCATGCTGGGTCAGAACGCCATCGGCCTGGGGGTCTGGGGCCTGTTTTTCCCCCGTGGGGTCCAGCGGTTCCTCGGCCTGAACACCTCGCCCCAGACCACTCAGATACTGTTCGGCGCCCGGGAGATGGCCACCGGCATGAGTCTGTTCTCCGACCCGACCCGGGCTGGCGTGCTGTGGGCGCGGGTGGCGGGCGACGTGTTCGATATCGCCGTGCTCAGCGCCCTGAACCGCCGCAGCAATCCCAAGCGGGGCAACGCCCGACTGGCCCTGGGTGTGGTGCTGGCCGTCACCGCCCTGGACGTGATCACCGCCGCCCGCATGACCAACGTCAAGCGCAACTGCGCCTAGGAGGACCGCCCCATGAAAGCCATCTGCTGGCAAGGCAAGAAGGACCTCCGCTGCGAGGAGGTGCCGGACCCGATCATCGAAGACCCCAAGGACGCCATCATCCGGGTGACCTCCACCTGCATCTGCGGGTCGGACCTGCACCTCATGAACGGCCTGGTGCCCACCATGTGCGTCGGGGACGTCATGGGCCATGAGGCCATGGGCGAAGTTGTGGAGGCGGGCCCCGAAGCCCGCGCCCAGGGCCTGAAGGTGGGCGACCGGGTTGTCGTCCCCTTCCAGATGACCTGCGGCGTCTGCGACCAGTGCCAGGCGGGCAACTTCTCCGTCTGCCAGACGACCAACCGGAATTCGGACCTGGCCAAGGCCTTCTTCGGCGACACCACCGCTGGGCTGTTTGGCTATTCTCACATTACCGGCGGCTATGCCGGGGGGCAGGCGGAGTATCTGCGCGTCCCTTATGCCGCCACCACCCTGATCAAGATTCCGCAGACCGGCGCCGACGAGAAGTACCTCTTCCTCAGCGACATCCTGCCGACCGGGTGGCAGGCCGCGGCCTTCGCCGACATCCAGCCGACCGACACGGTGGCGGTCTGGGGTTGTGGGCCGGTGGGACTGTTCGCCATTCAATCGGCGATCCTGCAGGGCGCGAAGCGGGTCATCGCCATCGACGACGTGCCCGAGCGCCTGGCCCTGGCCTCAGGCCTGGGCGCCGAGGTTCTCGACCGCAGCGCGCACAAGGTGCTGCCGACCCTCAAGGACATGACCGACGGGCATGGGCCGGAAAAGTGCATCGACGCCGTGGGTCTGGAGGCCCATGGCCCGACGCCGCTGCTCGGCATGATCGACCGGGTGCAGACCGCCCTGAAGCTGGAGACCGAACGGCCGGTGGCTCTACGTGAGGCGATCATGGCTTGCAAGGCGGCCGGTACGGTGTCGATCCCTGGCGTCTATGGCGGGCTGGCCAACATGATTCCTCTGGGCGCCATGATGAACAAGGGCCTGACCCTCCGCACAGGCCAGACCCATGTCCGGCGCTGGAGCGACGACCTGCTACGACGGCTCGATGACGGCGAGATCGACCCCACCTTCCTGATCACCCATACCGAGCCCCTCGGCCGGGGCCCGGAGATGTACAAGACCTTCCGGGACAAGCAGGACGGCTGCGTGAAGGTGGTGCTCAAGCCCTGAGAGCACCGACAGGCGCGACCTACCGCCCGCGGCGATCGCGTTTGGCGGTCCCACGCAGGCGCAGGGCGTTGAGCTTGATGAAGCCCGCCGCGTCGCGCTGGTCGTAGGCCACCTTGCCCTCTTCGAAGGTGACCAGCTCCTGGTCATAGAGCGAGTAGGGGCTGGAGCGGCCGATGACGGTGACATTGCCCTTGTAGAGCTTCACCCGCACCTGACCGGCCACGTGGGCCTGGGAATGGTCGATGGCGGCCTGCAGCATCTCGCGCTCCGGGCTGAACCAGAAGCCGTTGTAGATCAGCTCCGCATAGCGGGGCATGAGCTCGTCCTTCAGGTGAGCCGCGCCGCGGTCCAGGGTGATGGACTCGATGCCCCGGTGGGCGGCCAGCAGGATTGTGCCGCCGGGTGTCTCATAGACACCCCGGGATTTCATACCGACGAAGCGGTTCTCCACCAGGTCCAGGCGGCCGATCCCGTTGTCGTGGCCAAGCTGGTTGAGGCGGGTGAGCAGGGCGGCCGGCGACAGGGCCTCGCCGTCGATGGCGATGGGATCGCCCTTCTCGAAGTCGATGGTGATGACCGTCGGCTTGTCCGGCGCATCCTCGGGCGAGAGGGTGCGCATGTGGACGAATTCCGGGGCTTCCACCGCCGGGTCCTCCAGAACCTTGCCCTCGGAGGAGGAGTGCAGAAGGTTGGCGTCGACGCTGAAGGGCGCCTCGCCGCGCTTGTCCTTGGTGATCTGGATCTGGTGCTTCTCGGCGAAGTCCAGCAGGGCCTCGCGGCTCTTAAAGTCCCACTCCCGCCAGGGCGCGATCACATGGATGTCGGGCTCCAGCGCATAGTAGCCGAGCTCGAAGCGGACCTGATCATTGCCCTTGCCGGTGGCGCCATGGCTGACGGCGTCGGCGCCGGTGGCGCGCGCAATCTCGATCTGCCGCTTGGCGATCAGGGGGCGCGCGATGGAGGTCCCCAGCAGATACTGGCCCTCATAGACCGTGTTGGCGCGGAACATCGGGAAGACGAAGTCGCGGACAAATTCCTCCCGGACATCCTCGATGAAGATGTTTTCCGGCTTCACCCCTGCGGCCAGGGCCTTGGCCCGCGCCGGCTCGATCTCTTCGCCCTGGCCAAGGTCGGCGGTGAAGGTGACCACCTCGGCCCCGTATTCGGTCTGCAGCCACTTCAGGATGATCGAGGTGTCCAGGCCGCCGGAATAGGCGAGGACGACTTTCTTAATCGGCTTGTCGGCGGCCATGACGAGGTCTTTCGAGGATCGGAGGATGGAGGAAACAGGCGCGGCTTTAAGGGCGAACGGTCGCCCCGTTCAAGACCTAAGCGCGCCTTCCTGGTCCAGCTGGTCCAGGGCGGCCTTGAGCCAGCGCAGATGATAGAGCGCAAAGAGGCCCGCCAGGGTGGCGCGAATACCGAACAGCACCAAGGCGTCTGGGGTGCCTGGGGGGATCTCCCGGTTCTGCCAGAGCAGGACCAGGCTGAGCAGGAAGGCCAGGCCGGGGATCAGCAGTAGGGCGATATGGCGCGGAATGCGCATCATGGCCCGCCCGTCCCGGGCGAACTGCAGCGGCATCTTGGTTTCGGCCGGCACGCGCCCCCACGCCTTGTGCGAGGCGCTGGCCATGATCGACAGGGAGACGATCCACAGGGCGTCGCCCACAATGCCCAGCCAGTTCATCGGTCTCTCCCTGCGGTTCTGATCGCCGACCCATGGCCCAGTATGGCCCGCAGAGTCCAGGCCAGCCCTGTTCCTAGACCGTGACCTGCGTGCCCAGCTCCACCACCCGGCCGGGCGGGATCTTGAAGAAGTCGGTGGGATTGGCCGCGTTGCGCATCAGGAAGATGAACAGCCGATCCTGCCAGAGCGGCATGCCCGACTGAGCCGAGGGCACCACCGAACGGCGGCCCAGGAAGAAGCTGGTGGCCATGATGTCGAACTTCAGCCCGAGCTTGCGGCAGAGGCCGAGCGCCTTGGGGAGGTTGGGGCTCTCCATGAAGCCATAGGCGACGACGACCTTCTTGAAGTCCTCATTGACCGGCTCGATCTTGATCCGGTCCTCGTCCTTGACCCGGGGAGTCTCGGCGGTCCGGACGGTCAGGATGACGTTCTTCTGGTGCAGCACCTTGTTGTGCTTGAGATTGTGCATCAGGGCCACTGGGGCGACGTCAGGATCCGAGGTCAGGAAAATGGCGGTCCCCGGCGCCCGGTGCGGCGCCCGGGCCTTCAGGATCTCGCTCAACTCGGTGAGCTGGATGCTGTCACGGCGGGTCTTGTCGGTGAGGATCTGGGCGCCGCGCATCCAGGTCCACATGATGATGACCAAGCCCCCGCTGAGGGCCAGGGGGAACCAGCCGCCCTGGAAGACCTTCAGCAGGTTGGACGACAGGAAGACCAGATCAATGGCCGCAAAGCTGCCGGCCACCAGGGCGGCCTGCCACCAGGGCCGCTTCCACATCGCGCCGATGATCACGAACAGCAGCAGGGTGTTGACGAACATGGTGCCAGAGACCGCGATCCCGTAGGCGGAGGCCAGGTTGGACGAATTCTGGAACAGGGCGAGCGTCAGCAGCACCCCCGCCAGCAGCAGCATGTTGACCTGCGGCACATAGATCTGGCCGGCCTGGGTTTCGGAGGTGCGGCGGATGTCGATCCGCGGCAGCAGGCCGAGCTGCACCGCCTGCTGGGTGACCGAAAAAGCGCCGGTGATCACCGCCTGGCTCGCCACCACGGTGGCCGCCGTAGCCAGCATGAGGACCGGCCAGAAGATGGCTTCCGGGATCATCTCATAGAAGGGGCTGATGCGGGCCTCGGGATTGGTCAGCACCAGGGCGCCTTGCCCCAGGTAGTTCAGCAGCAGGGCGGGGAGCACCAGGACGATCCAGGCCGCGCGGATCGGGCCCTTGCCGAAGTGACCCATGTCCGCATAGAGCGCCTCGGCGCCGGTGACCGCCAGGAAGACGCTGCCCAGGATGACAAATCCCAGGAAGCCGTTGTCCAGAATGAACAGCAGACCGTAGTGAGGCGACAGCCCCATCAGAATCCGCGGGTCGTCAAAGATATGATAGATTCCGAGGCCGCCCAGGGTCAGGAACCATACGGCGGTGATCGGGCCGAAGTAGCGGCCGATCTTCGCGGTCCCCCTGGACTGGGCCATGAACAGGGCGATCAGGATCCCCGCTGAAATCGGCAGCACGAAGGGGGAGAGGGCCGATCCGACCCCAGGCGCGACCTTCAGCCCTTCCACAGCCGAAAGCACCGACAGGGCCGGGGTGATCACGCCGTCCGAATAGAACAGCGCGGCCCCGATCATGCCCAGCAACAGGATCGCCCCAGACCGCCGCCCGAGCGACCGGCGCGCGAGCGCCATCAGGGCCAGGGCGCCGCCTTCTCCCTTGTTGTCGGCGTTCAGCAGGAAGATCACATACTTGACAGAGACGATCAGGATGAGCGCCCAGGCCATCAGGGAGACGACGCCAAACACCGCCAGCTCGTCGGTCCCACCGCTGCGGGAGTGGGCCAGGGCCTCGCGCATGGCGTAGAGGGGGCTCGTTCCGATGTCGCCGAAGACGACGCCGACGGAGCCCAGGGCGAGCGCCCAGAAGCCTTCCGCCTTGGGGTGGGACGCACCTGAATGCGCCTCGGCAGCCGAGGGGGTCGGCTCACTCATCAAGACTCTCCGGAGACCGCGGGGGCGGTATCTCGTAATCCCAGACAGGACGTCTGCGCCCCAACGATGCGGCCGGCGCGATACACCCTTTCCGCATGGGGTTCAATCGTAGGGGCGTTCGACGGACTGTCGCACGACGGCTTGCCCCGCGCGGCGTCCTTGGTCACCCTCTGCATTCGACGGCGCCGATCGTGGCCAGGCCGCAGATACTTGCAGGAGCGCCGATGGCTCGCCGACTGGCCCTGGTGACCGGCGCCTCGGCCGGCATCGGCGCCACCTTCGCCCGAAGCCTGGCCGCCCAGGGCCATGACCTGGCGCTCACCGCCCGCCGGCTGGATCGCCTGGACGCCCTGGCCGCCGAGCTGAGGGAGCGTCATGGGATCGAGGTGCTGACCCTGGCCGCCGATCTGGCCGATCCGGCTGCGCCCCGGGCGCTCCAGGCCGCCCTGACAGCTGAGGGGCGGACGGTCGACCTGCTGATCAACAATGCCGGCTATGGCCTTCCTGGCGCCTTTGGCGACAACAGCTGGGACGATCAGGCCGCAAGCCTCCAGGTCATGCTGACCGCGCCGTGCGAACTGGCCCACCTGTTTCTCCCCGGCATGACGGCGCGGGGGTTTGGCCGCATCGTCAATGTCTCGTCCGTGGCCGGCCTTGTGGCGGGTGGGGCGGGGCTTTATGGGGCGCAGAAGAGCTTCCTGGTCCGTTTTTCCCAGAGCCTTCATCTGGAATGCGCCGGGTCTGGGGTTCACGTCAGCGCCTTGTGCCCGGGACTGACCTGGTCGGAGTTTCACGACGTCAATGGCATGCGCGATGCGTTGGACAGCGCCACCCCGGCCTGGCTGTGGATGGACGCCGAGACCGTCGTCGCCGCCGGCCTCGCCGCGGTGGAGGCCAACCGGCCGGTCTGCGTGCCCGGCGCGGTGAACAAGACCCTGGTCCTTCTGGCCCAGCATCTGCCTGACACCTGGATCATGGCGCTGACAGCGTCCCAAGGCTGGCGTTTCCGCAAGCCCTGAGCCTTGCATCACTCAGACACATAGGGTTTGGCGGCCTCGTTGAGGATCACCCCGCTGGTGGCGTCGGCAATGCCCACCAGGACGAACTGCACCGCCATGGCGCAGAGGATGAGGCCCAGCACGCGCACGACGATGGTCATGCCGATCCGCCCGAGAATCTTGCTGATCACGGGCGCGGCCCAGAAACAGAGCATGGTCACAAGGGCGATGGCCCCGATCACCCCCACACCGATGGCCGCCCCGGTCAGGCCAAAGGCCTTGGCCTCGCTGGCGTAGATGACCACCGAGGAAATGGCGCCGGGTCCGATCAGCAGGGGCATGGCGAAGGGCACGATCAGCCGCTCGAACTTGCGCCCGGCCCGCCCCTTCGGGTTTTCGTCGCCCTCGGCCATGGCCGAGAAGGTGGCGGTGAAGTCATCCCGAGCCATCTCCAGGCCCAGCAGAAACAGGATGATGCCGCCGGCGATCCGGAAGGCCGGCAGGGAGATGCCGAAGAAGGCCAGCAGCGCCAGGCCCGAAAAGTAGAAGAAGGTCAGGAAGCCAAGGATGAAGAGGGCGATATAGACGGCCACCAGCCGCGCATCGCGGCCCTTGCTGCCCTGGGTCGCCGCGCCGAACAGGGGGACGTTCCCGATCGGATCGATCAGGGCGAACAACGCCACGAAGAAGTTGACCGCGAACTCAGCCTGGCTCATGCCTCGCTCCTAGCTCAAAATTGAAGCGGCGCCGATCTCCCTTATGGGGCGGGAACGGCGCAAATCCGCCTGGAGCCTGCGCCATGACCGCCGCCGCCCGCCTGGAGACCGCCGCGACCTGTGACCGGCGCCTCATCGTTCCCCTGGACCTGCCCGATATCGATCAGGCCAAGGCCATGGTCGAGGCGATCGGCGAGTCGGTCAGCTTCTACAAGATCGGCCTGGAGCTGTTCGCCTCCGATGGCATGAGCCTGGCGCGGGACCTGAAGGCCCAGGGCAAACAGATCTTTCTCGACTGGAAGCTGCATGACATCGGCACGACCGTGCAGCGATCGGCCGCTGTGCTGGCGGAGTCCGGTTGCGACTTCCTGACCGTGCACGGCGAGCCCCAGGTCATGGCCGCCGCCGTCCGGGGCAAGGGGCGTTCGGACCTGAAGGTGCTGGCGGTCACCGTGCTGACCAGCCTGTCGGACGACGATCTGGTGGAGATGGGCTTTTCCGAGCGCGCCCGCACCCTGGTGGAGCGGCGCATCCATCAGGCGGTCGCCGCCGGCTGCGACGGCGTGATCGCCAGTCCGCATGAGGCGCAACTGGCCCGGTCCATCGGCGGCCCCGACTTTCTGGTGGTGACCCCAGGGGTGCGCCCCGACTGGGCGGCGAAGAACGATCAGGCCCGGGCGGCGACCCCGGCCCAGGCCTTGGAGGCCGGCGCCTCGCACCTGGTCTGCGGCCGTCCGATCACCGGAGCCAATGATCCCCGGGCCGCAGCCCTGCGGATTGTGGCCGAGATGGCCGGGATCTAGCGGCCCTTGCCGCCGTGGCCGTGGCCGCCGCCATGACCTTTGCCGCCATGGCCACCGCCGTGGCCGCCCCCATGGCGGCCCCCGTGGCCACCCATGTAGCCGCCGTGGATGGAGACCCTGGCTGAGGCCGAGGCCGAGGCCGAAGCCGATGCGGAGGCATAGGCGCTGGACGACCCGCCACCGCCGCCGCCAACCACATAGAAGCCGCCGCCGCCATAGCCGCCTGAGGGAATGGGCCCCACCCCGCCGGAGCCGGCGAAGAAGCTGTTGGACAGGACCATGCCTTCAGCCGCCCCGCAGGCGCTGGCGCAGGGGACGCAGCAGGGGCTGGGCGGCGGGGGACCATAGCCTGGAGGGCCGTATACGGGAGGACCGTATGCTGGGGGGCCGTAGGCTGGGGGCCCATGCATCGGGGGGCCGTGCATCGGGGGGCCGTAGGCCGGTGGCTGATAGCCGGGATGCTGCGACGGAGGGTGGCCGTAGTCCTGCCGGTACGGCCCGTATTCCTGGGCGTAGCCGCGGGTCCCATAGCCGTCGCTGACATAGGCCTGCTCATAGCCATAGGTCTCGGTGTAGCCGGAACTGTGCTGGTAGCCCTGTCCGCCATGGCCGCTGGAATATCCGCCCGCCGAGGCCGGGCAGGGATTATGGGCGGGGCAGGCTGCGGCGAGGCCCGCGCCCGCGACGGAAAGGGTGAGGCCCGCGGCCAGTCGGGCGAGCCAGCGGTGAGAAATAGGCCAGGACATCAGACGCTCCTGTTTACAAAACTTAACAGAAGCCTAACGCGGCTGGCGGGCGCCGGCGAGTCGCTGCACCCCTTGCGCGAGCTTGGCCGGTCTCTTTCCAGCTAGAAGTCGACGGCGATTCCCTTGCGCTCCCAATCGCCGAACCGCGTGGGCTCTAGCCCCTTGGGCCCGCCCTCTTCTGGCGGCGGCTGCAGGGCGGCCTCGGCCTCGCGGCGGGCCTGGGCCTCTTCGAGGGCGCGACGGGCCGCCGGGCTGAGAAGCTTGTCCGGTGCGGCA
Source organism: Phenylobacterium sp. (assembly GCF_030679875.1). Lineage (GTDB taxonomy): Bacteria > Pseudomonadota > Alphaproteobacteria > Caulobacterales > Caulobacteraceae > Phenylobacterium. The sequence goes on along the minus strand of NZ_JAUXSP010000002.1, from coordinate 264,222 downwards.
TTGGGGGGAAGGGTCTCGGTCATAGACAGGATTTAGGACGCCCAGGGCCTGCGCGCCAGTCGTAGGGCCGGCGCCACACGGCGGGAAAGGCGGGCAGAACTGCGATCTTTCCTTGCCTGAGGGCGACGGAGCGGGCACGTCGGCGCCGGTGAATGACGACAATGATCTTGGCCTGCCGGCCCGGGGCGCCGCCCTCGACATCCTGACCGCCGCCCTGGCCCGCCGCACGGGCCTGGAAGAGGCGATCTCCACACCTGCCTTCGGGGCCCTGTCGCCCCGGGACCGGGCCTTCGCCCGGGCGCTGGCCATGGCCACCCTGCGCCGGCTCGGGCCCATTGACCGGGCGCTGGACGCAAAGCTCGCCAAGGCGCCGCCCGATGGGGTGCGCCAGATCCTGCGGATCGGCGTGGCCCAGGCCTTCCTGCTGGAGACCCCGCCCTTCGCCGCCGTGGCCACCAGCGTCGATCTGGCCGCCTCCCGCCGGGACACCGCGCCCTTCAAGGGCCTGGTCAACGCCGTCCTGCGCGGGCTGTTGCGCGAGCCGCCAAGGCTGGATGAGGCCGAAGCCCTGGCCCCGCCTTGGCTGATGGCCCGATGGAACGCAGCCTATGGCCCCGACATCGCCCTGCAGATCGCCGCCACGATCGCCCAGGAGCCGGGGACCGACCTGTCGGTTCGCGATCCCGCCACCACCGAGGCCCTGGCCGCTGAGCTGGAGGCCGATCTTCTGCCCGGCGGCAGCCTGCGGACCGCCCGTCGGGGCGATCTCGCCACCTGGCCGGGCTTCGAAACCGGCGCCTGGTGGGTGCAGGACGCCTCGGCCGCCATTCCCGCCCGCCTGCTGGAGGCCGGCCCCGACCAGCAGGTGCTCGACCTGTGCGCCGCGCCGGGGGGAAAGACCCTGCAACTGGCCGCCACGGGCGCCAGCGTCACCGCCCTGGACCGCTCGGCGGGCCGCCTCAAGCGCCTGGCCGCCAATCTCGAACGAATGGGGCTGAAGGCGGCCACCGTCACCGCCAACGCCGTGGACTGGAAGGCGCCCGACCTGTTCGACGCCGTGCTGCTGGACGCGCCCTGTTCGGCCACCGGCACCTTCCGCCGCCACCCCGACGTCCTGTGGGCCGCGCGCCCGGCCGACATTGCGAGCCTGGCCGAGACCCAGGCAAGGCTGCTCGACGCCACCGCGCCGCGGGTCGCGCCCCAGGGCCGGCTGGTCTACTGCGTCTGCAGCCTGGAGCCCGAGGAGGGCGAATCCCAGGTCGAGGGCTTCCTGGCCCGCCACCCGAACTTCGTCCTTGAGCCCATCGCCCCCGGCGAGGGCGGCGCGCCGGCGGCCAGCGTGCGGCCTGACGGGACCTTGCGCATCCTGCCCTTCCACAGTCCCGGCGGGACGGACGGATTCTATATCGCCCGCTTCCTGCGCCAGGGCTGAGCCCTCGCCGGACGAGCGGCCCCCTGCGGCCCTGCGGTCCTTGTGGCCGGCCCGCGGCTTGGGTTAAGTCCAGACGATGACGCGCACGCCTCTCATCGCCCCCTCCATCCTGGCCGCCGACTTCGCCCGCCTGGGCGAGGAGTGCCGGGCCATCGAAGCCGCCGGCGCCGACTGGGTCCATATCGACGTGATGGACGGCCATTTCGTGCCCAACATCACCATCGGCCCCGACGTGGTGAAGGCCCTGAAGCCCCACGTCGCCATCCCCTTCGACGTCCACCTGATGATCGCGCCGGCCGACTCCTATGTGGAGGCCTTCGCCAAGGCCGGCGCCGACCTGATCAGCGTCCATCCCGAGAGCGGCCCGCACCTGAGCCGGACGCTGCAGCTGATCCGCAGCCATGGGTGCAAGGCCGGCGTGGTGTTCAACCCGTCCACCTCGCCCACAGCCATCGAGTCGATCATGGACCAGATCGATCTGATCCTGGTCATGTCGGTCAATCCGGGCTTCGGCGGGCAGAAGTTCATGACCTCGCAGCTGGCCAAGATCCGCCGCTTCCGCGAGATGATCGACGCCCACGGCCGCGAGATCCACCTCGAAGTGGATGGCGGCGTGACGCCAGAGACCGCCCCTCTCTGCCTGGAGGCGGGGGCCACAGCCCTGGTCGCGGGCACCGCGGTCTTCAGGGGCGGCGCCGGCGCCTACGCCGCCAACATCACCGCCCTTCGGGGCGGGTGAGCGGGTCGCCCGTGGCCGGACAGCCCCCCCCGGCGCCGGCGGCCAGGCGGCTGCCCGGCCAGGTGGCCGCGCTGGCCCTGGCCGTTGGCCTGCGCCGCCAGATCCGACGGGAGTGGGCCGGCTCCCCCCTGCATCGCTGGATGCTGGCGAGACCGAAGCCTGAGGGCCTGACCACCACGACCCGCGACCCCCGACCCGGGCGGGCGGAGAATGGCCGGCGCATCCTGCTGGGCGATTTCACCTTCGCCGGGGTCACCCTGCACGCCGGCCCCAAGTGCGACCCCTGGGACCGCCCAAATCCCAGCCGCCGATTCGCCGTGGCCCTGCACCGGTTCGACTGGATGCGCGACCTGCTGGCTGTGGGCGAGAGCGGCGCCGTGGAGGGACTGCGGCTGACCCTGCTCTGGCGGCGCACATTTGGCCGCTGGAACGGATTTTCCTGGGACCCCGAGGTGCTGGAGCGCCGGGTGTTCAATCTGGCGTGCGGGGCGCCGGCCATCTGCGCCGGAGCATCCGACGCCGAATCCGCCCAGATCGCGCTGGATCTCGCCCGGCAGGCGCGCCAACTGCTGGCCACGATCGATGGTCCGGCCCGCGCCGCTGAACGCGCCTGCGCCGCCGCCCTGGCCGGCGCGGTCCTGGCCGGGGAGGCCGGGGACCGATTGGTCACCACAGCCCTCGGGCGCCTCGTCAAGGCCCTGGGTGAGACGGTCGAGGCCGACGGGGGGCATGCCTCCAGATCACCGCAGGCCGCGCTTCAGCTTCTGCTCGACCTACAGACCCTTGATGAGGCCCTGGTCCAGCGCGGCATCGCCCCGCCGGACGAGATGATGCGGGCCATCGACCGCCTGGTGGGCGCGGTCCGCTTCTTCACCCTGGCCGACGGCGCCCTGCCGGTTTTCCAGGGGGGCGAGGCCCTGCGCCCGGCCCTGGTGGCGGCGGCCCGGGCCAGAGAGAACGACGCCGGCCGCACCCTGCCCGCCGCCCGCAATGGCTATCAGCGCCTGGAGAGCCGCAGCCTGCAACTGGTCGCCGACACAGCCCCGCCCGCGGTCGGCCCCTGGAGCGTCACCGCCTGCGCCCAGCCCCTAGCCCTGGAGGTGCTGATCTCAGGCCGCCGGGCGATCACCAACTGCGGCTGGTCGCCGGACGCCGTGGGGCCAGAGGCCCTGCGCCTGGCTGACGCCGCCTCAACAGCCTCCATGGGCGACCTGTCCTGTGGCGCGCCGGTGCGCGGCCTGCAGGCCCGCGCCCTTGGTCCGCGGCTGATCGGGGCCGACGCCGCGGTCAGCGCCAAGCGGCAACAGGCCGAAGGCGCCCTGTGGCTGGAGATGTCCCATGACGGTTGGGTCCGCCGGTTTGGCCTGCGCCACGAGCGACGTCTCTACCTTGACCTGGCGGCGGACGAGCTGCGGGGCGAAGACCGTTTCACCCCCGTCGCCGACGCCGCGCCCGGGGAGGATCCCCGCCGGTTCATCCCCTTTGCGGTGCGCTTCCATATTCATCCCGACGCCCGGGCCTCCCTGGCGCGGGATGGCAAGAGCGTGCTGATCAAGCCCGATGGCGAGGAAACCGGCTGGTGGCTGCGCAATGACGCCCTGGAGGTGGCGATCGAGGCCTCGGTGTTCTTCCAGGACGGCCAGGCGCGGCGCACCAGCCAGGTGGTGCTGCGCGGCCAGGTCCGGCAGGAGACCGGCGCGCGCCTGCGCTGGAAGCTGGCGGCCGCCGAGCCCTGGCCGCCGCCGCGCTGACCGAGATTCCCGGGACGCGGCGTCGCATTGACTCTGGCCGTCGCCGGGGTCTAGAGCGCCCCTGTCCTGCGTGACTGGCGAAAATTGAGGTGGGCGACCACCGGGGAGCCAGGACCTCATACGCCGCTCGCCTGGGCACGCCTTGTCACCTTTCCCGCCAGGAGACCGCCGTGCCCGCCGCCCCCGACTTCCCGCCCGCCCCAGACGCCGTCAAACCGGTCCGCGCCCTGCTTTCGGTCTCCGACAAGACCGGTCTGATCGAGGCCGCCCGGGCCCTGTCGGAGATGGGCGTCGAGCTGGTCTCCACGGGCGGCACCAAGGCGGCCATCGCCGCCGCCGGCCTGCCCGTAAAGGACGTCTCCGACCTCACCGGCTTCCCGGAAATGATGGATGGCCGGGTCAAGACCCTGCACCCGGTGGTGCATGGGGGCCTGCTGGGCGTGCGCGACGCCGCCGACCACGCCCAGGCCATGGCCGAGCACGGCATCGGCCCCATCGATATCGTCTACGTGACCCTCTATCCCTTCGAGCAGACGGTTGCGGCGGGCGGCGACTTCGCGTCCTGCGTCGAGAATATCGACATCGGCGGGCCGGCCATGATCCGGTCTGGCGCCAAGAACCACGGCTATGTGGCCGTCTGCACCGAACGCGCTGACCTGGAAGAGGTGATCGAAGCCCTGCAGACAGATGGCGCGACCGCGCTCGCCCTGCGCAAGCGCCTGGCCGCCCGGGCCTATGCCCGGACAGCGGCCTATGACGCCGCGATCTCGCAGTGGTTCGCCAAGGAACTGGCCGAAGAGGCCCCCCGCCGCCGGGCCTTCGCCGGCGAGCTGGTGCAGACCATGCGCTATGGCGAAAACCCGCATCAGGCCGCGGCCTTCTATCGCGACGGGTCAAGCCGCCCAGGCGTGGCCACCGCCACCCAGCTGCAGGGCAAGGCGTTGTCCTACAACAACATCGCCGACACCGACGCGGCCATCGAGCTGGTGGCCGAGTTTGACCCCGCCGCCAGCGCGGCAGTGACCATCATCAAGCACGCCAATCCCTGCGGCGTAGCGCTCGGCGCAACCCTGACCGAGGCCTATCAGCGCGCCCTGCAGTGCGATCCGGTCTCGGCCTTCGGCGGCATCGTGGCGGTCAACCGCCGGCTGGACGCCGCCGCGGCCCGGGAGATCGTCAAGGTGTTCACTGAGGTGGTGGTCGCGCCTGAGGCCGACGACGAGGCCATCGCGATCTTCAAGAAGAAGAAAGACCTGCGCCTGCTCCTGACCGGCGGCCTGCCCGACCCGAAGTCGGCCGGCGTCACCTATCGCCAGGTGGCCGGGGGCTTCCTGGTGCAGGGCCGCGACACAGCCCATATCACCGCCGCTGACCTGAAGATCGTGACCCAGCGCCAGCCGACGGAAGCCGAGCTCCGGGACATGCTGTTCGCCTTCACTGTCGCCAAGCATGTGAAGTCCAACGCCATCGTCTATGCCCGCGACGGCCAGACCGCCGGCATTGGGGCCGGACAGATGAACCGCAAGGATTCAGCCCGCATCGCCGCGTTGCGGGCGGCGGAGGCGGCGGAGGCCGCCGGCCTGCCGGAGTCCCTGGCCAAGGGTTCGGCCTGCGCCTCGGACGCCTTCTTCCCCTTCGCCGACGGCCTGATCCAGGCGGCCGAGGCCGGGGCCACCGCAGTGATCCAGCCCGGCGGTTCGATCCGCGACGCGGAGGTCATCGCCGCCGCCGACGAAGCGGGCCTGGCCATGGCCTTCACCGGCGTACGGGTCTTCCGCCACTAAGCCGCGCGGCTTAGCCCTCGGCGCGGACCGCCAGTTCGCGCAGGGCGCCGTGGGCGATGGTCAGCTTGGCGAAGGTCCAGCCGCCCGGCGCGGACTCGATCTCGGCCAAGGTGCGGTTGGCTGACGCCACCGCATCTCTGACCGAGGCCGACCAGGCCTTGATCGCGGCCTCGGCCGAGCGGGCGTCCGCCCCGGCCGTCGCGCCCCGCGCCTTGCCCATCACCGCCCGGGCGACGGCGGTCTGTTCACTGAGCAGATCCTCGACCAGCCGGCGCACGGCCGTGCGTTCGAAGATGTCGCCCGCCGAATGCCCGCCTGCGGCGGCGCGCAACCGGTCAAATCCGAAGACCTCGCCGACCTTGTGGTGCAGCCGCGCCACATGCTCCACCGGCCAGCGGGAGGCCTCCGCCAGGTCGGCCAGATCGGCGGCGATGGTCAGGGGCTGGAGCTCGACCACGGCGTGAGCCAGGGCCTCCGGCGCGCCGGCGGCGGTCAGTCGCTCGGCCAGGGCGTCCAGATCGGCTCGCTCCACCGGCGTCAGGACCTCCGGTGCGAGGGCCTTCAGCGCCCGGGCCGGCTTTGCGTAGCGGTCGATCAGGGCGCTGACGCCCTCACCCTGCCGCTGGGCGCGGCGGGCGAACCAGAAGGTCAGACCGCGCAACTGGCGGGCCAGTTGGCGGAGCAGCAGGAGCTGAGCGCGCGCCGGGACCTCATTGTCGAGGGCTTCGACCGCCTCCCACAGGGGAGCGACGTCCAGAACGGCGCGAGCGGCCTCATAGCCGACGAAGAAGGCCCGGGCGTCACAGCCCGCCGCCGCCATCAGGCGTCCAGGGAAGCTGGGGCCGCAGCGATTGACCACGTCATTGGCCACCACCGTGGCGATGATCTCCCGGCGCAGTCGATGCCGGCGCATTTCCGGCGCATAGCGCATCAGGGGCGCGGGGAAATAGCCCTCCAGAACCTGCTCGAACCAGGGATCGTCCGGGACCTCGGTCTCGACCATTTCCCTAAACAGCTGGATCTTGCCGTAGGCCATCAGCACCGCCAGCTCCGGCCGAGTCAGGCCCAGGCCCGCCTCCGCCCGCGCGGCGATGGCCGCGGCGTCCGGCAGTCCCTCCACCACCCGGTCCAGGCGGCCGATGGATTCGAGCCGGGCCATGAACCGGGCGTGGGGCTCAAGCTCGCCGACGGCGTCCAGTTCAAGCAGAGACAGCGCCTGGTTCTGGTCGTAGTTGTGCGCCAGCACATGCTCGGCGACGTCGTCGATCATGGAGCGCAGCAGCTTGTCCCGATCGGGCCGGGTCAGGTCGCCCGCCCGCTCGACCATGCCGGTGAGGATCTTGATATTGACCTCGTGGTCGGAGGAATCGACGCCGGCGGAATTGTCGATGGCGTCGCTGTTCACCCGACCGCCAGCCTCGGCGAAGGCGATCCGGGCGGCCTGGGTCAAACCCAGATTGGCGCCCTCGCCCACCACCCGCACGCGCAGGTTCTGGGCATTGACGCGCAGGGCGTCATTGGCCTTGTCGCCCACATCAGCGTGGCTTTCGGCGGCGGCCTTCACATAGGTGCCAATGCCGCCAAGATAGAGCAGCTCGGCCTTGGCCTTGAGGATGGCGCTGATCAGCTCCACCGGCGTCAGGGTGTCGGCCTCGACCTCCAGCATGGCCTGGATCTCGGCGCTCAGCGGGATCGATTTCTGACTGCGGGGAAAAACCCCGCCGCCGGCCGAGATCTTGTCCCGGTCATAGTCGTCCCAGGAGGAACGCGGCAGGGCGAACAGGCGCTCGCGCTCGGCGAAGCTGGTCGCCGGATCCGGGTCCGGATCGAGGAAGATGTGCCGGTGGTCGAATCCGGCCAGCAGGCGGATCTGCCGCGACAGCAGCATGCCGTTGCCGAACACGTCCCCGGACATGTCGCCGACGCCGACCACGGTGAAGGGCTCGGCCTGGATATCCTTTCCCAGCTCCCGGAAGTGGCGCTTGACCGCTTCCCAGGCGCCGCGGGCGGTGATGCCCATCTCCTTGTGGTCGTAGCCCGCCGACCCGCCCGAGGCGAAGGCGTCGCCCAGCCAGAAGCCGTAGGACTCCGCCAGTCCGTTGGCGATGTCGGAGAAGGTGGCCGTACCCTTGTCAGCGGCGACCACCAGATAGGGGTCCTCCCCGTCATGGGCCACCACGCCCTTGGGCGCGATCACCTGACCCTCTGGGGTGAGGTTGTCGGTGATGTCCAGCAGGCCGCGCAGGAAGGTCTTGTAGGCCTCGACCCCGGCCGCCCGCACCGCATCAGGGCTTCCCCCGACCGGCAGAGCCTTGGGATAGAAGCCGCCCTTGGCGCCCACGGGCACGATCACTGCGTTCTTCACCTGCTGGGCCTTGGCCAGGCCCAGAACCTCGGTGCGGAAGTCGTCGCGGCGGTCTGACCACCTCAGGCCGCCTCGGGCCACAGGACCAAAGCGCAGGTGCACCCCTTCGACACTCGTCGACCAGACATAGATCTCGCGATAGGGCTTGGGGGCCGGCAGATCGGCCAGTTCCTCGCTGGCCACCTTGAAGCTGATGAAGGGCGCAGGGGCCCCGTCGTCGCCGATCTGGTAGTAGTTGGTGCGCAGGATCGACTGAACCAGCAGGGCGATGCGGCGCAGCACCCGGTCGTCATCCAGGCTCTCCACCATCTGCAGGGCCTCGGTGATCTCCCCCATCACCGCACCGGCCTGGGCCTGCCGCTCGGCCAGATCGGCCCGGACAGCGGGATCGAAACGGGTGCGGAACAGGTCGAGGATCAGTCGGGTTACGCCTGGCCGTCGACTCAGCGCCTCTTCCTGCAGACGCTGGGACGGATCCAGGCCCGTCTGCTGACGGTATCGGGCCAGGGCGCGCACCAGGGCGGCCTCGCGCCAGCCTATGGACAGCTCCAGCACCAGCCGGTTGAAGCCATCATTCTCGGTCTGGCCTGTCCAGACGGCGACAAAGGCCTGTTCGAAACAGGCCTTTACGTCGTCGAACACCAGATTTTCGCCGCGGGGATCGTCCAGCTCGAACTCGTGGACCCAGACCGGATCGGCGCCCACCCGACGGACGGGGAAGCCCGCCTCGGCCATGGCCTTCAGGCCCATGCTCTCCAGGATCGGCAGCACGTCGGCGAGCGGCGCGGGCTCGGCAGGACGATAGAGCTTGAATCGGAAATTGCGGGCGGTGTCGCCCTCCCGGCGGAAGGCGCGCACCCGCACGATCTCACCTGGCGACAGGTCATCGATCACCGCCACGTCAGCAAGGGCCTCGGCGGCGTCATAGCGGTCGCGATAGCCGGCCGAGAACGCGCCGTAATAGCGGCCGAGCAGGTCGCCGGTGACCGCGGCGGGGCGCTCTAGGTCACGGACGGCGGCTTCGAACCGGTCTTCCCAGGTGCGGGCGGCCTCGGCGATCTCGCCCTCGACGGCGGCGAGATCGGGCTCACGCTTCTGGCCGGCGGAGAAGCCGATGATGAAGTGCACCCGGGCCAGGGGCGAGTCCGAGAAACTCGGATAATAGGCCGAGACCCGGCCGCCATAGGCCTTGGCCAGTAGCTGGCCGGCGCGAATGCGCAGATCGGAATCGTAGCGTTCCCGGGGTACGAACATCAGGATCGAGCAGAACCGGTCGAAGGGATCGCGGCGCTCGAACAGACGCACCCGGGGGCGGTCGTGCAGATGCAGGACGCCGAGCGCATTGGTCAGCAGCTCGTCCTCGGTCATCTGGAAGAGTTCGTCGCGGGGATAGTTCTCGACGATATTCTTCAGCCGCTTGGCGTTGTGGCTGCCGGGCGCCTTGGCCGCCCGGGCCAGAGCCCCGGCCGCCTTGGCCCGCACCAGGGGCACGGCGGCCACCGGCTGGTCATAGGCCTCGGCGGTGAACAGTCCGACGAACCGCACCTCGCCCGAGGGCCGACCATCGGGGCCGTACCGACGCACGCCGACATAGTCCATATAGCCCCGGCGATGGACCCGGGAGCGCATATTGGCCTTGGCCACGGTGACGGCGGAGTCGTCTTCCAGGCGTCGCGCCAGTTGGGCGGTGAGGACGGCGGGCTCATTGGTCCGACGCAGCACCCGCTGGGCCGGGTCACGGAGCACGCCAAGACCGTCCTGGGGCTGAAATAGTGGCTCTTCAGAGGCGTACTCGCCACCTTCGGCCCTCGGATATTCGTAGATCCGGGCCCCCAGGAAGACAAAGTGCTCGGTATGCAGCCAGCGCAGGAAGGCCAGCTCCTCAGCCCGGCGGGGGGTGACCGGCGCCAGGGATTCCAGCTCGGCCACCGTACGGCCCATCAGGTCGAGCATGGCGGGGAAGTCGGCCACGGCGGCCCGGGCGTCAGCCAGGGCCGTGCGCAGGCCGCTCAGCAACTGTTCCTCCCGATCGGGTCCGATGCGGTCGATGAAGACCTGGATCATGGACTCCCGGCGCAACGCCCCTTCTGCGGCGCGCAGCCCCTTGGCGTCGCGGGCGACCTGCACCACCGGATGGAACATGGCGCGGACCTGGAAGCCCTGCTCGGCGATCTCCCCCATCACGCTGTCGACCAGGAAGGGCGCATCCTCCTGAACGATCTCCACCCGGTCGAGGTCCAGCCGCGGGGAGTCTTCCGACGCCCGCTCGGCCCGCGCCACCCGCAGGACCGGAGACAGGCCGCGCCGTTTTTCGGCGAAGGTCCAGAAGGCGGCCAGGTTGGCGGCGAGATCGTCGAGATCGAACTCGGGCAGCTCAGCGGGTACGACGTCCTCGGCGGCCTGGGCCGCGAAGGCCTGCAGCGCCTGGTCCTCGGCCGGGCCGGGGCCAAGTCTCGCCAGCAGCTTGTCGGCCAGAACCCGGCCAAGCGCCTCAGGTGAGGGGATGTTGGCGCCGCTCATGACAGACTCCCTTTCGCCAGAACGCCGCCGGAGGAGAGGATCCGGCGGCGTTTGGTTCCGGCAGGGGGGACCGCCGGAACGCTGGGGTCTCGCCGCGTCGGCGTCCCTTGCGGGGCGACGCTTTGAAGCCGGGAGCGGGCGACCCCCGACAGACCTTCAGATAGGTGTTCAGACGTCAAAGGGAAGACCTGTCATCTATTCGTCCTGGCCGCCGGATGCGCCGCCGCCTGTGAGCGGTCGTGGCCCGGAGGCGGCCGGATCGGGCGCGGTGATTCTATGACTGTCCTTCGGGTCCTAGCCACCGTCAATCTGCTTGCACGGCGGCGCCGCCTCTCGGGGCTGTAACGAGAAGATTATTGCCGAAGGGGCGGCCAACAGAGGCCGATCCTTCCGGGTACCCGCCGGAGACGTCGCCGCTGGTCGATCCCGGTTCGGCCAGCTAGCCTAGCCTCATCAAGACGGGGCGAACGATATGACGGCGATGGGCGCAGAGGGAATTCTGGTGGGTCTAGGGGGCGGGGAAATCCTCTCCCTGCGGCTGGACCGCGCCAACCGCCACGGCCTGGTGGCCGGCGCCACCGGAACCGGCAAGACCGTCACCCTCCAGATCCTGGCCCAGGGCCTCTCGGACGCCGGGGTGCCGGTCTTCGCCGCCGATGTGAAGGGCGACCTGTCAGGGATCGCCATGGCCGGCGCGCCCAATGACAAGCTGGTCGCCCGGGCCGCCAAGATGGGCCTGGAGATCTCGCCCCAGGGCGCGCCCACCGTGTTCTGGGATCTGTTTGGAGAACAGGGCCACCCGATCCGGGCGGCGGTGTCAGAGGTGGGGCCGCTGCTGCTGTCGCGCATGCTGGAGCTGAACGACGTCCAGGAGGGCGTGCTGACCGTCGCCTTCCGCGTGGCCGACGAGGAAGGCCTGCTGCTGCTGGATCTCAAGGATCTGCAGGCGGTCCTGGGTTTTCTCAGCGAGAACGCCGCCGATATCAGCACCCGCTATGGCGCCGTGGCCAAGACCAGCCTGGCGGCCATCCGGCGCAAGCTGCTGGTGCTGGAGGACCAGGGCGCCGCAGGCTTCTTCGGGGAGCCGGCGCTGTCCTTGAGCGACCTGATGCGGGTGGACGGCGCCGGTCGCGGCCAGGTGAACATCCTGGCCGCCGACCGACTGATCAATTCGCCCAGGCTCTATGCCACCTTCCTGCTGTGGCTGTTGTCGGAACTGTTCGAGGAACTGCCCGAGGTCGGCGATCCGGAAAAACCCCGCCTGGCCTTCTTTTTCGACGAGGCCCACCTCCTGTTCCGCGACGCCCCCCGGGGCCTGCTGGAAAAGGTCGAGCAGGTGGTCCGGCTGATCCGCTCCAAGGGGGTCGGGGTCTATTTCGTGACCCAGAACCCGGCCGATATTCCCGACAGCGTGCTGGGCCAGCTCGGCAACCGGATCCAGCATGCCCTGCGCGCCTATACGCCCGCCGACCAGAAGGGCCTGAGAGCCGCGGCCCAGTCTTTTCGCGCCAACCCCGACTTTGACACCGCCGAGGCGATCCAGGGCTTGGGTGTGGGCGAGGCGCTGGTCTCCCTGCTCGACGAAAAGGGCGCGCCTTGCGTCGTCCAGCAGACCTTGATCCGGCCGCCCGCCTCGAGGCTCGGCCCGGCCACAGCGGCTGAACGCAGCGTCCTGATGGCCAGCAGCCCCGTGCGCGGCCTCTATGACGAGGCCCGGGATCGCGACTCCGCCCACGAGCGCCTGCAGGCAAGAGCCGAGGACAGGGCCGCCCCAGCCCCGCCGGCCAAGACCGCACCAGAGCCCCGCCAGCCGACCCGTCCGACCCGCCGCACGGGCGGCGGCGGAAGCCGTCAGGGCCTGGGCGAGGCCTTCACCAAGTCGGTCCTGCGCACAGTCGGAAGTCAGATCGGACGCGAGATCGTCCGCGGCATGCTGGGCGGCCTGCGTCGGCGCTAAGTCCGCCTTTGAGACAGGCGCTCAGGCCGCGCCGGCGGCCTGGCGCACCACGGCGCTGAGTTGTTCGGCGCGGAAGGGCTTTCGCAGGATGGGCCAGGCTTCGGCCTCGTCGGGATCATCCAGGGTCTCGCCGCTATAGCCAGTGGTCAGCACCACGGGCAGGGCCGGGTGGATCGCTCTCAAGCGCCGGGCGAGATCAACCCCGCTGACCCCGCCAGGCATGACAATGTCCGACAGGACCAGATCGAAGTCTGCGTTCTGACCCAGGCGCTGCAGCGCCTCCATCCCGTTGATCGCGGTCTCCACCTGGCAACCCATTTCGTCCAGGAGGCTCTCGGTGACCGCCCGGACCGCGTCGTCATCCTCGACCAGCAGGATGCGCAGGCCATCCATGCCGGTCGAAAACACAGGCGTCTCCACCTCCGCGACAACGGCCAGGGGGCCATCGGCGGCCGGCAGATAGAGACTGATGGTCGAGCCCGCCCCAAGGGCGCTGCGAATATCCACCGCCCCGCCGCATTGACGGATGAAGCCATAGACCTGGGCCAGGCCAAGGCCTGTCCCCTTGCCTGTTTCCTTGGTGGTGAAGAACGGTTCGAAGACGTGTTCGAGCACCTCGGGCGCCATGCCTGATCCGGTGTCGGAGACCGACAGGCGCACATAGGGGCCGGCGGCCGCCTCGCGCACCTGCCCTTCCGCCAGCATCGTGCGGGCGGCCTCGATCCGGATCTGGCCGCCTGGGGCGGTGGCGTCGGCGGCGTTGACCACCAGGTTCAGCAGGGCGGCCTCGAACTGGGCCGCATCGAGCCGCGCGGCGCCGACCTCGGGAGAACAGTCGATCTCCAGGGTGATCGCCTCCCCCGCCGCCCGCCGCACCAGGGGCTCAATCTGTTCGATCAGGGGCGCTACGGCCAGGTTGGCCAGGCGCAGTTCCTGGCGGCGGGAAAAGGCCAGAAGCTGCCGGGTCAGCCGCTCCCCCCGGCGCCCCGCGGCCAGGGCCGCCGTCGCCAGCTTCGTGACCCGCGCCGTGTCGTCCGGGGCCTTGAGCATCATGTCCAGACCGCCGATGACGACGGTCAGGAGATTGTTGAAGTCGTGGGCCACCCCCCCGGTCAGGCGCCCCACCGTCTCCAGGCGCTGGGCTTGGGCGAGGGCCGCCTCGGTGCGGGCCCGGGCCTCCAGGCTGGCCTCCAGGTCGCGGGTGCGCTCGGCGACCCGGGCCTCAAGGTCCTGCCGGGCCTCAACGATCTCGGTGATGTCGGACGCCGAGCCGAACAGGCTGCGGACCCCGCCACCTTCGTCCGGCAGGACCGCGGCCCGGCCATGGACCCATCGCCAGGCCCCGTCGGACCGGCGCAGCCGAAATTGCGGCGCGAAGGGCAGCGCGCCCCGCACCGCCTGACGCCAGGCTTCCGCGACCCCGTCCCGGTCCTCAGGATGCACCGCGCTTAGCCAGCCGCTCTCGACGGCCTCGGCCGACTTCTGCCCGGTGAAGGTCAACCATTGGGGGCTGGCGAAGGTCCAGGCGCCGTCAGCATTGGCGACCCACATGAGCTGCGGCAGGGATTCGACGAAGGCCCGCACCCGCGCCTCGCCCCGGCGCAGGGCGTCCACCGTATTCCGCAGTTCCGTGACGTCCCGGAAGGTGACCGCCACCCCTCCCCCAGCCCGCAGGGCGCTGGAGCGGACCCAGTGTTCCTCGCCATCGATGATCCGGCGGACCTCGACGTCGTCGGGCTGATCCTGGCTGAGCGCCCGGCGCAGGCGCTCGAACATGTCCTGGCCGGTCTCGTCCGGAAACACCTCGCGCACCCGCCGGCCCACCAGACCGGGGACCCCGGCCGGGGCCATCCGATCGGCGGCGGCGTTGGCGTAGACCCAGACAAAGTCCACCACCTCGCCCGCTTCCCGGACGGGATCGAGGATGACGAAACTGTCCTTGGCCGCCTGTTGCGCGAGGCGGAACCGCTCCTGAACCGTCGCCCCCCGACGGATCGCCACCCGCAGCGGCTTGGCCAGGGCGACGGTCAAGGCGCCTGTGAGGACAAACAGGCCGGCAGACACTGGCAGGCTGGCCCCGGCCCTGGCCTCCGCTGGCCAGAGTGAGGCCGCCACAAGGGCGCTCAGGGCGACTGCGATCAGACCGCCCCGGGCGCCGGCGACGACGGTCGCGAAGATGATCGCCGGATAGTAGATCATGAAGGCCGGCGGCGCGGTCAGAGCCAGCTCCAGGACGCCCTGCGCCACGGTCGCCGCAGCGACCGTGGCCACGACCATCCCATAGGCGATCGCGGGCCGCTCGGTGGCTGTGGCGAAACGCTGGGCCCAGGTGGCCATCATTTGGATACGCACCCCCAGTGAGGGATTTGGCTACTTCAAGCTCGTACTGTGGCGCAACGTCGCAGCCGGGGAAACCCCGGCTGCGACCTCAGCCTTAGCGCGGCGGCATACGGATGGCGCCATCCAGGCGGACATGCTCGCCGTTGAAGTAGCCATTGCGGCACATTTCCACGGCGAGGGAGGCGTATTCCTCGGCATTTCCCAGGCGCTTGGGGAAGGGCACGGAAGCGGCCAGGGCGGCCTTCACATTCTCCGGCGCGGCGTTCATCAGCGGGGTGTTGAAGATGCCCGGCAGGATGGTGTTCACCCGAATGCCATCGTTCATCAGGTCGCGAGCAATGGGCAGGGTCATGCCGACGACGCCGCCCTTGGACGCCGAATAGGCCGCCTGGCCTACTTGGCCGTCGACAGCCGCGACTGAGGCCGTATTGACGATCACGCCGCGCTCGCCGTCTTCCAGCGGCTCCAGGGACAGCATGCCCTGGGCGGCCTTGGCCACGCAGCGGAAGGTGCCCACCAGGTTGATCTGGACGATCTTTTCAAAGATCGCGATGGGGTGGGACTTGGCTTCCCCGGTGGTCTTGTCGCGGCTGGCGGTCTTGGCGGCGAAGCCGGTGCCGGCGCAATTGATCAGGATCCGCTCCTGACCATGGGCGGCGCGCGCCTTCTCAAAGCCCGCCTCCACGGTGGCGTCGTCGGTGACGTCGACCTTGCAGAAAATTCCGCCGACGTCTTTTGCGACCGCTTCGCCCTTGTCGGCGTTCATGTCGAAGATGGCGACCTTCACCCCGTGGGCGGCCAGAGCGCGGACCGTGGCCTCGCCGAGGCCGGATGCGCCGCCGGTGACGACGGCGGCGACAGAGGAATCAAGTTTCATGGACGCTACGCCTCCTGATGCGTTTAATGATGCAATCTGAAACTGGCTTATCCTGATGATCGCGCGGCCTAAAGTATCACCCGACGTCAAGACTGACGGATTTGATCCGACCAGGGTCCTGGACCCGAAGCGGGCGCTTGTCCCGGCGGTGATCAAGGTCAATGAGGAGCGGGTCCGCCGCGGCTTCTGGCCCAAGATCGTGCGGACGGCTTCGAAAATTCCCTTCGCCTCCGACGCCGTCGCCGTCTGGTTCTGCGCCAGGGACCCCGCCACCCCCAGGGCGGCCAAGGGCATGATGCTGGCGGCCCTGGCCTATTTCGTCATGCCTGCAGACGCCATTCCCGACGTCCTGGCGGTGGTGGGCTTCACCGATGACGCGGCGGTGTTCGCCGCCATGCTGGCCCTGGTCGGCCGCTATGTGAAACCCCGCCACAAGGTCGAGGCCCAGGCCTTCCTCGACCGACAGACTCAGGATGGGTCGGAGCCCTAGAGCTCCGCCGCCGCTTTCAGCCGGGCCTTGCGGGATATCTGCTGCTCGCGCCAGGTGATGAACAGGGTGGAGATCACCACCACGGCGGCGCCCATCAGGGTCCAGATGGTCGGCAGTTCGTTGAACAGCAGGAAGCCGGCCCCGGCGGCGAACACCAGCCGGATATAGTCGATCGGGGCCATGGCGCCGGCGTCGCCGATGGACATGCCCTTGATATAGAAGCCTTGCGTCAGGGTTCCGACCACCCCCATCACACACAACAGGAAAAGGTCGAAGGGCTCTGGCCAGCGCCAGACGAACAGCGCGCCGGGCAGGGCGAAGACCAGGCCCAGCGTCGCCGACCAGACCAGCAGCACCATCGGGCTATGGTCCCGGGTCATCACCTTCATGCCAGTGATGGTCAGGGCGAACAGGAAGGACGAGGCCAGCATGGCCGCCGCGGGCCAGCCGATGGCGAACTCGCCCCCCGCCCCTGGCCGCACCATGATCAGCACGCCAGCAAACCCCACCAGGGCGGCGCCGATGCGCATCAATCCGACCGGCTCGCGCACGATGAAGAAGGCCAGCGGCACCAGCCACAGGGTGCGTGTGAACGACAGCGCATTGGCGTCAGCCAGCGGCATCTTCTGAAAGGCGTAGAAGGACAGGATCATCCCCAGCGTCCCCGCCGCCGAGCGGAACAGCAGGATGCCCGGCCGCGTGGTGGCGAAGGCCGCCCCACGACGGTTGATGATGAAGGGGATCAGGATCACGAACCCCGCCACCTGCCGGTAGAAGGTCTGCAGGGCCGCCGGATAGTCGTCGCCGAGGAACTTGATCAGCGTCGTCATGACGGTGAAGCCCAGCGCCGAGGCCACCATCCACAGGGCGCCATGGACGTTGGGGGCCAGGGGTGTCCGCGGCGCCTTGGTCTCGCTCAACCGCCCCGCCTCACGAGGCTGTGGGTGGGGCGAAGGGCGAATCCTCGCCGAACATCTGCACGAAGGGCGAGGGCGAATCCGTATCCCAGCTGTGGCGGCCGCCGACGGTGATGCCGCCATCCACCACCAGGTGCGTGCCCGAGACGAAGGCCGAGGCGTCCGAGGCGAGGTAGAGCGCAGCCTCTGCGATATCGGCGGGGAGGCCCGCCTTGGGCACGGGCTGGACGCTGGCGGCGCCCTGCTCCACCCGGGCGGCCATCTGGTCGGCCACCTCGCGCGGCAGGCCGAGGGATGCGCCGAAGATCGAGGTGGCGATCAGGCCCGGGCAGATGGCGTTGACCCGCACCTTCTGGCGCGAAAGCTGAGCGGCGGCCACGCGGCTCATATGGATGACGCCGGCCTTGGCGGTGGAATAGGCGATGGGGCCAAAGCCCGCCTGCAGGCCGGCGATGGAGGCGGTGTTGATGATCGAGCCGCCGCCGCGGGCGATCATCATCGGGGCCGCATGCTTCATGCCGAGCGCCGGCCCACGGACCAGCACCGAAAAGATCCAGTCCCAGCCCTCGGCGGTGACCTCGGTGATCGCCCCCATGCGGTCGGAGATGCCGGCGTTGTTGAACAGGATGTCGAGGCCGCCGAACGCGCTCTGGGCCAGTTCCAGGGCCGCGACGATGTCCGCCTCGGAGGTGACGTCGCAATGGGCGTAGCGGACCTGCTCGCCGAAGCGGGCCTCCAGCATGGCGCCTTTTTCGTCCTGGATATCGGCGGCGACGACCTGCGCGCCCTCGGCGATGAACAGCTCTACGGCGCCGAGGCCAATGCCGGAGCATCCGCCGGTGATCACCGCAACCTTGCCCGCCAGACGTCCAGCCATGATCCATCTCCCTTGTGGACGCAGGATCGGTCGCCGGCGCCTCATCTATGTGATCGATGATCACTAGAGCGCGTTTCGTAAAAGTGGAAACCGGTTTTACGGCTGAAACGCGCTCGGCCTAAAGAATCTGGCGCGACGGGCGGGAGGGGAAGCTGCTTCCACCCCCGCCGCCGAGATCGGGATCAGTCGACGGTGACGACCACCTTGCCCATGGCCTTGCGGCTGGCCAGGTGGGCGATGGCGTCGGCGCCCTTGTCCAGGGGGAAGCGTTCGGAGACATGGGGCTTGATCTTGCCCTCGGCATAGAGCGCCAGCAGATCCTTGACGCTCTGGGCGAAGGCCTCGGGATCCTTGGCCGCCCAGGTGCCCCAGAAGACGCCGACGATCTCGCAGCCCTTCAGCAGGGTCAGGTTCAGGGGGATCTTCGGAATTTCGCCGGCCGCGAAGCCGATGACCAGGTAGCGGCCTTCCCAGGCGATGGTGCGCAGGGCAGGCTCCGCATAGTCGCCGCCGACGGCGTCATAGATGACGTCGAAGCCGCCCGGACCGGCCTTGGACTTGAACAGTTCCGACAGCTGCTTCTGGCCGTCGCGGTCGAAGGGGCCACGGCCATAGACCACGCCTTCATCGGCGCCGTGCTTGATGGCCAGATCGACCTTTTCCTGGCTGGAGCAGGCGGCGACGACCCGCATGCCCATCGCCTTGCCCAGCTCAACGGCCGCCAGCCCGACGCCGCCGGCGGCGCCCAGCACCAGCAGGCTCTCGCCCGCCTTCACCCGGCCCCGATGCTTCAGGGCGTGGAAGGAGGTGCCATAGGTCAGGATGAAGGCTGCGGCCACATCATGGGGCATGCTGTCGGGGATGTGCCACAGGCGGTTGGCCGGCAGGGCCACCTCTTCGGCCATGCCGCCCCAGCCCGTATTGGCCAGGATGCGATCGCCCACCTTCACATTGGTGACGCCCTCACCGACGGCCTTGATCACGCCCGACAGTTCGCCGCCTGGCGAGAAGGGGCGCGGGGGCCGCGACTGGTACTTGTCCTCGATCATCAGCACGTCGGGGAAGTTGACGCCGACGGCCTTCACCGAGATCAACGCCTGGCCGGGGCCGGCGGTGGGCGCAGGAACGTCTTCGACAACCAGTGTCTCAGGACCGCCCGTCACCTTGCTCAGCACTGCCTTCATGTCGTTCTCCCGCGTCCGATTATCCGATTGGCGCGGACGCTAACCCAGGCCCGGCGGCGGCGGAAGGTCGCAGACGAACATTTGTTTGAGGCCTGCCGCCGCCGCGTCTTCCGTCGCGTCATCCGCCCATGAGTTGGAAGCGCGCTCGCCCTCGCCTATATTGGCTGATCTTCCAGACAGTGAGTTCAGACCCTTGGGCGTCACCCTCGATCTTTCGCGCGCGAAGCCTGTGGCGACGCCGACCCGGCCGAACCTGTCGGGGCTGACCCGGCCGCAGCTGGCCGCCGCCTTGATCGAGGCCGGCGTGGTGCGCCCGGACAAGGCCAAGATGCGGGCCACCCAGCTGTGGCGCTGGATCCATCACTATGGCCTCACCGACTTCGCCGCCATGACCGACGTGGCCAAGGAGACCCGGGCGGCCCTCGACGCCGCCTTCACCCTGGCGCGGCCAGAGGTGGTCGAGCGCCAGGTCTCCCGCGACGGCACCCGCAAGTGGCTGATCCGCATGGCGCCGGGCATCGAGGTCGAGACGGTCTATATCCCCGATGTCGGCCGATCAGGCGCGCTGTGCGTCTCCAGCCAGGTCGGCTGCACGCTCAACTGCACCTTCTGCCACACCGGCACCCAGGCCCTGGTGCGCAACCTGACCGCCGCCGAGATCGTCGCCCAGGTGCAGGTGGCCCGGGACGACCTGGAGGAGTGGCCGAGCCCCAAGGAAGACCGCCGGCTCTCCAACATCGTCTTCATGGGCATGGGCGAACCGCTCTACAATCTGCCCCATGTGGCCGGCGCCATCGACATCATCGCCGACAATGAGGGCATCGCCATCTCGCGCCGGCGGATCACGGTCTCGACCTCGGGCGTGGTGCCGGAGCTGATCCCCCTAGGCGACCAGACCCAGGCCATGCTGGCCATCTCGCTGCACGCCACCAATGATGAGTTGCGCGACGAGCTGGTGCCGCTGAACCGCAAATATCCCCTCGCGCAGCTGATGGACGGCATCCGGGCCTATCCGGGCCTGTCCAACGCCCGTCGGGTGACCTTCGAATACGTCATGCTCAAAGGCGTGAACGACAGCCCGGCCGAGGCCAAGGCGTTGCTCAACCTGATCAAGGGCGTTCCGGCCAAGATCAACCTGATCCCGTTCAATCCCTGGCCAGGCTCGCCCTATGAGTGCTCGGACTGGAAGACCATCGAGGCCTTCGCCGCGATTCTGAACCGGGCCGGCTACGCCTCGCCGATCCGCACACCGCGGGGTCGGGACATCCTGGCCGCCTGCGGTCAGCTCAAGTCGGAGAGCGAGAAGATGCGCGCCAGCGAGCGGCGGCGTCTGGACCAGGAAGCGCTCGCCCTTCAAGCGAAGGACGCACCTGCGGCCTGAACTGCTTGCTTGTAGCGCCAGACCTCGTGCTAACCATCCCCCTCCCGACGCCGCCGAGGTGAGCCGCCATGCCCCCCGACCTTCAGTCTCCGGAAATCCAGGCCTTCGCCATCGGTTTTCCCACCACCCTGCTGCACGCCGGCGTCGCGGTGCTGATCCTCTTCTTGGGGGCCGCGCTCTATGTGCTGCTGACTCCGCACAAGGAGGTCGCCCTGATCCGCGACGGCAACGCCGCGGCCGCCATCTCCCTGGGGGGCGTCCTGGTCGGCCTGGCCGCGCCGCTCGCCCTGTCGCTGAACTCCTCGACCTCCCTGGTGGAGATCGTCATCTGGGGGGTCTCGACGGTCATGGTCCAGCTGCTGGTGTTCAGGGTTGTGGACCTGCTGCTGCGGGGCCTGCCCCAACGCATTCAGGACGGCGAGGTCGCCGCAGCCGCCCTGCTGGTGGGGGCCAAGCTGGCCACCGCCCTGATCCTCGCCGCAGCCGTGGCGCCCTGACCGCCTGATGCACTTTCCCCGCCTCCCGGACTGGCTCGTCTACGCCGCCGTCGTCCTGGCCCTGCTGATCTCAGCCGTGGGCCGGCAGGAGAACGCGGCTGCGCCGCCGCCGCCGCCGCCGGTGCCGGGGGAAGAAGGCCTGCCCCTGGGGCCGGCCTCGCCCTTCGATCCGGCCGTGGTGGTCGAGGTGCCACAGACCGCAGAGCCCGGCGCCGGCACGGCCTTCGCCGTATCCGACGACGGCGTCTGGATGACCGCCCGCCATGTGGTCGAAGGTTGCAGCCATGCCGCCATCATGGTCGCCGACGGCCGAGGGGTGGACGCCGAGGTGTTCATCGATCCCCGCGGCGAAGCCGCCATCCTGGTGACCGAAGGCGGCGCGCCAGCCTTGCCGCTCGGCCTGGACCGCACCCTGCGTCGCGGCGATCGGGCCTTCCATCCGGGCTATCCCCAGGGCCGGGCGGGCGAGGCGACCTCCCGACTGCTGGGCCGGGAGAACCTGGTGGTGCGCGGACGGGGCGAGCGGACGGAATCTGTGCTCGTCTGGGCCGAGACCGGCCGCACCGACGGTCTGGCCGGCACCCTCGCTGGTCTGTCGGGCGCGCCGGCCCTGGACAGCGGCGGGCGGGTGATCGGCGTGACGGTGGCCGAGGCTCCCCGCCGGGGGCGCATCTATACGACGTCTCCGGAGACCGTGCTCACTGCCCTGACCGCCTCGGGTCGCCAGCCCGCGAGCTTCGCCGTGGGCGAGCCTGTGACGCCGGAGAACTATGGCCGGGTGGCTGACAACCTGCGCCGAGACCTCCGGGTGGCGCAGGTGATCTGTATTGCGCCCGGCGCGGCCAACGCCCGGCCCGGCCGCGGAACGCCTGCGACCATGCCGGCGCCTGAAGTCCTGCCAGACGGGGCGCGCCCCGAGGTGGCGGGTCAGGCCGGCGGCGAGACGGAAGCCCCCTCTGGCGCCGCCTCGAATAACTGAGCCTCTGGCGGCTTTTGGCGGGCGGCGACCATGAAGGCCAGGACGATGCCCACCACGCCGATCAGGGCCGAATAGATGAAGAACAGCAGGTAGCCAGTCCCCAGGGCGGCCGCGCTGACCCCCGACTTCTCCACGGCGCTGGCATAAGCTTCCGCCGGCAGGCCCGCGAAAAGTCCCTTGAAGGCGCCCAGGGCTCCGCCGGCCTCAGCCGCAGCGGCCGTGCTCTCGACGATGCGGCCAGACTGGGACGCCAGAAGCTTACCTGGCAGGGAATAGAAGGACGAGAAGACCGCATACTGGGTGGCCGTGAAGCCCTGGCCGGTCAGGCTGGACATATAGGCGATCAGACAGGTGCCCGCGAAACCACCGGCCACATTGTCCACGCCGATGGCCACGAACAGGGCCGGCAGCCACGCCCCCTCGATCGCCAGCCAGGCGAAGACAAGATTGCTC
This sequence comes from Phenylobacterium sp., assembly GCF_030679875.1. Classification (GTDB taxonomy): domain Bacteria; phylum Pseudomonadota; class Alphaproteobacteria; order Caulobacterales; family Caulobacteraceae; genus Phenylobacterium. Next base: position 241,679 of record NZ_JAUXSP010000002.1, on the reverse strand, counting down.
AAGGGTCCGGCGAAGGCGCCGATCAAAAGGGCCCGAAGCAGCCCGAACCGGGCCACAGCCAGACCCCCCAGAAAGACCCCCAGCATGGACATGGCCACCCCGAACACCTTCCGCACCTCGGCGATCTCCACCAGGGTGAAACCCAGGTCCAGATAGAAGGGGGTCATGATGTTGAGGACGAAGTCCGCCAGCCGATAGAGGCAGATCAGGGCCAGGATCAGGGCCGCGGTCCCGCGATAGCGGTCGAAGAAGTCAATGAACGGATCGAACAGGGCCGCTGACAGATAGACGCCAGGTCGGGTGCGAAAGCCTGGAATCGGGAAGGCCGCCAGGACGATCAGCCCGCCCCCGACCAGCACGGCGCCGACCTGCAGAAACACCCCCCAGGGACGGCTGGTCCAGGCCGCCACCAGGCCCTCACCCGCGCCGGCCTGACCGATCGCAGCGAGTCCCTGGGCCAGGATGTCGGCCGAACCGGCGAGCCCGGAGCCGAGCACCACCGCGCCAGCCAGCACCAGGGTCAGCCGGGCCAGCCATTCGGGCAGCTCAAGGCCAGGCCGGGAGGGCACGCCCTCCAGATTGATCGCCCGGACGATGTGCTGGGCCTCCCGCGGGGCGCCCAGGACGCCGGCGACCCCGATCAGCATCAGGGCGGCCATGACCAGATAGGAGACATTCCAGCTGTACTGCTGGGCCAGGATCAGCGGGACGGCGCCCGCGACAATGATCGCGATCCGATAGCCCCACTGATAGGCCGCCGCCAGGGCGCCCTGACGGGTCTCGCCAGCCGCCTCGATCCGCCAGGCGTCGATGACGATGTCCTGGGTGGCCCCGGCGAACGCCACCAGCACCGCCAGCAGGGCCATCATGCCAAGGTTCCGCACCGGGTCGCCGCCGGCCACCAGCCAGAGGCCGATCATCACCGCGACCTGCGCCACCAGCATCCAGGAGCGTCGATGTCCCAGGCGGTTGGTCAGCCATGGAATCTTCGTCCGGTCCACCAGCGGCGCCCAGAGCAGCTTCATCGAATAGGCGAGCGTCGCCAGGGAGAAGATGCTGATGACCTGGAGGGACAGCCCCGATTCCCGCAGCCAAGCCGACAGGGTGTCGAAGATCAGCAGGTTGGGCAGGCCCGAGGCGAACCCCAGGGCGAGCATGATCAGGGCCCGCCGCTCCCCATAGACGGTCAGGGCCGAAAGCAGGCTGGGCTTCGGCGCGGGCGTCTGGCCAGCGTCTTGGGTGTTCATGGCGTCTCCCCGAGGCGGGACGCCCCGCCAGATTCAGCCGAACTTGGCGCGGTCGGAGGCTTCCGTCCAGACCGCCTCGGCCATCGGTCGGCGAGCCCAGCGGGAAAGGACCCCTCGCAGGGCCTCCACAGCCAGGGGCTTGACCAGAAAGCCGTTCATCCCAGCCGCCATGCAGGCTTCCTGGTCTTCCTGGAAGGCGTTGGCCGTCAAGGCCACGACGGGGGTCTCGACGCCGGCTGACCGCAGCCGCCGGGTGGTCTCTTCGCCGGTAATGTCGGGCAGGCGCATGTCCATCAGCACCAGATCGTAGGTCCCCACCTGCAGCGCCGCCAGGGCCTCGTGACCGGTCAGGGCGTGGTCCACGCTGCACCCTTCGCGGGTCAGCAGGGTGCGGGCCAACAGGGCGTTGACGGGATTATCCTCCACCAGCAGCACCCGGGCGCCAGGCGCCGCAGCCGGGGCGACCCGGTCATCATCCGGGGCCTGAGGCTGGTCGGCGGCGCTGTGCAGAGCCGCCAGCACCCGCTCGGCCAGGGAGGCGCGGCGCAGGGGCTTGATGAGATAGCCGCAGAAGCCCGAGGCCCGGTAGCGGGCGATGCGATCCCGCTCCTCGGGGGCCAGCAGGATCAGGGCTGGACGGTCGAAGGGCCGACGCACCTTGCGCCCGGCCTGTCCCAGGGCATGGTCGAGCAGCAGGACGTCCTGGGGACCGGTGAGGGGCAGCAGCGCCTCCACCTGATCGGCGACCACAGGCTCCCCGCCGCAGGCTAGAACCTGGCGGCTGGCGGCCTCCCGCACCACGGGGTTGGCGGAGGCGATCCCCACCCGCAGGCCGGCCAGAGGCAGGACCTGAGCCTGGCTGCTCGCCGCCAGGGTCTCCAGGGGCGCTTCGAACCAGAACACCGCGCCGCCATCGGGGGCGGTCTCAACCCCGACCTCCCCGTCCATGGCCAGGGCCAGGCGCCGGGCGATGGCCAGGCCGAGGCCCGAGCCGGTGAGCTGATGGCTGGGGTCGGACTGGGCGAAGGCGTCGAAGATCAGGTCCCGGGCCGACTGGCTGACACCAGGGCCGGTATCGGTCACCGTAAACCGCCAGCGGCCGTCCCTCGTGGGGGCGGCGTCCAGCAGGACGCCCCCCTTGGCGGTGAACTTGACCGCATTGCCGGCGAAGTTGAGCAGGATCTGACGAAGCCGGCTCTCATCGGCGATCAGCACGGCGTCGGCGTCCGGAGAGGCCCAGGCGATCTCGAGGCCCTTCTCGTGCGCCCGGGGGCTGAGCAGCTCGCAGACCGCGCGCAGCAGATCCTCCACCGGAACCGGCGCGGCCCGCAGCTCAATCTTGCCTGCGCCGAGGCGGGCGAAGTCGAGCAATTCGTTGACGAGACCCAGCAGGTGTTCGCCAGAGTCGCGCATGGCGCTGACATAGGCCCTCTGCTCGGCGCTGAGCCGGGTGCCTTCCAGAAGGCGCGCCATCCCCAGCACGCCACTCAGGGGCGTGCGGAATTCATGGCTGAGGGCGGCGAGCTGGCCCGTGCTGATCCGTTCGCCCTGGCCGTCTGGCCCATCAATGTCGTCGGCTGGGAGTCCCATGGCGGGAGCCTAGCCCGACGCCGTTTAACGGGCCGTCAAAGCCCGCCGGGCAGGTCATCCCCACGGGCCATTTCCCGGGCGAGCGCCAGCAGCGCCTGTCGCGCCCGGGGTCGAGGAATGACCCGGTAGGCCTCCAGCATTTCCAGGGCGCCCGGCGTCATCAGGGCGGTGAAGGCCTCATCTGGCGCGGCGCTCTCATGGGCTTCCTCGCCCACCAGCCAGCTGACGGTGGTCTGGAGGGCGCGGCTGGCGGTCACCAGGGTCGAGCCAGAGATGCGATTGGCGCCCCGCTCATACTTCTGAACCTGCTGGAATGAGACGCCCAGCCGATCGGCGAGATCGGACTGGCTCATGCTGAGGGACCGGCGGCGGGCGCGGACCCGCGCGCCGATCGCCTGATCGATGCTGTCGACGTCCGTCTTCGCGTCCGGCTCCGTCAAATTCATCTTCGGCTCCATCTTGACGCTCAACCTCTGAGCGACCTCTTCTGTTCGGCTATACGTTTGACGAGGGGAGATGGACGCAGCCCCCCGCATAGCGTGTAGTGAAGCCATCCAGTGGGGATGAAGGTCATGAGCCAACAGGTGGAACTGCTGACCGTGCGGGAACGCGACTGCCTGCGCCTGGTGGACCGTCATTTCAGCTCCAAGCAGATCGCCCGCGAGCTTGGAATGTCCAAGACCTCCGTCGACACCTACTGCGACCGCGCCCGCCGCAAGCTGGGGGTCAACGACCGCTACCACGCCGCGCGGCTGCTGGCCGACCATGAGCGCGACGGCGACGGCGCGACGGGGTCTGTCCTGATCGCGTCAGGACAGGACACGGTCAGGACAGACGCCAGCCGAGGCGCATGGTCGGGTGGAGCCTCATCAGGAGGCGAGACCCATGAAGCACTGGAACGGCGAGGATCGGCGGGCGTCAGTGAACCGCGCCCTGCACCTCAGACGCGAGATCGAGGCCTTCGAGGAAAAGTGGCCGAAACCCTCGCCTCAGGCGGAGTCGATGCCGGGTTTCGCCTGGGATCAACTGGAGCGCCAGCTGACCGACCTGGCGGCCTCATCGGTCCAGGCCGAGATGGTGACGCATCTGGTCTCAGCCACCCGCAAGCTATCGGCCTTCAAGCCCCCGGAAATGGTGATGCGGGAGATCCTCTGTCTCACCTGGGTGCTGCTGGACGAGAATTTCCATCCTGGCGAAGCGGTAGCACCCGCGATCTAGGCCCGGGCGCGCGGGTCGGCCTGATCCTCGCCATCGCCATCGGATCGGCCCTCGCCTTCGGGGGCGTCCTGGCCGGCCTTCAGGCGCTCGCCACCCTGGTCTGACCACTTCCCGCAGACCTCTTCTCCCTGCGGCACGTCGTCCAGACGACCTAGAGCCAGCTCTTTTTTACATCATGTCCCCGGCGCTTGTGCGCCGACGGGAAGGAGATCCCCCATGCTCAAGCAACGTCGCATGTACGCCGATCAGGTAGCCGCCAGCCTCTTCGAGGCCGAAACCGCCATCGATGTCGCCCTCGCCAAGACCGCCGCCCTAGCTGGCGTCATGCCCGGCCTTCGCGCCCAGGCCGGACTGTCGGCCCTGATCGGACAGGAGGCCGTGGAATGGACGAGCCGGTCCATCACCGCCCTGGCTGAAGCCCGTCGGGCGGTGATTGAGGCGCACAAGGAACTGAGCCTGGCTCAGAAGCAGATCGGCCTGGGGGCCGTGCTGTACGGTGACGGGGCGCCCAAGCCGGCTGAACCGGCCCGCGCCCCCTCGCTGCGCGCGGTGGGCGACGTCAACGCCGCCTGATCCATCCCCCGTCCATTGAGGCCGGCGCCTTTGCTTGGTGGCCGGCCTCTGCCACCTTGAGGGGCGCACACCCATCGGGGGGCCCCAGCCCTGTACTTCGCCGTCCTTCCGCAGCAGATCTGGTTCGTCGCCATGGTCCTGGTGTCCGGCGCCGCGCTCTGGCGGGGCGGGATTCCGGAGAAGCGGGTGGCGGTGGCCAATGTGGCGGCCTGGTTTCTGACCCCCCTGGCCTATGACCGCGACCTTGCGGGCCTTCAATGGGGCGTCCTGGGCGTCGACGCCCTGTTTCTGGCCTATCTGCTGTTCCTGGCCCTAACCACGGATCGCCTGTGGCTGCTGTTCGCCACGGCGTTCCAACTGCTGGGCATTGTCACCCACGTCGCCATGGGCGTCGATGAGGGAGTTCCCGCCTTACCCTACCGCTGGGGCCTGGTGATCTGGAGCTATCTGACCCTGGGCGCCCTGGCGGCCGGCGCCTGGATACATCGGAGTCAGCCCGTCAGCGCCGGGGTCCCCTCCGCCGAGACCCGTCGATAGATCAGCGCCTCGGCCAGATGGACACGCCGCACCGCTTCGGACCCTTCAAGGTCGGCGATCGTGCGCGCCAGGCGAAGAGTGCGCGTCCAGCCCCTCGCCGTCAGCGCCGCCCCCTCGGCGGCCTTCGACAGTAGCGCCCGGGCCGCCGGCTCCATCTGCGCGATCGTCTCCAGCCGCTCGCCTGACGCCTGGGCGTTGAGCGGGGCGGCGGTCTCGCCGGCCGCGGCGGCCCGATCCAGCTGGATCGCCCGCGCCCGCGCCACCCGGGCGGCGGCCTCGGCCGTGCCCGCAGCTGGCGGCGGCAGGGCCATGTCGGCGGCGGTGACGGGGGGAACTTCGACCACCAGATCCATGCGATCCATCATCGGACCGGAAATCTTGCGCTGGTAGTCGCTCTGGCAGCGGGGCGCCCGACCACAGGCGCCGCGGCCCGGCCCGCCGACCCCGCAGCGACAGGGGTTCATCGCCGCCACCAGCTGAAACCGCGCCGGATAGCGGACGTGGGCGTTGGCCCGGGCCACCACCACCTCGCCGGTCTCCAGGGGCTGGCGCAGGCTGTCCAGGGCCTGGGCGGAGAACTCCGGCAGTTCATCCAGGAACAGCACGCCGTTGTGGGCCAGGGAGATTTCCCCGGGCTTGGCCTTCAGCCCGCCGCCGGTCAAGGCGGCCATGCTGGCGGAATGGTGCGGGGTCCGGAATGGCCTCTGGCGGGTCAGTTCTCCCTTGGCGATCAGGCCAGCCACGGAATGGATCATAGAGGTCTCAAGCAGTTCGGCCGCCGACAGGGGCGGCAGAAGGCCCGGCAGCCGTGCGGCCATCATCGACTTGCCCGAACCTGGCGGTCCCATGAACAGCAGGTTGTGACCGCCGGCCGCGGCGATCTCCAGGGCGCGCTTGGCGTTTTCCTGGCCTTTCACGTCCCGGAGGTCGGGCGCCCGCTCCCCCTCCACCACGGGCCCGGGCTGCGGCGGCGACAGCATCTGGGTTCCGCGGAAGTGATTGACCAGCGCGATCAGGGACGGGGCGGCGAGGATGCGGGTTTCGCCCGACCACGCGGCCTCGGCTCCGCAGGCCTCGGGGCAGATCAGGCCAAGGTCCATGCCGCCGGCCGCGACGGCGGCAGGCAGGGCCCCGGCCACCTGAACGATGCGGCCATCCAGGGAAAGCTCCCCCACCGCGGCCCAGCCGCTCAGGGCGTCCGGCGGAATGATGCCCATGGCCGACATGACGGCGAGCGCGATGGGCAAGTCATAGTGGCTGCCCTCCTTGGGCAGATCAGCCGGGGCGAGATTGACAATGATCCGACGCGCCGGCAGGGCCAGACCCAGGCCGGCGAAGGCCGCCCGGACCCGCTCGCGGCTCTCGGCCACGGCCTTGTCCCCCAGACCCACCACGACAAAGGCCACCGCCCCGCCCGTGAGCTGGACCTCCACATCCACCCGCCGGGCCTCGACCCCGTCGAAGGCCACCGTCACCACCCCCGCCATGGCTGTTCTCCCCGCCCGGCCATCGTCCGTCTGGATCAAAACCCACCCCAAGGGCGAGATTATCCACAGAGCCGCATCCAGGGCGGCCCATATCACGAACAAACATAGAACTTAATGGGAAGCTACGACAATCCTGAAATGCGAGAGGCGGCCTCCGGGGCTATCCTATGCCCCGGCGCGGATCGCCTCGACCCTCGCCCACATCAGATCGGTCGCGTCGATCCCGGTGAAGGTCAGCAATGAACGTGCGCCGGTGGGCGAGGTGACATTGATCTCGGTGAGGTACTCGCCGATCACATCTATGCCGACGAACATAAGGCCGCGGGTCTTGAGCTCTGGGCCGATAATATCGCAGAGCTCGCGGTCCCGGGCGGTCAACTCCACCGCCTCGGCGCGGCCTCCGACCCGGAGGTTAGAGCGTATCTGACCGGCGCCAGGCACGCGGTTGATCGCGCCGACGGGCTCGCCATCCACCAGCAGTATGCGCTTGTCGCCCTTGGAGACGGCGGGGATGAATTTTTGCACGATGACCTGCTCGCGGCCAATCGCGGCGTGCAACTCCAGAAGCGCGTCCAGGTTGGGATCATCGGCCAGCAGGCGGGCGACCCCCGAGCCGCCGTATCCGTGGAGCGGCTTGAGCACGATATCCCCGTGCCGGGCGCGGAAGTCGTAGATGGCCTCGATGTCCGAGGTGATCAGGGTCGGGGGCTGGACGCCGGGGAAGCTGGTGACGAACAGCTTCTCCGGTGCGTTGCGCACCTCGGTGGGATTGTTGACCACCAGGGTCTGCGGATGGATGGCGTCAAGGATGTGGGTGGCGGTGATATAGGCCATGTCGAAGGGGGGGTCCTGACGCAGCAGGACCACGTCCATCTCGGTCAGATCCCGCCGCTCCCAGTCGCCGAAGCTTGCATGGGCGCCCTTGACGTCCTGGACCGTGACCGAACGCCCCCTCGCCGTCACCCTGCCGCTCTCGAGGGACAGCTTGTCAGGGGTGTAGACCCACAGGCTGTGCCCACGGGCCTGGGCGCTGAGCATCATCAGGAAGGTCGTATCCCCCTCGATGTTGATCGATTCGAGGGGGTCCATCTGGACGGCGACCTTCAAGGCCATGGCGTGCTCCCGGTTCAACAGCTTCTTCGACATAGGCGGCGGCGGCGGCGAGCGCCAGAGCCAGGCGGCTCAGTTGAGCCGCAGCCGCACCCGCTCGCGTTGCACCCGGGCGGCCAGGGCGGCCCCGTGGTCCAGCTCGCCGGCCCTGGCCAGAGCCTCCAGAGCGCCGGCCAGGGCGCCCTGCCCCTCCCGGGCCGTGGCGACATCGAGCCAGGGACGATGGTCCTGTGGGTCGAGAAGCGCCCGCCGCAGGGCCGCCCGTTCGGCCCGGGGGAAGTCGCCGGCCGCGGCGGCGCGGGCGAAGACATTGTTCTGCAGCCGGATCAGCACCGCTCGGTCAGGGGCAGGCGCCATCAGCAGGTCGAGGCGGTCGGCCACATTGGGGGTCAGGCCTGTATGCAGCGCCCTGCGGGTCAGCTCCGAGGGCAGGACCACCCGGCCCTCGCTGAACGGGTCCAGCGCCAGGGGGCCCTCCGGCGTGTCGATGCGCAGGAGGAAGTGGCCTGGAAAGTCCACGCCCTTGACGTTCAATCCGCCACGCTCGGCCACGTGCAGATAGAGGATCCCCAGGGCGACCGGCAGGCCCTTGCGCCGGTGGGCGACGGCGATGATGTCGGCGTTGTCGGGGTCATCGTAGGTGAAAAGGTCTCCCGACAGGCCCAAATCCCCAGCCATGGCCTCGGCCAGGGCCTCCTCCTGGCTCTCCCTTCGCAGGCGCGCGGTCAGGCGCTCCACACCGATGGCGGCCAGGTCCCTGACCGGCTGGGGGTCCCGGGCGGGGTCCTCGTGAACCGCGCAGGCGATGGCCGCCTCCAGCAGCGGGAAGTCGGCGCCCTGCCCCAGGGCGCCGGCCTGGCCGATGACGGCTTCCGCCTCGTCTCGGGTCATGCCCACGCCCTCATGCGCCGTTCCAGGCGTCGGCCTGATGCTGCGGCAGGCGGCCCGGGGCCAGGGCGATGAGGTCCAGCCGCACCGGCAGGTCCTTGAGGCGCGGCTGGCTGGCCGCCACCGCCGCGCCAGCGCGGCGCAGGCGGGCTCGCTGCTCCGGCGCCACCGCCTCCAGGGCGTCATCAAGGGCTAGCCGGCTCTTGACCTCCACGACCGCCAGCACGCCGCCCTTCTGGGCCAGCAGGTCGATCTCGCCCTGTCGGGTGCGCAGGCGGAAGCCGAGGATTCGGTAACCCTTGAGCATCAGCCACACCGCCGCCCAGGCCTCGGCCCGGGCGCCGCTTCGCCGGGCTTGAGCGCCGCGGACCTGACGGAGACGTGGGGCCCGGCCGGGGTCAGACCTCCCCATGGGCCTGATCCGCCTTCAGCTCCAGCGCCCGACGGTAGAGGTCGCGCCGAGGCAGACCCAGGGCCCTGGCCACCTCGCCGGCGGCGTCGGCAGGCTTCAGGCGAGCCAGGGCCTCGCGCAGGGCCATGTCGGCGTCAGCCGCCGTCGCCTCCACCTCGCGGCCGGCCCCGACCAGGATGACGATCTCACCCTTGGGCGCCTGCAGGGCGGGATCGGCCGCCAACACATCCAGGGGGCCGCGGACCACCGTCTCATAGAGCTTGGTCAATTCACGGCAGACCACCGCCTCCCGGGGGCCGAAGACCTCGGCCATGTCCGTCAGGCACTCCCCCAGGCGCGAAGCGCCCTCAAAGAACACCAGAGTGGCCCGCAGGCCGGCCACCTCCTGCAGGAAGGTCCGACGCGCCGCGCTCTTGGGCGGGGGGAAGCCGGCGAACAGGATGCGGTCCGACGGCAGACCCGCCACCGAAAGCCCGGCCAGCAGGGCCGAGGCCCCCGGAATCGGGTGGACTGGAAAACCCGCCGCGGCGGCCTCGCGAACCATGCGGTAGCCCGGGTCGGAAATCAGCGGGGTGCCCGCGTCCGAGACGAGGGCGACCCGCCCGCCCTGCTCCAGGACGGCGAGGGCCTTGGGCCGCGCCCGTTCGGCGGCGTGCTCATCGTGCCGCTCCATGCGCCCGGAAATCTTGAACGCCGCCAACAGCTTTCCGGTCACCCGGGTATCCTCGGCCAGGATCAGGTCGGCCGCGGCGAGTACATCCAGAGCGCGAAGTGTGATGTCACGCAGATTTCCGATAGGCGTGGCGACGATGTACAGGCCCGGCGCCAGAGGCGCGTCGGACAGGGGGGGCGGAGCGACGGGATGGGCCATCGGACAAGGGTTCGCCGGTCAGCGCCCGCAAAGCAAGCGTCGCAATCAGACCAGCAACCGGCGGGTCACGTGGTCAAGCAGCAGCCGCCCCTCTGGGGTGACGATCAACCTGAGATTGTCTTCTTTCAGCAACCCCGCCGCCACAAGGGCTGTAACCCGTCCCTGACGTGGCGAGAGGCCCAGGGGCGCCACTTCCGCGAAAGTCACCCCAGGCCAGATGCGCAGGCCGCTCAGCACCCGCTCCTCGGCCGCGACCACCGGGGTGAGCGCTTCAAGCTCGGAGAAACCCCGGCCTGATTCGGCCACCGCGGCGATGTAGTCCCCTGGACGCGCCCGAGCTTCGGTGGCGTGACGAACGCCGCCACGGGTGATCCGCCCGTGGGCGCCGGGCCCGACCCCGACATAGTCCAGGCCCTGCCAGTAGACGAGATTGTGCCGTGAGCGGGTGCCTGGACCCCGGGCGTGGTTGGAGACCTCATAGGCCTCGAAACCTGCCGCTCCCAGAACCGCCTGGGTGATTTCATACAGGGCGGCGCCCACCTCGTCGCCCGGAGGCGAAATGCGCCCGCGGCGCACGGCCCGGTCGAATGCGGTCCCCGCCTCAATGGTCAACTGGTAGGGCGAGACATGTTCAGCACCATGGTCGAGGGCCTCGGCCAGTTCCGCCGCCCAGGCCTCTGGCGTTTGGTCCGGCCGGGCATAGATCAGGTCGAGGGACAGGCGCGGGAAGGTTCGGCCGGCGATCGTCAGGGCCCGGCGGGCGGCTGCGGCGTCATGGTCACGGCCCAGAAAGGCCAGCGCGGCGTCATCCAGGGCCTGTACGCCGAGGGACAGACGCCCCACCCCCGCCTGGGCCAGCGCCGAGAACCGGCTGGCTTCGGCGTCGGTGGGATTGGCCTCCAGGCTGACCTCGAGATCGGCCGCCGGCGTCCAGAGCCGCCGGGCGGTCTCCAGGATCTGAGCCACTGCGGCGGGATCCATCAATGAGGGGGTGCCGCCTCCGAAAAAGACCGAGACCAGGGTGCGCGGCCCGGTGAGCGCCGCCTGGGTTGTCAGATCCTGGACAATGGCGGCGACGAGCGCGACCTGCTCGTCCCCCCGACCCCGGTCGCGATAGACGTTGAAGTCGCAGTAGGGGCAGATCCGCGCGCAGTAGGGCCAGTGCACATAGACCCCCAGGGGGGCCTGGGGGGGCGCCTGCGCAGCTGGGCTCAAAGCAGGGCGGCCTTGAGCTTGGCGAAGGCCAGCGCCCGATGGCTCATGGCGTCCTTGGCGGCGGGGTCCATCTCGCCAAAGGTCTCGCGGCCTCCCATCGGGGTGAAGATGGGATCATAGCCGAAGCCCCGATCGCCCCGGGCGGGGAAGGTGAGCTGGCCATCCAGCCGGCCTTCCACCACCAGGGCCGGGCCCTCGTCGGGCCAGGCCACCGCCAGGGCGCAGGTGAACCAGGCGGCGCGGTCCTTCTGGCCGGTGGCCTCAAGGCGTTCCTCCACCTTGGACATGGCCAGGGCGAAGTCCTTGTCGGGTCCCGCCCAGCGGGCCGAAAACACCCCAGGCGCCCCGTCCAGGGCTGCGACGCTGAGCCCGGAATCATCGGCGAGCGCCACAAGACCTGACCCCCGGGCCGCGGCCCGGGCCTTGAGCAGGGCGTTGCCGACAAAGGTGGTCTCGGTCTCGTCCGGCTCGGGCAGGCCAAGCTCGCCAGCGGTCACCAGGTCAAAGCGGTTCTCCAGGATCGCCGCCAGCTCCCGGGCCTTGCCGGGATTGTGGGTGGCCACCACCAGCCGCGCGCCGGGTTCGAGCTTCAGGGCCATCGGCCATCCTTTCGTGAGATGGCGCGAACATAGGCAGCCCAGGCGCGCCGGGCAAACCGCCTCGCCCCCCGGCTTCCCCCAGGCCGGCCAGATGACAGATCAGCCACATTCTTACGGCGATTTAATATCGTTTCTCGATAAAGTTCTTGATCGAAAAACAGTGCGCCCGTATCGACTAACGGCATGGAGCCAAGGCGCTCCGCCCACCCTTCCCGCCCCCGGGCGCCCATCGATTAAGGATAAAAACCCATGCCCCGCTTCGCCTTCTCCAACGGTTTCGAGCGTTTCGCCCTGGCCTGCGCCCTGTGCCTCGCCGTCCTGCCCATCGTCACCGTGGTCGCCGGCGCCGGCATCCTCTAGGCTGCGGCAGAGACAAGGCGGGGGCTAGAAGACCATGCGCGCTCTGGGGCCAGGCTCGGTGTCGAGCTTTCTCAAGATCATCCTCGACGTGGTCTATGTAGCCCTCTGGATCGGGGTCAGCGTCGTTGGCGTTCTGATGCTGGCGGCCCTGCTCTTCTCCTTCAACCCGGAGCTGCTGGCCGATATCGCGGTCACCGCCGGCGGCGAGGAGGTGGAGAACCGGGGGCCCGTCATGACCCTCGGCCTGCTGGCGGCGGCGATCTATATGGGCGGGGTCCTGGTCATCGTGGCCCAGCTTCGGAAGATCTTCGCCACCCTGACCGCCGGGGACCCCTTCCATCCCGACAATGTGCGCCGGCTGCGCATGGTGGGGCTGATCCTGGCCGGGCTGGAGCTGGGCCGCTACGCCTTCTGGGCCCTGTCCAGCGCCATCCTCCCGGACACCAACGCGGTGGAGCCGTCGCTCAGCCTGACGGCGTGGTTTTCCGTGCTGGTGGTCTTTGTCCTGGCCGAGGTGTTTCGCGAGGGCGCCCGCCTGCGCCGCGAAGCCGAACTGACCATTTGAGGAGCGCCTAGAGTGCCAATCCGCGTGCTTCTTGATCGCGTGCTGCTGGAACGGCGCATGTCGCTGACCGAACTGGCCGACCGGGTCGGCGTCACCATCGCCAACCTGTCCATCCTCAAGACCGGCAAGGCCAGGGCCGTGCGCTTCTCGACCCTGGCCGCCCTGTGCCGCGAGCTCGACTGCCAGCCCGGGGACCTGCTGCACTATGAGCCCGGGCCGGGAGATGAGGGCTTTGGCGAGGAGGACTAAGGGGCCAGCAGGGAAGAATGTTGCGTCGCGACAACACATCCCCGTGATCTCGCATCGCAGCTGTCAGTTTTTGTGCCGATAGCGTTGCGGAGCAACGCCCTCAGGCCTATGTGCGATGCAACATTTTGCACTGCACAAAGGGACAGAACATGTTTGCAGCGATCGAACGCTTCCTGGCCCGCTGGATGGCGCCGCTGGCCAATGAACTGGCTCGCATGCCGCCTTCGGCCCAGCGCGACCTGCTGATCGGCCTCTAGGGTTCACCCCCTTCGGCCTCAGTGAGGTTCAGGATACCAGAACGGCCGGATGCGGAACCCCGCACCCGGCCGTTTTGCGTCTGGCGCCCAGCTTAACGGGCGACGGCGGCCAGCTGCAGGGCGAACAGCTCGTCCATGCCCTTGCGGGCCAGGCCGAACAGGGCGTCGAACTCACCTTGCGTAAAGCCGCGCTTCTCGCCGGTGGCCTGGATCTCGACAATGTCGCCCACCCCCGTGAGCACGAAGTTGGCGTCGGCCTCGGCGTCGGAATCCTCCTCGTAGTCCAGGTCGAGCACCGGGAGGTCCTGGTGGACCCCACAGCTGACGGCGGCCACCTGGTCGAGGATCGGGTCAGCGGTGATCACGCCTTCGTCCATCAGGTAGCGGGTGGCCAGGCGCAGGGCGACCCAGGCGCCGGTGATCGAGGCCGTCCGGGTGCCGCCGTCGGCCTGGATGACGTCACAGTCGAGGGAGATCTGCCGCTCGCCCAGGGCCTTCATATCGGTGACGGCGCGCAGGGAGCGACCGATCAGACGCTGGATCTCCTGGGTGCGGCCCGACTGCTTGCCCTGAGCGGCCTCCCGGCGGCCCCGGGTGTGGGTGGCCCGCGGCAGCATGCCGTACTCCGCCGTCACCCAGCCCTGGCCACGGCCGCGCAGGAAGGGGGGCACGCCCTCCTCCAGGCTGGCGGTGACCAGCACCTTGGTGTGGCCAAAGGAGACGAGGCAGGAGCCTTCGGCATAGCGGTTCACCCCGGTCTCGAGGGTCACGGCGCGCAGCATGTCGGGGGCGCGTTGCGAGGGGCGCATGGCGAGAACCTTTCCTGAGGTCGGTGACGGCGTGGTATCGATACCGTCAAGGCGCCGCGTCACTTGCACGGCCGTGGCGCGCGCTTATCCTAAAACTGAACCGCCCGTCCATGGGCCCCCGCAACAGGTGAAGGCTCCGGCCGTCAGAACGTGAACACACCACTGCTCTCCCGCGGGCCCTCGCTCGCCGAACTGGACGAGCGGGCGCGCGACATTTTCCGCCGCATCGTTGAGAGCTATCTCGACACCGGCGACCCGGTCGGCTCACGAACCCTGTCCCGGGGGGGCGTTTCCCTCTCCCCGGCCTCGATCCGCAACACCATGCAGGATCTGACCCAGCTCGGCCTGCTGGGCGCCCCTCATTCCAGCGCCGGGCGGCTGCCGACCCATGCAGGCCTGCGCCTGTTCGTCGACGGCCTCCTGGAGGTCGGCGATGTGGGCGAGGACGAGCGCCGCCTGATCGAAACCAGGCTTCGGGTCCAGGGGCGCAGCTTCGAGGAGGCCCTCAATGAGGCCTCATCGCTGCTGTCAGGCCTCGCGGGGGGAGCGGGCGTGGTCGTGACCCCGGTGCGCGACGCCGAGGTCAAGCATGTGGAGTTCGTCGCCCTGGGCGGCGATCAGGCCCTGGCCATCATGGTGTTCGAGGATGGCACCGTGGAGAACCGGCTCATGGCCCTCGGCGCCGGGGTCACCCCGTCCTCCCTGCAGGAGGCCTCCAACTTCCTCAACACCAAGCTCCGCGGCAAGACCCTGGACGACGCCCGTAGCGAGGTCAGCCTCGACCTGGACCGGTCTCGCCGGGAGCTGGACGCCAAGGCCGCCCGCTTGGTGGAGGACGGTCTCGCCGCCTGGGGCGGCGGCGACGGCGCCAACCGAGCCCTGATCGTGCGCGGCCGGGCCAACCTTCTGGGGGATCGCGACGCGCTCGAGGATCTGGAGCGGGTTCGCATGCTGTTCGACGATCTGGAGCAGAAGGAACAGCTGATCGGCCTGCTGGACGGGGTGCGCGAGGCGCAAGGGGTGCGCATTTTCATCGGCGCAGAAACCCGTCTGTTTTCGCTTTCGGGTTCCTCCGTGATCGCCGCGCCCTATATGACGGGTCGACAGAAGGTGCTGGGCGCGATCGGGGTGATCGGCCCGACCCGCCTGAACTATGCCCGGATCATCCCCTTGGTGGACTACACCGCCAAGGTGCTGGGCCAGGTGATGAATGCGTAAGGAACTAGAGAATGTCCGACGATCACACGCCGGCTGAAACCGAGGCCGTCGCCGACGCCGCCATCGAGATGCTGGAGGCCCTGAAGGCCGAGAACGCCTCCCTGAAGGAACAGGTGCTGCGCTTCGCCGCCGAGGCCGAAAACACCAAGCGCCGCGCCGAGCGCGAGGCCAATGACGCCCGGGCGTACGCCATCCAGAAGTTCGCCCGCGATCTGCTGGGCGCGGCCGACAACCTGTCCCGGGCCACGGCCGCTGCGCCGGCCGACCTGGACGATCCGGCCGTGAAGAATTTCGTGCTGGGCGTCGAGATGACCGAGAAGGCGCTTCAGACCGCCTTCGAAGGCAATGGCCTGAAGAAGATCGAGCCCCCCCGGGGCGAGAAGTTCGATCCGCACAAACATCAGGCCATGATGGAGCAGCCCGCCGCCGACGTGGGCGCAGGCGGGGTCCTGCAAACCTTGCAGAGTGGCTATGAGCTGTTTGGCCGCATCGTGCGCCCGGCCATGGTGGTGGTGGCCGCCAAGGGCTCGGGCGCTGATCTGGCGCCCCCGCCCACTGAGAGCGCCGGCGCCAACCCCTATGCCGCGGGCGAGGCCGAAGAGGCCGGCGGCGCTGTCGACACCAAGGCCTGAGGCGGAACCGGCCTGTTCGGCCCCGCCAGGGCTTTCGCAGGCTGACCAAATGAGTAAAGTCCCAAGTCCCCTCCACCCGGGGGGCGCGGGCGAATCGTCTCGCCGGCGCAGGGAGGTTCGGACGGAATCATGAAGCTGACGATCGAACGGGCGGCGCTCCTCAAGGCGCTGGGTCATGTGCAAAGCGCCGTCGAGCGGCGCAACACGATCCCGATCCTGTCCAATGTGCTGCTCTCGGCCGAGGGTGAGCGACTGAGTTTCTCGGCCACGGACCTGGACCTGGAGATCACCGACGAGGCCCTGGCCCAGGTCGACCAACCGGGCCAGATCACCGCGCCGGCCCACACCCTCTATGAAATCGTCCGCAAGCTGCCGGAGGGGGCTGATGTCTCCTTGAGCTTCACCGGCGAAGACCCCCGCCTGACCGTCCAGGCGGGCCGCTCGCGATTCAACCTGCCGGTGCTGCCGGCCGGGGATTTCCCGGTCATGTCGGCCGAGGGCCTGTCGGCCCGGATCGGCGTCGATGTCAACGAACTCATCCGGCTGATCGACAAGACCCGCTTCGCCATCTCCACCGAAGAGACCCGCTACTATCTGAACGGCCTCTATCTGCACGTGGTCAATGATGGCGGGGTCCAGAAGCTGCGCGCCGTGGCCACCGACGGCCACCGCCTGGCGCTCGCCGAAATGCCGGCGCCAGAGGGCTCCGTGGGCGCGCCGGGCGTCATCGTGCCCCGCAAGACCATCGGCGAGGCGCGGCGCCTGCTGGACGACGCCGGCGAGCAGATCGATCTGCAGCTTTCCCCCCAGAAGGTGCGCTTCGAGCTGGGCGCCACGGCCCTGACCTCCAAGGTCATCGATGGCTCCTTCCCCGACTACGGCCGGGTGATCCCCAAGGACAACGACCGCATCCTGCGGGTGGACAACAAGCTGTTCGCCAAGGCCGTCGACCGGGTCGCCACCATCTCGGCCGAGAAGAGCCGTTCGGTGCGCATGGCCATCGAGCCCGGGCGCATCATCCTGACGGTCCGCAACATGGAGGCCGGCCAGGCGGTTGAGGAGATCGAGGCCGACTATTCCGGTGAGGCTTTCGAGCTGTCCTTCAACGCCCGCTATATCCTGGACGTCACCGACCAGATCACGGCGCCGGAGGCCGAGTTCCGCTTTGGCGGCCCCAACGATCCGGCCCTGGTCCTCGATCCCGCCGACAGCGACGTTCAGTACGTGCTGATGCCCTTGCGGGTCTAAAGGCCCGCCCTCAAACCACCTTCAGGCCCAGCCCGATCAGGAGCTGGGCCGCCTGGGCCTTGGAGATGAAGGCGCCCCGGAACCGGCTGGCGTCGGACAGCCGCAGATCGCCCAGGTCGGCGCCCCTCAGATCGGCGGCCTCGAAGCGGGCCTCGGCCAGGTGGGCGTCCCGAAGATTGCAGTCCAGCAGGACCGCCTCTCGGAAATCGCATCCGGCCAGATCGGCGCCCTGCAGATCCAGGGCCTCGCACTCGGCCTTGCGAAAGCTCACCCCCCGCAGATAGGCGTTCACCAGCAGGCACCGGGCGAAGGTCAGTCCAAGCGCGCTGACCTCCCGGAACTGCGCGCCGGTCAGCTTGCAGTCCGCCAGATGGGCCGCCGCCAGCCGCGCGCCGCGCCAATTGGTGTTGTTGAGGTCACAGGCCTCGAACCGGCCCTCAGTGAGGTCGGCGTTGGCGAAGCTGGCGCGGCCGGCCCGGCACCGGGCGAAGACGCATCCCGCCAGATCCAGATCCGCGAGATCAGCCTCACCCAAGTCCCAGCCGGTGAAGCAGCTGGCGCCATGGGCGCCCAGGACCGCCGCCACCATCCCCCGGTCAGCGCGGCCCTGCGGCGGAGACGGCTCAAACAGGGGGGCGCCACGGGTCATGACGCACCGCTATCTCAAGCCTGGCGCCCGCCGCAAGGCGCCGGCCCGAGGGCGCTGTCTGAGGTGGCAGGTCTGCTGGCTCACGGATCGAGCCAGGGCCTGGTCAGCCGGAGGCTTCGCGCGCGCCCGCGAAACCCGCTATGAGCCGTGCGTGACCCGAGCCGTCCTCACCCGCCTGACCCTCACCGACTTCCGGTCCTATGTCCGCACCGAGTTGGCGATGGACGGCCGGCCCGTGGTGCTGGCTGGACCCAATGGGGCGGGCAAGACCAACCTGCTTGAGGCGGTCTCGCTGTTGACCGCCGGCCGGGGCCTGCGCGGCGCGGCCATGGCCGAGATCGGGCGGCGCCTGCCCGGCGAGGCGCGGGGTCGGGCCTGGGCGGTGGCCGCCGAGGTCATGCTGGGCGAGGAGACCCTGAAGGTCGGCACGGGCGTTGAGGCCGCCGGGGCGGCCCGTCGCACCGTGCGGCTTGAGGGCGAGACCGTGCCGCCTGGCCGGTTGTCGGACCTGCAGCGCCAGGTCTGGCTGACCCCGGCCCAGGACCGCCTGTTCCTGGAGGGCGCGGCCGAGCGCCGCCGGTTCTTTGACCGCCTGGTCTACGCCGCCAAGCCCGGCCACGCCGCCCAGGCCAGCGCCTATGAAAAGGCCCAGCGCGAGCGGATGCGCCTTTTGACCGACGGTCCCAATGATCCCGCCTGGCTCGGCGCCCTGGAGGCGCGGATGGGTCTGGCCGGGGCCCAGATGGCCACCGCCCGGGCGGCCAGCCTCATGGACCTGCAGGCCGAGATCGACAGCCGGGGGGAGCGACCTTTTCCCCAGGCCCGGCTGACCCTCACCGGCGAGTGGGAGCAGATGGCCAAGGACGGCGTCGCGGCCGAGGAGATCGAGGCCCGGCTGGTGACCGCCCTGGCCTCAGCGCGGGAGCGGGACGCCAGCGCCGGCCGCGCCCTCACCGGCCCGCACCGCGGTGATCTCGCCGTCATCCACCTGGAGAAGGACCGCCCGGCGGCCGAATGCTCCACCGGGGAACAGAAGGCCTTGATCCTGAACCTGGTCCTGGCCCAGGCGGCGAGACTTTCGCGTGCAGAATCAGCCCCAAACCCTATATTGTTATTGGATGAAGTCGCAGCACACCTGGACCGCCGTCGGCGGGGGGCGTTGTTCGATGAAATCGAGGCGCTCGGCCTGCAGGCCTTCCTGACCGGAACCGACGAGCACCTGTTCGAAGACCTTCGCGGCCGAGCCCAGGGCGTCCGGGTGGACGCTTCGGGCCTGGCCCTACTGGACGCGTAAGAAGAACCTCATGAGTGACGAGCCCCAAGGCGCCGACCAGACGCCGACGAGCAATGGCCAGGCCGAATATGGCGCTGAGTCCATCAAGGTCCTGAAGGGCCTGGACGCGGTGCGCAAGCGGCCGGGCATGTATATCGGCGACACCGACGACGGGTCTGGCCTGCACCACATGGTCTATGAGGTGGTCGACAACGCCATCGATGAAACCCTGGCCGGCTATGCCAGCCGCGTCGAGGTGATCCTCAATGGCGACGGCTCGGTGACCGTCACCGACGACGGTCGCGGCATCCCGGTCGACATGCATGAGGGCGAGGGCGTCTCCGCCGCCGAGGTCATCATGACCCAGCTGCATGCGGGCGGGAAGTTCGACCAGAACAGCTACAAGGTCTCCGGCGGCCTGCACGGGGTCGGTGTTTCCGTGGTCAACGCCCTGTCGGACTGGCTGAAGCTGAAGATCTATCGTGGCGGCAAGGCCTATGAGATCGAGTTCCGTCGCGGCGACACGGTCTCCCCCCTGGTGGAGACCGGCGAGGCGCCCATGCGCGAGAACGGTCTGCCCCTGTCGGGCACCGAGCTCACCTTCTATCCGTCCACCACCACCTTCGCCTTCATCGACTTCGACCGGAAGACCCTGGAGCACCGGCTTCGGGAGCTGGCCTTCCTAAATTCCGGCGTCACCATCTGGCTGAAGGACTTCCGCGGGGCCGAGCCCTTCGAAGAAGTCATGGCCTATGAGGGCGGCATCGAGGCCTTCGTCCGCCACCTGGACAAGGCCAAGACGCCCTTGCTCCGCGACCCGATCGTCATCCGGGGCCGCCGGGAAAACGTCGAGATCGACCTGTCCCTCTGGTGGAACGACGGCTTCCACGAGAACGTCCTCTGCTTCACCAACAACATTCCGCAGAAGGACGGCGGCACCCACCTGGCGGCCTTCCGCTCGGCCATGACCCGGCTGATCACCTCCTATGCGGAAAGCTCCGGCGCCACCAAGCGCGAGAAGGTCTCCCTGTCGGGCGAAGACGCCCGCGAAGGCCTGACCTGCGTCCTGTCGGTCAAGGTGCCGGACCCCAAGTTCTCGTCCCAGACCAAGGACAAGCTGGTCTCGTCTGAGGTGCGGCCGGCCGTGGAAGGCCTGGTTTCGGAGGGCCTGTCGACCTGGTTTGAGGAACACCCCAACGAAGCCAAGATCATCGTCCAGAAGATCGCCGAGGCCGCCGCCGCCCGGGAGGCGGCCCGCAAGGCCCGCGACCTGACCCGGCGCAAGTCGGCCCTCGACATCAGTTCCTTGCCCGGCAAGCTCGCCGACTGCTCGGAGAAGGACCCGGCCAAGTCCGAAGTCTTCCTGGTCGAGGGGGACTCCGCCGGCGGCTCGGCCAAGCAGGCCCGCAACCGGGAAAATCAGGCGGTCCTGCCCCTGCGCGGCAAGATCCTGAACGTCGAGCGGGCGCGTTTCGACAAGATGCTGTCGTCTGACCAGATCGGCACCCTGATCACGGCGCTGGGCGCCGGCATCGGCCGCGACGACTTCAACATCGACAAGATCCGCTACCACAAGATCGTCATCATGACCGACGCCGACGTGGACGGCGCCCATATCCGCACCCTGCTGCTGACCTTCTTCTACCGGCAGATGCCGCAGGTGATCGAGCGGGGCTATCTCTATATCGCCCGGCCGCCCCTCTATAAGGCGACCAAGGGCAAGTCGGTCCGTTATCTGCAGGATGACCCCGAGCTCGAGGCCTTCCTGGTCAATGAAGGCGTTGAGGGCGCTACGCTCACCCTGGCCAATGGCGAGCGACTGGCGGGCGCCGATCTGCACGCCCTGGTCCAGACCGCCCGCGGCGCCAAGGCCAATGTGGACCGCCTGTCCTCCCGGGCCCCGGCCTTCGCCATCGAACAGGCGGCCCTGGCCGGCCTGCTGGGGGAAAACGGCGACCTCGACCTGGCGGCCAAGCGCCTGAATCTCTATGCCGAAGAGGGCGATGGTCCCTGGAGCGGCGAGACCGCGGCCACCGGCGGCTATGTGTTCAGCCGCGTCCGCCGCGGCGTGTCCGAGCGCGTGGTGCTGGACGATCTGCTGCTGCACGCCGCCGACGCCCTGCGTCTGGCTGAGCGCGCCGCGTCCATGGCCGAGACCTTCGCGGCGCCGGCCAGCTTCACCCGCCGGGACAAGGTGACCCAGGTCCGCGGCCCGCTGGATCTGTTCAACGCCGTCATGGAGGCCGGCCGCCGCGGCCTGGCCATCCAGCGCTACAAGGGCCTGGGCGAAATGAATCCCGACCAGCTGTGGGAGACCACCCTGGACGTGGAGGCCCGCAGCCTGCTGCAGGTGAAGGTGGCCCATGCCGACGACGCCGACGGCATGTTCACCCGCCTGATGGGCGATCTGGTTGAGCCGCGCCGCGAGTTCATCCAGGAGAACGCCCTGGACGCCGAGGTGGACGTCTAGCCCCCCCCCAGGCCTGGACAGGCCGCGCCATCTCCTGAACTCTCCGGCTCTTGAGGAAACAAGAGCCGGGAACCGGCAGGGAGTTGGGCCATGGCCTTCACCGAATATGCCGAGCATGACGGGCTGGGGCTCGCCGCCCTGGTCGCCAAGGGCGAGGTCAGCCCCGCAGAACTGGTCGAGGCCGCCATCGAGCGGGTCGAACGGCACAACGGCGTCCTCAACGCCGTCGTCCACAAGGCCTATGACGAGGCCCGGACCACCGCCGCAGGCGACCTGCCCGACGGGCCTTTCAAGGGCGTGCCCTTCCTGATCAAGGACCTGGGCGCCCAGGTGAAGGGCTGGCCCCGCACCTCGGGCAGCCGGTTCGCCCAGGTGGCCGCCGATGAGACCGACAGCGAACTGGTCGCCCGCTACCGCGCCGCCGGCGTCGTCCTGCTGGGCAAGTCCAACACGCCGGAATTCGGCATTCCCGGGGTGACCAATTCCGATCAGCTGGGCGCCTGCCGCAACCCCTGGAACCCCGATCACATCTCCGGCGGCTCGTCTGGCGGCGCGGCCTCGGCCACGGCGGCCGGCCTCGTCCCCCTGGCCCACGCCAGCGATGGCCTGGGTTCGATCCGCATTCCCGCCGCCTGCTGCGGTCTGTTCGGCATGAAGATCACCCGGGACCGGACCCCGATCTGCGAGGTGGTCGACGGCGCGCTGGGCTTTTCGGTCCACCATGTGGTCAGCCGCACCGTGCGCGACTCCGCCGCCATGCTGGACGCCACAGGCTATCCCCAGGCGGGAGATCCTTTCCAGGCTCCGGCCAAGGACGGCCCCTATCTGGCGGAGGTGCAAAAGAGCCCCGGGCGCCTGCGCATCGCCTGGTCGGCGGAGACCCCCAGCGGCCGGCCCGTCCCCGACGAGATGCTCGCCCACCTGATGCGCACGGTCGAGCTGTTGGAGGGCTTGGGCCACGAGGTGTTCGAGCAGGGGCTGGGCGTCGACTACCGTCAGCTCTACCGGGCCCAGAGCCTGGCCAGTGCGTCGAACTTCTCAGCCAATGTCGCCCGCTGGGTGGAGAAGTTGGGCCGTGAGCCCGGCGACGATGAGCTGGGTCCCCTGGCGCGGCGCGGCTACGAGGCCGGCAAGCGTCTGAACGGTCAGCAGGCCTTCTGGGGCTTCCAGCAGCTGCGGCTGATGAACCGGCAGATCCTGTCGGCTTTCGAGGCCTTCGATGTCTATCTGACCCCGGTGATGAGCACGCCGGCGCCCCGGATCGACTGGCTCGACCCCAACATGGCCGACACCCGGGAGTTCGATAAGCGCCAGGCGGCCACCTACGCCACCACCCCGCCGGCCAACTTCACCGGCCAGCCGTCCATGTCCGTGCCGCTTTGGGAGTCGGACGAGGGCCTGCCCGTGGGCATGATGTTCACCGGCCGCTTCGCCGACGAAGCGACCCTCTATCGCCTGGCCGGCCAGCTGGAGAAGGAACAGCCCTGGAAGGACCGCCGTCCGGCCCTCTGGAACTGAGGCCTCAGAACACCATGCCGAGCTTGGCCAGGACCAGGGCCACGCTGCCAAAGGCGACGAAAGCCACCACCTCGTACCACTTGAACCAAGGGCCGCTCGGCGAACGCATTCTCATAGTTTTTCCCCCCCGGGAATACGGATCGATGTGAGAGCCCGGCGGCTCAGTAGTAGGGCGCAGGCGGGCGCTTGCCGGGCCAGGTGAGATAGCCGCCGGAATCCCGGCCAGCGGCCTGGACCGGCGGGCCGGCGCAACAGGGACCGGCGGCGACCCCATGGGCGTAGCCGCTGGATTGCTGCGAATAGCTGCGATGTTCGCTGTAGGACTGATGCTGCTCGGCATAGCCCCGCACTTGCGGCGGCGGCGGCGGCGCGTAGGCGTAGCGATCCTCGCGGTAGGCCTGGCCCCGATACTGTTCTTGGTGGCCCTGGTAGGCGTCCGCCCGGCGCTCATAGCCGCCGCGGGTGGCGATATCGGGGCCCTGGTAGCGGCGATAGTCCTGCTGATGGCCCGTCCGCGGCGCCTGATGGGCGTAGTCGCGGGGGGCCGGGGCGGGATGTCGGGGCGCAGGCTGGCGGGGCGCAGGGGCGCGGGCGGCCTGGCGGACCGGCGCAGCCCGTTGTCGGGTGGCGGGCTTGGCCGGCGCCTTGGCGGTCTTCGCGGGCTTGGCGTCCGGGCAGGCGGCGGCGGCAGGCGGACAGGCGCAACAGTTGGCCGCCTGAGCCGGCGGCGGCAGGGTCAGCGGCGCGGCGCCCTGACCGGACGCCGCCTCAGTGGACGGGGCGGCGGCGGTCGGGGCCGACTTGTCCGCGAAGGGCGGCTTGGGCGGCTGCTCATCGCAGGCGGACAGGGCCAGGGCCAAGCCCAGGGCGGCGATGATCGACGAAACTGTACACGTACGCATAGCGAAACTCCCTCGCCCGCACGCTGCGCGTTTACACCTCGTTAACGCTGTAGGATTCTCCTCTTGCGCGAAGAAACCCCTCGACCAAGGTGTCGTAGGAGGCGAACCCCTTGTAATTGCGAAACTCTGCCGTAGCGCCCCGCCAGGCCCTGGCGAAGGCCGCCAGGCGCTCCGGGTCCTGATCCAGGGTCTCCAGGGGCGCGCGCCAGATGCGGATGGTGAACAGGGCGCCGCCGGTGGCGGGAAGGCGGCGCAGGGTCTGGCGCTCCACCCGCAGGTGGAGAGCCCGGCCGGCCTCTTGGACGGGGATGTAGGGAATCTCAGCGCGGATCGGCGCAGAGTCCGGCGTGAAGAGAGCGTCGGTGTTCACCACCGTCCAGTTGCGGCGCTCCAGGATCAGGTCCGGCCGCAGACCTGCAAAGACGCGCTCCAGCCGCCCGCCGAACCGTGCGGCGAAGCCATCGACCGGAGCATGCAATTCGGCCAGGCTTCGCCCCAGGGCGGCCTCTGCGGTGAAAAAACTCGGCGCGCACAGGCTGAGCGCGGTCAGCCGCCAGACTCCGTCCCGTGGCTCCATCAGGCAGAGATCGTCCGGCACCCTGCGGGCCGCCGCCAGCAGGGGCGG
The DNA here is from genome assembly GCF_030679875.1 of Phenylobacterium sp. Taxonomy (GTDB): domain Bacteria; phylum Pseudomonadota; class Alphaproteobacteria; order Caulobacterales; family Caulobacteraceae; genus Phenylobacterium. The sequence goes on along the minus strand of NZ_JAUXSP010000002.1, from coordinate 217,157 downwards.
CAGGCCCGCCTCCCCGCCCTGTTGTCCCCGCACCGCATCGATCAGGGCCAGGACCTCAGCCTGACCGGGACGCGAGCCAGGCGTCTCGCCCCAGACGATCGCAGGGGACTTGGCGATCAACGGGTCCTTGCGGCCGGCAGGATCGTCCTCGCCGCCCTCCAGCCAGGCGGCGGCGGGAATAGGGCGCAGGCCGATGGCGAAGTCGCCGCCCGCCTCGACCCAGGGGCTGTGGGGCAGGCTCACCGCCGCAACCTCAGTCGCTCCCAGCCCAGCCAGACCAGAAGCGCCAGGGCCTCGCCGCTCAGATTGGCCGCCAGATCCGCAAGGTCCCCCTCGCGACCCAGGCCCATGGACGCCTGGGCGATCTCCACCCCGGCCCCGAGTAGCAAGACGCCCCCCAGGAGGACGAGGCGCGGGCCGAACGCGAAGAGACCTAGTCCCGTGAGAACGAAGTAGGCCAGGGCGTGGCGGATCTTGTCGCCGCCCAGGTCCGGCGCCGGCGTAACCGCCGTCGGCGCGAGGGACAGGAACAGGATGGCCAGGAGGCAGAGCCCGAAGGCCGCGCCCCCGTAGCGGCGGGCCAATGGGGAGAGGTGGGGACGAAAGACCATGGCCCTAGCTTGCACGTCAGTCGCGCCGTCTCTAGCTTCGCGGCGTAAAACAGGCGTTTGAAGGACGGGTGTGATGGTGATCGAGGCGGTGATCTGGGACTTCGGCGGCGTGTTCACCACTTCCCCCTTCGAGGCCTTCGCCCGGCATGAAGCCGCTATCGGGGCGCCCAAGGATCACATCCGCCGGGTCAATGCGACCAATCCCGACACCAATGCCTGGGCCCTGTTCGAGCGCAATGAGGTCGACGCTGCGGGGTTTGACGCCCTGTTCCTGGAGGAGTCCTCGGCTCTGGGCTTTCCCATCCGCGGCGCCGACGTCCTGCCCCTGATCTCCGGGACCGTGCGGCCGCGCATGGTCGAGGCGCTGAAGCTCTGCAAGGCGCGATTCAAGGTCGGCTGCATCACCAACAACATGGTCAGCCACCACAGCCCGGGCCCCGATGGCGCGCAGAAGCCCCGCGGCCTGATGGGCGAGATCATGCCCCTGTTCGACCATGTGATCGAAAGCTCCAAGGCCGGCGTGCGCAAGCCCGACCCGCGCATCTATCAGATGATGTGCGAGGTCCTGGCCGTGGCGCCGGGGAATTGCGTCTATCTCGATGACCTCGGGGTCAATTGCAAACCTGCCGCCCAACTGGGGATGAAGGCCATCAAGGTGATCGACGTGGACCAGACCCTGGCCGAGCTTTCAGCGGCCACTGGCCTGGTCTTTCCGGTCGCAGAGCCCGCCCAGTGAGCCGCCCGGAGCGCATGGGCGCAGACGCCGCCCTGGCCCAGTTGCCGCAGTGGCGAGCCGGCGAAGGGGCCCGTGAGGCCCTGGTGCGGACCTATCGGTTTGAAGACTTCAACGCCGCCTTTGGCTTCATGACCCAGGTCGCCCTGATGGCCGAGAAACTCGACCACCACCCCGAATGGTTCAATGTCTACAACCGGGTGGACGTGACCTTGACGACCCACGACGCGGGCGGCGTGACCGAGCTCGACCTGAAGCTGGCGCGGTTCATGGACCAGATCGCCGGCGGTTGAGGCGAGACCTCACCACCACACAAGAACAGATCCCAGGGAGGGACCAGATGAGCGGACGGGTCGCAGGAAAGAAGGCCTTCATTACCGGGGGCGCCCAGGGACTCGGCGCGGCCATGGCCGCAGCCCTGGCGGCGGAAGGGGCCAAGGTCACCCTGGCCGACATCAATCATGAAGGGGCCAAGGCCCAGGCCGCGGAGATCAACGCCGCGATCGGCGCCGAGGTCGCCTTCGCCCTGCCCCTGGACGTGACCCGGGAGGATCAGTGGATCTACGCCCTGGAGGAGGCTGACGCCGCCATGGGTGGGCTGTCGGTGCTGGTCAACAATGCCGGGATCAGCCGCGGCGGCGACATCGAGCAGCTGTCCTATGAGGACTGGAAGCTGGTGATGAACGTCAATGTGGACTCCGTCTTCCTGGGGACCAAGCACGCCCTGAAGTACATGCGCCGCTGTCAGCCGGGATCGATCATCAATATCAGCTCCATCGCCGGCCTGATCGCCGCACACAACAGCCCGGTCTACAACGCGTCCAAGGCCGCGGTCTGGCTGCTGTCCAAGGGCATCGCCCTGCACTGCGCCAAGCAGGGTCTGGATATCCGCTCAAACTCGATCCACCCGACCTTCGTGGACACGCCGATCCTCGACCCCCTGCGCCAGCGGTTCGGCAAGGAGGTGGCCGAGGGAAAGCTCGCCCGGCAGGTGCCGCTGGGGCGCATCGGCGCGCCCTCGGACATCGCCAATGCGGCCCTCTACCTGGCGTCGGACGAAAGCCGGTTCATGACCGGGGCCGAGCTCAAGCTGGACGGCGGCATTTCGGCCATGTGAGCTGGGCCGGGTCAGTTCACCAGGATGGTGCCGAGCAGCAGGGTGGCGCCGCTCTTGCCCAGGACCCGGTCGGCGTCCCGCTGCAGCTGGCGGCCGATATAGTCGGCGTCTGGCAGCCCGGCGGGCGCAAGGCCAGCGGCATAGACCCGCAGGGTCTGGGAGAAGGACGCCCGCAGGCGTGGCTCTGACAGCTCGGCATGGGCCCGCAGCTTCTCGTCGGGGATGTCGAGGCCGACCTCCAGGGTCAACACCGCCCGGCGCCCCCGCTCACCGGCGACCGTGGCGGTCAGGGTCTGGAACTGCAGAAAGGTGAGCCCGCCGCCCTTTTTCTTGTCACCGCCCTTCGGGGGGCCGGCCGCGGCGGCCGGGCTGGCGGTCAGGGCGACAAGGCCGCTGAACAGGACGGGCAGGGCGAGGCGCAGGCGATGGATCTGTTCCATACGCGTCGGTGTGCCGCATTCATGGTTAGCGGTCTCTTTACGCGAGCGGCCGAAGACTGCGACCAAGATTCGCACCGACCGCATCGGAGGCCGCCTTGGGCCGTTTCGCGCCAGATTCTCTCGACCTCGACGGCAAGGTCATCCTTGTCACCGGCGGCACCGGCTCATTCGGCCGCCGCTTCATCGACACGGTGCTCAGCCGCGCCGCGCCGCGAAAGCTGATCGTCTACAGCCGCGACGAACTCAAACAGCATGACATGCAGATTGACCTGGCCGAGCGCTACGGGCCTGAGGACATGGCCAGGATGCGGTTCTTCCTCGGAGACGTCCGGGACCGTGAGCGCCTGACCCTGGCCCTGCGGGGCGTCGACATCGTCATCCACGCCGCGGCCCTCAAGCAGGTGCCCGCCGCGGAGTACAATCCCTCCGAATGCATCCACACCAACGTCCTGGGCGCGGAGAACGTGGTCTGGGCCTGCCTGACCAACCGGGTGAAGAAGGTCGTGGCGCTCTCCACTGACAAGGCCTGCAACCCCGTCAATCTCTACGGGGCCACCAAGCTCGCCTCGGACAAGACCTTCGTCGCGGCCAATAATCTGGCCGGGGATATCGGCACGCGCTTTTCTGTCGTTCGATATGGCAACGTCGTGGGATCGCGCGGGTCCGTGGCTCCGCTTTTCCAGCGACTCCTGGACCGAGGCGCGACAGAGCTGCCGATCACCGATCCGCGCATGACCCGCTTCCTGATCACCCTGGACGAGGGGGTCGACTTCGTCCTGTCGTCCCTCGACATCATGCGCGGAGGTGAAATCTTCGTACCGAAGATCCCCTCCACCAGGATCGTCGATCTGGCGGAGGCCATGGCGCCTGGCCTGCCGCACAAGATGGTCGGCATCCGGCCCGGCGAGAAGCTGCACGAAATGATGATCTCCGCGGATGACGCCCGCTCGACCGCCGACCTGGGCGACCGCTACGCCATCGAACCGGCCTTTGTGGAGTATGCGCGGACGCCGTTCTCGACGACGTATGGGATGGTCGCCGAAGACTTCTCCTACGCCAGCGACACCAATGAGGACTGGCTGACGGGCCCTGGCCTGCTGGCCCTCCTGGACAAGGCGCCGCCCTCGCGTCGGCGTCGCGCCACAGACTGAGGTTCCATGGCCGACCCCTTCCTGCCCTACGGTCGCCAGACCATTGAGGACGACGATATCGCCGCGGTGAGTGCGGCCCTTCGCGACGACCTCTTGACCACCGGCCCCCGGGTCGAGGCCTTCGAGGCGGCGTTCGCCGAGGCGCTCGGCGCCGAGCACGCTGTGGCCTGCTCAAACGGAACCGCGGCCCTGCACCTGACCATGCTGGCCCTCGGCGTGCGTGAGGGCGATGTCTGTATCGTCCCCTCCACCACCTTTCTGGCGACCGCCAACTGCGTCCGCTATGTGGGCGCCGAGGTGGTCTTCGCCGACGTCGACCCCGACAGCGGCCTGATGCGGCCGAGCGATCTGGCCCAGGCGATCGCCAGGGCCGGCCCCCGTGCGGTGACCGCCGTGCTGCCGGTCCATCTGCGCGGCGAGGTTCTCGACCTTCCCGCCATCGCCGCCCTGGCCGACGCCGCCGGCGCTGTGGTGGTGGAAGACGCCTGCCACGCCCTGGGCTCGCGCCTGTTGAGCGGCAATATGGAAGATCCGGTGGGCTCCGGCCGCTGGTCCTCGGCCTCGACCTTTTCCTTTCACCCGGTCAAGACGATCGCCACCGGCGAGGGCGGCATGATCACCACCCCCGACGCCGGACTGGCCGAGCGGCTGCGACGCCTGCGCAGCCACGGCATGGTCCGACCACCCGGCGCTGATCCCTGGTGGTATGAAATGGCCGAGCCGGGGTTCAACTACCGCCTGCCCGACATCCTGTGCGCCCTGGGTCACTCACAGCTGGCCAAGCTGCCCCGCTTCGCCGCAGCCCGACAGGCCCTGGCGGCCCACTATGTGGAGGCTCTCGCGCCGCTGGCGCCAGCCGTGCGCCCGGCCACGTCCCCCGAGGCCAGTCTGGCGACGCCGCATCTGATGTGTGTGCTGATCGACTTCGCCGCCCTGGGTCAGTCTCGCCGGACGGTGATGGAGGCCTTGAAGGCCCGCGGGATCGGCAGCCAGGTGCATTACATCCCCGTGCACACCCAGCCCTACTACCTCGCCCGCTATGGCGCGCTCAGCCTGCCCGGCGCCGAAGCCTGGTACGAGCGGACGCTCAGCCTGCCGCTCTATCCGGGCATGGACCTGAAGGATGTCGACCGCGTGGTCAGGGCCCTCGGCGAGGTGCTCGGCCTTAACCCGGCCTAGGCCGCCAGGCCCGCGGCCTGGATCAGGGTTCGAACCTCGGCCATGCGCTCTGGCGAGCGGGCGAGTTCGGCCCGGGTGTCGTCCAGCCGCACCAGTTTCAGCGCCTCGGCCTTGGCCCGGTCGGCCGCCGGCCCCAGGGGCGCGGCCTCGCCACAGGCCAGCTTCAACAACAGGGTCAGGCGGGTGGTGGCCGGCGCATTGGCCCGGGCCAGGCCCTGGGTCACCTTGGCGTCAGCCTCGGCCAGTCCGCCCAGGTCCCCGAGCTTCTGCTGAATGGGCAGATAGTCCTCAGGGATCAGTCCCCCGCGGCCCGCGCCACGGTAAAGCTTGGCCAGGGAAAACAGTCTCTGGGCTGCGGAAACGTCGAGGTTGCGGGCGTCCTTCTCGAAGGCCAGGGAGCCGACCACCGCCGAGAGCCAGCGCACGGCCAGACGCTTGTTGGCGGCCCCGATCACATTCTCCACCAGCCACATGAGCGCCTCGGCCTCCTGCAGGGCGTTCTGGCCCTTGCCGAGATAGGCTTCCACAAAGTCGCCGGTGACCAGCATCTTGGAGCGGTTGACGAAAGCCTGATGCACATCGTCCAGGGGCACCAGGTCGCCAGCGGCGGCGGTCAGGGACATGGCCAGGCCGCGCAGCAGGTCGATCTCGCCGGCGCCGTCGCCGGGCTTCAGCCTGCGGGGGCCGTTGAGTTCCTTCAGCACTCGCTTGGTGATGGCGCCGCGAACCGCCCGGAAATCTTCGGTGGCCAGCCAGCGGGCCAGGCGCTGCGCCGGCTCCGACAGCTCGGGCATGATCTTGGCGACCGAGGGCTCAAGCCGGATCAGGGCCTCGACGGCGTCGTGGGCCGCCAGCCGGGTCATGGCCGCCAGCCGGACACCTAGGTCCAGATCCTTGCCGATGAGGCCGTCCAGGCCGGCTGAGGATCCGAGAATTTCCGCCAGCGGCTGTTCGATGGTCTGCAGGGCGAGACCCCGGGGCGGTCCGGCGATCGGCGAGGCGTCGGCCAGGTCCAGCAGCCGCGTGACCTTTTCACTCCAGTTGCGGGCCGGCGCGATAGAGGCGGCCACGCCGGCGCCCAGCAGATAGGCCCGCTCCGGCGCATGCGAAATCCGCTCGGCGGCGGCGGCGAAGCCTTCCTTGTCGACGTCGGGCAGGTCGCCCCGGCGGGCATCCCCCAGAATCCGCTCAATGGCCCGCTCCACCAGGCCCTGGAAGGCGCGCATGATTTCATGAATGGAGACGCCCCGGGCCTGGGACTCCGGCACCGCGATCTTCTGGATCGCGTGCTGAAGCTCCACGCCGGAGGCTTCCAGACGCTCCACAAGGTCGGCCCGATGCAAGAGCTCAAACGGGGTGGCGTGGTTGCGCGCGAGCCAGCCGTCCAGCAGACGGCCGATCCGCTCCCGGACATGGGCGGTGTAGAGGTCTTGCGGCGTCACACAGAGCGGATCATTCCGCTCTGGCGCCTTCTTGACCTTGGCGGTGTCGGGCAGGCCCAGGGATTGGATGACGACGCTCTGAAACTCGTTGGTCTCAGGGTCCATGGACTCCTTTGTGACGCGGGCCGAAGCCACACGCCGTTCGGCCACCAGCTCCTCGGCCACAGCCACAGCCTGGGCGCGGCTCTCCGTCGCCATTTCCAGCGTCCAGCCGGATCCGACGGTCTTTCTGACGAACACCTCAAAATGCACTTTGGCCCGTCCCATTTGGTCGCTCCCCAGGACCCGGGGCGCATACTGGGCCAATAGAATTAAGGTCCCCTTGATTGCGGAACGGCTTATTCTGTCGGGGATTTAACCTTGACCGAGTCGGCCGCGCCACATTGAGGCCATCAGGCGGAACCACTAGCTTCGCCTCAAGCCGAAGACTTCAGGAGTTCTGTTTCCCATGGCAAAGATCACCCTGGTCGATGACGACGAGAACATCGTCACCTCGGTCAGCCTCGCCCTGGAAAGCCACGGCCACACCGTGAAGGCCTTCTATGACGGCGCTGCGGGTCTGGCGGCCCTGGAGAACGAGCCCCCGGATCTGGCCATCCTCGACGTCAAGATGCCGCGGATGGACGGCATGGAGGTCCTGCGCCGTCTGCGTCGCACCAGCGACCTGCCGGTGATCATCCTGACCTCCAAGGACGACGAGATCGATGAGATCCTGGGCTTCAACCTCGGCGCCGACGACTACATGCACAAGCCGTTCAGCCAGCGCCTGCTGCTGGAGCGGGTGAAGGCGGTCCTGCGACGGGCCGGCGCCGATGGCGGCGAAGGGGTGGCTGGCCCGGTGTCCGAGGCCGAGGCCCGGGCGCTGAAGCGCGGCAAGCTGACCCTCGATCCCGCCCGTCACGACTGCCTGTGGGAGGAGCGGCCGGTAAAGCTGACCGTCACCGAGTTCCTGCTGCTGCAGTCTCTGGCCCAGCGTCCCGGCTTCGTGAAGAGCCGCGACAACCTGATGGATGCGGCCTACGACGATCAGGTCTATGTGGACGACCGCACCATCGACAGCCACATCAAGCGCATGCGCAAGAAGTTCCGCGAGCTGGACCCTGAGTTCGACGCAATCGAAACCCTCTATGGCGTCGGATACCGATATCGCGAGTCCTGAGCGACCGCCCCGGCGCGGGGGATGGCGATGGCTGCCCGGCTCGCGCCTGGGCCGGCTGATCATCGTCCTCAACCTGTTCGGTCTGACGATCCTGATCTCTGGCGCCCTGGTGCTGAATGAGCTGCGCCGGGGCCTGGTCAACGCCCGCATCGACAGCCTGACCACCCAGGGCGAGCTGCTGGCCACCATCATCGACCAGGCCGCTACGGTGGGCGAGCCGGAACCGATGATGGACGGGGCCTATGCCTCGGAAGTCCTGCAGCTTCTGTCCAATCCCCGCTCGCAGCGCGCGCGGCTGTTCGATGCCCAGGGCCGGCTGATCGCCGATTCCTACTGGGTGTCGGACCGCGTCGAGTGGCGCACGCTGCCCCCCGCCCGGGCCCGGGGGGATGGCCCCGGCCTTGACCTGAATCTGAGCAGCGGGACTGAGGAGAACGCCGACAGCACTGAGGCCGCCAAGGCCCAGGCCGCCCTGCGGGCCGAGGTGACGACCGCCCTGCGCGGCGTCCATTGGGCGGGCCTTCGGGTGGGCGCAGACGGAGAGCGCGTGGTCTCGGTGTCCATCCCGATCCAGCATGTGAAGGCGGTGCTGGGGGTGCTCACCCTGGAAGCCCGGGATGTGGACGAGATCATCGCCGCCGAACGGGCCGCTCTCCTGCCCTTCATTCTGATCGCGGTGGCGGTCTCCCTGATGTCCTCGCTGATTCTGAACCGGCTGATCGCCCACCCGGTCCGCCGGCTGGCCAGGGCCGCCGACCGGGTGCGCCTGGCCCGGGCCCGGGCGATCTCCGTCCCGGACATCTCCCGGCGGGATGACGAGCTGGGGGACCTGTCCCGCTCCCTGGAAGACATGACCCACGCCCTGTCGGAGCGGATTGACGCCATCGAGCGTTTCGCCGCCGATGTGGCCCATGAGATCCGCAATCCCCTGACCTCCCTGCGCTCGGCGGTGGAGACCCTGGGTCTGGTCGAGGAACCGGCGGCCCGGGACCGGCTGATGGCCGTGCTGCAGAACGACGTGCAGCGTCTGGACCGGCTGGTCACCGACATCTCCAACGCCTCGCGCCTGGACGCCGAACTGTCCCGGGAGCCGCCGACCCCGGTGGATCTGCGCCGGCTTATCTCTGACGTCGTCTCCCTCTACCAGGCCACCGTGCGGGCGGGGGAACCGACCGTGACCTTCACCATCCCCGAGGGTGTTGAGACCGTGATGGTGTCGGGCCAGGAAGGCGCGCTCGGCCAGGTCCTGCGCAACCTGATCGACAACGCCCGCTCCTTCAGCGCCCAGGACGGCGTCGTGCGGGTGGCCCTGGGCCGCCAGCGGGGCCTGGCGTTGATCACCGTGGATGACGATGGCCCCGGGATCCCGCCCGAGAACCTCGAGACCATCTTCGAGCGCTTCTACACCTCCCGGCCCAAGGGCACGGCCTTTGGCGGCAATTCAGGCCTGGGCCTGTCCATCGCCCGACAGATCATCCTCGCCCACGATGGAACCGTCAGGGCCGAGAACAGGCCGCGCCTCGACGACGGCGCTGGCGCGCCCGAGGCGGGGGACGAGATCGCCGGCGCCCGCTTCACCGTGATCCTCCCCGAGGCCCGCCGGTGATCCTGCATGCGGGACTGATCGCGAGGTTGGGGCCGGCCGGCTGGCGCGGCGTTCTGATCGAGGGGCCGTCGGGTTCGGGCAAGAGCGATCTGGCCCTGCGCTGCCTCCAGGAGGGCTTTCGCCTGGTGGCCGACGACCGGGTTCTGACCTGGGTTTCGGGGGGAAGGCTGTATGGCCGCGCCCCTGACAGTCTCGCCGGGCGCCTGGAGATTCGGGGGCTTGGCGTGCGGAGGATCTCAGCCCTTCCGCAGGCGCCGGTGGTCCTCTGGATCCGGCTGGGCGCCCCGGCGCGGATGCCCGATCTCGAAACTGTGACACATCTTGGGGTGGAAATACCCCTGCTGACGCTCGCGGGACTGGAGAATTCGGCCCCTGTGAAACTGAGTCACGCCCTGGACTCACTTGGATGAAGGCCGGAAGGCGCGTATCACACCCGGCTTCTGGTCCGCATTCTGCGACAGCGCGGCCGACAGGGGATAGCCTTTGAGAGCGTGGGCATGATCGGGCTCGTGATCGTCACGCACGGGCGATTGGCCGCAGAGTTCGTATCGGCGATGGAGCATGTGGTCGGACCGCAGAGCGCGGTAGAGGCCATTTGCATCGGACCCGATGACGACATGGAACGGCGACGGATGGACATCCTCGCCGCCTGCGCGCGGGCGGATTCCGGAACAGGCGTCATCCTGCTCACCGACATGTTCGGCGGCACGCCCTCCAACCTCGCCATCTCGGTGATGGAACAGACCCGGGCCGAGGTGATCGCCGGCCTCAACCTTCCCATGCTGATCAAGCTGGCCAGCGTCCGCACCCGGTGTGGTCTGGAAGACTGCGTCTCCGCCGCCCAGGAGGCGGGACGCAAGTACATCTCCGTCGCCTCCTACGTCCTGGCGGGCGAAAAATGACCGCCGAACGAACGATCGAGATCCTCAACAAGCGGGGTCTGCACGCCCGCGCCTCGGCCAAGTTCGTCAAGCTTGCCTCGGCCTATGACGCCGAGGTCCTGGTCTCCAAGGACGGCCAGAGCGTCGATGCCCGCTCGATCATGGGCCTGATGATGCTGGCCGCCGGCCCCGGCAGCACCATCCATATCGCCGCCGAGGGCGAGCAGGCCGCAGACGCCCTTGAGGCCCTCTGCGCCCTGGTCGCCGCCCGCTTCGAGGAAGACCAGTAGGTCTTCGCCGCCTCAGGCCTTCAGCTTGTAGCCGGTGCGGAAGATCCAGATGATCGCGGCCAGGCAGAGCGCCATGAAGCCGAGCGTCATGGCGATGCTGATCCCGATATCGACGTCGGAGACCCCATAGAAGCTCCAGCGGAAGCCGCTGACCAGATAGACCACCGGATTGAACAGGGTGATGGTCTGCCAGACCGGCGGCAGCATGCTGATCGAATAGAAGCTGCCGCCCAGGAAGGTGAGCGGCATCACCACCAGCATCGGGATGATCTGCAGCTTTTCCCAGCCGTCGGCCCAGACCCCGATGACGAAGCCGAACAGGCTGAAGGTCACCGCCGTCAGCACCAGAAAGCCCAGCATCACAAACGGATGGGCGATCTCGTAGGCCACAAAGATCCGGGCCGTGGCCAGGATGATGAGCCCCAGGATGATCGACTTGGTGGCCGCGGCCCCCACATAGCCCGCGACGATCTCCACCACCGAGATCGGCGCCGAGAGCACCTCATAGATGGTGCCTGAGAACTTCGGCATATAGATGCCGAACGAGGCGTTGGAGATGCTCTCCGTCAGCAGGGACAGCATGATCAGGCCGGGGATGATGAAGGCGCCGTAGCTGATCCCGTCGATCTCCACCATCCGCGAGCCGATGGCCGAACCAAACACCACGAAATAGAGCGAGGTGGAGATCACCGGCGAGGCGATGGACTGCATCAGGGTCCGCCAGGTCCGCGCCAGCTCGAACTGGTAGATGGCCTTGACCGCATAGAGGTTCATTGGGGCGCCCTCACCAGGCTGACGAAGATGTCCTCAAGCGAGCTCTGCTTGGTCTGCAGGTCCTTGAAGTCGATGCCGTAGGTCTCCAGCCGGCGCAGCAGGGCGGCGATGCCGGTGTCCTCGGCCTGGGCGTCGAAGGTGTAGATCAGCTCGTGGCCATCAGCCGCCAGCTCCAGGGGCTCCCCGGCCAATTCGGGCGGAATGGCGGCCAGCGGGCTCTGCAAGTGCAGGGTCAGGCGCCGTTCGCCCAGCTGCCGCATCAGGACGTCCTTGTCCTGGACCAGGATGATTTCGCCCTTGCGGATCACCCCGATCCGGTCGGCCATCTCCTCGGCCTCCTCGATATAGTGGGTGGTCAGGATGATGGTGACCCCGCTCTGGCGCAGGGCGCGCACCATCTCCCACATGTCCCGGCGCAGCTCGACATCGACGCCGGCCGTGGGCTCGTCGAGGAACAGGATTTTGGGCTCATGCGACAGGGCCTTGGCGATCATCACCCGGCGCTTCATGCCGCCTGAAAGCGCCATGATCTTGGAGTCCTTCTTGTCCCAGAGGGACAGGTCCTTGAGCACCTTTTCCAGATGCGCCGGATTGGGGCTCTTGCCGAACAGCCCGCGGCTGAACTTGACGGTGTCCCAGACCGTCTCGAAGGCGTCGGTGGACAGCTCCTGGGGCACCAGGCCGATCTTGGATCGCGCCGCGCGGAACTCGCGGACGATGTCGTGCCCGTCAGCCAGAACCTCGCCGGAGGTCGGATTGACGATGCCGCAGATGATCGAGATCAGGGTGGTCTTGCCGGCCCCATTCGGGCCCAGCAGGGCGAAGATTTCCCCCTCCCGGATATCCAGGTCGACGCCCTTGAGGGCGGAAAAGCCTCCGGCATAGGTCTTGGTCAGACCCTTCACGGAAATAATTGACGACAACCGCAGCACTCCCCTCGGCGTCACAGCCAGATAGGCGTCCCGACGAGGCGAGACTAGGTCCTAGGACGTCCAAAGGTTGTCCGGGCCGACAGCGCCTGTGGGAAAGTGACTGTCGCCGCCTAGACGGCCCCAGCTGAGGCGGTCCCCATGGGGCGGAGGCCAAGCTCGGCCATCAGGGCCGCGTCGGTGTCCTTGTCAGGGTTGCTGGTGGTCAGCAGCTTGCCGCCGACAAACATGGAGTTGGCGCCGGCCAGGAAGCAGAGGGCCTGCAGCTCCCGGGACATGTGCTCGCGCCCGGCCGACAGGCGGACCACCGCCTTGGGGCAGACGATCCGGGCCACGGCGATCATGCGCACGAATTCCAGCCCGTCCACCGCCTCGCTGTCGCCCAGCGGCGTACCGGGAATGGGCATCAGGTCGTTGATCGGCAGGCTGTCGGGATGGGCCGGCAGGGTGGCCAGGGCGTGCAGCAGGCCCGCGCGGTCCCGGCGGGTCTCGCCCATGCCGACAATGCCCCCGCAGCAGGTGGAGAGCCCAGCGTCCCGCACCGCGGCCAGGGTGTCCAGTCGGTCCTGATAGGTCCGCGTGGTCACCACCTGATCGTAATAGTCCGGCCCGGTGTCGAGGTTGTGATTGTAGTAGTCGAGGCCGGCGTCCTTGAGCGCCTGGGCCTGATCCGGCTTCAGCATGCCCAGCGTGGCGCAGGTCTCCAGGCCCAGCGCCTTCACGCCGGAGATCATGGCGGCGACCTTGGGCAGGTCGCGATCCTTCAGGTCGCGCCAGGCCGCCCCCATGCAGAAGCGCTGGGCGCCCCCGGCCTTGGCCTCGGCGGCGGCGGCGATCACGGTCTGCGCCTCCATCAGCTTGCTGGCGGCCACCCCGGTCTGGAAGTGCTGGGACTGGCTGCAATAGCCGCAGTTCTCGGCGCAGCCCCCGGTCTTGACCGACAGAAGCTGGGACAGCTGCACCTCGGACGGATCGAACCAGCGCCGGTGGATGGCGGCGGCCTCGAACACCAGCTCCATGAACGGACGCTCGAAAAGCGCCTCGATTTCCTCCAGCGTCCAGTTTTGACGCGGCAGGGCGGGGTCGACATGGCGGATCGGGGCGTTCATGGGGAGCACTCCTGGTCTGCGCCGCGGCGCAATCGCTATGGCCTCCCCTATAGGATGCTTGGCCGGGGAGGAAAACGCCTTCGCAACGGAGCCGACTCTTGAGCGTCACCCCGGAAGAGACCGAATTGAAATTCCTCTGCGAGCCCGCCGACATAGAGGCGGTGCTCAGCGCCGCGCCCGAGGGCGAGGACGGGGCGATCGAGCTGGCGGCCATCTATTTCGACACCCCGGAACGACGCCTGCGCGACCTTGGCGCGGGCCTGCGTATCCGCCAGGAGCCGCAGGGCCGGCGCCAGACCCTGAAGGCCGGCAAGGGCCTGCGTCGACAGGAGCATGAGATCGCCGTCGACAGCGATCAGCCTGACGCCAGCCACGGACCCCTGCGCGATCTCCTGGGCGACGAGCAGGTGGCGCGGCTGGAGCCGTTGTTCGCCGTTCAGGTGCGCCGCCGAGTGCGCAACCTCGTCTGGGACGACGCCCAGATCGAGCTGGCCCTGGACCAGGGCGAGATCCTCGCCGGGGGTCACCGGACCAGCCTCTGTGAGGTGGAACTGGAGCTCAAGACTGGTGATCCTGCCGCTCTGTTCTCCCTCGCCCGACGGCTCTTTGAGGCCGCGCCCCTCTATCTGAGTTTCGAGACCAAGGCGGACCAGGGGTTCGCCCTGGTCGAGGGCGAAGAAGACTCCCGTCGCCACGGCGTCGTGGGGCTGAACCCTGAGGTCAGCGCGGCCACCGCCTTCCAGGCCATCGCCCGCACCGCCCTGGCCCAGATCGCCGCCAACGGCCTGATCCTGCGGCGGGGCGGTGATTCCCCCGACGCCGTACATCAGCTGCGGGTGGCCGTGCGCCGCCTGCGCAGCGCCATGAGCACCTTCAAGCCCCTGGTGGCCGGAGAAGCTCTGGACATCCTCAAGGCCGAGCTCAAATGGCTGGCCGGGACCTGTGACGAGGCCCGCAACCTCGACGTCTTTCTGGAAGAGACCTATCGGCCCGCAGCGCAAGGGACCGCCGCCATTCATGGGCTCGCCGATCTCGGGCAAGCCCTGGAGGCCGCCCGGGGCAAGGCCCACGCCCGGGCCCGCGGGGCGGCGGCCTCGACCCGCTTCCGCGCCCTGCTGCTGGACCTGCACGCCTGGATCGAAACCGGTGACTGGCTCGACGGGTTGGCGGACGGGGGCGGGACGGGGGCGGATTTCGCCATCGCCGCCCTCAGCGGCCGTCGGCGCAAGCTGGCCAAGCGCGGCCGGGGCCTGATGGAGCTGTCGGACGGCGAACGCCACCAGGTGCGCATCCAGGCCAAGAAGCTGCGCTATGCCGCCGAGGCCTTCCGGCCCCTGCTCAAGGACAAGGCCGCCCGCCGGCTGATCAAGAAGACCAAGGGGCTGCAGAGCGCCCTCGGCGCCCTGAACGACGGGGCCACCGCCGAGGCCCTGCTGACCAGCCTCGCCCTGGACGGCCCGGCGCTCTATGCCGCCGGACATCTGGCCGGCGAGATCGCCAGCCATCGGGATGGCCGGCTGCGGGCTGCGGCCCGGGCCTGGAGCGCCTATCGCGACGTCGATGACCCTTGGTAAGAAAGATATAAGGATATCCTTATACGTTCCTTGCTCCGGACCGGCGTCCCGGCTATAGAGCGCCAAAACCGAACGTAGAGGCGCGCCATGCGTGCGCCGGCGACAGGACCGCAGGACCCACCGACATGACCGACTACATCGTCAGGGACATCAGCCTGGCTGACTTTGGCCGCAAGGAAATCGAGATCGCCGAGACCGAAATGCCCGGTCTGATGGCCACCCGCGAAGAGTTTGGCGCCAGCCAGCCCCTGAAGGGCGCCCGCATCGCCGGCTCCCTGCACATGACGATCCAGACCGCGGTCCTGATCCAGACCCTGGAAGCCCTGGGCGCCGAGGTCCGCTGGGCCTCGTGCAACATCTTCTCCACCCAGGACCACGCCGCCGCCGCCATCGCCGCGGCCGGCACGCCGGTGTTCGCCATCAAGGGCGAGACCCTGGTGGAGTACTGGGAGTACGCCCACAAGATCTTCGAATGGGCTGACGGCGGCTATCCCAACCTGATCCTCGACGACGGCGGCGACGCCACCCTGCTGACCGTGCTCGGTCCCAAGGCCGAGAAGGACCCCTCGGTCCTGAACAACCCGCAGAACGAAGAGGAAGAAGCCCTCTATGCGGTGATGAAGCGCTACCTCGCCGAGAAGCCCGGCTTCTATTCGGCCATCCGGGAATCCATCAAGGGCGTGTCCGAAGAGACCACCACGGGGGTTCACCGCCTCTATCAGATGGCTGAGCGGGGCGAGCTGCCCTACCCCGCCATCAATGTGAACGACAGCGTCACCAAGTCGAAGTTCGACAACCTCTATGGCTGCCGCGAGAGCCTGGTCGACGCCATCCGCCGCGGCACCGACGTCATGTTGGCCGGCAAGACTGCCGTGGTCATGGGCTATGGCGACGTGGGCAAGGGCTCGGCCGCTTCGCTGCGCAACGGCGGCGCCCGGGTCATGGTCACCGAGGTCGATCCGATCTGCGCCCTGCAGGCGGCCATGGAAGGCTATGAGGTCGTCACCGTCGAGGACGTGGCCGACAAGGCCGACATCTTCGTCACCGCCACCGGCAACAAGGATGTGCTGACCGTCGATCACATGCGGGCGATGAAGAACAACGCCATTGTCTGCAACATCGGCCACTTCGACTCCGAGATTCAGATCGCCGGCCTGCGCAACTTCAAGTGGGACAAGATCAAGGATCAGGTCCACCACGTGGAATTCCCCGACGGCAAGAAGATCATCGTCCTGTCGGAAGGCCGGCTGGTGAACCTGGGCAACGCCACGGGTCATCCGAGCTTTGTGATGAGCGCCTCCTTCACCAACCAGACCCTGGCGCAGATCGAGCTGTGGCAGAACGGCGGCCGCTACGAGACCAAGGTCTACACCCTGCCCAAGCACCTGGACGAGAAGGTCGCCATCCTTCACCTGGAAAAACTCGGCGCCAAGCTGACCCGTCTCAGCAAGGAACAGGCCGACTATATTGGCGTGCCGGAAGCTGGCCCGTTCAAGCCGGACCACTACCGATACTAGAACTGCACCTGCGACTTTCGCGGGTCTCGGGAGAATTATTTGCAACGCTGCGTCGTGTCCCCTTGCGGGACCCGGCGCGGCGCTTCTCTATGCGGCCCCATGCCGCTCGCCCTCATTATTTCCAGTCACGTCGCCGCCAGCCAGGTTGGCGGCTCCGCCCAGGCCCTGGCGCTGGCGCCCTTCAAGGTGGACGCCATGGTCGTCCCCACCGTCCTCTATGGACGTCATCCCGGCTGGGGCCCCCCTGGGGGGGCGGCCGTGCCGGTGGACGCCATTGACGGCATGCTCGATGGCATCGAGGCCAACGGCTATTTCTCCCAGATCGACCTGGTCATCACCGGCTATTTCGCCAGCGCGCTGCAGGTGCGCTCCGCGGCCCGGGCCATCGACGCCGTCCGCGCCGCCCCCCGGGACGCCGGCGCCCGCAAGCCCTTCGTCATCGTCGATCCAACCCTGGGAGACTCGGGCAAGGGCCTCTATGTGCCCATCGACGTGGCTGAGGCGGTCACCGCCGACCTGGTCCCCCGGGCCGACCTCATCGCCTGCAACACCTGGGAGCTGCAGCGGCTCACCGGCGCCGAGACCCGCAACCCCGCCCAGGCCCTGGCCGGCGCCCGGCTGCTGGGCAAGCCAGCCCTGATCTCCTCGGTCGCCCGGGGGGAGGAGATCGGCGTGATCTATGCCGACCGCAAGGAGGCCTGGCTGGCGGCTCACGCCCCCTCGCCCGACGCTCCCAAGGGAACCGGCGACCTGCTGACCGCCCTCTATGGCGCCGCCGTCCTCGACGGTCTCGCCCCGGCCTACGCCCTGCCCCGGGCCGTCGGCGGGGTGGCCGAAACGGTTTCAGCGGCCCATATGTGGAAGGCGCGGGAACTTCCCCTGGTGGCCATGGCCCAGCGGCTGAAGGCCACCTCCCCGCATGTCCGCATGGAGCGACTGAACTGACGACGACGGCGAGGGATATTCACGGCCATTGCGCGGCGGGCTTCGAGGCTGTCGCGAGCGCCTTCGAAGACAACTTCGCCCGGGGCGAGGAGCTTGGCGCGCGGTTTGCCCTGGTCAAGGATGGCGAGCTGATCGTCGACCTCTGGGCCGGCCACGCCGATCGCGCCCGCACCCAGCCGTTTACCGCCGACACCCTGACCCCGCTGTTTTCCACCACCAAGGCGCTCGCCGCCCTGATGATCGCGCGCCTCATTGAACAGGGACGCCTGGCCTATGACCAGCCGGTGGCCGAGGTCTGGCCGGAATTCGCGCAGGCCGGCAAGGGCGAGATCACCGTCGAACAGGTCCTGTCGCATCAGGCCGGCCTGTCGGGCTTTGTGGAGGCCATCGAACCGTCCCTGTGGTTCGACTGGGACGCCATCTGCGCCAGGCTGGCGGCCATGACGCCCCTGTGGCCGCCGGGAACCGCCAGCGGCTATCACCCGGTGACCTACGGCTACCTCGCCGGCGAGATCTTCCGCCGGGTCGACGGCCGGACGATGGGGACGGCCCTGCGCGAAGACATCGCCCGCCCCTTCGACCTCGACCTGTGGATCGGCCTGCCGGACTCAGAACACGGCCGTTGCGCCGACTTGCAGCGCCCGCCGGCCTTTCCCGACTTCGGCGAGATCAATGCCCCCACCAAGGCCGCCTTCCTCGAGCCCTGGTCCTCGCCGGGCGGTCGCGGTCAGGCGGAATGGCGGCGCGCCGAGATCCCGTCGGCCAACGGGCACGCCACAGCGCCTGCGCTGGCCCGGCTGATGGGCGCCCTGGCGTCCGGCGGCTGGCTGGAGGGCGAGATGATCCTGTCGCCGGCCCTGATCGCCGAGATGGCCCGCGAGCGGATCGCCGGCCAGGACCTCGTCCTGCCTTTCGTGATGAGCTGGGGGGCCGGCGTCATGCGCAATGGGCCGCTGAAACCCTGGGGGCCGGGGGAAGCGACCTTCGGCCATTCCGGCTGGGGCGGCTCATGCGCCTTTGCAGACCCTCAGACCGGGCTGGCCGGGGCCTATGTGATGAACAGGCAGTCGGCCCACCTGATGGGCGATCCCCGCGCCAAGCGGCTGATCGAGGCGGCTTACGCCAGCCTCTAGGACAGGCGGTCGCGGAACTCGGTGTAGTCGAACTCGCGCACCATCTTCAGGGCGTCGGTGTCGCTGTTCCAGAGCGCGATGGCCGGCAGGGGCACGCCGTTGAAGGTGTTGGTCTTGACCATCGAATAGTGCGCCTGATCGAGGAAGGCGATGCGGGTCCCAGGCGCCGGGCGCTGCTCAAACAGGTAGTCGCCGATGATGTCGCCGGCCAGGCAGGACGGGCCGCCCAGGCGAACGCTGACCCCGTCATCCGGCTCGCCCATCATCGCCGGGCGGTAGGGCGCCTCGATCACATCGGGCATGTGGCAGGTGGCCGAGATGTCGGTGATGCCGATGGCCATGCCGTTGTCGAAAACGTCCAGCACCTCGCCCACCAGGATGCCGGCGTCGAGCGCGATGGCTTCGCCCGGCTCCAGGAACAGCGCGATCCCATGGCGCGCCTTCACCTCGGCCAGGAAGGCCACCAGGGCCTCGCGGTCATAGTCGGCCCGGGTGATGTGGTGGCCGCCGCCTAAGTTCACCCACTTGATCTGCTGGCCCAGCACGCCGGCGAGCCGCGGCTCCAGCGAAGCCCAGATGCGGCTGAGCGGCTCGAACCCTTGTTCACAGAGCGCATGGATGTGCAGGCCATCAACGCCCCGCAGGCTTTCAGGCGTCAGTTGCGAGACCGGAAAGCCCAGGCGTGAGCCGATCTGGCAGGGGTCGTACTTGGCGACCTCGGCCTCGCTGTGCTCGGGGTTCAGCCGCAGGCCGATCTGGAAGGTCTCGCCCGCCGCCCGCGCGGCCTCGATCAGGTCTGAGAACCGCGCGATCTGGTCGGGTGAGTTGAAGATCACCGTGTCTGACAGCCGCAGAATCTCCGGCAGGTCAGCGGCCTTGTAGGCCGGCGAATAGGTGGTCAGCTCGCCGGAAAAGAACTCCCGCGCCAGCCGGGCTTCCCAGAGGCCCGAGGCGCAGACCCCGTCCAGATGCTCGCCCACCAGACCGGCCAGCGACCACATGGAAAAGGCCTTCAGCGCCAGCAGCACCTGGGCGCCGCCGCGCTCGCCCACATCGGCCAGGACGCTGAGATTGCGCGCAATCGCCGCCTCATCGACCACGAAACAGGGGGACGGCACGCGGGCCAGGTCAAACCGGGAAAACGCGCCGGCGCCGCCGGCCTTGGTCTCCATGACGCCTCAGAAGTCCAGGGGTGCGGGCAGGTCGCGGACCTTCCACGGCAGGCCGTGGGTGTTCAGCATGTCCATGAACGGGTCGGGGTCCATCTGCTCCATGTTGAACACGCCCTTGCCGGCATAGACGCCCTGCACCATCAGGGCCGCCCCGATCATGGCCGGGACGCCGGTGGTGTAGCTGACCGCCTGGCTGCCGGTCTCGGCATAGGCCTCTTCGTGGTCGCAGACATTGTTGATGTAGACGGTCTTCTGAGCGCCATCCTTCAGGCCCGTGGCGATGGTGCCGATATTGGTCTTGCCCTTGGTGCGCGGGCCGAGCGAGGCCGGCTCGGGCAGGAGCGCCTTCAGGAACTGTAGCGGGATGATCTCCCGGCCCTCGAACATCACCGGATCAATGCGCAGCATGCCCACATTGCCCAGCACGTCGAGGTGCTTGAGGTAAGCGTCGCCAAAGGTCATCCAGAACCGGATACGCTTGATTTCAGGGTAGAATTTGGCCAGGGACTCCAGCTCCTCATGGTACATGAGGTACATGTTTTTTTCGCCCACCTGGTCGAAGTCGAACACCTGCTTGTGCGCCAGGGCCGGCCCCTCGACCCACTGGCCGTTCTCCCAGTGGCGCGACGGCGCGGTCACTTCGCGCAGATTGATCTCAGGGTTGAAATTGGTGGCGAACGGGTGGCCGTGGTCGCCGCCGTTGCAGTCGAGGATGTCCAGGGTCTCGATGGAGTCCAGCAGGTGCTTGGCGGTGTAGGTGGTGAATACCGAGGTCACGCCGGGATCAAAGCCGCAGCCCAGCAGCGCCATCAGCCCGGCTTCCTTGAAGCGGTCCTGATAGGCCCACTGCCAGCTGTATTCGAACTTGGCCTCGTCGCGCGGCTCGTAATTGGCGGTGTCGAGATAGTTCACGCCCGCCGCCAGACAGGCCTCCATGATCGCCAGGTCCTGGTAGGGCAGGGCCAGATTGACCACCAGCGCCGGCTTCACCGACTGGATCAGGGCCGTGGTCGCGGCGATGTCGTCGGCGTCCAGGCTGGCGGTCTCCACCACCACGCCGGTGCGCGCCTTCACCGAGGCGGCGATGGCGTCGCACTTGGACCGCGTGCGGCTGGCCAGAGTGATGTGACTAAAGATGTCGGCCGACATGGCCATCTTATGGACCGCCACCGAGCCCACGCCGCCCGCGCCGATCACCAACACTCTGCTCATCTCGCGCCCTTCCCTGCCGCCGCCGGCAAATCACAGTCCCAAAACGCCCGCATCGCGGGGAAGGGGCCATATCACGGGACGGGGCCCGGGGCTAATGGGGCGCGACGTATCGCGGTGAAGGTTCGGTGACAGGGTGCTGGTGACGCCCCCCTCCCGTCACCCCCGGGCTTGATCCGGGGGTCCATGCACACCGCGGCCGGCCCCAGTGTTCATGGATGGTCGGATCCAGTCCGACCATGACGGTGGGGGGAGAGGTCTCTTGCCCAAGCCCCAGAGCCGTGCACCCTGCCCCCATGCTGCACCCACTGGACGAGAACATCTGGACGGCGGCGGGGCCGCAGGTGCGCGTCCTGGGGTTCGCCTATCCGACCCAACTGGTGGTGATCCGGCTGGCGAACGGCGACCTCTTCATCTGGTCGCCCACGACGCTCAGCCCTGAGCTGAAGGCCGCCGTCGACGCCCTGGGGCCCGTGCGCCACCTGGTCTCGCCCACGGCCATGCACAACCTGTTCCTGAATGAGTGGCAGGCCGCCTATCCGGACGCCCGGCTCTACGCCCCGCCGGGCCTGCGCCAGCGCCGCCCCGACCTCGCCTTCGACGGCGACCTGCAGGACGGGACGTCCCAGGACGGCGGCCACCCCTGGTCGGCGGAGATCGATCAGGTCCACATGGCCGGCAACAGGATCGCCACGGAGGTGGTCTTCTTCCACCGGGCCAGCCGCACCGCCCTGTTCGCCGACCTGATCCAGCACCTCGACCCCGCCAGCCTGAAGGGCTGGCGCGCCCTCATCGCCCGGCTGGACCTGATGACCGGGGATGCGCCCCAGACCCCGCGCAAGTTCCGCCTGGCCTTCACCGACCGGAAGGCGGCCCGGACGGCGCTCACCCGCATCACCGCCTGGCCGACCCGCCGCGTCCTCATGGCCCACGCCCCGCCGGTGCTGGAAGACGGCCAGGCCTTCATCACCCGCACCTTCGCCTGGCTGCGGGATTAGGCGCGCACCACCCCACCCCCAACGCCGTCATGCTCGCCCCTGTGGCGAGCATCCCTGTCGAAGGCGGGCGCGAGCGTCACCAGCGATCCTGGGCACAAGGCCCAGGATGACGCGGTGGAGGGCGCCGCGAGCGCCGGTCGTCAGCGCGGACTGGGATGCGCACTGACTTGAACCGGGAAAAGGGTGGGTGCCCTCACTTTTCAACTCTAACCCGTGCAACCCATTGATTACAGTTGCGCGCGCAGATGAGAGCTGATCCGCTCCTATCAAATGCTAGAGCGCGTGATTCTTCTTCCTAACGGACTTCAACTCGCCGCGTTTGCCGAGGCGCTCGTATACTATGGCCATGTCGAGATTCTATATCAGAATGGATCTCTTTGCGACCTGATAGAAGCAGTGGGAATTGATGAAACAATTCGGATTGCAGAGAGTGACCTTGTTACGATCTTATATGATTTCGGGATATCGGCAATCCTGACGGAGGAAAGCGATCTCCTACCTTATTCATTTTGCACGATAACATTGGCAGGAGATGCTTCTGGCCGCCGTGTAAACGGCGCCGAGGATGAGATGATCGTCACTACGCGGCGTCGCTTTGGTACAGGAGCTATCCCAGCGCGCAAAATTCGTCGCTTGATGGAATCTGTTCAGGTTAGAGAGACTCCAAACAAAAACGTGACGACGGCGGCGCTATCCGACATGCTTGATAGCGACTTCCTAAGCCAATGCGTTCGATTTGCTCTTCATGATATGGCACCGGAATATCCCTTCCTAAACCTCGTGCGAGCCGATTCGGTTCAGGATGATTCGAGATTCTTGGTTACGAGCAACATCAATCTGCGTCTAGCAAACCTGCTATCGAAGACCAAGCATCTAACTGAAGACGACACCATAACATATCCCCACCTCATAAACCCAATTTACAATGTTCGCGCGGAGATGTTTTTTGCGGGTGACAGTTTTTGCGATATATGGGCAAGTGATCTTCATTCATCGATTTTAAGACATAAGGTTAAAAGTTTTTTCGACAAAATTGACAGGGGCCGAGAAAATATAGACCGATTCGAGGATATTAAATTCCAAGGCCGATCCTTTGGGGTCGCCATCAATAGTGGCGAGAGAACCATTGTCGATATTCTTAACTTCGCAGAATCTAAATCAACCCGCAAATTCAAGTCATGGCTCAGAGAGCGACCATCAAATGGCGATCTCATCTCCGAATACGAGAAGTCGGTAATATCGGGGTCAAGGGTAGTTTCCGGACTTCCATATAAGATGACCAAAATCGTGCTAATGTCGGCCCTCGGGACGGCGATCGGACACTCGCTATCCGGCACCGGACTTCCAGGGCTGGCGGGTGGGATGGTCGCTAGTTTCGCTACGGATAGTCTGGATGATATTTTGCTATCTAAGCTAAACCTTGGGTGGCGACCCGATCATTGGGTTTCCGGTCCCGCGAAACATTTTCTGGGCCCACACAAGAATGTTCCCGCGCGCCCTGCGTGAGGCCATTCGCCTCTCACCAGGCGGAATTCTGAGGCCCCAACACAATGCCCTGCCGGCATCGTTTTTTAACCCTAGCGCGACGTGTCCCGTCAATTCGAGCTGCTACTCGCCAGTCCTTGCGATCAACAAGAAGTAGCTCTCCGCACGTGACCACCGCCGCCCGCGCGCCTATCTTCCGCGGATGACCGACACCCTCGACGCCGCCCCCCTGCCCGACCTGCCCAGGACGCCCACTCAGGATGGGCCGCCGGTGCGGCTCTATCTGGTGGATGGGTCGGGCTATATTTTTCGCGCCTATCACGCCCTGCCGCCGCTGACGCGCAAGAGCGACGGACTGCCCATCGGGGCGGTGTCGGGCTTTTGCAACATGCTGTGGAAGCTGCTGGTGGAGATGCGGGCCCAGGCCGATGCGCCGACCCACCTGGCGGTGATCTTCGACCATTCGGAGAAGACGTTCCGCAACAAGCTCTATGACCAGTACAAGGCCCACCGGCCGCCGCCGCCGGAGGACCTGATCCCGCAGTTTCCCCTGGTGCGGGAGGCGACCCGGGCCTTTGGCGTGCCGAGCCTGGAACTGCCCGGCTATGAGGCCGACGACCTGATCGCGGCCTATGCCTGCAAGGTGCGGGACATGGGCGGCGAGGTGACCATCATCTCGTCCGACAAGGACCTGATGCAGCTGGTCGGCGACCGGGTCTCCATGCTCGACACCATGAAGAACCTGAAGATCGGCCGCGAGCAGGTGATCGAGAAGTTCGGGGTGCCGCCGGAAAAGGTGGTGGACGTCCAGGCCCTGTGCGGCGACTCCGTCGACAATGTGCCGGGCGCGCCCGGCATCGGCGTCAAGACCGCCGCCCAGCTGATCAACGAATATGGCGACCTCGATACGCTGCTGGCGAGGGCGTCTGAGATCAAGCAGCCCAAGCGGCGCGAGACCCTGATCAACTTCGCCGACCAGATCCGCCTGTCGCGCCTGCTGGTGCAGCTGGACTGCGACACTCCCCTGCCCGCCGCCATCGACGAGCTGGTGGTGGCCGAGCCGGAACCCGCCACCCTGGCCGCCTTCCTGGAAGAGATGCAGTTCCGCAGTCTGGCCCGCCGGGTCAGCGCCGGCGACGCCGCGCCCTCCCAGCCGGCGCCGGAGCCCCGGGCCGCGCCCGAGGCGCCGCCCATCGACGTCAATGGCTATGAGTGCGTGCGCGATGTGGCCACCCTAGAGGCCTGGATCGAGAAGGCCCGGGCAGTCGGCGTCGTCGCCTTCGACACCGAGACCGACGCCCTGTCGTCAGCCAGCGCGGGCCTGTGCGGCGTGTCCCTGGCCATCGCGCCCGGCCAGGCCTGTTACATTCCCCTGGCCCATGAGGAGCTGGACGGCCTGGCGCTCGACGCCCCGTCGGACCTGACGCAGATCCCCCTGCCCATCGCCATCGAGCTCTTGAAGCCGATGCTGGAGGACCCAGCCGTCCTGAAGATCGCCCAGAACGCCAAGTACGACCTGGCCGTCCTGTCGCGCTATGGCGTGCGCGTGGCGCCGGTCGAGGACACCATGCTGATCTCCTACGTGCTGGAGGCGGGTCTGCACGGCCACGGCATGGACGAACTGTCGCGCCTGTGGCTGGGCCATGAGCCGATCCCCTTCAAGCAGGTGGCCGGGACCGGCAAGGGGCAGAAGAGCTTCAAGAAGGTCGCCCTGAAGGAGGCCACCTGTTACGCCGCCGAGGACGCCGACGTGACCCTCCGTCTCTATCAGGTGCTCAAGCCCAGGCTGGCGCCCGCAGGCCTGCTCACCGTCTATGAGACCCTGGAGCGTCCGCTGGCCGCCGTGCTGGCCGACATGGAGGTGGCCGGCATCGCCGTCGACCCCGAGCACCTGCGCAAGCTTTCCAACGACTTCGCCCTGCGCATGGCCGAGTTCGAGCAACAGGCGCATGGGTTGGCCGGCCGGCCGTTCAACCTGGGCTCGCCCAAGCAGGTCGGCGAGATCCTGTACCAGGAGATGGGGCTGGCGCCGAAGCGCACCACCGCCTCGGGCGCCTCGTCCACCGACGCCTCGGTGCTGGAGGAACTGGCCCTGCAAGGCCACGAGCTGCCGCGGGTCCTGCTGGACTGGCGCCAGCTGTCGAAGCTGAAGGGCACCTATACCGACGCGCTGGTGGCGGCCATCGCGCCCGACACCAGGCGCGTCCACACCTCGTTCGCGCTGGCGGCCACCACGACGGGGCGGCTGTCGTCCTCGGACCCCAACCTGCAGAACATCCCGATCCGCACCGAGGAGGGGCGCAAGATCCGCAAGGCCTTCGTAGCCGAGCCGGGCCACCTGCTGATCAGCGCCGACTACAGCCAGATCGAGCTGCGCATTTTGGCCCATATGGGTGACATTCCGCAGCTTAAACGCGCCTTTTTGGACGGTCTGGACATCCACGCCATGACGGCTTCGGAGATGTTCGGCGTGCCCATCGAGGGCATGCCCGCCGAGACCCGCAGGCGCGCCAAGGCGATCAATTTCGGTATCGTCTATGGCATCTCGGCCTTTGGCCTGGCCAACCAGCTGTCGATCCCGCAGGACGAGGCCGGGGCCTATATCCGCACCTATTTCGACCGCTTCCCCGGCATCCGCGACTATATGGATAAGGAGAAGGCCAAGGTCCGCGCCCAAGGCTTCGTCACCACGCTGTTTGGCCGCAAGGTGAACATCCCCGAGGTGGGCGCCAAGGCCGCCGGCATGCGCGCCTTCGCCGACCGCGCCGCCATCAACGCGCCCATCCAGGGCACGGCGGCCGACGTGATCCGCCGGGCCATGATCCGCATGCCCGGCGCGCTGGCCAGGGCGGGTCTGTCCACCCGCATGCTGCTGCAGGTCCACGACGAACTGGTGTTCGAGGCCCCTGAAGCCGAGGCGCAGGCGGCCATCGGGGTGATCAAGGCCGTGATGGAGACCGCGGCCGAACCCACCGTGGCGTTTTCCGTGCCCCTGGTGGTGGAGGCCCGGGCCGCGGCCAACTGGGACGACGCCCACTAAGCCTCAGGCGGGCCGGAACCTGCGCCGTTGCGGCGTCGTTTCTCCCGGCCATGGCCACCGCTTCCGAACACGACGCCGAGACCGCCCTACGCCAGACCCTGCGCTGGCTAGGCGAGGCGCCGCTTGGGGCCTTGGCGCAGCTGGCCTGCCGGTTCGGCTATGCCGCGCGCGGGTTTGTCTATCTCAGCATCGGCGCCATCGCGGTGATGGCCGCCCTGGAAATGACCCCGGAGGCCGAAGGATCGCTGGGGGCCGTGGAGGCCCTGGCCCAATGGCCCCTGGGCTTCATGCTGCTGGGGGCGGCCGGGTTCGGCCTCTATGGCTTTGCGGGCTGGCGTCTGCTGCAGTCGGTGTTCGACGCCGAGCGGCAGGGGACCTCGCCCAAGGCGCTCGCCACCCGGGCGGGCCAGGCGATCAGCGGCCTCGTCTATGGGACGCTGGGCTTTTCGGTGTTCAGCGCCCTGGACCTGCTGGAGGACCTCGGCGACGCCGAGGAGGGGGCGAGCGAGCAGGAGGCCGCCGCCCAGGCCCTGGCCATCCCCGGCGGCGAGTGGCTGATTGTCGGCGTCGGGGTCTTCATCCTGGCGGCCAGCGCCTCCAACATCATCAAGGCCGTCATGGGCGGGCTCTGCAAGAAACTGGTCTGCGACGGCGCTGTCGGCCGGCTGGCCGAGCCCCTGGGCCGGCTGGGCTATGGCGCCCGGGGGGCGGCCTTCGCCGTCATGGGGGTGATGCTGGTACAGGCGGGTCTGCACGCCAACGCCGCCGAGGCTGCGGGCCTGGCCGAGGCGCTCCAGGCCCTGGAGCGCGCGCCCTGGGGGGATGGTCTGCTGATCGGCGTGGGGCTGGGCCTGATTAGCTTCGGCGCCTTCGCCCTGGTGGAGGCCCGCTATCGCCACATCCCCGCCGGTGAGGTTCTTGACGACTAGGCCGCCGCGCGGCTGACCCGAGCCTGGATGATCTTCTGGCCGCTGTCGTCCAGGCGCGCGGCGGTGAGCACGCCGGTGGCGTAGGCGCCGGTGTCGAGGCCGAGACGGTGAGGCGTCATCTGCGGCTCCTCCATCGGCGTGTGCCCATGGACGATGATCTTGCCGAAGGGGCCGGGCGCCTGGAGGAATTCTCCGCGGATCCACAGCAGGTCCCGCTCAGCCTGCTGGGCCAGGGGCACGCCCGGCCGCACGCCGGCATGGACAAAGGCGTAGTCCCCCACCTCGGTCATCAGGTCGAGATCGTCATAGAAGGTCCGGTGCGCGCCGGGCAGGGCCTCGCCAAAGGCCGCCCGCGCCACCGCCCAGGCCTCGGGATCAGTGCGGGTGACCGGAGGCTGGACGCCATAGGAGGCCAGGGTGGCGTTGCCCCCATGCTCGGCCCAGGTGGCGCCGAACGCCGGCTCATCGAGAAAGCGCAGCAAGGCCTCCTCGTGATTGCCCTTCAGGGCGCGGACCTCGAAGCCGGGCTCGCGGCGCAGGGTCAGGATGGTCTCCACCACCTGATGGGAGCCAGGACCCCGATCCACATAATCGCCCAGGAAGACCAGGATCGGCTGGGCGGCTGGGGGTTCGGCGCTGACGTCCAGGGCGATCTCGCGCAGCAGGCCGACCAGCAGATCATGGCGGCCGTGGATATCGCCGACGGCATAGACCCTGCGCCCGCCAGTGGACGGCGGGGCCTTGGGCGTCTTCTTGCCGAACAGGCTTTTGAACAAGGGGCGGTCCTGGTCTCTCTGCGCGCCGACATAGTGGCGGGGCCGCGTGGCTCAATGCAAGGGCCGCGCCTAGGTATAGATCATCGAGATCATGCCTGAGGAGACCAGGACCACCAACGCGGTCAGGGCCGCCCCCACCCGGGCATAGTCGCGGAACTTGTATCCCCCCGGGGCCATGACCAGCAGGTTGTTCTGGTGGCCGATGGGGGTCAGGAAGTCCGACGAGGCGGCGATCAACACCGCCAGCAACAGGGCGTCTGGCGGAAAATTCAGCTGGACGGCCATGCCGATGGCCACCGGGCCCATGATCACGGCGGTGGCGACATTGTTCAGGAACAGCGACAGCACGATGGTCGCCACAGAGATGGCGGCCGCGGCGGCGAACAGGGGCGCCCCGCCCAGGCCAGCCCCCATGGCGTCGGCGACGTAGGCCGCCGCCCCGCTGGTCTGGAAGCTCTGGCCCACCGGGATCATGGCCGCCAGCAGCACGATGGCCGGCCAGTCGATGGACGAATAGATCTCGCCCGAGGGCAGGAAACGCAGGGCCGCCAGGCCAGCCGCCGCCGCCGCGAAGGTCAGCGCCGTGGGCATGCCAAAGGCCACGGCCGCGATCACGGCCGCCGCATAGATGCCAAGCGCCAGGGCTGCGCGCCTGGGCTGCACCACCACGGCCGACTTGCGGTCCAGCTCGAGCAGACGACCATAGCGAAGATAGGCCTCCAGCTTTTCGGCGGGCCCGTGCAGCACCAGCTGGTCGCCGGCCCGGATCTCCATGGCGCCCAGGGAGCCGTCGGCGCCGGCCGCCCGGGGACCTGCGGCCACCACCCGAAGCTCCTGGTCAGTCTCAGCGGCGATGGTGTCATAGGGCCGTCGGATCAGCGGCGAGCCGTGGGCCACGGCGACCCGGGAGGTCACCGCATCGGCGGCGGTGGAGCGCTCCACCGCCAGGCTGGCGCCCAGCTTGTTGGCCAGGTCCCAGGGGTCCTCAGGCGAGACCACCAGCACCCGGTCGGTGGGCGCCAGCCGGTCGAGCTTGTCCAGCTTGATCCGTCGATGGCGACGGATCACGGCCAGAACATGGGCGCCCGAGGCCTTGATCTCGGCGAACAGGGCCTCGTGGTCGATCTCCACCGGCTTGCCGTCTTCACCAAGCTCAGCCTTGGGCGGGATGAGCTCGAACACGTTGCGCCCGCCGCTGGCGGCTTCCTCGCCACTCCGCCGGGGGGTCAGCCGCCAGCCGATCAGGCAGAGATAGAGCAGGCCAGCGCCGGCGACGGTGACGCCGAGGGGCGACATGGCGAAGAAGCCGAAAGGCTCGCCCAGCTCCTCCCGGCGGACCGAGGACAGGATCAGGTTGGCGGGCGTGCCGATCAGGGTGGTCATGCCCCCCAGGATGGTGGCGAAGGCCAGCGGCATCAGGCCCGCAGCAGCCGGCAGGCGGGCGGCGCGACAGACGCTGGCCACCACCGGCATGGTGATCGCCAGGGCGGCGATATTGTTCATGAAGGCCGAGAGCGCCGCGGCCGCAATCAGCAGAATACTGAGCTGCAGGGGAAAGGGCATGCGCAGGGCCGCCAGCCGTGCGGTCGCCGCCGCCGCCACGCCGGTCAGCTCGATCGCCCGGCCGATGATGAGCACGGCGGCCACGACCACCACGGCGGGGTCGGAAAACCCCTGCAGGGCCTGGTCGGGGGTGGTGAGGCCGAGGATCAGACAGGCGCCCAGGGCGCAGACCGCCACCAGGTCGTGGCGCACCTTGTCCCAGGCGAACAGGGTGAGGGCGAAGATGAGGACCAGCCCGGCCAACAGAGCGTCGTTCACGGGGCGACCTCGTCAGGGCTGGAGTTTGCAGCAGGGTCAGCGGCGCCGGGCAGGCCCAGGGGGCGCACAGCGGCGAACCACAGGGCCGAGGGGTCCCGTGGCGAGACGTCCGGCGTCTCGCTTCTGATTTCAATGTCGCGCACGCCCAGGGCCTCCAGCCGATCGGCCACGGCTTGCGCTCGGGCCTCGGCCACACGGAGATCCCGGGGCCTTGGCCCCCGAGGTCCGGGGCTGGCCGACCCAACGACTTCGGCCCCCTGAATGTTCCATCGCCTGAAGGCCCAGGCGATCAGCGCCACGCGGCGCTCGGCGGCCGGGTCGAGGGTGCTGCGGCCCTCCGCAAAGGCGATCACCGGAAGATCAAGGAAGGGCGGGGTCAGGTCGAGGCTCACCTCGGGCAGGAAGCGCTGGGCGGCGGCCTCCAGAGCGGCGTAGTCGTCCAGGCTCGCGGGCCGGTTCAGGCGCACCGAGGCGCGCAGGCGGCCGGCCTCGTGCACCTCGACGGCCTCCACCACGCCCACCCCCGCAAGCATGTCCCGAAGCTTCTGTTCCGGCGTCGTGCGCAAGGGCCTGGAGGTGGCCAGCGCCCTGTTGGCCAGGGCGCCGCCGCTGGGGTCAGCCCGGGGCAGCCCATCGGCGGTGAGAATCTGTTCGATCTGCACGTCTGGGCCGCCGCCCAGGGCCTCGGCCACCCGCTGTTCAGCCTGGGCCTGGAAACGCCCCGTGACCACCACGGCGCGCACCTGCTCGACGCCGCCGCCGCCGGCGAGCACCTGCAGGTCGGTGATGTGCTGATCGCCGGCCTCGAACACCGCCTGAATCGCGCCCCGCACGCGGGCCGTTTCTCGCGCCTCAACGACGATATCGCGAAGCGAGACGGCGAGCGGCAGGGACAGCAGCAGCAGGGTCGCCACCAGGGCCATCTCTTCCCAGCGCCTGCGGCCGCGGACCGCCGGCTGGAAGCCGTAGCGCCGGGCGACGGCGAACACCGCCCCCAGGATGGCCACCACATTGGTCAGGAACAGCAGGAAGGCGCCCCCGGCCATGTTCCAGGCCCCTGTAGCCAGGCCATACCCCACCACCGCCAGTGGCGGCATCAGGGCCGTGGCGATGGCCACCCCGGCCACAACGCCCGGCCGCTTGGTGATCAGGACGTAGGCGCCGACGAACCCCGACAGGATGGCCACCACCAGATCCAACAGGGTGGGCCTGGTCCGGGCGAGGATTTCCGGGGTCACGTCCTTGAGCGGCGAGGCCCAGACGATCAGCGCCGAGGCGGCCACCGAAACCGCCGCCCCCAGGGCCAGGGCCACCGCGGCGCGCTCAAAGGCCCGGGCGTCGAGCCTGGCCACACCCATGCCCATGCCCATGATTGGCCCCATCAGAGGCGAGATCAGCATGGCGCCGATGACCACGGCGGCGGAGGATTGCAACAGCCCCAGGGCGGCGATGCCACAGGAACAAAATAGCAGGGCGAAATACCCGCCCGATATGCGGGCGCCGTCGGCGATTTCCGCCTCGATCTGCAGCCGATCGGCGTCGGTATGCGGCGCCGCCCCCTCCGACAGCAGCCTCCGGAGAGAGGCCGTGGCGAGTCGGAGACGCGCGCGCAGGCGAAGGGTAGCAGGGGCTGACAGCATACCGCCCCTTAGCGGATCAGGGCCGCGTCTGTCTTCAGGCGGCGCGTCGGCCAAGCGCCGTCGCGGCCCCCGGAGTTCCGATATCGAAGCGCGCGACACTGTCAGCCAACAAGCGCGCCTCGCTGGCCAGGGCGTGACTGGCCGCGGTGGTCTCTTCGACCATGGCGGCGTTCTGCTGGGTCACCCGGTCCATATCGTTTACCGCCGCGTTCACCTCGTGAAGGCCCGTGGCCTGCTCCTGGGCGCCGGCGGCGATCTCTCGCACCAGTCCGTCGATCTCGGCCACCTGGGCGACGATCCGCTGCAGGGCCTCGCCGGTCTGGCCGACCAAGCCGACTCCCTGGGCCACCTGCTGCGACGAAGCGCTGATCAGGGACTTGATCTCCTTGGCCGCATCGGCCGAGCGTTGGGCCAGAGCCCGGACCTCGGAGGCGACCACGGCGAAGCCACGGCCGGCGTCGCCGGCCCGGGCGGCCTCGACCCCGGCGTTCAGGGCCAGAAGGTTAGTCTGGAAGGCGATCTCGTCGATCACGCCAATGATCTGGGTGATCTGCTCGGAGGACTTTTCGATCTCACTCATAGCCTGAACGGCGTCGCCGACCACCTGGCCCGCCTTCTGGGCGTCCTGGCGGGAGCGGGCGACAACCTCGGCCGCCTCCTTGGCGCCTTCGGCGGATTTGCGCACCGTGGCGGTGACCTCGTCCAGGGCCGCAGCTGTCTCCTCCAGACCGGCGGCCTGCTGTTCGGTGCGCCGCGAGAGGTCGTCGGCGGCCTGACTGATCTCGCCTGCCCCCCCGCTCATGTTGGTCGCGGCCTGGGCGATGACGCCCAGAGCGTCCTGCAATCGCTCGGCGGCGCTGTTGAAGTCCCGACGCAGGGCCTCGTACTGGGGGGTGAAGGCCTGGCTGATGCGATAGGTGAGGACCCCCTGGGCCAGCTTGCCCAGGCCCGTCGCCAGGCCGTCGACCACGGCCTTGCGCTCCTCGTCCACCGCCTGTTGAAGGTCCAGGCGTTCCTGGGCGGCGGTGGCTTCGGCCGCCCGGGACTGTTCCACCGCCAGGGTCGCGCCCTCGGCGGCCTGGCGGGCGGCGTCGGCGTCGGCGACAGCAGCGGTGGAGGTGGCGAACATCTGCAGGATCCGCAGGGCCGCCCAGACCAGGACTGCGGCCTCGATCACCAGGATCACCGCATGGACCAGGACCCGGCCGATGTCGCCGCCGCCCGGGAACACCGCCGCAGGCAGAACAAAGCTGAGCACCAGGTGATGGACGGCCACCGTACCGGCGCCGGCCACGATGACTCGCCAGTCGCAAAACACGATCAGGGTCGCCAGGGCCGCGAAATAGGCCATGTGCATGTCCACCTGCCACGGCGCCCCGGCGAAGGCCGCGACCAGCAGGGACACCGCCCCCATCAGCGCGACGCTGAGGGTCAGCCGCGCCGCGGCCCCGCCTGTCCGTGACATCAAAAGCGAGGCGCCCGCCAAGGCCGTCGCGGCCAAGCCGAGCCCCATCCAGGGTCCGTCATTCAAGAAGGCGGCCAGACCCACGAGGGGGATGAACAGGCAGATCAGGCCATTCAGCACCTTGAGGCCAAAGGCCCGCTGGTCTTCGAGGGTGAGCGCACGGGAGCCAGTCATGGGGCGTAAACTCTTGCGAGGGCTGGCCGATCGGCCGGGAGGGCCGGGACGGCCAGGAAGGAGCGGGAAGGGCGGAGGATCATGCGGGGGTCTCGCACAGGCCTGCCAGGCCTGGATCGACCACAAGCCAAGCGCCCTGGGCGCGAAGCGACGCAGCCAGGGCGCGATCCTGTGAGCGGTTGGGGTCGCGGGTGGTTATAATGATGAAAGGTTGGGCGCCGACGCCCGTGACGGCCCCAGCCCGGTCAGCCGCAGCCAGGGCCCGCGGGGCGCTCCACCATGGGGGAAAGATGGCGGCGGCGGCGCTCGCTTCGCGTGGGGCCGCGCCGAAAACCAGGGCCGCCACGAGGCTCAGGACACCCAGACCGATCGCCAGCAGCCACGTCGCCACTGAAACAGCTCCCCAATTTGAGGAACAGTTCTAGAGGCCGGGTGATTAACCGAAGATTAGTCAGACCCTGGCCGGCCAAGTTGTCGCAGGCTCTCGACCCTGGCGTCAAGATACGGGGAAACACACCCCTGCGTGGTGTTCAGTAAGGGAGAGTCGCTGCGAGGGGAGGTTTCCAGCACTCGCAGCGGCTCACCGGGACAGCACTTGGTCTCAGAACACAAAGGCGAGCACGGCGCCTACGACGACGACCAGGCCGACAATATAGATGATCGAGTTCATGACATCTCTCCAGGGTTGCGTGTGCTGGAAGAACGTCACGCCCTGGCTTGGGTTCCCCGCCCCAGAGACCACGGCGTCATAGTCGTCTGCGTCAGGGGAGAATCCTGGTGGAGCCGAGCGGAATCGAACCGCTGACCTCCTCATTGCGAACGAGGCGCTCTACCAACTGAGCTACGGCCCCCAGGAAGGCGCGGAGTTAGGCGTGCGGTGGATTTCTGTCAAGCCGCTCAACGGATAAGCGCGCGGCGCCGCCTTGTCAGGGGGGACCGGGGGCCGCTAGAACCGGCGCTCAAGTCAGATCGGGACGCCCCATGGCCGCCATCCTCCAGTTCGTCTTCTTCATCATCGGGGCGATCCTCCAGCTGTTGATCTACGCGATCATCATCAATGCGATCCTGTCCTGGCTGGTGGCCTTCGACGTGATCAACCTGCGCAATCGGTTCGTCTACAATATCGCCCGGGCCCTGGAGGCGATCACCGCCCCGGTGATGCGGCCAGTGCAGCGGATCATCCCGCCGCTGGGTGGGGTGGATATCAGCCCGATCATCGTGATCCTGGTGCTGATCGGGACCAAGGACATCCTGTTGCCGGCGCTCTATCGCGCCCTGGTCACGCCGGTCATCTGAGCCGCCCATGCGCCTGGCCGTGCGGCTGACGCCCAGGGGCGGGCGGGACGCCGCCGACGGGTGGGGGCAGGACGGGGAGGGCCGGGCCTATCTGAAGGTCAGGGTCTCGGCCGCCCCGGTGGACGGCGCGGCCAATGACGCCCTCATCGCCTTTCTCGCCAAGTCGCTGCGCTGGCCCCGCTCCGGCATAAGGATCGTCTCCGGTGAAACCGCGCGGCTGAAGCTGGTCGAAAT
The DNA here is from genome assembly GCF_030679875.1 of Phenylobacterium sp. Taxonomy (GTDB): domain Bacteria; phylum Pseudomonadota; class Alphaproteobacteria; order Caulobacterales; family Caulobacteraceae; genus Phenylobacterium. Next base: position 182,328 of record NZ_JAUXSP010000002.1, on the reverse strand, counting down.
CGCCGATCTGGGGGATGAAGAGATCGCCCGCGCCTTCGGATCGCCACCTTGAGGCGGTCCTGATCTCCCGCTTCCGGAGGACCCCGATGCTGAAATCCCTGCGCCTGCTGATCCCGATCGCCCTTGTCCTGACGCTCAGCGCCTGCGCCGGGGGCGCCCAGCGGCTAGACGCGGCCGGGGACGTCCACACCCTGCTGACCGCCATCCGCGACGGCGACGAGGCGACCTTTGATCGCCACGTGGACCGCCCGGCCCTGCGCAGCCAGATCGAGGCCCGCATCGCCGCCGAGACCACCCGCGCCGGCGGCAATGACGAGATGCGGGCCCTGGCCGCCCTGCTCGGTCCCTCCATCGCCAAGGCCGCCAGCGAGCAGCTGGTTCGCCCACAGGTGTTCCGCGGGGTGGCCGAACACTACGGCTATGACGCCAGCCAGCCCCTGCCCGGCCGGGTGGCCATCGCCGGCTCTCTCCGGGCTCTGGACGACGGACGGGTCTGCGCGACCCGAAGCAAGGACGGGCCCTGCCTGCTGATCTTCACAGAGACCGAGGGAGTGTGGCGGCTGTCGGGCTTCGAGGGCGAGATCGACATGCTGCGCCGCTGAGCTAGTCTCCCCCTCAGACCTTGTGGGGAGCGCGACATGCCGGCGGCCGATCTGGAAGGCTTCGAGCGGTTCGAGTTCGACGACGGGCGCTGGACCCGGCCGGTCTATCGGCGGGGCTCGGGGCCTGCGGTCATTGTCATCCATGAGATGCCGGGCCTGCATCCTCTGGTCCTGGCCTTCGCCACGCGGCTGGCCGAGGCCGGGCTCACCGCCTGGTGTCCCAGCCTGTTTGGTGAGCCGGGCAAGCCGGTCAGCCAGGCCTATCTGGCCGCCGAGGCCCTGAAGGCCATCTGCGTGCGGCGGGAATTCCACGTCTGGTCCACCGACACCTCCAGCCCCATCGTCGACTGGCTGCGCGCCCTGGCCCGTCAGGCCCATGCCGAGTGCGGCGGCGCGGGGGTCGGCGCGGTGGGCATGTGCTTCACCGGGGGCTTCGCCCTGGCCATGATGACCGAGCCCGCCGTGGTGGCGCCGGTCCTGGCCCAGCCTTCCCTGCCGCTCGCCGCGGGGTCGAAGAAACGGGCGGCCGCCATCGGGGTCAGCGCGGCGGAGATCGCCTGCGCCAGGACGAGGTTCGAGACCGAGGACCTGTCGATGATCGGCCTGCGGTTCAAGGGCGACGCCCTGGTGGGCCAGGCCCGGTTCGACCGCTACCGGGCCGAGTTCGGCGAACGGTTCGAGGCCATCGAACTGGAGGACACCGACGCCGCGGCCTCGCCCATTCCGCCCCATTCCACACTCACCCTGCACTTGGCGGCTGATGGCCCGACCAAGGCCGCCGAGGCTCGGGTGATCGCCTTCTTCCGCCAGCGCACGGGGGCGTGAGCGCCCTGGCGGGCCGGGCCGACGGGGCCTAGACTTCGAAGGGCGCGGCCACTAGAAGCGCGCCCTTCCCTGCGCCGAGCGTTCGAGCCGCCGGCCAGGCCAGATCTTGCGAGAGCCTCGCCATGAAACGCCGTCCCCCTTCCCGCACGCCAGCTTCCCGCACGTCTGGCGCGCGCCCCGCCCTTCGCGGCCCCAGCCAGCGGCAACTGCGCGCTGGCGAACTGGTCCGTCACGCCCTGGTGGAGATCATGCGGGAGGAGGACCTGGACGATCCGGCCCTGGCCGGCGATCCGGTCACCATCACCGAGGTCCGCGTCAGTCCCGACCTGCGCCACGCCGTCTGCTTCATCCAGCCCCTGGGGGGCGAGAACGCCACCGAAGTGGTGGCGGCGATGAACCGGGCCTCGAAATTCTTCCGCGGGCGTCTGGGCCGGATGATCGAACTGCGCGCCACGCCGGAGCTGAAGTTCCTGCATGACGAGACCTTCGACGCCGCCGACCAGATGAGCCGGCTGTTCGATGACCCCAAGGTCCGCCAGGACCTCGACGCCCCCGAAGAGGACTGAAGCCATGGGCCGTCGGCGCAAGGGAGAGGCGGTGTCCGGCTGGATCTGCCTGGACAAGCCCTATGACCTGACCTCCACCCAGGCGGTGGGCAGGGTCCGCCGGATCTTCAACGCCCAGAAGGCTGGCCATGCGGGCACGCTGGACCCCCTGGCCACCGGGGTCCTGCCCCTGGCGCTGGGGGAGGCGACCAAGACCGTGGCCTATATGGTCGAGGCCGATAAGGGCTACCGCTTCACCATCGCCTGGGGCGCCTCGACGACAACCCTCGACCGGGAGGGCGAGATCACCGCCCGCTCCGACGTCCGGCCGACCCCCGATCAGGTCAAGGCCGTCCTGCACGAGTTCGAGGGCGAGGTGATGCAGGTCCCGCCCATCTATTCGGCCATCAAGGTGGACGGGGAGCGGGCCTATGACCTGGCCCGGGCCGGGGAAGCGGTGGAGCTGAAGGCCCGCCCGGTGATGATCCACGGCCTGGCGGTGGGCGAGGCGCCCGACGCCGACCACATCGAGCTGATCATGGACTGCGGCAAGGGCGCCTATGTGCGCTCGGTGGTCCGCGACCTGGCCCTGCGGCTGGGCGCCGAGGCCCATGTCAGCGCCCTGCGCCGCACCCGGGTGGGCGCCTTCACCGAGGCCCGGGCGATCGGGCTGGATTTACTTGAAGAATTGGGTCATAAGGCCCGGCAGTCGGAGGCATTGCTTCCGGTCGAGACCGCGCTGGACGACATCCCGGCGTTGGCCGTGACCGACGAAGACGCTTTCAGACTTAAGCAGGGACGGTCGATCGTTCTCGTTCCCCGACAGGTCGAAACCTTGAGAGCCGGGCTTGCGCCGGGCGCTCGAACTGTTTCGGCCATGTGTCGTGGCGTGATGGTGGCCCTCTGCGAGATGCGCGCCGGCAAGCTCGAGCCGTCCCGTGTCTTTCATCTGGAATAGAGCGGAGACGCACGATGTCGGTTACCCCGGACCGTAAGGCCGAACTCATCAAGACCCACGCTCGCAGCGAGGGTGACACCGGAAGCGCCGAAGTCCAGGTCGCGATCCTGACCGAACGGATCGTCAACCTGACCGAGCACTTCAAGACCCACAAGAAGGACAACCATTCGCGTCGGGGCCTGCTCAAGATGGTCTCCCAGCGCCGGTCGCTCCTCGATCACCTGAAGAAGTCCGAGAACGCGCGCTATCTGGCGCTCATCGAATTGCTCGGCCTTCGCCGCTAGAACGTCTCTGCGCCCCCGCGAAAGCGGGGGCGTCGCATATGGGGTCCTGCCTGAAGGACCCTGCCGCCGCTTCGGCGGCGAACGACAACCGCCCCCTCCGAGACAGGCCGGAGACTTTCGGGCGGCGGGGCCAAGGCCCCAAGACGCACGCTGAGGGTTGCGACGAAATCCTCATCACGCCTGTTCACCTGGAGAGGATTTCGGAAGTCCGACGCCCTGTCCGCCCCCGCCAGGAATACGCCTGCGGGACCTGAAAGAAGAAAAACTCATGTTCGACATCAAACGTAAGACGATCGAGTGGGGCGGTAAGACGCTGACCCTCGAAACTGGCCGCATGGCCCGCCAGGCCGACGGCGCCGTGCTCGCCACCTACGGCGAGACCGTGGTGCTGGCCACCGCCGTGTTCGCCAAGAGCGCCAAGCCCGGCCAGGACTTCTTCCCCCTGACCGTGAACTATCAGGAGAAGACCTACGCCGCGGGCAAGATTCCCGGCGGCTTCTTCAAGCGCGAAGGTCGCCCGTCGGAAAAGGAGACCCTGGTCTCCCGCCTGATCGACCGCCCGATCCGCCCCCTGTTCGTCAAGGGCTTCAAGAACGAAGTCCAGGTGGTCTGCACCGTCCTGGCCCACGATCTGGAAAATGACCCCGACGTCGTCGCCATGGTCGCGGCCTCGGCCGCCCTGGTGATTTCCGGCGCCCCCTTCATGGGCCCGATCGCCGCGGCCCGCGTCGGCTTCATCGAGGGCGAATACGTCCTCAACCCGACCCTGGACGAGCTGAAGACCAGCCAGATGGACCTGGTCGTCGCCGGCACCGCCGACGCGGTGATGATGGTGGAGTCGGAAATTCAGGAACTGACCGAAGAGCAGGTCCTGGCCGGCGTCTCCTTCGCCCACAAGTCCATCCAGCCGGTGATCGAAGCCATCATCGACCTGGCCGAGCATTCGGCCAAGGAGCCCTTCGACTTCGCCGCCGACGACACCGACGCCCTGAAGGGCCAGATGAAGACCCTGGTCGGGGCCGATATCGCCGCGGCCTACAAGATCACCAAGAAGCAGGACCGCCAGGAGGCGCTCAGCCAGGCCAAGCAGAAGGCCACGGCCTCCATGGCCAAGTCTGACGCCAATCCCGACGGCGCCGACAGCCAGAAGCTGGGCGGCGTGTTCAAGGAGCTTGAGGCTGACGTCGTCCGCCGCGGCATCCTCGACACCGGCCTGCGCATCGATGGCCGCACCGTCGACAAGGTCCGTCCCATCGTCTCGGAAGTGGGCATCCTGCCCCGGGCCCACGGCTCGGCCCTGTTTACCCGCGGCGAGACCCAGGCCCTGGTGGTCGCCACCCTGGGCACCGGCGACGACGAGCAGTTCATCGACGCCCTGGAAGGCACCTACAAGGAGAAGTTCCTTCTCCACTACAACTTCCCTCCCTTCAGCGTCGGGGAAGCTGGCCGCATGGGTTCGCCCGGCCGTCGTGAAATCGGCCATGGCAAGCTCGCCTGGCGCGCCGTGCGTCCGGTCCTGCCGGCGACGGAAGACTTCCCCTACACCATCCGCCTGGTCTCGGAGATCCTGGAGTCCAACGGCTCCTCCTCCATGGCCACGGTCTGCGGCGCTTCGCTGGCCATGATGGATGCGGGCGTGCCCCTGAAGAAGCCGGTCTCCGGCATCGCTATGGGCCTGATCCTCGAGGCCGACGGCTTCGCGGTTCTGTCCGACATTCTGGGTGACGAAGACCACCTGGGCGACATGGACTTCAAGGTCGCCGGCACCGCTGATGGCATCACCTCGCTGCAGATGGACATCAAGATCGCCGGCATCACCGAGGAGATCATGAAGAAGGCGCTGGAACAGGCGAAAGCCGGCCGCCAGCACATTCTTGACGAGATGACCAAGGCCATGGACGCGCCGCGCGCCGAGCTCGGTGAGTACGCGCCCAAGATCGAAACCATGAAGATCGCGGTCGACAAGATCCGCGAAGTGATTGGTTCGGGCGGCAAGGTGATCCGTGAGATCGTCGCCGAAACCGGCGCCAAGGTGGACATCTCCGACGACGGCACGATCAAGATCGCCGCCTCGGAACAGTCCAAGATCGATGCGGCCCGCGACTGGATCCGTTCCATCGCCTCGGAACCCGAGCTGAACGCGATCTACACCGGCAAGGTGGTCAAGGTCGTCGACTTCGGGGCCTTCGTGAACTTCTTCGGCGCCAAGGACGGCCTGGTTCATGTGAGCCAGATCTCCAGCGAGCGCGTGGCCAAGGTCTCCGACGTGCTGACCGAAGGCCAGGAAGTGAAGGTCAAGCTCCTGGGCTTCGACGATCGCGGCAAGACCCGCCTGTCCATGAAGGTCGTCGACCAGGTGACCGGCGAAGACCTGTCCAAGAAGGAAGGGGCCGAGGTCGAGGCTTAAGCCTCACCCCGACCTGCTGACGAATGAGGGGCGGCCGCAGCGATGCGGCCGCCCTTTTTCGTGGCCGATTGGCGGATTGCGAGGCGCCGACGGACTGCTCGCCCCCGGGGCCCAAGCCCTGATCGGCCGGCTGCGGCGAGGCTGAAAAGCGAAAGGCCCGCCGGGGGTGGCGGGCCTTCTGGCTTGCGGACCTCTGGGTCGGCTAGGGGATCAGCCGCGCAGCTTGCGCAGCAGGACGTCCAGGTCGCGGGTGAGCACCGGGTCATCGACCTTCAGGGCCTCGATGCGGCGCACCGCATGCAGGACGGTGGTGTGATCGCGGCCGCCGAACCGCCGGCCGATGTCGGGCAGGGAGCGGGTGGTGATCTGCTTGGCGATCCACATGGCCGCCTGGCGGGGCCGCGCCACGGCCCGGGCCCGGCGCTCCGACAGCAGGTCAGCCTGGGTGAGGCCATAGTGCTCGGCCACGGCCTTCTGGATGTGGTCCACCGTCACCTTGCGCTCCGGCGCCGACAGGTGGGGCCTCAGGATGCTCTGAGCCTCGTCCAGGGTCAGTTGGGCCAGTTGGGGTCCGATCCGGGCCACAAGGGTGTTCAGGGCCCCTTCCAGCTCCCGCACGCTGTCGCTGAAGCGGTCGGCGAGGAATTGCAGCACCTCGGGGCGGACCTCGGGGGGGAAGCCCCCCTGGCGGGCCAGCATGTCCAGCTTGCGCTCCAATATGCCCTGGCGAAGGTCGCGGTCGGCAGGCTCGATGCCACAGACCAGGCCGGCCTGCAGGTGCGAGCGCAGGCGCGGCTCCAGGTCGGACAGCTCGTGGGGCGGCCGGTCGGCGGTCATCACCACCCGGCGGCCGTCCTGAACCAGGGCGATCAGGGTGTGGAACAGCTCTTCCTGGGTCGAGGCCTTGCCGGCCACGAAGTGCACATCGTCGATCAGCAGCAGATCAGCGTCCCGCAGCTCGTCCTTGAAGGCCGCGGTCTGACGGTCCTGGACCGCCTTGACGAAGGTCTGGGTGAAGCGTTCGGCGGTCAGATAGACCACCTTCTTGTCCGGCGCGGTGCGCAGGGCCTCCCAGCCCAGGGCGTTCAGCAGGTGGGTCTTTCCGAAGCCGTAGGGGCCATGGAAGACCACCGGGTTGAAATGGCCGTCGGCCCAGCACCCGACGCGGCGGGCGACGGCGAAGGCGAACTCATTGGCCGGACCCGGCACGAAGGTGTCGAAGGTGAAGCGCTCTTGCAGGCCATGGGTCCGGACCGGGCGGGCGGCGGGCGCCTCAAAGGTCGCAGGGGCCTCGTGGAGGGTCAGAACCGGGGCGGGCGATGCCTGGGCCTTGGACAGGCTCACCTCGGCGATCAGGGGCTCGGCTGGGGCGGCGCTGTCGAACTCCATCCGGGACTTCAGGTCCAGCGCCCGGCCTTCGGGGTCATTCTGCGCCCAAAGCTCGCCGATGCGGCGCCAGGCATGACGACGGATCCAGTCGCGGGCCACGCCGGTGGCCGCCACGAGACAGACCTCGTTGTCAGACCGCTCCCGCAGGGCGGCATGGCCCAGCCAGGAGCCAAAGGTGGCGTCGCCCAGCTCGCGCTTGAGGGTCAGGCAGGTCTTTGTCCAAACCGCCCCGGCCGGCGTCGCCGTCGTCCTGTCCGCCAATCCCCCAGAAGCCATTTTCGCCACTTCCCCCAACATTCGCCATCATTGGCCGCAACCCCACGCCGCGGCCACGCTTATTCAACAAACACAGAGGCTTACCCGGAGAGCGCATAGAGTCTCGCCCCCCGTTGTTTCATCCGAATTCAGATGGAAAACACGTCTGTGTTGAAGTCCCAGAGACTAGTCCCGGACCGGGGGGGGTCAACGGTGATTCTTCGCGCCGTCCGCGGATATTTTCGTTGACTCAAGCGCAGGCCCTCGCGCCACAAGGGAAAAGCCGAAATGACCTGTCGGGCATGAGAACATTGGTCGCAGGAGTCGCACCCCGGCCGTCCGGATACGACAAAGCCCGCACGCCATTGAGGCGCGCGGGCTCGTTCATTCTTCAAACAAATTCAAGCGACTAGGCCGCCCGAAGGCGGCGAAGATCACGCTTTAGGCGACGGCCAGCTTCTTCAGCCGGGCGGCCAGTCGCGAGACCTTCCGCGAGGCGGTGTTCTTGTGGATCACGCCCTTGGTGACCGCCCGCATGACTTCGGACTGGGCCTCGACAAAGGCGGTCTTGGCGACCGCGGCGTCGCCGGCGGCGACCGCCTCTTCGAACCGTCGGAGATAGGTCCGAACGCGCGAGCGGCGGGCGGTGTTGACTTCGGTGCGACGGGCGATCTTGCGGATCGCCTTCTTGGCGCCGGGCGTGTTGGCCATTCTTCAGCTCTCGAATAGTAGCGCGCTCGAACTCAGGTCCGGGCGGTGAAAATCGGAGGCGCGGATATACGGGATGGCGGAGAGCCGGTCAATGGCGCCTGGCCTTCATGTCGGGATTCCGTCGATCCCGGTGAAGCGACGCCAGGCCGGATGGGCGGCGATCAGATCCGCCATCTGCTGGTAGCCTGCAGCGCCCGGATGCGCGCCGTCCCCCGCCCGGGCCTCGGCCAGCCAGGTCCCGCTGACGGCCAGGGGACGCAGAACGTCGATATAGGGCGTCTGCAGGCGGGCGCAGAGAGCCTTGAAGGCCTCATTGAGATCCTCCACCCGTGCGGCCAGGGCGGGGGCGTCGGCGGGCGGCGGCCCGACCATCAGCACAGGCGCCCGCAGCGCCCCCTGGCTCAGGAGCTGATGGGTGTTCTTCAGGCTCTCAGCCGCCGACAGGCGTGGGCGGTCCTCAAAGGCGTTGGCGTCATTGCGCCCGAAGGCGAAGACCAGGCCACAGGGCTCGACCATGGTCAGCCGGACCTCAGCCTCCGCCGACCAGCGGGCGAGAACGTCGGCGCTGGTGTCGCCCCGGACGCCGAGATTGTAGGCGGTCACCTCGGGCCGGCCGACCAGGGCGCGGCCAAGCCAGCCCTGGTGGGCTGGATCGCCGGCCCCGGCCACGAAGGAGTCCCCGAAGGCGAGGATCCGCAAGGCTAGCGCCCCTTGAAGTCGGGCTTTCGCTTTTCGACGAAGGCGGCCATGCCCTCCTTCTGGTCGTCGAAGGCGAAGAGGGAGTGGAACAACCGCCGCTCCACCGCCACGCCGGCCGACAGGGTGGTCTCGTAGGCGGTCTCCACCAGCTCCTTGTTCATCATCACCGCCACCGGCGACTGGGCGGCGATCTTGGCGGCCGCGGCCAGGGCCTCCTCGATCAGCGTGTCGGCAGGCAGGATCCGCGAGACCAGGCCCGCCCGCTCGGCCTCGGCGGCGTCCATCATCCGCCCGGTCAGGATCATCTCCATGGCCTTGGACTTGCCCACGAACCGCGTCAGGCGCTGGGTGCCGCCAATGCCCGGCATGACGCCGAGATTGATCTCCGGCTGGCCGAACTTCGCCGTATCGGCGGCCAGGATGAAGTCGCACATCATGGCCAGCTCGCAGCCGCCCCCCAGGGCGAAGCCTGCGACGGCGGCGATGATCGGCTTGCGGCAGGCCTCGATCCGACGGGCGCTGCGGGCGAAGGTGTCGGCCAGGAACATGTCCGCATAGGACTTGTCGGCCATCTCCTTGATGTCGGCGCCGGCGGCGAAGGCCCGGGCCGAGCCGGTCAGGACGATGCAGCCGACCGCCGCATCGGCCTCGGCGACGTCCAGGGCGGCCTCAAGATCGGCGAGCAGCTGGGCGTTGAGGGCGTTCAGCGCCTCTGGCCGGTTCAGGCGGATCAGGGTGACGGGGCCGTGGGCCTCGATGAGCAGGGTCTCGTAGCTGGGCGCGGACATGGCGGCTCCTCGTCGTTCAGGCGCGTCCCTGCCGATTAAGGCCCCTCGACCTCATAGCCAAGGGCGCGCAGGCGTTGGGGCAGGCCCACCTCGCCCACCAGATGGCCGGCGCCGACCACCACCACCGTGCGGCCGGAGCCTGCAAGCCTGTCCTGCAGCTGCGCCAGCCAGTCGGCGTTCCGCTCGACGATCAGCGCCTGATAGAGGTCTGGCGCGAGGGCCTTGAGGGGCTCCAGGGCCTCAGCCTCCAGGGCGGCGAGGTCGGCCGCCATCCAGATCGCCACCAACCGGTCGAAGGCCTCAGGATCCTCCTCCATGGCCCGCAGATTGTAGACGAGGCTGGCGAGCTGCGCCTCCAGCGGAACGTCGTCGAAGGCCGACAGCTGATCTTCGATGGTTTCCAGGGCCTCGCGCCGGACCCCGACCGGGGCGGTGGCGCTGATCTGCTGCTCGACCCCATGGGCGATGTCGCCGCCCTGGGCGCCCACCATGCTGGTGATCAGCAGCACCTCAGCGAACCAGGGCTTGAGCTGGTCAAGAAGATTGGGGGGCAGGCCATAGGTCACGGCCAGTCGACCCAGGCGCAGCCGGCTCTCCTCGGGCAGGCGCTCATAGAGTCCGGGGCCCGGGGGCAGCACCCCGAGCCGCATGGCCAGGCGGGCGGCCTCCTGCTCGGTCGCAGGATCGACCGGCAGCTCGAACCACAGGTCGTCAGCCTCGGCCAGGGCGCTGTCGAGGGCCGCTGGACGCCAAGACAGCCCCGGCGGCAGGAGATGCATGGAGCCGAACAGCACCATTTCGGAATCGTGGTCGCGGACAATCCACATGGCCGGCTCGGCGCGGGCGGGATGCGGCGCGCAGGCGGCCGCCGTCGCGATGAGGACGAGGACGCACAAGCCCCGAAGATGTCGCATCAAACTCACCTCTGGCAGGCGGGGCAGTGGAAGGTCGAGCGGCCGGCCTGGACCTGGCGCTCGATGGTTCCGGCGCAGCCGGGGTTCGGACAGGCCGCGCCTTCCCGTCCATAGGCCCTGAAACTGTGTTGAAAATAGCCCAGCGCCCCGTCGGCGCCCGCATAGTCACGCAGGGTCGACCCGCCTGCGGCGATGGCCGCGGCCAGCACCTCGCGAATGGCGTCGACCAGGCCGGAAAGGCGCCGCTTGCTGATCTTGCCCGCCGGGCCGAAGGGGGAGATGCGGGCCATGTGCAGGGCCTCGCACACATAGATATTGCCCAGGCCCGCGACGATCCTCTGATCCAGCAACAGAGTCTTGGGGCCCTGCCTGCGGCCCTCGAAGGCGCGGGCGAGATGGGCGACGTCGAAGGCGTCCGACAGGGGTTCTGGCCCCATGCCGGCGAACCAGGGATGCTCGGCCAGGGCCTCGGTGGGGATCAGGCCCATATAGCCGAACCGACGGGGGTCGTAATAGGTGACCCGGCCGCCGGCCTCGGTCTCGAAGACCACATGGGCGTGGCGGGGATCGGGATCAGCCGCATAGACGAACTGGCCCGGTCGGATCGTCCCCTCGGGTCGGGCGATCTCGAAGCGCCCGCTCATGCCCAGGTGCATGACCAGGGTGTCGCCCCGGTCGGTAGGCGCCAGCACATACTTGGCCCGCCGCGACAGGGTCTCGATCCGCGCCCCGGCCAGCCGCTGGACGAAGCCCTCGGGGAAGGGGAAGCGCAGGTCGGGGCGCCGCGCCTCCACGCGGGTCAGGCGCTGGCCGTCCAGGACAGGCGCCAGGCCGCGGCGGACGGTCTCGACCTCGGGAAGTTCAGGCATGTCGCTTCGATTGGCAGAGGCCGGGCCCGTGATCAACTTCAACCGCGCCCTGCGGCCTTGCGCTGGCGCGGGCGGCTCAGGGAGGCTAAGAGGCGAGCCATGACCGGACCTGCCGCCACCTTCGGCTTTCGCGACGTTGCGGCCGACGAGAAGCCGCGCCTGGTGCGCGGCGTCTTCGACAGCGTCGCCCACCGCTATGACCTGATGAACGACCTGATGAGCGGCGGCGTCCACCGCCTCTGGAAGGACGCCGTCGCCGCCCGCCTGAACCCCCAGCCCGGCGAGGTGATCATCGACTGCGCCGGCGGCACCGGCGATATGGCGAGACGTTTCGCCAAGATGGCCCGGCGAGCCCAGCAGCGCCGGGGCGGCCCCGACGCCACCATCCTGCTGATGGACTACAACGCCGAGATGATTACGGCCGGCCGCGAGAAGGGTTCCGAGCCGGAGATCTGCTGGAACGTCGGCGACGCCCAGGGCCTGCCCCTGCCCGACGCCTGCGCCGACGCCTATGTGATCTCGTTCGGCATCCGCAATGTCACCGATATTCCCGCAGCCCTGCGCGAGGCCCGGCGTGTGCTGAAACCTGGCGGCCGGTTCCTGTGCCTGGAGTTCTCCCGGCCGGTCACCGAGCCCCTGCAGAAGGCCTATGACGCCTATTCGTTCAAGGTCATCCCCGCCGTGGGCGAGCTGGTGGCGAAGGACCGGGAGTCCTACCAGTATCTGGTGGAAAGCATCCGCCGCTTCCCCGACCAGGAGAGCTTCGCCCAGATGATGCGCGAGGCCGGTTTCGCCCGGGTCAGCTACACCAACTTCACCGCCGGGGTGGCGGCCCTGCATCAGGGCTGGGCCATCTGACATGGCGCGTCCCGCCGCCTATGGCCGGCTGATCGCCGCCGCCTGGACCCTGGCCAGGCACGACGCCCTGCTGCCCGCCGAACTTGAGGCCCTGTACCCGCCGCCGGTCCGCGACCTTGGGCGGACCTTGCGTCTGCTGGCCGGAAAGCAGGCCAAAACCGGTCGGCCGGGCGAACGGCTCGCCCAGGCCCTGGTCCAGCTCGGGCCCGTGGCCATCAAGCTCGGCCAGCTCATGTCCACCCGGGCCGATATCTTTGGCGCCCCGTTCGCCGAGGATCTGTCACGGCTGAAGGACAGACTGCCCCCCTTCCCCGCCGAGATCGCCCGGGCCCAGGTCGAGGCGACCCTCGGCGCCCCCGTCGAGAGCCTGTTCGCGGAGTTCGGCGAGGCCGTCGCCGCCGCCTCGCTGGCTCAGGCCCATGACGCCCGCCTGCGGGATGGCCGCCGGGTGGCGGTCAAGGTGCTGCGCCCGCATATCGGGGTGCGGGTCGCCCAGGACTCCGCGGCGCTCGCCCAGGCGGCCCGGCTGGTGGACCGCTATGTGCCCGCCGCCCGCAGGCTGGAGCCCCGGGCCTTCGCCCAGACCGTCATCCGCGCCACCGAGCTTGAGCTGGATCTGCGGCTGGAGGCCGCTGGCTGCGATGAGTTGGGCGAGGTCATGGGGCGGGATGGCTATATGGCGGCCCCCACCGTCGTCTGGGAGGGCGTCGGCAAGCAGGTCCTGACCCTGGAGTGGGCGCCCGGCGCGCCCCTGTCTGATCCCGCCGCCCTGGAGCTGCCGGGCCTCGACCGCCCGACCCTGGCCATCAACCTGCTGCGCGCCTTCCTGTCCCAGGCCCTGGACCACGGGGTCTTTCACGCCGACCTGCATGAGGGAAACCTGTTCGTCGAGGCGCCGGCGAAGATCACGGCGGTGGACTATGGAATCGTCGGCCGCCTTGGCCCTGACGAGCGGCGCTACCTCGCCGAAATCCTCTGGGGCTTCCTGGACCGGGACTATCTCCGGGTGGCCGAGGTGCATTTCCGCGCCGGCTACGTGCCCGCCCACCACGACCGGGCGGCCTTCGCCCAGGCCCTGCGCGCGGTCGGCGAGCCGGTGTTCGGTCGCTCCGCCAGCCAGGTCTCCATGAGCCGCGTGCTGATCCAGCTCTTCGAGATCACCGCCCTCTTCGACATGCGCCTGCGCCCCGAGCTGGTGCTGCTGCAGAAGACCATGATGACCGTGGAGGGCGTGGCCCGCCGGATCGATCCCGATCACGACATCTGGGCCGCCGCCGATCCTGTGGTGCGCCGCTGGATCGCCCGGGAACTGGCCCCGCCCGCCCAGGCCAAGCGCCTGGTCCAGGAAAGCCTCGACATCCTGCAGGGCCTCAAGCGCCGGCTGCAGGACCCCGAGCCCTCGGTGGCCGTGGTCGCGGCGCCTGAGCGGGACTCCGGGTGGCTATGGTTCTTCCTCGGCGCCCTGACGGCCGGCGGCGCCTTCCTGCTCGGCGCGCTCGCCTGAGTTCCATCAGGCTCAGTCGTCGCCCCGTTCGGCCTCGCGCACCTTCTGCTCTTCCCAATAGGCCGCCCCATTGTCGGGCTTGAACATGGTCCGCGGCGAACCCTGGGCGGTCGCGACGGCGAAGATGTTGCCGGAAGGATCGTAGATCAACGTGTCCCCATTGCCCCGCTTGATCGTCTCAGACCCGGCCGGGGGATTATTGACGAAGGCGTGGGCCTTGCGGACGAAGTCGTCCAGGTCCCGGGCGCCAAAGGCCTCGCCGTTGCGGGCATAGGCGCGCTCGGCGTTCTCCTGGGCGGAATAGCGCTGGGTCTCTGACCACAGGGGACGGCCATCCACCTTGGGAACCGGGGCCCGGGCCGTGCTGCTGGACGCCGCCGGGGCGGTGGCCGACGCATCCTGCGCCGCCTCGCCCGCGCTGGGCGCCGGCGTCACCGCCGAGGGCCCGTTGTCGCAGGCTGTGAGAATGAAAAGGCTGGCGCCCGCCGCGAGCGCCCCGACTGACCGCATCATCACCGTGTCTCTCCCCAGAGGTTCAGCCCCAAGCTGTAGCGGAACGAACAAAGAACAGATGTGGCGGTTTGTCCAGAGGCCAGTTGCGGCTATAGCGTGGGCCGTGAGCGAAAGGGCCTGTGACCTTGGCTGAGAAGCGAGTTCTCCTGATCGTGGGCGGCGGCGTGGCCGCCTATAAGGCCCTGGAGCTGACGCGCCTGCTGCGCAAGGCCGGGATCGGCGTGCGGCCGATCCTCACCAGCGCCGGCGCCCAGTTCGTCACGCCCCTGTCCCTGGCGGCGCTGGCTGAGGACAAGGTCTATTCCGAGCTCTTCTCCCTGACCGACGAGGCCGAGATGGGGCATATCCAGTTGTCCCGGTCGGCCGACCTTGTAGTGGTCGTCCCCGCCACCGCCGACCTGATCGCCAAGGCCGCCCACGGCCTGGCGGGCGATCTCGCCTCGACCACCCTGCTGGCCACCGACAAGCCGGTGCTGATGGCCCCGGCCATGAATGTCCGCATGTGGACGCATCCCGCCACCCAGCGGAACCTGGCGACCCTGAAGGCTGACGGGGTGAGCCTTGTCGGGCCCGATGAGGGGGCCATGGCGTGTGGCGAATTCGGGCCAGGCCGCATGGCCGAGCCAGCGGCCATCTTTGAAGCGATCATGGGGATGCTGAGCGGAGAGGCGTCCCGTCCATTGGCCGGCCGCCGCGCCATCGTCACCGCGGGCCCCACCGCCGAACCCATCGACCCGGTGCGCTACCTGACCAATCGCTCCAGCGGCAAGCAGGGCTATGCGATCGCAGAGGCCCTGGCGGCCCTGGGCTGCGAGGTCACCCTGGTGTCTGGCCCCACGGCGCTGTCGGCGCCTGCGGGCGTCAAGCGGGTGCAGGTGGAGACGGCCCGGCAGATGCTGGCCGCCTGTCAGGCCGCCCTGCCCGCCGACCTGGCCGTCTGCGTCGCCGCCGTCGCCGACTGGCGTCCCGCCGACGAGGGCGCGGTGAAGATCAAGAAGACCGGCGAGGCCCCGCCCGCCCTGCAGCTGGTGGAAAACCCCGACATCCTGGCGACCCTGTCGGCGCCAGGGTCTGCGCGGCCCCGCCTGGTGGTTGGTTTCGCCGCCGAGACCAATGATGTGGAGGCCTATGCGAAGGCCAAGCTCGCCCGCAAGGGCTGCGACTGGATCGTGGCCAATGATGTCAGCGTAGAGGGCGTCATGGGCGGCGACGACAACACCGTCTCCATCGTCAGCGCCACAGGCGTGGAGCGCTGGGACAAGACCGCGAAATCCGACGTGGCGACCAAGCTCGCCCAGCGTATGGCGAAGGCCCTGGCATGACCCCGAAGATCAAGATCGTCCGCCTGGCCCACAATGGCGACCTGCCCCTGCCGGCCTATGAGACTGCGCTGGCCGCCGGCATGGACCTGCGCGCCGCCGTGCCCGAGGACGCGCCGATCGTGCTGCGGCCCATGGAGCGGGAAATGGTCCCCACGGGCCTGGCCATGGCCCTGCCGCCCGGGTTCGAGGGCCAGGTGCGCCCCCGCTCTGGGCTCGCCGCCAAGTTCGGGATCACCTGCCTCAATTCGCCCGGCACGGTGGACGCCGATTATCGCGGCGAGATGAAGGTCATCCTGATCAATCTCGGGGAAGAAGACTTCACCATCCGCCGCGGCGACCGGATCGCCCAGCTGGTGATCGCGCCGGTGATCCAGGCGACCTGGGAAGAGACCGAAAGCCTGGACGAAACCGCCCGCGGCGCCGGCGGCTTCGGCTCCACCGGCGCAGGCTAGGCCCCGCCAGAGCGGGTTCCGATAAGTGGGAGCCGGTTATCGGACGAAACGCGCTCAAGACTTAGGTCTAGTCGTACCAGGCCCGGCCGGCCCGCTCGATCAGGGCGAACGCGCCCGCAGGCCCCCAACTGCCGGCGGCATAGGGCTTGGGCGCCATGCCGGCTTCGGCCCAGGCCTCGGCCACGCCGTCCACCCAGCGCCAGGCCTGCTCCACCTCGTCGCGGCGGACGAACAGCGCGCTGTTGCCCAGGATCACGTCGAGGATCAGCCGCTCATAGGCGATACGCCGGCGCGCGTTGGGCGCCGAATAGGCCCGCAGCAGGGAGAGTGACAGCGGCAAAGACTGCAGCCGCATACCCCCTTGGGAGATCCCCGGCGCCTTGTTCATCAACAAAAGCTCGATGTCTTCGTCCGGCTGCAGATCGATGACCAGGCGGTTGGCCACCAGATCGCCCTCGGCCTGGCCGCCGAAGATCGAGTGGGGCACGCCCTTGAACTGGATGGCGATCTGGGTCCGCCGCTCGGGCAGCCGCTTGCCGGTGCGCAGGAAGAAGGGCACCCCGGCCCAGCGCCAGTTGTCGATATCCACCCGAAGCGCCACGAAGGTCTCCGTGGCGCTCTCCTGGCCACGCTCCTCCTCATAGGAGGTCGCCGACTGACCCTGGGCGACGCCTGCGGCGTACTGGCCGCGCACGCTGGCCTGGGCCACGTCCTGGCGGGTGAAGGGGCGGAGCGACCGCAGCACCTTGACCTTTTCGTTGCGCAGGGACTCCGCCTCCATGTCCGAGGGCGGCTCCATGGCCACCAGGCAGAGCAGCTGCAGCACATGGTTCTGGACCATGTCGCGCAGGGCGCCGTGCTCGTCATAATAGGGCCAGCGGTCGCCCACCCCTTCGGTCTCGGCCACGGTGATCTGGACGTGGTCGATGGTCAGGTTGTTCCAGAGGGGCTCGAACAGGGTGTTGGCGAACCGCAGGGCGATCAGGTTCTGCACCGTCTCCTTGCCCAGATAGTGGTCGATACGGAAGACCTGCTCCTCCTCGAACACCTCGGCGAGCGCGCCGTTGATTCCCCGGGAGCTTTCGAGGTCGTGGCCGATGGGCTTTTCCAGGACGATCCGGCTCTGCGCCGAGATCAGGCCGGCCCCGGCCAGGGCCTCGCAGACCCCCACATAGAGGCTTGGTGACAGGGCCAGATAGAAGATCGGCGCCTTGGCCTCGCCCAACGCCTCGGTGATGGCGCCCAGGCGATCAGCCTGGGTGGCGTCCACGGCCCGGTAGTCCAGCCGCTGGACGAACCGGTCCCACACGCCTTCGTCCAGGCCCTGGGGCTTGGCTCGCTCGGTCACAGCCTCCCGAACCATGGTCTGGAAGGCTTCAGGCGCGATCTCGGCCCGGGCGGCGGCCACGATCCTGAACCCGTCGGGCAGGAAGCCGTCGGCGTCGAGGAAATAGAGCGACGGGAACAGCATCCGCAGGGCGAGATCCCCGGCGCCTCCGAACAGGACGATCGCATCGGCTTGAGGCACCTTGGGCATGGAGTCACCTTCCTGGCAGGAAATCGGTCGGGCGGCGGTGGAGGTCGGGGCCAGTTAGCCTTAACTCCGTTGAGGCAACGTCAAGGCCATGGAGCGGTTCGCATCAAACCGCCATGGCGTCTGGAGAGGGAGCCAACACCGCCCCGGCGCGTTCTGCGCCCTGTGGGGCGCATTCACGACATGACGATTATCGAACACACACCTGCAGAGCTGGCGCCCCCAGCCCTGGACCTCACCCGCTCGGCCCTGTTTCTCGACCTGGACGGCACGCTGGCGCCCATTGTGGCCCGCCCCCAGGACGTGGGGCCAGAGACCCGCCGCACCGCCATCCTGGAGGAGCTGGTACGCCGTATGGACGGCCGGGTGGCGATCCTGTCGGGCCGGACCCTGGCCGAAATCGATCACATCCTCGATGGCGCCGTGCGCCCCGTGGCCGCCGTCCACGGCCTGGACCGGCGCGAACCCGATGGGACCCACACTCCGCCCGAGCCTCATCCCGACCTGCCCGCCGTGCTCGCCGTCTTTCACGATCTGGCGGCGGCGACCCCGGGCCTGCTGGTGGAAGAGAAGGGCCTGAGCGCCGCCCTGCACTACCGCCAGGCGCCCGAACAGGCGGCGGCGGTCCGCGCCCTGGCCAGCGACTGGGCCGCGCGCACGGGGCTGAAAATGCAACCCGGGCACATGGTGGTCGAGCTGCGCACCCCTGGCCCCGACAAGGGAGACTCGCTCGCCACCTTCATGGAGGCGGCCCCGTTCCAAGGCGCGATCCCGGTCTTCGTGGGCGATGATCAGACCGACGAACCAGCCTTTGCCGCCGCCCGCAGGCTCGGCGGCGCCGGCGTGCTGGTGGGACAAGTTCGGAACAGTGCGGCGACCCATCGGTTGGAAGATGTGAACGCAGTGCTGAACTGGCTGGAGGCCGCCCTATGAGTCGTCTGATCGTCGTTTCCAACCGGGTCAATCCGCCCGGCGGTAAGGGCGAGGAAAGCGTCGGCGGCCTGGCGATGGCCCTGGCGGCCGCCCTGCGGGAATATTCCGGGATCTGGTTCGGCTGGAGCGGGCGGACCACGCCGATGTTCACCGGCCAACTCGCCATGCGCCGGGTGGAAGGGGTCACTGTCGCCACCGTCGACCTGGAGGAAAGCGACTACGAGGAATATTACAACGGCTACGCCAACAAGACCCTGTGGCCGCTCTTCCACTACCGGGTCGATCTGACGGCCTATGACCGGACCTTCGACGAGGGCTACCAGCGGGTGAACCGGCGGTTCGCCGAGACCCTTCGCCCTCTGATCGAGCCGGACGACCTCATCTGGGTCCACGACTATCACCTGATCCCCATGGCCCGGGAGCTGCGGCGCCTGGGGGTCAAGAACCGGATCGGCTTCTTCCTGCATATCCCGTGGCCGGCCCACCAGCTGATGGTGACCCTGCCCAGCCACAAGGCCCTGGTCGAGGCCCTGTTCGACTACGACCTCGTCGGCTTCCAGACGCCGGAATATGTCACCGCCTTCCAGGAATACGTGCTGGCCGAGGCCGGCGGCGAGGTGCTCGGTCCGGACCGGCTGAAAGCCTTCGGCCGCACGGTTCAGACCGGCGCCTTCCCCATCGGCGTGGACGCCCAGGACTTCGGCGAGATGGTCGCCTCGGAGCGCGCCCGCCGGACCTACGACCGCATGGCCGCCCATACGGTGTTTCGCAAGCTGATCGTCGGCGTCGACCGACTGGACTATTCCAAGGGCCTTGAGGAGCGCTTCCTCGGCTTCGAGCGATTCCTGGCCGACAACCCTGACCTGCGCCGGGAAGTCCTGATGGTTCAGGTGGCGCCGGTCAGCCGGGAGTCGGTCAGATCCTACCAGGAGATCCGTGGCCGCCTCGACGCCTTGTCTGGCCGCATCAATGGCGAACACGCCGATCTGGACTGGAACCCCTTGCGCTGCGTGAACCACAATTATCGCCGCGATGAACTGGCCGGGCTCTATCGGGCGGCGAAGGTGGGGGTGGTCACCCCGCTGCGGGACGGCATGAACCTGGTGGCCAAGGAATATGTCGCCGCCCAGAACCCCGCCGATCCCGGCGTCCTGATCCTGTCGCGGTTCGCGGGCGCGGCCAACCAGATGGGGGCGGCCCTGATCGTCAATCCCAACAGCCCCGAGGAAATCTCCGAGGCGCTCAAGCGCGCCCTGACCATGCCGCTTGCGGAGCGAATCGAACGCTGGCGCTCTTTGTTCGACAATGTTCAGGGCGAGGATGTGGGCGCCTGGCGCGACGCCTTTGTCGGCGCCCTGGCCGGCGAGGAGACGGTCCAGCAGGCGGCGGCCCTGGCAAGCTGACGGGAGGATGCCTATGGCGGAGAAACTGGCGCGCTACCGTGAGATGCGCGACTTCGCCAAGACCCAGGAACCCGCAGGCGCAGACGGGGTCACCGTCTCCAAGCGCCTGCGCTTCGTCATCCAGAAACATGCGGCTACCCGCCTGCACTACGACTTCCGCCTGGAGATGGACGGGGTGTTCAAGTCCTGGGCGGTGACGCGGGGCCCCTCCCGCGATCCCGCCGACAAGCGCCTGGCCGTGGCCACCGAGGATCATCCCTTGGGCTATGGCGACTTCGAAGGGACCATCCCAAAGGGCGAGTATGGCGGCGGCTCGGTCATGTTGTGGGACCGGGGCTATTGGGCCCCGGAACCCGGTTTTGATCCTGAAGAAGCCCTGAAAAAGGGTGAGCTTAAATTCGTGCTGGAAGGTGAGCGCCTGCATGGGAGCTGGGTGCTGGTGCGGATGAAACGCGACCGGACCGGCGGCAAGCGCGAAAACTGGCTGCTGATCAAGCACCGGGACGCGGCCGCCGTGGAGGGCGACGATCTGCTGGAGACCACGGCCACCTCGGTGGCTTCGGGCCGGGCCATGGACGCCATCGCCGCCGGGAGCGGCAGGGGGGCCAAGCCCTTCATGCGGGGCCAGGCGAAATCCCCCGCCCCGGCCGACGACATCTGGGAGACCCGGCCCAAGGGCGAGCGCGCCAGGCCCGCCAAGGTCGCAACGAAGCTGACGGCGGCCAAACCGGCCCAGAGAAAGGCCGCTGAGAGCAAGGCCGCTGAGGCCAAGGCCGCCCCCCTGCCGGGCTTTATCGAACCCCAACTCTGCAAGTCGGTGGACCGGCCGCCCAAGGGGGCGGGCTGGGCCCATGAGATCAAGTTTGACGGCTACCGCCTGCAGCTCCGCGTCAAGGACGGCCAGGCGAGCCTCAAGACCCGCAAGGGCCTGGACTGGACCGGCAAGTTCCAGGCGATCGCCGACCATGCCGCCGCCCTGCCCGACGGGCTCTATGACGGCGAGGCTGTCGCCCTGGACGACCAGGGCGCTCCGGACTTTCCCGCCCTGCAGGCCGCCCTGGCCGAGGGTGACAGCGACGACCTGATCTTCTTCGCCTTCGACGCCCTGGTTCTGGACGGTGAGGATCTGCGCGACCTGCCCCTGCGCGAGCGCAAGGCCAGACTTGCCGCCGTGCTGGCGCGCCACGCCAAGGCGCTGGCCGGCCAGATCCGCTATGTGGAGCACTTCGAGACCGCAGGCGACGCGGTGCTGCTGTCAGCCTGCCGCCTGTCCCTGGAAGGGGTGATCTCCAAGCGCATGGACGGCCCCTATCGCTCGGGCCGCAGCCAGGACTGGACCAAGTCCAAGTGCCGGGCCGGCCATGAGGTGGTGATCGGCGGCTGGACCGGCGCCAAGGGCCAGCTGCGCTCCCTGCTGGTCGGCGTCAACCGGGGCGATCACCTGGTCTATGTGGGCCGGGTCGGCACAGGCTTTGGCGCAGCCGTGGTGGGCCGCGTGCTGCCCAAGCTTGAGGCCCTGGCCGCCGACAAGAGCCCGTTCAGCGGCCCCGGCGCCCCGCGCAAGGTGGGCGACATCAACTGGGCCAAGCCAGAGCTGGTGGCCGAGATCGCGTTCGCCGGCTGGACCGGCGAGGGCATGGTCCGCCAGGGGTCATTCAAGGGCCTTCGCACCGACAAACCCGCCGCCGAGGTGGAGGTGGAGCGCCCGGCGCCGGTCGAGGATGTGGAACTCGCCCAGCCCAAGCCGTCTGGCGCCAAGGCCGCCAAACCCGCCGCCAAACCCGGCGGCGCTAGGGTCCGGCCTGCTGGGGCGGTGGTGGTCATGGGGGTGAGCCTCTCCAGTCCCGACAAGGCGCTCTGGCCCCGCTCGGCCGACACTGACGCCCCTGTGACCAAGGCCGATCTCGCCCGTTACTTCGAGGCCGTCGGACCCTGGATGATCGACCATATCCGGGGACGGCCCTGTTCGGTGATCCGCGCCCCGGATGGGATCGGCGGCCAGACCTTCTTCCAGCGCCATGCGGGCAAGGGCGCCTCGCACCTGCTGGAGCAGGTGGACGTGGCCGGCGACAAGCAGCCCTATCTGCAGATCGACCGCATCGAAGCCCTGGCGGCGCTGGCCCAGATGGGGGCCATTGAGCTGCATCCCTGGAACTGTCGGGAGGGTGATCCGGAGACGCCGGGGCGGCTGGTCTTTGACCTCGACCCCGGCCCTGGCCTCGATTTCGACGACGTGGTGGCCGCCGCTCGGGACGTGAAGGACCGCCTTGAGGCGCTCGGCCTCACCCCCTTCTGCAAGACCACCGGCGGCAAGGGGCTGCATGTGGTCACCCCGCTCTCCAAGGGGCGCGGGCTCACCTGGGACCAGGCCAAGACCTTCGCCCATGACGTGGCGCGTCAGATGGCCGCCGACGATCCCAAGCGCTACGTGGCGGTGATGTCCAAGGCCAGGCGAGAGGGCCGCATCTTCGTGGACTATCTGCGCAACGCCCGCATGGCGACGGCGGTCGCCCCCCTGTCGCCGAGGGCCCGGGACGGTGCGGGCGTCTCCATGCCGTTGACCTGGGGCCAGGTGCGCAAGGGCCTTGATCCGATGCGCTTCACCCTGCGCACCGTGCCGGACCTGCTGAAGAAGACCGAAGCCTGGGAGGGTTACGCCGAGGCCGAGAAGCCCCTGGCGGCGGCCATCCGAAAGCTCGGCAAGGTCTAGACTTACGCCGCGTCCAGGCTTCCCCATCACTGCGCCGGCTGCCAAGCTTTTGGAAAGTCACCAGGGGACAAGACATGGACAGAGCCTCAAACCGAAAGCTGGTGGATCCAGAACTCCTGGCCTTGCTGGACAGCTTTCCGGCCTTTGATCTGACCGAGGAAATCTTGCCCCTGATGCGCGGCCGCCCAGCCCGCTTCCAGACGCGGCCCGAAGACCAGGCTCGCACCAGTCTGGAACGGCGGACCATTCCAGGGCCAGATGGCGCACCCGAGGTCGGGGTGCTGGTCTATCGGCCGGCAGACGCCAAGGGCGACCTGCCCTGCATCCTGCATATTCACGGGGGCGGCTATGTCGCCGGAGCGGCCGCCGACAATGAGGCGGTCCATCGCCCGCTGGCCGCCGATCTCGCCTGCTGCATCGTCTCGGTAGAGTACCGCCTGGCGCCGGAAACGCCTTTTCCGGGTCCTGTGGAGGACTGTTATGCCGCCCTGGCGTGGGTGTTCGCCAACGCCAAGGCGCTCGGGGTTGATCCAGGTCGCATCGGGCTGATGGGGGAGAGCGCGGGAGGCGGCCTGGCCGCGGGCCTGGCCCTCTTGGCCCGGGACCGGGGGGAATATCACCTGGCCTTCCAGCACCTGATCTATCCGATGATCGATGATCGCACCTGCGCGACTGCCGATCCGCACCCCTATGCGGGCGCCTTTGTGTGGACGCCGCAGGCCAACGCCTTCGGCTGGCGCTCCCTGCTCGGCCATGAGCCCGGCGCGGACGGGGTCTCCCCCTATGCGGCCGCAGCCCGGGCGCAGGACGTCTCAGGCCTGCCGCCCACCTATATCGCCACCGGGGCGCTCGACCTGTTCCTGGAGGAGGACCTGGCCTTCGCCCAGCGGCTGTTGCGGGCTGGCGTGCCGGTAGAGCTGCACGTCTATCCAGGCGCCTTCCATGGCTTCCAGTGGGCGCCCGAGGCGAAGGTCAGCCAGATCGCCGCCCGCGACAGCCGCGCGGCCCTGGCCCGGGCCATGGCATAGGCCTCAGCGGCGCCGCGCGGGTTTGGGGCTGAAACCGGGGGTGATCAGGGCTTCCCGTTCCCGCGCCGTGATCGGCCGCCAGCGACCTTCGGGCAGGTCGCCGACCTTGAGGGGGCCGACCCGCAGCCGGTAGAGATCGATGATCGCGAGCCCCACCAGGTCGCACATCCGGCGGATCTGGCGGTTGCGCCCCTCGGTCAGGATGAAGCGCAGGCGCTGGTCGCCGGCCAGGGTCACCTTGGCGGGCTTCAACTGGCGGCCGTCCAGTTCGAGCCCGTGGCGCAGGCGGGCCAGGACCGGCTCTGAGATGTCGCCGCGCACCCGGACCAGATATTCCTTCTCCATCAGGGAGTCTGGTCCGATGACCGCCTTGGTCACCACGCCGTCCTCCGACAGGATCAGCAGGCCACGGCTGTCCAGATCGAGGCGACCCACCGGCGCCAGGCTGCGATCGGCCGCGGGAATCTCCACCGGCTCCCCCCACAGGGCCTGGCGGGTGAGCAGGCGGGCCGCCGGGATCTGGCCGGGGTCCGGCTGGGCCGAGACATAGCCCACGGGCTTGTTGATGATCACCGTCATCTGGCCCTCGAGCCTCGCCTGGGCGCCGTCGTCCAGGGTGAGCGTCTGGCCCTGCTCGATCTTGCGGCCAGGATCAGAGATGGTCTCGCCATCGATGGAGACCTGGCCGGCGGCGATCAGGGCCTCGGCCTCCCGACGGGAACAGACGCCGCTCTGGGCCAGCCAGCGGTTGACCCGCTGGGGCGCCTCTTCCTCATAGGTGCGGACAAAGGCCATCAGCCGGCGTGGCGCTCGCGCTTGCGGATGAACATGGCTGCGTCAGCCTGGGCGACGATGGCCTCGGGTTCACCGTCATGGGGGATCTCGCAGACCCCATAGGACAGGTGCAGGGGCGCCGACCAGTCTCCGAATTGGATAGGGGCCTGCTCCAGGGTTCTGGCCAGGGCCTCAGCCTTGGCCTGGGCGGTCAGGGCGGTGGCCTGGACCAGCACCACGGCGAACTCGTCCCCGCCCATGCGTCCGACGATATCGCTGTCGCGCACGAGGCCCGTCAGCCGCTCGGCCACAGCCTTCAGCACCGCGTCGCCGGCCGCATGGCCAAACCGATCATTGACGCTCTTGAAGTCGTCGAGGTCGAAATAGACCAGGCTGGCGGGGGAGGCGTAGCGCCGGGAAAAGGTCTGCACCCGGGCCAGCTCGCGCATGAAGGCCCGGCGGTTGAGCACCGGGGTCAGGGCGTCCCGGTCGGCCAGGCCCTCGACCTCGATCAGCTTGGCCTTTAGCCGCGCCACTTCCCCACGCAGGTCGTCAATCTCGCTCAGCAGGGTCTGCAGGGCGCCACGGACCGCCGGCGTCATCTCGGTTTCGGACACGCCGAGGAAGCCGGCCTTGTCCGTCGGCAGGGCCCGAGCCGCAGAGCTCTGGGCGCCGGCCTGGGCCAGGGCCCGCTTGCGGATGGCCGCAAAGGGTTCGGTGCGCGCGCCCGTGATCTTCATGGGGAGGGAATCACATCCAGCCTTAACCATAAGAAACCTACCGGTGATCGGTTGCCGGCGCAAAGGCGGCGCCTATACTCCGCGCCTTTCCCATCAAGGGGGCCGTCCGATGGCCAGTTCCAACCCCGCCAGCCCAGGCGGTCGCCCGCCCGTCGCCATCATCATGGGCAGCCGCTCCGACTGGCCGACCATGCGGTGCGCCGCAGACCAGCTCGACGCCCTGGGCGTGGCCTGGGAGGCCAAGGTGGTCTCGGCCCACCGCACGCCTCAGCGGCTATATGAGTTCGCCACCACCGCCAGGGCGGCCGGCTACAAGGTGATCATCGCCGGGGCTGGCGGGGCGGCCCACCTGCCGGGCATGGCCGCGTCCATGACCGAACTGCCGGTGCTCGGCGTGCCGGTGGAGTCCAAGGCGCTGAAGGGCATGGACAGCCTGCTGTCCATCGTCCAGATGCCCGGCGGAATCCCTGTGGCCACCCTGGCCATCGGTGAGGCGGGCGCCAAGAACGCCGGCATCCTGGCGGCCCGCATCCTGGCCCTGGGAGATTCTGATCTCGCCGCCCGTCTGACCGCCTTCGCCCAGGGGCTGGCCGAGTCTGTGGCCGAAACGGTGGAAGACTGATGGAGACGGGCTTTCCCCTCGCGCCGGGCGCGACCATCGGCATTCTCGGCGGCGGACAGTTGGGCCGGATGCTGGCCCTGGCCGCCGCCCGCCTCGGCTTCGACGTGGTGATCCTGACGCCGGAGCTGGACGCCCCGGCCAGCCGGGTGGCCCGGGAGACCGTGATCGCCGCCTTCGATGACCCCGACGGGCTGGCCAGGCTCGCCGACCTTTGCGACGTCATCACCTATGAGTTCGAGAATGTGCCCGCCGCCGCCGTGGAGCGGCTGAAGGCCATCGGCGCGCCGGTGGCGCCGAATGACGAAACCCTGGCCGTGGCCCAGGACCGGGTGGCTGAAAAGGCCTTCCTGAACGCCGCCGGGGTCAAGACCGTGGCCTTCGCCCAGGTCGACAACGCGCAGGACGCCGCCGAGGCCGCCGCCCGGCTCGGAGTCCCGGCCCTGATGAAGACCCGCCGGGAAGGCTATGACGGCAAGGGCCAGAAGTGGGTCGAGCATGTG
Source organism: Phenylobacterium sp. (assembly GCF_030679875.1). GTDB lineage: Bacteria > Pseudomonadota > Alphaproteobacteria > Caulobacterales > Caulobacteraceae > Phenylobacterium. The sequence goes on along the minus strand of NZ_JAUXSP010000002.1, from coordinate 156,189 downwards.
GCCGAGGCCGCCGCCGTCTTCGAAGCCCTGGGCGGGGTCCCCTGCATCCTGGAGGCGCCCGCAGACTTCGTGCGTGAACTTTCGGTGATCGCCGCCCGTGGCCGTGACGGCGAGCTGGCCATCTATCCCCTGGGCGAGAACCACCACGAGGGCGGCATCCTGCGCCGCACCGTGGCGCCCGCGCCGGCCAGCCCCGAGCTCGCCGACCAGGCCGAGCGCATCGCCGCCCAGATTCTGACCCGCCTGGACTATGTGGGGGTGATCGGCATCGAGCTGTTCGAGCTCGCCGACGGCCGCCTGCTGGCCAATGAGATCGCCCCCCGGGTTCACAACACCGGCCACTGGACCCAGGACGGCTGCGAGGTCTGCCAGTTCGAGCAGCACATCCGCGCCGTCGCCGGCTGGCCGCTCGGCCCCACCGAGGCCCGGGCCCATGTGGAGATGATCAACCTGCTGGGGGACGAGGCCGAGGCTTGGGCCAAGCTGGCCAGCGAGCCCGAGACCCGCCTGCACCTCTACGGCAAGCGCGAGGCCAAGCCCGGCCGCAAGATGGGCCACATCAACCGGCTGTCTGCGCTTTAGGGTCCGCGCGACCGCCACGTCCTTCGCGGCCCTGCTGGCGCAGGCGGCTCAGCCGTAGCGCATCCGGCCCAGGGTCTGGGCGAGGCCTTTCAAGGCCTCGGAGGGGCGGAGCTTGGTGGTGGCCTTCCATTTTTCGAAGCTCATCACATTGGCGATGCGGGCGTCGACGAAGGTCATGGACGCGCCACGGCCCGAAGCCAGGCGGATGGCCAGGGCCGCCGACAGGATGCCCGAGAGGATGGCCCGCTTGGAATAATGGTTCTCGTCGGTGGCGGTGTCGCCGGCCCACCGCCAGAGCTGGTCGGCGCTGTCCCAGAGGAGGCGGCTGGCCAGGGCCAGGTTCTGCGGCAGGGCGAGAAAACCGCTCCAGCGACGGGCGACCGCCTCGTCCTGGCCTGCGGCGTCCAGCCGGGTCTCCACCGCCAGGCGGATGCGCTCGCGGATCTTCAGGGCCTGGGGATCGGTCTTGGCGAGGATCGCCAGGGTCTCGTGGTCATGGCGGCGGCAGAGCAGAGCCGCCAGATCGGCGGCGCCGTTGGGGAAGAGGAGCTCGATCTCGCCCTGGGAGAGGCCCGCCTCGGCCCCGGCGCGGGCCACCAGCAGGGGGCTCCAGCCCAGTTGCGCCACATGGGGCAGGGCCAGGGAGAGCACCTGGTCCTCAATATCGCGGGCCCAGGCGTCGGGATCGGGGTGGGGAGATGAGGCGGCGTCTGACATTCATCCAGTCTAACCCCGCCGAAAGCCGCCGTCTTGCGTGGACATGGGCCAAGCCTTCTGCTATTTCGCCGCCCTCGGCTCCGGAGCGGTCGCTCTCGGGGCTATTTCGTATTTTTGTTTCACCGCCACCGCCATGTGCGCCGGGTGGCGCAACGGCAGGTAGGTAGGAGAGAGTCCCCTGGTTCAGATTTTCGTCCGCGACAACAATGTCGACCAGGCCCTCAAGGCCCTGAAGAAAAAAATGCAGCGCGAAGGCTCGTTCCGCGAGATGAAGCGCCACGTGCATTACGAGAAGCCCTCGGAAAAGCGCGCCCGCCAGAAGGCCGAGGCCGTGCGCCGCGCCCGCAAGCTGGCCCGCAAGCGCGCCCAGCGCGAAGGTCTGATCGCGGCCCCCAAGCCGCGCGCCCGCTAGGAAAGGCCAGCGTCCTCGCTTCGGCGGGACGCGCGTCTTCAAGAGAATCGTCAGGCCGCGCAGCCCGTCTGCGCGGCCTTTCTCGTTTCCGGCCCAAAGAATCTGCGTGTTGACCGCGACCTCCGGTCACTCTGGCCCGCGCCTTGCTGGTGAAACCGCTCAGGCCATCCTATCTTAGGCTCTGAACCCGAGTTTTCCCGAGACGGATCAATAGCACCATGAACATGCGCAATATGGCGATCTGGGGCGTCATCGTCGTCGTCCTGATCGGCCTCTACAGCATGATGAGCGGCGGGGGCCAGGCGGCCGATTCCCGCGAGATCACCTACTCGCAGCTGCTCACCCGGATCGATTCCGGACAGGTCGCCTCAGCCGTCATCCGCGGCTCGGCCGTCGAGGTCCGCAATGCCGAGGGCGAGGCCTTCACCGCGGTCACGCCCAACAACCAGGAAGAGCTGGTCAAGCGCCTGGAGGCCCAGAACGCCGACATCTCCGTCAAGCCGGCCGGGGGCTTCACCCTGGTGGGCTTCATCCTGCAGAGCCTGCCGATCCTGCTGCTGATCGGGGTGTGGATCTTCTTCATGCGCCAGATGCAGGGCGGGGCCCGCGGCGCCATGGGCTTTGGCAAGTCCAAGGCCAAGATGCTGACCGAGAACAAGAACCGCGTCACCTTTGATGATGTGGCCGGCGTGGATGAGGCCAAGGAAGAGCTGACCGAGATTGTCGACTTCCTGAAGGACCCGCAGAAGTTCCAGCGCCTGGGCGGCAAGATCCCCAAGGGCGCCCTGATGGTCGGCCCGCCGGGCACCGGTAAGACCCTGCTCGGCCGCGCCGTGGCCGGTGAGGCCGGCGTGCCCTTCTTCTACATCTCGGGCTCCGACTTCGTGGAGATGTTCGTCGGCGTCGGCGCCAGCCGGGTCCGCGACATGTTCGAGCAGGCCAAGAAGAACGCGCCTTGCATCATCTTCATTGACGAGATCGACGCCGTCGGCCGCCACCGTGGCGCGGGCCTGGGCGGCGGCAATGATGAGCGCGAGCAGACGCTGAACCAGCTGCTGGTGGAGATGGACGGCTTTGATCCCACTGACGCCATCATCGTCATCGCCTCGACCAACCGTCCCGACGTGCTGGACCCGGCCCTGCTGCGGCCCGGCCGTTTTGACCGCCAGGTCGTGGTGCCCAATCCCGACATCAATGGCCGTGAGCGCATCCTGCGGGTCCACATGAAGAATGTGCCCCTGGCCGCCGATGTGGAGGTCAAGACCATCGCCCGCGGGACGCCTGGCTTCTCCGGCGCGGACCTGGCCAATCTGGTCAACGAGGCGGCCCTGATGGCGGCGCGCAAGAACCGCCGCATGGTCACCCAGCGTGACTTCGAAGACGCCAAGGACCGGGTCATGATGGGCGCTGAGCGCAAATCCATGGCCATGACCGACGATGAGAAGCGCCTGACCGCCTATCACGAAGGCGGCCACGCCCTGCTGGCCCTCAATGTCCCGGCCACCGATCCTGTGCACAAGGCCACGATTATCCCCCGGGGCCGCGCGCTCGGCATGGTCATGCAGCTGCCCGAACGGGACCAGCTGTCGATGTCCTACGAACAGATGACCTCGCGCCTGACCATCCTGATGGGCGGCCGTATGGCCGAGGAGCTGATCTTCGGCAAGGACAAGATCACCTCGGGCGCCTCGTCCGATATCGATCAGGCCACCCGCCTGGCCCGCGCCATGGTCACCAAGTGGGGCTTCTCCGACAAGCTCGGCGTGGTCTCCTATGGCGAGAACCAGGACGAGGTCTTCCTTGGGCATTCTGTGTCGCGCACCCAGAGCGTCTCGGAGGAGACCGCCCGGCTGATCGACCAGGAGGTCAAGGTCCTGGTCCAGAACGCCTTCGACGAGGCGCGCCGGATTCTGACCGAGCGGCTCGATGAGCTGCACAAGATCGCCCAGGCTCTGCTGGAGTACGAAACCCTCTCCGGCGACGAGATCATCAATGTGATCAAAGGCGTCATGCCCAAGCGGGAAGAGCCCGAGAGCCACCGGAGCCTCGGCCCCACGGTGGCGGTGCCGATCTCGCCGCGCCCGGGTCCGGAACCGGCCTGAGCCTAAGAACGACGCGCGCCTGGGGCGGAGCTCTCAGCTCGGTTCCAGGCGCCGCGCCGCCTCGGCCACCACCTGCCGGCCCCAGCTGGTCAGGTCCGAGCGCTGGAGTTTCTCCAGGGCGGCCCCGTGGGCCTCCCCCCCAAAGCGACGGCGCAGATAAGCCGCCTCTTCTTCCGCCTCAGCCTGCAGACGCTTGCGGCGCCGCAGATGGCGTATCGGGTTGATAATCACGGGCGTGCATCCCAGGTTCGCGGTTGGCCATCCCTCCTGTCATCCTAGGACCAAGGTGTGACAGACTTCCGGCGCCCGATGTGAGCAGTCGCAGCATTTCATGCCGGGCGCCCTCGCGATTGGCGCCTGGAGCCCTTGTGGGGTAACCGATTGAGCGCTGAGCGCCTGCAAGAGGAATGGAGCGTCGCCCTGACCCGCTCGCCGCAACGGCCCGCCATCATGGGCATTCTCAACCTGACCCCTGACAGCTTCTCAGACGGCGGCCGCTATCTGGCGCTCGACGCCGCCGTGGCCCAGGGCCGACGGCTGATCGCCCAAGGGGCCGACATCCTCGACCTGGGGGGCGAGTCCACCCGCCCTGGCGCGGCGCCGGTGTCGGCGCAGGCGGAGATCGCCCGGGTCGCGCCCGTCATCGCCGCCCTGGCGCGGGACGGCGCCCCGCCGCTCTCGGTGGACACCATGAAGCCTGAGGTCGCCAGGGCGGCGATGGCCGCTGGCGCGACCATCTGGAACGATGTCACCGCCCTGCGCTATGCCCCGGACGCCCCCGACGTAGCCGCCGAGCTGGGCTGCCAGATGGTGCTGATGCACATGCAGGGCGAGCCGCGCACCATGCAGGCCGCCCCACACTATGAGGACGTGACCGCCGAGGTCTGCGCCTTCCTGGTCGGGCGGGCGGAAGCCGCCCTGGCCGCAGGGGTGGCGCGGGATAAGATCTGGCTCGATCCGGGGATCGGGTTCGGCAAGACCCTGGATCACAACCTGACCCTGCTGGCGCGGCTGGACGCCGTCTGCGCCCTCGGGTTCCCAGTCCTGCTGGGGGCCAGCCGCAAGCGGTTCATCGCCACCCTCCACCCGGCCGCCGAAGCGCCCGACGCCCGCGCGCCGGGCTCTATCGCTGCGGCCCTGGCAGGCGCCGCGGCCGGCGTCGCCGCCGTCCGGGTGCATGATGTGGGCGAGACCGCCCAGGCCCTGGACGTCTGGTCAGCCATACGGGCCGCGGGCTCAGCCTAAGCCCCTAGCCACGGCCGACGAACGGCATCTGGGTGGCCATGACGGTCATGAACTGGACATTGGCCTCCAGCGGCAGGCCCGCCATGAAGACCACCGCCTGGGCTACGGCGTCGACATCCATCATCGGTTCAGGTTTCAGGGTCCCGTCGGCCTGGGGGACGCCGCCTGCCATGGCCGCGGTCATTTCGGTGGCGGCGTTGCCGATATCGATCTGGCCGCAGGCGATGTCATAGGCCCGGCCATCCAGGCTGGCGGACTTCGTCAGGCCGGTGATCGCATGCTTGGTGGCGGTATAGGCCGCCGATCGCGGCCGGGGCGCGTGGGCCGAGATCGAGCCGTTGTTGATGATACGCCCGCCGCGCGGATCCTGCGCCTTCATCAGGCGAAAGGCGCCCTGGGTGCAGAGAAACGCGCCGGTGAGGTTCACATCCACCACGCGGCGCCAGGCCTTCAGGGACAGCTCCTCCAGGGGAACCGGCGGCGCGCCCGTGCCGGCATTGTTGAACAACAGGTCCAGCCGGCCGAACCTCGCCTGCACCGCAGCGAACAGCGCCGCCACCTGATCCTCATCGGAGACATCGGCGGGGTGGACCAGCACATCGCCCGGCGGCAGGGCCGCGGCCGTGGCCTCCAGCGCCTCACGGCGCCGACCCGTGAGGGCGAGCTTGAAGCCGGCCCCGTGCAGGGCCACCGCGCAGGCCCGGCCGATCCCGGAGCCGGCCCCGGTGATCAGGGCGATCCTAGCGAGCGGTGTCTGGGCAAGCTGTGTCTGGGCAAGCTGTGTCATGGGTCGAGCCTCGCCCGGCGGCGGCCTGTGGGCAAGCCCATCGGCCCCCTCGTCAGCGGCCCGCGGATATGGAAGAAGCGGCCATGACCAGTTCAGCTCTTCCCCTCGGCCGGGTCCTGATCATCGCGGGCTCAGATTCCGGCGGCGGCGCCGGCATCCAGGCCGACCTCAAGACCGTCCTGGCCCTGGGCGGTTACGGCGCCACGGCGATCACCGCCGTCACGGTGCAGAACACCCTGGGAGTCACCGGCGTCCACCCGATCCCCATCGACATCGTCCAGGCCCAGGCCCGGGCCGTGCTGAGCGACATCGGCGCCGACGCCATCAAGACCGGCATGCTGGGCGATGTGGCCATGGTCGAGACGGTCGCAGCCCTGCTCGACGAGGCCCGCCCCATTCCCGTGGTCATTGACCCGGTGATGGTCGCCAAGGGCGGGGCGGCCCTGCTGGCGCAGGACGCCATCGCCGCGGTCCGCAGCCTGATGATCCCCCGCGCCACCCTCCTGACCCCCAATGCCCCCGAAGCCGCCGCGCTCACCGGACTGTCGGTGGAAAACTTCGACGACCAGCGCCGGGCCGGGGAGGCTCTGTTGAGCCTCGGCGCCAGGGCGGTGCTGATGAAGGGCGGCCATGTGAGCGGCGACCGCGTGGTGGACCTGCTGATGACGCCTGCCGGCGAGACCGTCTTCGAGACCGACCGGCAGGACACCCGCCACACCCATGGCACCGGCTGCACGCTCGCCTCGGCCTGCGCGACGGGTCTCGCCCAGGGACTGGACCTGTCGACCGCCGTGGCCCAGGCCTGGGCCTATGTGCAGGAAGCCATGGCCAGCGCCCCGGGCCTCGGCCAGGGGCATGGCCCCCTGGACCATGGCTGGACCCTTCGCCGATGAGCGCGGACGAGGGTGATCTTGAGGGGCGTCTCGCGGAGATCCTCCGCGCCGCCCCGAGCCTGATGGGGGTCATGGAGACCGCCCGGGATCTCGCCTTGCCTGACTGGATGATCTTCTCCGGGGCCATCTATCAGAAGGCGGTCAATCACCTGACCGGGCGCGACGCGGACTACGGCCTGAAGGACTATGACCTCGGCTATTTCGACGCGGGCGACCTGAGCTATGAGGCCGAGGACCTCGTCATCCGTCGGGCGGCCGCGGCCTATCCCCCGCCCCTGGACACCCTGGTGGAGGTGCGCAACCAGGCCCGGGTGCATCTGTGGTTTGAAGACCGGTTCGGCGAGCCCTACGCCCCCTTGACCTCCAGCGCCGAGGCGCTGAGCCGGTTCACGACCACCATGTTCGCCGTGGGCGCGCGGCTGGAGCCGGACGGGACCTTGCGCCTCTTCGCCCCCTTTGGCCTCGCCGACCTGTTCGCCCTGCGGCTGGTTCCCAACCCGCTGCGCCAGACCCAGGGCTTCGCCCGCACCGCCGCCGCCGCCCAGGCGCGATGGCCTGAACTCACCCTACAGACCTGAAGACGGGGGCAAGCCCTGCCTTGCTGACGCGGCGTACAGGGCATAACTGAGCGGGACAATTCCAGCCTGCGAGCCCTTCCATGCGCCAGTGGACCATCGACGCCTTCGCCTCGTCTCCCTTCCGGGGCAATCCGGCCTGTGTGGTCGAGCCCTTCGACGCCTGGCCGGCGGACGAATGGATGCAGGCCCTGGCGGCGGAGAACAACCAGGCCGAGACCGCCTTTCTGCGGCGCACGGACGACGACTCCCGCTTTGGCCTGCGCTGGTTCACGCCGGCCATGGAAGTGCCCCTCTGTGGCCACGCCACCCTGGCCAGCGCCCATATGCTGTTCGCAGAGCTCGGCCTTGCGACGCCGGCTGTGACCTTCGACACTCAGTCTGGCCCGCTGAACGTGACGCGGGAGGGCGCCGCCTACGCCATGGATTTTCCAGCCGCCCCCGTCCACCGCGTGGAGACCCCGCCCGGCCTCGCCGAGGCCTTGGGGGTCGAACCCCAGGCGGTCTGGGCCGGGCCGTTCCTGGTGGCGATCCTGAAGGACGAGGCCGCGGTGCGCGCGACGAATCCTGATCTGGCGGCCCTCAAGGCCGTGTCCAGCGCCGCGACCCAGGGGCGGGGCAATGTGGGGGTCAGCGCCCTGGCCGACAATGATGCCGACTATCGGGTGGTCAGCCGCTTCTTCGCGCCGGGATCAGGAATTTCGGAGGACCCCACCACAGGCTCCCTCCACTGCATGCTGAGTCCGATTTTCGCCGGGATGCTCGGCCGGCCGCGGCTCGACTTTCACCAGGCCTATCCGGGCCGGGGCGGCGACCTGGACTGCGAGCTTGTCGGAGACCGGGTGATCCTGCGCGGCCATGCGGTCAGCGTCATCGAGAGCCGGCTAAGGTTGTAGGCCCACAGGGAACGGGCCGGCGCTCTCGCGCCGGCCCGCCGAACCCTTGTTCAGCGGCGTTTAGCGGCGCGGGCCATGGCCGTACCCTTGGCCATAGCCTTGGCCTTGGCCTTGGCCATAGCCGTGCCCGTAGCGGCGGTCGGCGTCGCGCATCGCATAGCGGATCCGGTTGCTCAGGCCGTCCATTCGACGGTCGAGGTCAGACATCTCCCAACGGGTCAGTCCGCCCTGGCGGTAGCGGGCCTCCAGGTGCTGAAGATTGCGGAACTCCGCGCGGAGCTGGAACCCCTCGCGACGCGACAGGGCGCCGTTTCGCAGGCCGAACTCGATCTGGCGCTCAAGGGCGGCCTGCCGCTGATTGATCGAGATCCAGGCCGGCGCCCGGACAGGCCCGCGGTCCGGGCCATACTGCTGGCCGCCATGATGGGGCGCGCCATAGGCCGGAGCGTGGTTCGGGGGGCCGTAGCCGCCGGGGGCGGCCGAGGCGGCGCTGGCGAGACCGGCGGTCAGGGCGGCGCCGGCGGTCAGGGCGATCAGCAGGGATTTCATGGGCTAACTCCTCGTTGCAGGTCAGCCGCGATCGGCGGCGTTGAGGAGAGAAGGCCATGGTGGCGCTGACCGCTGTCTGAGCGGCAGGTTGTCCGCCGTTCACGTCCGCCGTTCACGTCCGACGGGCGATCAGGCGACCTGGGCGGCGGTTTGGGCGGCGGCCTCTTCAGCCCGGCCCATCACCGTACAGATAGTCTCATAGAGTTTGGCGATCTCGATGGGCTTGGCTACATGGTCGTCCATGCCCGCTGCAAGATATTCGCTGACCTGGTGGGACAGCGCGTTGGCGGTCAGGGCGACAATCGGGATACGCGGCCGCTGGGTCAGGGCCTCCTGGGCCCGGATCTCCCGGGCCGCGGCTATGCCGTCCATCAGCGGCATCTGTATATCCATCAGGATCATGTCATAGGCGCCGTCGGCCCAGGCGGCCACGGCGGCCACGCCATCGCCGACGATCTCCACCTCTAGGCCCAGGGAACCCATCACCGCCGCCAGCACCTGTTGGTTGGTGGGGTTATCCTCGGCGGCGAGAATCCGCATGGGACGGCCCTCGCCCTCTTCGAGGACGCGCTCGCCTGGGGTGTCGTCCAGATCGGCAGGCGCCTCGACGGCGGCCTTTGCGGCGTCAAGCGGCGTCGAAGAGAGCGCCTGGCCCCGGCTGAGCGGCAGGCGCACCTCAAACAGCGAGCCCTCACCCTCGCGACTACGGGCGTGGATTTCGCCACCCATCATCTGGGTCAGCTCGCGGCAGATGGACAGGCCAAGGCCCGTCCCCCCGAAGCGCCGGGTGGCGGTTGAGTCGGCCTGGGTGAACTTTTCGAACAGTTGCGGCAGCTTGCCCGCCGGCACGCCGACGCCGGTGTCGTGAACGGTCAGGATCAGGCCGCCTAGGGGATCGGCGAGAAAGCGCGCCGACACCGAGCCGGTGAGCGTGAACTTGACCGCATTGGACAGGAGATTGCCCAGGATCTGTCGGATCCGGTTGGGATCGCCCCGCCACAGGCCCCGGGCGCTGTCGTCAATCTCCACGGAAAAGGCCAGGCCCCGGCTCTCGGCCATGACGCCGTAACTGGCCCGGGCGGTGGCCGCCACGGTCTCCAGGTCGAAGTCCTCCTCGACCAGGGTCAGCTTGCCAGCCTCGATCTTGGAGATATCGAGCACGTCATTGATGACGGTGAGCAGCAGGCCGCCGGACTGTCGGATCACCTCGAGCCGACTCCGCTGGGCGGCCGGCAGGCGGTCCATGGCCATCACATCGGCCATGGCCAGGACCCCATTCAGGGGCGTGCGGATCTCATGGCTCATATTGGCCAGGAACTGGGACTTGAGCACATTGGCGGCGTTGGCCGCATCCCGGGCCTCCACCAGCTCGTCCAGGGTCTTGTTCAGGTCCTGCTCGCGAGCGTCCAGCCGGGCCAGCAGATGGTTGAAACTCACCGCCAGACTGCCGAACAGATCGTCCCGGGCGGTCAGGCTGATCGGGGTGAATCGACCGCTGGCCGCCACCTGGCGCATGGCTTCGGACAGGCCCTGCACCGGGGCGATCACCTGACCGGCCAAGCTTCTCGACAGGAACAGGGCGACGCCGACGCCACCGAAAAAGAGCGCGCCCGTCAGGGCGGCGAATTGCGGCAGCATCCCCATCAGCTCCGGCGGCCGGGCCTGAACGCTGAGTTCACCGATCAGCTGGCCCTCCCAGCTCAGCCGGTGAGACACCGCCAGGATTGAGGCGGGCGCCTCGCCTGGGCCGGTGAACTGGGCCAGCACCCCGCCGGCGGCGTCGGTGAGGCGGACGCTGGAAATTCGGGGATCGCGGCTGAGGGCGCCGACGGCCGCACCAGCGGCGTCCAGGTCGCCGCGGGCCACAGCCGGGGCGGCGAGGTCGGCGGTGACCACCGCCAGGGCCTGGTAGCTTGAGCGCGCCTGCTCCCGGGCCACGGCCCATTGCTGGAGCATGAAGGTGGCGCAGGCCGCCAGCAGAACCACCACCGTCGTGACCAGCGCCACGCCGGCGATCTTCGCATGGAAGGTCGCCTCGTGCCGGGCGCCGGCAGGGTCGGAGGGTCGGTCCTGGACCAAGATCGGGGCGAGCTCCTGGAAGGGTTGGACGCCCGTCTTAGCGGGATAGTCCTAATCATTCGCTTCCGCCTGCTCGCCTCACAGGCGAACGCAACCTCTGCGTGAACTTGTCACAGTTGCAAGGGGAGACCGGCGTTAACTTTTGGTTTAGCTTGTTAACATTCCGTTAACCCCCAGGAGGGATGCCCCCATGGAAAAGGCGTTTGTAGCCCAACGCGTCGCCAACAAGCTGTTTTCGACCGAAGAGTCGGTTGATGCGGCCCTGGTTGAGGCCACCGAGCTGATGACCGAGATGCTTAAGGCCCGTAAGGACGTGGGCGTCTCCACCGTGTTCGGCGACGACGCCGCCGCGAAGCTGGTCGAGGCGATCAAGGCGCTGGGCGAAGCCCGCACCGCCATGGTCGGCGTGCATAGCGAACTGAACGAGGCCAAGCTGCGCCTCGGCATCCGCACCAAGCTGTTCGGCCCCGACAAGCCGCAGGAGCCCGTTCGCGCCGCTCCGATGATGCGCGACGTCGGCTGATTGCAATAGTTTAACTTCGTTGCGCCTCTAATCGTGGTTAGAGGCGCAACGATGTCTTCCGAAACGACCTACATCGCTGTCTGGATTTTGCTGTGGGCGCTCCTTCTGGTGGTGAGCGCCTACGCCTATCTCCGTGGCGGACGCCCCGAGCGGAGCGGCGCCATTGTCGTTTTCGTGGTCACGCTGGCCAGCGCCATCGGCGATTTCGCCATGCCAGATAATGCGTTCCTCATCGCGCGGCTGATTGCAGAGGGCGTGGCCGCCGTCGGGTTTCTCCTCATCGCCATCCGCTACGGGAGCGTATGGATCGGCGGCGTCATGTTGCTTCAGGCCGCCCAATTTTCTCTGCACGCCATCTACTTCGTGACGGCGCGGAGCCACGACACCCCTTATGTGATCGTCAACAATTTGAACTTCCTGGGCATTCTCGCCTGCCTGACGGCCGGGACCCTGGCCGCCAGCCGGCGGCGGCGACGCGCCGAGGCCGGGGTCAATTCGGCCCCTCCTCAGGCGGTCTGAGAGGAATTTCAGCAAAAAACCGCTTGTCCTGACCCGCAAATGGGCGTTTGTGCGCGGCGGGCCACGCCCTCCCAACGGGGCGCTGCTCATCTGCAAGGATGGGAGACATCGCAGTGACTGACCATACCAAGCCCGCCATGCGGCCGGCTCGCCCCGAATTTTCGTCCGGCCCGTGCGCCAAGCGCCCCGGATGGGCCCCTGAAAATCTCACCAACGCCGTCCTCGGACGCTCGCACCGCTCCAAGCTGGGCAAGGCGCGGCTGAAGGACGCCATCGACCGGACCCGGCAGGTGCTGCAGGTCCCCGACGACTTCCTGATCGGCATTGTCCCCGGCTCCGACACCGGCGCGGTGGAAATGGCCATGTGGTCCATGCTGGGCGCCCGCCCGGTGCAGCTGCTGGCTTTCGAGAGCTTCGGCAAGGACTGGGTCACCGACGTGACCAAGCAGCTGAAGATCGAGGCTGAAGTGCTGTCGGCCCCCTATGGCGAGCTGCCGGACCTGACCAGGGTGCGCAAGGACGCCGACCTGGTCTTCACCTGGAACGGCACCACCTCGGGCGTCCGCGTGCCCAATGGCGACTTCATCGCTGATGACCGCGAAGGCGTCACCATCTGCGACGCCACCAGCGCGGCGTTTGCGCAAGCCCTGCCGTGGGCCAAGCTCGATGTGGTCACCTTCTCCTGGCAGAAGGCGCTCGGCGGCGAGGCCGCCCATGGCGTCCTGATCCTGTCGCCCCGCGCCGTCGCCCGCCTGGAAAGCTATACGCCGGCCTGGCCGATGCCCAAGCTGTTCCGCATGACCAAGGGCGGCAAGGTGAACCTCGAAATCTTCGAGGGCGCCACCATCAACACGCCCTCCATGCTCTGCGTGGAAGACGCCATCGACGCCCTGAAATGGGCCGAGCGCATCGGCGGCCTGGCTGAGATGCAGCGCCGGGCCGACGCCAATCTGGACGCGCTGGCCCGCTGGGTCGCCAAGACGCCTTGGGTCGAGTTTCTGGCCGCCGATCCCGCCCAGCGCTCCAACACCTCGGTCTGCCTGAAGGTGGTCGACCCCCGGGTCACGGCCCTCAATGAGGCGGCTCAGGCCGACTTCGCCAAGAAGCTGGCCTCGGTCCTGGAAAAGGAAGCCGTGGCGCTGGACATCGGGGGCTATCGCGACGCCCCTCCGGGCCTACGCATCTGGTGCGGCGCCACGGTGGAGACCTCCGACCTGGAGGCCCTGACCCCCTGGCTCGACTGGGCCTTCGAGTCCCTGGCCGCCGATCTTCAGGCCGCCTGAGCCCAACCGACGTGTTTTAGGGAGGCGCGCGCCCTGCGCCTCCCCTTACCCAACATCACCGCCTCGCCGCGATCGGCAGGCGCGCAGACGAGAAAGACTACGCCCATGCCCCGCGTTCTCATCGCTGACAAGCTGAGCCCCGCCGCCATCGAGATCTTCAAGCAGCGCGGCGTCGACGCCGACGTAAAGACCGGCCTGTCCAAGGACGAGCTGCTGAAGATCATCGGCGACTATGACGGTCTGGCCGTCCGCTCGGCCACCAAGGCCGACAAGGACGTCATCGCTGCGGCGAAAAACATGAAGGTCATTGGCCGGGCTGGCATCGGGGTCGACAATGTCGACATCCCCGCGGCCACCGCCGCCGGCATCGTGGTGATGAACACCCCGTTCGGCAACTCGATCACCACGGCCGAGCACGCCATCGCCATGATGTTCGCCCTGGCCCGCCAGCTGCCCGCGGCCGACGTCTCCACCCAGGCCGGCAAGTGGGAGAAGAACCGCTTCATGGGCGTGGAGGTCTACGCCAAGACCCTGGGCCTGATCGGGGCGGGCAATATCGGCTCCATCGTCGCCGACCGGGCGCTCGGCCTGAAGATGAAGGTGGTGGCCTACGACCCCTTCCTGTCGCCGGAACGCGCCGTCGAGCTGGGCGTGGAGAAGGTGGAACTGGACGAGCTGCTGGCCCGGGCCGACTTCATCACCCTGCACACCCCGCTGACCGACAAGACCCGCAACATCCTGTCGGCCGAGAATCTGGCCAAGGCCAAGAAGGGCGTGAAGATCATCAACTGCGCCCGGGGCGGCCTGGTGGACGAAACCGCCCTGCGCAAGCTGCTGGACGAAGGTCACATCGGCGGCGCGGCCTTTGACGTCTTCGTCGAGGAGCCGGCCAAGGCCAATGTCCTGTTCGGGGCCGAGAACTTCATCGCCACCCCGCACCTGGGCGCCTCGACCAACGAGGCCCAGGAGAATGTCGCCCTGCAGGTGGCTGAACAGATGAGCGACTATCTGCTCACCGGCGCGGTCACCAATGCGCTGAACTCACCCTCGGTCACCGCCGAAGAGGCCCCGCGCCTGGCGCCCTTCATCGCCCTGGCCGGCAAGCTCGGCGTCTTCGCCGGCCAGATGGTCGACTATGGGGTGGCGGCCATCGACATCGCCTATGAGGGCGAGGTCTCCAAGCTGAACGCCAAGCCGCTGACCGCCGCGGCCCTGGCCGGCGTCCTGCGGCCCATGCTGGGCGACGCGGTCAACATGGTCTCGGCCCCGGCCGTGGCCAAGGAGCGCGGCATCACGCTCTCGGAATCCCACCAGGAAGACTCGCCCATCTATGAGAGCCTGATCCGCATCACCGTCACCACCGAGAAGGGCAAGCGCTCCTTCGCGGGCTCGGTCCTGGCCGGTACGCCGCGGGTGGTGGAGGTCAAGGGGATGGACCTGGACGCGCCCTTCGGCCCGACCATGCTCTATGTGAACAACGAGGATAAGCCGGGCTTCATCGGCGCGCTGGGCATCATGCTGGCCGAGGCGGGCGTGAACATCGCCACCTTCAACCTGGGCCGCGTCTCGGCCGGTGACGACGCCATCGCCCTGGTCGGCGTCGACCAGGTCCCCAGCGAGGCCCTGATGACCAACATCCAGGCCCTGCCCCACGTCAAGGAAGCCCGCACCCTGCGCTTCTGAGCAGACGCCTCTCTGCCGTCACCCTCGGACTTGATCCGAGGGTCCATGCACTCAGGGCCCTAAAGCCGGTGTGCATGGATGGTCGGGTCAGGCCCGACCGTGACGGAGTTTGGGGGATGGCTGGCCAGCCGCCGCCCCCCCTCAGGTGGAGGGCAGGGCGTAGATTTCGCAGCCGGAACCGCCGCCGCAGTCGGTCTGGTTGATTTCGCCGCCACCGGAGCGGCGACGGCTCTGGGCGACCCACTCACTCTTGGGTTTGCACACCTTCTGGGTCGACAGCCGCGAGCCGGGGATCTCCACCCGCCGGCAAATCACCGGATCGGGCTGCGGCGCCGGCGCAACCTCGCCATCGACATCGACGCCAGCCACCTCAGCGGCGGCCCCTGGCTGTAGCGGCGTTTCCTGGGCTGCCGCCGGACCAACCAGCAGGATCGCCGCCAGGGCGGTAAGCAGGATATGGCGCATGAGCCTCAATGTCCCATCAAGCTATGGCGTCAGACTTGACCAAGCATGATCAGGTGGACAAGCGAAATGTCCTCATCACACCCGCACATGAGGCGTCGCGCCCCTGTTTCGGGCGGCGGTCTGTGCTAATGCGCCGCCCACGGATGATCGTCTCCATGGAAGCCTCCCTTGGCCAAGACCACCCTCGACAAGGACCTCGGTAAGGTCACCCGCCTGCAGAGCGCGACCCACGAGCTGTCGCGCTCCATCGCCCTGCCGGGCCTGTCGGTCCTGTTCCTGGTGGCGGTCACGATCTTCGCCACCTTGGTGGTCGGCGACGGTCCCTTGGCCATCTACGCCATCATCGGCGCGGTGGTCGCCGGCTATCTGGCTCTGAATATCGGCGCCAATGACGTGGCCAACAATATGGGGCCGGCCGTCGGCAGCAAGGCCCTGCCCATGGCCGCGGCCCTGGTCATCGCCGGAATCTGCGAGGCCGCCGGCGCCATCCTGGCCGGCGGCGACGTGGTCTCTACGGTCTCCAAGGGGATCATCACCCCGCCCGCAGACCTTGGGACGGTGAACTTCATCCTGGTGATGACCGCGGCCCTGTTCGCCGCCGCGGTCTGGATCAACCTGGCCACGGTGATCGGGGCGCCGGTCTCCACCACCCACTCCATCGTCGGGGCGGTCCTGGGCTCCGGGGTGGCGGCGGCGGGCTTCGGGGTGGTCGCCTGGCCGACGCTGGGCGCCATCGCCGCCAGCTGGGTGATTTCACCGGTGCTTGGCGGACTGGTGGCCGCAGGCCTGCTGGGCCTGATCAAGGTCACTATCCTGTTCCGTCAGGACCGGATCGCCGCAGCCCGCACCTGGGTGCCCCTGCTGATCGGCCTGATGAGCGGGGTTTTCACCCTCTACATGCTGTCCAAAGGACTCAGCCGGGTCTGGACGCCGTCACATCAGACGACCCTGACCCTGGGCGCGGTCCTGGCCCTGGCCGGCTGGCTGGCCGCGCGGCCCTGGGTGGCGCGGCGCGCGGCCCTGATGGACAACCGGCGCAAGGAGGTCAGCCGGCTCTTCGTCCTGCCGCTGATCTGCGCCGCGGCGCTGCTGTCCTTCGCCCACGGGGCCAATGACGTGGCCAACGCCGTCGGCCCCCTGGCGGCCATCGTCAGCGCGACCCAGACCGGCTCGGCCACCATCGCGGGCGACGTCGCCCTGCCGCTCTGGGTGCTGGCCATCGGAGCGCTGGGGATTTCGCTGGGCCTGGCCCTGTTCGGCCCGCGCCTGATCCGCACGGTGGGGGAGAAGATCACCAAGATGGACGCCATCCGGGCCTATTGCGTGGCCCAGGCCGCGGCCATCACGGTGCTTGGCGCCTCGACGCTCGGCCTGCCGGTCTCCTCGACCCACATCGCCATCGGCGGCATCTTCGGGGTGGGTCTGCTGCGGGAGATTCTGACCAACCGCGGGGTGCGCCGCAGGCCTAATGGGGTTCCGCCTGAATCCCTCCAGCCGTCCCCGCCCTCAGAACTCACCGAACGCCAGCGGGAGAAGACTGAGAAGCGCCGCCTGGTCCGCCGCCGGCACGCCTGGAGCATCGCCGCGGCCTGGGTGGTCACCGTCCCGGCCGCAGGGGTCCTGGCGGCCGGCATGTATGGCCTGCTCAGCGTCCTGATGCGGCTTTGACCTTGCGGCGGGCCTTTCCGGGCTTGGCCGGCGCCGCCAGGGTCTCCAGGCGATCAGCCGTCCGGTTCAGCAGGTCGACCAGACCCGGATCCCCGAGGCGGGCGGCGGCCTCCGGCAGGCTCATCCACCGCCGCCGCCTCTGACCGCGCTCGGGCCAGCGGTCGAGCTGGCGGGTGACCCGCAGGAGATAGAGGCTGACCTCGATGGCTTCGCGCTGGTCCCCGCGGATACGGACCGAAGGATAGGCGCCCAGCGCCACATCCTCGACCTCGCCCTCGACGCCGGCCTCCTCCAGGGCCTCCTGGGCCGCGGACTCCCAGGGGGTGCGGCCGCTCATCAGACCGCCCTTGGGAAAGACCCAGCGCCCGGTGCGCCGTGAGGTGACCAGCAGGACCGACACCCCCTTGTCGCTCACACGATAGGGCACCGCGCCGGCCTGCCGGGTCGGGGTCTCGGGCGTCAGAGGGAGGGGTGCTGGGCCCCGCCACCAGTCGATGAATCGTCGCAACATTGCGCGGCCTTCCTTGCGATGCGGCGCCTGACTCAGGAGGCAACGCGGGGCGCAGGCCCCGGTTCGCGGTCTGGCGACGCACCCGCAGTCCTGGGGGTATCTGATTCGCGGGGCCGGCGAGGGGCTCAGCCCCGACGACTCATTCTGGGTTGATTGACTCTGGCGGACTCCGGACTAGAACAAAAATAGAACAAAAGGATGAGGAGCCATGGCCGGTTTTCGCAGCGGGCGTCTGGACGCCGTGCGGGCGAAGATCGCCGCCCTGGAGACGGGCGGACGGGGGGAGTCTGAGTCCCTCCCCTTCGGCGACCCGCGCATCGACCGCTGCTTTCCCGGCGGCCGAGGCCTGCCCCTTCACCGCTGGCATGAGGTGGGGGGCGAAGGGATGGAGGCCGAGACCGCCGCCGCGCCCGCCGCCTTCGCCGCCCTGCTGGCCCGGCCCCTGCTGAAGAAGGGGCCGGCGGTATGGATCGCCCGGCGGGATGATCTGCACCTGCCGGGTCTGGCGGGGCTGGGCTTTCCCTCCGGCGGACTGATCGAGGTCTGGGCGAGGGACGAGGCCCAGGCCCTGGCTGCGGCCGAGGACGCCCTGGGGGCCTCAGGGGTGGGCGTGGTGTTCGTGGAGGCCCAGGCCTGCGACCTGACGGCGGGACGGCGCCTGCAGCTGGCCTGCGAAAAGGGTCAGGCCACGGGCTTCCTGATCGCCCGGCGGCCCTTTGGCGGCGGGTCTTCGGGGACCGCCGGGGGATCGGCGGCGGCCACCCGCTGGTCCATCGCCTCGGCCCCCAGCCAGCCCGCGGCGGGACGACCGGGCCTGGGGCCGCCCCGCTGGCGCGCCACCCTGGAGCGCTGTCGCGGCGGACGCCCCGGCGCCTGGCTGTTTGAAAGTCCCGCCGCCTATTGCGAAACGGAGATCCAGGATGACGCGCATCCTCTGCGCCTGGTCGCCGACCTTGGCGATCGACAACTGGCGCCGGCGCAACCCGCCCGCCCCGCAAGCTCCCCCGCCCCCTTCCCCGCCGGGGGGCAAGGCGTCCCCCGCCGTCGCCTCGCCTGAGGCCCCCCTGGCCCTGGTGGAGACAAGAGGCGGAACCCGCCGGCTGGCGGCGGTGGACCGCGCGGCCGCAGGCCTTGGCCTGTTCGCCGGTCAGAAGGCCGCCGACGCCCTGGCCTATGTCCCCGATCTCGCGGCCGCCGAGGCCGAGCCGGAGGCCGACGCCCAGGCCCTGCGGGCCCTGGTCGACTGGTGCGTGCGCTTTTCTCCGGCCGTGGCGCCCGATCCCCCCGACGGCCTGTTCCTGGATATGACGGGCCTCGCCCATCTGTGGGGAGGCGAGGCCGCCCTGGTCGCCGACTTCCGCCGCCGCCTGGCCCGCAACGGCCTGCCCATGGTCTGCGGGGTGGCCGATACGCCCGGCGCAGCCTGGGCCCTGGCCCGCCACGGGGACGGGGCCAGCCTCTGCCCGCCGGGCCGGCAAGAAGAGGTGCTGGATCACCTGCCCCCCAGCGCCCTGCGGATTTCACAGGCCGCCTGCGCCCAGCTCGAACGCCTGGGCCTGCGCCGGATCGGAGAGGTCCGTCGCCTGCCCCGCAGCCAGCTCGCCAGGCGGTTTGGCCTGGAGCTGATCACCCGCCTGGACCAGGCGCTGGGCGAGGCGCCCGAGGCCCTGGCCTTCCGCAGGCCGCCCAACCCCTGGTTCGATCGCCTCGCCCTGGCCGAGCCCATCAGCAGCCCCGACGATATGGCCCGGGTGTGCGGCGACATCGTCGAACGGCTCTGCGCCCGGCTGACCGCCGAGGGCCAGGGCGCCCGCCGCTTCGAGCTCGCCTATCACAGGGTGGACGGGCGTCCCCAGACCGTGGAGGTGGGCCTGGCCGTCGGCGCCCGGGAGGCGGCCAGGATCACCCGCCTCTTCCTGCCGCGGCTGGAGCAGGTGGATCCCGGCTTTGGGGTGGAGCAGGTGACGCTGGCGGCCTTCGAGGTGGAGGCTCTGAACCCTCGCCAAAGCGCGCTGACCCCAGAGCCGGCGGTGGGCGGAGGCGTCGAGATCGCCCCCCTGGTGGACCGCCTGGCCAACCGCCTGGGGCCTGAGCGGGTCTGGACCAGCCAGGCGGTGGAGAGCCATGTGCCCGAGCGGGCGGTGGCCAGACGCGCGCCCTTCTCCCCCGAACCCCCGGCCCGCTGGGACCCGGCGCGGCCCAGGCCCATCCGCCTGTTCCGCCGGCCAGAGCCTATCGAAGCCACGGCGCCGGTGCCTGATGACCCGCCGGTGCAGTTCCGCTGGCGGGGCCGGCTGCACCGGGTGCGCCTGGCCGAAGGGCCGGAACGGATCGCCGAGGAGTGGTGGAAGGCGCCGATCGAGGCGGCCTCGACCACCCATGTGCGCGACTATTACCGGGTGGAGGACCAGGACGGCGGCCGCTTCTGGATCTTCCGATCAGGCCTCTATGAGGCGGGCGCCCCGACCAAGTGGTGGCTGCACGGCCTGTTCGGATAGGCCCGCCCATGTCGCTTGCCCACACGCCCGCCCCCTCCCCCGCCTATGCCGAGCTGATGGCGGCCAGCAACTTCTCCTTCCTGCGCGGCGCATCTCACCCGTGGGAGTTGGTGGCCACCGCCGAGGCCTTGGGCGTTTGCGCCATCGGGGTCTGTGACCGCAACAGCCTGGCCGGCGTGGTGCGGGCCTGGAGCGCCGGGCGGGAGCGCAACATCAGGGTCCTGACCGGCGCCCGGCTGGACTTCGCCGACGGGACGCCGAGCCTGATCTGCTATCCGAAGGACCGGGAAGCCTATGGCCGCCTGACCCGCCTGCTGACGCTCGGCCAGCGGCGGACCAAGAAGGGGGGCTGTGAGCTCTCCTATGGCGACTTCGCCGCCCACGCCGAGGGCCAGGTGGTGCTGGCGGTTCCTCCGGCGCGGCTGGACGGGGCCTTCGCTCAGGCCCTGGCCAAGGTGGCTGGCGACTTCAGGGGCCAGGCCTGGCTGGCCGCGGCAAGGGGCTATGGCGCCCGGGACCTGCCCCGGCTGGCGCAACTGGCGGAGCTGGCCAGGGCCACCGGCGCGCCCATGACCGCGGTCAATGACGTGCTCTATCACGGGCCGGAGCGCAGGCCCTTGCAGGACGTACTGACCTGCATCGCTGAAAAGACCAGCATCGACCAGGCCGGCTGGCGCCTGGCCGCCAACGCCGAGCGGCACCTGAAGTCGCCCCTTGAGATGGCCCGTCTGTTCGCCCGTTTCCCCCAGGCGCTGGAACAGTCGGTGGCGGTGGCCGGCCTGATCGATTTCGACCTGTCGGAGCTGCGCTACGAATATCCCGACGAGCCCGTGCCCCCGGGCAAGACCCCCATCGCCCACCTGCGCGACATCACCTGGCGCGGCGCCTCTCAGCGCTACCGGCGGGGCGTGCCCGACAAGGTCCGCAGGCTGCTGAACCACGAGCTCGATCTGATCGAGCGCCTCGACTACGCCAACTATTTCCTCACCGTCCACGACATCGTCGCCTGGGCCAGGGCCCAGGGCATCCTCTGCCAGGGGCGGGGCTCGGCGGCCAATTCCTGCGTCTGTTTCTGTCTGGGCGTGACGGCGGTGGACCCCACCAAGCCCGACCAGGACCTGCTGTTTTCCCGCTTCATCTCCGAGGAGCGCGGCGAGCCCCCGGACATCGACGTGGATTTCGAGCACGAGCGGCGCGAGGAGGTGATGCAGTACGTCTATGGCCGCTACGGCAGAGACCGGGCGGCGATCTGCGCCACCGTCATCCACTACCGTCCGCGCATGGCCATCCGCCAGGTGGGCAAGGCGCTGGGTCTGACCGAGGACGTGACCGCGGCGCTGGCGGGCACGGTCTGGGGCAGCTACGGGACCGGCACGCCCGACGACCATGTCCGCCAGACCGGCCTTGATCCGGACAACCCCCAGATCCGCCGGGCCACCACCCTGGCCACACAGCTGATCGGCTTTCCCCGCCACCTGTCGCAACATGTGGGGGGCTTCATCCTCACCAAGCGGCGGCTGGACGAGACCGTGCCCATCGGCAACGGGGCCATGAAGGACCGCACCTTCATCGAGTGGGACAAGGACGACATCGATGCGCTCGGCCTGATGAAGGTCGACGTGCTGGCGCTCGGCATGCTGAGCGCCCTGCGCAAAAGCCTGTCCATGCTGCGGGCCGACCACGGCCAGCACCTGCACGACCTGGCCGACATCCCCCAGGAGGACCCGGCGGTCTATGAGATGCTGAGCCGGGCCGACTCCGTGGGCGTCTTCCAGGTGGAGAGCCGGGCCCAGATGTCCATGCTGCCCAGGCTGCAACCCCGGCGGTTCTATGACCTGGTGATCGAGGTCGCCATCGTGCGGCCAGGCCCCATCCAAGGCGACATGGTCCACCCCTATCTGCGCCGCCGGGAGGGCAAGGACCCGGTGGACTTCCCCGCCCCCCATCCGGACCACGGGCCGCCCGATGAGCTAAGGCAGGTGCTGGGCAAGACGCTCGGCGTGCCGCTGTTCCAGGAACAGGCCATGCGTCTGGCTATCGAGGCGGCCAGGTTCACCGACGCCGAGGCCAATGGCCTGCGCCGGGCCATGGCCACCTTCCGCCACCACGGCAATGTGGGGGACTATGGGGTCAAGTTCGTCGAGGGCATGGTCACCCGGGGCTATGACCCCGACTTCGCCAGACGCTGCTTCGCCCAGATCGAGGGCTTCGGCTCCTATGGCTTCCCGGAGAGCCACGCCATCAGCTTCGCCCTGCTGGTCTACGCCTCGGCCTGGGTCAAGCAGCGCTGGCCTGACGTCTTCTGCGCCGCCCTGCTCAACAGCCAGCCCATGGGCTTCTACCAACCCGCCCAGCTGGTCCGGGACGCCCGCGACCACGGGGTGGAGGTGCGCGGCCCCGACGTCATGGACAGCGCCTGGGACTGCACGCTCGAGACCCCGGACGTGGAGGGGCGACTGAAGGCGGTGCGGCTTGGCCTGCGCATGATCAAGGGCCTGAGCCGCGAGGAGATGGAACGTCTGGCGGCGGCGAGGGCGGCGGGCGCCGACACCCTGCCGCAACTCGCCCGCCAGGCCCGCCTGTCGCAGCGGTCCCTGGAGCTGCTGGCCGAGGCCGACGCCTGTAGGTCCCTTGGGCTGGACCGGCGCGCGGCCCTGTGGCTGGCCAAGGGCCTGACCGGCGAGGGGCGCATCGAGGAGACCGCCCCCCTGTTCGCCCGCCGGGGCGGCCTAGGCGCGGCGGAGACCCAGGCCGACCTGCCGCTGATGAGCCTGCCCCACCAGGTGGCCGAGGACTACCGGACCACACGCCTGTCCCTGAAGGCTCATCCGTGCGGCTTCTTCCGCCGGGGACTGGCGGACCGCGGCGCTGTTCCCGCCGCGCGGCTGTCTGACCTGCGGCACGGGGCCAAGGTCTGCGTGGCCGGCCTCGTCCTGGTCCGCCAGCGGCCGGGCACCGCCAAAGGGGTCACCTTCGTCACCCTGGAGGACGAGACCGGGCCGGCCAATCTGGTGATCTGGAAGGACGCCTTCGAGGCCCATCGCCGGCTGGTGATGACCTCGGCCTTCCTGCTGGTCCATGGCCGGCTGCAGAAGGCCGGCGAGGTGATCCATGTGGTGGCCGAAGGGTTCGAGGACCTGACCCCCCAGCTTTCCCGCCTGCGGGAGGACAGGGCCGAGATCCGCGCCGCCTCCAAGGTCTCCGGCCGCCTGATCCGCAGCCGGGACTTTCATTGAGAGACACTCCCTAGCTCATCAGGCGGTCGGCCTTGATCTTCAGGATCGCGATCATGCCTTCGGTCGGCCACTGGTACTCCACCGATCCGCGCAGTTGCCGTTCCACCACACGGTCGAGCAGGCGCGCGCCGAATCCGGACCCTGGACTAGGCTCCCTCACGGGCGGACCGCCGCGCTCGGTCCAGACGATCACCGCCTCGTCCTGAACGATCTTGCAGGACACATCCAGCAGGCCAGCCGGCGCCGAGAGGGCGCCATACTTGACGGCGTTGGTGGCCAGCTCATGGATCACCAGGGCCAGGGCCGTGGCGGCGCTCTCCCCGATCCCCATCCGCGGCGCGGCAACCCGGATGCGTCCACTGAACGCGCCGAGGTCGTCATAGGGATTGAGCAGCACTGAGAGCAGGTCACCGAGCAGGGTGGCCTCATCTGTCTGGCCCGGAACAGGGCGGACCAGATCATGGGCGCGGCCCAGGGCGGAGAGCCGCTGGATGAGCTCGCGGGCCATGTCTTCCTTTGTCTCGGCCGAGCGGGAGGTCATGGAGGTGAGCGCACCGGCGATGGTGATCAGGTTCTTGACCCGGTGGCTCATTTCGCCGGCCAGCAACTCATTGGCCTCTTCGGCCTGCTTGCGGCCGGTGACGTCCAGGAAGACGCCGTACATGACGCGCTCCTCGATATCCTCGTCATCACCCCGCCCGCGGGCTGAAATCCAGCGGACGTCGTCACCGACCAGGATCCGAAAGTCGATCTCGAAGGGGCCGACAATGCCGCGGGTGGCGTTAAAGGCGACCCGCACCCGGTCACGGTCGGCTGGGTGGATGTGGACAGAGAGGTCTTCGAACTTTACGGCCACGTCCTTGGGCACGGTCCAAAGCTCGTAGCCGATATCGTCCATGGTCAGATCATCGCTGTCGACGTTCCACGCCCAAAGCGCGACTCCGGCGGCGGTGATGCCAAGCCGGAGGTGTCTTTCATCCCACACGGGGGAGGCCGGCTGGGTCATTGGAATACATTCCACTGTCCTGTCAGGACGCACTACCGACCACCTGACCCATAACGTGGGTCGGAGCAACCTGTCCTGGCGATAGGGCTTCAGCGCTGAGCGGACCGGGTGGCCCGTGGTGCGCAATTCCTTCGACCTTGAAAGCCACGCCCCCTTGACCCTGCCCCCGGCGGCCCGTCTCCTCGCGTTTGATTGCGGGACGGAGGCTTTGGGATGCGGTTCTTGGTGGCGGCGGCGCTTCTGGCGCTGGCGGCGACCCCGGTCGGCGCCGAGACAGTGCGGGTCGAAGGCGGCGTCCTGGCTGGCGAGGCCACCGACCGGGCGCGGATCTTCCGCAACATCCCCTATGCCGCCCCGCCCGTAGGACCCCTGCGCTGGGCGCCGCCCCAGGCGCCGATCCCCTGGACCGGCGCGCGGCCCGCGGTGGAGGCCGGTCCCTCCTGTCCCCAGCCGATGCGGGAGGACGGCGCGCCGAACGCCGGCGGCGCCAATGGGCCCACGCGCGAGGACTGCCTGCAGCTCAACGTCTTCGCCCCCCAGCCAAGCCCCGGCGCAAAGCCCGCCCCGGTCATGGTCTGGATCCACGGGGGCTCGCATCGCACCGGCGCCGGCTGGGTCTATGACGGCCAGAACTTCGCCCGGGACGGGGTGGTGCTGGTGGCCATCAACTACCGGCTCGGCCCGCTCGGCTATTTCGCCCACCCCGCCCTGACCCGGGAAGCTAAAGCCAAGGCCGCCGGGGCCAAGGCGCCGCTGGGCTCCTATGGGCTGATGGATCAGATCGCGGCGCTCAAATGGGTCCAGCGCAATATCGCCGTCTTCGGCGGCGATCCGAACAATGTGACGGTGTTCGGGGAATCCGCAGGCGGCATGAGCACGCTGGCCCTGCTGGCGACGCCCCAGGCCAAGGGGCTGTTCCACAAGGCCATCGTCCAGTCCGGCGGCGGCTGGTTCGAGCCGGACAGTCTGGCGGCCCGGGAGAAGATCGGCGTTGCGGCGGGCGAGACGCTTGGCCTGCCGGCCAGGGCCACCGCCGCCCAGTTACGCGCCGTGCCTGTCGACACCCTGATCAAGACCGTCGAGGGCGACTTCGGCCCCTTCCCCGACGGCCGCCTCCTGCCGCGCACCGCCACCCAGGCCTTCGCCGCCGGCGCGGAGATCGACGTGCCGATGATCATTGGCTGGAACAACGGCGAGGACAGCCTGCTGGGCGGTCCCGGCGGCGGGGCGCGGTTCGCCGCCAGCCTGCCGCCCATGAGCCGCGCCTTCTACGAAGAGGCCGCCGCCGAGGGCGACGAGGCCCTGGGCCGGGCGGTCTTCACTGACCGGGCGTTCGGGGCGCCCGCCCGCTGGACGGCGGGGCAGGCCGCCGATGGGGCGCCAGCCTTCCTCTATCACTTCTCCTATGTGGGGGACCGGTTCCGCCGGGTGCTCGACCGCGCCCATCATGCCGCCGAGATCCAGTACGTGTTCGAATACTGGGGCCGCCGGACGCCTGACAGCGTGGTCAGCGACGAGGACCGGGCCATGGCGCGCCTCATGCACGGCTGCTGGGTCGCCTTCGCCAAGACCGGCCGCCCGGCTTGCGAAGACCAGGCCTGGCCGGCCTATGGCCCGGCGTCGGACCAGCTCCTGGAGTTCGGCGCCGAGACCGGCGTGCGGCAGGGCTTCGGCAAGCGCCAGCTGGACGCCGTCGAACAGTTCGCCCTGCCGACGCTTGGCCTGCCGGCGCAATAGGCGACGCCCCTCCCCGTCACCCTCGGGCTCGTCCCGAGGGTCCCTGTCGAGGGCGGGCGCGAGGGTCGCGAGGGATCCTGGGCACAAGGCCCGGGATGACGATGGTGGGGTCGGGTGCGTGTCCCCTCTTCCTGACTCCCCCGCCTCCGAACGAATCACCGGCCAAGGCGTTGAGCTGACTCAACGATTCGCCGGAGAACCACCCCATGGCCGCCCGTCCCACCTGGCAGGGTTATCTGCGCCTGTCCCTCGTGAGCTGCCCGGTGGCGCTCTATACGGCCACCAGCCGCTCGAACGATGTCAGCTTCAACATGCTGCACAAGGACACCCACAACCGCATCCGCATGATCCCGACCGATCCTGACAGTGGGCCGGTGGACCGGGCCGACATCGTCAAGGGCTATGAGATCGAGAAGGGGCGCTATGTCGTCCTGACCCAGGACGAGATCAACAACGTCAAGCTGGAGACCACCCGCAGCCTGGACATCGAACGGTTCGTGGACGAGGCCGATATCGACCGGCTCTACTGGAACGCGCCTTACTTCCTGGTCCCCGACGGGGACATGGCGGTGGAGGCCTATACGGTGATCCGCTCGGCGATGGAGGCGTCCGGCAAGATCGCGTTGGGGCGGCTGGCCATGCATCAACGCGAGCGGGTGATGGCGCTTGAGCCCCGGGAGCTGGGCATCCTGGCCTACACCCTACGCTCGGCCGATGAGGTGCGCAGCGCTGAGGAGGCCTTCGAGGACATCCCTGACGTCAAGCCCGACAAGAAGATGGTCGAGATCGCCACCAGGATCATCGAGCAGCAGGAGGGCGAGTTCGAGCCGGCCATGTTCACCGACCGCTACGAAGAGGCCCTGCGCCAACTGATCGCCGAAAAGGAAGAGGGCCACACGATCGAGGCCCCCGAAGCGCCCAAGGACCTGGAGGTCAGCGACCTGATGGAGCAGCTCAAGCGCAGCCTGGGCGACACCGGCGGCGCCCGGCGCAAGCCGGCCAGCCGCACCGGCGCCAAGGCCAAGCGCGGCGCCGCCAGCTCAACGCGAAAGAAGAGCGCCTAGAACGACGTTTAGTCCTTGGCGCGTTCCACATAGGAGCCGTCCTCAGTGAGGACGATGATGCGGGTGCCGACGGTGATGTAGGGCGGGATCATGACCCGCAGGCCCACATCGGTCATGGCCGGCTTGTAGGATGACGAGGCCGTCTGACCCTTCATGGCGGGCTCGGTCTCGGTAATCTCCACCGTCACCCTTGATGGCAGGGAGATGGCGATGGCCACGCCCTCATGAGTAGAGAGCTGCACGGCCATGCCGTCCTGCAGATAGACCTTGGCGTCGCCGATCACGTCTTCCGTCGCCACCAGCTGGTCAAAGTTCTCCGGGTTCATGAAGTGATAGCCCTCACCGTCCTGGTACAGGAAGGTGTGCTCCCGCTCCTCGACGAAGGCCCGCTCCACCTGCTCGGTGGTGCGATAGCGTTCGGACACCTTCACCCCGTCGGAGATGCGGCGCATGTTCAGCTGGGTCACGGGCGTGCCCTTGCCGGGGTGGATGTTCTCGACGGTCAGGACCACGTAGAGCTTGCCGTCCACATCGACGACATTACCCTTGCGGAGCGAGCTTGCGGCGACCTTCACGTGATGTCTTCCTCGAACCTGGGGCGGGCCGGCGCGGGCCCGTTTGATCTCAAAAACCTATAGAGGTCCCGCGCACCTATAGGATCGCAGGCGTTTTCGCCAGCTTTGGCGCCGATTTTCCACTCCTGCCCGGACAGCCTCATGCCGCAGATGACCCCCTGGTGGGACAAGGACGCTCACCGCGACCGTCGGCCCTTCCTCACGGCCCGCGGCGCCATCACCAAGGCGGTGCGCGGCTGGTTCGAGAACCAGGGTTTCACCGAGGTGGAGGCCGCCGCCCTCCAGGTCTCGCCGGGCAATGAGGCCCACCTGCACGCCTTTTCGACCGAAGCCATCGGCCCGGACGGCCGCCGCGCGGCCCTGCACCTGCACACCTCGCCAGAATTTGCGGCCAAGAAGCTGCTGGCGGCCGGGGAGACGAAGATCTTTGACCTGGCGCGGGTGTGGCGCAACCGCGAGCGCGGTCCCCTGCACCACCCGGAATTCACCCTGCTGGAATGGTACCGGACGGACGCCCCCTACGAGACCCTGATGGAAGACTGCGCGCGCCTGCTGGCCCTGGCGGCGCAGACCCTGGGCGCCGAGAGGCTGACCTGGCGGGGCGCCGAGGCCGATCCCTTCGCCGAGCCAGAAAAGATCACGGTGGCCCAGGCCTATGACAGGTTCGCCGGGATCGACCTGCTGGCCACGGTGGGCGAGGGCGGGACCACCGACAGGGCGGCCCTGGCGAGGGCTGCGGGGCAGGCCGGCATCCGGGTGGCGGGCGACGACACCTGGGCCGACATCTTCAGCCGCATCATGGTCGAGAAGGTGGAGCCGAACCTCGGCTTCGGACGTCCCGCCATCCTCTGCGAATATCCCACCGCCGAGGCCGCACTGGCGCGCCCCAAGGCCAGCGACCCGCGGGTGGCCGAGCGGTTCGAGCTCTATGCCTGCGGGGTGGAGCTGGCCAACGCCTTTGGCGAACTCACCGATCCAGCCGAACAGCGCCGGCGGTTCGAGGTCGAGATGGACGAAAAGGCCCGGGTCTATGGGGAGCGCTATCCCATTGATGAGGACTTCCTGGCTGCGCTCGCCCACATGCCGGCCGCCAGCGGGGCGGCGCTGGGCTTCGACCGCCTGGTCATGCTGGCCTCGGGCGCCCAGCGGATCGAGCAGGTGATCTGGACCCCGGTGGCGGAGGTCTGACAGGCGGCTGCATTGCAGGGCGGCCCCATCTCAGCCATATGCCGCCGATGACGAGCCCGGCCACCAAGACCCTGCGCACGCCCTCGGCCCTGGCCGGGGCTGGGCTGATCGCGGCCGCCGATATCGCGCCGCTGGAGGCCGTGGCCGCTCGCTACGCCGTGGCCATCACGCCGTATCTGGCCCAGCAGATCGCCGCCGGCGGGCCGGGGCTCGCCCGCCAGTACCTGCCCGATCCCGCCGAACTGGACGCGACCCCTGAGGAGCGCGCCGACCCCATCGGCGATCACGCCCACATGCCGGTCAAGGGGATCGTCCACCGCTATGGCGACCGAGCGCTGCTCAAGATCACCCATGTCTGCGCGGTCTATTGTCGCTTCTGCTTCCGCCGCGAAATGGTGGGGCCAGGGGGGGAGGGCGCGCTGACGCCCGCTGAGCTGGCCGCGGCCCTGGCCTATGTGGCAAGCCACGAAGAGATCTGGGAGGTGATCGTCACCGGCGGCGATCCCCTGGTGCTGTCGCCGCGCAGGCTCGCCGAGCTGATGGCCGGCCTTTCCGCCATTGACCATGTGAAGGTCGTCCGCTTCCACACCCGCCTGCCGGTGGTCGATCCCGCCGTGGTGACGGACGAGCTCGTGGCTGCGCTGAGCGCGCCGGGCAAGGCGGTCTATGTGGCCCTGCACGCCAACCATCCCGATGAACTGACGCCGGAGGCCCGGGCGGCGTGTGCGAAGATGATCGACGCCGGGATCGCCATGGTCAGCCAGAGCGTGCTGCTGCGTGGAATCAATGATGACGTGGCCGTGCTGGGCGCCCTGATGCGGGCCTTCGTCGAGACCCGGATCAAGCCCTACTACCTGCACCAGGGGGACCTGGCGCCGGGCACCAGCCACCTGCGGGTGCCGATCAGCGAGGGCCAGGCCCTGATGCGGGCCCTGCGCGGCGACTATTCCGGCCTCTGCCAGCCGACCTATGTGCTCGACATCCCCGGCGGCCACGGCAAGTCGCCGATCGGCCCGGCCTATGTCGAGGGCTGCGACGGCGCCTACGAGGTGGAGGACCCGCAAGGGGTCCGCCACCCCTATCCGCCGAAGGTCTAAAGCCTAGAGGATATAGCGCGACAGGTCGGTGTCGCCGGTCAGTTCGCCCAGGCGCTGGCGGACATAGTCGGCGTCGATGGTCAGGGTCTCGCCGTCCTTGTCGGCGGCGGTGAAGCTGATCTCTTCCAGCACCTTTTCCATGACCGTCTGCAGGCGCCGCGCGCCGATGTTTTCCAGCGAGCCATTCACCGCCACGGCGGAATCGGCCAGGGCGTCGATGGCCTCCTCGGTGAAGGTCAGCGTCACCCCCTCGGTAGCCAGCAGGGCCTGGTTCTGGCGGATCAGATTGGCCTCGGGTTCGGTCAGGATGCGGCGCATATCGTCCCGCGTCAGCGCTTTCAGCTCCACCCGGATGGGCAGGCGGCCCTGCAGCTCCGGCAGCAGGTCGGAGGGCTTGGCCACGTGGAAGGCGCCCGAGGCGATGAACAGGATGTGGTCGGTCTTCACCGGCCCATACTTGGTGGAGACGGTCGTCCCCTCGATCAGCGGCAGCAGGTCGCGCTGCACGCCCTCGCGGCTGACATCGGCGCCGGCGCGGTCCGACCGGCTGGCCACCTTGTCGATCTCATCCAGAAAGACGATGCCCTCGTTCTCGGCCAGTTGCAGGGCCTCCTGGGTCAGAGCCTCCTGGTCCAGCAGCTTGTCGCTCTCCTCGGCGATCAGCGGCGCCCAGGCGCCGATCACCGTCGTCTTGTGCGTCTTGGTGCGACCCTGGCCGAAGGCCTTGCCCATGATGTCGGAGATGTTCATCACCCCCATCGAGGCGCCCGGCTGGCCCGGCACGTCGAACAGCGGCATGCCGCCGGAATCGGCCAGGGTCAGCTCGACCTCCTTGTCGTCCAGCTCGCCGGCCCGCAGTTTCTTGCGGAAGCTCTCCCGGGCGGCGGTGGAGCCGGGGCCGGTCAAGGCGTCGAGCAGCCGCTCCTCGGCGGCGGCCTCGGCCATGGCGGCGACGGCGCCACGGCGCTTGTCGCGGACCATGGCGATGGCGCTCTCCACCAGATCGCGGACGATCTGGTCCACGTCGCGGCCGACATAGCCGACCTCGGTGAACTTGGTGGCCTCGACCTTGAGGAAGGGCGCATTGGCCAGCTTGGCCAGCCGGCGGGCGATCTCGGTCTTGCCGACCCCGGTGGGGCCGATCATCAGGATGTTCTTCGGCGTCACCTCATCGCGCAGGGCGTCGGGCACCCGCCTGCGGCGCCAGCGGTTGCGCAGGGCCACGGCGACGGCCTTCTTGGCGTCCTTCTGGCCGACGATGAAGCGGTCGAGTTCGGAAACGATCTCGCGGGGGGAGAAGTCTGTCATGAGCTCACGGGGTTTGAACCGCCAGGCGTAGCCAAAGTTCGAGCATGTCTTGGTCCGATAACCGTTTCACACTTATCGGGACACGCTCGGCAGGCGCTCCACCGTCAGTTCGCCATTGGTGTAGACGCAGATGCGCGCGGCGATGCCCATGGCCTTGCGGGCCACCTCTTCGGCCGAGAGGCTGGAATCCATCAGGGCCATGCCGGCGGCCAGGGCATAGTTGCCGCCCGAGCCGATGGCCGCCACGCCGCTCTCCGGCTCCAGCACGTCGCCCACGCCGGTGACCGTGTAGATGGCGTCCTTGTCGGCCACCAGCAGCATGGCTTCGAGCTTGCGCAGGTAGCGGTCGGTGCGCCAGTCCTTGGCCAGGTCCACGCAGGCCCGCGCCAGGTGCTCGGGATACTGTTCGAGCTTGGTTTCAAGCCGCTCGATCAGGGTGAAGGCGTCGGCCGTGGCCCCGGCGAAACCGGCCAGGACCCGACCGCCGGCCAGGGTGCGCACCTTGCGGGCGTTGCCCTTGACCACGGTCTGGCCCATGGAGACCTGACCATCGCCGGCGATCACGGTCTGGCCGTCCTTGCGAACCGCCAGGATGGTCGTGCCGTGCCAGTCGGGGAAGTTGGAATTTGTCTGCGACATCCGCCGGGATGTGGCGACCAGGGCAGGTGAGGTCAAGCGCTGTGGAATTTTCCGACGCCGAGGTCGAACGCTACGCCCGCCATCTGGTGCTGCGCGAGGTCGGCGGGCCAGGCCAGCAGAAGCTGAAGGCCGCCCATGTGCTGATCGTCGGCGCCGGCGGCCTGGGCGCGCCGGCCAGCCTCTATCTGGCCGCCGCCGGCGTGGGCCAGATCACCCTGGTCGATCCCGACGAAGCCGATCTCTCCAACCTGCAGCGCCAGGTGATCTATCGCCCCGCAGACGTGGGCCGGGCGAAGGTCGACGCCGCCACAGCTGAGCTCACAGCCCTCAACCCGCATGTGCAGATCAACCCCGTCCGCCTGGCCCTGGACGCCACGAACGCGGGCGAGTTGATCGCCGGCGCCGACCTGGTGCTGGACGGCACCGACGACTTCGCCACCCGGTTTGCGGTCAACGCCGCCTGCGTGGCCCATGCCAAGCCGCTGGTTTCCGGCGCCCTCGGCCGCTGGACCGGCCAGGTGGGCGTGTTCACCGGCCAGCCCTGCTACCGCTGCCTGGTCCCCGAAATCCCCCCGGACGCCGAGACCTGTTCCGCCGTCGGCGTCATCGGCGCGCTCGCCGGCGTCATCGGCTCCATGATGGCGCTGGAAGCGATCAAGGTCATCACCGGCGCGGGGGAAGCGCTGGAGGGGCGTTTGCTGATCTATGACGGCTTGGCCGCGGAGACCCGGACGGTGCGGATTGGGGCAGACCCTGCCTGCCCCGTATGCGGCGCGCCCGGCTAAGGTTGGCCCAGACGGCGGGAGCTAGAGTCGAAGGCCAAGTCGCGGCCCGAGCCAGACCATGAGGCTGTAGAGCACAATGGTGAGGAGGCAGCCGGCCAGGAGCGAGGCCCAGAAGCTGATCCCAGCGCGAAGCATGGCGGGTATGACCAGAAACATGGGCAGCGAGGGGATCACAAACCAGAACGTCGCCTGAGCATGAGCCGCCATGTTCTCCGGATCTGGCCGGTCTCGCCAGAGCCAGATCATGCCCAGCACCGAGATCAAGGGAAGCGAGGCTATCAAGGCGCCTACGCCGGGCATGCGCTTGGCCACGGTTGAGATCAGCGCAATGATGAGGCCAGAGAGGGCAGCCTTGATGAGGAAGTACAGCATCTGTTGGAGCCTTGCCGGATCATAGCGCAGCTTAGCCGACCGTCGGCCGCTGCTGCGAGAAAACTCACAGGCTGACTGACAGGCGACTTTCCGGCCAAGCCATACCCACTGGCGCCACCTTCTGCGAAACTTGCCATGGTCCAGCGCAGATGCGAGCCCCGTGCAAGGAACGGACCCTCCTCGGCCTTGGCCACGGTTCGCTCTAAGGCCCAGCTCTCGCGGCATGCAAACCCTCAACCTGACGGGCGAAGGCTGAAAGCCTATATGCTGTACTGAGCCGCCCACAGCCCCGCCACAGCCACAAGAGCCCATGCCCCCTCGTCTGAAGCCGACCCGCCTGGAATATGTCGTCGATGGGGTGCGGCTGCGGGCGCAGTTGTCGGCGGCCGCCCTGGATGCGGCGGGCGATGAGGGCGAGCAGCGCAGGCGGGCGCTGGAGATCCTCAAGCAGGCGCTGTTTCGCGGGCGGATGATCGCCAAGGAGCGGCTGGAGAATGGGGCGGGCGGGATCGAGACCGCGCGGCTGCTCTCCGGGGTCACCGACGAGGTGGTCACCGCGCTCTATGACTTCACCACCGTCCACATGATCCGGGCGCGCAATCCCACCGAGGGCGAGCGCCTGTGCGTGATGGCCGTCGGCGGCTATGGGCGCGGCACGCTCGCGCCCTTCTCCGACCTCGATCTCCTGTTCCTGCGGCCCTACAAGCAGACCGCCCATGTGGAGAGCGTGATCGAGTTCATGCTCTATGCCCTGTGGGATCTGGGCTTCAAGGTGGGGCACGCCTCGCGCACGGTGGATGAGTGCGTCAAGCTCGCCCGGGAAGACTTCACCATCCGCACCTCGATCCTGGAGGCCAGGCGCCTGATCGGCGACGAGGCCCTGGCCCAGGAGCTGACGACCCGGTTCCGCAATGAGGTGGTCAAGGGCACCGGCGCGGAGTTCGTCGCCGCCAAGCTGAAAGAACGCGATGAGCGCCAGGCCCGGGCCGGCGCCAGCCGCTACATGGTCGAGCCGAATGTGAAGGACGGCAAGGGCGGCCTGCGCGACCTCAACACGCTGTTCTGGATCGCCGAATATCTGAACCCGTCCAAGCCTGTGGACGGGGTGCCGCAGCTGGAGATGTTCGAGGGCCGGGAGATCCGCGCCTTCATCCGGGCCTTCGACTTCCTCTGGGCGGTGCGCGCCCATCTGCATTTCGCCACCGGCCGCCCGGAGGAGCGCCTGACCTTCGACCTGCAGCCGGAGATCGCCCAGCGGATGGGCTATGGCGACCGGGCCGACAATCCCGCCGTCGAGCGCTTCATGCGGCGCTATTTCCTGATCGCCAAGGAGGTCGGCGCGCTGACCCGCGTGTTCGCCGCCAAGCTGGAGGCTGATCGGGTCAAGTCCGCGCCCCGGGGGATTTCACGGCTGTTCCCCGGCGGCGGGCGCAAATCGACCCGCAAGCCCCTGGACGTGGCCGGCTTCATCGAGGAGGGCGGCCGCCTGGATGTGGCCGGGCCCGAGGTGTTCGAGGCCGATCCCTTGAACCTGCTGCGTCTGTTCCAGATCGCCGACCGGCGGGACCTTGATTTGCACCCCGACGCCTTCACCGCCGCGACCCGGGCGCTCAGCCTGATCACCTCCAAGACGCGCCGGGACCCCAAGGCGGCCAAGATCTTCCTCGACACCCTGGCCGGCGGCCGCGATCCGCAGCGGACGCTGACCCTGATGACCGAGGCCGGCGTGCTGGGCCGCTACATCCCCGAGTTCGGCCGCATCGTCGCCCAGATGCAGTTCAACATGTACCACTCCTATACGGTGGACGAGCACACCCTGCGGGCCGTCGGCGTGATCGCCGACATCGCCGCCGGGCGTATGGCCGAGGCGCATCCGCTGGCCACGTCCCTGATGCCGCAGATCCAGGAGAAGGACGTCCTCTTCCTGGCCATGCTGCTGCACGACACCGGCAAGGGCGGCGTCGCCGGCGGTCAGGAAAAGGCCGGCGCCCGGGCCGCGCGCGCCGCCTGCGAGCGGCTGGGCCTGCCCCGGGCGCGCATCGACCTGGTCGCCTGGCTGGTGGAGCATCATCTGGAGATGAGCGACTACGCCCAGAAGCGCGACATCTCCGATCCCCGCACCGTCGCCGACTTCGTGCGCATGGTGCAGACGCCCGAGCGCCTGCGCCTGCTGCTGGTGCTGACCGTGGCCGACATCCGCGCCGTGGGGCCAGGCGTCTGGAACGGCTGGAAGGGTCAGCTGCTGCGCGACCTCTACGACTCCGCCTCGGCGGTGTTCCGTGGCGGGCGGGCCAATGACGCCGTGGCCGTGGTGCGCCAGCGCCAGGCCTTCGCCGCCGCCGAGATCCGCGCCCGCCTGGCCGAGGCCGACCCCGCCGCCGTGGCCTGGGGCGAGGCCATGGAGGACGCCTACTTCACCGGCTTTGGCCAGGATGAGATCGCCATCCATGCGGCGGTCTCCCAGCGGGCCCACGCCGAGGGCGCCGCGGCCATGGGCTATGTGCGCGAAGACCTGAACGCCGCCGAGCTGGTGGTCGCCGCCAAGGACCGGACCCGGCTGTTCGCCGACCTGACCCGGGCGATCACGGCGTCTGGCGCCAGCGTGCTCGGGGCCCGGGTCTTCACCTCCCGCCAAGGCCAGGCCCTGGACGTCTTCTACCTGCAGGACATCACCGGCCAGCCCTTCGGCTACGACAACCCTGCGGCACTGCCCCGTCTGGCTGAGCTTCTCGAAGCCGCCGCGCGTGGCGAGCTTCCCGCGGGCGAGGCGCCCCGGGCCGCCGGCGAGGCGCGCACTGCAGCCTTCGCCATCAAGTCCACCGTGCTGATCGACAACGAGGCCTCGGAAAGCTCCACCATCGTCGAGGCCTCGGGCCGCGACCGGCCGGGCCTGCTCACGGCCCTGGCCAACGCCCTGGCCGACGCGGGTCTTTCCATCACCTCGGCCCACATCGATTCCTACGGCGAGCGGGCGGTGGACGCCTTCTATGTCACCGACGCCGCCGGTTGGAAGGTGACCCAGACCAAGGCGCTGACGCCCCTTCGCGCCGCCCTGATGGCCGCCCTGAACGAAGGCGACGCCGCCCGCATCCGCAAGAACACCCGCCTGCAGCGGGCAAGGGCCAGCGTCGCGCGCTAGAGCCTCAGTCCGGCTTCACCCCGGCGCGGACCTCGGCGAAGACTTCTTCGGTCTGTTCCCCCAGGCGCGGGGGGTGACGGCGGATGTTGGCCGGGGTCTTTTCGAACTTCACCGGCGGGCGGATGGCCTTGTAGGGGCCGATATGCGGGTGGTCGTAGCGCTCGAAGAGGCCGACCGCCTCCAGGTGCGGATCGCGCTCCAGGTCCTCGAAACGGTTGGTCTTCTGCACCGGGATCGACAGGCCCTTGAGCAGGGTCAGCCATTCCTCGGTGGTCTTGGTGGCGGTGACCTCCTCGACCATGGCGTAGAGCTCGCGGGTGTGCTTGGCCCGCTGGGCGTAGTCCGAGAAGCGCGGGTCCCTGGCCACCGTCTCGCCCCAGCCGGCCACGGCGAAGAACTGGTCCCACTGTTTGTCGGTATAGGGCAGCAGGCCGATATAGCCGTCCTTTGTGGCGAACGGCTTGCGGTGCGGATTGGTCACCCGCTGATAGGACCACTGGCCGGTCGGCGGCTCATAGGCGTGGTCATAGAGGTTCTCCACCAGGTTGAAGCTGGTGACGCATTCCAGCATCGGCACCTCGACGAACTGGCCCTCGCCGGTGCGGGCCTTGTGGAACAGGGCCGCGGTGACCGCCTGGGCCATGAACAGGCCTGAGACCTTGTCGGCCACCAGGGTCGGCAGGATGCGCGGCGTCTCATTCCCATCGGTGCGGGGCAGGAGGTCGGCCAGGCCCGAGGCCGACTGGATCAGGTCGTCATAGGCCGGCTCGCCCGCATAGGGACCTTCCGACCCGTAGCCCGCGGCATGGACATAGATCACGTCAGGACGGATCTTCTTCACCGCCTCATAGTCGAGGCCCAGGCGTTTCAGCCCCTCATAGCGGACGGAAGCGGCGAACACGTCACAGCTGGCGATCAGGGCTTCCAGCGCCGGGCGCATGGCTGCGTCGCGCAGATCGACCAGGACGGATCGCTTGTTGCGGTTGATGGTCAGGAAGATCGGGCCGAGGTCCTTGGGCGCGCCCTCCGGCGGATGGCCGGCCCAGCGCATTATGTCGCCGCCGTCGCCACGGCCCGAGCCCGGGTCCTCCAGCTTGATCACATCGGCGCCCTGGTCACCGAGGATCTGGGTGGCGTAGGCCCCGAACACCACGCTGGTCAGGTCCAGGATGCGCACCCCTGAAAGCGGCCCCGTGGCCTCACTCGCCAGTTGCTTGCCTTCCGCCACGGCCATTCTCCCCTATGCTTCTTTCAGGCGTTTATGATGCGCCCATGAGATCGCGCCAAGCGACGAACCTGAGTGACGTAGAGGGAGGACGTGATGGATTTCCAACTCTCCGATGAGCATCGGATGCTCAAGGAGCTGACCGCCCGCTTCGTCCGTGACGAGCTGACGCCGCTGGAGGCCGGGGTCCTGGACCGCGAGGCCAGGGGCCAGGGCCTGTCGCTGGGCGCCGAAGAGCACGCGCGCCTCGATCAGGTGTCCAAGGATCTCGGGCTCTGGGGCCTGGACGCCCCGGAGGATGTGGGCGGCTCTGACCTGCCCTTCGTGGCCATGGTCGGCGTCGGCGAGGAGCTCGGCCGCACCATCACCCCCTACACCCTGCCGCCAGACAGTCCGAACCTGCGCATGCTGATGGCGACGGTGAACGAGCGTCAGCGCGAGGCCTATCTCGCCCCCTATGTCCGCGGCGAGACCGTCTCGGCCATCGGCATTTCCGAGCCCGGCGCCGGGGCCGATCCCTCGGCCATGATCACCAAGGCCGTCCGCGACGGGGACGACTGGATCATCAACGGCCGCAAGATCTGGATCACCCGGGCGGCTGATGCGGACTTCACCATCCTGATGGCGGTGACCGACACCGAAAAGCGGGCCCGGGGCGGCATCTCGGCCTTCCTGGTGGACAAGGACACGCCGGGCTTCAACGTCCTGCGGCAGATCCCGATGATCGGCGGCCAGTCGACCTATGAGATCGCCCTGGAGGATTGCCGGGTCGAGGGCTGGAAGCTGCTCGGCCAGGAAGGCGCGGGCTTTGCGCCGATGCAGATCCGCCTGGGCACGCGGCGGATCGAGATGGCCGCCTGGTCCATCGGCATGGCCCAGCGGGCCCTGGACATGATGGTCGAATATGCGCCGCAGCGGACCACCTTCGGGTCGCCCCTGTCGGAGCGCCAGGCCGTCCAGTGGTGGGTGGCGGACGCCGCGACCCGCATCCATGCCGCCCGCCTGATGACCTATGACTGCGCCTGGAAGCTCGACCAGGGCCGAGACACCCGCATGGAAATCTCCATGATCAAGGCCTACGCCACCGAGATGGCGTGGGAGGTGGTCGACCACGCCATGCAGACCTTCGGCGCCATGGGCATGACCAAGGAGCTGCCCCTGCAGCTCATGGCCACGCGCCTGCGCACCATGCGCATCTATGACGGCCCCACCGAAGTCCACAAATGGGTGGTGGCCCGCAACCTTCTGGGAACCCGCAAATGAGCACCAAGGCCGACCATCTCTCGATCACCGTTCAGGACCATGTGGCGACCCTGGTCTTCCACCGTCCGCCGGCCAATCACGCCTCGGTGGATCTGGTCCGCGACCTGGCCGACGCCCTGCTGGCCTTCGATCGTGACCCGGCCGTGCGCGCCAGCGTGCTGGCCTCGGAGGGCAAGCCCTTCTGCGCCGGCGCCGATCTCGCCTCCCCCACCGGCATCGGCGGGGCGGGCATGGGCGGGGTCTCAGAGCTCTACGACCAGGCGATCCGGCTGTTCTCGGTGGAAAAACCCATCGTCGCCGCCATCCAGGGCGCGGCTGTGGGCGCGGGCCTTGGCCTGGCGCTGGTGGCCGACTTCAGGGTCGCAGCGCCCGAGGCGCGATTCTCGGCCAACTTCGTCAAGCTGGGCTTCCATCCGGGCTTTGGCCTGACCCACACCCTGCCCCGGGTGATCGGGGCCCAGAAGGCCGACCTGATGTTCCTCACCGGCCGCCGGGTCCGCGCGCAGGACGCCCTGGCCTGGGGCCTGGTCGATGAACTGGTCCCGGCTGATGAGCTGCGCCAGTCGGCCTTCGCCCTGGCCGCCGAGCTGGCGGAGAATGCGCCGCTGGCCGTGGTCGCCACCCGCAAGACGACCCGGGGCGCCCTGGCTGAGGCGGTCCGCGCCGCCACCGCCCACGAGCACGTCCAGCAGACCACCCTGCGGGCCACCGAGGACTTCGCCGAAGGCGTGGCGGCGGTGAACGAACGCCGCCCCGGCCAGTTCAAGGGTCGGTGAGGCTTCCCGTCAGGTGACCGGGAAGCCCTTGTCGCGGAGATAGGCGCCCACGTCCGGATCGCGGCCACGGAAGGCGCGATAGGTCTCCGCCTGGTCGACGGTGTCGCCCACAGACAGGATATGATCGACCAGCCGGCCGGCGACGTCGGCGTCGTAGAAGCCCCCGGGGGCTTCCTTGAACGCCTCGGCGGCGTCCTGCGACAACACCTCGGCCCAGAGGTAGGAATAGTAGCCGGCCGAATAGCCGTCCGAGGCGAAGACATGGGCGAACTGCGGAGTGCGGTGGCGCATGGGCAGCTCCCGGGGCATGCCGAGCTTGGTCAGCTCTTCCCGCTCAAAGGCGTCCGGATCGATGTCGGCGTCGCCGGCCAGATGCAGCTTCATGTCGATGAGGGCCGAGGCCAGGTACTCGGTCACCTCGAAGCCCTGTCGGAAGGTCGAGGCCTGGGCGATCTTCTCGGCCAGCGCCTCGGGCATGGGCTTGCCCGTCTCATGGTGCAGGGCGAAGCGGCTCAGCACCTCCCGCGTCGGCAACCAGGCCTCGTTCACCTGGCTGGGGAACTCCACATAGTCCCGCGGCACCGAAGTTCCCGATAGCGACGGATAGGTGACATTCGACAGCAGGCCATGGATGGCGTGGCCAAACTCATGGAACAGGGTGGTGGCGTCGTCCCAGGAGATCAGCACCGGCTGGCCGGCCGCGCCCTTCACGAAGTTGGAGTTGTTGGAGACGATCGGCGTGATCTCCCCATCCAACTTCTGCTGGCTGCGATAGGCGTTCATCCAGGCGCCGGACCGCTTGCCGGTCCGTGCGTAGGGGTCGAAGTAGAACAGCCCCAGATGGGCGCCCTCCCGCCGCACCTCCCAGACCCGCACATCGGGGTGATAGACAGGCACATCGCTGATCGGGGTGAAGCTCATGCCGAAGACTTCTTCGCCGGCCCAGAACATGCCGTCGACGAGCTTGTCGAGCTGCAGATAGGCCTTCACCTCGTTCATATCGAGGTCGTAGCGGGCCGTGCGCACCTTCTCGGCGTAGAAGCGGTAGTCCCAGGGTTCGATCTTCACGCCGCCCCTTTCGGCGTCGGCGATGGCCTGCATCTCGGCCACCTCTTCGGCCACCCGGGCGATGGCCGCAGGCCAGACCCGCATCATCAGCTCCATGGCTGCGTCCGGCGTCTTGGCCATGGCCGCCTCCAGCCGCCAGTGAGCGTGGGTGGGGTAGCCCAGCAGGCGGGCTCGCTCGACCCGCAGCTTGAGGATCTTCTGGATCACGCCGTTGTTGTCATGGGCGTCCCCATTGTCGCCCCGGCTGTAATAGGTCCGCCAGACCTTCTCGCGCAGGTCGCGGCGCTCGGAATAGGTCAGGAAGGGGTCCATGGAGGACCGGGTGTTGAGGAAGGCGTACTCGCCTGGCCGGTTCCGCTCGGTGGCGGCCGCCGCAGCGGCGGCGCGCACATCCTCGGGCAGTCCCCGCAGCTCGGCCTCGGTCTTCAGATAGAGGACATAGTCGGTCTCATCGGCCAGCAGGTTCTGGCTGAAGGTCGTGAAGGCCTGGGCGAGTTCGCCATTGATCTGCGCCACCCTGGCCTTGGCGGCGGGGTCGAGCTTGGCGCCGGCGCGGACGAAGGCGTTCCAGCGCTTCCAGGTCAGCCGCTGCTGTTCCGGCGTCAGGCCGGCGCTTTCGCGGCCCTCATAGACCGCCTCAATGCGCGCGAAGAGCTTGGCGTTCTGCATGATCTTGTCGGAATGGGCCGACAGGCGCGGCGCCATGGCCGTCTCCACCGCGCGCATCTCGGGATTGGAGAGGGTGCCGCCCCAGACCCAGTAGGAGGTGTTGACCCGGTCCAGGGCCGCGCCGGCGCGCTCCAGGGCCGCGATGGTGTTGTCGAAGGTGGGGGGGGCGGCGTTGTTGGCGATGGCCTCGACCTCCGCCAGTTCCTGCGCCATGCCCGCCTCAAGCGCCGGGGCGAAGTCGGCGATCTTGACCTGG
This sequence comes from Phenylobacterium sp., assembly GCF_030679875.1. Classification (GTDB taxonomy): domain Bacteria; phylum Pseudomonadota; class Alphaproteobacteria; order Caulobacterales; family Caulobacteraceae; genus Phenylobacterium. The sequence goes on along the minus strand of NZ_JAUXSP010000002.1, from coordinate 114,799 downwards.
TCGAAGGGGGGCACGCCGCCGTAAGGGCCTGTCCAGGGGGCCAGCAGGACCGCGCCGTCTGCGGCGAAGGCGGGCAGAGGCAGGGCGGCGGCGCCGAGCGCTGCGCTCGAGACGGCCAGGAACATGCGCCGATCCATCAGGAAAAACTCCGGTGTCGTCGAAGGGAAGGTTGGCGCGACCTTAGGCGCCGGAAGCCTGAACGTCACATGACAGGCTTGTAATGTGACATGCCTCCCCACTGGCGAGACGCGCAAGGGGCGGCTAAAGCCGGGTCATGGCCATCGGCGTCTTTGATTCCGGAGTGGGCGGTCTGACCGTTCACCGCAAGCTCGCAGAGCGCTTCCCCAGCGCCGACCTCGTCTATCTGGCCGATCAGGCCAACGCCCCCTATGGCGGGCGGCCGGGCGAGGAGATCGTCGACCTGACCCGGACCGGGTGTGACCGGCTGTTCGATCAGGGCTGCGACCTGGTGGTCCTGGCCTGCAACACCGCCTCGGCCATTGCGTTGCGCCGCCTGCAGCAGACCTGGCTCCCTCAGCGCCGGCGGGAACTGGGGCGGGCGGTCAATGTGCTGGGCCTCATCGTGCCGACCATCGAGGCGGCCACTGGACTACCCTGGGAGCACGAGGCCGAGCGCCGGGGCGACAAGATCGAGAAGCTGGACATCCTGGCGGTCTTCGCCACGCCGGCCACCGCCCGCAGCCGGGTCTATGAGATCGAGATCGACAAGCGCCGCCAGGATGTGGCCGTCTTTGTCGAACCCTGTCCCGAGCTCGCCCGGCTGATCGAGGACAATGCCGGCGCCGTCGAACTGGCCCAGGCCGTGGAGGCCCATGTGGCGCAGATCACCGCCCGCATCGGCCGCGCCCCGGACCGAGCGATCCTGGGCTGCACCCATTATGAGATCATCGCCGACATGTTCCGCGCCGCGCTCAAGCCCGGCACGCCGCTGATCCACCAGCCCGACGCCACCGCCGCGGCCCTGGCCGGCTACCTCGAGCGGCATCCAGAGATTGATCCGGGATCGGGGGGCCTGCGCCGCTTCCTGACCACTGGCCGTCCGGGCGCCCAGCACGATCTGGTGGAGACCTTCTGGGAAGGCCCGCTGTCGTTCGAGCCCGCCTGAGGCGGGGTCCGGGGGCGCGCCGGCGCTGGGGGAGAGAAGACGCTGACCCCCGGACATTGAGGCGGCCGGAAGCTTCGCCGCCTCGACCCGCTGATATTCACCCAGAGACCGGACCCGGGTCCAATCGATAGTTTTTGATGTTTTGATAGGGCCGGCCTATCATGCCGCCATGATGCTGCCCACGGTCCGCCAACTGCAATATCTCAAGCTGCTCGCCGAGCACGGCGCCTTTGGCCGCGCCGCCGAGGCCGCCCATGTCACCCAGCCCACCCTCTCGGCCGGGATCCAGGAGCTGGAGCGGACCCTGGGGGCGCCGGTGGTCGACCGGGCGCGGACCGGGGTGATCCTCACCGCCGTGGGGGAAGCCGCCCTGCGGCGGGCCGCCACCATCCTCAACGAGGCCGAGGAGATGGTGCAGGAAGCCCGCCACGCTGGACAGCCCCTGTCGGGCCGCTTTCGGCTGGGTGTGATCCCGACCATCGCCCCCTTCCTGCTGCCCCGGGCCTTTCCCCTGCTGCGGACCCGCTATCCGGACCTGCGCCTCTTCCTGCGCGAAGATCTGACCCAGCGGCTGATCACGGGCCTTAAGGCCGGCCAACTGGACGCCGCCCTGATCGCCCTGCCCTATGAGACCGGCGGCCTGGACCTCGCCCATGTGGCCGATGATGAGCTTGTGGCCGCCCTGCCGGCCAATCATCCCCTGGCCAAGCTGAGCGCCACGCCGCCCGACGAACTGGAGCGGACGGAGATGATCCTGCTGGAGGATGGCCATTGCCTGCGCGAGCACGCCCTGGCCGCCTGCGGCCTGAAGGCGCCCCGGGCCAATACCGATGACGGGCCCTTCGCCGCCACATCCCTGCCGACCCTGGTGCAGATGGTGGGATCGGGGTTGGGGGTCAGCTTCCTGCCGGCCATGGCGGTCGCCGCCGGCCTGACCGACGCGGCGGCCGTCACCATTCGGCCGCTGGCCACCGACCATCCCAGCCGAGAGATCGTGGTCGCCTGGCGCTCGGGCTCCAGCCGCGCCGCAGAGGGCCGCCTGCTGGCTGAAATCATGCGCGAAGTGGTCGACCCGCCCCTGCTGTCCTGAAGCCCCCTTGAAGTTCGACATGTTTCGATATATCTAACGTTTCGATAGATCGAAATAGGAACGAAAACACATGTATGGACACTTTGGATCTCACCCTCACCGCGCGCGCCACAGCCGACATGGCGTCGGGGGCCACGGCGGTCACGGGGACGGCCACGGCCGCCGGGGCGGACCACGCCTGGGCCGGTTTCTCGAACACGGCGACCTGCGGTTTGTGCTGCTGGCCCTGGTGGAAGAAGCGCCATCCCACGGCTACGAGCTGATCCGCACCCTGGAGGAGCGCACCGGCGGCGCCTATCGACCCAGTCCCGGCGCCATCTATCCGACGCTGGCCCTGCTGGAGGATGAGGGGTTTGTCGCCCAGAGCCAGGGGTCAGGGGCCCGCAAGCTCTATGAAATCACCCCGGCCGGACTCGAGGCGCTGGCGCCACAGCGTCCGTCGGTGGCCGCCATCTTCGCCCGGATGAACGAGACCGGCGATGAGGTCGGACGCCACAAGGTCCGCCGCGGCATGGAGAATGTGAAGACCGCCCTGCGGCTGCGCGCCTCCCGGGGGCTGAGCGAGACCGAGGCCGAAGCCGTGGCCGCCATTCTCGACGAGGCGGCCGGCAAGATCGAGCGGGTGGGGGCCTGAGCATGGACAAGACCACATCCCACGCCAGCGTCCCAACCGCCCACGCCCGCCGCTACATGATCCAGCTGTGCAAGCACTTCGGCCACAAGGCCGAGACCAGGTTCGACGACCAGACCGGCGAGATCGTCTTCGACGGCGGGATCTGTCGCCTGGGCGCCGGGCCCGTGGCCCTGGATCTGCAGGTCGAATCCGCCTCGGCCGAGACCCGCGCACGGCTTGAGGGCGTGATCGACAGCCACCTCAAGCGCTTCGCCTTCCGGGAGCCGGAGATGGCCGTGGCGTGGAGCTAGACCACGGCCTGACCCTCAGCCCGGCAGCACCACCACCCCGTCTTCGTCGGCGAACAACCGGTCGCCAGGGGTGAAGATCACCCCGCCGAAGGCCACCACGACATCGCTCTGGCCCTGATCGCGCCGGACGCTACGGAGCGGCATGGTCCCCAGCGCCTTGACGCCCAGGTCCAGGGTGGCCAGCACCGGGGCGTCGCGCACCGCCCCAAAGACCACCACCCCGGCCCAACCGTGGTCCACCGCGCTCTGAGCGATCATGTCGCCGACCAGGGCGCAGTTCAGCGAGCCGCCGCCGTCCACCACCAGCACCGCGCCGTTCCCCGGCGTGGCGAGAATGGCCTTCACCTTCGAATTATCCTCATGGCAGGCGACGGTGCGGACCTGGCCTGAGAAGGCCTTGCGGCCGCCAAGGTCACGCATCTGAAGCCGCAGCACCTGGGCGCGGCCCTCGTTCTCGTCGCTCAGATCGGCGACGGACATGGTGGACTCCGACATGGACGGGGCGCTCCTCAGGAAAACGAGTGTCTGGGCCGCAGATAGCCGGATGGGGCATGATCTTCCAACCCCTTGCCAGGACCGGCGGTCACAGGGGAAACTGTTGTCGCCGGACCCTCATTTCACCGGCGCTCCATTTCATAGAGATCGCGGACGCCTCAATGAGCCGCGACCCCACATTCGGGACGAAACACCATGGCCGAAGAGATGATCTCCCTGAGCGCGCGCCTGGCGCAGCTGGCCCAGACCAGGCCGGACGCGCCGGCGGTTTCCAGCGGCGAGGAGACCCTGACTTACGGCCAGTTCCACCGGCGCACCAACCGCCTGGCCCGGGGCCTGATGGCCATGGGGGTCAAGCAGGGGGACCTGGTGACGCTCGGCCTGCCCAACGGGATCGGCTTCGTGGAGGCCTGCTGGGCGCTCTGGAAGGTGGGGGCGACGCCGCAGCCGGTGTCCTTCCGCCTGCCCAAGGCCGAGCTCGAGGCGATCATGGAGCTGGCCAGGACGCCCATCGTCATCGCCGCCTTCGACCACAAGATCGACAAGCCCCTGGTGTCCATCGCCGACATCGCCGCCCTGGCGCAGGATGAGAGCGATCTGCCCGACGTCATCGCCCCGGTGTCCAAGGCGCCAACCAGCGGCGGCTCCACCGGCCGACCCAAGCTGATCCTGGCGGGCCAGCCCGGGGTTACGGCGGCCGAAATCCCGGAGGTCGGCGGCTGGCAATTGCGAGCGGACTCTGTCGCCCTGCTGCCGGCCCCGCTCTATCACAACGCCGGCTTCGGCATGATGATGTCGGCCATCAATATGGGCGCCCACATCGTGGTGATGCCCAGGTTCGACCCCGAAAAGACCCTGGCCGAGATCGAGCGCTGGAAGGCCACCTGGGTCTACATGGTGCCGACCATGATGAACCGGATCTGGCACCTGCCCGAGGAGGTTCGCGGCCGCTACGACCTGTCCTCCCTTCAGACCCTCTGGCACCTGGCCGCGCCCTGCCCGCCCTGGCTGAAGGAGGCCTTCATCCACTGGCTGGGCGGCGAGGTGATCCAGGAGCTCTATGCCGGCACCGAGGCCCAGGCCTCGACGGTGATCTCCGGGACCGAATGGCTGGAGCACCGCGGCTCGGTGGGCAAGGTCCGCATGGGCGAGATGATCGCCATGGACGAGGCCGGAAACCCCCTGCCCCCCCGGGAGGTCGGCGAGATCTATATGCGACGCCCCGAAGGCGCAGGCCCGTCCTACAAGTACCTGGGCGCCACGGCCAAGACCCTGCCAGGCGGCTGGGAGAGCCTCGGCGACATCGGCTGGTTCGATGAGGACGGCTATCTCTACCTGGCTGACCGCCGCACCGACATGATCCTGGTCGGCGGCTCCAACGTCTATCCGGCCGAGATCGAGGCGGCCCTGGACGAGCATGAGGCGGTGATGTCCTGCGCGGTCATCGGCATCCCCGACGACGATCTGGGCGCCAAGATCCACGCCATCGTCCAGACGAGCCGGCCGACCACCGAGGCCGAGCTGCGCGACTATCTCTCCACGCGCCTGGTCACCTACAAGCAGCCGAGGACCTACGAGTTCGTCGACGAACCCCTGCGGGACGACGCCGGCAAGGTCCGCCGCTCGGCCCTGCGCGAGGCCCGCCTGGAGGCGCTGAAGGCGCAGCAGCCGGCTTAAGGTGGCGCCCGCCCTCGACAGGATCCTGGGCGCAAGGCCCAGGGTGATAGCGGTGGTGGGACAGGCCGCAGAGCCAAGCAGCGCGCTTCATCACCAGGGATGACACCACGCCCCCGCGCGGGATAAGCCGACCCCATTGATCAGAACCATAATCCGGGAAGGGACATGAGCATTAAAGGCCAGGCCTACATCATGGGCGCCTACGAGCATCCGCTCCGCGACGCCCCCGACATATCCACCCCTCAGATCCACGCCGAGAGCGCCAAGGGCGCCCTGGCCGATGCGGGCCTGACCAAGGACGACATCGACGGCTATTTCTGCGCCGGCGACGCGCCGGGCTTCGGCGGCATGTCCATGATCGACTATATGGGCCTGCGGAACGTCCGCCACATGGACTCCACCGAGACCGGCGGCTCGTCCTACATCCTGCATGTGGGCCATGCGGCCCAGGCGATCGCGGCGGGCAAGTGCAAGGTGGCGCTGATCACCCTGGCGGGCCGTCCCCGCCAGCAGAAGTTCGGCGGCTTCGGCGGGGGCGGACGCCCTGGCCAGCTCACCGACGGCCCGCCGGAAGCCGGTTTTGAGAACATCTACGGCGGCACCACCCACAACACCTACGGCATGTGCGCCATGCGCCACATGCATGAGTACGGCACCACGTCCGAACAGCTGGCCTGGATCAAGGTCGCCGCCAGCCATCACGCCCAGTGGAACGAGCACGCCTTCCTGCGGGACGTGGTCACGGTGGAGGACGTGCTGAACTCGCCGATGATCTCCGACCCGCTGCACCGCCTGGACTGCTGCGTGGTCACCGATGGCGGCGGCGCCCTGATCGTCACCAGCCCGGAGATCGCCAAGAGCCTGAACCGGCCCAAGGTCAAGATCATCGGCGCCGGCGAGAGCCCCAAGGGCCCCATGGGCGGCCACGACCTGGACCTGACCCATTCGGGCGCCCTGTGGTCTGGCCCGATCGCCTTCGAGGAGGCTGGCGTGAAGCCGTCCGACATGAAGTACGCCTCGATCTATGACAGCTTCACCATCACCGTGCTGATGCAGCTGGAAGACCTCGGCTTCTGCGAGAAGGGCCAGGGCGGCAAGTTCGTCGCCGACGGCAATCTGATCTCTGGCGTCGGCAAGCTGCCCTTCAACACCGACGGCGGCGGGCTGTGCAACAACCACCCGACCAACCGCGGCGGCATCACCAAGGTGATCGAAGCCGTCCGTCAGTTGCGTGGCGAAGCCCATCCGAAGGTCCAGGTCAAGAATTGCGACCTGGCCATCGCCCACGGCACCGGCGGCTCGCTTGGCACTCGCCACGGCGCAGCCACCCTCATCATGGAACGGGAGTAGGTCCCATGAGCGACACAAAAACCGCCCCCGAAGCGCAGGCCCGCAAGATCCCGGCCCCGCCGGTCACCATCGAGTCCAAGCCGTTCTGGGACGCCGCCACCGAAGGCCGCTTCCTGATCAAGCGCTGCAACAGCTGCGGCAAGGCCCATTGGTATCCCCGCGGCCTCTGCCCGATCTGCTTTTCCGACGACACGGTCTGGGAAGAGAGCCCCGGCGAGGGGGTGATCTACACCTTCTCCGTCATGCGCCGCTCGCCGACCGGCCCCTACGCCATCGGCTATGTGACCCTGAACGAGGGCCCGGCTGTGCTGACCAACTTCGTCGACTGCGACTTCGACCAGCTCGCCATCGGCCAGAAGGTGAAGGTGAAGTTCCAGGCGACCGAGAACGGCCCGCCCGCGCCGGTCTTCAGCCCCGTCTAGGGCAAGCTGAACCCAAGCGTTCCGGAGCGGGGAGGGCCAGCCATGGCCTTCCCCGTTTCCATGTGAGGCCTGGGGCTCGACAGGACCTGGGGGCGCATGGCGATATGGCGCAGCCCCCAACCCCTCGAAGGCTCGCCTCTTGTCCCTGCGTCGTCTGCTTGCGCCCCTGCTCGCCGCCCTGGCGCTCAGCGCCTGCCAGGACGGGCCAAGCCGCCCGCCCTGCGCGGCCGGCAAGGTCTGTCTGGAGTTTGGCAACAATACCGAGCCGGCGACGCTGGATCCCCAGCAGAGCAATCTGGTCGACGAGTTTCAGGTGATCGGCGACCTCAATGTCGGCCTGACCACCGACGCCCCAGACGGCACGCCGATCCCGGCGCTCGCCGAGCGGTGGGAGACCAGCGCCGATGGCCTGACCTGGACCTTCCACCTGCGCGAGGCGAGATGGTCGGACGGCGCGCCGATCACGGCCGAGGACTTCGTCTACGCCTACCGCCGGATCCTGAAGCCCGAGACGGCCTCGATCTACGCCTATCTGGTCTTCCTGCTGAAGAATGGCGCGGCGGTGAACGCCGGCGACGCCGCCCCTGAGACCCTGGGCGCCCGGGCGCTGGACCCCCGGACCCTGGAACTGACCCTCGAGCGGCCCGCGCCGTACCTGCCCGAGCTGCTCAAGCACCTGTCCTTCTTCCCGGTCCCCAAGCATGTGGTCGAGCGGCTGGGAGACCAGTGGGTCAGACCGGGGAACTATGTGAGCAGCGGCCCCTATCAGCTCGTGTCCTGGCGGCTGGGGGAATATATCGAGGTGGAGAAGAACCCCCAGTTCTGGGATGCCGATGAGGTTTGCGTCGACACCATCCGCTACTATCCGACCGCTGACGCGGTGACCGCCGAGCGGGGGATCGCGGCCGGCGAGCTGGACGTCAATACCGGCTTCCAATCCAACCGGCTGTCGAAGATCAACGAAACCCTGCCCGGCCACGCCCGCACCCACATCTCCCTGGCCACATCCTACCTGTCGTTCAACACCCGCGAAGTGGCCGCCTTCCGTGATCCGCGGGTCCGCAAGGCCCTGTCGGCCGCCGTCGACCGGAGCTTCATCACCGACAAGCTGCTGCGGGCTGGCCAGGTCCCGGCCTTCGCCTTCGTGCCGCCGGGCACGGCCAACTATGTGGAAGACGGCCCGCGGACGAGCTTTGCCGATCTGAGCTTCGAGGACCGCCAGGTCCTGGCCCGCGATCTGCTGGCTCAGGCGGGCCATGGCCCGGACAACCCCCTGGAGGTGGAGATCAAGACCGGCAACACCCCGGACACCACCCTTCTGATCCAGGCCATCCAGGCCGACTGGGAGGCTGTGGGCGTGCGCACCCGCCTGATCCAGAACGAGGGCCAGATCGCCTTCGCCGCCTATCGGATGCGGGACTTTCAGGTGGGCGCCATGAGCTGGTACGCCGACTATAACGACCCCCTGACCTTCCTGGAGCTACTGCATTCGCAGACCGGGGCGCAGAACTATGGGGACTACGCAAACCCCGCCTATGACGCCCTGCTGGCGGCCGCCGCCGCCGAGCCAGAAGCAGAAGCCCGGGCGGCGATCCTGGCCCAGGCCGAGACCCTGATGCTGCAGGAGGACGCCCTGGTCCCGCTCCTCTTCGTGGTCAACAAGGCCCTGGTGAACCCCAGGATCACCGGTTGGGTCGACAACATCGCCAACTTCCACCGCAGTCGCTGGCTGTGCGTGGACGGCTCACCGCGAGGCCCAATGCCTTGACCGCGCGGCCCCAAGGCTCCAGAGGCCGATCGTGAGCACGACGACCCCGTCAGACCCGGCCCAGACTCCCGACCCTGCCGCCCCCCGGCGGGGCGGGATGCTGCGCTCATCCATGATTTTTTCGGCCCTGACCCTGTTCAGCCGGGTGCTGGGCCTGGTCCGCGACCTGGTGGTCACCGCCAAGCTGGGCGCCAGCCTGACCATCGCCGCCGACGCCTACTACACGGCGCTCGCCTTCCCCAATCTGTTCCGCCGGATCTTCGCCGAGGGCGCCTTTTCGGCCGCCTTCGTACCCGGCTACGCCAAGCGCCTGGAGGGCGAAGGCGAGGCCGCCGCCAACCAGTACGCCGCCGACGCCGCCGCCGGCCTGGCCGTTGTCACGGTGGTCTTCACCCTGGCGGCCCAGGCGGCCATGCCGTGGCTGATGTACGTCATCAATCCCGGCTATGTGGACGAGCCCGACAAGTTCCGGCTGGCGGTGATCCTGACCCAGATCACCATGCCCTACCTGCCGTGCATGGCGATCGCCGCCCTGTTCTCCGGCGTCCTCAACGCCCACGGGCGGTTCATCGTCTCGGGCTTCTATCCGACCATATTGAACGTGGTCATGCTGGCGGTGGTCTGGCCCCAGGGTGACGCCATAACCGCGGCCTACGCCGCCTCCATCGGGGTGGGCGTCGCCGGGGTCGGCCAGGCCGCCCTGGTCATCTGGGCCGCCCGCAAGGCCGGCGCGCGGGTCCGGTTTGTCCGCCCGCGCCTGACGCCCGACATGAAGGCCCTGGTGCGACGGGCCATCCCCGCGGGCATCGCCAACAGCGCCACCCAGGTCAATATCTTCGTCTCCGGCATCCTCGCCTCTCAGGTGGCCGGGGCCCGGGTCTGGCTGAACGTCGCTGACCGGCTCTATCAGCTGCCCATGAGCCTGGTGGGAGTGGCTATCGGCATCGCCCTGCTGCCGCGCCTGTCCCAGTCCCTGCGCCGGGGCGACGCCGCCGACGCCAAGCTGGTGATGGACCAGGGGCTGGTCTTTGGCCTGGCGCTCAGCCTGCCAGCGGCGGCCGCCCTGATGGCCATGCCGGTCTATCTGATCGACGGCCTGTTCACCCGCGGCGCCTTCGTCTTCGCCGACGCTGCGGCCGCCGGCGCCCTGCTGTTCCACTATGGCTGGGGGACGCCCGCCTTCGTCCTGCAGCGCATCCTGCAGCCCGCCTTCTTCGCCCGTGAGGACACCCGCACGCCGATGCGGTTCGCCCTGATCTCGGTGGCGGTCAATATCGTCGCCGGGGTCGCCCTGTTCTTCGTGATCGGCGTGCCCGGCATCGCCATGGCCACCAGCCTGGCCGCCTGGATCGCCGTGATCCAGATGCTGGTGGCCCTCTGGCGGCGCGGCGATTACCGCCCCTCTCCGGCGGTGATCTCCAAGATTGTCCGGGTCAGCCTGGCCAGCCTGGTCATGGGCGGCGCGCTGGCCTTCGCCGCCTTTAACCGCGAGGCCTTCGAGGCCCAGATCGTAAGCCTAAACCTGCCGCTGATCGGCGCCAAAGAGATCGGCATCCTGGCGCTTTCGGTGGCCGGCATGGCGCTCTATGGCCTGCTGGTCCTGGCCTTTGGCGGCGTCACCCGTTCTGAACTCAGGGCCGCCATTACCCGGCGCGGCGGGACACCGGCCGCGCCGAGCGATCTGGGTTAGGCCCCGGCGCCCCCCACCCCACCAGCGTCATCCCGGGCCTTGTGCCCGGGATCCCTCGCGACGCTTGCGCCCGCCATCGACAGGGATGCTCGGCACAAGGCCGAGCATGACGAGGTTTTTTGGGCGAAGCTCCGGCGAGCCACCGTGTTCATGGGCCTTCGGGTCAAGCCCGAAGGAGGCGGGCGGAGGGCTTGCCACCAGCCCTCCGCCCGACTATGCGCTTCGCCATGGCTTTTCCGGCTCGGAACTCCTGGCGATGGCGCCGCGCGTCCTGAACGCCCCTCTCTAGGGGGCGCAAGCCCTTGCGCGCGTCCAAGCGTGCGTCTTCAAACTCCGCTCGAAGTCGAAGCCTCAATCCCATGACCGACCAAGCCCCCCCCGCCTATAGCGGCCCCCAGCGCGTGCTGTCCGGTGTCCAGCCCTCTGGCGCCCTGCATCTCGGCAACTATCTGGGCGCGCTCGTAAAGTTCGCCCGCCTGCAGCACGAGATGGACACCTTCATCTTCGTCGCCGACCTGCACGCCATCACCGTCTGGCAGGACCCGGCCAAGCTGGCCGACCAGGTGCGCGAAATCACTGCGGCCTATCTGGCCGCGGGCCTCGACCCGGAAAAGGCGACCATCTTCCCGCAGTCCGCCGTGCCGGCCCATGCGGAACTGGCCTGGATCTTCAACTGCGTCGCCCGCCTCGGCTGGCTCGACCGGATGACCCAGTTCAAGGAGAAGTCGGGCAAGCACAAGGAGCGGGCCAGCGTCGGCCTCTACACCTATCCGGTGCTGCAGGCCGCCGACATCCTGATCTACAAGGCGACCCATGTGCCGGTCGGCGACGACCAGCGCCAGCACCTGGAGCTGACCCGGGACATCGCCGCCAAGTTCAACCACGACTTCGCCGCCGAGGGCTTCTTCCCCCTGCCCGACGCCCTGACCCAGGGGCCAGGCTCCCGGATCATGTCCCTGCGCGACGGGACCGCGAAGATGTCCAAATCCGATCCGTCGGACAATTCGCGGCTGAACCTGCTCGATGACGAGGACGCCATCGCCCAGAAGGTCCGCAAGGCCAAGACCGACCCCGAGCCGCTGCCGGAGACCCTGGACGAACTCAAGGGGCGGCCCGAGGCGGAGAACCTGATCGGCATCTATGCGGCGCTGGAGGGACGGACCTCGGCCGAGGTGCTGACAGAGTTCGCCGGCCAGGGCTTTGGCGCCTTCAAGCCGAAGCTGGCCGATCTGGCGGTGGCCAGGCTCGGCCCCGTCGGATCGGAGATGCGCCGGCTGATGGCCGATCCCGGCGAGATCGACGCGGTCCTGGCCAAGGGCGCCGAGCGGGCCCGGGCGGCGGCGGCCCCGACCCTGGCGCAGGTGCGCGCCAAGGTGGGCTATTGGGGCGCCTGAGGCCCAGGCCGACGGCCCCCTTGCCCAAATCCCGTCTCCGGGCCAACGTCGACCCATGAGTCAGCGCAAGTTCCTCGTCATCGCCGACGATACCCCGGAGTTCCAGACCGCCCTGCGGTTCGCCTGCCGGCGCGCCCGGTCCACTGGCGGCCACCTGGCCATGCTGCGGGTGATTGAGCCGGCGGTGTTTGAGCACTGGTCCGGGGTCCGCGAGGAGATCGAGCGCCAGACGAGGGCCGAGGCCGAGGCCTTCCTGCAGAAGATGGCTGAGTTCGTGATCGCCGAGACCGGGACGGCGCCGGAGTTCATCATCGTCAACGCCGAGAGCGCCCGTCAGGCCCTGCGCAGCGTCATCGCTGATGATCCCGACATCAAGATCCTGGTCCTGGGCGCCGCCCCCCAGGGTCGCGGCCCCGGGCCGCTCGTGTCCTCCATCGCCAAGGAAGGCATCCGCTGGGGCGGCCGCAACCTGCCGGTCACCGTGGTGCCGGGCGAACTCACCGACGAAGAGATCGCTGACCTGGCCTGAGGGCGCCATTCCCCACTAGCGCCAGGGGTCTTGCGTCCCGGGGCGGCAGAGGCCACATCTGGCTCATGTTCATCCAGACCGAAACCACCCCGAACCCCGAGGTCCTGAAATTCCTGCCCGGCCGGGACGTGGCCGGCGATGGGAGCCATGACTTCCGCGACATGGAGGCCGCCCAGGGCTCGCCCCTGGCCGCGGACCTGTTCGACATCGAGGGCGTGCAGCGGGTCTTCTTCGGCCCCGACTTCGTCACCGTGGGCAAGGATCCCCATTCGGCCTGGCCGCACCTGAAGGCGCCGATCCTGGCGGCCATCATGGACCACTTCACCTCCGGCCGGCCCCTGTTCACCGGCGAAGCCGCCGCCCAGGGCGGCGATGTGGAAGAAGTCTATGAGGGCGAGGTCGCCCAGATCGTCATCGAGATCAAGGAACTGCTGGACAGCCGCATCCGCCCGGCCGTGGCCCAGGACGGCGGCGACATCGTCTTTTCCCGCTTCGAAGCCGATACCGGCGTCGTCTGGCTGCACATGAAGGGCGCCTGCGCCGGCTGCCCCTCGTCCACCGCGACCCTGAAGTCCGGGGTGGAGAACATGCTCAAGCACTATGTCCCCGAGGTCACCCGGGTCGAACAGACCCTCTAGGCCCGAGTCGAACAGACCCCCTAGGGAAGCCCCGGCGCCTAGCGCTTGGCCAGGATCGCTGACGTCAACGGCCGACGGCGCGCGACGCTGGTGGCGGTCCATACGAGGACCGACGTCGACAACAGGATTCCTGAAACCAGACCGCCGATGGCGAGCAACCCGGCTGGCGTGACCTTCACCTTGGCGACAAATCGAGACTCCCTGACCCGGAGACTGATGGCGGCGGTGTTGGGCTCTAGAGTGTCCATGGGCGCTCCCGGAGGTTGGAGACGAGGCAACACCTGGACGCGAGCCCCGTTCCCCGACGCCGATCGGCTGACCGCCGCGAGCTTTCCAATTTCGCCGCAGCCTGATAGCGCCCGCCCATGATCACCCTTGGCCTCGACAGCTGCCTCGACGCCTGCTCGGCCGCCGTGCTCGATGGCGAGGCTGTGCGCGCCCGGATGAGCCATCCCATGGCCCGGGGGCACCAGGAAGCCATCGCACCGCTGACGCAGGCGGTGATGGCTGAGGCGGGACTGACCTTTCCAGACCTTGATCGCGTGGGCGTCACCATCGGCCCCGGCTCCTTCACCGGTCTGCGGGTAGGCTTGGCCTTCGCCAAGGGGCTGGGGGCGGCTCTGGCCATACCGGTGGTCGGCGTCGGGACCCTGGCGGCCCTGGCCGAGCCCCTGGTCGAGGACCTGGTGTTCGCCGTGATCGACGCCCGTCGGGGGCAGGTCTATCTGCAGGCCTTCGCGCAGGGCCGATCCCTGATGGCGGCGGACGCCCTTCCCATCGAGATCGCCGCGGCCCGGGTGGCCGAACTGTCGGGGGGCCGCCAGGCCGTCCTGGTCGGCAGCGGCGGCGCCCTGCTGGCCGACCTCATGCCGGGCGTCCGCCTGGTCCCCGCGCCAGCCTGCGATCCGGCCGCGGTGGCCCGACTGGCCTCGGCCACGTCCAACCCGCCATCCCCTCGACCCCTCTATCTGCGGGCGCCCGACGCCCGCCTGCCCGGCGGCGCGCCGGGGCCGGACATGGCATGAGGCTCAGCCCCGCCGGTCCCGAGGCCGCCCAGACCCTGGCCGATCTGCACGCCCAGGCCTTCGACAAGCCCTGGAGCGCCCAGGACATCGCCGCCCTGATCGGCGGCGCTGGCGCCTATGCGGTGATGGCGCAGGACGAGGCGCCGCTCGGCATGGTGATGTCGCGGATCCTGTTCGAGGAGGCCGAGATCCTGACCCTGGCCGTGGCGCCGGAGGCCAGGCGCCGCGGCGTCGGCGCGGCCTTGGTGGTGGCCGCCGCAGGTCTCGCCCGCCAGGGTGGCGCGCTCAGTCTGGTGCTGGAGGTGGGCGAGGACAATCCCGGCGCCATCGCCCTCTATGAGGCCAGCGGCTTCCTGCAGGTGGGGCGGCGGCGCAACTACTACGATCGGGGCGGCCGGCAAATCGACGCCCTGTTGATGAGGCTCGATCTTAACAGCGAGCACCCTTAGACCTATTCTTTAGGTTCAGCGACGAGGAGGACCGGCGTGGATCGGATCGAAAATCTCTGCATCGAAAAAGGGATGCGCATGACCGAGCAGCGTCGCGTGATCGCTCGCGTGCTGTCGGCCGCCGATGACCACCCCGACGTGGAAGAGCTGTACCGGCGCGCCCACCAGGTCGATCCGCACATCTCCATCGCCACCGTCTACCGGACCGTGCGCCTGTTCGAGGAGGCCGGCATCATCGCCCGGCACGACTTCCGCGACGGGCGCTCCCGCTACGAGGAGGCCACCGACCACCACCACGACCACCTGATCGACATGAAGACCGGCAAGGTGGTGGAGTTCGTCGATCCGGAGATCGAGGCCCTGCAGGAGGCCATCGCCCGCAAGCTCGGCTACCGGCTGGTGGATCACCGGCTCGAGCTCTACGGCATGCCGCTGGAGGACTAGGCGGCAAGGCTTGGGCCCGCGGCGCAGGTTCGCGGCCGGCGCGAACCGCTTGAACCCCTCGCCCTGCGACCCCATAAGGCCAGCATGTCCAGACCCGCGCCGGCAAAGCGCCTCTTCATCAAGACCTATGGCTGTCAGATGAATGTCTATGACAGCGAGCGCATGGCCGATGTGCTGGCGCCGCTGGGCTATGGCATGACCGACACGCCTGAGGACGCGGACCTGGTGGTGCTGAACACCTGCCATATCCGCGAAAAGGCCACCGAGAAGGTCTATTCGGAGCTTGGCCAGATCCGGCTGATGAAGCTGGCCCGCCAGGCTGAGGGGCAGGCCATGACCATCGCCGTGGCCGGCTGCGTCGCCCAGGCCGAGGGCGAGGAGATCATGCGCCGGCAGCCCGCCGTCGACCTGGTGGTCGGGCCCCAGGCCTATCACCAGCTCCCCGAGCTGATCGCCCGCACCCACCGGGCCCGGGGTGAGCGCCTGGCCGCCGACTTCGCCGCCGAGGACAAGTTCGACGCCCTGCCGACCGAGCGGAACCCCGCCGGCGTCACCGCCTTCCTCACCGTCCAGGAGGGTTGCGACAAGTTCTGCACCTTCTGCGTGGTGCCATATACCCGGGGCGCGGAGTGGTCGCGGCCTGCGCCCGCCATCCTGGCCGAGGCCGAAAGCCTGGCCCGCCAGGGGGTCCGCGAGGTCACCCTGCTGGGCCAGAACGTCAACGCCTATCGCGATCCGGACGCCGGCGGCGGTCTGGCCGCCCTGGCTCGGGCGCTGGCCAAGATCCCCGGCCTTGATCGGATCCGCTACACCACCAGCCACCCCCGGGACATGGACGACGACCTGATCGCCGCCCACGGGGAGCTTGAGGCCCTGATGCCCTTCCTGCACCTGCCGGTGCAATCGGGGTCGGACCGCATCCTCAAGGCCATGAACCGGGGCCATACGGTGGAGACCTATCTGAGGCTGATCGAAAAGATCCGCACAGCAAGGCCCGACATCGCCATCTCCTCGGACTACATCGTCGGCTTCCCCGGCGAGCGGGAGGCCGATTTCGAGGCGACGCTCGCCCTGGTGCGCGAGATGGGCCACGCCAGCGCGTTCTCGTTCAAATATTCCCGCCGCCCGGGCACGCCGGCCTCGGCTCTCCCGGGTCAAGTTCCCGAAGAGGTGATGTCCGAGCGCCTGGCCAGGCTGCAGGCCCTGCTGGACGAACAGCAGGTGGCCTTCAACGCCGCCCAGGTGGGACGCACCCTGCCGGTGCTGTTCGAGCGGGTCGGTCGCTATGAGGGTCAGTTGGTTGGCCGCAGCCCCTATCTGCAGGGGGTCCACGCCACAGCCGACAAGGCCCTGATCGGCCAGATCGCGCCTGTGCGCATCGAGGGCGCGAGCAAGAACAGCCTTTCGGGCGTTATGGCTGAGAAGCCGCAACCTGCGCCCGCCCTGGAGCCCCTTTGAGCCGCGCCCCGGAATTCATCGTCCTGACGGATGTCGCCGCCCGCGCCGTCAGTGGAACCAATAGCCGCCACGCCGCCCTGCTGGAGGACGCCTTCGGGGTCCTGGTGGAGACGCCGGGCGGCGGCGTGCAACTCAGCGGCGACGCCAAGTCCCGGGGCATGGCCAAGCGCGCCATCCAGTCCCTGGCCAGCCGCGCCGACCAGGGGCTGGATATCAACGAGGCCGACGTCCGCGTCGCCATCGGCCAGGCCCGCACCGGCTCGGGCGCAGCGCCCGGCGGCCTGCCCGTGGGACGCCGCGGCCAGGTAGCGCCGAAGACGCCCGCCCAGGCGCGCTATCTGAAGGCGCTCTCAGATCACCCCCTGGTCTTTGGCCTGGGTCCGGCCGGCACCGGCAAGACCTTTCTGGCGGTCGCCCATGGGGCGGGCCTGCTGCTGCGGGGCGAGGTTGACCGGCTGATCGTCAGCCGCCCGGCCGTCGAGGCCGGCGAGCGCCTGGGCTTCCTGCCCGGGGATCTGTCGGAGAAGGTCGATCCCTATATGGCGCCGGTCTGGGAGGCGCTCACTGACATCATGGGCGTGGACCAGTTCCGCCGCCGCCGGGAAAAGGGCGAGATCGAACTGGCCCCCATCGCCTTCATGCGCGGCCGCACCCTGTCCCAGGCCTTTGTCATCGTCGATGAGGCGCAGAACGCCACCCGCCTGCAGATGAAAATGGTCCTGACCCGCCTGGGGGAAGGAGCCCGCATGGCGGTGACCGGCGATCCCAGTCAGGTTGACCTGGCCAACGTCCGGGATTCTGGCCTGGCCCATGCGGTCAGCCTGCTCGACGGCGTCGAAGGCGTGGGGGTGGCGCGGTTCGCCGCCGAGGACGTGGTGCGTCACCCGCTGGTGGAGCGTATCGTGCGAGCCTATGAGGCGGACGCGGCCATGAACGGACGACCCGATTGATCGATATCGAGATCGAGGACGACGCCTGGGCCGAGGCCTTGCCCGACGCCGTCATCCTGGTGCGGGCCGCCGCCCTGGCCGCCCTGGACGGCGCACAGGCGCGGCCTAAGGACGCAGGCGCCGACTCTGGCCTGGTGGCGGTCATGTTGACCGATGACGAGGCGGTGGCCGATCTGAACGCCGAATATCGCCGCAAGGCGGGGCCGACCAATGTGCTGTCCTTCCCGGCGGCGCAGAATCCTGAGGGTTTTCTGGGCGACCTGGCCCTGGCCTATGGGGTTTGCGCCCGGGAAGCCGAGCAGCAGAACAAATCCCTGGCCGACCATTTGCAGCACCTGGTGGCGCACGGGGTCCTGCATCTTGTAGGCTATGACCATATGAACGAGGACGAGGCCGCCGACATGGAGGGCCTGGAGCGGCGAATTCTCGCCGGCCTGGGCGTTCCAGATCCCTATGCGGCCGAACAGGGAGACCATGACTAGCTCGGAAGATCGAAGTCCGCCCGAGCCCGAGCCCCCCCGACAGGGGACCGGGTTTCGGGCCATTCTGAAACGGTTCGGCCGCAATGGCTCGACCCCTGAACAGGCGGCCAGTCCCGCCGAACCTGAAAACCGCATGGTGCGGCAGGCCGTAGCCTTCCAGTCCCTGCGGGTCGACGATGTGATGACGCCCCGGGCCGACATCGTCGCCGTCGAACTGACCACCCCCTTTGGCGAGGTGGTCGACCGCTTCATCGACGCTGAGCACTCCCGGATGCCCATCTACCGGGAGACCCTGGATGATCCGGTGGGCGTGGTTCACGTCAAGGACGTCTTCCGCCTGCTCTCGGCCAACGGCGCCGGCCCCAAGGCCGAAGACGCCTTTCTGCACCGGGTCCGTCGTGACGCCCTCTATGTGCCGGCCTCCATGCGCGCCGCCGACCTGCTGCTGCAGATGCAGGCCGCCCGCACCCATATGGCTCTGGTCATTGATGAGTTCGGCGGCACGGACGGCCTCGTCACCCTGGAAGACCTGATCGAGGCCGTGGTCGGCGATATCGACGACGAACACGACGTGGCCCAGGCCAAGTCGATCATCTCCCGTCCCGGCGGGGTGTTCGAAGCCGACGCCCGGGCCCCCCTTGAGGAACTCGAGGCCGCCGTCGGCCAGGCCCTGGCGCCGCCGGACCTGGAAGAAGAGATCGACACGGTCGCCGGCCTCGTCACCGCCCTGGCCGGGCGGGTCCCGCAGCGGGGCGAGCTGATCGCCCATCCGGCGGGGTTCGAACTGCAGGTCATGGACGCCGACCCCCGGAGGGTGAAGCGGGTGCGTCTGCGACCAACGCCCACGACCCCGACCGCCTCGCCGACAGAGACCGCGACCGCGACCGCCTCGCCGGACGCCGGCTGACCGGCGTTGTCGCATCTGCTGACCCTATATCGGCGCCTGGAGAGCCATTCTGCGGGGCGGGCGCTCCTGGCCCTGCTCGCCGGCCTGGCGGTGGCCCTGGCCCATCCGCCGTTCGGCGTTCTCCCGGGTCTGCTGGGCTTCGCCATCCTGTTGCGGCTGGCCGATCAGGCGACCCCCGCCCGGCCGCTCGCCGCGGCCTTTTTCCGGGGCTGGCTGGCGGGGCTGGGCTATTTCGCCCTCAGTGTCTGGTGGGTGACCGAGGCCTTCCTGGTGGACGCCGCGGCCCACGGCTGGATGGCGCCCTTCGCCCTCGTCTTCCTGGCCGGCGGCCTGGCCCTCTTCTGGGGCGGCGGACTGTGGCTCTATCGTCTCGCCAGACCGCGGGGACCGGCGCGGTTGCTGGTGTTCGCCGGCGCCCTGGCCCTGGCCGAGTTCGTCCGGGGCCACATCTTCACCGGCTTTCCCTGGAACCTGCCCGGTGAAGCCTGGCGGGCCGGCGGGGCGCCGTCACAGGCCGCCGCCCTGGTCGGCGCCTATGGCCTGACCTGGATCACCCTGGCCCTGGCCGCCAGCCCGGGCGTCCTGCCGGGCCTGCCCCGCCGCCAGGCCATGGCCGTGGGCGCGGCGGCCGTCGCCGTCCTGGCCGGACTCTACGGGGGCGGCGCCTGGCGGCTGGCCACGGCCCCTGAGCCCCGGGACACCGCGCCCCTGATCCGCATCGTCCAGGCCGACGTCGACCAGAAGACCAAGTGGCGACCGGAGAATCTTGACCTCATCTTTGACGACTATGTCCGCCTGAGCGCCCTGCCTGCGCCACGGCGGCCAGATCTGGTGATCTGGCCCGAGGGCGCCCTTCCCGCCGTGATCGACGATCTGCTGGCGCCCGGTGAACCCTATCCCGTCGTCCTGGCGCAGACCTTCGCCCCGGGTCAGGTGCTCATGCTGGGCGCCAACCGGGTGGGCTTGGGCCAGGATGGCGCGCTGGACTATTTCAACACGCTGGTCGCCTTCCAGCGCATGGAGGCGTCGGGGCTGGAGGTGGTGGGCATCTATGACAAGCATCGTCTGGTCCCCTTTGGCGAGTACCTCCCCCTGGGCGAGACCATGACCCGCCTTGGCCTGCGCAGCCTCGTCAACATGCCCGCCGACTTCACCGCCGGGCCGCCGCCGCAGCCCCTGACCCTGCCGGGCCTGCCGCCGGTGCAGCCCCTGATCTGCTACGAGGCGCTGTTCCCCCGCTTCACCGGCCAGGGCGCAGCCCGCGGGGGCATCCGGGCCGAGTGGATCCTCAATATCTCCAACGACGCCTGGTTCGGCGCCACCAGCGGCCCTTGGCAACACCTGAACCTGTCCAGCTACCGCGCCATCGAGGAGGGCCTGCCCCTGGTGCGCTCGACCCCGACCGGGGTCTCCGGGGTGATCGATTCCCGCGGGCGGTTGCAGCCTGGGGCCTGGATGAGCCAGGGCCGGCGCGGCGTGATCGACGCGCCGCTGCCGCCGCCGGATGGGCCGACCCTGTTTTCCCGCCTGGGAAATCTGCCGTTCGCCATCATGCTGCTCGTTTCAGGGGCGATTGCGGTCACCTCATGGATTCGTCGGCGCTGATCTCGGCCCCCAAAGCCAAGGTGCTTTTGCGAGTAATGCGCCGTTCGTCTAAGGGATGGGGATGACAAAGGACCTCGATCAGGACCGCGCGCCCAATCCGGTGGACCGGCACGTAGGCCTGCGCATTCGCCTGCGCCGCAAGGAGCTTGGGGTCAGCCAGGAACGACTGGCCGAATCCATCGGCCTGACCTTTCAGCAGGTGCAGAAGTACGAGCGCGCCGCCAATCGGGTCAGCGCCTCCAAGCTCTGGGAAATGGCTCGGGCGCTGAAAACCTCCGTCGCCTATTTCTATGAAGGGCTCGGCGATCCGACGGCGGGGACCGGCGAAGACGACGAGGGGCGCGACACCGTCCATGACTTCCTGATGACCCCTGAGGGGATGGAGCTTGCAACCCTGTTTCCCCGGGTGCGCCGGGCGCCTGTACGCCGACGTCTGCTGGATCTGGTGCGGACCATGGCCGAGGAGGCCGAGTTGGAAGAGGCTGAGCAGGTCAGCCTCGAAGAAGTCTGACCGCGCCGCTTGCGGGATATAAGGATTTCTTTATAGGGTTGCCGGCAAGTTTCCGGCCCGCCGCGCGCGCGGCCGCCGTCGCCTGACCGGAGCCCCATTTTGAGCCGTTCCTCCTACATCTTCACCAGCGAAAGCGTCTCCGAAGGCCATCCCGACAAGGTCGCCGACCGGATTTCGGACACCGTCGTCGACGCCTTCATCGCCGCCGAGCCCCAGGCGCGCGTCGCCTGCGAGACCCTGGTGACCACCAATCGTATCGTTCTGGCCGGCGAGGTTCGCGCTGGACGACCGGGCGCGTCGAAGGCCGAGAACAAGGCCCTGACCAAGGAAATCGTCAAAAGCCTGGAGCCCAAGGTCCGGCAGGCGGTCAAGGACATCGGCTACGAACAGAAGGGCTTCCACTGGGAGAAGGCCAAGTTCGCCTGCTATCTGCACCCCCAGTCCGAGCACATCGCCCAGGGCGTCGACGCCAGCGACAAGAAGGACGAGGGGGCCGGCGACCAGGGCATCATGTTCGGCTATGCCTGCGACGAGACGCCTGAGCTGATGCCGGCGGCCCTGCAGTATTCCCACAACATCCTGCGTCGCCTGGCCGAGGTGCGGCACTCGGGGGAATGCGACGTCCTGGAGCCTGACGCCAAGAGCCAGGTCACCCTGCGCTACGAGGACGGCAAGCCCGTCGAAGTGCTGAAGATCGTCGTCTCCACCCAGCACAAGAAGAAGATCGGCGCCCATTCCGCCACGCCCAAGCGCGTGCAGGAGCTGATCAAGCCCTATGTGGAAGGCGTCATCCCGGAGGGCCTGATCACCCGCAAGACCCAGTGGCTGGTCAATCCCACCGGCAAGTTCGAGATCGGCGGCCCCGACGGCGACGCCGGCCTGACCGGCCGCAAGATCATCGTCGACACCTATGGCGGCGCAGCCCCCCACGGTGGCGGCGCCTTCTCGGGCAAGGACCCCACCAAGGTGGACCGCTCGGCGGCCTATGCCTGCCGCTACCTGGCCAAGAATGTGGTCGCCGCGGGCCTGGCGCGCCGCTGCACGATCCAGATCAGCTACGCCATCGGCGTGGCCCAGCCCCTGTCCTTCTATGTGGACCTGCATGGGGAGGAGGCGGTGGATCCGGCCAAGCTGGAGGCCATCCTGCCCGAACTGATCGGCGGCGCCACGCCCCGGGCCATCCGCGAGCACCTGGGCCTCAACCGGCCGATCTATGCCCGCACCTCGGCCTATGGCCACTTTGGCCGCGCGCCGGACGCGGACGGCGGCTTCTCCTGGGAGAAGACCGACCTGATCGACCAGCTGAAAAGCCTGGCCTGAACCTCAGGACCGGCGCGCCGCCCCACGACAGGGGCTGTGCGCCGGTCTAGAGCTTCCCCGACATGACGTCAGACACTCATCCCCCGATGCGCTCCTTCGGGCGCATCAAGTCGCGCCCGATCAAGCCGCGGCAGGCCGCCCTGATGGACAGCCTGCTGCCCCAGATTCGCTGTCCGCAGGCGTCGTTTGAGCCCCTGACGCTGCAGCCGGACGCCGCGCAGGTCTGGATGGAGATCGGTTTTGGCGGCGGCGAGCACATGGCCGCCCAGGCCGCTCGCGCGCCCGAGACCCTGATCCTCGGCGCCGAGCCCTTTCAGAACGGGGTGGCCAGCGCCCTGCGACACATCGACGAGCAGGGTCTGGCCAATCTCCGGCTGCACGATGGCGATGTCCGAGATCTGATGGGGCGGATGCCGGACGCCTGCCTGGATCGGGTCTTCATCCTGTTTCCCGACCCCTGGCCCAAGGCCCGGCACAACAAGCGCCGCCTGGTGCAGGCCGAGCTGATCGAGGACCTGGCCCGGCTGATGAAGACCGGCGGGCGCCTGCGCTTCGCCACCGATTGGGCCGATTACGCCGACTGGACCCTGGAGCGGTTCCTGGCCAGCCCGCACTTTTCCTGGACCGCCGAGGGTGCGGATGACTGGCGGGTCCCGCCGGCCGACCACATCACCACCCGCTATGAGGAAAAGCGGCTGGGCGACTGCGCCCCAGTCTTTCTGGATTTTGTCCGAGCCTGAACATCACGCACGAAAAAGGGGCGGCCAGCGCACCGACCGCCCCGAAAATCGACCGACCGTCGACCGCTACGTCTTGGTGTTCTGCGCCCGCTCGATGCCGGCGCGGATCAGGGCGGCGGTTTCGTCAGGATCGGCCCAGCGGACGATGTCGACGCTCTTGCCCTTCTCCAGATCCTTATAGTGCTTGAAGAAGTGGGCGATCTGCTCGGTGAGGATGGTGGGCAGGCCGCGCCAGGATTCGACGCCGGTATAGAAGGGGTGCAGCTGGTCCACCGGCACGGCCAGAACCTTCTCGTCGGCGCCGGCCTCATCGGTCATCATCAGGGTGCCTACCGGGCGGCAACGGATGATCGCGCCGGGGACCACCGGGGTCGGGCCCACCACCATCACGTCCATCGGATCGCCGTCTTCCGACAGGGTGTGGGGGATGAAGCCGTAATTGCCCGGATAGAACATGGCCGTGTGCAGGAACCGGTCGACCATCAGCGCGCCGGACTCCTTGTCGAGTTCGTACTTCACCGGCTCACCACCCTGCGGGATCTCGATGATGGCGTTGACGTCGTAGGGCGGGTTCACGCCGATGGCGATCTTGGAAAGGTCCATGTTCGAAATGACTCTTTGATCTGTCTCGGGGAGGAGAGCCTGCTCCATAGGGCCAAAACCCCGCGGGGGGAACGGGTTTGGCGCCCGCGGCGTGCGTCAGCGGGCGATTGCGACAGGGTTTGGAACCGGCCGGCGCGCCGCTGCGTCCGGTCGGCGGCGGGTTCCTCAGGCAAGCCCCCTCCACTGGAAGGATGACAAGCCGATCTCGGGAGCCTATATTTATCCCAACATCGTCCGATAGCGCTGGATAGCGCTTTCGAGCGGCGGGCTCCGGCCCAGCCGCTTTTTTCTTTGCCTGAGGACGGCTGGAGTGATGCGCGGCAAGACCGCAGAGGACCTGAGACTGCTGGAGCTGCTCGACCCTGTGGCCGAGGCGGGCGGCTATGAGATCGTGCGCCTGCGCCTGATGGGCGGCTCTGAGCAGCGGCGACTGCAGATCATGGCTGAGACCCCCGAGGGGATTATGAACGTCGAGGACTGCGCGGCGCTGTCGCGCTCGGTCTCGGAGATCATGGACGCCGCCGATCCGATCACGGGCGAATATGTTCTGGAAGTCTCCTCCCCGGGCATTGACCGGCCTCTGACCCGTCTGAAGGACTTCGACACCTATGAAGGCTACGAGGCCCGGCTGGAGCTGGACCGGATGGCTGAAGGCCGCAAGCGCTTCCGCGGCGTGCTGGCCGGAACCGATGAGGGCCAGGTCTGCCTGGACCTGGAGGGCGAGGACGAGACCGTGCTCGTACCCTTCGACTGGATAGCTGAGGCCAAGCTTGTCCTCAGCGACGAACTGATGAAACGCGGAGCCGAACAGCGCGCCCAGCGCCTGGCCTCCGACGACCCTGCATCCCACCAAGAGGATTGAACCCATGAGCCTGACCGGCATCTCCGCCAACCGGCTGGAGCTTCTGCAGATCGCCGAGGCGGTGGCCCGCGAGAAATCGATCGACAAGGAAATCGTCATCGAGGCGATCGAAGAGGCGATCCAGAAGGGCGCGCGCTCCCGCTACGGCGCCGAGCACGACATCCGGGTGAATATCGACCCCAAGACCGGTGAGACCATCATCAAGCGCGTGGTCACCGTGGTGGCCGACGACGCCGCCTGGGATGAGGAAGCCGGCGAAGAGGCGCCTCCCGGCGTGATGCGCCTGGCCGAAGCCCTGCGCGCCGACCCCAAGGCGCATGTGGGCCAGGTCTTCGAGGAGATCCTGCCGCCCTTCGAGTTCGGCCGCGTCCAGACCCAGATGGCCCGCCAGGTGGTCACCGGAAAGGTCCGCGAGGCCGAGCGCGAGCGCCAGTATGAAGAGTTCAAGGACCGGGTCGGCGAGATCATCAGCGGCGCGGTCAAGCGGGTCGAGTACGGCAATGTGGTCGTCGATCTGGGCCGTGGCGAAGGCATCATGCGCCGGGACCAGTCGATCCCCCGGGAAAACTTCAACATCGGCGACCGGGTCCGCTGCTACATCTATGACGTCCGCCGCGAGGCCAAGGGTCCGCAGATTCTGCTTTCCCGCGCCCATGGCGGCTTCATGGCCAAGCTGTTCGCCCAGGAAGTGCCTGAGGTCTATGACGGCGTGATCGAGATCCGCGCCGTGGCCCGCGATCCGGGCAGCCGCGCCAAGATGGCCGTGGTCTCCAATGACAGCTCCATCGATCCCGTCGGCGCCTGCGTCGGCATGCGCGGCAGCCGGGTCCAGGCGGTGGTCGCCGAGCTGCAGGGCGAGAAGATCGACATCATCCAGTGGAGCCCGGACGAGCCCACCTTCATCGTCAACGCCCTGGCCCCGGCCGAGGTGTCCAAGGTGGTGCTGGACGAGGAGGACGAGCGCGTCGAGGTCGTGGTGCCTGACGAGCAACTCTCCCTGGCCATCGGCCGCCGCGGCCAGAATGTCCGCCTGGCCAGCCAGCTGACCGGCTGGCAAATCGATATCATGACCGAAAGCCAGGAGAGCGAGCGCCGCCAGCGCGAGTTCGCCGAGCGCACTGCGCTGTTCCAGGAAGCCCTGGACGTGGACGAGGTCATCGCCCAGCTGCTGGTCACCGAGGGCTTCGCCACCGTCGAGGACGTGGCCTATGTGGAGACCGCCGAGGTCGCCTCCATCGAGGGCTTCGACGAGGACACCGCCGAGGAGATCCAGGCCCGCGCCCGGGACTTCCTGGACCGGGAAGCGGCCGAATACGACGCCAAGCGCAAGGCGCTGGGGGTCGAGGACGGCCTGCTGGAAATCGCCGGCGTCACCCTGCCCATGGCCGTCGCCCTGGGCGAGGGCGAGGTCAAGACCGTCGAGGATCTGGCCGACCTGACCCCGGACGACCTGCGGGGCTGGTACGAAAGCCGCAATGGCGAGCGGGTCCGCGAAGCCGGCATCCTGGAGAGCTTTGGCCTGGAGCCCGCCGACGCCGAGGGCCTGATCGTCCGGGCCCGGGTGGCCATGGGCTGGATCGAAGCGCCGCCCGAGCCCGAGCCCGATCCCGATGAGCTGGCGCCTGAGCTGACCGAGGAAGAGATGGTGTTTGGTCGCGCGGGCGCCTCCAGCCCCGCGATCGCCGAGACCGAAGCTGAGACCGAAGCCGAAGTCGAGACCGAGACCGAAGCTGCGGCCGACGCCGAGGTTGAGGCCCCGGCCGAGGATTCGGCGGAGAACTAGACCCCGTGTCCGAGCCCGATCCGAACGTACAAGACCCGGAGCCTCAGGATTCCGCCGTCTCGTCCCGGGTCGGGCCGGCCACCCTGGCGCAGGCGGCCCGCGCCCGCCGTGATGTCGTCTCCGGGGAGACCCGCGAGGAAGCCCAGTTGATCCGTTTCGTCATCGCGCCCGACGGGGCGGTGACGCCTGACCTGGGGCGCAAGCTGCCGGGCCGCGGTGTCTGGGTGGCGGCCGACCGCACCTCAGTGGAGACCGCCGCGCGCAAGAATCTGTTCGCCCGCTCGGCCAAGACCCAGGCCAAGGCCCCGGCCGAATTGGCCGATCAGGTCGAAGCGCTTCTGCAGCGGCGGGTTCTGGACGGGCTGGGGCTTGCGCGGCGCAGCGGGTCGCTTATCTCAGGGTTCGAGAAGGTTTCGGCCGCCCTGTCTTCGGGACAGGCCGCCTGGCTGATCGAGGCCGCCGACGGCGCCGCGGACGGCCGCCGTAAGATTTTCGCCGCCCTGCGGCGCGCTCCACGCCCCGTAGGCCAGCTTGGCCTGTTCACCTCGGCGGAATTGGGTTTGGCCTTGGGCCTGGAGAATGTGATACACACCGCCTTCCTTGCGGGGCGTACTGCCGATCGCTGGGCGCTGGAAGTTCGGCGCCTGGCAGGGTTTCGCCCGCTCCTTCCAGAGAGTTGGCGCGAGGAGCCGTGACGAGGCGGGCGGAACTTTACGGTTCCGCGCGTCATATCTGTTTGGACGATTAGAAGACGGCCGGCTCATCCGGCCGGCAAGTAAAGCGAGCGCATGAGCGACGACAAAGACAACGGCCGAGCCCCTGGCGGACGCCCGCCTCTGACCCTTAAGCCCCGCGGTGCGGGCTCGGTCAGCGCAGGGACGGTGAAGCAGAGCTTCAGCCATGGCCGCTCCAAGACAGTGGTCGTGGAGACCAAGCGTGCGCGCACTCATGTGCCGGCGCCGAGCAACCTTGCCGGACCGTCCTCTTCCGAGCGGCGCGGTTCAGACTCTCGCCCGCAATCCCGCGCCTCAAGCGACACTTCAGGCCTTTCGGCCGAAGAGGTCCGCGCCCGCCAGGCGGCCATTGATCGGGCCCGCGAGCAGGCCCTGTTGAACGCCGCGACCAAGGCCCGTGACGAGCGCGAGCGCGCCGAGCAGGATGCCGCAGCCAAGGCGGCGGAAGCCGCCCAGGCCAAGGCCGCTCAGGTCGCCAGCGAGCAGGCCGCCAGTGAACAGGCCGCCAGCGCCCCGGCCAAGGCCCAGGAGGCCCCGGCCGCTGAAGCGCCTGCGCCTCAGGCCCCAGCCCCTGCGCCCGTCGCCAAGGCCGAACCCGCCCCCCCGGCGGCAGTTGCAGCCCCGACCGCCGAGGCGCGCCCACGGCCCACAGCCCAGGCGCCCCGCGCCGATGCGGCCAGCCGCACCCCGCCCACCGGTGGCGGCCAGACCCGGTCCTATACCCCCTCGCCCGAGCGACGGGATGACCGGGCCAGCACCACCACCTATCGCCCGCCGCGGCCGCGTTTTGACGCCACCAGCTTCAATCAGCGCGCGCCCCGTCCGGATCGGGAAGGCGCCCGCACTGAGGCTCCGCCCGCCGCTGACGCCCCGCGTGAAGACCGTTCGACCCCCCGGGGTGAGCGTCCGGCCCCGTCCGGCGGCGACACAGTCCGTTATTCGGCCCTGACGCCGCGGCCTGCGCCGCCGCGGGATGGCGCCCGAGGCGCCGGTCGTCCGGTCGCCCCCGGCGCGCCCCCGGCCACCCCTGAGGTCCAGCGCGCCGCCCGCCAGGCGCCGCGTCCCGGCGCGACCAATCCCGACCGTCGCCCGGAAGAAGAAGACGATCGCCGCGGCAAGCCCCCGGCGCCCGGCAAGGCTATCAGCCGCGGCAAGGGCGCGCCCCAGCGTCGCGAAGGCCGCCTGACCATCCAGGCCCTGGCGGCCGGGGATGAGGGCGCCGTTGAGCGCATGCGGTCGCTGGCCTCGGTTCGCCGGGCCCGTGAGCGTGAGCGTGAGAAGCGCAAAGGCGGCGGCCAGGAAGCGGCCCGCGTGGCCCGCGAGGTCGTCATCCCCGACGTGATCACGGTCGGCGATCTCGCCAACCGCATGACCACCCGCGGGGTCGAGGTCATCAAGTTCCTGATGCGTCAGGGCGTGATGATGAAGATCAACGACGTCATCGACTCTGACACCGCCGAACTGGTGGCCACCGAGTTTGGCCACACCGTCAAGCGCGTGTCGGAATCCGACGTTGAAACCGGCTTCCTGTCGACCGAGACCGACGAGGCCGACGCGCCCCTGCGCTCGCCGGTCGTGGCGGTCATGGGCCACGTCGACCACGGCAAGACCTCTCTGCTGGACGCCCTGCGTTCAGCCGACGTCGCCTCGGGCGAGCATGGCGGCATCACCCAGCATATCGGCGCCTATCAGGTGCGGCTGGAGGATGGACAACGCGTCACCTTCCTGGACACCCCCGGTCACGCGGCCTTCTCGGCCATGCGCGCTCGTGGAGCCAATGTCACCGACATCGTCATCCTGGTGGTGGCCGCCGACGACGGGGTCATGCCCCAGACGATTGAGGCCATCCAGCACGCCAAGGCGTCAGGCGCCCCGATCATCGTGGCCATCAACAAGATCGACAAACCCGACGCCAACCCCACCCGGGTGATCAACGAGCTGCTGCAGCACGAGATCGTCGTCGAGCGCCTGGGCGGCGAAACCCAGGTGGTTGAGGTCTCGGCGCTCGAAAAGCTCGGTCTGGACGATCTGCTCGAGGCCATCCTGGTGCAGTCGGAGGTCATGGACCTCCGCGCCGACCCCGATCGCACCGCTGAAGGCGTGGTCATTGAGGCCAAGCTCGACCGTGGTCGCGGCGCGGTCTCCACTGTCCTGGTCAAGCGCGGCAGCCTCAAGCGCGGCGACATCGTCGTGGCCGGCGCCAACTGGGGCCGGGTTCGCGCCCTGTTCAATGAGCGCGACGAACAGCTGGACGCCGCGGGTCCCTCCACACCGGTCGAGGTCCTTGGCCTGGACGGCACCCCTGATCCCGGTGAACCCCTGGCCGTGGTGGAGAATGAAGCCCGGGCGCGGGAGATCACCGAGTACCGCCAGCGGATGAAGCGCGAAAAGTCCGGGTCTCCGGTCGCCGGCGCCTCGCTGGCCGACATGATGGCCAAACTCGCCGACAAGCGCGTCTCCGAGCTGCCGGTCATCGTGAAGGCCGACGTGCAAGGTTCGGCCGAGGCTATCGTCGGGTCTCTGGACAAGATCTCCACCGACGAGGTGCGTGCGCGCATCATCCTGTCCGGCGCCGGGGCGATCAGCGAAAGCGACGTCATGC
Organism: Phenylobacterium sp.; assembly: GCF_030679875.1. Taxonomy (GTDB): domain Bacteria; phylum Pseudomonadota; class Alphaproteobacteria; order Caulobacterales; family Caulobacteraceae; genus Phenylobacterium. The sequence goes on along the minus strand of NZ_JAUXSP010000002.1, from coordinate 85,221 downwards.
TGGCCAAGGGGGCGGGTTCGCCCATCCTCGGCTTCAATGTGCGCGCCTCTAAGCAGGCCCGCGATCTCGCCGAGCGCGAGGGCGTGGAGATCCGCTACTATTCGATCATCTACGACCTGATCGACGACATCAAAGGCGTGCTCTCGGGCATGCTGGCCCCGATCCAGCGGGAAACCTTCCTGGGCAATGCCGAGGTCCTTCAGGCCTTCGACATCACCAAGGTGGGCCGCGTCGCCGGCTGCCGCGTCACCGAAGGGGTGGTCCGCAAGGGCGCCCGGGTGCGGATCATCCGCGCCGATGTGGTGGTGCTGGAGCTGGGCGTCCTGCAGACGCTCAAGCGCTTCAAGGACGAGGTCAACGAGGTCCCCAACGGCCAGGAATGCGGCATGGCGTTCCAGGGCTTCCAGGACATCAAGGTCGGCGACACCATCGAGTGCTTCAACCTCGAAGAGGTCAAACGCTACCTGTAAGGTCTCGCCCTTACGGCAGACATGAATGGGCCGGCGGCGATCTTCGTCTCCGGCCCTTTTTCATGGCTGCGACCTTGCGGCCTTAGCTCTCGCCGGCGGCGAAAGGTCGCTGAGCCCCGACAGGTCCGTCCAGGGCGGAGACATCGCCGGATCGTGAAACGATCGGCCGTCAGGGATGCGGAAGCCCGGCCTTCAGTTCAGCCAGCCACACCCGGGCATTGCCGTCGGAAGGCGCGCGCCAGTCCCCCCGGGGCGAGAGATTGCCCCCAGACACCACCTTGGGTCCATTGGGCATGGCCGAGCGCTTGAACTGGCTGAAGCCGAAGAACCGCTGCAGGAACACCTCAAGCCAGCGACCGACCGTCTCCAGGTCATAGGTGTGGCGGGCCTCCGGCGGGAAGTGGGGCGGCCACGCCCCGGTCGCCGCATCGCGCCAGGCATGCCAGGCCAGAAAGGCGACCTTGGAGGGCCGCAGCCCGAAGCGGGTGATGTAGTAGAGATGAAAGTCCTGCAGCTCGTAGGGACCGACAATGGCCTGGGTCGACTGAATGGCCCCCTCGGCGTCAGCCGGGACCAGCTCCGGCGAGATCTCGGTGTCGAGGACCGACAGCAGGATCTCGTTGGTCTTCGCCTCGAACTGACCGTGGGCCACGACCCAGCGGATCAGGTGCTGGATCAGCGTCTTGGCCACCGAGCCGTTCACATTGTAGTGGCTCATCTGGTCGCCGACCCCATAGGTGCACCAGCCCAGCGCCAGCTCCGACAGGTCCCCCGTCCCCAGAACCATGCCGCCGCGCTGGTTGGCCGCGCGGAACAGGTAGTCGGTGCGCAGGCCGGCCTGGACGTTTTCAAACGTCACATCATAGACGGGCTCTCCACCGGCGAAGGGATGACCCAGGTCGGCCAGCATCTGGCGCGCCGCTGGACGGATGTCGATCTCCTCGGCGCTGGCGCCGATCGCGCGCATCAGCGCCCAGGCGTTGGACTTGGTGGCGTCTGAGGTCGCAAAACCCGGCAGGGTGAAGGCCAGGATATTGGCCCGGGGCAGGCCCAGCTGATCACAGGCCTTGGCCGCCACGATCAGGGCATGGGTGGAATCGAGGCCGCCGGAGACGCCAATGACGATCTTCTCGGTGCGGCTGGCCTTCAGCCGTTGGGCCAGGCCCTCGACCTGGATATTGAAGGCCTCATAGCAGTCCTGGTCCAGCCGGGTCGGATCGTCGGGCACGAAGGGGAAGCGGTCGAGGCGGCGCATGAGGCCACGGTCGGCGAAGTCCGGCTGGTGGGCGAAGCCGATGCGGCGGAAGTCGTATTCCGGATGTCCTTCGCTGATCGCCGCATCGTTGAAGGTCGGGGTCCGCATCCGCTCCAGTCGCAGGCGCTCCACGTCCACATCGGCGAGCGTCAGGCCGCCATCGGTGGGAAAACGCGGGCTCTGAGCCAGCAGCGCGCCCAACTCATAGATGTCGCCCTGACCATCCCAGGCGAGGTCGGTGGTGCTCTCGCCGGGTCCTGCGGCGGAATAGAGATAGGCCCCCTGGCAGCGGACCGACTGGGAGGCGCACAGCATGGCCCGGTCCTGGGCCTTGCCCACCACGACGTTGGAAGCCGACAGATTGGCCAGGATCAGGGCGCCGGCCAGGGCGCCGCGGGTGGAGGGGGGCGTCGGCGCCCAGAAGTCCTCGCAGACCTCAAGGTGGAAGACGAAATCCCCCAGATCCTCGGCGGCGAACACCAGGTCGACGCCGAATGGGATGGTCTGGCCGGCCAGCCGCACCTCCAGATCGGTCAGCCCAGCGCCGGGCGCAAACCAGCGTTTCTCGTAATATTCTCGGTAGTTGGGCAGGAAGGACTTGGGAACGACCCCCAGGATGCGCCCCCGCGAAATGGCCAGGGCGCAGTTGTAGAGCCGTCCATTGCGCCGCACTGGCGCGCCGATGGCCAGCACCGGGCTCAGGCTCTTGCTCGCCTTGCAGATCTCGGCCACGGCGGTCTCGACGGCGTCCAGCAGGGCGTCCTGCAGGTGCAGGTCGTCGATGGCATAGGCTGAGACACAGAGCTCGGGGAAGACGATCAGGTCCGCGCCCTGTTCGTGCCCCCGCCGCGCCAGCTCCAGGATCGCCTGGGCGTTGGCGGCCGGATCGCCCACCGACACCCTGGGCGTGGCCACGCCACAGCGGACAAACCCCTGGGCCTGACTGGAATAGAACCGATGCGCCATGCCGTTCCTCGAACCCTTAGCTGACCCTGATTGCCATAGATGGGGTCGCGGGGCGAGGTCGCCCAAGCCTGACGGACCGCAAGTCGCTCCAGGCCTCGCAGGATCGCACCTGCGGAGGATACCCAAGATTATGGCGCCCCGGCTCGTACTGGCGGGTCATCGACGCCATATGCGCGAGGGGTGTCGTTCGAACACGCTTCGAAGCGCGCCCCAGGAGATAATCCACCTTGGATCAGACCAGCCAGCCCGCGAGCGCCGCAGCCGCCGTTCTTCATGACCTCGCCCTGCAACGCTACGCCATGCGCCTCGGGGCGGACTATTTCATCCATCTGGCCGGCGCTCTGAGTGAGATGTTCGATGGCAACCTGCTCACCGGCCTCGTCTTTCTGACCATCGCCCAGGGCTCAGTCCAGCACCTGAACCGGCCGGCCCAGTTCAACGCCATGGCTGTGGACGGGGTGTTTCCCGACGAGTTGCGCCGCCCGGTCAGCGTCCTGGGGATTTCCCAGTTCCTCGGTCTTCCCTATGAGACCGCGCGGCGTCACACGGGCCGGCTGGAGAAGATGGGATACTGCCAGAAGGTTGGTGGGAAGGGCGTGGTCATCCCCGCCGAAATCCTCCGCGGACCCGAGGTTCAGGCCCTGGTGCGGGCCAATTACGGCCATTTGCGCACCCTTCTGCAGGGCCTGCGCCGCGGCGGCGAGGCCATGCTGCCCCCCCAGGACCCTCGCTGGACGCGACCTGGAGAATAGGCGCCGCGCCCCGCTATGCGGGCGTGCGGCGTGACTCGGCGCCGAGGACGGGAGAAAGGATAGTGGTGCCGCCTAGGTGACTCGAACACCTGACCTACGCATTACGAATGCGTCGCTCTACCGGCTGAGCTAAGGCGGCCCGTGGTGACATGGCCGCGCCAGGGGCGAGGCTTGACGTCCGGGCCGGCTATTTAGCGGCTCTTGGCCCGCTCGCCAAGCGCCAGAGTGTGAGCGGGGGGTCAAGGGACCGGGAAGAAGACGGGTCCCAGCCTGGCCACGGCCAGGCCTGCGGCGATGCAGGCGATCGCAAAGGCGATCAACAACCAGAATCTGAGGCCCAGCAGCGGGCCACGGGGTGGATCAGGGGGCTCGTCCTCCGGCGGGCCCCCGGCCGGCGGCGGGGCGGTCAAGGGGCCGCCGCCGCAGCGGGCGCCGAGGTGCGGTCAATCAGGTTCAGCAGGGCCGATTCCAGGGGCACCGGTGCGAAGGTCCGGGGACCTATGCGGGCCCGGGCCAGGGGCCTGGCGACGGCCTTGGACAGGCACAGGGCCCGCAGGTCCGGCGCCTCCCGTCCCCGCATCAGGAGGGCCAGCTGACGGGCGGCCTTGGGCGAGTAGATCAGGGCCGCCTCAGCGCTCAGGGCCCGCTCAAGGGCCGCCGGCGGGGGGGCCACGGGCACGGTCTCATAGATGGGCAGGGTGCGGGCGGTGACACCCACCCGCGCCAGGGCGCCGGCCAGGTCCCCGGCCGGCTCGGTGGCGGCCGGGTGGAGGACCGGCCCGCGGAACTCCTCGGCCCGGCTGGCGATCCCGGCGGCGAGGGCGGCGACGTCGCCGTCAGCCGAAAGCACCTGGCGGAACCCCGCCGCCCGGGCGGCCTGGGCGCAGGCGGCGCCGACGGCGAAGACCGGCAGGGCGCGGACCTGGGTGAGCCCCGCAAAGACCCGCACCCCATTGGCGCTGGTGAAGGCCAGGGCGCCGACGCCTTGCAGGTCGGGGGCGGCCTCGGTGATCGGCCGTACCTCCAGCAGGGGCAGGACCAGGGGTATGTGGCCGAGCGCGCGCAGACGGATTGCGGTGGCGGCGGCGCCGGGCTCGGCGCGGGTGATCCAGATCAGGCGCCGGGGGGAAGCGGTCATGGGGTAAGCAAAGCTTGAGCGGCCGCGCCGATGCAACCCCGCACCGGCCTATTCCGGCAGGATGATGGCGTCGCCGGCCTCGTCCCGGAGCTCGGCGCCCAGCTTCAGGCCAAGCTCCCGGGCCGCGACCACGGCGTCGACAGCCCGGGTCAGGTCCAGCCCCTCTTCGCGGCGAAAGCGCAGGCGGCCGTCGGGAGACAGGGCCTCGACGATCAGGAAGAGCTGGCCGTTATTCAGGGTCGCATAGGCGCCGATGGGCGTGCGGCAGGAACTTTCCAGGGCCGCCATGGCGCCCCGTTCGGCGGCTACGGTGGTCGTCGTGTCAAGGTCGCGCAGGGCCGCCAGCCACGGCTGGCCCTGGTCGGCCTCTCGCGTCTCGATGGCCAGGGCCCCTTGCCCGGGCGCAGGGGGGCGCTCGACCGGATCGATAAAGCTCTTGGCCGCCCCGTCCAGGCCCAGTCGCTTCAGACCCGACAGGGCGAGGATGATGGCGTCGTATTCGCCGGCCTCCAGCCTGGCCATGCGGGTGCCGACATTGCCCCGAAGGAGCTGGACGTCCAGGTCGGGACGGGCGTGCAGGCTCTGGGCCTGGCGGCGCAGGCTGGCGGTGCCGAGCTTGGCGCCCTGGGGCAGGTCTTCCAGGGTGCGCGCCTCGCGGCTGAGGAAGGCGTCCCGGGGATCTTCCCGCTCCGGGATGGCGGCGATGACCAGGCCCGGCGGCAGGACGGCGGGCATGTCCTTCATGGAATGGACCGCGCAGTCGATGCGCCCGTCCAGCATCGCCTCCTCGATCTCCTTGGTGAACAGCGCCTTGCCGCCCACCTCCAGCAGACGCCGGTCCTGGATCTGGTCGCCGGAGGTGCGGATGATCACCAGGGGGGCCACGCGCTCGGCGTCTTCCGGCGCGGCGCCCAGGGCCACGGCGATGCGACGCTGCATCTGGCCAGCCTGAGCCAGAGAGAGCTGGGACCCTCGAGCCCCGATGCGGACGACGGGCGGTTGCGAAGTCACGGTGGGCGGTCTACCTGCGATGCGATGACTGACAGCCCGCTGCTACAGGACAGGCGCCTTGGCCGCAACCAGATGACCGGGCTTACGGTCCTGGGTCTGGAGACCAGCTGCGACGAAACCGCCGCCGCGGTCGTGCGCCGGAGCGCTGGCGGACATGTGGAAGTCCTAGCCTCGGTGGTCGCCAGCCAGATCGCCCAGCACGCCCCCTATGGCGGGGTGGTGCCGGAAATCGCCGCCCGCTCGCATGTGGAGGCCATCGACACCATCGCCGCCCAGGCCATGGACGAGGCGGGCCTTTCCTATGCCGAGCTGGACGGCGTGGCGGCCACCGCCGGCCCTGGCCTGGTGGGCGGGGTGATGGTCGGGCTGGCCTTTGGCAAGGCCGTGGCCCTGGCGAGATCTCTGCCCCTGGTGGCGGTCAACCATCTGGAGGGCCATGCAGTGTCGGCGAGGCTCGGCGCAGACGTCGCCTATCCCTTCCTGCTGTTGCTGGTCTCCGGCGGACATTGCCAACTTCTTGAGGTCGGCGGCGTCGGCGCCTGCCGCCGCCTGGGCACCACCATGGACGACGCGGCCGGCGAGGCCTTTGACAAGATCGCCAAGACGCTGGGTCTGCCCTATCCCGGCGGACCGGCCCTGGAGAAACTCGCCATCGGCGGCGATCCTGACCGCTACGCCCTGCCGCGGGCCAGGCTGGGCCACAAGGACTGCGACTTTTCCTTCTCGGGCCTCAAGACCGCCGCGGCCCGGATCGCCGAGGGCCTGACCACGGAGGCTGAGCGCCGGGACCTGGCCGCCGCCGTCCAGGCCGCCATCGCCCGCCAGCTGCGCGAGCGCACCGCACGCGCCATGGATCTCTATGCGCAGGATCACGGGGGCGAGGCCCTGCGCTTCGTGGTGGCCGGCGGCGTGGCCGCCAACAGCGCCGTGCGCGCCGTCCTCGAAGAGGCCGCCGAGGCCCACGGATTCAGCTTCACGGCCCCGCCCCTCGCCTACTGCACCGACAATGCGGCGATGATCGCCCTGGCCGGCGCAGAGCGGCTGGCGCTCGGGATCAGCGACCCGCTGGACGCCCCCGCCCGGCCCCGCTGGCCCCTCGACGCCGCCGCCGCCGCCGCCAATCCCAGCCACCTCGCCGGCCGAAAGGGCGCCAAGTCATGAGCCAGCCGATGAAACGCGCCGGGGTCATCGGCGCCGGCGCCTGGGGCACGGCGCTGGCCCAGGTCTGCGTCCGCGCCGGTCTTGAAACCACCCTGTGGGCCCGCGAGCCCGAGGTGGTCGCCGCCATCGCCCAGACTGGCGAGAACAACCTGTTCCTGCCCGGCGTCCCCCTGGACAAGGGGCTCGTCTGCACTGGCGACCTGGCCGATCTGGCGGGCAGCGACCTGATCCTGATGGTGGCGCCGGCCCAGCACCTGCGGGCGGCCCTCAGAGCCTTCGCCCCCCACGCCCGGCCAGGCCTGCCTATCGTGCTTTGCGCCAAGGGGGTGGAGCAGGGCTCGCTGAAGCTGATGACGCAGGTCCTGGCTGAAACCTTGCCCCATGCCGCGCCCGCCGTCCTGTCAGGGCCCAGCTTCGCCGGCGAGGTGGCCCGAGGCCTGCCTACCGCCGTCACCCTCGCCTGCCCAGACGAGGCCCTGGGCCGGGCCCTGGCCGAGGCCATCGCCCTGCCCGCCTTCCGTCCCTACTACGCCCCGGACATGATCGGCGCCGAGGTCGGGGGCGCGATCAAGAACGTCCTGGCCATCGCCTGCGGCATCGTCGAGGGTCGGGGCCTGGGACGCAGCGCGCACGCCGCCCTGATCACCCGCGGCTTCGCCGAGATGACCCGCGTGGCCGTGGCCCTCGGCGGCGAGCCCGAAACCGTGGCCGGGCTCTGCGGCCTGGGCGACCTGGTGCTCACCTGTTCCAGCCCGCAGTCGCGCAATATGAGCGTCGGCCTGGCGCTGGGGGGCGGCCAGACCCTGGAGGCGGCCCTGGCCGGCAAGCTCTCGGTGGCCGAAGGGGTGGCGTCCGCGCCCGCCGTGCGCCAACTGGCGGCCAAGCTCGCCGTGGAGACGCCAATCTGCGAAGCCGTCGCCGCCATCCTGGCCGGCGAGGTCGAGGTCGATCTCGCTATCGCAAAGCTGCTTTCCCGTCCCCTCAAGGACGAACGCTAAGGACCTGGAATGACCATTTTCGTGCTGATGTGTTTTGACAAGAAGAACGCCCTTGCCGAGCGCATGGCCGTGCGCGAGGCCCACCTGGCCTATATCGGCGAGCATCTGGACCGCGTGAAACTGGCCGGTCCCCTGCTGGACGAGGCCGGCGAGATGGCCGGATCGCTGATCCTCTATGAGGCCGAGACCCTGGCCGAGGTTCAGGCCTTCAGCCAGGCCGATCCCTACCGAAGCGCCGGCGTCTTCGAGCGGGTGGAGATCTCGGCCATGAAGATCACCCGCGGGGCCCTGGCTTGAGCGGCAACCCCGCCCGTCCGCCAGCCGGAACCGATCTCTGCGCCGTCGTCGACATCATCGAGCCCGGGGCCAAGAGTTTCCGCTTTCGGGCGGAGGCGGCCATGTTCGCCGGCGTCGTGGTCCGCATCGGCGAGGAGCTCCGGGGCTATGTGGATTCCTGCCCCCACGCCGGCTGGCCGCTCTCGGCCCTGGACGACCGCTACCTGACAAGAGACGCCCGCCACATCCTCTGCGCGGGCCACGGCGCCCTGTTCACCCCCCTGACCGGCGAATGCGTCGTCGGCCCCTGTTTCGGCGAACGCCTCACCCCCTGGCCGGTCGAGGTCCGCGAGGGGCGGGTGGTGACGGCCTAGGCCGCTTTCGCCGGGGCCTACCCCTGACCCGCCAGCTTGTCGGCCACCCGGCCGTGCACGGCTTCAGCTTCCGGGGTCATGATCTCGTCGAAGTCTGACATCTCGTAGAAGGGGCGAATCTCGATCTCGCTGGGGCCGGGCATGGGATTGGGGCAGCGCTTCACCCAGGCCACCGCCTCGTCCATGTCCTTGACCTCCCAGACCCAGTAGCCGGCCACCACCTCCTTGGTCTCGGCGAAGGGGCCGTCGATGACGGTGCGACCTTCGCCGTCGAAGGCGACCCGCTTGCCCTGGGCGGTGGGCTTGAGGCCATCGCCGCCCTTCATGATCCCGGCTTCCACCAACAGCTCATTGTAGCGGCCCATGGCCTCCAGCAACTCGCTGCCGGGCATGACCCCAGCCTCGCTGTCGGCCGTCGCCTTGACGAACACCATCACCCGCATCGCCGTTTTCCTCCTGCTCATCCGAAACAAATTGATGGGAATTGTTCAAAGGACGCCGGTCGCGGCGGCAAGCCGACATCGGACGCGAGGAAATTCCGCCTCAGACCTTGGTCATGGAGGCTCCGCCATCAACAAAGAAGGCCGAACCGGTGACAAAGCTGGCCTCGCTGGTGGCCAGGAACAGGGCCGCAGCGGCGATTTCCTCCGGCTGGGCGATGCGCTTTAGAGCGTGCAGGCTCTCTACCAGCTTAACGGCCTCGGGTGTCGGAGCCACCGAGCGGCCCAGAGGGGTGTCGACTCCGCCCGAGAGCAAGGCATTGGCCCGGATGCCCTGCGGCCCATACTCCGCAGCGATCACGCGCGCGAGGCCCACCAACCCCGCCTTGGCCGCCGCATAGGCGCCCAGTCCCGGAAAAGCGCTGGCGTGACCGACGAAGCTTGACGTGAAGATCAGAGAGCCCCCGCCAGAGGTAAGCATTGCTGGGATCTGCCGGCGGGCGCCCAGGAAGGCGCTGGTCAGGTTGACGTCCAGCACCCGCCGCCAATCGGCCGTATCCATATCCGCCAGCGGCCCGACCGGCCCCGTGGCGCCGGCGTTGTTGAAGGCCACATCCAATCTGCCGAATGTTTCGAGCGCCCGGTCCACGAGGGCGTTGGTGACCGACTCCTGGCTTACATCGCCAAGTACGACCTCAGCGGCCACGCCCCGTGTGGCCAGGGTCGCCGCCAGAGCCTCAAGCGCAGGCGCGCTCCGCGCGTTCAAAACCAGTCGTGCGCCTTCGGCGCCAAAGGCCAGGGCCGCAGCCCGTCCGATACCCGAGCTTGCGCCCGTGATGATCGCCACCTTGCCCTCTAGTCGCGCCATACTCTGTCTCCATTGATTGAATGGCTGGGTCCAATGGGGGAGGCATAGGCGCAGAGGAGACTTGGGTCTGGCGCTTCCCGGACCGGCAACATGGCGCCACGATGGGCCCGCCAGACATGCGACCCTTCCTTAACGGCTTGGCGGCTATGCCATCAGAAGACCTTCGATGGAGCTTCGTCTTGGCTGATCCGATCCGCGCGCTCGCAACCCTGAACGGCCGCTTTGCGCCCCAGTTCGCCCAGACCATGCTCGGCAAGCCTCGGTCCAGCGGCGATGCGGCGGCCTTCGCCGGCCACTGTCAGACCATGGGGTTTGAGTTCACCACCGAGTGGGCCGACAACAACATCCCCTATGTGGCGCCCTTGCTGCGGGACTTCGCCGCCTCCCGGGGCCAGATCCGCTATCTGGAGATCGGCGCCTATGAGGGCCGCAATCTGGCCTTCATGGACTGGCTGCTGCCGGCCAAGCTGGATGTCACGGTCATCGATCCCTGGTTCGACGAGGCCCTGAACCCCGAAGAAAAGTACCACGCCGTCGAGCCGCGGTTTCACCGCAACATGGCCAAGCTCGGCTTCACCGGCCTGACGACCCACAAGGGATTCTCCACCTACGAACTGCCCAAGATGCTGGAGCGCGGCGAGCGGTATGACCTGATCTATGTAGACGGCAGTCACACAGCCTGGGCGGTGATGGTGGACCTGGCCTATTGCGCGGCCCTGCTGGAAGTGGGCGGCATGATGGTGCTCGACGACTACTGGCACGACGAGAGCGAAATCGGCGGGCCGGGCGTCAAGCAGGCTGTCGATCGCTTCCACGGAATCTTCCGGCAATATTTCGAGATCAGCGCGGTCTATCGACAGGTCGCCCTGACCAAGATCACCGAAATCCCCCGCTAGGTTACAGGCGCCGCCACGGCGCCTGTTTTGCCAGCTTGAGGCGCCTGCATCGATGCGCGCGCCTAGACTGGGTCATTTCTGGAAAACGTCGTTCCGAATCCGCTGGAAATCGGACGCCGCCAGGCCTATGGAAGCGGTGACGGGGGTGGGCGCGTCAGGGAGCTGAGCGTGCTGAAGTTTCGTCGACTTTTCGACACCGAACATCGTTATCACCATCTGGCGGGGCTGCAGGTCTTCCTGGTCGCTCTGCTGGCGGGCGGACTGGCTGTCGCCGCCCCCTATATGGGCGGCGAGCGGACTGAGCTGCGGCTGGCCCGGCTGACCGGCGGCCAGATTGACGCCGCGGCCCTGGAGCGCCTGTCAGGCGCCATGGATCCGGCCATGCTGAGCTTGGCCGACCGCTTCGCGCCGCACGAGATTACGCCGGCCTTCGCCCGGGTCGACCGCGAGACGGGTGTGATGAACGCCCTGGATGGCGGGGCGCCGGAGCCGGCGATCCTGCGCCTGCAGGACATGGACGAGGCCCAGGCCCGCCTTTGGAACGCCTCCAACCCCACCTCGACCCTGCCCAATCCCGCAGCGAGACCCTTCCGCATTTCCGGCGGGTCCCTGCATCAGGCCCGCGCCCTCGATTGCCTGGCCGCCGCCATCTATTACGAAGCCCGCTATGAGAGCCTGGACGGCCAGCGGGCCGTGGCCCAGGTGGTGCTGAACCGGGTCCGCCATCCGGCCTATCCCAACTCCGTCTGCGGCGTCGTCTTCCAAGGCTCCAACCGGACCACCGGTTGCCAGTTCAGCTTCACCTGCGATGGGGCGCTCGGCCGCCCGCCGGAGGCCCAGGGCTGGACCCGGACGCGGCAGATCGCCGAGGCGGCTCTGTCGGGCTATGTGATGAAGACCGTGGGCAACGCCACCCACTATCACGCCAACTACGTGGCCCCGTACTGGAGCCCGAGCCTGATGAAGGTCTCCACGGTCGGCGCTCACATCTTCTACCGCTGGATGGGGGGCTGGGGCCTGCCCGGCGCCTTTGGCGGGGCCTATGGGGGCGATGAGTCGGTGGGCTTCCAGGTCGCCGCCTTGAACCGCCTCTCTGGCCCGGGTCTGGTGGAACTGGTCACCCTGGCCGACGAGATGGAAACCATCGCCCCTACCGGGGTCGGCGCTTCGGGCGAGTCCTCCTCGGACATTCAGGTGATCGAGGTCGCCTCGGTGGAGCATGAAATCATCGCCCAGCCCGACGCCGTGATCGCCCAGGCTCAGGGCCTGGTGGCGGCCGAGGACCTGGACTGGGTCGGCCGGGTCAAGCCCCGGGCGCCGCCCAGGCTCGCCATTCCGTCCAGCAGCAGCTTCTAGGCCTGAACCCGCCGTCGCCGGCCTAGACCGGCGCGGTCTCGGCGGAAAAGGCGGCCACGTCCTCCAGCAGGCCGTCAGCAGCCATGCGCACCAGTTCGCCGCCCTTTTCCGGGGTGGCCTGGGCGGGGTCTGACCCCATGCGACCGTCGGGGTAACGGGCGCGGAAATCCGTCGCCTCGCGGATCGGCCCTGTGGGCGCGATCTTTGGCGAATAGTCGGCGGTCTTGATGGCGTCGGGATAGGCCCACTGGGTGACCGCAATCTCCGACGGGGTCGCATGGCTGCCGTGACCCACCGGGAACTGGCTGTTGGCGAGCCCCATGACGCCCTTCAGCTCCCACCAGTTCTTCAGTTTGCAGGCAAAGCCCCGCGGCCGCCCGGCGAAGCTCGCCTCGGCATAGAGCTCGGAAAAGGCCGCCTCGATGGTGGCGACATTCCCCCCGTGGCCGTTGAGGAAGTAAATCTTCTCAAACCCGTGGGCCGACAGCGACCGGCACCAGTCGCCAATGGCCGCAATGAAGGTCGAGGGCCGAAGCGAGATCGTGCCGGGGAAGCCCAGATGGTGCTGGGCCATGCCGATGTTGAAGGTGGGTCCCACCAGGATGTCCCCGCTCTTCTGCGCCTCGTGGGCGATAATCTCCGGGCACAGCCAGTCGGTGCCCAACAGGCCGGTCGGCCCATGTTGTTCATTGGAGCCGATGGGGATCACCACCGTCTTGGAACGGTTCAGAAAGCCCTCGACCTCGGACCAGGTGGACAGGTGCAGCAGCATGGGACGATCTCCGGCGCAATCTGGGGCAGGCCTCCGACATAGGCCTTCGGGGGAGACGAGGTAAGCCCCGCCGCCGCCTCAGATGCCGGCGTACCACTCATAGCCGCGGTCCTCCCAGAAGCCCCCCTGGCCGCCGGCGATATGGGCGAAGCTCTCCACCGCCTCGATGCGCATCACATATTTGGCGTGCTTGTAGCCCAGCTGACGCTCGACCCGCAGGCGCAGGGGCGCCCCGTGCTTCACCGGCAGGACCTGGCCATTCATCTCGTAGGCCAGGATGGTCTGCTCATGGAAAGCGTCGACCAAGTCGATGCTCTCATAATAGAGGCCCCGGTCGCCCTTGGCGAAGGTGTCCAGCCGGTCGGCGCAGTGGAAGACGATGAAGCGGGCCTGGGGCTGCAGGCCCGCCGCCTCCAGCAGGGCCGACAGCCGCGCTCCCGTCCATTGGCCAATGCTGCTCCAACCCTCGACGCAGTCGTGCCGGGTGATCTGGGTCCGGGCGGGTCGGGCGCGCAGGTCGTCCAGGCTGAGCGAGAGGGGGCGGTCCACCAGCCCCCCGATCTGCAACCGCCAGTCGGCGAACTGGCCCGCGGCCAGGTCTCGATAGGCGACGCCCGCGGGCCGCAGACTGCCATTGGCGCGAAAGTCCGGGGAAATATCGGCCGGCGCGAACTCCCGGGCCAGGGCCGTGGGCGACAGGATCAGGCGCTGGGCGGCCTTTGTCAGGCCCTCGGCCTCAGCCAGGGTCGCGCGGATACTCGGATTGCGGGTGATCTGGTCGCAGCCGGCCAGGGTCAGACCCAGGAGCGCCGAGCCGGCGCCGGCCAGCAGGCCCCGCCGAGGGATCGAGGTCATCGGGTCTCTCCTCGGACGTGCGGCGCTTCGCCGCCGGTGATCATGGCCCGCAGCTGCCGAAGCGGCCCTGAGACGAGCACCATGGCCACATGGATCAGGACGAAGGCGACCAGCGACAGGGCGCTGAGAAAGTGGATGGTCCTGGCCGACTGCCGACCGCCGAACAGCTCAAAGGTCCAGGGCCAGGCGGCGTTGACGCCGGGCGACATGCCAAGACCGCTCAGCACCATCAGGGGCAGGAGTACGAAGACCACCGTCAGATAGGCGAGCTTCTGCAGGGCGTTGTAGCGGCCGTGATGAAAGCGCAGGCGGGCGTGATCCTTGATCTCCGCCCAGAGGCTGCGCGGTCTGAGTTCTGCGCTGTGGGGAAAGAGATTGCGGCTGAAATGTCGGCTCACAAGACCCCAGGCGAGATAGGCCAGACCATTGATGACAAAAAGCCAGGCGAAGAAGAAGTGCCAGCGACGCCCCTCGGCCAGGGAGCGGTAGCTGGGCAGGGTGGCCCAGGCCGGAAACCCCCTGCGCTCGCCGTTGGACAGGCCCAGCAGCCCGGTGGTCTCAACCTTCAGGGCGCCCACCTGGGTATATCCCGCCAGGCCATCTCCCCGGGGCTCGGCGGTCATGGCCACCCAGGGTTTGGCGAAGGTCGAGGCCTGACCCCAGTAGAGGGCCGGATGGGCGTTGAATATCTGCAGGCCGCTGGCCAGCAGCACCAGCAGGACAAGGGCGTTGATCCAGTGGGTCAGCCGAACCAGGAGGCTGTGCCGAGGGCGAGGCCGTGGCCGGGTGTTCAGGTCGTCCAAAGAGCCGCCTCCGTCGCCATCCTCCGAACCTTACGCCCGATTGCGCCCGACTGTTACAGCGGCGCCGTCGGAACGCCCCGCGGCCGTTGGGCGCTCTCCTGATGCGATCAGAAAGGGAGACCGCGATGAACGATCAAGACGCCAAACGCCACACCCCTGTCCAGAACCCGCCCCCAGAGGCCCCCGTGCAAAGCCAGGAGGAACAGGTCGAGCGCACCGGCCGCGCGCCGGAGGTCACCGGTCAGACCGAGGAGCTTCCCAAGGACACGGGCGAGCGCGACAAGCCCTGAGCGCCAGGGTCGTTGGCGCAGGCGGCGGGCGCCCCTAAGGTCGCCGCGCACGACGCCCGGCGCCTGGGCGGTCTTGAGCGGGGGGCCTGATGGTCTGGGACGGCGGAACTGAAATCTGGGTGGGCGGGGTCAATACCTGGGAGTGCGATGAGATGGGTCATCTCAACGTGCGCCATTGGGTGGCCAAGTCCATGGAGGCCCTGGCTGGCCTGGCCGCCGAGCTGGGCATGCCTGACGCCTTTTCCGGCCTGGCGCCATCGACCCTGCTGGTGCGCGAGCAGCACATCCGATTTCTGCGGGAAGCCAAGCCCGGCGCGGCCCTGACGGCCCGAGGCGGGGTGGTGGCCATCGGCGAGGACGAGGCCCGCCTGCTGATCGTCATCCTGCACCCCGACGGCACGCCCGCCGCCACCTTCCAGACCGTGGTGCGCCACGCGACCGCTGACGCCGGCCGGGTGTTTCCGTGGTCTCGGCGGATTCTCGCTGCCGCCGAGCGGTTGCAGGTCGACGTCCCCGACTTCGCCGCCCCTCGCTCCATCACCCTCGACCCCGTCGGGGCGAGCGCCGCCAGCCTGGAGGCGGCCAAGGCCATGGACCTCACACGGATCGGCCTGGGGGTCATCGGCGCGGCCGACTGCGACGCCTTTGGCCGCATGCGCACCGAGATCGTCATGGGCAAGATTTCCGACGGCATACTGCACCTGCTCGGCGCCAACCGCGGCCTCGGCGAGGGTCCAGGCTCAGGGACGCCGCGGATCGGCGGCGCGGCCCTGGAATACCGTCTCGTCCATTTCGCCTGGCCAAAGGCGGGCGACCGGTTCGAACTGCGCTCCGCCACCGCCCATGTGGAGGAGCGGTTCCGTCGCCTGCGCCACTGGATGGTCGACCCCCATACGGGCCGCCCCTGGGCCAGCGCCGAGAATGTCGCCGTGGGCTTTGATCTTGACGCCCGAAAGGTGGTGCGGCTCTCGCCTGAGGCGGTCGAGGCCCTGCGTCCCACCACCAGGCCCGAGATGGCCCTCTAGGGTTTGAGCGTGTTTCACCCGCAAAACCGGGTTCAACCTCTACGGAACGTGCTCTAGCCCGCCACAGCCTGGGCCAGGGCCTCGCGCACCAGGTCCGGACGCTCCATGGGCAGGAAGTGGCTGGTCCCCGGCACGGTCTCGATCCGGTAGCGGCCGGTGGCGCTCAGCGCCGCCATGTGGTCGTCGATCCGGCAGGTGGAGCCGTGCTCGGCCCGCAGGATCCGCACCGGACAGGGACAGACCAGCGCTGCGGCCCAGGCCTGGTCGTCATAGACCGCGAAATTGGACGCCTCCCAGGCCGGCGCACAGGCCAGCTCCACCGCCCCGTCCGTGGTGTCATGAAAGCCCGCGGCCACATAGTCTTCCAACTGCGCCAGCGACCAGGTCCTGAAGGCGCCGCGCCCCTGATAGGCCGCCACGGCCGCGGCGCGGTTCTCGAAGCGCGCCCGGCGGCGCAGGGCGCCCTGGACCATGGGGGACTGGGCGATATCGCCGGGCGCCACATCCCCCCGCTCGGGCATCAGGACGGGGTCAAACAGCACCAGATTCGAGATCAGGTCCGGCGCCTGGGCCGCGGCCATCAGGCTGGTGGTCGCCCCCATGGAATGGCCGGCCACCGTCACAGGCCCCTGCACCACATGGGGCAACAGGGCCAGGAGGTCATCGCGATAGGCCCCCCAGCCCTGGCGGTTCTCCAACTCGGTGGGCAGGTCGGTGGCGCCGTGGCCCCGCAGGTCGATGGCCAGGATCCGCAACTCAGGCGCCAGCGGCTCCAGGATCGTCCGATAGGTCGCGGCGTTGAAGCCGTTGGCGTGACAGAAGACGAGGTCGAAATCCCGCTCAACCGGGCCAAACTCCAGGGCCGCCATCTCGCCCCCCCGGCCCGGCAGGGGAAAGCGGCGGGCGCGCGGCGCCGGTACGGCCATTCCATCCACGGGCGGATCCTTTTCTTCGAGCGACAGGTTTCGGCCTCCATATATCCCGTCTGATCCATGACCCAAGGAGAGGTTCGCCATGGCCATCGCCACCATCGGCTATGAGGGCAAGACCCAGGCCCAGATGATCGACCAGCTGAAGGCCGCCGGCGTCGATCTGGTGGTTGATGTGCGCGCCGTCGCCGCCTCGCGGCGGCCGGGCTTCTCCAAGACGATCCTGGGGGCCAGCCTGGATGAGGCCGGCATCGGCTAT
Source organism: Phenylobacterium sp. (assembly GCF_030679875.1). Taxonomy (GTDB): domain Bacteria; phylum Pseudomonadota; class Alphaproteobacteria; order Caulobacterales; family Caulobacteraceae; genus Phenylobacterium. The sequence goes on along the minus strand of NZ_JAUXSP010000002.1, from coordinate 68,327 downwards.
GAGCATCTGCGCGGCCTGGGCACGCCGAAGGCTGGCCGGGATGCGGCGCGGGCCGGGCGCACCGATGAGATGCGCGCCATCTTCGAGGCCCATCTGGCCGAGCCCCAGGCCCAGGTCGAGCTGGCCAGGGCTCAGGACCTGGCAGGCCGAAAGAAGATCGCCCTGCTCTGTTTCGAGGCCCGCGCCTGCGACTGCCACCGGGCCGTGGTGGCCGCGCGGCTCTGCGAGGCGCTGGGGGCGACCGTCGAAGATCTCTGAGAGGCCTTGGCTTTCCCTTGCGTCAGGGGGCGATGATGGGAAAACCCCTGAAGAAAACATCCCCAGGAACAGCCATGACCGCCGCCAACTCCAAGACCGCATCTTCGTCCGCCATCCCGGCGCTGGGACCCTGGACCTGCTTCGATGTCGAGATCGAGGGCGGCGTCGCGCACATCAAGCTCAAGCGGCCCGAAGCCTTCAACAGCATGATCCGGGATTTCTGGAACGAGCTGCCGGTGATCGTGCGGGACATCAACGACAATGTCCGGGCCCGCTGCATCGTCATTTCGTCGACCGGCAAGCATTTCTCAGCCGGCATGGACCTGGCTGTGTTCGGCGGCGGCGGGACCTCGGCCGCCGACGGCGGGGCCGCCCCTGACCGCTTCATCGCCGCCGAGGGTCAGCGTCACCATATCCGCTGGCTGCAGGACTGCTTCAGCTGCCTGGACGAGGCGCGCATGCCGGTCCTGGTCGCCATCCAGGGCGGCTGTATCGGCGGGGCGATGGACATGACCAGCGCCTGCGACATCCGCTACGCCACCGAGGACGCCTTCTTCTGCGTGCAGGAGATCAATATCGGCATGACCGCCGATGTCGGCACCTTCCCGCGCCTGTGCAAGCTGATCCCCGAGGGCTGGGTGCGCGAGCTGGCCTATACCGGACGCCGCCTGTCGGCCCAGCGGGCCAGGGAGATCGGCCTGGTCAATGAGGTCTTCCCGACCCACGAGGCCCTGCTCGACCACGTCATGGCCACAGCCCGGGAGATCGCCGAGAAGTCGCCCCTGGCCGTGACCGGCTCAAAGGTGATGATCAACTATGCCCGCGACCACACCATCGCCGATGGCCTGGACTATATCGCCGTCTGGCAGACCGGCATGTTCGCGGGCTCGCACATGGGCGAGGCCTTCAAGGCCAAGGCCGAAAAGCGGCCGGCGGACTTCCCCGACCTGCGCCCCCTGCGCCACGAGATGTAGGTGGGCTGACCGCTAGAGGATCAGTTCGGCGCCCCGCAGATCGGCCCCGGTCAGCTTGGCGCCGGATAGGTCGGCCTCGAGAAAGCGGGCCCGGCGGGCCTGGGCGCCGCTCAGATCGGCATAGCGCAGGATCGCCCGGTTGAGATCGGTGCGCAGCAGGCGGCCTTCGCCGATCGACAGGGGTCCAAGCTTGGCGTCGCGCAAATCGGCGCGGATAAGGTTCGCGCCGGTCAGCCGGGCCCCGCGAAGATCCGCGCCCCGCAGGTCGGCCTTGCGCAGATCACAGTCCGACAGGTCCGCGCCCTGCAACTGGGCCCCGCTCAGATCCATGCCGAAGAAGATAGCCCCAGGCGCAGACAGGCCGCTCAGCCTGCGGTTTCGCAAGTGGCGGAGGGAGCGGAAATCAGCGCTTCCGAGCCGGGCGGCCGTCCCGAGGGCCCCCTGGCTGTCACAATAGGCCTCGTGGTCGGCGACGATGTCATGCAGAGGCATGTCGTCCACATAGAAGACCGTGGCCGGCGCCTTCAGGAGGTCGCTGAGATCGGCGCCGTCGAGGCCTGCGGCGGCGAGATTGGCCCCGGCCACCACCGCCCCCCGCAGAGAGGCGCCGCTGAGATCGGCGCCATCCAGCTGAGCTCCAGACAGGTCGGCGCCGTCCAGGCGCGCATTGACCAGCCGCGCGCCGACCAGGATCGCCCCGGACATGCTGGCGTCACGGCAATCGACGGCGGTCATGATCGCACTGAGATCAGCGCCCTCGACGACGGCGTATTCGAGGTTCCCAGCCCGGGTCTCAGGGGTCAGCACCCGGAAGCCAGCGGCCCGGGTCTGCATGGCGATGCACCCTTCGCGCAGGTCGCAGCCGGAGAGATCGGCGCCGGACAGATTGGCGCCGCGCAGGCTCGCTCCGCGCAGGTCGGCCTGTGGCAGGCGTGCGCCCCTCAGGTCGGCGTCTCGCAGATCGGCGCCGAACAGGTTGGCGCGGCTGAGGTCAGCCCCGGCCAGAATCGCGCCGGACAGGCGGGCCCCCGTGAGGTCGGCCTCGGCCAGCAGGGCGCCTTCCAGGTCCCAGTCGGCGAGATCGGCCCGCACCAGATCGGCGCGGCGCCCCCCGGCCAGACCCTGAACATAGCGGGCGTGGGCCGCGAGGGCCGCCCGCAGATAGGGCAAGGTCTGGGGTCGCAGGTGGGAAGGAGCGGGGCTTGCCATGAACGACCTTATGATGAGGCCGACAGGGTGGTCCCCAGCCGTTTAAGGAAGGGTTGTTCCGAGCGTCGCGGTTGCGACTATTCCTGGCCTTCGCCCGCCGAGGCGCCGCCCTGACCGGCCGCCTGGAGCAAGGCCGCGATCCGGTCGGTGGCGTCGGCGGCCTGGCTGAGCATCTGCAGCGGACCAGAGCCAGGACGAACAGCCGCGACCATCTGATTGGCCGCCGACTGGGCCACGGTCACCGCCGTATTCTGCGCGGTAGTGAAGCCGGTCTTGGTGAGGGTCGAGGCGGTGGCGTCCTGATAGATGAAGCCATGCACAGGATAGGTCGTCGAGCCGAGATCGCCGATGGAGTCGTACCAGACCTTGACCTGGCTCCAGTCGCCCTTGGCGGAGACATCGATCACCGTGACGTCACGCTCGATCTGGCCGCGTGTTCCGTTGATCCTCGACCAGTTGGCGTGGCTGATCTGGATGACCCGATCGGTCAGCACCTGGCTGACCACAGCCACATGGCCCAGGCGCATGGCGCCCGTGGGCTTGAAACAGAGGACCGCCCCGGCCTGAGGGGTGTTGCCGGTGTCGTACTTGCCGGAGGCTTGCTTCCACCAGGTCCAGGCGTCGCCGAAGATCTGCACGCCCGAGATCATCCGGGCGAACGGAACGCACTGCCAATAGGTGTCCGCAATGGCGGAGCTGGCAGGCGCAAGAGCCATAACAGCCGCGGCCGTCATGGAACCAAGGACCAAGCGTGCCCGTTTCATCATGTTGGATGCAACTCCCCGACGCGAACTGGTGTTAGGCATAGTTTCTCACGCCGGGGATGAAAAGAGGGTTTATGCGCCTGCGACCTTTGGCGCCCGCCCTTTCCACAGCCCCGCCCACAGCTTCATGCGCTCGCGGGATGGTTTCTCGATCAGATGATATGAGAGCGCCGCCAGTGGAACCACGCCCACGAGCAGCACCAACCACAGGGCCAGGGGCAGCTGCCCCCCCTCAAGCTTGAGCAGACTGGCAGCCCCGTTGACGAATACAATCTTCCACGGCACGCAGATCATATAGATCGAATAGCTGATCTCACCGAGATAGATCAGCGCCGGGGCGCAAAGGGCCTGGGACCCGCCCTGGGCCAGACGGGCGAGGTAGAAGATCAGACCAGCCGCCCCCAGGACGATAATCGTATCAGAGAGTCCAAGGGCGGCCGCGCACAGGGCGACGGCGCCTGAAATTGCGGCGCCGAGCCAGGACTGACTCCGACCGCCGCCGGCCCGCTCCCGCCAGAGACTGTGCAGGGCGCAGCCCAGGGCGAAGCACGGCACGATGCGCAGGGCGCCCCAGCGGATCGTGGCCAGGGTCAGGGGATGGCCCGCCAGCGCCTCGAACCCGGCATAGAGGACCGCCATGAAGACGGCGGCCAGCACCACCGCGACCAGCGGCCTCGCCTTCAGCGCCAGGGCGGCCCAGGCGAACAGGGGAAAGGTCAGATAGGCGAACCACTCCGCCGAGATCGACCAGGATGGATGGTTCCAGCCGGCGACCGGGGCCAGGCCCCAGGCCTGCACCAGCAACAGGTTGGCCGGCAGGGACTCCCAGGACAGAATATTGGGGTCGACGGCGAAGCCGGCCGCCGTGGCGCCCGCCGCCAGCACCCCCATGCCGATCAGGGTCGCCAGGTGCAGCGGATAGATCCGCGCCAGACGGGCCCAGAGGAAGCTCCCATAGGTGAAGCCGCCGGTCTCAACCTGGGTGCGATAGACATGGCACAGGATGAAGCCCGACAGGACGAAGAACAGCTCCACGCCCAGATAGCCCTTGGCGACCAACAGCGGCGTGGTCGCCGTCGCCAGGGCCGGCCAGTAGTGGAACAGCACCACCCAGAAGGCGGCGAAGAACCTCAGTGAGGTGAGCGGATTGATATGCTGGGCGTCGGTCATGGGCGGAACTCGGCACGGAGGTCAGGCGCAGGCGGCGGACTTTCTCGTCGCATTGTGGCGCCAGAAGCCTGACCATCGCGTTAGCGCTCCCACGCGCCCCTGGATCGTCTAAGCCATGGGGTATTCCCCTGGAGAATCACCAATGGACACGCTTCTCGTCCTCGTCACCGACCCGGTCGCCTGGGCCGCCCTCATCGCGCTGATCGTGATGGAGGTGGTCCTTGGCATCGACAACCTCGTCTTCATTTCGATCCTCTCCAACAAACTGCCGCCGGAGCAACGCAGCCGCGCCCGCAAGATCGGCATCGCCCTGGCGCTGATCATGCGCCTTGGCCTGCTCTCGACCCTGGCCTTCCTGGTCGGCCTCACCCAGACGGTGTTCAGCATTCCCCTCGAGGGCCCGCCGGACCCGGTGCATGGCATGCCGATGTTCGAGATGGACTTCTCCTGGCGCGACATCATCCTGATCATCGGCGGCCTGTTCCTGGTCTGGAAGGCGACCACCGAGATCCACGAAAAGGTCGATCCAGAGCCCACCCACGGGGTGCTCGACGTCAAGGGCGCCGCGGCGGCCAACTTCTCCTCGGTGATCGTGCAGATCCTGCTGCTGGACCTGGTCTTCTCCATCGACTCGATCCTCACCGCCGTGGGGATGACCGATCACCTGCCGATCATGGTGATCGCCGTCGTCTTCGCGGTGGGCGTCATGCTGCTGGCCGCTGATCCCCTTGCGGAATTCATCGACTCCAATCCGACCGTGGTCATGCTGGCCCTGGGCTTCCTGCTGATGATCGGCGCCACCCTGATCGCCGACGGCTTCGGCTTCCACGTGCCCAAGGGCTACATCTACGCCGCCATGGCCTTCTCTGGCCTGGTGGAAGGGCTCAACATCTTCGCCCGGCGGGCCGGCCGTCGAAAGGCGGTGGGAGGGCCGCCTTTGGAGCATGCATCCCCGACGGGTTCTGATAACGTCTGACCATTAACACCGCCCCGGACGTCACATCGGCGCGCCGGGGCGGGCTCAGACCTTTGAAAAATAGGGCCTCGCCGCGCCAGCGCTGCGCAGGGCCAGATAATTTGGCGGCGCTCGAACGTCGCTTTGGAAACGCCGCGTTGCAAGAGCCCCAAGTCTTTAACGAGGCCGATCGTCGCCTCACGCTGATTTCCGTCCTGATCGTCTTCCTGCTCAGCGCCATGAGCCAGACCGTGGTCGCCACGGCCATGCCGCGGATCGTCTCGGACCTGTCGGGCCTCCATCTCTACGCCTGGGCGACCACGGCCTATCTGCTGGCCTCGACCGTCATGGTCCCCATCTGGGGCAAGCTTGGCGACATCTTCGGCCGCAAGCCGATCCTGCTGTGGGGCATCGGGGTCTTCCTCGCCGGCTCCTGGCTGTCTGGCCTGGCCGGAGAGTTCGGCGACCTGCCCGTGATCGGCGGCGGCATGACCCAGCTGATCACCGCCCGGGCCGTGCAGGGCGTGGGCGGAGGGGCGCTGTTCACTATCGCCTTCGCCATCATCGCCGACCTCTACGCCCCCCGGGAGCGGGCCAAGTTCTCCGGCCTGTTCGGCTCGGTGTTCGGGGTGGCCAGCATCTTTGGCCCGGTGATCGGCGGCTTCTTCACAGACCATGGGACGGTCGAGCTGGCCGGCCATGTGATCGAGGGCTGGCGCTGGGTCTTCTATGTGAACGTGCCCTTCGCCCTGGCGGCGGTGGCCATGATTGTCCTGAAGATGCCGGCCCTGCCCCCCCGGGGCGAGGGGCGCATCGACTATGCCGGCGCCGCCCTCATCGTGGTCGGTTTCACCACCCTGCTGCTGGCCATCACCTGGGGCGGCCGGGACTATGGCTGGGCCTCGCCCATGATCCTTGGCCTGTTGGCCGCAAGCCTGGCGTCCCTCACCGCCTTCGTCTTCGTTCAGCGGGCGGTGCGCGATCCCATCCTGCCCCTGGAGCTGTTCAAGAACCGGACCTTCAACACCGCCAACGGGGCGGCCTTCATCTATTCCATGGCCTTCATGGGGGTGACCTCCTTCCTGCCCCTGTACATGCAGGTGGGACAGGGCGTGCCAGCCACCCGCAGCGGCCTGACCATGCTGGCCCTGATGGTCGGGCTGGTGGCCTCCTCGACCATCAACGGCCAGCTGGTCACCCGGACCGGGGTCTACAAGCCGTTCATGATCGGCGGCGGGGCCGTGCTGATCGCCGGGGTCTTCTCCCTCTGCTTCATCGGGCCCGACACTGGCACTCTCGACCTGGCCTGGCGGCTGTTGATCGTCGGCATCGGCCTTGGCCCGGGCCAGAGCCTGTTTGGCCTCGCCGTGCAGAACGCCGTGCCGCCCCATCAGCTGGGCGTGGCCACCAGTTCGGGACAGTTCGTCCGGCAGATCGGATCGACCATGGGCGTGGCCCTGTTCGGCGCAATCCTCACCTGGGGCCTGACCAGCGAGCTCAGCCGGCTGTCGGCGGCCAATCCTGCGGCCCAGATGGAGACACTGGAGCTGTCAGACCTGCAGCGCATGGCCATGGAGCGAGACGCCGATCCCGGCCTGGCCGAAGCCAGGGCCGCCGATCCGGTCACCCGCGCCACCGACCAGATCATCCGCCAGAGTTTCTCCACCGCCGTGGTCTACGGGATCATCTTCAGCCTGGCGGTCCTGCTGTTCGGCTTCCTGCTGATGCTCAAGATTCCCGGGGTGCGTCTGCAGGACCGCGTTCCGCCGCCCGCGCCGACGCCCGCGCCGGCCGAGGTCAAATCCTGATCTGAGGTCAGTCCTCCACGACCTCGGGGAGCAACAGGGCGTAGTGGTCTTCGACGGCCTGGTAGCACTCGCAGCAGGCCTCCTCGAGCCCGGCGCGGTCGATGACCTCCACATGCCCGTGGTGCTGCCGGATCAGGCCCCGGTGCTCCAGAATCTTGGCGACGCCGGACACGGTGGTGCGCTGGACGCCCAGCATTTCGGCCAGGCTCTGTTGTGTCAGTCGGATGATATTGGTTTCCGAGCGGTCATGGGTCGACAGGAGCCAGCGACAGGCCCGCTGCTCCACCGGATGCAGGGCGTTGCACACCACAGACTGCATCACCTGGGCCAGCAGGGCGTCGGCATAGCGCGAGAACAGGTCGGAAATTTCCGGACGCCGGCGCTTTGCGGCCTCCAGCTGTTCGGTGGCGATGACCAGCACCGGCCCCGCGATCTGGACCACCGCCCGGCCATAGGCCGGCTTATGCCCGGAGCTGACGATGCCGCCGGCCGCCCCCTCGCGGCCGATGCTCGCGGCCTCGACCTCGCGACCGTCCCGGGTGACCAGTTGCAGCGAGATAATCGCCGAGCGGGTCGGGAAATGAGTCAGGTCGACATCATCCCCCGGTTCGAACAGAACCCGCCCCCGCTCCAGATTCACCGGGCGTATATGGGGCGCAACATCCTGCAGGACCGTCCCGGGCAGGGCGGCCAGCAGGCGGTTGCCCCGCAGGGCGGACAGATCCGAACGCCCGGAATAGGGACGCGGATCGGAGGATGGCTGACCCATGGACATGGGAGTGAAACGCCTCAGACGGCATGGGGTGGCAGGGAAGCTTCGCAGAAGCCCCTACAGGCTCGCGTCCGCTGCGTCCGTCGGGCGCCCGACTATTGGCCGGTCCGCCGGCGCCGCCATCTACAGGAAGCTGTAGGGATCCACGTCAATCACCACCCGGACCGAGCCCGGCGGCCTCACCCGCGCGCGCCAGGCGGCCAGATAGGCGGAAAGATCGACGGTGCGGTCGGCCCGCACCAGGAACCGCTTGCGCCGCCGGCCGCGGACCAGGGAGAGGGGGGCGTCGGCCGGGCCATAGACCTCCAGCCCCTCGGCGTTGGGCGCGGCCGCGGCCATGTCCCGGACAAAGACCTCCAGGGCCTGGGGGTTCTCGCTGGAGACGATCACCGCGCCCAGGCGGCCAAAGGGCGGCAGACCCGCCAGCTCCCGCTCGGCCATCTCGGCGGCGACGAAGGCGTCCCTGTCCTGGGCGGCCAAGGCCTGCATCACCGCATGGTCCGGCGCATAGGTCTGCACCAGGGCCCGGCCTGGACGGTCATGGCGGCCCGCACGCCCCGTGGCCTGGGCCAGCAGCTGATAGGTCCGCTCCGCCGCCCGCAGATCGCCGCCTTTCAGCCCCAGATCGGCGTCCACCACGCCGACCAGGGTCAGGTTGGGGAAGTTGTGACCCTTGGCCGCGGCCTGGGTGGCCACCAGGATGTCGATCTCACCGGCCGCCATGGACTCCACCAGCCGCCTGGCGGCCTGGGCGTCGAACACGGTGTCGGAGGAGAAGACCGCCACTCGGGCCTCTGGGAACAGGGCGCGAGCCTCTTCCTCCACCCGCTCCACGCCTGGCCCCACAGAGACCAGGCTGTCGACCGCCCCGCAATTGGGGCAGGCCTTGGGCTTGGCCATGGAGAAGCCGGTGAGGTGGCAGACCAGGCGGCCGGTATAGCGATGCTCCACCAGCCAGGAGTCGGTGTCGGGCGCCGTCAGCCGCTCGCCGCAGGCTCGGCACAGCACCAGGGGCGCATAACCCCGGCGGTTGAGGAAGAGGAGGGCCTGCTCCCCCCGGGCCAGGGTTTCGCCCACGGCCTCGACCAGCGGGGCCGACAGCCAGCGACCGGTCTCCAGCGGCGTCTCCCGCAGGTCGATCAGGTCGATCTGGGGCAGGACGGCGACCCCGTGCCGGTCGGTCAGTCGCAGCCAGCGATAGCGGCCGGTCTCGGCGTTGCGAAGGGTTTCCAGGGATGGCGTGGCTGAGGCCAGGACCACGGCGGCGCCTTCCATCTTGCCCCGCACCACGGCCAGGTCCCGGGCCTGATAGATGAAGCCCTCCTCCTGCTTGAACGAGGTGTCGTGCTCCTCGTCGACGACGATCAGCTTCAGGTTCGTGAAGGGCAGGAACAGGGCCGAGCGGGCGCCCACGACGATCGGGCAGACGCCGGTGGCCACCGCCTCCCAGACCCGACGCCTGGCTGGCGGGGCGACGCCGGAATGCCATTCGGCCGGCATGGTCCCGAACCGTTCGGTGAAGCGGGACAGCACGGCCTGGGTGAGCGCGATCTCCGGCAGCAGCACCAGGACCTGGGCAGTCTGATCGGCGGCGAGGACGGCGGCCACAGCCTCCAGATAGACCTCCGTCTTGCCCGAGCCCGTCACCCCGTCGAGCAGGGCGACATTGAAACCGCCCTCGCCGGTCATGGCGATGAGCACCTGGGCCGCCGCCGCCTGGCTGGGATTGAGCGGCGCCCGGGGCCGCGACAGGTCTGGCGCCGGGAAGGCCACGGGGGCTGGGATCAGGCGCACGGCCAGGACCCCCTCGTCGATCAGCCCCTTGACCACACCGGCCGAGACCTCGGCATGACGGGCCAGATCGGCCGGGGTTCCCACAAAGCCCTCCAGGGCCACCATCACCTTATCCCGGGCCGGAGTCAGCCGGGCGGGCGCAGCCCCAGTGGCGACCACCTGCTTGACGGGTCGGGCCTTGGCCGCCCGGGCGCCGCGCAGGGCGATGGCGAGCGGTTGGCCAGGCGCGTCTACGGCGTAGCGGGCCGCCCACTGGACAAACTCCAGGGTGCCCGGCGGCAGGGGCGGATCGTCGAGGCGAGCCTCAAGGGGCTTCAGGGGACGGTTGCCGCCGACAGCATCCCGCAGGCCGGTCACCACCCCGCGCAGGGTGCGGGGGCCCAGCGGCGCGGCCACCTGGTCGCCGACCTCCAGACCCATGCCCTCAGGCTCAGCGTAATCGAAGGCCTCCGGCAGGGGCATGGGCAGCAGGACCGAGGCGATGCGGCTCATGACCGGACGTCCGCGGCTGTCATCAAGGCAGGGTGGCGAGGACCGGGCGCAGCAGCTAAACACCGCCATTCACTGCGCAGGGAGGCCCAGGCCATGCAGATCTTTCTCGACACCACCGACACGGCCGTCCTGAAGGACCTCGCCTCCACAGGCCTGGTGGACGGCGTCACCACCAATCCGTCGCTGATCGCCAAGTCGGGCCGTCCCATGCTGGAGGTCATCGCTGAGATTTGCGACCTCGTCGAGGGGCCCGTCAGCGCCGAGGTCGCCGCCACCGAGGTCGAGGCCATGCTGGCCGAGGGCCGCAAGCTGGCCGGCGTGGCCCCCAATGTGGTGGTCAAGGTTCCCCTGACCCGGGCCGGCCTGACCGCGACGGGGGTGTTCACCCGCGAAGGCATCCAGACCAACGTCACCCTGTGCTTCTCCGCCGCCCAGGCCCTGATGGCCGCCAAGGCTGGCGCGACCTACATCTCGCCGTTCATCGGCCGTCTGGACGATCACGGCGCCGATGGGATGGACCTGATCGCCGAGATCCGCGCCATCTACGACAACTACGATTTCGACACCGAAATTCTCGCCGCCTCGATCCGCACCACCGCCCATGTGACCGCCTCGGCCCTGATGGGCGCCGACTGCGCGACCATTCCGCCGGCGGTCTTCCTCGACCTGTTCAAGCACCCGTTAACCGAGAAGGGTCTTGATCAGTTCATGAGCGACTGGGCCAAGACCGGCCAGTCGATCCTTTAGGAATCGCCCAGGCGGCGATAGGGCGGGTTGCATGGACGGCGCGAACATGGACGGCGCGATGAGCGCCCACGAGGCGCAGGCCACAGTCCGAGCCTTCCTGCTGGAGAATCCGGGCGTTCTGCTGGACGACCCGGAACTGCTCCGCCTGCTGGGCCTGCAGGCTCTACCGGAGAATGTGGTGGCCTTCGGGCCGGCCGCCCTGGCGCGGGTTCACGCCGCCCACCGCAAGGAGTCGGCCGTCCGTCGTCAGCTGGAATCCACCGCCCGGGCCAATTTCGCCGCCCAGGCCCAGACTCACGGGGCGGTGATCGACCTGCTGGAGGCCCGCAACCACGCCGATCTGGCCCGCCGGGTCGATGAACTGGCGCAGCTGCGGTTTGGTCTCGGGTGCGGCGTTGTGGCCCTGGAGGGGCCAGAGCGCACGCCGGCTGGCTGGCGGCCCCTGGTTGAAGGTCAGGTGGACATGGTCCTGGGCGGCCACCAGAAACTGACCCGGATGGGGTTCTGGGCGCCGGCGCTTGGCCTGTTCGGTGAGCGGAGCGAGGGGGTCAAGTCCATGGCCCTGGTGCGCCTGGCCATGTGGGAGCCGGCGCGGGAAGGTCTGGTCGCCTTCGGCTCCGACGACCCCAACGGTTTCACCGAGGACATGGGCGCCGAACTCGTCGCCTTTCTGGCTCGGGTGATCGAGCGCACGGCGGAGCGTTGGCCGGTCCTGTGACCCCCCCGCCCGCCCTGAGCCTTGCGGCGCCGGCCGACCAGGCGGTTCAGGCCTGGCTCGTCTATCTGACCCAGGAGCGCCGGGCCTCGCCGCGGACCGTGGAGTCCTACGGGGCGGCCGGGCGCCGCTACGTGGCGTTTCTGCAGCAGCATCGGGGGGGCGGCCTCGTGGTCGCCGACCTGGGCGGGGTGGAAACCGCCGAACTTCGCGCCTGGCTGGCCTATCTCCGCCAGGGCGATCACCCCCTGTCGCCACGCTCCCTGTCCCAGGCCCTGTCGGCCGTACGGGGCCTGCACCGATATCTGGACCGCCGCCTGGGCGTGGCCAACGCCGCGGTGACTCTGGTCCGGGGTCCCCGGATCAAGCCCGGGGCGCCGCGCCCGGTCACCGAGGACCAGGCCCGCGGGATGATCGCCGAACCGGGGCTCGACCCTGATCGCGAGAAGTGGGAGGCCAGCCGGGACGCCGCCGTCCTGACCCTGCTCTATGGTTGTGGCTTGCGGATCTCAGAGGCCCTGTCCCTGAAGCGGTCGGACGCGCCGCTACGGGAGGCCCTGCGGATCACCGGCAAGGGCGGCAAGACCCGACTTGTGCCGGTGCTGCCGGCGGTGGCCGAGGCGATCGCCGCCTATCTCGCCGACCTGCCCTATGTCCTGGCGCCCGATGCGCCCCTGTTCCGGGCCAAGCGCGGGGGCCCGCTCAGCCCCCGGCACGTCCAGGCGACCGTTCAGATCCTCCGGGGGCGGCTTGGCCTGCCCGACAGCGCCACCCCACACGCCCTGCGGCACTCCTTCGCCACCCATCTGCTGGGGGCGGGCGCGGACTTGCGTTCAATCCAGGACCTGCTAGGCCACGCCTCGCTGTCCACCACCCAGCGCTATACCGAAGTGGACGCCGAGCGCCTGCTCGCCGCCTATGCCAAGGCCCATCCCCACGCATGACCTGTCCTGTCCGACTTCGCCCCGTGATTCCTGGCGACCTGCCGATCTTTTTCGAGCAGCAGCGGGATCTCGCCGCCAACCGCATGGCCGCCTTCGGCGCCGCCGATCCCGAGGACCGCGGCGCCTTCATGGCCCACTGGGACAGGCTGTTGAAAACGCCGGGCGTCACCGCCCGAACCGTTGAGGTGGCCGGCGACGTCGCCGGTCACATCCTCAACCACACCACCGCCGGTTCGCCGTCGGTCTCCTACTGGATCGGAAAACCCTGGTGGGGCCAGGGCGTGGCGACCCGCGCCCTGCTAGCCTTCGTGGACAGGATCGCCACGCGACCCGTCGAGGCCCGGGTGGCCAAGGACAACATCGCCTCGCTCAAGGTCCTGCAGCACGCCGGCTTCGTCATCCGCGGGCAGACCACGGCCTTCGCCCCCGGCCGCGGCGAAGAGGTCGAGGAATATGTGATGGTGCTGGAACCTGAACCGCTCGCCCAGGCGGGCTGAGCGGTCCGGCGGCCGCCCTCTTCCAAGCCGCCCTTTAGGACTGCATCGTCCAGCCCTCGACGCCCATGGCGGCCTGACGGCCGGCTTCCGAGCGGGTCGGGTGGGGATGGCTGGTGCGGGCGATGTCCTCGCTGGCGGCCTTGAAGGTCATGGCCACGCAATATTCGCCGATCATCTCGCCCGCCTGGGGCCCGACGATATGGACGCCCAGGATCTCATCGGTCTTGGCGTCGGCCAGGATCTTGGCGAAGCCGTCGGTCTCGTGGTTGATCTTGGCGCGGCTGTTGGCGGTGAAGGGGAACTTGCCGACCTTATAGGCGACGCCCGCCTCCTTCAGCTGCTCTTCGGTCTTGCCGACCCAGGCCACTTCCGGCGCCGTATAGACGACGCTGGGGACCAGATTGTAGTCCACATGCCCCGCCTTGCCGGCGATCAGCTCGATACAGGCCACGGCGTCTTCCTCGGCCTTATGGGCCAGCATGGGGCCGTGGATCGCGTCGCCAATGGCCCAGACGCCAGGCGCCGAGGTCTTGAAATGGTCGGTCTCGATGACGCCGCGCTTGTCCGGCGTGACGCCGACGGACTCCAGGCCCAGGCCTTCGGTGAAGGGACGCCGGCCGATGGCCACCAGGACGTAGTCGGCCTCCAGAGTCTCGGCCTCGCCGCCGGCCACCGGCTCGACGGTCAGCTTGACGCCGGATTTTGAGGTCTCAGCGGCGGTCACCTTGGCGCCCAGCTTGAAGACGATGCCCTGCTTGGTCAGGGACCGCTGGAAGGTCTTGGCCGTCTCGGTGTCCATGCCGGGCGTAATGCGGTCGAGGAACTCCACCACCGTGACCTCGGCGCCCAGGCGGCGCCAGACCGAGCCCAGCTCCAGGCCGATAATGCCGGCGCCCACCACGATCAGCTTCTTGGGGACTTCGGCCAGCGACAGGGCGCCGGTGGAATCGACGATCCGCTTCTGGTCGATGGTCACGCCCGGCAGCGGAGTCGGTTCGGAGCCCGTGGCGATGACGATGTTCTTGGCTTCAAGGGTCTGGACCGAGCCATCGGCGGCGGTGACTTCGACCTTGCCGGGGCCGGCGATCTTGCCCGCGCCCTTTATCCAGTCGGCCTTGTTCTTCTTGAACAGGAATTCGATGCCCTTGGTCAGCTGGGTCACCGACTCGGCCTTCTGGGCCATCATCTGCGACAGGTTCAGCTTGGGCTTCACCTCGATGCCGAGGGTGGCGAATTCCTTGCCCATGGCCGCGTCATACATTTCAGAGGCGTGCAGCAGGGCCTTGGACGGCATGCAGCCGACGTTCAGGCAGGTGCCCCCCAGGGTCTCGCGCTTCTCGACGCAGGCGACCTTCAGCCCCAGCTGGCCGGCGCGGATGGCCGCATTGTATCCGCCGGGGCCGCCCCCGATGATGACGACGTCGTATTGGGACATGGGACTAGGATCCGTAGGTCAGAGGGTCTTAAAGCCGAAAAGGGCGCGGTCCCCCGCGCCCCTGGCTGTCTAGAGGTCCAGCAGCAGGCGCTGGGGATCTTCGATGGCGTCCTTGACCTTGACCAGGAAGGTCACCGCGCCTTGGCCGTCCACCACGCGGTGGTCGTAAGAGAGGGCCAGGTACATCATCGGGCGGATCACCACCTGCCCCTTCACGACCATCGGCCGCTCCTGGATCTTGTGCATGCCGAGGATGCCCGACTGGGGCGCGTTCAGGATCGGGGTCGACATCAGCGAGCCATAGACCCCGCCGTTGGAGATGGTGAAGGTGCCGCCCTGCAGATCATCCAGGGCCAGCTGGCCGTCGCGGGCCTTCTTGCCCATCGCGCCGATGGCCTTTTCGACCCCGGCCAGGCTCATATCGTCGGCGTCCCGGATGACCGGGACCACGAGCCCCTTCTCGGTGCCGACCGCCACGCCGATGTCGTAGTGGTTCTTGTAGATGATGTCCTGGCCGTCGATCTCGGCGTTGACGTCGGGCACCTGCTTCAGGGCCGCGATACAGGCCTTCACAAAGAAGCTCATGAAGCCCAGGCGCACCCCGTGGCGCTTCTCGAACACGTCCTTGTATTCGGTGCGCAGGGCCATGACCGCGCTCATGTCCACCTCGTTGAAGGTGGTCAGCATGGCGGCGTTGTTCTGCGCCTCCTTCAGGCGGCGCGCGATGGTCTGGCGCAGGCGGGTCATGCGGACCCGCTCTTCGCGTTCATGCAGGGCGCGCGGGGCGGCGGGGGCCGCAGCGGCCGCCGGGGCGTTGGCCCGGGTCTCCAGGGCGGCGATGGCGTCACCCTTGGTCACCCGACCGTCCTTGCCCGAACCGCCGACCTTGGCGAGGTCGAGATTGTTCTCGGTGGCGATCCGTTGAGCCGAGGGGGCCGCGGGCTTGGTGGTCATGACCTCCGGCTGCGACGGAGCCGGGGCCTTCGCCGCCTCGGCCTTGGGTTCGGGCTTGGTTTCAGCCTTGGGCGCCTCGGCCTTGGCCGGGGCCGCGGCCGCGCCGCCCTCGGACATCTTGCCCAGGATCGCGCCTGGTTCGACCGTATCGCCTTCGGCGGCCAGGATTTCGCTCAGCACGCCGTCGGCCGGCGCGGCGACTTCCAGGCTGACCTTGTCGGTTTCCAGCTCGACCAGGATCTCATCCTTACGGACGGCATCGCCCGCCTTCTTGGTCCAGCGCGCCACCGTCGCCTCGGTGACGGACTCGCCCAGGGCGGGGGTCATGATGTCGGCCATAGTTGTAGATTCCTGTTCTTATTGAGTTCTTTGACGGACGAGGCCTAGGCGAAGGCTTCGCTGAGGAAGGTTTCCAGTTCGGCCAGGTGGCGGCTCATCAGGCCCGCCGCCGTGGAGGCCGAGGCCGGACGGCCCACGTAGCGGGCCCGGCGGGACTGGACGTCCAGGCGCTCGAGGGTCAGCTCCAGCCACGGATCGACGAAGGTCCAGCCGCCCATATTCTTCGGTTCTTCCTGGCACCAGACCAGCTCGGCGTCCTTGAACCGCTTGAGTTCGTTGGACAGGGACTTCACCGGCCAGGGGTAGAACTGCTCCAGGCGCAGGATGTAGACGTCATCGACGCCCTTGGCCTCGCGGGCCTCCAGCAGGTCGTAATAGACCTTGCCCGAGCACAGGAGCACCCGGCGGATCTTGTCGTCGGGAACTAGGCTGACCGTCGTGTTCTCGCCCCGCTCGGCGTCGTCCAGCAGCACGCGGTGGAAGGACGAGCCTTCGGACAGATCGGTCAGGCGCGAGACGGCCTTCTTGTGACGCAGCAGGCTCTTTGGCGTCATGATGATCAGCGGCTTTCGGAACTCCCGAAGCAGCTGGCGGCGCAGAATATGGAAATAGTTGGCCGGGGTGGTGCAGTTGGCCACCTGCATATTGTCCTCGGCGCAGGACTGCAGGAACCGCTCGAGCCGGGCCGATGAGTGCTCGGGGCCCTGGCCCTCATAGCCGTGAGGCAGCAGCATCACGAGGCCGCTCATGCGCAGCCATTTGCGTTCGCCCGACGAGATGAACTGGTCGATGACCACCTGGGCGCCGTTGGTGAAGTCGCCGAACTGAGCCTCCCAAAGGGTCAGGGTCCGGGGCTCGGCCAGGGAGAAGCCGTATTCAAAACCGAGCACCGCCTCTTCCGACAGGGCCGAATCCAGCACCTCGAAATGCGCCTGGGTCGGCGAGAGGTTGCGCAGCGGGAAATAGGTTTCCTCGGTCTTCTGGTCGATCAGGGCCGAGTGGCGCTGGGTGAAGGTTCCCCGCGCGCTGTCCTGGCCCGACAGACGGACCGGATAGCCCTCATCCAACAGCGCGGCGAAGGCGAGGTGTTCTGCGGTCGCCCAGTCCAGGCCCTCACCGCCCTCAATGGCGTCGCGGCGGGTCTGCAGAACCCGGGCGACGGTCTTGTGGACGCTGATGCGCTCAGGGGCGGCGGTGATCTTGCGGCCGAGGTCCAGCAGCTTCTGCAGGGGCACGGCGGTGTCGCCGCGACGATCCTCGGTGGTGGGCAGGGTCAGGCCTGACCACTTGCCGTCCAGCCAGTCGGCCTTGTTGGCCTTATAGTCCTTGCCGGCGTCAAATTCCTTGTCGAGGAAGTCGGCGAACTCGGCGATCCAGCCGTCCACCTCCTCGGTCGTGACAACCTTCTCGTCGATCAGGCGCTTGGTGTAGATTTCGCGGGTCGACGGGTGGCCCTTGATCTTGGCGTACATCAAAGGCTGGGTCATCGTCGGGTCGTCACCCTCGTTGTGACCAAACCGGCGATAGCAGAACATGTCGATGACCACGTCCTTGCCAAACTGCTGGCGGAACTCGGTGGCCACCTTGGCGGCGAACACCACGGCCTCGGGATCGTCCCCGTTCACGTGGAAGATCGGCGCCTCGACCATCAGGGCGACGTCGGAGGGATAAGGCGAGGACCGGCTGTTCTTCGGGCTGGTGGTGAAGCCGATCTGGTTATTGACGATGAAGTGGATCGAACCACCGACCCCATAGCCCTTGAGGCCAGACAGGGCGAAGCATTCGGCCACCACCCCTTGGCCGGCGAAGGCCGCGTCCCCGTGCAACAGCAGGGGCAGGACGTGACCACGCCCGGCTTCGGGGTTGTCCCGCAGGGCGAAGGCCTGCTTGGCCCGCGCCTTACCAATCACTACCGGATTGACGATTTCCAGATGGCTGGGATTGGCCGTCAGGGACAGGTGGACAGAGTTGCCGTCGAACTCGCGGTCCGACGATGCGCCCAGGTGATACTTCACATCACCAGAGCCCTCGATGTCGGTGGGCAGGGACGAGCCGCCCTGAAATTCGTGGAAGATCACCTGGTAGGGCTTGCCCATCACCGCGGCCAGGACGTTCAGGCGACCCCGGTGGGGCATGCCCAGCACGATGTCGCGGACGCCCAGGGCCCCGCCGCGCTTGATGATCTGTTCGAGCGCCGGGACCATGGCCTCGCCGCCGTCCAGGCCAAAGCGCTTGGTGCCGGGGAAGCGGCGGTGCAGGAAGCGTTCGAAGCCCTCGGCCTCGATCAGCTTCTTGAGAATGGCGACCTTGCCCTTCTCGGTGAACTCGATTTCCTTGTCGCGACCCTCGATCCGCTCCTGCATCCAGGCCTTCTGGTGCGGGTCGGAGATGTGCATGTACTGCACGCCCAGGTCGCCGCAGTAGGTGCGCCGCAGGATGTCGAGAATCTCCCGGACCGTGGAGGTCTCCAGGCCCAGGACATAGTCCAGGAAGATCGGTCGGTCGTAGTCGGCCTCAGTGAAGCCGTAGGAGGCCGGGTCCAGCTCGCTGGCGTCGCCGGGGACGATGGCGATGCCCAGGGGGTCGAGATTGGCCCGCAGATGTCCGCGCATCCGGTAGGCCCGGATCATCATGATGGCGCGCAGGGAATCCAGGGTGGCGGCGCGGACGGCGTCCGTGGAGGCGGCGGGCGTCCGCTCGGCGACCTTCTTTTCCAGCTTGGCTTCGACGGCCGGCCAGAGGCCGTCCAGGGCCGAGAGCCAGTCCGGACGCGCAGGCGCTGCGTCAGGCCGGACCCAGCCGGGCTTGACGGCGGCGGCCTTGATCTCTTCGGCCCGCTCGTGGAGCGAGGCGAAGAAGGCCCGCCAGGAGGGCTCCACCGAGCCCGGGTTCTCCGCCCACCGGGCGTAGAGATCCTCCACGAAGGCCAGGTTGCCGCCATAGAGGAACGAGGTCTCGGCGAGCACCTCGTTGATCAGACCTGCGTCGTCCGCCATGCTTCCGCTTCCAGACGGCCCGCGAAGCTTCTTGGTGAGAGGAGCCGACGGCGGACCGCCATACGCTTGATTGTGTCAGGCGCCCTTGAGCACCTGGAGCAGGGTTTCGCCGAGTTTCGCCGGAGAAGGCGAGACGCGGATGCCCGCATCTTCCATCGCCGCGATCTTGTCCTCGGCGCCGCCCTTGCCGCCCGAAATGATTGCGCCCGCGTGACCCATCCGCCGCCCAGGGGGGGCGGTGCGTCCCGCGATGAATCCGACCATAGGCTTCTTCTTTGGTGAATTCTTGATGAATTCAGCCGCCGCTTCCTCGGCTGCGCCGCCGATCTCGCCGATCATGATGATCGACTCGGTCTCGTCGTCGTCGAGGAACATCTGAAGCACATCGATGAACTCGGTGCCCTTGACCGGGTCGCCGCCGATGCCGACGGCCGTGGTCTGGCCCAAGCCCACCTGAGTGGTCTGAAACACAGCCTCGTAGGTAAGCGTGCCGGAGCGGGAGACAACACCCACCGAGCCGCGCTTGAAGATATTTCCCGGCATGATGCCGATCTTGCACTCATCGGGCGTCAGCACGCCCGGGCAGTTGGGGCCGATCAGGCGGGACTTGGAGCCCGACAGGGCGCGCTTGACCTTGACCATGTCGGCCACCGGGATGCCCTCGGTGATGCAGATGATCAGGGGGATCTCGGCCTGGATGGCTTCCAGGATCGAGTCCGCGGCGAACGGCGGCGGGACATAGATCACGCTGGCCTCGGCGCCGGTCTCGCGGACCGCCTCGCCGACGGTGTCGAACACCGGCAGGCCGATATGGGTCGTCCCGCCCTTACCGGGCGTCACGCCGCCGACCATCTTGGTGCCGTAGGCGATGGCCTGTTCAGAGTGGAAGGTGCCCTGGCTGCCGGTGATGCCCTGGCAGATGACACGGGTGTCTTTTCCGATGAGGATGGACATTAAGCGGCTCCCCGAACGGCCTTGACGATCTTTTCAGCGCCGTCCGACAGATCATCGGCGGACACGACGTTCAGTCCGCTCTCGGCGATGATCTTCTTGCCGAGCTCGACATTGGTGCCTTCCAGGCGAACCACCAGGGGCACCTGCAGGCCGACTTCCTTCACCGCCTCGACCACGCCCTCGGCGATGATGTCGCAGCGCATGATGCCGCCGAAGATATTGACCAGGATCCCCTTCACGCTGGGATCGGCGGTGATGATCTTGAAGGCCGCGATGACCTTCTCCTTGGTCGCGCCGCCGCCCACGTCGAGGAAGTTGGCCGGCTCGGCGCCGTAGAGCTTGATGATGTCCATGGTCGCCATGGCCAGGCCCGCGCCATTGACCATGCAGCCGATCTCGCCATCCAGGGCGATGTAGGAGAGGTCGTACTTGGACGCCTCGATTTCCTTGTCGTCCTCTTCGCTGGTGTCGCGCAGGGCCACGATGTCGGCGTGGCGGTAGAGCGCATTGCCGTCGAAGCTGACCTTGGCGTCCAGCACCCGCAGGTGATCGTCAGCGGTGACGATCAGCGGGTTGATCTCCAGCATCTCCATGTCCTTGGCGAGGAACGCCGCATAGAGCTGGCCGAGCAGGGTGGCGGCTTCCTTGGCCAGACCGCCGGTCAGGCCCAGCGACTTGGCCAGGTTCCGCCCATGATGCGGGAAAACGCCGGTGGCCGGGTCGATGGAGAAGCTGATGATCTTTTCAGGGGTCGAAGCGGCGACCTCTTCGATGTCCATGCCGCCTTCGGTGGAGGCGACCACCGAAACGCGGCTGGTGTCACGGTCGACCAGCAGGGAGAGGTATAGCTCCCGGGCGATGGCCGCGCCTTCCTCAATATAGAGGCGATTGACCTGCTTGCCCTTGGGGCCGGTCTGGTGCGTCACCAGCACCCGGCCGAGCATCTCCTCAGCGCTGGACTTCACATCGGCGGCGGACTTGACGACCCGAACCCCGCCCTTGGCGTCAGGACCGAGGCCTTCGAAGCGGCCCTTACCGCGTCCGCCGGCGTGAATCTGGGATTTCACGACCCAGACCGGGCCTCCCAGCTTCTCGGCGGCCTGGGCGGCCTCTTCGACGGTATGGGCGGCGAAGCCGCGCGGAACCGCCACGCCGAACTCTGCGAGGACGGCTTTGGCTTGATGCTCGTGGATGTTCATGAGGCTGCGATTTGTCGCTGAAATCGTCTCGCCCGGACCGGCGAGTTCTCGGGCTTATAGGCGCCGCCTCACAGCGTGGCAACCCGCTAACCCGACGTCACACCCCAACCAAAGTGACATGGTCGCCTCAGCCAAAGAATAGGTTCCACATGGTCCGGCCGGGAATGAAGGCGAAGGCCAGATTGATGGCGAAGGCGCCATAGAAGAGGCCCATCATCGCCCGGCGATGGCGAGCTACGTCGCGGCGCTTCGCCCAGATCACCGCCAAGGGCAGAATGATCAGGGTCCAGCCGGTGAAAAGGTGGATCAGCGACCACCGTCCGGGACTCAGGCTGGTGATGAACAGGGTTGAGACCGCCGTCGTCATGACCAGCGCCACCCACATCCAGCCGGCGATGCGGTGGAAGGTCCGGCCCTTGCGCGCGGTCATCAGCACGGCGCCCAGGACGAGCGCCGCGAGCGCGGTATAGAGGTGGATCTTGATCACCGGCGACAGGCCCGCCAAGAGGGCGAAATCGGGGGCGTGGGGGCGCGCCGCGGCCAGTTCCCTCCAGATCGCGGGCCAAATTCCCCACATGGCGCCGGCCAGGACGACGAGCACCACCACCATGCTCAGGGCGAAGCCGCGGCCAAAGGTCCAGGTCAAAGGCGGGCGGTTCCGATGGGGGACGCTGTCTTGCGGGGCGAGCGACATGGGTTATCTCCTGGGTCTGCGGCCAGGCCGCGATCTGAGCGGAGACAAGGCTTGAGGACGGACAGGCGACCAGCGTGGTTTCGTGGAATGACGCCAGGCCGTCGTGAATCGCCGCCCCCCGCCGGCGGCGAAGCGTCGAGCGCGCGTCGTCCCTTCGCTTGGGGGCCCTATGAGGATCACACCGGCTGGCTCCGGGGGTTCGCCATCGCCTTGGCGGTCGGGGTGTTCCTGGCCCTGTCGGGGGCCTTCGTCGATGAGGACGCTCCCATAGGGCTGCGGTTGGCCTATTGGCTGCCGATGATGGGGATCGGCGCCCTGTGGGGCGGTTTCGTCGCCCGCGCCCTCTTCCCTGACCATGGTGACGAAGACGGCCCGCCGGCCGGGCTGTGGCTCAGCTGCCTGTGGGCCGCCCTGGCCATGGCCGCGCCCTTCACCGGCCTGGTCTGGGTCGCGACCTGGCTGGCCTTTGGTCACCAGATCCCCCTGAGGGGCCTGCCCTACCTGTTTGGCAGCGTCTTCATCCTGTCACTGGCCATGACGGTGCTGAACACCCTGGTGGAAAGCCGCAGGCAGGCGATGCGGCGGCTGAGCGCGGCCGAGGCCCCGCCACGGCCGGTGCGGTTCCTCGAGCGGCTGCCCCCGCGCCTGCGGGGGGCCGACCTCTACGCCATCGAGGCCGAGGACCACTATCTGCGCCTGCACACTTCCCGGGGCCAGGATCTGATTCTGATGCGCCTGAGCGATGCGGTCGAGGAGCTGGACGGGCTGGAGGGCGCCCAGGTGCATCGCTCATGGTGGGTGGCCAGGCGCGCGGTCGAGGACGCCCGTCGCGGCGATGGCCGGGCGGTCCTGACCTTGAAGAGCGGGGTCGAGGCGCCCGTCAGCCGCACCTATTCCCGCCAGCTGCGGGCGGCCGGCTGGTACTAGAGCCGCCGGGCGCGCCAGGCCTCGCGGCTCTGGCCCCAGACATCGACCTGCACATCCATGGGGAGCGGCAGACGGGCCTGGCGCAGGACCTGCGATCCCAGCCGACGGGCGACCGCCTGGGAGTTCACATTGACCGGCTCAATCGTGTGGACCACCTCGTCCCAGCCCAGATGGTCAAAGGCGAAATCCATGGCCGCCGTCGCCCCTTCGGTGGCGTAGCCCCGCCCCCAGCAATCGCGAATGACGCCCCAGCCCACCTCCGTCCCCGGCCAGCCGAACGGGCGCCAGGGGCCCAGCCGGCCGATCCAGCGGCCGCTCTCCTTCTCGATCACCGAGAACATGGAAAAGCCCTCAAGGGACCAGGAGCCGGCGATCATCATCATCGAGCGCCAGACCTGGGCCGGCCCCATCGGCCCGCCGATATGGCGGGCCGCCTCCTCGTCGGCGGAAAAGGCGCACCAGGGCTCGAAGTCCGCCATCACGGGCGGGCGCAGGATCAGGCGCGCGGTCTCGAGCGTTGGCCCAAAGGCCTGGCCCGTCGGCGTTGTCGGCAAGCTCATCATCCACCCCCTCGCTTCGTTCAGCCGCAATTCAGGCGTATGCGGCCAGCCTTGTCGATACAGGACCGATAGATCATCAGCGTGGCCCGCATGAACCTCGACGCTCCAGAGCCCGACGCCTCAGAGACCACCCGAGCCACGCCCCCCGCGTCAGAGGCCGGAGACCTGCGGCTGGAGCCGATTGGCCCGCGGCGCGACCGGCCCAGACGGACGGGACTGTGGATCGCCGGGGCCGCCGCCCTGGCGTTGGCCTGCGTCCTGGCCGTGGGCCTCGCCCTGCCCGGCGACCCGCCCGACATGGCCCCTCCGGGCGCCGAGACCCTGGACATCCAGGTCGCCGAGCGCCCCGCCGCGACCGCCCCGCCATCGATGTCAGGCGCGCCGCTGGATGTGCTGCCGCAGGACATGGCGGAGGCCGCGCCTCATAATCCGCCGCCGGAGCCGGCGCCTCAGCCTGACCTCGCCCAGGCGCCTGAGGCGCCGCCCTTCGCCGCCGCGGATCTCCGCCAGCCTGCCAGCTTGGCCTTTTCCCCCAGTTTCGACTGCCGCCGGGCCCGCACCCCGGCTGAGCGGGTGGTCTGCGCCGATCCGGTCCTGGCCCAGGCCGACCAGCAGCTGGCGGCGGCCTATGAGCAGGCCCTGGCCGCGGGCATTCCCGACTGGCGGCTGGAGCGGCAGCAGCGCCGTTGGTTGAGGGCCCGGGAGGACGCCGCCCGGGAGGCGCCGGCCGCAGTGGCCGAGGTCTATGCCGCCCGCATCGCCGAACTCGAGGACCAGGCCGCCCTCGCGCCGCCGGAAGAACCGATCTGGCCGCCGTCCTGGTGAGATCAGGAAGCTAAGCGCCCAACAGAAAGGGCGGCGCCGGTCGCCCGGGCCGCCCTCACGTTCAGATCTGTCCTCAGGCTTAAGCCGTCGATCAGCCGAGCATGTCTTTCACGGTGTCGCGCTCGCCGACCAGCTCGTCATTGGTGATGGCGATCTTGGACTTGGCGAACTCGTCCATCTCGTAGGTGGTGACCACCTCATAGGCGCCCGGCGCCGTGGTCTTCACCGGCATGCCGGCCCAGATCCCTTCGGCGAAGCCGTAGCGGCCCTCGCTGTTGATCGCCACGGAGTGAATCTTGCCGGGCGTGACCAGGTCGCGGACATGATCGATCAGGGCGTTGGCCGCCGAGGCCGCCGAGCTCTGGCCGCGGGCCTCGATGATGGCCGCGCCGCGCTTGCCCACGGTGGGCAGGTAGTCGTTCTTCAGCCAGGCTTCGTCGCCGATGACGTCAGCCGCGGCCTTGCCGCCGATCTTGGCGTGGGTGAAGTCGGCGAACATGGTCGGGCTGTGGTTGCCGTAGATGTAGAGTTCGGAGACCTCGTTGATCGAGACGCCGGCCTTCTTGGCCAGCTGGGCGCGGCCGCGGTTCTCGTCCAGGCGCACCATGGCGGTGAAGCGGTCCGGCGACAGGCGCTTGGCCTGGCTGGCGGCGATCATGACGTTGGTGTTGCAGGGGTTGCCCACCACCGCGACGCGGGCGTCATCGGCGGCGACCGCATCGATGGCCTGGCCCTGGGCGATGAAGATCTTGCCGTTGTCCTTCAAGAGGTCGGCGCGCTCCATGCCGGGACCGCGGGGCTTGGAGCCCACCAGCAGGCTCCAGTTGGCGTCCTTGAAGGCCACCTTGGGATCGTCAGTCAGCACCATGTCGGCCAGCAGCGGGAAGGCGCAGTCGTCCAGCTCCATGGCCACGCCCTTCAGGGCCTTCTGGGCGCCTTCGGTGGGGATCTCCAGCATCTGCAGGATGACCGGCTGGTCCTTGCCGAGCATTTCGCCCGAGGCGATGCGGAAGAGCAGGGCGTAGCCGATATTGCCGGCCGCGCCGGTGACCGCGACGCGGATCGGGGTCTTGCTGGTCATGGGATATCTCCTGGCTTTGGCCGACTTGTTGGCGGTCCCTAACCCAAGCAGCGCCCCGGCGGCAAGGCTGCTGGCTTGTGGCCCGGGCGCTGTGGCTCCAGTCTGGGGCGATGTTCGCCCTGGACCCCGCCTTCGCAGCCAGCTCCCACCGGCTCCTTGAGCTCCCCCTGTGTGAGGCGAGGCTGCAGGATGACTCCCGCTATCCCTGGATCGTGCTGATCCCCAAAGTGTCGGCGGCCCGGGAGCTGGAGGATCTGTCCCCAGCCGATCTCCCCCGGCTGATGGCCGAAATCCTGGCGGCCGGCCGGGCGGTGCGCGCCATGGGCCAGGCTGTGGGCCGGCCGATCGACAAGCTGAATACCGGCGCCCTCGGCAATGTCACGCCCCAGCTGCATGTTCATGTGGTGGGCCGCAGGCGAGACGATCCGGCCTGGCCCGGCCCCGTCTGGGGACACAGCGCGGCCCTTGCCTACGAAGGCGCGGCCTTGACGCACGCCCTTGGTGTCGCCCGGCAAGCCCTGCAGGGCGCCTAGCGGCGGCGCATCATCACGCCGCGCGGGACGCCATCCTCGATCATCTCCCCCGACCACTGGCCTTCGGCGCCGGCCGAAAGGGTGATCACGCTGGGCGGCGCGCCTCGCCTGGGAGTGAAGCGCAGGGTCACCTGGCCGCCGCGCCGCTCAATATTGTCGAGGAAGCCGAAGCCATCCAGGGAGCCCGGCCGGCGGGCGTCGCGCCAGGCGCCCTCCAGGGGTCCCGAGCCCCGGTCGACAAACCGCAGGGCATAGAGGTCCTGTCCGGCCATGGTCATCAGGGCCCAACCCCCGTCGAGGGGGCCCTGTAGCCCCTGGGCCGAGTTGTAGGAGGCCCGAAGCCGATCCTCATAGCCGCGCTCCTCGGCGCTGAGCTGACCCGCCACGGCCTGACGCTCATCAAGGAAAACCGGCTGGGAGGCGATGGTCCGGTCCGGGCGCAGGGCGGGCGCCGGCGTCACCGCGGCGGCGGGCGGCGGCGGGCTCGCTTGAGGGCGCGGAGTCGGAACTGCAACCGGCGCGACCGGCGCCGGAGCCACCGGCGCCGGAACGGGAGCTGGCGCTGGCGCTGGAGCGGCCGGCGCAGGTCCGGGGGGCGGGGCGGTGACCAGCGGCCCGTCACCGCCTAGCAGGTCGCCGATGGGATCGGACGACTGCGCCAGGGCCGGGCTGGACGCCAGCAGCGCGGCGAGGGCCGCCATCAGGGGCCGCCGCAGGGGGAGCGGGCGACGGGGGGGCGGGGCGATCCATCCCATGGGGCGTGGCTCCTTCGTCTTCCGGGCGGCCAGTCAGGTCGCGGCGATGGCGTCGGCTACGGCGAGCAGACGACGGGCCTGATCCAGATGCAGCCGTTCGACCATGCGTCCCTCGACGCGAATGACGCCCCTAGCGGTGTTTTCCGGCGAATCAAAGGCCTCCACCACCCGCCTGGCCCAGGCCACGGCCTCGGGATCGGGCGAGAAGGCGCGATTGGCGGCCTCGATCTGGCTGGGATGGATCAGGGTCTTGCCGTCGAATCCGAAGGCCTCACCCTGGGCGCACTGGCGGGCCAGGCCCTGGGCGTCATCGAGGCCATTGAAGACGCCGTCCAGGATCACAAGTCCGTGCGCGCGGGCCGCGGCCACCATGAGCGAGAGGGCCGCCAGCAGGGGCGCGCGTTCGGCGTCATGTCTGCAGCCCATCTCCTTGGCCAGATCGTTTGTCCCGGCCACCAGGGTGGTCAGTCCATGCGCCTTCGCTGCGGCCCCCAGGGGGTCGAGGCGGAACAGGACCTGGCAAGTCTCGACCATGGCCCAGAGCGCAACCCCTTCGGGCCGGGCCTGGGCATAGGGCGCCAGATCGTCAGGGCCGTTGATCTTGGGAAGCAGGATGGCGTCGGGGCGGGCCTGAACCGCCGCGGCGAGGTCGGCCCCGCCCCATTCTGTCGCCAGGCTGTTGATGCGGATGACCACTTCCCGGTCGCCAAAACCCCCCGCCGCCACGGCGGCGCAGGCGGCCTGACGGGCCTCGGCCTTGGCCTCAGGGGCGACGGCGTCCTCCAGGTCGAGGATCACCACGTCACAGGCCAGGTCCCGGGCCTTGGCCAGCGCCCGGGGATTGGCGGCGGGCATATAGAGGGCGCTGCGCCGGGGACGCCCGGGCGGCGGGGGGGTGTCGGCGGAAGGCGGTCTCATGGATGCGGGACTCCCTTGGCGCAGGCCTCGTCTTAGCGTCTAGGATAGGACCATGACCATCCGATACGACGCCGAGGCCAAGAACGTTCTGGGGGAAGAGCTCGTCCGCTGCTCGATGGACCCCGTCACCGGCTTTTTCCGCAATGGCTGCTGCGAGACCGGCCCCCATGACCTGGGGCTGCACACGGTCTGCGCGGTGATGAGCGCCGAGTTCCTGGCCTTCTCCCGGTCCCGGGGCAATGACCTGTCGACGCCGGTTCCCGAGAGCGGGTTTCCGGGTCTCCGCCCCGGGGATCGCTGGTGCCTGTGCGCGCCCCGCTGGAAGGAAGCCCTGGACGCCGGTTGCGCCCCGAAACTGGTGCTGGAGGCGACCCATGAGGAAACCCTGGCCATCGTCACCCTGGGCGTCCTGAAAGACTACGCTGTCGCCTGACGACAGATTTGAGGCCTGAAACCTCAGATCAGGGGATAGTCCTTTTCCAGGCGATAGGCGGGCCCGCTGTCCCCCCGGTGGCTGGAATAGAGGCCGAAGCCGGCGACGGAGAACCCCGGAGATTTCAGAAGGTTGTGGGTCTGGATCCAGGCGGCGACGGCGGGCGGATCGGGCCGCGACAGATAGGCGAGCGTCACATGGGGCCGGTAGTTTCGGCGGTCCGGGGCAAGACCGGCCCGACGGGCGGCGGCCTCGCACCGTCCAGCCAGCTGGCGTAGCTCGGCGCTTTCCGACACCCCGGCCCAGATCGCATGAATGTCCCGGCCCTCGCCAAAGGCGCCAACCCCTTCCAGCTGGATCTGAAGGGGACGGCCGGTGATGCACCCCAGCTCGGCGTCAAGATCATCGGCCTGGTTCTCCGGGATTTCGCCGAAAAAGCGCAGGGTGATGTGCAGGGCCTCCAGAGGCCGCCAGCGTGCGCCTTCCAGGTCCCGCTGGCGGCCGCTCAGGGCCACGGCGACATCCTCGGGCACGGCCAGGGCGGCGAATAGACGAAGCATCCGGCGATGCTAGCCCACGATCGCCTGGGCCTCCAGGCGCCCCGCCTCCGACGCGACCCGCAAAATCAGGACGGATCCGCCGATATCCCTTGCCCGCTTTCCGGTTATCCTTGTCAGGAGCCTCTCGGGTCCCGATATTAGGCAGGCGTCCAATCGTGGACGCACACAAGAAAGGGCTTTGCCTCGATGAGCGACTTCAACCGCGCCCACGCGCGCTCGATCCCCGCGGATCGCGCCGACATGTCGGTGGACGCGGGTCTTCGCGCTTTCATGCTCGGCGTCTACAACAAGGTGGCGCTTGGCCTCGTCCTGTCGGCCGCCCTGGCCTTCGTGACCGGCCAGTACCCGCCCGTCCGCGACCTGATGTACACGGTCACGGCTGATGGACGCCTGGCCGGAATGACCGTCCTGGGGATGATCGTGGCGTTCGCGCCGCTGGCCGTGATGCTGTTCGGGGCCTTCGCCCTGAAGAACGCCTCGCCGAAAACCTCCGGGATGCTCTACTGGACCATCGTCGCCCTGATCGGCGCCGGCATGGGCGTGCTGACCCTGGTCTATACCGGCGGATCCATCGCCTCGACCTTCCTGATCACGGCCACGGCCTTCGGCGGCCTGTCCCTGTTCGGCTACACCACCAAGAAGGACCTTACGGCCTTCGGCAGCTTCCTGATCGTCGGCCTGTTCGGCCTGATCATCGCCATGGTGGTCAATATGTTCATCCAGAACTCGATGATGAACTTCATCATCAGCGTTCTTGGGGTGCTGATCTTCGCGGGCCTGATCGCCTTCGACACCCAGCGCCTGAAGATGACCTATTACCAGCTGGGCGGCGACCAGACCGCCATGAGCGTGGCCACCAACTACGGGGCGCTCAGCCTCTACATCAACTTCATCAACCTGTTCCAATTCCTGCTGGCCATCTTCGGCGACCGCCGCTAGGCCCCGCAGACATCACGCACGACGAAGCCCCGGCGCTCACCCGCCGGGGCTTTTTTGTGGGGCCGGCCTGGCTTGAACCGGTTCAGGCCGCCTTCTTGGCCTTCTTCTTCTTCTTGCCCTCGCCCTTGGCGCCCCGGTCCTTGGGCGCCTTGTCCTTGGAGGACTTGTCCTTCTTGAGCTTGGCGGGCTTGGTCGCGACGTCTGGCGACTGGGCCTCGGCGCCCGCCTCACCGGCGGCCACCATCTGGCGCAGCTGGACCAGGAAGGTCTCGCGCTTGGACCCGCTGATCAGCCGCATCAGGCGCTCATCGGCCGTCGCCATCCTGGGGCGGGCCTCGGCCAGCACAGCGGCGCCGGCCTCGGTCAGCCGCACCGCATTGGCCCGGGCGTCAGCCTGGGACCGCTCCCGGGCCAACAGGCCCTTGGCGATCATCCGGGCGGCCATGTCGGCCAGGGTGGAGCGATCGATGCCGGTGGCCCGCACCAGATCGGTCTGGGTCAGGCCCTCCTGGGCCTCGACCGCCGAGAGCACCGCATACTGCCTTTGGGTCAGATCACTGTCGCTGAAGGTCTCGGCATAGATGTCGAGGGAGACCTGCAGCGCCCGGTGCAGCAGGTGGCTGGGGGAGCCGTCAAGCGCCGACACGCCCGGGGTCGCGTCGCCAGAACCCTTGTCTTTCGCCATCGGCCCGCTCTCCCGCCCCACCCGATAACCCCGCAGACTATAGGCCTTGTGCGTCGCTTTGACGACGGAAGGTCCGTGGGCGGCGCAACGCGGTGACGGGCGGGCTCAGCCTGGGGTCGGCGGCGGGGGCGGCTCGTCGGTCTTGGCGTACTTCATCATCAGCGGCACCTGGGTGAACGAGAAGATGAGGGTCAGGATCAGGATGCCCGGCATGCGGAACAGCACCCAGATCTCGTCGCTCTGGGTGCGCCAGATCACCTCGTTCAGCCCCGCCAGGACGGCGAAGAACAGGCCGTAGCTGAGGGTCAGCTTGCGCCAGGCCACGTCGGGCAGCTGAACGCTCGACCCCATCAGCATCCTCAGGGGGCTCTTGCCGAAGGCCAGGCCGCCCAGCAGCCCCGCGGCGAACAGCAGGTTCATGATGGTCGGCTTGATCTTCACGAAGGTGGGATCGTTGAAAAACAGCGTCAGGCCGCCGAAGGCCAGAGCCGCGCCGCCGGAAATGGCCGGCAGGGGGGCGATCCGGCGCTCGAAGATCAGGCCGATGATGATCGCCACCGCCGAGCCCCCCACCAACCACTTGGTGGCCTCCACCAGGTCGCGGCCCGACAGAAAGAAGCCGATCAGAAAGGTGATCAGGCCGCCGTAATCGACCACGAAACGGACGGTGCGGCGGGTTGACGGCGAAAGCCTCATGGGGTGTCCAGTCCGACCAGGGACCTTGCAAAGGCCCGGGGCTCGAAGGGTTGCAGATCATCGACGCCCTCGCCAACCCCGATCAGCTTGATGGGCGAGTCTGAGGCCTGGGCGACGGGCACCAGGACGCCGCCCCGGGCGGTGCCATCCAGCTTGGTCATGACGATCCCCGACACCCCGATCTGGTTGCCGAAGATGTTTTCCTGGTTCAGCGCATTGCGGCCCACCGTGGCGTCGAGCACCAGCAGGGTCTCGTGCGGGACCTCCGGGTCGATCTTCTTGAGCACCCGGTTGATCTTCAGGAGCTCGTCCATCAGCCCCTGCTTGTTCTGCAGGCGGCCGGCGGTGTCGATCAGCAGGACATCGTAGTTCTCGGCTCGCGCCCGCTCCAGGGCGTCAAAGGCCAGCCCCGCGGCGTCCGAGCCCGTGGGCCTGGACATGAAGTCGGCGCCGGCCCGCTGCGCCCAGACCGCCAGCTGCTCGACGGCCGCGGCGCGGAAGGTGTCGCCGGCCACCACCAGCACCTTGGCGCCCTGGCGGGTCAGGTCGGTGGCGATCTTGCCCAGTGTCGTGGTCTTGCCCGAGCCATTGACCCCGATGAACATCACCACATAGGGCCTGGGGCCGCCCAAGGGGTCAAAGGTCCCGCGCCGGGCCGACAGCTCCTGACCTATCGCCTCGGCCAGGGCCTCCTTGATCTCGGTCTCGTCGGCGCTCTTGCCGAACCGGGTCTCGGCGAAGCGGGCGGTGATCCGGGCGGCCGAATGCGGACCGAGATCGGCCTCGATCAGCATCTCTTCCAGCTCGTCCAGCTTGGCCTGGTCGAGGGGCTGCTTGACGAAGCTCGCCACCACGGTGTCCGACATCTGTCGCGACGAACGCGACAGGCCGGAGGTCAGGCGCTGGAGCCAGCCAGTTTTTTCCTGCGTCATGAGGCGCTTCTAGCCGCCACCGCCCGCCCCGTCACCTGCGCTCGCAGGATCGACCACCAGAGCGCGTTCCGAACAAGTGGGAACCGGTTATCGGAACGAAACGCGCTCAAGACTTAGACTTTAGAGCCTGATTCAACGATCAGACGATACCGTCTGATCGTATCAGGCTCTAGGGGCTAGCATCGCCCTTCGCGCCGGCCGGTCAGGGAGCTTACGTCATGGAAGAAGGCCTGGGAGCGGCGCTCAGCTGGCTGGACTATGCCGCCGTGTTCGTGTTCGGCGCCTCGGGCGCCCTGGCTGCGGCCCGGCGCAAGCACGACATCGTCACCTTCACCTTCTTCGCCGCGGTCACCGGCGTCGGCGGCGGCACCCTGCGCGACCTGCTGATCGACGCCCCGGTCTTCTGGGTGGTGCGGCCGGAATATCTGATCGCCCCCCTGGTGGCGGCGCTGGCCGTCTGGCTGTTTGGCGCCGGCAAGGCCCGGCTGTTCATCCTGACCTGGCTCGACGCGCTGGGCCTCTGCGCCTACGCCGTGGTCGGCGCGGCCAAGGCCCTGGCCTTCGGCGTCCCGGCAGGGGCTGCGGTGGTGATGGGGGTGTTGACCGCCACCTTTGGTGGGGTTCTGCGTGACGTGCTGGCCGAAGAGCCCTCGGTGCTGCTCAAGCGCGAGATCTATGTGTCGGCCGCCCTGGTGGGGGCCGGCGTGTTCGTCGTCCTGACGGTGCTGGGCGTCCCCCAGATGCCAGCCGCTGTGGCGGGCTTCGCGGTTGGCCTGGCCATCCGCGCCGGCGCCATCCTCTTTCGCTGGTCCCTGCCCGGCTTCCCCGGCCGCGCCACCCCGGACGAGGACTAGGCGCCTACTCCGCCGCCGCCAGGACCGGGAGGACCGCGTGGGCCTTGCCGCCTGAGTGGCCGGTGATGCGCAGGGGCGTGATCTGGCCGACCAGCGCCTCGCCCTCGAAGACGATCTCGGTGAAGTCCGGCGCGCGGGCCAAGCCGGGGCGTTCGATCAGGGCTTCGACTGTGCGGCCCACCTGCGCCTGGAGGTGACGCTCCAGAGCCGCCGCACCCGCAGCGCGCAAGGCCGCCGCGCGCGCCTTGATCTCCGCCCGCGGCAGCT
The DNA here is from genome assembly GCF_030679875.1 of Phenylobacterium sp. Lineage (GTDB taxonomy): Bacteria > Pseudomonadota > Alphaproteobacteria > Caulobacterales > Caulobacteraceae > Phenylobacterium. The sequence goes on along the minus strand of NZ_JAUXSP010000002.1, from coordinate 35,692 downwards.
GCGGCATCCGCGCGGCCGGCGTGCCCGGCCGGGGGCTGAACGGGAAGACGTGCAGATAGGCCAGCCCCGCCTCGTCGACCAAGGCCAGGGTGTTGGCGAACATGGCGTCCGTCTCGGTGGGGAAGCCCGCGATCAGGTCGGCGCCGAAGGCCACATCGGGGCGCACGGCGCGGACCTCGGCGATCAGCCGCAGGGCGTCGGCCCGGCTGTGGCGGCGCTTCATGCGCTTGAGGATCATGTCGTCGCCGGCCTGCAGCGACAGATGCAGATAGGGCGCCAGCCGTGGCTCACGGGCGAACAGGGCCAGCAGGTCGGCGTCGATCTCGGCCGCATCGATGGACGACAGCCGCAGGCGGGGCAGTTCGGGGACCAGCCGCAGGATCCGCCCGACCAGCTGGCCAAGGCTCGGCTGGCCCGGCAGGTCGGCGCCCCAGCTGGTGACGTCCACCCCGGTCAGCACCACCTCGGCATAGCCCTCGGCGGCCAGGCGGCGAACCTGCTCGACCACCTCGCCGGCCGGGGCGGAGCGGGAATTGCCGCGGCCAAAGGGGATGATGCAGAAGGTGCAGCGGTGGTCGCAGCCGTTCTGGACCTCCACATAGGCCCGCGCCCGGTCCTTGAGCCCATCGATCAGATGGCCGGCGGTCTCGCGCACGCTCATGATGTCGTTGACCCGCACCCGGCCCTCGGCAGGCCGGTCCAGATAGGCGCCGGCCGCGCTCTTTTCGGCGTTGCCCAGGACGAGATCGACCTCGTCCATGGCCGCGAACGCCGCCGGGTCGATCTGGGCCGCGCAGCCGGTGACGATCAGCTTGGCGCCGGGCCGCTCGCGGCGGGCCTTGCGGATCGCCTGGCGGGCCTGGCGCACCGCCTCGTTCGTCACCGCGCAGGTGTTGAAGACGATGGCGTCGGTCAGACCATCCTCACCGGCCCGGGCGCGGATGACCTCGCTCTCATAGGCGTTCAGCCGGCAGCCGAAGGTGACGATGTCCACGCCCGGCGTGGTCTCTCCGCTCATGGCAGGGTTCCGGTGAAGTCGAGGCTGGCCGGCCCGGTCATGATTACGTGGTTGTCGGCCTCGCGCCATTCGATGGTCAGGTCGCCGCCGTCCAGCTCCAGGCGCGCCGTCCGGTCGGTCAGGCCCCGCCGGGCGCAGGCGACCAGCGCCGCGCAGGCCCCGGTGCCGCAGGCCTTGGTCAGGCCGGCGCCGCGTTCCCAGACCCGCAGGCGGATATGATCGCGGGCGATAACCTGGGCGAAGCCGACATTGACCCCTTCAGGAAACAGCCGGTGATGCTCGATCATCGGGCCGACCTCAGCCACCGGGGCGGTCTCGATATCGTCGACGAAGAAGACCACATGAGGATTGCCCATGGAGACGGCGCCGGGCGTATGCAGCAGCGGCGCATCGATCGGGCCGACTTGCAGCTCGATCCCCTTGGTGTCCATCGGCTCGTCTAAGGGGATGTCGGTCCAGTCGAGGCCGGGCGCGCCCATGTCGACGCTGACCAGCCCCTCGCCGGCCCGGGTGGTGCGCAGCAGGCGATCGCCCACCTCCAGCACGGCCTGATCACGGCCGGCGGCCTCCATGACCAGCCAGCCGACGCAGCGCGAGCCGTTGCCGCAGGCCCCGACCTCTTCGCCATCGGCGTTCCAGAACCGCACCCGCACATCGGCCTCGCCGGCGGTCGGCTCAATGGAGATCAGCTGGTCACAGCCGATCCCGCGCTCGCGGTCAGCGATAGCGCGCACCTCTTCGGCGCTGGGCGCGAAGGGCTCGGTGCGGGCCTCGACCACGACGAAGTCGTTGCCGAGCCCGTTCATCTTCAGGAACGGACGGCTCATAGCGGCCGACATATAGGGCAGAAGCCTCACCAAATCATCCCGCCCGACGCGGCGGGGGAAGACAGATCGGCCCCCGCAGTTCTAGGAAAGGGGCATGAACACCCTGCTTCCCCTGCTCTGCGCCGCTCTTCTCGTCCCCGCGGCCGCCTTGGCCCAGGCCTCTGGCCCCCCGCGCGCCGGCGCCCCTGATCCCTTCCAGTGGCTGGAAGAGGTCGATGGCGCCCGCGCCATGGCCTGGGTCGAAGACCAGAACGCCAAGGCGCAGGCCAGGCTCGACGGCGATCCGCGCTACGAGACCCTGCTGGCCGAGGCCCAGGCCATCTTCAGCGCCCAGGACCGCATCTCCACGCCCAGCTTCCGGGCCGGCGGCGTGGACAATCTCTGGCAGGACGACGCCAACCCCCACGGCCTGTGGCGCCATGCGAGCCTCGCCTCCTACGCCGCCGGAACGCCGGACTGGGCGCCGGTCCTGGACATGGACGCTTTAGCGAAGACCGAGAACCGCAACTGGTTCTTCCATGGCGCCGACTGCCTGAAGCCCGCCGAGACCCTGTGCCTCGTGGAGCTGTCGGACGGGGGCGGCGACGCCGTCGAGATCCGCGAGTTCGACACCACCGCCAGAACCTTCGTCGCCGGCGGCTTCACCTTGCCCGAGGGCAAGCAGAGCGTGGCCTGGCTCGACGCCGACACCCTGCTGGTGGCCCGCGAATGGGTTCCGGGGGAGGTCACGGAGTCCGGCTACGCCTATGTGCTGAAATCGCTGGCCCGGGACGGGACGGCGACCGAGCTCTATCGCGGCCAGGCCACCGACGTCTCGGTCTCGCCCCTGGTCCTGCGGGGCGAGGGCGGCCGGGCAGATGCGGTGATCGCGCGGCGCGGCGTCACCTTCTACGACAGCGACTACATGCTGCTGGGCGGGCCTGAGCCCGTCCGCCTGCCCCTGCCGAAGAAGGCCAGCTATGAGGCCTATGTGGACGGCCAGGTGGTGTTTTCCCTGCAGGAGGCCCAGGGCGACCTGCCCCAGGGCGCCCTGGTCGCCTTTGACCTCACAGCCCTGAAGGCTGACCCGGCCGGCGCCAAGGCCAGGCTGGTCTTCGCGCCCGGTCCGCGCCAGGCCATCCAGCAGGTCCGCGCCACCAAGGGCCGGCTGGTCGTCGCCCTGCTGGAGGATGTGCAGGGCGCCTTGGACGTCCATGATTTCACCGGCGGCCAGTGGCGGGCCACCCGCCTGGACCTGCCGGCGGAGTCCAACATCGTGCTGCAGGCGGTCTCCGGCCGCGATGAGGCCGTGTTCCTCAAGGTCGAGGGCTTCCTGACCCCCACCAGCCTGTGGCTGGCCGACGCCGGACTGGGCTCCGCCCGTCAGGTCGCCGCCCTGCCCGACCGGTTTGATCCCACCACCCATCTGGTGGAGCAGCATTGGGCGACCTCCAGCGACGGCGCCCAGATCCCCTATTTCGTGGTCCGGCCCAAGGCTGCGGCCCTGGATGGCCAGATCCCCACCCTGATGCTGGGCTATGGGGGGTTCGAGATCGCCATGCCGCCCCGCTACATGCCCGAGGCCGGCAAGCTGTGGATGGCCAGGGGCGGCGCCTTTGTCCTGGCCAATATCCGCGGCGGCGGCGAGTTCGGCCCGGCCTGGCACCAGGCGGTGCTGCGGGAAAACCGCCAGCTGGCCTTTGATGATTTCGCCGCCATCGCCCGGGACCTGAGCGCCCGAAAGATCACCTCGCCCCGGCGCCTAGGCATCTATGGCCGCTCCAACGGGGGCGTGCTGACCAGCGTGTCCATGACCCAGCATCCGGAGCTGTGGAACGCCGTGGTGATCGAGAGCCCGCTGATCGACATGCTGCGCTATCACCGCCTGCCGGCCGGCGCCTCCTGGATCGGGGAATATGGCGACCCCGAAGTCCCCGAGGACTACGCCTTCATCGCCCGCTACTCGGCCCAGCAGAACCTGCAGGCCGGGACGAGCTACCCGGAGGCCTACATCACCACCAACACCCGCGACGACCGGGTCCATCCAGGCCATGCCCGCAAGTTCGCCGCCGCCCTGGAGGCCCTGGACGTCCCCGTCATCTATTACGAGCCCACCTTTGGCGGCCACGCCAACGACGCCGACCCGAAGCTGAACGCCGCCCGCTGGGCCCGGCACTACGCGTATCTGATGCAGCGGCTGATGGACTGAGCATCCGCCGCTTGCGGAGCAAGCCCGACCTGAGTAGGTTCCGCGCCTCGCTCAGCGGGCCTGCTCATCCCAGGCCCCCTTGCTGGCCCTAGGAGAGGTGGCTGAGTGGTCGAAAGCACCGCACTCGAAATGCGGCGTACCTTTACCGGTACCGTGGGTTCGAATCCCACCCTCTCCGCCAGAGTCTGAGTTCAAGCCGCCAACGTTGAACTGGTCCCGCCTTTGGGGGCGCACGCCTATCGCCGCACAGCAGCGTCCAGTTAAGTGGTGTGTGTCCCCAGTTTCTCGGGCGAGGTGCGGTGGCGTTAGGCGGGAAGGTATGCTGGCGCTGAAACAGGAGTTGGGACACACCACGTCCGAAGCGAGAGTGATGCCCGCCCCCTCCCTTGGAGCCCGCCCCTAGTGCTGACCTCCACGACGCAGCCCCCCGCCGGCCCCTCCAAACAGGTCTCGACCGCAGCCTCAGCCTCCCTCGCTCAGGTCTGGAAGTTGGGACACACACGAGTTGCAGACCTTTGGCGCGGATTTCCCTCACCCCCACCTCGTCATACTCGGCCTCGTGCCGAGCATACCTGTTGATGGCAGGCGCGAGCGTCGCGAGGGATCCTGGGCACGAGGCCCAGGATGACGATACGAGTGAGGTGAGACACGCGCTACTTTCCAGGGTGATAATCGCCGGTTGCCATCACTCCGAGAGATCACATGCCAGCGTCTCCAGATCACCGTCCCGCCGGCCCCTCCGCCCAGGTGACAACCGCCGCCACGGCCCCCCTCGCGCAAGTCTGGGCCGTCTTTGTGCCGATCGACCTGGCCGAGGTCTTCCCCAAGGGCTCCGGCCCCATCCCCGCCGTTCTGCGGACCGGCGGCCAGACGGGGGCTTGGGACGTGGTGGGGAGTGCGCGGCAGGTGCATCTGGCGGATGGGTCGGCGGTGCGCGAGGAGATCCTGGCCAGCGATCCCTGCGATGGGGCCGCGCCCAGCGGCGGCCGGGCCCGCTTCGCCTATCGGGTGGGCGGGTTCTCAGGGCCGCTGGCGCGCCTTACCGAGGCGGCCTTTGGCGAGTGGACCTTTGTGGAGGTCGCGCCGGGGCGGACGGAGATCAGCTGGCGCTATACCTTCGTGCCCCGCTCAGCCCTGATGGCCGCGCCGCTTTCGCTGCTGATCGCGCTGTTCTGGCGGACCTATATGCGCCGCGGCATCGAGAATGTGCGCCGACTGGCGGAGGCGGGCTTCCCCAACTAACCCCCGTCGCCCTCGGACTTGATCCGAGGGCCCATGCACACGGCCGTTCGTCGGTGTTCATGGATGGCCCGGTCGAGCCGGGCCATGACGGTGGAAGAGGAACTATCGCCCGCCGTCCTTAAGCCTTGCGATAGCCGATCAGGCCGAAGGCCGCGCCTTGGGGGTCGAGGCAGTTCATCGAGAACTCGCCGCCGGGGATTTCATCGGGGCCCTGGACTACCTGGCCGCCGGCGGCCTCCACCGCGGCCTTGGCGAGGTCGATGTCGGGCACGCGGAAATAGGCGGTCCAGGCCGGCGCCTCGGCCGGCATCATGGCCCCGATCATGCCCCCGTGGCGGATGAACTGGTAGCGGCCCATGGGGCCCATATCCATGTCGCCGTCCTGGGCCCAGCCGAACAGATCCCCATAGAAGCTCCAGGCGCCGGCCTGGTCGGGGGTGTGAAGCTCGTTCCAGGCGGCGTGGCCGATCCGGGGTCGGTCCGAGGCGAAGGCCAGGCTGCGGCCGCCGCCCGCGGGCGTCATCACATAGAGGGTCGCGCCCTGCGGGTCGGCGACCATGGCCATGCGGCCGACCATGGGCACGTCCATGGCCGGCATCTGCACCGCCCCGCCCTTCTGGGTGATGGCCGCTGTGGTCGCATCCACATCATCGACCGCCAGATAGGGAAGCCAGGTCGGCCGCGCCCCATGCTCGGCCATCTCCGGCGTGATGGCCATCAGGCCGGCCACGTCGTGCTCCGGGGCGCTGACGAGGCGGTAGTCCATGTCGGCCTGGCCGGAATCGGCGAAGGTCCACGGCAGGACCTGGCCATAGAAGGCCTGGGCGGCTTCGGCGTCGGTGGTCAGCAGCTCGTACCAGATGAAGTCGCCCTGCACGTTCGACGCCGGGGCCTCCAGCGTCACCACCGGGGTGAAGCCGCCAAAGATCATCCGCGCCCCGTCAAAGGGCATGGGATTGTGCTCAGGGCTCATCCGCGGATCGGTGGCCATCATCGACTCCATCCGCGCCATGGCCGCGTCCCGGGTCGCCTTGTCCGGCCATTCGATCCAGGAGAAGACCACGGTCTCCTCCGCCGTGGCCTGGACCGCCCGGCGGAAGTCGGTCTGCTTGCCCTCGGGCACATCGTCGCCCCAGCATTCGAGGATGCGCAGGGCGCCCAGCTCCATGAAGACGCTGTTGCCGGTCAGCGCATGGTCGATGAATTTCTGTCGGTTGGCCGTGGGGACCGCGATCACGAAACCGTCGATATAGGTCATGGTCTAGCTCCTGGGCTTGCAGGTCAGCCGATGGGGGCGCCCGATCGAGCCTAGGACGGCCCGCGCCGGCGTTTCCCGACAATAGTCCGGCATTTTTTCGCCGATGCGACAGCGCCCCGCGTGACTAGCGCCTGCGGGCCGCCAGGAAGGGGCGCGCGTCCTTGCCCTTTGAGGCGTGGCTGGCGCGCTCAATGATCTCGAAGCCCGCCGCCGTCAGGTCCCGCTCCAGGTCCTTGGCCGACAGAAAGGCCACATGGGGCGCCTTGCCGATCAGCTGCATCAGCGGCAGCATGAGCGGCAGGGCCAGGCGCAGCAGCAGGCTCATCTCGGCCAGGCAGGGGGTCTTGGTGATCAGAAGCCCGCCAGGCTTCAGGACCCGATGGAGGCTCGCCAGGGCCACGTCCCGCTCGGCCACCAGGTGCAGGACGTTGAAGCCCAGGGCCACGTCAAACTCGCCGTCCGGCCAGGGGCCGGCCTCTGGCGTGGCCACGGCGAAGGTGAGGTGGGCGATGTCCTCGGCCTTCGCCTTGTCCTGCGCGATGGCGATCATCTCGCTGGAGAGGTCGCTCGCCACATAGCGCGCCACGGAAGGCGCCAGCTTCAGGGCGGTGGTCCCGGTGCCGCAGCCAAACTCCAGCACCGCATCACCGGGTTTCAGATAGTGCCGGGTCCGCTCCAGGGTGCGCTCGTAGCCGGCCAAGTCGGCGATGGGATCGGTGGCGTACTTCCGGGCGATCTTGTCCCAGAAGCGGGCGTCGGCGGCGGCGCGGGGCATGGGGCGTCCTTGTGCGTCTTCTGGTCCGCCTTGCTTTAGCATCATCGGACCCTCTTGCCGTCTCTACGACGCCGGCCTTGCGTCGCGCCCCGCCTCTCGCTCCAGCAGCTGGCGCATCAGGTCGAGCTGCTCCTGCTGGCGCGTCAGTATGGCCTCGATCTGCTGGACCCGCAGGTGGTCAAGCTTGTCGTGCAGGGCCATGATCTCGATCTCGGCCTTGAGGTTCACTTCGTAGTCGTGGGCGGCGTTGATCCGATCCTTCGCCGCCTGCCGGTTCTGGCTCATCATGATGAAGGGCGCCTGGATGGCCGCCAGCATGGAGAGCAGCAGGTTGAGGAAGATGAAGGGGTAGGGGTCGAAGGCGCCGCGCCCCAGGGTCAGGTTCAGCAAGGCCCAGGCGATGAGAAAGGCGGCGAACGCCAGGATGAAGGTCCAGGACCCCCCCACCGCCGCCACCCGGTCGGCCAGACGCTGACCGAAGGTCTGCTCGCCGGCGAAGGATTCATTGACGTCCCGGCTCACTGGGCTGCGGTCGATCGTCGTCGCCAGGACCCGCCGTTCGGCCGCGTCCAGGGCGCTCTCCGGCTTGCCGAACCACCGGGTCGACGCCCGGCCGAGGCCTCCGCCCTGCTCGCTCATGGAATGTCCTCTCGTGGGCCGCGCCGGGCCCGGTTACAGCGGTCCCACACGCGGGGGCTTTGATCCTGGACAAGGACGCGCCAGAGTCGAGGGCCGATGCACGGGGGCTTTCAGTTGGGGTCCCCGCCGCGCGGCTTTCGGAAGGACAGAATAATGATCGAGGCGGTCAGATACGGCTTCGCCAACTACATGAAATTCGACGGGCGCACCGGCCGCGCCACCTTCTGGTGGTGGGTTCTGGCGGTCTTCCTTGCGGGCGTCGCCGGGAGCATCCTGGATGACGGCCTGTCCTCTGGGGGCGTGGAGCCCTTCACTCTGCTGCTGACCCTGGGCCTGTTCCTGCCGAATCTGGGCATGGCCGTCCGGCGGCTGCATGACACCGGCCGGAGCGGCTGGTGGGTGCTTATCGGCCTCATCCCGTTGATTGGCTGGCTGGTGCTGATCTTCTTCTACGTCCAGCCGAGCAACCCGGAAGGCGAGAAGTATGACGCGCCCGGGCCCTCGCCCATGCCGCCCGAACCGCCGCCAGCCAGCTAGGCTGAGCTGTCCCCCAAGAGGCGTCCGCACGGCATGACCCTCGAGGTCATTGCCGCCTGCGGAGGTCGGGGGCCAGTCTGCCCCCAGGGTGACCAGGGAGATGGTGATGACGGGCTTCTGGCGGGTTTGGATGGCGGTCTGGCGGCTGTCGGTGGCCGGGTTCGGCCTGGTCCTGGCCGGGGCGGCGTTCGAGGCGACCAGCGGCCCTGTGCGGCTGATCTTCGCCCTGTTGGGCGCGGAGTCTCCCCTGGAGATGGACGGTTCGCTGCGGTTCGCCATCGCCCTGATGGGGGCGGTCACCCTGGGCTGGTGGCTGACCCTGGAGGCCGCCTTCAAGGCCATCGACCTGCTGGGGGACCGGGCCGGACCGGTCTGGCGGGGGGTGACCCTGTCGGTGGTCGGCTGGTACCTCATTGACGGCGCCCTGTCGGCGGCGACGGGGTTCGCGCTCAATATCGCGCCCAATACGGTCCTGCTCCTGGGTTATCTGATTCCAGCCCTGGCCACGGGCGTCCTGCGGCGGGCCTGAGCCCCCGGCGCCGTCACGGCCACTGGAACGGCGGGCCCGGGGCGCCTACCTCTCTCCCATGAGTTCCTACTTTCCGCCGAGACTGGCCCTTGTCCTGGCCGGCGCCCTTGCTGTCGCCTGTTCTCCCACCCCGGCCGCCGAGCGCGCCCAGGCCCAGACCGCCCCGGCGGTCGAGACCCAGGGTCTCGACGCCCAGCAGATCGCCACCGTGGTCGAGCAGGCCCGGGCCCTGCCCAATCTGCACGCCCTGATCATCGCCCGGGACGGGGAGGTGCTGGCCGAGCACCGCCTGCGGGGACCAGGCCTCGACCAGCCGGTCAACATCAAGTCGGCCTCCAAGACCGTGCTTTCGGCCCTGGTGGGCGTCGCCATCGACCGGGGCGTACTGACCGGTCCCGATCAGAAGATCGCCCCCCTGCTGGCGGGCGACCTGCCCTCAGGGGGCGATCCGCGGCTGCAGGAGATCGAGGTTGGCCATCTCTTGTCGATGCAGGCCGGTCTCGGCCGCACCTCGGGCCAGTACTATGGCGCCTGGGTGACCAGTCCGAACTGGGTGCGCCACGCGCTCGCCAGGCCCTTCGACGACGAGCCGGGCGGGCGGATGATCTATTCCACCGGAACCTCGCACCTGATGTCGGCGGCCTTGAGCGAGGCGGCCGGGGCCAGCACCCACAGCATGGCCCGTGACTGGCTGGCCGAACCCCTGGGGGTGAGCATCCCGCCCTGGCTGCGGGATCCTCAAGGGGTCTATTTCGGCGGCAACGACATGATGATGTCTCCCCGCGACCTGCTGCGATTTGGCGAGCTTTATCGCCTGGGGGGCGAGATCGATGGGGTCCGCATCCTGCCCGAGGCCTGGATCACAGAGAGCTGGACGCCGCGAACCCGCTCGCCCTGGAGCGGCCACGACTATGGCTATGGCTGGTTCACCAAGCAGGCCGGCGGCCACGACGTCCGCTTCGCCTGGGGCTATGGCGGCCAGATGCTGTTCGTGGTCCCGAGCCTCGACCTCACCGTGGTGATGATCTCAGACCCTTCGCCCCGGCCGCGGGAGGAAAGCCATGTGCGCGAGCTGCACGCCCTGCTGGACAACGGCGTCATCCCCGCCGCCGTCGCCGGGGCGGGCGCTCAGCCTAGCCCTTGAGCAGGGTGAGGCAGCGCCCGACGGCCTGACCATTGGCCTCGGCGGTCTTCAGCTTCAGCTTGCCGCCCATGACCAGGCCGCGCAGGTGCTTGCGCATCAGCTTCTCGATGTCGGAATCGGCCTGCACATGCGGCGCGACCGTCTGGTGCATCAGCCTGCCCTCCGGCGAGAGGGCCGAAGCGCATTTGTTGGCGGTGGGATTGGCCAGGGCCGAGGCGGCGCTGAGGCTGGCCACCGCCACGGTGGCGGCCATCAGGGTGCGGAGGCTGTTGCGGGTCATGGGCTGGTCCTTGGCGCAGATCGTGGATGTTCTGGCGCCCACGCTGCCAAAGGCGCGCGGCGCAATCAAGGCGTTCAGCGAACCGGTGTGATCCGAACCGAGACATCCATGCCAAGAGCGTCGCTGGCCACGCCCGCATAGCTTCCGGCCACCGGCATGATCTGGGCGTTTGAGCGGCCGACCGCCAGGGGGATGAGGCCCGCCGAGCCGATGCTGTTGTGCGTAGGGTCGAAGGTGATCCAGCCCGCGCCGGGCAGATAGACCTCGGCCCAGGCATGGGTGGTGTCGGCTTGCCGCTCGACCTGATCGGCGTCGAACATGTAGCCGCTGACGGCGCGAGCGCCGAGGCCCAGCTGGCGGACAGCCTCGATGAACAGCGCGGCCAGGTCGCGGCAGGATCCGCTGGCCAGGCGCAGGGTTTCCCCGGCGCTCTGGACGCCCTCTTCGTCCCGAACCCGATAGACCGCTGCGCCGAGCACCCCGGCGTTGAGGTCCTTCAGCAGGGACAGGGTGTCGGTCCCGGGGCGGGCGACAAAGCCATGCGCCCAGCGCGCCACGTCTGGATCGGGGTTGGGCAGGCGCAGTCGGCCAAGATCGGCGGCCTCGTCGTCGTCATAGGCGAAGGGATAGGTCTGCGCCGCCGGCGTGATGGGAAAGACCGGCCAGGCCTGGGCGCGGGAGGCCACCCGCAGGCGGCTTTCGATGACCAGGGTCTCGGCGGTCTGGTGGAAGCTCGCCACCGCGCAGAGATTGCCGAACACATCCTGGCTCCAGGTGATGTCGGCGGCGGGCGAACAGGTGAGCTGGAAGTCGAGCACGCTCAGTTCGTGGCCGTCCCGTGGCCGCAGCATCAGCCTGTGCGGATGCAGCACCACGGGCCGCGCAAACCGATAGGCGGTCTGGTGGACAATCTCGGACGTCGAGGGCCTCACCCCGGCCGCGGCGTCGATCAGCGCTTCTTGCCCGGCATGGCGCCAGTGGCGTCAAGGAAGGACCGCGCCGCGGGCTCAGGCTTGGCCGCGGCGGCCTGCTTGGGCTTGCGGACTTCTTTGTTGGACTTTTTCTGGCCCTTGGCCATGGGGGGTCTCCAGGCGGCCGACGCCGCTGTTCTTAAGGAATGGTCCGGCGCGCCGGAGGTTCATCGAAACCAGCGAGCGCTTGCGCGCCAGCAGGATGGACCTCAGCGCGGCCGAAGGCCAAGCAGGGAGAAGGCCAAAGGGGCCAGGATGGCGCTGACAACGCAGAGCGCCGACACAATGAGCAGAGGAGACATGAAAAACCAGGATCGCGCCGCATCGGAGGGGTTCGACCGCTTGAGACGCGGCACACGCCCGATGACGCATGGGCTTAAATGGGGTGTCGCGGTGGAAATAGCCAGGGCCGTCGCAAGGTCTTGGCTTGGCGCGCCATCCGTGATCCGAAGGGCGACATGACCGCGCCGCCTACAGATCCCCGCGCCGCCGAATCCCGGGCGCCCGCCGCCTGGGTGGTCGCGGTGCTGCTGGAGCCCGGCCGCGATCCCGAACAGGGCCGCCGCTACTTCGCCATCGGGCGGGCCGACCGGGCCCAGGCCGAGTGGGTCGCCGTTGATATGGCGATCAGCCTGGGTTTGCGGGTCGCCGCCAGTCCCGCCGGGGGGCAGGAGCCGGTTCAGGCGCTGGCGCCCCTGTCGCCGGTGAGGATGCGGGCGCTTGGCCTGGCCAGCGGGGAGCGCCGCGACCTGGGCGACCGCCGCCCCCGCCGGTGGCTCACCGGCTGACAGTGCGCCCTCGGGTGGCGCGGCCCAGAGACCATGATAAGTCTGCCGCGGCAAAACCCCCGGAGGCGCCATGGCCGACACCACCAAATTCGAGCATCCCACGGCGATCATGCCCCGGGCCTTCTATGGCCTGAAGGATGGCGCGCCGATCACCAACCTGGTGGAGGGTCTGGCGACGTCCTTGGTGGAGCCCCGGGGGGTGTTCGTCGGCGACAACCTGATCACCTTCGACAAGCGCCTGGGCTTCCTCGACGACAAGGTCCTTATGGACGCCTTCCTGCGCAACGCCCAGACGGTGGCTGAGCGGGGCGCCCTGTGGCGGATCGTGACCCTGGCCTGGGCGGCCCGCTCGGCCCTGCGGGTCGAGGGCGATTTCGTGGAGTGCGGTTGCTACAAGGGCAATTCGGCCCGGATCATCTCCGAGATCGTCGGCTTCGCCCACCTTTCCCGCCACTACTATCTCTACGACCTCTTCCAGCATGACGAGTCCATGCCTCATCACAGCATGATGGAGCACAGCGAAACCCTGGTCGATCAGGTCCGGGCGCGGTTTTCCGACATGCCCAATGTGACCATCACCCAGGGTCGGGTGCCCGACAGCCTCGCCGAGGCGGCGCCCGAGAAGATCGCCTTCATGCACCTGGACCTGAACAACGCCGAGGCCGAGATCGGCGCCCTGGACGTGCTGTTCGACCGGATTTCTCCCGGCGGCGTCCTGATCCTCGATGACTTCGGCTGGATGGCCTACAATCGGCAGATGGTCGCCGAGGTTCAGTGGATGCTGCCCCGGGGCTACCGGATCCTGGAACTGCCCACCGGCCAGGGCCTGGTGATCAAATAGAGGCCCAGTCGGCCCAGGAAATGTCCCGCCCCGGATAGGCCACCCGGGCGAACGGCCACTGCGCGGCGACCCAGTCGCGCAAGCCCGTGAACAGGGCCTCATCCAGGGCGGCGGCCGAGGTCCGGACCCAGCAATAGGCCTTGGCCTCATAGCCCGCCCGTTCGGCGGGGTAGATGTAGGCGCAGCCCAGGCACTCGCCCTCGCCGCCGCCGTCCTGCAGGGCCATGACGGTGTAGGCGAAGGACCGCCGTCGATCGAATTCGCCCTGGTGCCAGCCCAGGTCCACCAGGTCCTCCTCCAGGCTCATATCGGCCCGGGGCCAGTCGGCGCCGGGACCGAACACCCCCAGCAGCCGCTCCCGGCTGCTCATCACCGCGGCGTAGTCCTTGATCAGGTCGTGAATGGTCAGGGGCCGCAGGACGAAATCAGGGGTGCGAAATCCCTGAGGGATGGCGAAGTCGGCGGGTACGAATGACATGGAAACCCCTCTGAAGCGCCCTCAGCGTGGGGCGCTTGGGCCGGCGCTGGCAAGGTCTGACCCGGCCTGGGAGCCCATCGCCTGGCTCAGGCGCCCTGGACCCGAGCGAGGGGCTGGCTAGACTGCCGCAGATCAGGCCGATGTTTGCGGCCCTGGGGGGAAAGACATCATGTTGCGACCCATCGCGCTCGCCATCGCCGGCTTCTGCCTGCTGGCCCCCGCCTCCGCCATCGCCGCCCAGACCTATATCCACGCCGGCGGCCTGCTCGACCGGCCAGGCCAGTCCCCCCGGGGGGCATCAACCCTGGTGATCGAGGATGGCAGGATCGTCCAGGTCGTCGACGGCCTTCAGGCCGCGCCGGCCGGCGTACGGCTGATCGACCTGTCGACCCAGTTCGTCCTGCCGGGCCTGATCGATTCCCACGTCCATATCTTCTCGGACGACGACAAGACCGCCGCCCGGCTGGAGGCCATGAGCCGCGGACCAGAGGACCGCTTCGTCATCGCCCTGGACAATGCGCGCCGCACCCTGGGCGCCGGCTTCACCACCGTCCGCGACCTGGGCTCGGAGCCCGCCGCCATCACCGCCCTGCGCGACGGGGTGGAGAAGGGCCTGATCGAGGGGCCGACCATCGTCAACGCCGGAAGGATGATCTCCATCAGCGGCGGCCATGGGGACGGCGCCAACGGCCTGGCGCCGCGCTATGCGGAACTGGAACGCGCCGAGGCGGTGAACACCTGCGACGGCCCCGAGGCCTGCCGCCGGGCCGTGCGCATCCAGGTCTCCCAGGGCGCCCAGGTGATCAAGTTCGCCGCCACCGGCGGGGTGCTGTCCAATGTGGCTGGCGGCCTTGGCCGGCAGATGTTCGATGACGAGATGAAGGCCATCGTCGAGACCGCCCACGCCTTTGGCCGCAAGGCCACCGCCCACGCCCACGGCAAGGACGGGATCGAAGGCGCCCTGCGCGCCGGGGTGGACTCCATCGAGCACGCCACCTTCACCGACGCCGAGACCCTGGCCCTCTTCCGCCAGACCGGCGCCTATCTGGTGCCGACCATGATCGCCCCTGAGGCCGCCGTCGCCCAGGCGCGCGCCGGCCAGCGGCCCCCCGCCGTCCTGGCCAAGGCCGAGGAGGCCGCCCGCATCGCCTATGCCAAGCACATCGAGCAGTATGCTGCGGCCGGGGTGAAGATCGCCTTTGGCACCGACACCGGCGTCTCGGCCCACGGGGACAACGCGACAGAGTTCAAGATGATGGTCGAGGCCGGCATGACGCCCGCCCGCGCCATCCGCTCCGCCACGGTGGACGCCGCCGACCTGCTGGGCCTGTCAGCCAGCCTGGGGACCCTGGAGCCGGGCAAGGCCGCAGACATCATCGCCGTGGCCAGCAGTCCCCTCGGCGATGTCACCGAGCTCGAGCGGGTTCAGTTCGTCATGCGCCGGGGCGTGGTCCACAAGCTGGACGGCGCCCGCCAGCCCTGGCCTGTGGATTAGAGCGCGCTCGGTTGGCCTCTAGAGCCTGAACCGGCCGGTGTCGAAGAAGGCTTCCAGCGCCGCCTCGTAGGGTTCGGTCTCAATGCCCGCGGCCGCCAGCCAGTCAGGGTTGGAAAGCGTGCTGGCATAGCGCTCGCCGGAGTCGCACAGCAGGGTGACCACCGAGCCCGCCTGCCCGCGGACGGCCATGGCCTCGATCACCTGGGCGCAGGCGAACAGGTTGGTGCCCGTGGAGCCGCCGCAGGACCGGCCCAGCCGGCGCGAGGCAACCCGGGCGCCGGCGATGCTGGCGGCGTCGGGGACCGCGATGGCCTGATCGATCAGTTCGGGATTGAAGGACGGCTCGCATCGGGCCCGGCCGATGCCCTCGATGATCGAGCCCGGGTCGCCGCAGGTGGTGATCGCTCGATCCGCCACATGGCGATGGAAGACCGAGGCCTCCGGATCGGCCAGGCACAGGCAGGTGGGCGCACGGTTGTAGCGGATGAACCGGCCCAGGGTCGCGGTGGTGCCGCCGGTGCCCGCCCCGGCCGCGATCCAGGCGGGGACCGGGTGCGGCTCCTGGGCCAGCTGGCTGAAGATCGACTGGGCGATATTGTTATTGCCCCGCCAGTCGGTGGCCCGCTCCGCATAGGTGAACTGGTCCATGTAGTGACCGGAAAGCTCGGCGGCGAGACGGGTGCTCTGGGCATAGACCTCGTGGGCGGCGTCGACGAAATGGGTCTCGCCCCCATGGAATTCGATCTGCGCCACCTTCTCGGCGGAGGTCGATCTGGGCATCACCGCGATGAACCGCAGACCCAGCAACCGGGCGAAATAGGCCTCCGACACCGCTGTAGAACCGCTGGAAGCCTCGATGATCGGGGTCTTGGGCCCAATCCAGCCGTTGCACAGGGCGTAGAGGAACAGCGACCGGGCCAGGCGATGCTTCAAGCTCCCGGTTGGATGGGTCGACTCGTCCTTGAAGTAGAGATCCACCGACCCGGCCAGGGGCGCGCGGAGCAGGTGGGTGTCGGCTGAGCGATTGAAGTCGGCCTCAATGGTCTGGACGGCCCGGTCGATCCAGGCGCGGTCACGGCAAAGGGTCGTCATGGCGGGCCTCCCGGCTCTGGGCTGAACCCTCCGGACATGACCCATTCATCCGCCGGCGGCTAGAGGTGGGGCCGACAAGCGCGCTGTGGCTGCGCCGGAACGAAGCTCAAGCGTGGCCGTTAGGCCCTCCCTGGGCGCCGGACAGGCCGCCCGCCCTATTGACGCCGTGGACAGCCCATAGACTGTTCGCCGAACTCAAGGAGCCGATTTGATGATCCGCACCCCCGCACTGACCCGCCGGACCCTGGCGTTTGGCCTGGCCGCTGCGCCGTTCGCCGGGCTGCTGGCCGCCGGACCCGCCCTCGCCGCCCTGCCGGCCGCCGACCAGGCCCTGGTGAACAAGGCCGTGGCCTATCTCGAGGGCCTGACCCACGCCAAGGGGACCTTCGTCCAGACCGATCCCCGGGGCGTCACGACCCAGGGAGAGATTTTCCTGAAGCGACCCGGCAAGGCCCGTTTCGCCTACGCCGCGCCGTCCGGCCTGCTCGTGGTCTCCGACGGCAGCCTGGTCTCCGTCGCCAATTCGAAGCTGAAGACCTTCGAGTCCTATCCCCTGGGCGCCACGCCCCTGTCCCTGTTCCTGGCCCGACAGATCCGCCTGGACCGGGGGGTGCAGGTGACTCGGGTCACCCGTCTGGCCGACGGCTTCTCGATCACCGCCCGCGACGGCAAGAAGGAGGCGGAAGGCCAGATCACGCTCACCTTCTCTGACGGTCCGATGAAGCTGGTGGGCTGGACCATCACCGATCCGCAAGGGCAGGGCACCCGTGTCCGCCTGACCCGTCTGGACAAGGTGGCGAGCCTCGACGACAGCCTGTTTGTCCTGAAGGACCCCCGGAATCTGCGCCCCGGCCGCGCGCGAATGTGACAATCTCACAACAGGCAAGAATCATCGGGATTCGCGCTTGACTTTTATTTGCCTCGTGGCAAATATGACACGCATAGCTGATGCAGGGCCGAGGCCCAGCGGCAGCGCCGTACCGGAACCTATCCCCTCCCGGCGGCGGCTTGAGAGACGAACGACTTAGCGCCCGGGGTTCTCCAGTCCCCGGGCGTTTTCTTATGGGCCGGCGTGGCCTAAACCCCTGCCATGCGCCTCCGTATCGCCTCCTGGAACATCAACTCCGTCCGCCTGCGCGCCGAACAGGTCGCCCGCTTCGTCGATGAGCAGGCGCCCGACGTGCTCTGCCTGCAGGAGATCAAGTGCCAGGAGGGCGAGTTTCCCCGGGAAGCCTTCGCCGCCATGGGCCTGCCGCATGTGAAGATCGCCGGGCAGAAGGGCTGGCATGGGGTGGCCATCGCCTCGCGCCTGCCCATTGAGGACGCACCGATCCTGAATGTGTGCCGCGAGGGCCACGCCCGCTGTGTGTCCGCCAAGGTGGCCGGGGTGGAGATTCAGAACTTCTATGTCCCGGCCGGCGGGGATACGCCCGACCGGGCGCTCAATCCGAAGTTCGACCACAAGCTCGACTTCTTCGAGAGCCTGACCGCGGAGATGGGCCGTCGTGATCCCAAGGCGCCCCTGGCCATCGTCGGTGATCTGAACGTGGCGCCTGGTGAGTACGACGTCTGGAGCCATCGGCAGATGTCTCGCATTGTCAGCCACACCCCCGTCGAGGTGGCCGCCATGGAGGCCCTGCAGAAATCCCTCGGCTTCATCGACCTGCCCCGGGCCGCCACGCCGGAGCCTGAGAAGCTGTTCTCCTGGTGGAGCTATCGTTCGGCGGACTTCCGCAAGTCCAACCGTGGCCTGCGCCTGGACCACATCTGGGTCACGCCTGGCCTGCGCGAGGCGGCCTTCCGCACCGGTGTCGCCGTTTCCCGGGTCCACGATGACGTCCGCGAATGGGAACGCCCCAGCGATCACGCCCCGGTCACCGCCGACCTGGGGCTTTAGGCTTGCCCGCCCCTCGCCCTATGGCGCCAGGCGGTAGCCGCCGGCCTCGGTGAGCAGCAGACGGGCGTTGCCGGGGTCGGGCTCGATCTTCTGGCGCAGGCGATAGACGTGGGTTTCCAGGGTGTGGGTGGTGACCCCGGCGTTATAGCCCCAGACCTCGGCCAGAAGTTCTTCCCGCGACACCGGCTTGTCCCCGGCCCGGTAGAGATATTTCAGGATATTGGTCTCTTTTTCCGTCAGTCGGATCTTCTTCTGATCCTGGCCGATCAGGGTCTTGGCCGAGGGCCGGAACTCATAGCCGCCCAGCTGGAAGACCGCCCCTTCAGACTGCTCGTGGCTGCGCAGCTGGGCGCGGATGCGGGCCAGCAGGACCGCGAACCGATAGGGCTTGGTCACATAGTCATTGGCCCCTGCCTCCAGACCCTGGACCGTGTCCTCGTCCGAGGCCGCCGCCGTCAGCATGATCACCGGCGCGCTCACCCCCTGCTCGCGCAGGGCCTTGCAGACCTCGCGGCCATTCATGTCGGGCAGGTCGACGTCCAGCAGCACCAGGTCGGGCCGCACCTCCTGGGCCAGGCGGACGCCCTCGGCGCCCGTGGCCGCCTCGACAGCGAGGAACTCCTCGTGCAGTTGAAGTTGTTCGGCGACGGCGCCGCGCAGGTCGTCGTCGTCGTCGATGATCAGAAGGGTCTTTCTTTGCGCCATAGGGGGAACATGCACCGCATCGGCGCCCCCGGGCAAAGGGTTTTGGGAGCAGAACCTTGATCTTCCGCGCTGATTCCAAGGGCAAATTCTATGCAGGCGACCAGGTATTTTCCTGCGCCCTCGGTCGGGGCGGTCTGGGACCGGCGGCGGCCAAGCGCGAGGGTGACGGGATTTCGCCGATCGGCGTCTGGCCCCTGCGCGCCCTGCTCTATCGCCCGGACCGGAGCGAGGCGCCCGCCACCGCCCTGGACATGCGACCCATCACCCAGGCCGACGGCTGGTGCGATGACCCCGACCATCCCGATTACAATCGCCTGATTCAGCTGCCGTTTTCCGCCCGTCACGAGGTTCTGTGGCGGGAGGATGGGCTCTACGACCTGGTGGTGGTGCTGGGCCACAATGACGATCCCCCCGTCGCGCCCCTGGGTTCGGCCATCTTCCTGCATCTGGCCAAGCCCGACTATGCCCCCACCGAGGGCTGCATCGCCCTGTCGCGCCCAGACCTGGAGGCGGCGCTGGCCATGGCCCGCCCTGGCGACGCCCTGGAGATCGGGCCTGACTGAACTTCAGGCGGACGGTCGCGCCCCGAACAGGGCTGAGCCCACCCGCACGCTGGTGGCGCCGAACCGCACGGCGGTCTCATAGTCGCCGCTCATGCCCATGGAGAGCCTGGCCAGGCCGTTGCGGGCGGCGATCTTGGCCAGCAGGGCGAAGTGGGGGCCAGGTGGCTCCTCGGCGGGGGGGATGCACATCAGCCCCTCCAGTTCGAGCCCATGCGCCTGCCGACAGCGGGCGATGAAGGCGTCGGCCTCGGCGGGAAGAACCCCGGCCTTCTGGGGCTCTTCGCCGGTATTGACCTGGACATAGAGGCGCAGGGTTCGGCCCTGGGCCTGGAATTCATTAGCCAGGGCCTTGGCCAGCCGCTCGCGGTCCAGGGTCTCGATCACATCGAAGAGGGCCACGGCCTCCTTGGCCTTGTTGGTCTGCAAGGGCCCGATCAGGCGAAGCTCAACGCCGTTGCGGCGCTCAGCCCACCGGGCCTGCGCTTCCTGCACGCGATTTTCCCCAAACACCGTCTGGCCAGCCGCCAGCACCTGGGCCACAGGGTCCCAGGGCTGTTGCTTGGACACCGCCACCAGGGTCACATCGCCGGCGTCGCGGCCGCTGGCCTTTGCGGCGATGGCGATCTTGTCCATCACCTGGGCGCGGGCGGCGGCGGAATCGAAGGGGGCGTCGGACATGGGGGCTGATTTCGACTTCTGGAACCTGCAGCGGACCGCATGGTCCTTAAGCCGCCGGGCGGGCCTGCAAAAGCCCCTGCCGCCCTTGCTGCTGTTCACCGACC
The DNA here is from genome assembly GCF_030679875.1 of Phenylobacterium sp. Classification (GTDB taxonomy): domain Bacteria; phylum Pseudomonadota; class Alphaproteobacteria; order Caulobacterales; family Caulobacteraceae; genus Phenylobacterium. The sequence goes on along the minus strand of NZ_JAUXSP010000002.1, from coordinate 15,643 downwards.
CCGAGAGAACGCCCGATCCGGTCGGCGCCGCGCGCGCGCTGCCGGCCGGCGCCGCCGTCGTTTATCGGACCTTCGGGGCGGCGGACGCCCTGAAGACCGCCCTGGCCCTCCGCCAGACGACCCGGAAAGGCGGCGTCGCCCTGCTGATCGGCGCCGACCCGGCCCTGGCCGCGGCCTGTGGCGCTGACGGCGTCCATCTTCCCGAGCGCTTCGCCGCCCGCGCCCGCGCCCTGCGCCAGGCCCACCCCGGCTGGCTGCTGACCTCGGCGGCCCACGGCCTGCCCGCCGCCCGGCGGGGCTTGGCCCTGGGAGCTGACGCGGTAGTGGTCTCGGCGGTCTTCCACAGTCGCAGCCCCAGCGCCGGCGCGCCCCTGGGGCCGCTGCGCCTGGCCGCCCTGGCGCGGGCGGCGGGAGGCCCGGTCTATGCCCTGGGCGGGATCCATACGAAAAACGCCCGGCGGCTGCTGGCCTCGGGCGTGGTCGGTCTGGCGGCGGTGGAGGGGCTTTCGGCCCAAAGGCCCTAGAACTTCAGGGCTGTCTCGAGGCGCACCCGCGGGGTGGCGTCTGTGGGTTGAGTCTTCTTGAAGGCCGGCTCTTCCTTCTCGCCCAGGGCGACGGCGCCGCCGACCCGCAGGCTCGGCGTGACGCTATAGAAGGCGCCCGCCTGCACGTCATTGAGCTGCACGTCCCGGCCGCTGGGCTGGTCGAGATCGAGCGACACACCCCAACGTCCGTTCTGCAGGCCCCACTTCAGGGTCTTGCCCCCCTGCGGCAGAGCCTCGCTGCGGACGGTGAAATCCACGCCCTTGGCCCGATCAGTCTGGGCGTGCGCCGCCGTCGACCCAAGAAGGGTCGCCACGGTCGCGCTCAGAACAACGGTCCGAATGGACATTTTCACCGTCTAAGGGCCCCCTGCGCCCCGCAGGCCGCGTCCGGATAGTCCGTCCGCAGCCGTCCCCTCGATTAGAAGGGCGTTGGCGGGCGGGTCAACCGGGCTTGGCGGGACTCGGGCCTCTGTGGACAATATGGCCCGTTCATGTGGCGCCAAGGCCACGCGATTCCTGTTTGGCGCCTGCAATCGGATTGTTATAGAGGGCGCCGGCGCGGGGCGGCGCCGCGGCGCGACCACGACGCGGAAAACACTACTGGAGACGGATAACATGCCGTTTGTGCGCGGAGCTCGGCTCTCCAAGATTTCGGTCGGCGTCCTGGCCCTTTGCCTGGTTTCGGTTTCGGCCTGCGCCTCCGGGGGCGAGGGAGAGCGCCGGGGCCTGTTCGGGCGCGGGGAACCGCAAGCCGCTCAGACCACCGCCATCTCCGTGAACGGGTATCTGTGGCGCGCCAGCCTCGACACCCTGGCCTTCATGCCGCTGGTTTCCGCCGACCCCTATGGCGGCATCGTCATCACCGACTGGTACTCGACCCCCGAAGCCCCCAATGAGCGCTTCAAGGCGACGGTCTATATTCTGGACGCCCGCCTGCGGGCCGATGGCCTGAACGTCGCCCTGTTCAAGCAGATGCGTGGCGCCGACGGCCAGTGGACGGACACCGAGCCCTCGGCCCAGACCGAGCTCGACCTGGAAAACGCCATCCTGACCCGGGCCCGCCAGCTTCGACTTTCGAACATCCGGGGCTGACGCCCCGGGGCGCGTTCAGCCTGTCAGATCGAACGCGCCGTCCCTGCCGTGGCCGGCGCGCCCCAAAGGCCGCCGGTCTTCGTTCCCTGAACCGAACACGATCGTGAAGGCTGCCTGAAATGGCGCGCTACAATCCCAAGGACGTCGAGCCCAAGTGGCGTCAGGCCTGGACCCAGGCTGAAATCTTCAAAGCCGAGATCAAGCTCGATCAGCCGAAATACTATGTGCTGGAGATGTTCCCCTATCCGTCGGGGCGTCTGCACATGGGCCATGTGCGCAACTACGCCCTCGGCGATGTGGTCGCCCGCTTCAAGCGCGCCCGGGGCTTCAATGTGCTGCACCCCATGGGGTGGGACGCCTTTGGTCTGCCGGCCGAGAACGCCGCCATCGAGCGCGGCGTCGATCCCCGCGGCTGGACCTATGAGAACATCGCCCGGATGCGCGACGAGCTGAAGCAGCTCGGCCTGTCCATCGACTGGGGCCGGGAGTTCGCCACCTGCGATGTTGAATACTACGGCCAGCAGCAGGCCTGGTTTCTGGATCTGCTGGCCCGCGGCCTGGTCTATCGCCGCGAAGGCGTGGTCAACTGGGATCCCGTCGACCAGACGGTGCTGGCCAACGAGCAGGTGGTGGATGGCCGGGGCTGGCGCTCCGGCGCGGTGGTGGAGAAGCGCAAGCTGAACCAGTGGTTCATGCGCATCACCGACTATGCCGATGAGCTGATCGACGACCTGAAGACCCTGGAGCGCTGGCCCGACAAGGTCCGGCTGATGCAGGAGAACTGGATCGGCCGCTCCAAGGGCCTGAAGTTCGCCTTTCCGTGGGCCGGCAAGGCCCCGGCGGGCCTCGAAGACGGCCTGAACGTCTACACCACGCGGCCCGACACCCTCTATGGGGCGAGCTTCGTCGGCATTGCGCCCGACCACCCCCTGGCCGAGCAGCTCGCCGCCGCCGATCCCAAGGTCGCGGCCTTCATCGCCGAGTGCCGCAAGGGCGGGGCCAGCGCCGCGGAGATCGAGACCGCCGAGAAGATCGGTCTGGAGACCGGCCTCACCGTCACCCATCCCTTTGATCCCAACTGGAAGCTGCCGGTCTGGATCGCCAACTTCATCCTGATGGACTACGGCACGGGCGCCATCTTCGCCTGCCCGGCCCACGACCAGCGCGATCTGGACTTCGCCCGCAAGTACGACCTGCCGGTTAAGCCCGTGGTCCTGCCGCCGGGCGAAGCGCCGGACGCCGTCCGCGTTGAGTCCGAGGCCTATACAGGCCCCGGCGTGATCTTCAATTCGAGCTTCCTGGACGGTCTGGATATCGAGGCCGCCAAGGCCGCCGCCATCGCCCGGATCGAGGAGCTGGGACTTGGGGACGGCGCCACCGTCTATCGCCTGCGCGACTGGGGCGTGGCCCGCCAGCGGGGCTGGGGCTGCCCGGTGCCTGTGATCCACTGCGCCAAGTGCGGCGTGGTCCCCGTGCCCAAGGACCAGCTGCCCATCGCCCTCCCGGACGATCTGGAATTCGGCAAGCCCGGCAACGCGCTCGACCGCCATCCGACCTGGAAGCATGTGGCCTGCCCGACCTGCGGCGGCGAGGCTCAGCGCGAGACCGACACCCTCGACACCTTCGTCGACTCCTCCTGGTATTTCGCCCGCTTCACCAATCCGGCGTCCGAGGCCCCGATCGACAAGGCCGCGGCCGACTACTGGCTGCCGGTGGACCAGTATGTGGGCGGGGTGGAGCACGCGGTCCTGCACCTGCTCTATGCCCGCTTCGTCACCAAGGCCCTGGCCGATGAGGGCATGCTGTCGGTGCGCGAGCCCTTCGCGGGCCTGTTCACCCAGGGCATGGTCACCCACGAGACCTATCGCCGTCAGTCCGGCGAGTGGCTGGAGCCAGGCGATGTGGAGATCGAGGCCACCGGCAAGACCCGCCGCGCGGTCCTGACCTCGACCGGCGAACAGGTGATGATCGGCGACGTCGAGAAGATGTCGAAGTCCAAGAAGAACACCGTGGCGCCCGAGGAGATCTTCGAAGTCTATGGGGTGGACGCCGCGCGCCTGTTCGTCCTGTCCGACAGCCCGCCCGAGCGCGACACCCAGTGGTCCAATGCCGGGGTCGAGGGCGCCTGGCGCTTCGTCAACCGGGTCTGGGCGGAGTTCGAGAGCCAGCCAGCCGGGGGCCCGTCCGCCGAACCCGATGAGGCGGCCCAGGCCCTGACCCGGGCCAGCCACCGGCTGATCAAGGCCATGACCGAGGCGGTGGAGGATTTCCGGTTCAATTCCGGCATTGCTCGCCTCTATGAATTCCTCAATGTTCTCAAGGCCAACCCAGCCCAGGGCGCCAGCCCGGCCGTGCTGGCGGCCCGCCGCGAGGCCCTGTCGGTGTTCGCCCGGCTGGTGGCGCCCTTCACCCCCCACCTGGCCGAGGAGTGCTGGTCTGCGATCGGCGGCCAGGGGCTGGTGGCTGTCGCGCCCTGGCCAGACTATGATCCCGCCCTGGCTGAGGACGCGGTCAAGATCCTGCCCGTCCAGGTGAATGGAAAGCGTCGCGGCGAGATCAGCGCCCCGGCCGGCGCCGAGCCCGCCGATGTGGAGAAGATGGTGCTTGAAGACCCCGAGATCGCCCGGCGCCTGGAAGGCCTGACCATCCGCAAGGTGATCGTGGTGAAGGACCGTATCGTCAACATCGTGGCCAACTAGGTGATGACCATGCCCCCGCGCCTCGCCGTCGCCCTGGTTCTGGCCTGCGCCGCCCTGACACTCAGCGCCTGCGGCTTCCGACCCCTCTACGCCCAGCCCGGCGTCACCCCTGGCCTGTCCGACATCCAGGTGGCCGCCCCCCGGGGACGGGCGGGCTATCTGCTGGGGGAAGCCCTGGACGACACCCTGAACACCGGGGGCGGCGCCCCGACCTGGCGGCTGGACCTGGACCTCTCAGAGCAACGCTTTCCCCGCGGTCTTCGCGTGGACAATGTGGCCACCCGCTACGAATACGTCCTGACCGCCGCCTACACCCTGCGGGCCAGCGCCACTGGAGAACCGGCCAAGACCGGCCGGGTTCGGGTGGAGCTGACCTACGACTCCGCCGACCAGCCCTATGCCTCGGTGGCCGCCCAGCAGGACGCCCAGGAGCGCGCCGCCATTGAGGCCGCCCGGCGCATCCAGCTTGAGCTCGCCGCCTGGTTCGCCGAGCAGGACGCCCCGTGAGGGACCGGCCGGCATGATCCTCAGCCGCCGGCCGGATATTGAGCGCTTTCTGGCGCGGCCCGACCCCGCCGTGCGCGGGGCGGTGATCTATGGCCGCGACATCGGGGTGGTCCGGGAACGGGCCAACCAGCTGGCCGCCAAGATCGCGGCCAATCCCGATGATCCCTTTGACGTGGCGCTGCTGACCGATGGCGACATCGACGGGGACGCCGGGCGGCTGGACAATGAGCTGGCCTCTCAGTCGCTGATGGGCGGTCGGCGCCTGGTGCGGCTAAAGCTCTCCAGCGACAAGGCCAGCCTGGACAAGATGGCCGCCGAGGCCGCCAAGGGCCATGCCGACGGGGCCTTCAATCCCGAGGCCTTCTTCCTCATCGAGGCCGGCAATCTGGGACGGGACTCGGCCCTGCGAAAGTTCGCCGAGAAGGCGGCCGCCATCGCCGTCATCCCCTGCTACGAGGACGAGCCTGGCGACATGGCCCGGCTGGTGCGGGAAGCCATGAACGCCGAAGGGGTCGGGGTGAACGCCGACGCCCTGGCCCTGTTTGTCGGCCGCCTGCCCAAGGATCGCGGCGTCGCCCGTCAGGAAATCGAGCGGCTGATCCTCTATCTCGGCCCCCGCAGCGGGATCACCGCCGGGCCCAAGGACCTCGACGACTTTCTGGGGGTGGAGCCTGAGGCCTCCCTGGCGGACGCCGCCTCCGACGCCTTTGGGGGCAAGATCGCCGAGGCCCAGAGCGGCCTGCGCCGGGCCGCCGCCGAAGGGGAGTCCGGCCCCGCCGCCGTCCGCGCCATCAGTCAGCATCTGGGTCGCCTGCGTCGCACCCTGACCCTGGTCAAGAGCGGGGCGGGGCTGCCCGAGGCCGCCAAGGCCTCTGGCGTGTTCTGGAAGAACGAGCGGGAGTTCCTGCGTCAGGCCCGAGCCTGGAGCCTGGAGACCCTGGACGTGATCCAACCCGAGGTCCTGGCCGCCGACCGCGCCTGCAAGACCACCGGCAGTCCGGACCGCCTGATCGCCGAGCGCCTGGCGCTCACCATCGCCGCCCGCGCCCGGCGCATGGGACTGTAGGCCAGGACCCGCCGCTACAATCTGGCGTTGACGTCAACAGCTTCCAGGTGCAGCTTGCCGAACGGCGTTCTCTGGGGGTGGTCATGCGTCGTCTGTCGGTTCTGAGCCTCGCCTTGGCGAGCCTTCTCTGGGGTTGCGCGACCGCGCCGGCGCCGGCGCCATACGCACCTACGCCCCCACCACCGCCTGCCGCCACCGCACCGTCCGCGGCCATGGGGACGCTGCCCTGGCTCGCCGTCACCCGAGAATATGCGGGGCCTTCGTCCTATCTCGGCCCCCTGCCGACCGCGGTCGTCCTCCTCGAGAGGGATAGCGCGCCCCGAAACAGCGTCTTCTGCAACAGCTTCAAGGCGGTGCCGCAATCTGGCAGCCCTGGCGGTTTCGTCAGGAGCGCCGTGGCCACGCGTTGGCCTCTAACCGTAGGCGTCATGTCGGAGGCCCAGTCGATCGACTGTGGCTATCTCATTGAAAAATATGACTATACGCGCGCGGATGAGTTGCGCCTCGCGCTTCGGCAAGCGGGCGCCGACCCGCGAAGTCTGGAAGGCGCGGGACCCTTCATCGCCCAGTTCCTCCCCACGGGCGGGGTCGTCGTGGTCAACCTCTCGCCCTTCGACGAAGGCACGCTGGTGGATGCGGCCCAGCAATGGATCATGCTGGCGGGCCAGCAGTCGGTTGCGACAGGGGCTCAGCCCGAACAACGGCACGTCACCTGTAATCTTCTGCAAGGGGGCGGCGAGGCCTGCACGGTGGAGCGCGTGTTCTTGGAAAGCGTCGTGGGAGTCCTGCGTGAACGCTTCCCTGAGGCGGCTGTGGGGGTCGCGCTCGGCCAGCGTGTGCTGTGCGCCCTGCTCCGCGGCGGCGCCCAGGCCAGCTGGTGCGGCCCAGGGCCGGCCTGATCGCCCCGATAACTCGTCACCCTCGGACGTGATCCGGGGGTCCATGGGCGGTGAGCCGCAGGCTCACCCCGTCCGGGAGAGTCGCCGGCAGAGATCGTCCAGCTGTTCGAGGGTCTTGTAGCTGATCTTCAGCTCGCCGGCACCGCCCCGGTCGGCGATCTGGACCGACAGGCCAAGCACCTCGGCCAGGTCGTTTTCCAGGGCCAGGGTGTCGGTGTCCTTCTCCGCCCCCGACCCGCCGCCGCTGCGCCCCGCCCCACCCCGCTGGGCAGGGGCCGCGCCCTTGCGGACCAGGGCCTCGGTCTCGCGCACCGACAGGCCCTTGGCCATGACCTGTTCGGCCAGGGCCTCGGCATTGTCCGAGGTGATCAGGGCCCGGGCGTGCCCGGCCGAGAGCTTGTTCTCCACCACCAGGTTCTGAACCGTGCTCGGCAGGGTCAGCAGGCGAAGCATGTTGGCCACATGGCTGCGGCTCTTGCCCACCACCTGGGCGACCAGCTCCTGGGTTCGACCGAACCGGACGATCAGCACCTCATAGCCGCGAGCCTCTTCGATGGCGCTGAGATCGGCCCGCTGGACGTTTTCGACAATGGCGATTTCCATCACCTGCAGATCGTCCAGCTCCCGGACCACGGCGGGCACCGTATGCAGGCCGACCTTCTGGCTCGCCCGCCAGCGCCGCTCGCCGGCGACGATCTCGAAGCGCCCATTGGGCAGGGGCCGCACCAGAATCGGCTGCAACACCCCACGTTCGCGGATGGAGTTGGTCAGCTCCTCCATATCCTCGTCGTGGAACACCGCCCGTGGCTGGGCGACATTGGGATCGATCAGGTCGATCGGCACGTCGCGCATCGGCGACAGGGGCCGGACCGGACCGCCGGCTTCGGCGGCCGCGGCGGCCTCAGCGGCGGCGGCGGCCGCATCGGCGGCGTTTTCGTCCTCGGCCTCGCCTAGCAGGGCCGACAGACCCCGGCCCAGACCCCTGCGGTTCTCCGCCATGTTCAGACTTCCTGCTTGCTGGCCAAGGCCTTGCGGCGCTGGCGCTCGCGAACCACGACCTCGCGGGCGAGCTTCAGATAGGCCTGGCTGCCGGCGCACTTCAGATCATAGACGAGCACCGGTTTGCCGAAGGACGGCGCCTCGGAGACGCGCACATTGCGCGGAATGACCGTCTCATAGACCGTCTTGCCGAAGTGGCCGCGGACATCGCTGGCCACCTGCTCGGACAGGCTATTGCGCTTGTCGTACATGGTCAGGACCACCCCCTGGATCTCCAGCGCCGGGTTGAGGCTGCCCCGCACCAGCTCGACGGTGCGCATCAGCTGGGTCAGGCCTTCCAGGGCGAAGAACTCACACTGCAGGGGCACCAGGACGGCGTCGGCCGCGGTCATGGCGTTGACGGTCAACAGGTTGAGCGACGGCGGGCAGTCGATCAGGACATAGGTGAAGTCACCTTCCCGGCGGATCTGGTCGAGGGCGTCCCGCAGCTTGAAGGAACGCCGGCTCTGATTGCCCAGCTCCAGCTCCACCCCGGAGAGGTCGGGATCGGCGGGGATCAGGAACAGCCCCGGCAGGTCGGTGGCCACCACCGCCTCAACCGCCGGCTTCTCCCCCATCAGCACGTCATAGAGGGTGGTCTTGCGCCTGGCCCGGGCGACGCCCAGGCCCGTCGACGCATTGCCCTGCGGGTCGGAGTCGATCAGCAGCACCTTCTCGCCCACGGCGGCCAAAGCTGTGCCCAGGTTGATGGCCGTGGTGGTCTTGCCCACTCCGCCCTTCTGGTTGGCGATCACCAGCACGCGGGCGCGGCTGGCCGGCGCGGCGGCGGGCCGGACCTCCTGGACCTCAGCTTCGGCGGGCATGGATCTTGTTCCTCAGGCGAACGATGCGACCACGGGGATCGCTGGTGCTGGGCAGAAGCTCGGCCTCGAACCGCCAGGCCTCCCGGGCGGCCTCAATCTCAGCGGCGACATCCTGGCCCTTCAGGAAAAGGCCCTGGTTGGCGCCTGACAGCCAAGGTTGCGCATAGCCCAGCAGTCGGGTCATCGGCGCGCAAGCCCGGGCGGTGACGATATCCACATCCCAAGACAGGTTTTCCGCACGCTCGTGGTGAACGGTCGCCGGCAGGTCCAGCTCGCCGACCACCTCCTCCAGGAAGCGGCAACGCTTGGCCATGCTCTCCACCAGATGAACCTCGAACCCTTCGCGGTCCTGGCCCAGGATCGCCAGCACGATTCCGGGCAGTCCGGCGCCGGCGCCCAGATCGGCCCAGGTCAGGGCCTCGGGCGCCAAAGAAATGAGCTGGGCGGAGTCCCAGGCATGCCTTCCCCAGAAGTCGGGCAAAGTCGCCGGGCCGACCAGATTCATCCTTTGATTCCAGTCAGTTAGGAGCTCGAGATAGGTGTTGAGGGCGCGCATTTGCGGCTCAGTGGCCCCGCTCAGGCGCGCAAATTCCGCCGCGTCGATATGAGGTACGGCGCTGTGCGTCACAGAGGCGATTTTTTCGGGGCCGTTTTCGTCACTTTCGGGGACCGGCGGTGTGTCAGTCATGCCGCCACCTTGCGACGGACATAGGCCAGCAGGGCGGACAGGGCGCCCGGCGTCACCCCTTCGATCCGGGCCGCCTGGCCCAGCGTCAGGGGGCGGATGGCCGCGAGCTTTTCGCGCACCTCGTTCGACAGGCCTCCGACCGCGCCATAGTCCAGCTCGGCGGGCAGGCGCAGATCCTCGTCCCGGCGGAAGGCGGCGACGTCGGCGGCCTGCCGATCGAGATAGCCGGCATAGCTGGCGTCGATCTCCACCTGTTCGCGAACCTCCGGGGTCCAGGCGGCCAGATCCGGCCAGACGACGCAGAGGTCATCAAACCCGATGGTCGGATAGGCCAGCAACTCGACCACGTTGCGGACGACGCCATCGGCCTTGACCGGCAGGCCGGCCCGGGCGGCCTGGGCCGGCGTCAGGGTCAGGCTTGCGGCCTGAGCGCGGGCGCGCTCCAGGGCTGTGGCCTTGGTGGCGAAAATCTGAGCCCGATCGGAACCGACAACCCCCAGGGCGAGGCCCGTAGCGGTCAGTCGCTGGTCGGCGTTGTCGGCGCGCAGCAGCAGTCGGAACTCGGCCCGGCTGGTGAACATGCGGTAGGGCTCGGTCACACCCCGGGTGACCAGGTCATCGATGAGCACGCCGATATAGGCCTCATCCCGGGCGAAGACATGACCCTCGGCGCCGCTGGCTGCGCGGGCGGCGTTGAGCCCAGCCACCAGGCCTTGCGCGCCGGCCTCCTCATAGCCTGTGGTGCCGTTGATCTGACCGGCCAGATAGAGGCCCGGCAGGCGCTTGACCTCCAAGGTTGGGTAAAGCTCCCGGGGGTCCACATAGTCATACTCGATGGCGTAGCCATACCGGCGCACCTGAACCTGCTCCAGCCCAGGGATGGTGCGCAGGAACAGGTCCTGGGTCTCTTCGGAGACCGAGGTCGAGATGCCGTTGGGATAGACCGTGTCGTCATCCAGGCCCTCGGGCTCCAGGAAGATCTGATGACTGGTCTTGTCGGCGAAACGGACCACCTTGTCCTCGATGGAGGGGCAGTAGCGCGGACCCCGGCCACTGATGCGCCCCCCATAGACCGCCGATTCCGACAGGCGCTCGGCGATGATCTTGTGTGTGGCCTCTGTCGTATAGGTGATCCCGCAGGCGATCTGCGGGGTCGTGATCGCGGCCGTGAGGAAGGAAAACGGGACGGGCTCCGCGTCGGCCTGCTGCATCTCCAGCTGGTCCCAGGCGATGGTCCGGCCATCCAGCCGCGCCGGGGTGCCGGTCTTCAGACGGCCCATGGCCAGACCGCTGGCATAGAGACGGTCGGCCAGGCCAATGGCCGGGGCCTCGCCGGCCCGGCCCGCCGGAATGCGGCGGTCGCCCAGATGGATGAGCCCCTTGAGGAAGGTGCCGGTGGTCAGGACAACCCGGCCAGCGGCATAGATGGCGCCGGTGGCGCCGACCACCCCTGTCACGCGGCCGTGCTCGACCACCAGATCCTCGACCGCCTCAGCGTGCAGGGTGAGGTTCGGGGTTGCGGCGAGCTCAGCCTGCATGGCCTCCCGATAGAGTTTTCGGTCGATCTGCGCGCGGGGGCCGCGCACGGCCGCCCCCTTGGACCGGTTCAGCAGCCGGAATTGAATTCCGGCCCGGTCCGCCAGGCGGCCCATGACCCCGTCCAGGGCGTCAATCTCGCGGACCAGATGGCCCTTGCCCAGGCCGCCAATGGCGGGGTTGCAGGACATCTCCCCGACCGTCTCCAGCTTGTGGGTCAACAGAAGGGTGCGCGCGCCGGTGCGGGCGGCCGCCGTCGCGGCTTCGCAGCCGGCATGGCCGCCACCGATGACGATCACGTCCCAGGCGGTGTTGGATGTGGGGTTGGAGCTCACGCCGTCGCCTTGAAGCAAAGACACCCCCGCGCGGGCGGGGGCGATCGCCTTCTATATAGGGGATGATGGGGCTGAGGTCGACGGGCCGCGCCGTCGCATCGTTGGTTTGACCCGGGGTCGGCCGGTTCGACAGCAGGCTGTTTCACGTGAAACACGGTCAAGCTTCAGCATGACCGTTTCACGTGAAACATCACTTTCCGATACAGAAGCTCGAAAACACCCGGTCGAGCACGTCCTCGGCCCCAATCCGCCCGGTGATGCGGTCCAGGGCCCTCGCGGCCAACCGCACATCCTCCGCCGCAAGCTCAGGCTCGACCTCGAGACCCGCCGCCCGCTCCAGCCGAGCCAGGGCCTCAGCCAGCAGCTCCCGGTGCCGCAGCCGGGTCGCCGCCGGCGGCTCAGCGCCCCCCAGGGCCTCGGTGACCCGGGTCGCCAGCACACCCTCCAGCCAAGTCAGATCCTCGGCGAGCCTGGCGCTGAAGCCTCGCCCCTCCCCGTCCACGCCGCCGCAACCCGGGGCCAACAGGTCCCGCTTGGTGCGCAGGACGATATCCCCCGCCCCAGCGGGCTCGTCCGAAGACGAAGCCGGCTCAGCCCCGTCGCGCAGCCAGATCCGAAGGTCGGCCTCCGACCCCCATGCCCGGGCCCGCCGCACCCCTTCAGCTTCAATCTCGTCGGCGGTGTCCCGCAGGCCCGCGGTGTCTGCGAGGATGACCTTGTAGCCCCCAAGGACCAGGGGGACCTCGATGATGTCCCGGGTGGTCCCCGCCGTCGCCGTGACAATGGCCGCGTCGCGGCGCGCCAGGGCGTTCAACAGGGTGCTCTTGCCCGCATTGGGGGGCCCCATCAGCGCGATGCGATAGCCAGACCGGACCTTCTCACCCCGTTCGGTCTCGGCCGCCGCCGCCGCCAGCTCAACGATCAGGGGCCGCAAGAGGGGCGCGGCGCGGCCCGCCACGTCGGCGGGAATCTCTTCGTCTGGAAAGTCCACCGCAGCCTCGAACACCGCCAGAGCAGCGATCAGGGCCTCCCGCCAGCGCGCCTGGGCGCCGCTCAGCCGGCCCCCCACCTGATCCAGAGCCTGGCGCCGCTGGGCCTCGGTTTCAGCCTCGATCAGATCGGCGACCCCCTCGGCCTGGGCCAGGTCAAGCCGGCCATTCTCGAACGCCCGGCGGGTGAATTCCCCGGGCTCGGCCAGCCGCAGGCCAAGCCCGGCCAGGGCGTTCAGAACCCCGGCCACTACTGCCGGGCCCCCATGCAGATGCAGCTCAGCGCTGTCTTCGCCGGTATAGCTGGACGGGCCCGGGAACCAGAGGATCAGGGCCTCATCCAGAACGCCGCCGGACCCGTCGCGCAGACGCCGCAGAACCGCACGGCGGGGTCGCGGCAATGCGCCGGCGAGAGTCCGGAGAGCGGCTCCCGCCCCGGGCCCCGACAGACGCACCACCGCCACGGCGGCGCGGCCGGCCGCCGTGGCCGGCGCATAGATGGTGTCGCTCATTTCGGCCGGGCGCCGCCGCTCATCGCGCCCTCGGCGGCCGCCGTCATCAGCTTGCGAAACTGTTCCTGCGCGCCCATGCCGAAGGTCGTCCAGGCCTTCACCAGCTCGTCCGGAGAGGCCATGGCCATATTGGCCTCCATGCGGGTCTGCATCTCCTTGATCAGGCGCTCATTGAGATCGCTGACGTCCGGCAGGCCCAGAAAGGCCCGGGCCTCAGCTGGGGTGCAATCAACTTCGACGGTCATCTTCATGGGAGTCTCCCTGCCCGGAGGGGCGTTGTGGCGACAATGTTGCGCGGGCTTGTTAGGCTCCGCGACCAGGGATCGGGTCACCCCCATCCTGACCCCATATGCCGATGAAACCAACGGGAGCAGATTAATGGCCGGGCAGACCCTAGAGATTCAAACCGCCGACGGCGCCTTCTCGGCCTATGTGGCCAGGCCAGCCCAGACCCCGGCGCCCGCGATTGTCGTCCTGCAGGAGATCTTCGGGGTCAACAAGGTGATGCGCGACATCTGCGATGACTATGCGGCGCAAGGGTATCTGGCCATCTGTCCGGACCTGTTCTGGCGGATTGAGCCCGGCGTCGACATCACTGACCAGTCGGAAGCCGAGTGGAAGAAGGCGTTCTCCCTGATGAACGCCTTTGATCCCGACCAGGGCGTACGCGACATCCGCGCCGTGATCGACACCATCCGGGGCCACGAGTCCTGCTCCGGCAAGGTGGGCGCCGTCGGCTTCTGCCTGGGTGGCCTGCTCGCCTTTCTCACCGCCACCCGCACCGATGCGAACGCCAGCGTCTCCTATTACGGGGTGGGGATTGAGCAACGGACGGGGGAGGCCGAGCGCCTGGCCAACCCTCTGATGATGCACATCGCCGAGGAAGACCAGTTCGTGCCAAAGGCCGCCCAGGGACTGATCATCGCCGCCCTGAAGAACCATCCCCAGGTGCAGATCCACACCTATGCCGGCCGTGACCACGCCTTCGCCCGCAAGGGGGGCGAGCACTACGACGCCGCCGACGCCCAGCAGGCCGATGCGCGCACCCTGGCCTTCTTCAAAGCGAACCTGTCCTGATGCGCGCGATCCGCATCAGCCGCACCGGCGGCCCCGAGGTTCTGGACGCCGTCGAGATCGAGGCGCCGCGGCCGGGCCCGGGGGAAATCCTGGTCCGCAACCAGGCCATCGGCCTCAACTTCATCGACACCTATCACCGCACCGGCCTCTATCCGGTGAAGCTCCCCTCCGGCCTTGGCATGGAGGGGGCCGGCGAGGTGATCGAGACCGGCGATGGGGTTGACCGCTTCACCCCCGGCGATCTGGCCGCCTATGCCTCGGGTCCGATCGGCGCCTATGCCGAATTTCATGTGGTCAAGGCCGCCCGCGCGGTGAAGCCGCCGCCCGGGATCACGGCGGAGGTGGCCGCCGCCGCCCTGTTGAAGGGCATGACGGCGGAGTTTCTGCTGCGCCGCTGTTACCTCGTCCAGCCGGACCAGACGATCCTGGTTCATGCGGCGGCCGGCGGGGTCGGATCGATCCTCGTTCAATGGGCCAAGGCCCTCGGCGCGACCGTGATCGCCACGGTCGGGTCAGAGGAGAAGGCGGCCCGCGCCCGGGACCTGGGGGCCGATCACACCATCCTCTATCGCGACCAGGACGTGGCCGCAGAGGTCAGGCGGCTGACAGACGGCGCCGGCGTGCCGGTGGTCTATGACTCCGTCGGTGCGGCGACCTTTGAGGCCAGCCTGATGAGCCTCGCGCGCCGTGGCCTGATGGTCTCCTACGGCAACGCCTCGGGCCCCGCCCCAGCCATCCTGCCGGCCAGGCTCTCACAGCTGGGCTCCGTCTTCCTGACCCGGCCGACCCTGTTCGACTATGTCGCCACCACCCAGGAGCTCGACGCCAGCGCCGCAGCCCTGTTCGCGGTCATCGCCAGCGGCCAGGTGCGGATCGACATCGGGCAGACCTTCCCCCTCGCCCAGGCCCGGGCGGCGCATGAGGCGATGGAGGGCCGCGAGACCGTCGGCGCTTCGCTGCTCATTCCTCGAATCGTCACACCATAGAAAGAGGCGAGAATGGAGGGCTTTTCAGTCTGGCACTGGCTGATCGTGCTGGTGTGGCTGTTTGTGTTCATCTTCCCGGTGGGGAAGATTCTGTCGCGGATAGGCATCCCCTGGGGCGTGGCCTTCCTGACGGTCGTGCCGGTGGTCAACCTGGTGATGTTGTGGGTGGTGGCCTTCATTAAGTGGCCCCGGGACAATGTCCCGCCGACGAACTGACGTTTCACGTGAAACATCGAGCCTAGGCGAAAGCTGTCCCGCCTAGAGGGACAAAAAAGGGGGCCGCTCGGGCCCCCTTTTCCTCAGGTGTTCATCGACTGGAAGAAATCGTCGTTGTTCTTGGCGTTGCGGAGCTTGTCGAGCAGGAACTCGATGGCGTCCTGCGCCCCCATGGGGTTGAGAATCCGGCGCAGCACATAGGTCTTCTGCAGCTGGCTGGTGGGGGTGATCAGCTCTTCCTTACGGGTGCCGGACTTCAGCACGTCGATGGCCGGGAAGATGCGCTTGTCGGCGACCTTCCGGTCCAGCACGATTTCCGAGTTACCGGTGCCCTTGAACTCTTCGAAGATGACCTCGTCCATCCGGCTTCCGGTGTCGATCAGGGCCGTGGCGATGATGGAGAGCGAACCGCCCTCCTCCACGTTCCGCGCCGCGCCGAAGAACCGCTTGGGCCGCTGCAGGGCGTTGGCGTCGACGCCGCCGGTCAGCACCTTGCCCGAGGACGGCACCACGGTGTTGTAGGCGCGGCCCAGACGGGTGACGGAGTCCAGCAGGATGACCACGTCGCGCTTGTGCTCGACCAGACGCTTGGCCTTTTCGATGACCATTTCAGCGACCTGCACGTGGCGGGTGG
>NZ_JAUXSP010000029.1 GCF_030679875.1 Phenylobacterium sp. | reverse complement strand
GCGCGCCTGCGCCCGCGGCGCCGCAACCCAAGGCGCCGGCTCCGGCGGCCGTCGCCACGGGCGGCGCCATGGTGCAGGTGGGCGCCTTTTCCTCCGAGGCCCTGGCTGACGCCGGATGGAACGACGCCATGCGCGCCTTGCCGGACTCTGCCTCAGGCAAGGGCAAGCGGGTCGAGCCCGTGGAGAGCAACGGCAAGACCCTCTATCGCGGTTATGTCACGGGCTTCGCCTCGCGGACCGAGGCGAGCGCCTATTGCGACCGGCTGAAGGCGGCCGGCCGCAGCTGTTTCGTCCGGTGAGCCTCCGCGCCTGCATCTTCGGCTGCGCGGGCCTTGAACTGACGGCGGAGGAGGCAGCCTTCTTCGCCGACGTCAGGCCGTGGGGCTTCATCCTCTTCAAGCGCAATGTGGAGAGCCCCGATCAGGTCAAGCGTCTGGTCGACGCCCTGCGCGAGACGGTCGGGCGTGAGGACGCCCCGATCCTGATCGACCAGGAGGGCGGCCGGGTCCAACGACTGGGTCCGCCGCATTGGCCGGTCTATCCGCCCGGCCGCGCCTACGGACAGCTGCCCGGCAACGACCCGCTGCTGCGCCGGGAGATCGCCCGGCTGGGCGCCCGGCTGATGGCCCATGATCTGGCGGCGCTGGGGATCAACGCTGACTGCGTCCCGGTGCTGGACGTGCCCCAGGCCGGCGCCCATGACGTCATCGGCGACCGCGCCTATGGCGACACCGCCGAGGAGGTCGCCCTGCTGGGCCGCGCCGCCGCCGAGGGGCTGATCGCCGGCGGCGTCCTGCCGATCATCAAGCATATCCCCGGTCACGGCCGGTCCATGGCCGACAGCCATCTCGACCTGCCGGTGGTTGACGCCGCCCTGGAAGAGCTGGACCTGGTCGACTTTGCGCCCTTCCGGGTGCTCTCAGACATGCCCATGGCGATGACCGCACACGTGGTCTATTCGGCCATCGATCCCAAGCGGCCGGCGACGACGTCGCGCAAGGCGATCAAGCACATCATCCGCGACTCCATCGGGTTTCAGGGCCTGCTGATGAGCGACGACCTGTCGATGAAGGCGCTCTCTGGGGACTTCAAGGCGCGAACCAGGGACTCGTTGGCCGCCGGCTGTGATGTCGTGCTCCACTGCAATGGCGACATGGCGGAGATGGCGCCCATCGCCGAGGCCTGTGGAAAGCTTTCCGGAAAGGCCAGGCGCCGGGCCGAAGCCGCGCTTGCACGGCTCGCCAAGCGACCTGAGCCCCTCGACCTCGCCGAGGCCCGCGCCCGGTTCGAGGCGGCGTTCGACGCCGGCTGATGAGCGGGCAAGGCTTCCAGCCCCACCTGGACTTCGAGGCCGCGGCGACCGCGGCCGAGGACGGCGAGGCGCTGATCATCGATGTGGACGGCTATGAGGGCCCGCTGCATGTGCTTCTGGCGCTCGCCCGCACGCAGAAGGTGGACCTGCTCAAGCTGTCGGTCCTGAAGCTCGCCGAGCAGTATCTGACCTTTGTCCATCAGGCGCGGCGTCTGCGGTTCTCCCTGGCGGCGGACTACCTCGTCATGGCCGCCTGGCTGACCTATCTGAAATCCCGCCTCCTGCTGCCCAAGCCCGAGCGGCCCCAGGCTGAGGAGCCGCCGGCCGAGGAGATGGCCGCGCAGCTGGCCTACCGGCTGGCCAAGCTGGACGCCATGCGCCGGGCGGCTGACGCCTTGAAGGATCGGCCGCAACTCGGCCGCGAGATCTTCGGCCGTGGCGATCCGCAAGCCATCCGCATCATTCCGTCCATGCGCCTCGAAGGCGATCTCTACAGCCTGATGGACTCCTATCTTGACCAGCGGCGTCGCGATGAGAGCCGCCGCTACACCCCGCGGCCGCCGAGGGCCTATCCCTTGGAGGCCGCCCGGGAGCGCCTGCGCGGGCTGTTGCCGGAGCTGGAGCGCTGGACGCCGCTCTCTGGGGTGGCGCCGATGCGGGCTGGTGCGGGGGAGGGACCATCCAGGGCCTCCTATCTTGCCTCGACCCTGTCTGCGAGCCTGGAACTGGTGAAGGAGGGCGCTCTTGAGGCCCGCCAGCTCGATGCCTTCGCTGACCTCTATTTACGGGCCCGTCACGGCGAGGCCGCCCCATGAGCGAGGCCGTGGAGCGCGCGATCGAGGCCCTGCTGTTCGCCGCCGCCGGCCCCCTGAGCGCCGCTGATCTGGCCCAGCGCCTGCCGGCCGAGGCCGATGTCGGGGCCGGATTGATGGCCCTGAAGGCCCGCTATGCCGGCCGCGGGGTGGAGTTGGCCTGCGTGGCGGACCGCTGGCGGTTCCAGACCGCCGCCGACCTCGCCTATCTGATGACCGAGGAGCGGGAGGAGCCGAGACGCCTGTCCAAGGCGGCCCAGGAGACCCTGGCCATCATCGCCTATCACCAACCGGTGACCCGGGCCGAGATCGAGTCCGTGCGGGGCGTGGCGGCCAGCAAGGGCACCCTGGACGTTCTGCTGGAGCTGGGCCTGGTTCGCATGCGCGGGCGTCGCCGCACCCCAGGCCGACCCGTCACCTATGGCACCACCGACGCCTTCCTGGAGCACTATGGGCTGGCGAGCCTGGGGGATTTGCCGGGCATGGCGGAAATGAAGGCCGCCGGCCTGCTGAGCCTGGATCTTCCCGCAGACTTCTCAGTGCCCGATCCCACGGCAGCTCGATCAGACGAAGATCCCCTCGATACGAGCGATGAGGCGCCGGAATTTCACACCGATTTCCTGGGCGGGGACGACGACACACCGCCATCCTGACCGGAATGTGAGCCCGCCGGCTCAAAAGCCTCGCCCCTCGCCTTGGCGCATGGGGGGCTTACTCGTTATATTGATCTGGAATTGAGGGGTGGCGACGCGGTCGCCAGTGGCCGCTCAACATAGGAGTTTCGCCTTATGGGCTCGTTCTCGATCTGGCATTGGCTGATCGTTCTGGTCGTTTTCGCACTTCTCTTCGGGGGGCGCGGCAAGATTTCGGCGGTCATGGGCGACGCGGCCAAGGGCATTCGCGCCTTCCGCGACGGCCTGAAAAATGAAGACGCCGAAGAGGCCAAGCCGGACGTCGTCAAGACCATTCCCGAGCGGGAAAAGGACGAAATCCGCAACTGATCGCGCCGGGGGCCGGCCTGGCCGGCCCTGACCATCGTGCTCTAGATTCAAAGGGTGTAGAGCGCCTCCCCGGCGAACCGCTCTCACATTCGCCCCACGCGCTCTAGGCAAGAACCATCATGCTTCCCGATATCGGCGCAGGCGAGCTCCTGCTCATCGGCATTGTCGCCCTGGTGGTGGTAGGGCCAAAAGACCTGCCCATGCTTATGCGCCGGCTGGGCCAGTTCACCGCGCGCCTGCGGGGCATGGCGGCGGAATTCCGGGCCAGTTTCGACGAGATGGGCCGCCAATCCGAGCTCGACGATCTGCGCAAGGAGGTCGAGGCACTGCGTAGCGGCAAGATTCTGGATGACGAGATGGGGCGGACGGACGCCCAGACGGTCATGCGGGAGATCGAGGACGGCCTCGCCCATGGGGACATTCAGATGCACCCGCCCATGAGCGCCCCCTATGCTGGCAGCCAGTCCCTGGCCGAGCCTGGGGAAATGACTGAAACCGTGGAGCCGGATCGGGCGAGCCCAGGTCCCGCCCCCACGACGCCGAAGGCGGAAGCCAAGGCGCCGCGCGCCAGGGCCGCAGCGAAGACCTCTGATCAGGCCGCCGAAAAGGCTCCGCCCAAGCCGCGGGCCAGCCGGGCCAAGCCCGCCGGCGCCAAGTCGGCCGGAGACAAGGCGTGAGCACCATCGAGGACGACGACGAGCGGGAAATCGAATCCTCCCGCGCCCCGCTGTTCGATCATCTGGTTGAGCTGCGCAAACGCCTGATCATCTGCATCGCCGGGTTCGGCGCAGGGTTCGTGCTCTGCTTCGCCTTCTCCGAGCCGATCTACATCTTTCTGCTGCACCCCTTTGAGGTGGCCGCGCGGCTGATGGCCGCCGAGACGGCTGGCGGGGGCCACGGCCCCTTCGCCATGATGTCCGCCATGGCCGGGTTCACCGATGTTCCTGAGGGGGGAGAGCGGCTGCGGCTGGTTTTCACCGCCCCGCTGGAATTCTTCTTCACCAAGCTGAAGCTGGCGGCCTTCGGCGCGGTGATCGTCACCTTCCCGGTGCTGGCCTGGCAGGTCTACGCCTTCGTCGCGCCAGGCCTCTACAAGCGCGAGCGCCGGGCCTTCCTGCCGTTTCTGGCCGCGGCGCCGGGGCTGTTCCTGCTGGGGGCGGCGCTGGTCTATTACATGATCCTGCCCTTCGTCCTGTGGTTCTCCCTGTCCCAGCAGATCGTCGGCGACGCCGCGGTGACGGTGGAGCTCCTGCCCAAGGTCTCGGACTATCTGACCCTGGTCACCACCCTGCTGCTGGCCTTTGGCCTGTGCTTCCAGTTGCCGGTGGTCCTGACCCTGCTGGCCCTGACCGGAATCGTGAACGCCCAGATGCTGCGGACCGGACGACGCTACGCGATCCTCGGCGTGTTCATCGTCGCGGCCATCGTCACCCCGCCGGACCCGATCAGCCAGCTCTCCTTGGCCATCCCCATCATCCTGCTCTACGAAATCTCCATCTGGTGCGTGCGCCTGATGGAGCGCCGCCGCCAGCGGGACGAAGAAGCTCAGGGCAAGGACGTCATCCCAACCTAGTCCAAGGCCAATCTCCTCAAGGCTAAGGTGGGCGCGGGGCTTGGCCCCATGCCCGACGCGCTCTAGAGAAGGCCGCTCACTCCCCAAAGATCGCCGGCGCGCCCATGCACGACATCAAGGCCATTCGGGAAAATCCCGATCTCTATGAACAGGCCTGGAGCGCGAAGAGCCGGTCCGGAGTCGCGGCCCATGCGCTGGAGCTCGACGCTGTCCTGCGCGCCGCCCAGACCGCCCTGCAGGAGGCCCAGAGCCGCCGCAATGACCTGTCCAAGCAGATCGGCCAGGCCAAGGGCCGCAAGGACGAGGCCGAGGCCTCGCGCCTGATGGCTGAGGTCGAGGCGCTCAAGGGCGTTCTGGAGTCCCAAGGCCAGGTCGAACGCGAGACCGGCGAGGCCCTGCGCGACCTGCTGGCCGGCCTGCCCAACCTGCCGGCCCCCGACGTGCCCGTCGGCGCCGACGAGAATGACAACCAGGAGGTCCGCCGCTGGGGCGAGCCCTTCGCCATCGCCTCGCCCAAGGACCATGTGGATCTGGGCGAGACCCTCGGCCTGATGGATTTCGAGGCCGCCGCGCGCATGAGCGGCTCGCGCTTCGTCGTGCTCAAGGGCCAGCTCGCCCGGCTGGAACGGGCGCTCGGCCAGTTCATGCTCGACCTTCAGACCCGTGAGCACGGCTACCTCGAGGTCTCACCGCCCCTGCTGGTGCGCGACGAGGCGGTGTTCGGGACAGGACAACTGCCGAAGTTCGCCGAGGATCTGTTCCACACCGAGGACGGCCGCTGGCTGATCCCCACCGCTGAGGTGTCGCTCACCAACCTCGTGCGCGACCAGATCACGCCGACCGAGGAACTGCCCCTGCGGCTGACGGCGCTCACCCACTGCTTCCGGTCCGAGGCCGGCGCCTCGGGCCGCGACACCCGCGGCATGATCCGCCAGCACCAGTTCCAGAAGGTGGAGCTGGTCTCCATCACCACGCCCGACCAGTCGGACGCCGAACACGAACGAATGGTCGGCTGCGCCGAGGCTGTCCTGAAGGCGCTTGAGCTGCCCTTCCGCACCATGCTTCTCTGCTCAGGCGACATGGGCTTTTCGGCCCGCAAGACCTATGACCTGGAGGTCTGGATCCCGTCGGAGGGGCGCTATCGCGAGATCAGCTCCTGCTCCAACTGCGGGGATTTCCAGGGCCGTCGGATGAACGCCCGCACCAAGGCCGCCGGCGACAAGGCGACGCGCATCGTCCATACCCTGAACGGCTCGGGCTTGGCCGTCGGCCGCACCCTGGTGGCCATTCTGGAAAACTATCAGGATGAGAACGGCGCCATCGCCATTCCCCAGGCCCTGCATCCCTATATGGGCGGGCTGACCCGGATCGAGGCGGGCGCATGAGGCTGTTGCTGACCAATGACGACGGGATTCACGCCGAGGGTCTGGAGGCCCTGGAGCGGATCGCCCGCCAGCTGTCGGACGACATCTGGATCGTCGCCCCGGAATACGAACAGTCCGGCGCCTCCCGGGCCCTGACCCTGTCGGAGCCCGTGCGGGTCCGTGAGCTTGATGCGCGCAGGTTCGCCGTCAGCGGCACGCCCACCGACTGCGTGATGCTGGGCATGAGCGAGCTGATCAAGGGCGCCAAGCCCGACCTCGTCCTGTCCGGGGTTAATCGCGGCGCCAATATCGCCGAGGACGTGACCATGTCCGGCACCGTGGCCGGCGCCATCGAGGGCATGGCCATGGGCGTCCCGGCCATCGCCCTGTCCCAGACCGGCGGCCCCAAGCCCCATGAACCCTTCTTCGAGGCCGCCGAGGTCTTCGCCCCGGGCATCGTCAAGCGCCTGCTGGAGATCGGCTGGCCGAAGGACGTGGTGATGAACCTGAACTTCCCCAACCGGCCGATCTCCGAGATCACCGAGGTCGAGGTGACCCGCCAGGGGTTCCGGGACGTCCAGGTCCGCCACGCCGAGCGCCGGAGCGACCTTCGGGGCCGCGACTACTACTGGATGGGCTTCCGCCAGGAGCGCTCCGAGCCGGCAGACGGCACCGATCTGCGGGCCATCTACCAGGGCAAGATATCGGTCACCCCCCTGCACATCGACCTGACCCACGCCGAAACCGTCTTCAAGATGCGTGGGGTGCTGGGTGGCGCTCCTCCGAAGGCCTGAGATGGCGCAGGACCCTGACGACAGCCCCGAGACCCGCCTGGCCCGCCTGGTGCTGGCCCTGCGCTCGCAAGGGGTGAGTGACGCCAAGGTGCTGAAGGCCCTTGAGGCGACGCCGCGGCAGATGTTCACCCCGGACCTGTTCCAGGAGCGGGCCTTTGAGGACTCTGCCCTGCCTATCGCCTGTGGCCAGACCATCAGCCAGCCCTTCATCGTCGGGCTGATGACCCAGGCCCTGAAGATCGAGCCCCGGGCCCGGGTGCTGGAGATCGGTACGGGCTCCGGATACCAGACGGCCATCCTCTCCCGGCTGGCCAGACTGGTCTATACAGTCGAGCGCTACCGCACTCTGCTGGCGGAGGCAGAGGCCAGGTTCAAGGCTCTGGGTCTGACCAATGTCATCACACGCTTTGGCGATGGGGGCCTCGGATGGCCCGAACAGGCCCCTTTCGACCGTATTATGGTCACAGCCGCAGCCCCAGATGAACCTGTGGCCCTGTTGGCTCAGCTCAAGCCCCACGGCATTCTGGTCGCCCCCATCGGACGCGGCCCCGTCCAGAGTCTCCGGCGCTATTGCGGCGACGGAAAGGGCGGTTTCGTGGTGGAGGATCTGGGTGATGTTCGCTTTGTACCCCTTCTCGACGGCGTCGCCCGGGAACTCTGAGCGACACTGATTTGCGCCTGTTGTGGGATGGCCCGGGTGTCGGCCTTAACCCACCGTTAACCTCAAGACCCCGACTGAGTCAGAACCTGTCCCATGGAGCGGCCATGACGCACTTCCTTTCCCGTACGGCTCTGGTCCTGCTCGCCGGCAGCGTGCTGGCGGCCTGTTCCACCTATCAGAGCGAGGGGGTCGAGCAGGTTCGGCCCAACTTCCCGGTGCGCCAGGGCCCGGACATGCAGGGGACGCCGCCGGCGACCCAGACGCCTGGCGATCAAACCTCGCCGCCCAGCGCCCAGCCCACCAGCCCCATCGAGTCGCGGCCGCTGGATCCCTTGCCTTCCGCCCAGCCGCGTCCCGGTGACAGCTATCCGCCCCCGCCGCCACCGCCGGCCCAGGAATACGAGACCGTCACCCGCACCACGGCCACCGGCCAGGTGGTGGACGCCGACGGTCCCCCGCAGAGCTATACGGTCGCGGCCGGCGACACGGTCTACGGCATCGCCCGCAAGCTCTCGACGAGCCGCGATCAACTGGCCGCCGACAACAATCTCAGCGCGCCCAACTATGTGATCCGCCCGGGCCAGGTTCTGAAGGGGCCGTCGAGCACGACCAAGGCCTATGTGGTGGCCAGCGGCGACACCCTGTTCGCCATCGCCCGGCGCTTCAGTGTCAATGGCCTGGCCATTGCCGACGCCAACGAGATGGAGCTGAACGACGTGATCCGTCCCGGCCAGCGGCTGCTGCTACCCGAGGGCTTCCGAGACACCGGACCGGTCACCAGCACCGTCCGCGTGCCAGTCACTCGCTCCGCCCCCGCCTGGACGCCTCCGGCTGCTTCACCGCCGCCCGCAGCGCCGCCTGCAGCCCGTCCGCCGGCTTCAACACCGGCGCCGGCTCCGACCCCTGCGCCGCGACCGGCGGCGCCTGCCCCGGCAGCCCCTGCGCCCATCGTGCCGAGCAGCCGGACGCCGGCCGACGCCCAGGTGGCCCAGCTCGGCCGGGGCCGCTTCGTATGGCCCCTGCGCGGGGACATCCTGTCCACCTTTGGTCCCAAGGGCACTGGGCAGCGCAATGACGGGGTCAACATTCGCGCCCGGTCTGGCGAGGCCGTCCGCGCCTCAGCGGCTGGCGACGTGGTCTATGGCGGCGATCAGGTGCCGGGTTTCGGCAATCTGGTGCTGATCAAGCATGCCGACGGCTGGGTCACCGCCTATGGCCACCTGGCGCGGATCGATGTGAAGATGCAGGACAAGATCAGCCAGGGTCAGCAGATCGGCCAGGCTGGCGCCACCGGCGAGGTCGGCGAGCCCCAACTGCACTTCGAGGTGCGATTCGCCCCCACGCCACAGGATCGAGCCCGCCCGATCGATCCCATGCTGGTCCTGCCGCAGTAGGCGCTCGCTGGCGGAGCCTGCGTCCTCAGAGGGGCAGGCTCTTGCCCTGGGCGCCGGCCAGATCGCGGATGAACTGCCAGGCGACCCGGCCTGATCTGGCCCCGCGCAGCTGCGCCCACTGCAGGGCGCGGCGGTCGAGGTCTGGATCGGTCAATCCGTGGCGCTCGGCATAGGCCCTGACCGCCTGCAGATAGGTGGGCTGGTCCATGGGCGGAAAGCCGATCCAGAGGCCAAACCGGTCGGACACGCTGACCTCTTCCTCGGCGTCTTCGGCCGTGGCGATCAGGCCGCGCTCTTCGTGGTGGCCCCTGGGCATCAGGTGGCGTCGGTTAGAGGTGGCCACGAATAGAACATTGGCCGGCGGACCTGACACGCCGCCCTCAAGGGCGGATTTCAGCGCCTTGGCCGCCGCGGCCCCTTCTTCGAACGACAGATCGTCGCAGAGGACGACGAACCGTTCGTCCCGGCCCCGCAGTTCGTCGAACAGGGCGGGCAGGGCGGTGACCTGGTCGCGGTCGACCTCGACCAGCTTCAGGTCGCCGCGGGCTTTGGCCACGGTCATGAAGGCGGCCTTGGCGATGGAGCTCTTGCCGGTTCCCCGGACCCCCCACAGCAGGACATGATTGGCCGGCAGGCCCCGGGCGAAGCGTTCCAGGTTCTCCAGGAAGCGATCCTTCTGCCGCTCGATCCCCACCAGGGCGTCGAGCCCTAGGGGGTAGTCCGGTGCGGGATGAAAACCGCCGCTCTGCGGATCATGGCGAAACAGCCGCCCGCCCGTGAAGTCGGCCCGCGGCGAGGCTGGCGGCGCCAGCCGTTCCAGGGCGTCAGCAATGCGGGCGAGGAGGGGGCGAAGGTCTTGATCCATGACTTGGCTGCTTAACCCTCGGGCTCGCATTGCAAAAGGGGGCGCCAGCGCATAGCTTCCGCCGACTTAAAGAGAGGGGCCGACGCACCGGCCCTTGAACACTTGCCGGAGAGGCCATGTTCGCCACCCCCGCCTACGCCCAGACCGCCGGCGCCGCCGCCGCGGCTGGCCCTATGGATATGATCCTCCAGTTCCTGCCGCTGATCCTGCTGGTCGTCCTGTTCTATTTCCTGATGATCCGTCCGCAGCAGCGTCGGATGAAGGCCCACCAGCAGATGGTGGCCGAACTCAAGCGCGGCGATCAGGTCGTCCTGTCCAGCGGCATGCTGGGCAAGGTCGTTCGGGTCGAGGACAAGGAAGTCGGCCTTGAAATCGCCACCGGCGTGACCGTTAAGGTCGTGCGGACCATGATCGCTGAGGTCCGGGTCCGGGGCGAGCCGGCGCCGGCCAACGACTCCAAGTCCTGATTGATCCTGCGCCAACATAAGGGCGGTCTCGCCTCATGATGACCCTGTCGCGCTGGAAGATTATCGCCGTCGTTCTGGCGGCGATTTTCGGCGTTCTATTCTCCGTTCCGAACATGCTGTCGCAGCAGACCCTGGATTCCATGCCAGGGTTTTTCCCGCGCCAGCAACTGAACCTGGGTCTCGATCTGCAAGGAGGGTCTCACCTCCTGCTTGAGGTGGACACCGAGGCCCTGCGGGCCGAGCGTCTGGTCAATACGCTGGAAGACACCCGCGTGACCCTGAACGGTGAGGGCATCGCCTTTACCGAACTGCGCCAGCAAGGCGGGGAAATCACGCTTCGCACCACTGATCCCGCCCGCCGGGACGATGCGGTCAGGGTCCTGCGCAACACCTTGGGCACGGTTCTCCCCGGCGCCGCAGGCGGTCGGGACCTCACCGTGCGCAACAACGGCGCGGCGGGCGTCCGCATCGCCTTCGTCGAGGAGGCGATGAATGCGGAGGCGGCCAAGGCCGTCGAGCAATCGATCGAGATCATTCGTCGGCGTATTGACGAACTGGGCACGCGCGAGCCGACCATCATCCGGCAGGGCGTGGACCGGATCGTGGTTCAGGCCCCAGGCGAGAGCGATCCCGAGCGGCTGAAGAACGTCATCGGCCAGACCGCCAAACTGACCTTCCAGATGGTGGATGAGAGCGCCGATCTGGCCGCCGCCGCTGAGGGACGGGCGCCCCCCGGCTCCGAAGTCCTGCCCAGCGAAGACGGGCTGAACCCGTTCATCGTCGTCCGTCGCCGGGCCCTGGTGTCAGGGGAGATGCTCACCGACGCCAGCCAGGGTTTCGACGCCCAGACCGGCGAGGCCGTGGTCAATTTCCGCTTCAACAGCCTGGGCGCCCGCCGGTTCGGCGAGGCCACCGCCCAGAATATCGGCCAGCGCTTCGCCATCGTCCTTGATGGCAAGGTGATCTCCGCTCCGGTCATCCGCAGCGCCATCACCGGCGGCAACGGCCAGATCAGCGGCAGCTTCACGCCAGAAAGCGCCAACGACCTGGCCGTCCTGCTGCGGGCCGGCGCCCTGCCTGCGCCGCTCACCGTGGAAGAACAGCGCACCGTGGGCGCCGAGCTTGGCGCCGACGCGGTCCGCGCGGGTCAGATTTCCACCACCATCGGGTTCATCACCATCCTGGTCTTCATGGTGGTGGCCTATGGGGGCCTGTTTGGCGGCATTTCGGTGATCGCCCTGCTGGTCAACGCCCTGATGATCATCGCCATCATGTCGGTGACCCAGGCGACCCTGACCTTGCCGGGCATCGCGGGTCTGATCCTGACACTCGCCGTCGCCGTCGACGCCAACGTGCTGATCTATGAGCGAATGCGCGACGAGATCAGGGCCGGTCGGACCGCCATCTCGGCCATGGACGCCGGCTTCTCCAAGGCGATGAGCAGCATCATCGACGCCAATGTCACCACCATCCTGGCCGCCCTGATCATGTTCCAGTTCGGATCGGGTCCGGTCAGGGGCTTCGCCTGGACGCTGTCGATCGGCGTCCTCACCTCGGTCTTCACCGCGGTGCTCGTCACCCAGGTCCTGCTGGCCCTGTGGTTCCGGGCCAAGCGGCCCAAGACCCTGCCGATCGTCTGAGGTTGCGAACCATGTGGCCCCTGATCAAAATCCTGCCTGCGAAAACGAACTTCCGGTTCGTGGCCTTCGCCAAATATGCGGGCGTCGCCTCCATCGTCGCGGCCTTGGCGTCGATCTTCCTGGCGCTCTATCCCCTGACGCCCCCCTGCGGCGGCCTGAACTGCGGCATCGACTTCAAGGGCGGCACCCTGCTGGAAATTTCCACGGCGCCCCAGGCCGTCGATCTCAGCCGGGTCCGCGCCGAATTGGGCGGTCTGGAGCTTGGCGATGTCCAGGTGCAGGCCTTTGGCGCGCCGTCCTCAGCCCTGGTTCGGTTCCAGACCCCAGAGGGCGAGAGTTCGGGGCAGGCCATCGAAGAGGTCAAGGCCGCGCTGACCGCCGCCCTGGGCGAGGTGGTCTTCGCCAAGACCGAGGTCGTCGGCCCCAAAGTGTCCGGGGAATTGTTCCAGAACGGTTTGCTGGCCCTGGGCTTCGCCATTGCTCTGATGCTGATCTATATCTGGTTCCGGTTCGAACTTCAGTTCGGGGTCGGGGCCGTCATCGGCCTGCTCCATGACGTGGTGCTGACCTTTGGGCTGATCGCCGTGATGGACCTGGAATTCTCCCTCACCAGCATCGCCGCCATCCTGACCATCATCGGCTATTCGATGAATGACACTGTCGTCGTGTTCGACCGCCTGAGAGAGAACCTCCGCAAGTTCAAGGTCATGCCCCTGGCTGAGGTGATCGATTTGACGATCAACGAGACCCTCTCGCGGACCATCATCACCGGCCTGACGACGATTCTCGCCCTGGGCGCCCTGGCGATCTTCGGCGGTCCAACCCTGTTTGGCTTCTCGGTGATCATGATCTTCGGCGTGGTGATCGGGACCTATTCCTCCGTCTACGTCGCCGCGCCGATCATTCTCCTGTGGGGCGTCAAACGGGGCGAGGAAGAGGCCACGCCCCTGCCGGTGCGCACCTAAGGCGTGGCGCGGGACGCTCCCAGCCTGGACAGCTTTGGTCCCGGGGGCTTCCGCGTGTCGGGGGTCTGGCGGCCGGGCTCGCTGCTCATCGTCTCAGATGTCGCCGCGGCTTGGCCGATCGGGCGTCTGGATGAGGTCACGCCGGATTCGCTCTATCCGGTTTTCGCCGCCGGCGCCCGGGAGATTGAATTCCTGCTGCTAGGGACCGGGGCGGCGAACGCGCTGCCGCCGAGGGCGGTCCGCGACCTGCTCCAGAAGGGCGGCATCGGCCTCGAATACATGGACACCGCAGCGGCCTCCCGCACCTACAATGTCCTGACCGCCCAAGGCCGAAGGCTTGCATGTGCGCTGATCGCCATGTGAGCTAGGCCATGGCGCCAGGTTGCGCCTGGGCTGGGACGTCACGCACTGACTTGCGCCCCGGCGAGCGCGGCTATAGGCCAGAGCCAGAAACGGGGAAAACGCTATGCAGGGTCTGCTGTCAAACTTCCGCAATACGATGATCGTGAGCTTCCTGCTCTCGCTCGTCATGATTGTCGGCTACCTGGTCCACAACGGGAGCGCCGACGTGATCTTCGTCCAGGCGGTGCTGCGCTGGACCCACGTGGCGATCGGCATCCTTTGGATCGGGCTGCTCTACTATTTCAACTTCGTCCAGATCCGCAAAATGCCGGACATCCCGGCTGAACTGAAGCCGGCGATCAGCAAGTACATCGCCCCTGAGGCGCTGTTCTGGTTCCGCTGGGCCGCCCTGTTCACGGTGGTCACCGGTCTGGCCCTGGCCTGGAGCCGCGGCTACCTGCTTGAGGCGCTGAGCCTCGGCGCTGTCGGCGGGTTCGTCTCAGCTCAGCACACCTTCATCGGCGTGGGCATGTGGCTGGCCCTGATCATGTTCATGAATGTGTGGATGTTCATCTGGCCGAACCAGAAGATCGCCCTGGGCATGGTCGAGGCCGATGACGCGGCCAAGGCCAAGGCCGGACGCACCGCCATGCTGTTCTCGCGCACCAATACGCTGCTGTCGCTGCCGATGCTGGTCACCATGGCCATGAACCAGACCATCTTCGGCTAGGGGCGTCGTCAAGACGACCGGACCACAGGACCCGCCGTCTCGGCGGGTCCTTTCCATTTCAGGACGCCATGGACGAAGACACCTCGCCGCCGGCTGACGACCTGGACGCCCTGGTGGCCCGGGTGGACCCTGACCGATGGCTGTCGAGCCGGCTGATCGCCGAGCCGCAAGCCAGGGCCGATGTCATCACCCTCTACGCCTACGATCATGAATTGGCCCGCGCGCCCAAGGTCGCCTCCAACGCCCTGCTTGGCGAAATCCGGCTGGCCTGGTGGCGGGAGGTGCTGGACGAGGCTTATGGGACGGGGCCGGTGCGGCGCCATCCGACCGCTGTGGCTCTGGCCGATGTGATCGCCCGCCGGGAGCTGCCGCGAGCGCCCCTGGAGACCATGATCGACGCCCGCTATCGCCAGCTCGATCCCGAGCCTCTGGACGACGCTGAGGCGGTCTTGCTGGCCCAGGAGACGGCGGGCGTAGCCGCGCGGCTGGCGGCGCTCATCCTGGCCGGGGCCGGGGAGGGCGACAGGGCTGAGGCCGCCGGCGCGCTTTGGGCGCTTGGCCGCCGCAGGCTTGCGGGGGAACCGCCGCTTCCCGACGCCATGACCGCGCCGTTGCGGACAAAGGCCAAGGGGCTAGGGGTGGCCGCCTTTCCCGCCGGCGCCCACGGGACGCTGGCCAGGGCCTACGACAGGGGCCGCGAGCCCTCGCCGGTGGGCAAGCGCTGGCGCATCACCCTGGCGGCGCTGATGGGGCGGATCTAGGCTTTATTCCGCCGCATCATGCTCTAGCACGGGCTGCCCGATCCAGGCGTCGAGGTCCGCCAGAGCGCGTTCGCCAACCATGCGCTTCTTGGTGCGGCCACGCTCCTTTGAGCCTAGCCGACGGCCCTCGGCGTCCCTCTTGGGGCTCTCCAGGGGCGGGATCAGTCCATAGTTGATGTTCATGGGCTGGAAGGAGCCAGTCCCGCCATCCAGGTGCCCGCCGGTAATGTGACCGATGAGAGCGCCCAGGGCTGTGGTTGGCGGCGGCGGCGTGATCGGCGCGCCCAGGCGCTCGGCCGCGGCCATGCGCCCGGCCATCAGGCCGACCGCTGCGCTTTCCACATAACCTTCGACGCCGGTCACCTGTCCGGCGAAGCGCAGCCGCGGCTCGGCTTTCAGCCGCAGGGTGGCGTCCAGCAGGCGCGGACTGTTGATGAAGGTGTTGCGATGCAGGCCCCCCAGACGGGCGAAGACCGCCTTTTCCAGGCCTGGGATCATCCGGAAGATGTCGGTCTGGGCGCCGTGTTTCAGCTTGGTCTGGAAGCCGACCATGTTCCACAGGGTGCCCAGGGCGTTGTCCTGCCGCAGCTGAACGACCGCATAGGCCTTTTCATCGGGCTTGTGGGCGTTGGTCAGGCCGACGGGCTTCATGGGGCCGTGGCGCGGGGTTTCGCGGCCTCGCTCGGCCATGACCTCGATGGGCAGGCAGCCGTCGAAATAGGGGACGTGCTCCCAGTCCTTGAACTCCGACTTGGGACCGGCCAGCAGCGCGTCGATAAAGGCCTCGTACTGGTCCTTGTCCATGGGGCAGTTGATATAGGCCGCCGCATCGCCGCCTGGGCCCACCTTGTCGTAGCGGGACTGGCGCCAGCAGATGTCCATGTTCACCGACTCCACCGTCACGATCGGCGCGATGGCGTCGAAGAAGGACAGCTGGCCTTCACCGGTCAGGTCGAGGATCGCCTGGGACAGGGCCGGCGAGGTCAGCGGTCCCGTGGCGATGATCACCTTGTCCCACTCGGCCGGGGGCAGGCCTGCGACCTCGCCCCGGTCCAGGGTGACATTGGGATGGGCCAGGAGCCGTGCGGTGACGGCATCGGCAAAGCCATCGCGGTCAACGGCCAGGGCCCCGCCCGCCGGCACCTGATGGGCGTCCCCGCAGGACATGATGATGGAGTCCAGCCGGCGCATCTCCGCATGCAGCAGACCCACCGCGTTTCCGGCCCAGTCATCGGCGCGGAAGGAGTTGGAGCAGACCAGCTCGGCGAGCTTGTCGGTCTGGTGGGCGTCGGTGCCGCGCACTGGGCGCATTTCGTGCAGGACCACCGGAACGCCCGCCTGGGCGATCTGCCAAGTGGCTTCGGAACCGGCCAGGCCGCCGCCGATGACGTGAATAGGAGTGAGGCTCATGGGCGACCCCATAGCAACGATCTGCACACTTCGCGAGCCGGGCCTTGCGGGTGGACAGGCCCCGCGCCTAGTTTCACCGCCGATGGTCGGCGACTCAAGGCGTTTCAAGCCTTTGACGCGCGGATCGGGGAGCTGAGATGACCAACTTTTCTCCGGGTGACGTGGCCTTTGAGGGGTTCCGGCTGACGCGGGAGCATCCGCGGGTCGTGATGATCTGGGCGCTGTTCCACCTGCTGGTGTCGTTCGTCAGCGCGACGGCCCTGATCCTGCTCGGCGGCGACGTCCTGCAGCAGGCCGAGAACGCGGCCGAGATGTCCCCGGCCGAGATGGCCGTATTCATGCGCGAGATGGCGCCAGCCTACCTCACCCTGGCGCCGATTGGCCTGTTTGTCGTCTCGGTCTCGGCCGCTGCGGTCTATCGGCTGCAACTGCGCCCCATGGAGGGGGCGGAGCGAGGCTACCTGCGGTTCGGCGCCGACGAGGTCCGCCTGATCGTGCTCACCCTGATCTACTACCTGCTGACCATCGGCGGGGTTCTGGCGCTCTCCCTGGTGGCGGCGATCGCCGCAGCGGTGGCCTCCCTGGCGGGGCAGGGCGCGATGACGCTGGTGGGTAGCGCGATGATGCTGTTTTTCGGGGGGCTGTGGCTCTACGTCCTGGTGCGCCTGTCCCTGGCCCCGGTGTTGACCTTCGACCAGAAACGTCTGGTCATCTTCGGGTCCTGGTCCCTGACCCGGGGCCGGTTTCTGCGGCTGTTTGGCGCCTATGTTCTGGCCCTGGTCACGGTGATCGTGGTCAGTCTTCTCGCCATGGTCATCTTTGCGGCCCTGGCCGGGATCGTCACGGTAGCCCTGGGGGGCGGCCTAGACTCCGTGGGCGAGGCGTTTCAGCCGGACTTCAGTTCGTTCGGGGCCTACATCTCAGCCCAGACGGTGCTGTACCTGATGTTCAACGCGGTCCTCACGGCGATCTACTATCCCGTGATCCTCTCGCCGCAGGTGGTCGCCTACCAAGCCTTCAGCGCCCCGCCAGAGGGCGAGATCGGGCCAGACGACGACGCCTGACCCGACCTTAGCGGGCCTCAGGCTGAAGCGCTTGGCCGGGCGCTAACCCGTTGATGCCAGGCGGTCAGATTGGCGTATTCCGGGTTGATCTCCAGACCGATCCAAGTGGCGAAATCGACCGCCGACAAGGCGCAGATGTCGGCGACGGTGAAGTCGTGGCCGGCGATATAGTCCCGGCTGGCCAGTTCCCGATCCAGCCACTTCTGAGCCCCGGCATAGGTCTCGCGGTTGGACTCCCCGAAGTCCTTGAACTGGGTCAGCAGGGCGGCGGTGAAGGGATGGGCGTGGCGCCAGTAGTTGCCGATGGGCATCATCAGCACGAACTCGACCCGGCGGACCCACATGTCCACATGGGCCTTCTCCAGGGCCGTGCGGCCAAACAACGGCGGCTCGGGGTTGGTTTCTTCGAAATAGCGGCAGATGGCGACCGTCTCGGAAATGGTCGATCCGTCGTCCAGCTCAAGAGTGGGGATCTGGCCAAGGGAGTTTTTGGCCCGGTAGTCGCTCGACTTGTGCTCGCGCTTGCGCATGTCGACGGTGGTCTCGGGGAGATCGATCCCCTTCTCAGCCAGAAAAATCCGGACGCGGCGCGGGTTCGGCGCCGGCATGGGCGCGCCGTAGAGGATCATGGGTCAGCTCCAAATCACTTAAACGAATGAAGCGAAGCTATTTCGAACAGGCGTTTACGGAAACCCTGACGTAGCGTCAGGCGCTCTTCCGGCGGGCCAGGCGGCGCTGTTCGTGGCGATCCAGCACGTCCTTGAGGTAGCGACCGGTCCAACTGGCGGGCTGGGCGGCCACGGCTTCGGGCGTGCCCACCGCGACGATCTCGCCGCCGCCGTCGCCGCCTTCGGGACCAAAGTCCAGCAGCCAGTCGGCGGTCTTGATGACGTCGAGATTGTGCTCGATGACGACGATGGTGTTGCCCTGGTCGACCAGTTCGTGGAGCACCTCCAGCAGCTTCTGGATATCCTCGAAATGCAGGCCCGTGGTGGGTTCGTCGAGGATGTAGAGGGTGCGGCCGGTCGCGCGGCGCGACAGCTCCTTGGACAGCTTGACCCGCTGGGCCTCGCCCCCCGACAGGGTGGTGGCCGGCTGGCCGACCTTAACGTAGCTGAGGCCGACCCGCTTCAGGGTCTCCATCTTGTCGCGCACCGTGGGCACGGCCTTGAAGAAGTCGGCGGCCTCTTCGACGGTCATGTCCAGGACGTCGGAGATCGACTTGCCCTTGAACTGGATCTCCAGGGTCTCGCGGTTGTAGCGCTTGCCCTTGCAGACGTCGCAGGTGACGTAGACGTCGGGCAGGAAGTGCATCTCGATCTTGATCAGGCCATCGCCCTGGCAGGCCTCGCAGCGGCCGCCCTTGACGTTGAACGAGAAGCGCCCCGGGCCATAGCCGCGGGCCTTGGACTCCGGCAGGCCGGCGTACCAGTCGCGGATCGGCTGGAAGGCGCCGGTATAGGTGGCCGGGTTGGATCGCGGCGTGCGGCCGATGGGCGACTGGTCAATGTCGATGACCTTGTCGAAATTCTCCAGTCCCTCGATCCGCTCGTGCTGGGCCGGGGCGTCGCTGGCGTTGTGCAGACGGCGGGCGGCGGCCTTGTAGAGGGTTTCGATGGTGAAGGTGGACTTGCCGCCGCCGGACACGCCGGTGATGCAGGTGAAGACACCGACCGGGATTTCGCCGGTGACCTCCTTGAGATTGTTGCCGCTTGCGCCGACGATGCGGACCATCTTCTTCTTCGAGATCGGCCGGCGATCGCGGGGCACGGCGATCTCGCGGACGCCCGACAGGTACTGCCCGGTGATGCTCTTGGGGTTGGCGATCACCTGCTCAGGCGTGCCCTCGGCGACGATCATGCCCCCATGGACGCCGGCGGCCGGCCCCATGTCGATGACATAGTCGGCGGTGAGGATGGCCTCCTCGTCGTGCTCGACCACCAGCACCGAATTGCCCAGGTCGCGCAGGCCGCGCAGGCTGTTCAGGAGGCGGGTGTTGTCGCGCTGATGCAGGCCGATGGACGGCTCGTCCAGCACATAGAGCACACCGGTCAGGCCAGAGCCGATCTGGCTGGCCAGGCGGATGCGTTGGCTTTCGCCGCCGGACAGGGTGCCGGAATTGCGCGACATGTTGAGGTAGTTCAGCCCCACATCCACCAGGAACCGCAGGCGGTCGTTGATCTCCTTCAGGATCCGCCGGGCGATCTCCATCTGCTTGTCGGAGAGCCGGTCCTCCAGCGCCGTGAACCACTCCCGGGCATGTTGGATCGACAGGCGGGAGATCTCACCGATGTGCCGGCCGTCGATCTTCACCGAGAGGGCCTCGGGCTTCAGGCGATAGCCCGCGCAGACCTCACACGGGGTCTCCGACTGGAACCGTCCCAACTCCTCGCGCACCCAGGCGGAGTCGGTCTCGCGCCAGCGGCGCTCCAGGTTGGGCAGGACGCCCTCGAAGGTCTTGTTGACCTCGTACTTGCGGGCGTTGTCGTCATAGACGAAGTGGATCTTCTGGCCCTTGGTGCCGTGCATCACGACCTCCCGGGCGGCGTCGGGGAGCTTCCACCAGGGCTCGTCCATGGAGAAGTCGTAGTGGCGGGCCAGCGCCTGCAGGGTCTGGGTGTAGAGGGGCGAGGGCCCTTTGGACCAGGGGGCGACGGCGCCCTTGTGCAGGGACTTCTCCTTGTCCGGGATCACCATGTCGGCGTCGAAGGCGAGCTTGGCGCCCAGGCCGTCACAGGCCGGACAGGCGCCGAAGGGGTTGTTGAACGAGAACAGCCGCGGCTCAATCTCGCTGATCGAGAAGCCTGAGACCGGACAGGCGAACTTCTCGGAAAAGATGATCTGGCGGGGGGCGGTTTCGCCCTCAGCCGCGTCGGCCCATTCGGCCGTCGCGATGCCGTCGGCCAGCCGCAGGGCGGTCTCCAGGCTGTCGGCATAGCGGCTTTCCTGGTCGGCCCGGGTGACCAGCCGGTCGACGACAATGTCGATGTCGTGCTTGAACTTCTTGTCGAGAGCCGGCGCGTCCTCGATCGGGTAGAAGGTCCCGTCGATCTTCAGCCGCTGGAAGCCGGCCCGCTGCCACTCGGAGATTTCCTTGCGGTACTCGCCCTTGCGGCCACGGATCACCGGGGCCAGCAGATAGAGCCGCTCGCCGTCGGGCAGGGCGGTCAGCTTGTCGACCATCTGACTGACGGTCTGGCTCTCGATGGGCAGGCCGGTGGCCGGCGAATAGGGGATGCCCACCCGCGCCCACAGCAGGCGCATATAGTCGTGGATCTCGGTGACCGTGCCGACGGTGGAGCGGGGATTGCGGCTGGTGGTCTTCTGCTCAATGGAGATGGCTGGCGACAGGCCCTCGATCAGGTCCACATCCGGCTTGCTCATCAGCTCCAGGAACTGGCGGGCATAGGCCGAGAGGCTCTCCACATAGCGGCGCTGACCCTCCGCATAGATGGTGTCGAAGGCCAGCGAGCTCTTGCCTGAACCCGACAGCCCCGTGAGCACGACCAGCTCCCCCCGCGGGATGTCGACATTGACGTCCTTGAGGTTGTGCTCGCGGGCGCCGCGCACGCGGATGAAGTTCAGCTGATCGGCCATGATTGTCCTGGAAACCCTGCCGGCCGCCCAGGTTCCAGACAGCCGGGTTCTATGTAGTGCCGGGACTCAGAGATAACACGAGAACAAGTGGGGAACAAAGAGCCCTCAGCGGACCGCAGCGGCCTGGGCCTGTTCCATTGCGCGAAAGAGATTGCCGCCCCAGAACTTGTTGAGATCGGCCTGAGAGAACCCGGCGGCGACCAGCCGCTCGGTGAGGGCGGGGAAGGCGGTGACATCTTCGAAGCCCTCGATCCCACCGCCGCCGTCGAAGTCCCCCGAAATGCCCACATGATCGACGCCGACAGTCTCGACCACATGCAGGATGTGCTTCATCAGATCGTCCATGTTCGCCCGGGGAAGGGGATATTGCGCCTCGATGGCTGCGCGCTCTTCCTGATAGGCGGCGCGCTGCTCGGGCTTCACGTCCCGCTGCGGCCCGTACTTCGCCGTCAAGGCGGCCAGGGCGGCGTTGCGCTCGGGGATGCGTGGCGTTTCCACCATATAGCCGGAGAAGGCGTTGATCTGGATGACGCCGCCCTTGTCGGCCAGCT
Organism: Phenylobacterium sp.; assembly: GCF_030679875.1. Taxonomy (GTDB): domain Bacteria; phylum Pseudomonadota; class Alphaproteobacteria; order Caulobacterales; family Caulobacteraceae; genus Phenylobacterium. The sequence goes on along the minus strand of NZ_JAUXSP010000029.1, from coordinate 163,715 downwards.
TGCGCAGAAGATCGTCGGGGATGTTGCGCGGGTGGTCATAGACCGCCTTGACCCCGGAGTGGGACAGGACCAGCGGGGCCCGGGACAGGTCCAGCATCTGGTCGAGGGCGAGGTCTGAGGCATGGCTCGGATCAATGACCACGCCCAGGTCATTGGCGTGCCGGACAAAGGCGCGGCCCCTGTCGCTCAGGCCACCCCACTCGGGCCCCTTGGGGTCTGTGGAGGAGTCGGCGAGATCGTTGTTGGCGAAGTGGACCGGCCCCATCATCCGCACGCCGAGCTTGTAGAAGGTCTCCATCAGCGACAGGTCCCCGGCCAGCGGGGCGCCGTTCTCCAGGCTGATGAAGACGAACTTCTTGCCCTCGGCCATGGCCTCGCGGGCCTGGGCCGGCGTGGTCACCAGGGCGAAGTGCTCGTGGTGGCGGGCCGTCATCTGCAGGATTTCGGTGGTCCGAGTCAGGGCGTGGTCCCGGGACCACATGTCGGCCGGGGCGTCACGGCCCCGCTGCGGGGTGAAGACCACGAAGACTCCGCCGTCCACGCCACCCTCGACCATGCGGGGATAGTCCACCTGGGTGCCGTCCACCGCAAAGTCGTGGCGATCCATGATGCTCCAGCCGCTGACTCCGAAGTTCGCCGGGGTGTCAAAGTGGGTGTCGAGCACAATGGCCTGCTCATGCATCTGGGCCGGGGTCTGGGCGTGGGCGGCGCCTGTGGCGGCGAGGAAGAGGATGCTGGCGAACAGGGCGCGACGGGACACGGGACGAAACTCCTTCGATGGGTCGAGGGCGCAGTTAGGGCCAGCCGCTGGAGCGGCGCAATGGCGGGGCGGCCCTGACGGCGGAGATTTGCGCCGCTTTCCCTCATCGCCTATCTAGCGGTCACACGACGAAGGAGTCCCCGACATGCGCCCCGCGACGCCCGCCTGCCTCGCCCTGCTCGCAAACGTCGCCCGGACTGCGCCCCATGCCCTTCGTCACCCTGGATCACATCTCGGCCCGCACGCCTGACGGCCGACTCCTCTTCGACAACCTGACCCTGGCGCTCGGCCAGGAACGCACCGGTCTGGTCGGCGCCAATGGCGCGGGCAAGTCGACCCTTGTCCGGCTGATCCTGGGGGAGGCCGACCCTGCGGCCGGGGTGGTGACAGTGAGCGGACGGATCGGCGTCCTGCGCCAGCGGGCCGGGCCGCCAAAGGGCCGGGTCGCTGACCTGCTGGGTCTGGCTGAGCCCCTCGGACGGCTTGCCCGTATCGCCAGCGGGACGGGCTCGGCCGAGGACCTGGACCGGGCTGACTGGACGCTGGAGACGCGGCTGGACGTGGCCCTTCAGGGAATGGGCCTTGGGGGGCTGGAGCTGGCGCGGCCTGCGGCCAGCCTGAGCGGCGGGGAGGCGACCCGGGCGGCCCTGGCGGGGCTTCTCGTGCAGGCGCCGGACCTGCTGATCCTGGATGAGCCTACCAATGACCTGGACGCCGAGGGGCGCGCCCTGGTGGCGGATGCGGTGGCGGCCCACAGGGGCGGGGTGCTGGCCATCAGCCATGACCGCACCCTGCTGCGGAAGATGGACCAGATTTTGGAGCTTTCGACCCTGGGGCCGCAGCTCTACGGCGGCGACTACGATCTCTATGCCGCCCGCAAGGCCGAGGCGGAAGCCGCTGCGGTTCGGGATCTGGCGAACGCCCATCAGGCGGCCGCCCAGGCGGCCCGGGACACTCAGGTGGATCTGGAGCGCAAGGCCCGGCGGGACGCCGCCGGCCGCCGCTTCGCCGCCCGCCGGAGCGAACCGAAGATCCTGCTCAGCGCCCAAGCCGAGCGCGCGCAGAACAGTTCAGGCCGTCTCGACCGCCTGGCCGAACGCCGCAACGCAGCCGCCGCCGGTCGAGTTGAGGCCGCCAAGGCGAGGGTGGAAGCCGCCCGTCGGCTAGGCTTTGATCTGCCGGCCTGCGGTCTTTCGGACGGCAAGACCGTTCTGAGCGCCCAGGAGCTGGAGGTGCAGACGCCCGATGGCCGGATGCTGGTGAGCGGCCTTGATCTGCAGGTGACTGGGGCGGAACGCCTGGCTCTGTGCGGTCCCAACGGGTCGGGCAAGTCCACCCTCCTGCGGGTTCTGACCGGCCAGCAGCCGCCCAGCCGCGGCGAGGTGCGCCTAGGCGTGACGCCGGCCATCTTTGACCAGCAGCTGCGCCTGCTTCGCCCCCAGGAGACGCTGCTTGAGGCCTATCAGCGGCTGAACCCAGACGCCGACCGCAACGCCGCCCAGTCCGCGCTCGCCCGCTTCCTGTTCCGGAACCGCGCGGCCGAACGGAGTGTCGCCGACCTGAGCGGCGGGGAGCGCCTGCGCGCGGCCCTGGCCTGTGTCCTGATGCGACCGGCCCCGCCGCAGCTGCTGGTGCTGGACGAGCCCAGCAACCACCTCGACCTGGACTCCCTGGCGGCGGTGGAGGCCGCGCTCGGCGCCTATGACGGCGCGCTGCTGCTGGTCAGCCACGACGCCGACTTCCTGGCGGGAGTCGGCGTCGATCGGCAGATCTCGCTTGGCTAGCCTCCCGTCGGCGCAGGCGTGCGGCGAACAAGGCGGAAGACCCCGTTGGCGCGCGCACAGGGGACTCCGTCAGCCCGGGCGAAGGCCTGGGCGAAGGCCAGGGTCCCGCCGATCCTGACGAACTCGGTCTCGAAGGTCAGCCACTGGCCGATCTGGGCGGCCTCCAGGAAGTCCACGGTCATGTTCACGGTCAGCATCGAGGTCTCGCCGCCGGCGGCCTGGACGCATGACAGCCCCATGGCGTTGTCACAAAGGGCCATGATCAGCCCCCCGTGCACAAAGCCGCGGCCATTGACGTGAGGTTCTCGGGCCCAGAGGCCAAGAATGAGCGCCTGCGCGGTGGTCTGGGCGTAGATGGGCGCCCAGGGGTCGGTGAGGGGACTTGTCCGCCCGTGAAGGGAAAAGCCTTCCGGCGGCGGCGGAACTGCGAGGGCTTCCATCACGCGGCCGCCAGACGGGCGAGGCTTTCCAGCGTGCCGGCGCAGGCCTCCGCGGCCTCCTGCCCCTTGATCTTGAAGTGGGCGCCGAAGAAGTCCTGGTGAACCTGATGCTCGTGGAAGTGATGCGGCGTCAGCACCACCGAGAAGACCGGGGTCTCGGTGGCGAGTTGCACCTGCATCAGGGCGGCGATCACGGTCTGGGCGACGAATTCGTGGCGATAGACACCCCCGTCCACCACAAACCCTGCCGCCACGACGGCGGCATAGCGGCCTGTGCGGGCCAGGCTCTGGGCGTGCAGCGGAATCTCGAAGGCGCCAGGCGTCTCGAAGCGGTCGACGCGCTCGGGACCAAAGCCCCGCTCGCCGATGGCCTCGACGAAGCCTTCATAGGCCTGATCGACGATGTGCCGATGCCAGAGGGACTGGACGAAGGCGATGCGCGCGGCGCGGAAGGCGCCGTTGGCGGTGGGAAGTTCGAAGGCGGCTTGGGTCATGGTCGTTTCCCTGACGGGTGGATGAACCACGACTCAGGGGCGCGCTGAGCGACCATGGGGGCGCGGGCGCCCCCAAAGGTGTCGCCCAACGGTTCTCATAACCGGACTCTAACCGTCGGCCCCGGGATCACACCGGGTCTGCTCGTCCCTGGCGACACGAAGCCGCCAGGCGCCCGCGGGCTCGTCCAGGCCGTGAGGCCCGGCATTACCGCCGGTGGGGAATTACACCCCGCCCTGAGAACGTAGATCGCCGGAACCCCCGGCGACGGGACGATCTTAGCCGGACAGGTTTGCGTTAAACAAGCGTTTGATCGGCTCAGGCGCGCTGGTTGAGCGTGATGGCCGAAGCCGCCTTGTTGGCGGCCTGACCGGAGCGGGGGCCATAGCCGGCCGCCTCGCCGCGCTGAACGGCCACTTCGTCGGCGATGGCCTTGACCAGGCCCTCGGTGATGGTCCGGGCCGCGGCGATGGCCCGGCCCTGGCGGGCCAGGACGGCGTCGAAGGCCTCGGTGGCGCGGATCAGGCGGGCGCGCTGGGCGATGGGCGCTGTGGCCACCAGCTCAGGGTTGGCGCGGATGCGCGCAGATTCATGACGATAGATGTTCGCCAGCCGGGTGGTTTCTTCAAGCTGATCGGCCGCCTTGTGGGGGCGACCTTCCTCGAAGGCCTGGGCGCTTTGGGCGACCAGCTCCGTCAGACGCTCGGTGAGCAGGCTCAACTGTTCGACGCGGTCCTGCGCGTCGGTCGCGGCGATCGCCATGGCGGCTACTCCTCCAGGCCCTGTAGTTTCAACATTTCGCGGGCGACCGTGTCGGCCAGCCCGATCCCGCCGCTCTTGGTGGTTTCCCGGGCGAAGGCCTCGGTGAGGAACGAGCGGAACTGGTTCTCGGCCTGACCGCCGCCAAAGGGGGCGGAAACCTCGGTGGCGGTGAACATCTGCTGCATCATGATCGACAGGAAGGCGGCCTCGAAATCCTCGGCGGTCTTCTCGATCTGGCCGCGCTTGGCCAGGGCGGCGGTGTCCTGGGCGCCGGTCGCGGCGCCTGCGCCGGGGGTGATGGCGGTGATGGGGGACAGGGCGTTCATCACATCACCTCGATGTCGGCCTGCAAGGCGCCGGCGGCCTTGATGGTCTGCAGGATGGAGATCATGTCCCGGGGCGTGACCCCCAGGGCGTTGAGGCCCGCGACCAGGTCCGACAGGGCCGCCCCGTTGCGGACGGTGATGAACTGCTTGCCCCGCTCTTCCTCGACCTCAACGGCGGACTGAGGCACGACAACGGTCTGGCCCTGGCTGAAGGGCGCCGGCTGGACCACGTCGGGGAATTCCTGCACCCGGATGGTCAGGTTGCCCTGCGCGATGGCCACGGTGGAGACACGGACCGCCTCGCCCATGACGATCACGCCGGACACCTCATCGATCACCACCTTGGCGGCGTTGTCGGGCTGCACCGACAGATTCTCGATCTGCGCCAGGAAGGCGGTCATGTCCTGACCGGCCGGCGGCCGGACCGCGACGATGGTCGGGTTCTGGGCATGGGCGGTTCCAGGGAACTGGCGGTTCACCGCCTCGGCGATCCGGCGCGCGGTAGTGAAGTCGGGGTTGCGCAGGGTCATGCGCATCTGGCCCATTGAGGCCAGCTGGAAACCCAGCTCGCGCTCGACAATGGCGCCGCTGGCGATTCGGCCCGCGGTCGGCACGCCCTTGGAGATGGACGAGCCTGAGGCGCCGCCGGCGGAGATCGAGCCGGTTTGAATCGTCCCTTGGGCGACGGCATAGGCCTCGCCGTCGGCGCCCATCAAGGGGGTGACCAGCAGGGTGCCGCCCTGCAGGCTCTTGGCGTCGCCCATGGCCGAGACCGTCGCGTCAATGGGCGAACCCGCCGCCGAGAAGGCCGGCAGCCTGGCTGTCACCATGACGGCGGCGACGTTCTTGGTGTTGAGGTTGGCGTCCCGGGTGTTGACCCCCAGCCGCTCCAGCATCGACTCCAGGCTCTGGCGGGTGAAGGGAGCGTTGCGCAGGGAATCGCCGGTGCCGTTCAAACCCACCACGATCCCGTAGCCGACCAGCATGTTGTCGCGGACACCCTCGAACTCGACGATGTCCTTGATGCGCGAGCTGGCCAGGGCGGGGCCGGCCGCCAGGCTAAGGCAGAGGAGGACGGCGCTGAAGAGGCGAAGGGGATGGGACATGAACGCTCGCCGGGACAAGGAAGGGTCGGCTCCCTCCTTGCCAGCCCCATGCCATGACCGAGTTTGAATAAGTTGTTGCAAAAACAACGGGTTGAGGATTTGTCGGAGCTGGCGACGACCGCCCGGTGCAGAATTTGCCCGGCATTAACCATACCCTAAGTGGCGAGGCCGACACTCTGGCTTGAGCGTGCAGTGGGTTAAGTGGGGCGCATGAAAGTCTCGGGTTCAGGTTCGGCGGGGCCGGCGTCCGGCGCAGGTCGCGCCAAGGGCGCTTCAGGCGGCGAAGGCTTTCGGATTCCCAGCACGTCAGGCGCTGCCTCAACCGCCGCAGCGGGACCGGCAGGCCCGGTGACTCCGGTCGGGGGGCTAGGCGCGCTTCTGGCGCTCCAGGAGACGGGCGGGCCCCTGGAACGCCGCCGGCGTGCTGTCAGCCGGGCGGGGCGAATCCTGGATGTTCTGGACGAGGTGAAGCTGGCCCTGGTCACCGGCGAGTTGTCCCTCAGTCAGCTCGAGCGTCTGACCCGGGCTGTGCGGGAAGAGCGCGCGGCTACCGAAGACGCCGCGCTCGAAGACGTTCTGAACGAGATCGAGACCCGGGCTGCGGTCGAACTGGCCAAACTGGAAATGGCCAGAAACGCTGTTCTGCCAGCGGCGGGGGAGTCGCGTTGAATGTCCCAGAACTTCTGCTATATAGCCGCCTCCCAAGTTCCGGGAACTGTCCAGGGGCGTGAGGTATCGTTATGACGGCCACTGTCATGGCATTAGAGAGTTCTTATCGTCCATCTGAGGACGAAGAGTTCATGAATGAGCGCCAAGTCGAGTATTTCCGGCAAAAGCTCATGACTTGGAAGGAAGAGATTTTCCGCGAGAGCCGGGAAACCCTTTCTCACCTCCAGAACGAAACTGAAAATCTGCCTGACGATGTGGATCGAGCATGGTCAGCCACTGATCGTGCGCTGGAGCTTCGCACCCGCGATCGCCAACGCAAGCTGATCTCCAAGATTGACGAGGCCCTGCGCCGGATCGAGGACGGCAGCTACGGCTACTGCGAGGAAACCGGCGAGCCCATTGGTCTTGCGCGGCTTGAGGCGCGCCCCATCGCGACCCTGAGCCTGGAGGCTCAGGAGCGTCATGAGCGCCGCGAGCGGGTTCACCGCGACGATTGAGGCCGCCTGAGGCCGCCTTTGGCCCAGGGGCGTCAGGTATGGACGGCTCAGGTCACCCGGGTTGTGGTCAGGGCGGCGACCTCTTCGTCGCCCTCGGCCAGCCGGCCGTCCAGCCGCGGCAGGATTTCGGGCACCGTGCTCGCCACCGCCCAGCTGTCCATGAAGTCAGGCGGCGTGAGATTCGCCGCCACCGTGTGGGCCAGCAACTGAAACAGCGGCTCCCAAAAGCCATCAGGGCTGTAGAACACCACCGGCTTGCGATGCAGGTCGAGGCGGCGCCAAGACAGCAGCTCAATGATCTCCTCAAGGGTGCCAATGCCGCCGGGCAGCACCACAAAGCCGTCAGACCGTTCAAACATGATCTGTTTGCGCTCGTGCATGGAGCGCACGACGATGGTCTCCACCACGTCCAGGGCCCGCTCCCGGCTGGTCAGGAACTCCGGGATGATTCCCAGGACCTCTCCGCCGGCCTCGTGCGCTGCCCGGGCGCAGGCGCCCATCAGCCCTACGCCGCCGCCGCCATAGATCAGCCGACGACCTTCGGCGGCCAGAACGCCGCCAAACTGTGCGGCGTCGGTCAGCAGGGCAGGCGCTGCGGCGTCCGAAGAGCCGCAGAAGACACAGACGGACTCGATGCTTGGGGGCGAAGCGCCCATAGGGTGTTGGCTCCGAAAGTCTTGGCGGCGCACGCGTGTGTCGCGCAGGAACAAAGTGTAGGCGGTTCGACCGGCAAACGCGCTCAACAGATTCATCTGAGCGCGATAGCTGGTCGGGAATCCGCTTAGCTAGGGTTTGATATGATGCGATTCAAGCGATCCCTCCCAAGGCGCGCAGCGCTGGCGGTCATGAGCCTTGGCCTGCTCAGCGCCTGTGGTGAGGGCCAGGTGGGACCCGTCTCACCCCTGAACCGCGAGCCCGCAGCGCCGAGTTCCTATCTCGCTCCGCCTCAGGCCCAAGCCCTCAGGACCGAGGGCGACGGGCGTATCCTGGTCGGGACCGCGGCGGCGGGGGCCCGGGTGAGACTGGCGACCCCCGAGGGGCAGGTCTATCTCACCGACGCCGACAGCCAGGGCGCCTGGCGGATCGCCCTGCCTCCCAGTCCGGCGCCTCAGATTTTCGGCCTCTCAATGATCCTTCGCGAACGCACGGTCCAAGCCGAAGGCTACCTGTTGGCGCTGCCCGACGCGCGGCTGGTCCTGCTGCGGGCCGGGGCAGGGGCCATTGTGGTTCAGGGCGCGCCTGCCCAGGGCGTGAGCGCCTTCGACTTCGACGAAGAGGGCGGAGCGGTGATCTCCGGCGCGGCCCCAGCCGAGGCGATATTGTCGGTGCGAATTGACGGCCGGACGGTGTCCACCAGCGGTCGCGCCGACGCTGCTGGCCGGTTCAGCCTGCCGTTCGGCGCGCCGGTGCCCCCTGGCCCTCACCAGATCCGGGTCCAGGGCGAGTCGCTCGACCTGAGCGCTGCGGTGGACGCGAGCCCGGCTCAAGCGCCTGAAGCTGGCGCATTCCGCGCCTCGTCCACGGCCTACGGGCTGCGGATTGACTGGCTGACCCCTGGTGGCGGCCTGCAGTCGACCCTGCTGCTCGATTGATCGGAGTTATGGCTTGAACCCTCCTGGACTGGCCCGCGGCCGTGGCGGCGGCGATCTAGACCCCGCGCCGGGCTTCCGCTTCTGGCCGGCCATGGCTGACCTCGGCGCCCTGGTCATGCGCTCTGGGGCGCCGCAGCTGCGTCTTCGCCTGGCCGCGTCCGTGTTCCTGGTCCTGATGGGCAAGGTGGCGGCGGTCACCGCGCCGGTCATGCTGGGCGAGGCGATCAACACCCTGTCGGTCCCCGGGGGAGTCGTGGTGGTCGGCGCCAGCTTCGTCGGGCTGGCGGTGGGATTCGCGCTCCTGCGCCTGCTGTCAGCCTGCGCCCCCTTCGCCCGGGATGCGGTCTTCACCGTCGTCTCCCAAGCGACCATGGCGCGGGCCGCGGTGGAGGGCTTCGGCCATGCCGTGTCCCTGTCGCTGGACTTCCACCAGAGCAAACAGACCGGAACCCTGGCCCGCGTCATCGAGCGGGGCGCGCGGTCCACTGACTTCCTGATCCGCAGCGTGGTCTTCAACCTCGGCCCCACGGCGATTGAGCTGTTGCTGGCCATGGGGGTGATGATCGTGCGGCTGGACTGGCGCTTCGCCGCCACCGCATTCCTGACCGTCGTGGTCTATGCCGTGGTGACGTTCAAGATCACCGACTGGCGGCTGTCCCACCGACGGGAGCTGAACGAGGCTGACGCCAGCGCCGCCGGCCTCTCCGTGGACACCCTGATCAACTTCGAGACGGTGAAGACCTTCGGCGCCGAGACCCGCGCGGTGGACACCTATCGCGGCGCGCTGAACCGCTATGTGGGGGCGGCGGTCAAGGCCAACACCTCGCTGTCCCTGCTCAACGCGGCCCAGGCGGTGATCCTGAACCTGGGGCTGGCGGTGATGACCGTCCTGGCCGGGCTGGAGGTGGCCGCCGGGACCATGCGGATCGGTGACGTCACCATGGCGATCCTGCTGCTCATCGGCATCTATGCCCCCCTGAACATGCTGGGATTCAACTATCGGGAAATCCGCCAGGCCTTCATCGACATGGAGCAGCTGGTGGCCCTGACCGGACGGACGCCGGACATAAAAGACTCGCCGCAGGCCAGGGTGCTGCCGCCGGCCGCGCCGGACGGCGCGCGGCTGGAATTCCGCGATGTCGGATTTCGTCACGACGCCCGCAGTCAGGGCTTGCTGAACGTCAGCTTCGTGGCCGAGCCGGGCGCCACGGTGGCGCTGGTGGGTCCGTCAGGGGCGGGCAAGACGACGGCGGTGCGGCTGGCCCTGCGATTGATCGACCCGCAGGAAGGCGCTGTGCTGTTGGACGGGCTGGATCTGCGTCAGGTACGCCAGGACGCCCTGCGCCAGGCCGTGGCCCTGGTGCCCCAGGATGTGGCCCTTTTCAACGACACCCTGCGGGCCAACATCGCCTTTGGCCGGCCGGAAGCGAGCCTGGCCGAGATCGAGGCCGTCGCTCAGGCCGCCGAGCTCGCCCCCTTCATCGAATCTCTGCCCGAGGGCCTGGAGACCCGGGTGGGCGAGCGGGGTCTGAAGCTGTCGGGTGGAGAGCGCCAGCGGGTCGGGATCGCCCGCGCCCTGCTGGCCAATCCGCGCCTGCTGATCCTGGATGAGGCCACCAGCGCCCTGGACGGGCGTACCGAGGAGGCCATCCAGGCGACCCTGCGGAAGCTGAGGACCGGACGTACGACCCTTGTGGTGGCGCACCGACTCTCGACGATTGTCGACGCAGACTTGATCGTCGTCCTGCGCCGGGGCCGCATCGTCGAACACGGGACACATGAGGCGCTGCTGTCGGCCGCAGGGGAGTACGCGGCCTTGTGGCGGCGCCAGACGCGACAGCGCTGATCCCTATTCGGCGGCGCGAGGCAGGGCGTCTTCCTCCGACGTCCGAGCCTGCCGGGGCCGGAACCCCAGTTTTCGCCGCCCCCAGCCGCCAGCCCGGCGAAGCCGCTCGCCATAGACCTTGGGCGCCGCCAGCATGACCGGCGTCAGGACCAGGGTCAGCAGGGTGGCGAAGGACAGGCCCCAGACGACGGCGGCCGACAGCTGGACCCACCATTCCGAGCCCGGCGCCCGGTACTCGATGTGGCCGGCCCGGAAGTTCGGGTGCAGCTGGAACATCAGCGGCAGCAGACCGACCACAGTCACGACCGTGGTCAGGATCACGGGACGGAACCGCTGGGTGGCGGCGCGAACAGCGGCGTCGTCGGCGCCATAACCCGATCGGCGCAACTGATAGTAGGTGTCGACCAGCACGATATTGTGGCCCACCACGACCCCGGCCAGAGCGACGATGCCCGTGCCCAGCATGATCACCGACACATAGTTGAAGGTGCCCAGGAAGTTGACCTGCACCCCCAGCAGCACGCCCACCGTCGACAGGGCCACCGCTGAGAGGGTCACCAGCACTCCGTAGAAGCTGTTGAACTGCCACAGCAGGATGACGCCCATCAGGAACAGGGAGACCGCCATGGCGACCACGAAGAACTGGGCGGCTTCCTGGCCTTCCTCGTCGGCGCCGGTGAACTTCCAACGGACATCTTCGCTAATTTCGGCCTGTTCCAGCCAGGGGCGCAACTCGGCGATCTTCTGGTTGGCGGCGACGCCCTCAACCGCATTGGCCTGGATGATGACCAGCCGCTGACCGTCCCGTCTCTGGATGCTGGTCACCTGTTGCGCGGGGGCCTGTCGGATGAAGTAGCTGGCCGGAATCGGGCCAAGCGCGGTGGAGATCTTCAGATCGTCGAAGGCTGCGATGTTGCGCGAGGCCGCCGGGAAACGCACCCGGATATCAAGCTCGTCGTCGGCGTCGTCTGGCCGGAAGCGCCCGACCAGGACGCCGGTGGTGACGAACTGGATCGCCTGACCCACCGACAGCACGTCCACGCCGTAGCGGCCCGCCGCCTGGCGGTCGACCGCCAAGTTCAGCTCGATGCCCGGAGATGTGCGGTTGTCCTCCAGCTCGAACAGTTCTGGATCGCTGGCCAGTCGGTTGCGGATCATATCCGCCGCCGCGTTGAGCGCCTCGGGGTTCTGGCTACGCAGCTCGACCTGGACGTCCTTGCCCGTGGGCGGCCCGCCCTGGGGTTCGCGCACCTCGATCAGGACGCCGGGCAGGTCCGTCAGACGGGTGCGGATATCGTTGACGATGTCAGCGCCGCGCACGTCGAGCTCGCCGCGCTCTTCAAAGTCGACCAGATCGACCTGCAGCCGCCCGACGGTGTCATTGGGAGGACCACCGCCGCCGCCGCCGCCGGAGCTGGCGGCGCCAGAGCGGGTGTAGATGGAGGCGACGCCAGGAACGTCCAGCAGACGCTCCTCGACCTGCCGCACGAGGACGTCATGGGCCTCGGGCGAGAGGTTGCCTCGGGCTTTCACATAGACCTGGGCCCATTCCGGATCCTCATCCAGGAAGAACTCTGTGCGGTGTGTGGACATGGCGAACCATCCGACGATCGCCACGACGATCAGCAGGGTGGCCGCGAAGGTGCGGGTAGGGGCGGCGCCAAGGGTCCAGAGCGTACGGGCGTACCAACCCATGAAGCCCGACATCTCCCGGGGATCGCCCCGTTCGGACTTCTCGATTTCCGCAAGGTGAGCCTCGTCCACGGCGGCCTTGCGGCCAAAGATGGAGCCGAGCGCCGGCGTGAAGATCAGGGCCACGAAGATGGAGGCGCCCAGGACGTACATCAGGGTCAGGGGCAGGAAGCTCATGAACTTGCCCGGGATCGAGTTCCAGAACATGAACGGCAGGAAGGCGCAGAGCGTGGTCAGGGTGCCGTTCAGAACAGGGAAGAACATCCGCTTGCCGGAGGCGGCGAAGGCCTCCTCCTTGGGCATGCCTTCGGCCATCTTCCGGTCCGCGTACTCGACGACCACGATGCCGCCGTCCACCAGGATGCCCACGGCCAGCACCAGGCCGAACATCACCATTTGATTGAGGGTCACCCCAGAGGCGTTGAGCATCAGGAAGGCCAGCATGAAGCAGGCCGGAATCGCGGCGCCGACCATCAGGCCCTGGCGGATTCCCAGGGCCGCGACGATGATCATCATCACCAGGATCGTGGCGATCAGCAGGCCCGATTCCAGCACCACCAGGGTGCGATGGATGAAGTCACTCTGGTCGAAGGTGTAGGAGACCTTGATGGTCTCGGGCCAGCGGCCCTGTTCCTGGGCCACAACGGCGCGGACGGCATCGACGGTGTCCAGAATATTGGCCCCGCTTCGCTTGGAAACCTCCAGCGACATGGCGGGCTCCCCGTCGAAACGGGTGATGAAGTTGGGCTCCTTGAAGGTGCGCCGAACCTCGCCAATGTCCGCCACCGTGATGACCCGGTCGCCGCTCTTCTTGATCGGCAGGCTCAGAATGTCCTGCGGGTCCTCGACCACGCCGGGCACCTTGACGGCGAACTGACTGCCCCCGGAGCGCAGGCTTCCGGCGGCGACCAGCTGATTGTTGCGACTGATGACCTGGGCCAGCTCCCCGGTGGTGACATTGTACGCCTCCATCCGAAGGGGATCGATGATGACCTCCAGCATCTCCTCGCGGCCGCCGGTCAGATTGACCTCCAGCACGCCGGGCGCAGACTCCACACGGTCCTTCAGGCTGCGCGCGATCCGATAGAGCTCGCGCTCCGGGGCGGCGCCGGAAAGGACGATGCCGAGCACCGGCTCGCCGCTGAAATTCGCCTCCTGGATAATCGGCTCTTCGGAGTCGGGGGGAAACCGACCTCGCGCCAGATCAACCTTGGCCCGGACCTCGGCCAGGGCCTTGTCCTTTTCGAAGTCGACCTCGAACTCCAGGTTCACCACCGCCACGCCTTGACGGGCGACGGAGTTCATCTGCTTGAGCCCTTCGATCGATTGCAGTTCGACCTCAAGGGGCTTGACCAGCAGCCGCTCTGAATCCTCAGGGCTCACGCCGGGGTAGGGGACCACCACCGAGACGAAGGGAAAGTCGATGTCGGGATTGGCCTCCCGGGGCATGGCCAGGTAGCCGAAGAACCCGAAGATGCTGGCGATCAGGGTGACGCCCAGCACCACCTTCCGCCGCTTGATGGCGCCGTCGATCAGCGGACCGATCATACTCTCAAGCCTCCTGTGCGGCGCGCCCTACCGGGCGAGCGCCACGCGAACCTTCTGGCCCTGGTCCACATAGGACTGGCCCACGGTGATGACGCGGGCTTCGCCGCTGAGGCCCCGCACCCAGACGCCGTCGGGTCCCTCCTCGGTCACCTGGACCGGGGTAAAGATCACCACATCGTCCGGGCCCACATGGCGCACGCCTTGTCGGCCCTCTGCGTCCAGCACCATGGCCGAGGGCGGGACGAGGTGCGCCGGACCCGAGGCCGTCGTGATGCGGACATCGGCCGAAAGGCCAGAGCGGACAGCCTGCTGGGAATTGCTGGCGATCACCTCGAGCCGATAGGTACGGGTCTGGGGATCGGCCTCGCGGCCCACATAACGAACCTGGCCCGACAGGGTCTCCCCGGACACCAGGGTGGCGGTGGCGGGCTCGCCGCTGCGAATCCGGCCAGCCTGGGTCTCGGGCACATTGCCGACGATGAGGATCGGGTTCAGCTCAATGAGAGTCCCGCAGGCCTGGCCCGGCGACAGATAGGTCCCGATCTCAGCGTCGCGGTTGTCGAACACCCCGGCGAAGGGCGCGCGGATATTGACTTGCTCCAGGGCGATCTCGGCCTGGCGGACGGCGGCGGCTGCGGCGTCCAGACTCGCCTGATCCTGCAGGACCTGGGTCTCTGAGCGATAGCCCTTCTCGGCCAGGGAGGCCGAGGCCCGCCGTTGCAGTTCCCGCGAACGGAGGGCGGCCCGGGCCTGGTCGAGGGCCGCCTGGCGGGCGTCCACTGACAGGCGGCAGAGCACCGTGCCCTTCTGGACGAAAGCGCCTTCCCGGGCCGGTGTCGCGGCCACGACGCCCGAGGTTTCGGCGCGCACCACGACGCTGCGCGCCGCCTCGGTCCGACCGCGCAGGGTGACCACATAGGGACGGGTCACTTCCGGGGTCAGGGTCACTTGCACCTGAGGCGGCTGGTCATTCGCCTTGGGAGGCTCGGCCGGGGCGCTGTCGCCGCTCAGTAGGGACATGGCGACGAAATAGACCACCAGCACGCCGAAGACGGCGAGGATGAAGATGTGAGACGCCTTGAGACGCATGCAGTCGTTTCCCCCGGCCTCCCCCCGGCGCAAGCGCCTGCGGAAGCCGCATTCCCACGTTCTTTAGGATTCCGCGCCGGTTGTGCGGCGCTCGCCACGCACGTGCAAATGAATTCGCAGACAGGATGCGATCTGGGCGTCGACTGTGCCTGACGAACCGCAGCTGAGGGCATAGAATGACGCGATCCCCCGCCAGCGCCCGATCCGGCGCCCCGAGACTGACGAAAGACGAGCCCCTTGATGAAATACCTTCACACCATGGTTCGCGTGCGTGACTTGGATGCGTCCCTGGACTTCTATTGCGCCAAGCTTGGCCTGGTCGAGGTGTCGCGGTTTGAGAACGCCGCCGGGCGCTTCACCCTGGTTTTCCTCTGCGCCCCTGGAGATGAGGGCCATGCCCGCGCTGAGCGCACGCCGACGGTCGAGCTCACCTACAACTGGGATCCCGAGGACTATCAGGGGGGCCGGAACTTTGGCCATCTGGCCTATGCGGTCGACGACATCTACGCCGTCTGCCAGCGGCTTATGGATGGCGGCGTGGTGATCAACCGGCCGCCGCGGGACGGGCATATGGCCTTTGTCCGTTCGCCTGACGGCATTTCAGTGGAGCTGCTGCAGGCCGGCGCGGCGCTGGCGCCAGCCGAGCCCTGGGCGTCCATGGCCAATGAGGGCCAGTGGTAAGTCTGACCAGCGGCAAGCTGAAAGGTGGGATGATGGCGTCCGCCGCGGAGGCGGCGGACGAAGAACGGTGGCTCCCCGAGCAGGACTCGAACCTGCGACAAGTCGGTTAACAGCCGACTGCTCTACCAACTGAGCTATCGGGGATCAGCACCGTAGGGCGGCGGCTATACGCCGGGGCGGCGAGCGGTGCAAGTCTCCGGCGCCGCCCTATCCACAGCCGAAGTCAAAAAAAGAGCCCGGCCGAAGCCGGGCTTGAGAAGGTTGGTGATGGTGGGGTGTCTTCAAGGAAGACCATGTCAGGTTGGGTGTTTATGGTTAAGGCAAGGTTAACGCCGTGCCCGTTGACGCCGGGCTGAGGGCCGTGTCGGCGGGCGGATAGACATCCTTTCAACAAGGCCGTACAGCCAGGAACAACCTCGACCGGCTTAGTGGCTGTGGGCGTGCGTAAGCTGTTGATCCAGGCGTGGTCTTCGGATCTGCGATCCTGCTCGGCCCAAGCCGCCGGTGGCGGTAGAACTTTCGAGGCATGATGAGGCTCTTCCAGCAGAATCCGATTCTGGGCTATGCGCTCGCGGTGTTGAGCGCTGGACTCGCATTCTATGTCCGATGGGCGCTCGACGGGGTGCTGCCGCCGGGCTTTCCCTATCTGACCTTCTTCCCGGCGGTGATTCTCACGGCCTTTCTGGCGGGGATGTGGCCCGGCATTCTGTGTGCGGTGCTCTCTGGCCTGGCCGCCTGGTGGTTCTTTATCCTGCCCATCGGTTTCAGCCTGACGGGCGCCAGTGCGCTCACCCTCGTCTTTTTCGTCTTCGTCGCGGCGGTCGACATCACGGTGATCGAGTTGATGCGGCGGGCCCTGGCCGATCTTGGCAGGGAGCAGGCTCTGACCGCTCAGCTCTATGAGCGCCAGCGGGTCATGTTCCAGGAACTGCAGCACCGCGTGGCCAATAACATGACCTTCGTCGCGGCCCTGCTGCAGATCAAGAAGCGGACCATCGACAATCCTCAGGCGGCCGAAGCCCTGGACGAGGCCCGCGAACGCCTGGTGACCATGGCCCAGATTCACCGGCGGCTGTACGATCCTGCGACCCTTGAGCTTAGCGTTGCGGCGTCGTTGACGGCGCTTTGCGATGACCTTGTCCAGGCCGCAGGCGTTCGCGACGTGACCTGTTCGATCGAGGCCGAGGGCGTGGAACTTGACACCCCCCGACTGGTCACACTGTTCCTGCTGGTGGCCGAGGTGGTGACCAACTCCCTGAAGCACGCCTTCAACGCCGGTCCGTCTGGGCGCATCAGGGTGTCGCTTTTGCCGCAGGGCGGGGGCTTCGCCGTCCTTGTCATTGGCGATGACGGGCCCGGCTTCCCCGCAGCTAGCCCCGAACTGCAAGGCCGCCCCAGTCTGGGTTTCGGCATCATGCACAGCCTGGCGGGTCAGCTCGATGGGCGGTTGGATTTCCCGCAGGGCCCCGGCGCCACGGTGCGTCTCGTTTTTCCGACCTAGGCTCATCGGTTGAGCGCATTCCGACCGTCAGGTCGGACTTCACCTCTTACCGAGTAGGCTCGAGGGACCCCTGACCCGACAAGTGCGGCGGCCATTGGCCCCCCGTTGTCTGGCCATGTCACCACGGCTTCATGTGCAGGTGCGAAACCTCCGGCACGGCGCGCAACATTCTGCAGCGCCGCGGCATGACAGCGTAGAGGTTCTCCATGCGGCGACGATCAGGTGCGATCCTGGCGGCGATCGGCCTTGGGCTTGCAGGCTGCGGCGGCGAAGCCAAGACCACGGACGGCGCCTGGCAGGGCGAGATGAAAGAAGTCCGGATGGCCGTCCGCGGGTCGGAGGACGACCCCATGATCACCCGGCGACTGACCGCCTATAAGACCTATATCGGCAAGGCGACGGGCCTGCCGGTCAAGCTCTACGAATCCTCGGACTACAACGGCACGATCCAGGCGCTATCCAGCGGTCAGGTCGATATCGCCACCATGGCCGGCGGCGGCTACGCCAATGTCGACGCCCAGATCGGCGACCTCGCCCAGCCCATTCTCACTGTCCGTCAGGCCGAGGGGGACACAGGGTATTATTCCGGCCTGCTGGTCATGGCCGACAGTCCCTATCGCTCGATCCAGGACCTCAAGGGCAAGACCCTGGGCTATGTGGATTTCAACTCCACCTCCGGCTACCTCTATCCCCGCGCGGTCATGCGCGAGCAGGGCATCGACCCCGACACCTTCTTTGGACGGTCCAGCTTCGCAGGCGGCCATACCCAGGCGGTGATGGCCCTCGACAACGGGCAGTTCGACGCCACCATCATCCAGGCCGGGGGCGGGGATCCGGAGCATGGCTTCACCACCGGCGCCCACTACACAATGGCTCGTCGCGGCGTGGTCGAGCTGGCGGACTTCCGGATCATCTGGGCCGCCGGGCCCATCCCCAACAGCGCCGTGGTGGTCCGCACTGATCGCCCCCAGCCCTTCATCGATGCGGTGCGCGGCGCCATGGCCGCCTTGCCCTATGACGATCCGGAGGTGTGGCGCGACATTGGGCAGCCGGACGGCGCGGCCTATACGGCCGTCACCCGCGAGCACTACGCCCCGATCATCAAGTTGCGCACCGATGACATCGCCGCGCGCCGCAGCGGAGAGCGTCGATGAAACGGCTGGTCCTTGCCGCGGGCGCGGTGCTGCTGAGCGCCGCCCAGGCCCAGGCGCCCACCCTGCCGCTGCGTATCGCCGAGGTGACCGGTGAGGCGGGCCCTTGCGCGCCGCTTGCCGCGGACGCCCCCGCTGGACAGCGGGCCTATGTGGGGCTGTTGGCCAAGCGTCTGGATACCGAGGTCTTGACCTGTCCGGTGGAGAGCGCCGCCGCCGCCGCCGAGGCCCTGGCCGCGGGAGGAGTTGATTTCGCCCAGCTTGACGCCGCCGCCTTCGCGCCGGTCTCGGGCCCGGCGCGCAGCATTCTGTCGGCCCGGGCCGTGGGCGACCTGAACCGGCTCCCCGTGGTGGTCGCCGTGCCTCGCAAGGCGCCGGCCCAGAGCCTGGCCGACCTGAAGGGGGCGAGCCTGGTGTTCGGCGGTCCCATGAAAGCCTCCCTGGAGGTCCCGCGTCGAGCCCTGGCGGACTACGGCGCGAGCGAGGCCTTTTTCGGCCCGCAGATGGTCGCCCTGGACTATGAAGACGCCGCAAGCCGACTGCGGGCGGGGCAGGCTCAGGCCATGGCTCTGCATGCCGGAGCCTGGCAGAAACTCTGTCGCGGCGACCAGCCCGGCGAGGACCTCTGCCAGGACCTGCGGGTCGTCTGGCGCCAGCGCCCGGTGGCGGGTCAAGCCTGGGCCGTGCGGACCGACATGAGCGATGACCGACGTTTCCGGCTCATCGGCATCCACGTGGCCCTGCACAACGAGGCCAATTCGGCCTTCGCCTGGGCGGCCGGGGAGGGCGCCGAGGAGTTCGAACCCACCGAGGCCAAGGCCTTGATCCACCAGGGCCCGACGGTCGGTTCATGAACACCGCGGTCGAGATTTTTGAACAGGAGCGTCGGCGGATGCTGGTCCGCCAGCGTACGCAGGCCGCGGTGGGGCTGGCGATCTTCACCGTCCTGTTGCTGGTCTCCTTTCAGCGCAGCCAGTTTTTTGGCTCCGACATCGGCGGCGATCCCCTGGGGCGCATGGCCGACTTCCTGCAGCGGATGAATCCCGGCCTGAAGCCCGAGCTCCTGCTGGAGGATCGGCAGACCCGGGGGTCATTGCATTCGTGGTTCTACGCCCTGCCCACCTGGCTGCACGCGGCCTGGCAGACGGTGGAAATGGCGATCCTGGCCACGGCGCTGGGCTCCATCCTGGCGCTTGGGGCCTCGTTCCTCACCGCTCAGAACCTGATGCCGTTCGCGCCCGTGCGCTTTGTCGTCCGCCGCATTCTGGAGGCGATCCGGACCCTGCCGGACCTGATCATGGCCCTGATCCTGGTGGCGGCCTTCGGGGTCGGGCCCCTGGCGGGTGTGCTGACCCTGACCATCTCGACCCTTGGGGGATTGGGCAAGCTGTTCGCCGAGATCAACGAGGAGATCGATCCCCGCCAGCTGGAGGCCCTGCAGGCCGCCGGGGCCGGGCCGCTGAAAAAGATCCGCTACGGGGTCATGCCCCAGGTGCTGCCCAACTACGCCTCCTACGCCCTGATCCGGCTGGAGGGGAACCTGGCCGGCGCCGCGGCGCTCGGCATTGTCGGCGCGGGCGGCATCGGCATCGAGCTGCAGCGGGCCATCACCTACACCGAGTTCGACACCTATCTGGCGATCCTGCTGATCATCATCGCCATGATCTTCGTGATCGACCTCTTTTCCGAGGCGGTTCGTCATCGCCTCATCGGTCTGGAGAAGGCCTGATGTCCCGGCAAGCCTACGATCAGGCCCTGGCCATCGCCCCGGACGCCCTGCGCGCGCCCTGGACCCGCCGGGTGCGGGACGCCTTTCTGCTGATCCTGGCCCTGGCGGCCTTGGTGGGTATGGCCATCGATCTGGAACTGGCGCCAGGCGCCCTGATGACGGGCTTCGCCAAACTCGGCCGTTTCCTTGGCGAGATGGTCCCGCCCTCCTCGGGCGGCCAGTCGGCGCGGATTCTGAAAGCCCTGGCCGAGACCTTCGCCATGGCGTTCGCCGGAACCGCAATCGCCGCCGTCGTGGCCCTTCCCCTGGGCGTCATCGGGGCCAAGACGGTGGTGTCCAACCCTGTGCTGCACTTCGTCTTCCGGCGGTTCCTGGATATCTTTCGCGGCGTGCCCGCCCTGGTCTGGGCCCTGATCCTGGTTTCGGCCTTCGGTCTTGGTCCCTTTGCCGGGGTGGTCGCCCTGGCGCTTGCAGACATCCCGAACCTCGCCAAGCTGTTCTCTGAATCGTTGGAAAACACCGATCCCAAGCCCATTGAAGGGGTCCGTTCGGCCGGCGCCTCGCCCTTGGCGGTGATGCGGTTTGGCCTGGCCCCCCAGTTCGCGCCGGTGGCCACCAGCCAGACCCTGTTCTTCCTGGAGGGCAACTTCCGCAACGCCGGCGTGCTGGGGATCGTCGGCGCCGGCGGTATCGGCTTCGAGCTCGACGAGCGGATCCGCATCTTCGCCTTCGACGAAGTGGCCTTCATCATCCTGCTCTACATGGTCGCCGTGGCCTGCCTCGACACCCTGTCGCGGTCACTTCGCAACCGACTGGCCTAGGCCCCAAACGGCCGATAGACGCCGGCGGTCGCGTCCACCGGCGCCGAGCTCGCCAATCCTACGGTGACGGCGCCCCAGGCGCAGGCCTGTTCGAGCGCGCGCTCCATGCCGGCCCCGGCGCTGAGGGCCTCCAGCAGGCCGGCGGCGAAGACGTCGCCCGCGCCGGTGGAGTCCGTCACCTTCGCCGGCGGCGGACGGACAGAGATCAACGCCCCGGCGCTATAGGCGCTCGCGCCCTCCGCGCCATGGGTGACAACGATGGCGGAGAGGCGGGGCCCGAAGACGGCGCTGGCCGCCCCGAACGGCGTGGCGAGGACCTCCGGAGCCAGGTCGTCGGCCGAACAGACCACGACGTCGGCTGGCCCGGCATAGGCTGGTGCTGGCCAGTGAACCACCACCGGGCCGCGGCTGACGGCGGCCCAGGCCTCTGCGCCGGGGAAGGCTGCGCGCACGTAAACCCCGTCTGGCTGGATATCCGGGTGATCAAGCGGGGCGGGCAGGGAGGGCAGGGTGAGGTGGGTGCGGTCGAGGTCGAGGCCCAACACCAGCCGCTCGCCGTCTGGGTCGATCAGGATCAGGGTCGTGCGACTTTCCCCCGGTCGGCAGCCCACCAGGGCGACATCAAGACCGGCGGCCTTCGCCATCGCGATCGCCTGGTCGCCGGCGTCGTCTGCTGCCACCAGGCTCGCCAGCTTTACTGTGTGACCGGCCTTCATGAGGGCGACCCCCGCATTGGCGCCGCCGCCGCCGAGGCGGGGGGCGAGCCTGGCTCCGAGGCTCCGGCCGGCCACGCGTCCTCCAGGCTCCAAACGGCCCTCCAGCCAGACAGGCCGGTCGAGGGCCAGCGCGCCGATCACCAGGAAGTCCGCCATCATGTCGCCTCCGCCTTCTCACCTAGGGCAGGCGGGTGACGCGGGCGAGACACCCCATCACGGTCTCGCCGACAAATCCCCCCTTGGTGGGTCTGGGGGTCTCGCGGGCCGTCACGCCGGGGTCACCGGGCGGCCCTAGGCTACGACCTACAAGAGCTTACCGCCGAACCCTGGAGGCAGGATGCTGGAGCTGCGCAACGTGACCAAGCGGTTCGGGGAGGTCAGCGCCGTCGACGGCGTCTCCTTCAAATGCGACCGCGGCGAGTTCATCGGGGTGATCGGGCGCTCGGGCGCCGGCAAGTCCACCCTGTTGCGCATGATCAACCGCCTGGCCGATCCCACCTCGGGCCAGATTCTGTGGGACGGCGAGGATGTGGGCAGGCTCAAGGGCAAGCCCCTGCGCAGCTGGCGCCGTCGCTGCGCGATGATCTTCCAGCAGTTCAATCTCTGTCCGCGTCTGGATGTGATCACCAATGTGCTGGTGGGGGTTCTCGCCGAGCGGCCGACGGCGACGTCGCTTCTGAAGATCTTCCCCGCCGAAGATCGCGCCCGCGCCATCCTTGAGCTTGATCGCCTCGACATGGCCCAGGCGGCTCTGCAACGGGCCGCCACCCTGTCGGGCGGGCAGCAGCAGCGGGTGGCCATTGCGCGCGCCATGCTGCAGGAGCCGGACATGCTGCTGGCCGACGAGCCGGTCGCCTCGCTGGATCCCATCAACACCGAGGTGGTGATGGAGGCGCTTGAGGATGTCTGCCGCGAGCGCGGCATTCCGGTGATCGTCAATCTGCACAGCCTGGATATCGCCCGGCGCTACTGCACGCGCATCATCGGCATGTCGAAAGGCAAGATCATCTATGATGGCCCGGCCTCGGGCCTGACCCAGGATGTGGTCGATCGGATCTACGGTGTGCGGACAGGCCGAGCTGGCCGGGATTTCGCCCCTGCCGTGGTGGCCGCCTGATGGGTCTGAAGCTCGCCGACCGGCCCCTGTCGCCAGGCTATCGCTATTTCGAGCGCTTCACGCCGCCGGCCGGACCGGCCGAGAAGGCGCGCGGCCCTGAGCCCGCGATCAACGCCCAGGCTCAGGTGCACGACAGCATTCTTGGCCCCTGGTGCCGGGTGGGCGCGCGGACCAGCCTGTCGGAAACGGCCATGGGGGCGTTCAGCTACATCGTGAACGACTCCAGCTCAGCCTATGCGGAGATCGGAAAGTTCTGCTCCATCGCCCGGGACGTCCGGGTCAATCCCGGTAATCATCCCACCTGGAAAGCCGCCCAGCATCACTTCAGCTATCGGGCGATCTCGTATGAGCTGGGGGATGAGGACGACCAGGACTTCTTCGAGTGGCGCCGCTCGCACACCGTGACTCTTGGCCACGATGTGTGGCTGGGCCATGGGGTGACCGTGCTGCCGGGCGTCACCATCGGGACGGGCGCAGTTGTCGGGGCCGGCGCGGTGGTGTCCAAGGATGTGGCCCCCTTCACCATCGTGGGCGGGGTGCCGTCCAAGCCGATCCGCGAGCGCTTCCCCAAGGCGGTGCAGGACGGCCTTCTAGCGATCGCCTGGTGGGACTGGGACCATGAACGCCTCGCCGACGCCCTCGACGACTTCCGCGCCCTCGACGCCGACGCCTTCGTCGAAAAATACGCCTGAGCCCGGCCTGCTGATCCTGGTGGTCGGCCCCTCCGGGGTTGGCAAGGACACGCTGATCGACGGCGCCCGCGCGGCCCTGGCCCAAGATCCCGACGTGGTTTTCGTCCGCCGCGACATCTCGCGCCCGGCCGAGGCCGGCGGCGAAGACCATCAGCCGGTCAGCGAGTCTGAATTCCGCCGTCGCGAGGCCGCCGGCGCCTATGCCCTGTCCTGGCGGGCCCACGGCCTCTGCTATGGCGTGCCGGCGGACATTCTGCACGATCTGGCCGCTGGCCGCCGCGTGGTGGCCAATGTGTCCCGTGGCGTGATCGACGAGGCCCGGCGGCGGGTCGGCGTCGTGCGCGTCGTGTCGGTCAGCGCCGATCCTGACCAGCTCACCGAGCGCCTGCGTCGCCGTGGCCGCGAATCCGAGGCTGAGATCACCGATCGCATCGCCCGCGCCCAAGCCTACAGCGTCGCCGGCGAAGACGTGGTCGCGCTGCGCAATGACGGCTCACAAGAAGCCGGCGTCATGGCTATGATGAGCGCCATCCTCAGGGATGATTGAGCCTGGAGCCGGCAAGGCGACCTGCTAAGAGGGCCGGCCTCCGGACCCCCGCCTAGGAGCCGCCCATGGTCGACTCGCTGCAACTGGCCCTGACCAACCTGCTGACGCCGGCTATCCTGTTCTTCCTGCTGGGCTTTGGGGCGGGCTGGTTCAAGTCCGACCTGACGGTGCCGGAAGGGGCGGCCAAGACCCTGGCTCTGGTCCTGATGCTTTCCATCGGGTTCAAGGGCGGGGTGGAGGCGGCCAGGGCGGGCTTGAGCCCGGACTTCCTCAAGGCGGCCGGCGTCGGCCTGATACTGAGCTTCGGCCTTCCCATCATCGCCTTTGGCATTCTGCGGCTGATCAGCCGGTTGGACCGCACCACGGCGGCGGCGACGGCGGCCCACTATGGCTCGGTCTCCATCGTCACCTTCGTAGCGGGCACGGAGTTCCTGCGGGTCAGCGGCGTGCCGTTTGGCGGCTACATGGTGGCGGTGGTGGCCCTGATGGAGACCCCGGCCATTCTCTCGGCCCTGATCCTGGCGGGCGGCGGGGCGGCCGGGCGCCAGGGTCTGCGAGGCGAACTGTTCCGTGAGGTGGCGCTGAACGGCTCGGTCGTCCTGCTGATCGGCGCCTTCCTTGTGGGCCTGCTCAGCGGCGACGCCGGCATGAGCAAGATGGAGGTCTTTGTCGGGCCGGTCTTCCAGGGCGTGCTGGTGCTCTTCCTGCTGGATATGGGGCTGGTGGCGGCCCGGCGGCTCAGCGCGGCGCGGTCGCTCACCCTTCCGCTGGTGGCCTTCGCCCTGCTGATGCCGTTGCTGTCCTCGGCGCTATCTCTCGGCCTGTCCCTGGCCCTTGGCCTGTCGCCCGGCAACGCCGCGGTCCTGGCGATCCTGGCGGCCAGCGCCTCCTATATCGCTGTACCGGCCGCCATGCGGATCGCCCTGCCGGATGCCGACCCTGGCGTCTACCTGACCCTCTCCCTGGCGGTGACCTTCCCGTTCAATCTGGTCTTCGGCATTCCCCTCTACACGGCGGCCACAGCCGCCCTCATCGGGTGAGATCCATGCAACTGTCCAAGCGCAAGAAGCTGGAGATCATCGTCGAGGCGCCGGTGCTGCGCCGGGTCGAGGCCTTCCTCGCCGAGGCTGGGGTGCGGGGCTGGACGGTCCTGCCGAGCCTCGCGGGCGCCGGCGACAGCGGTGAATGGCGCAGCGGCGATTTCACGCCAGGCCAGGAGAAGCGGCTGATCTTCGCCCTGGTGACCGCCGAGGTGGCCGAACGGGTCCTGGCCCGCCTGGCCGACTTCTTCACCGACTATCCTGGGGTCGCGGCCGTTTCCGATGTCGAAGTGATGCGTGGCGAGAAGTTCTAGGACCGCGCCGCCTCGCGGGCGAAGCCGAAGCGCGACATGACCTCGAACGGCGCGTCGCGGTCGGCCTGGCGGTAGATGGCGACACTGTCGAAGCGGTGCGGCCCGGTCACATAGGCGAAGAGCTGCAGCAGCGTCTCCAGCACCCGGGCCCGCACGGCGTCGTCGGCGATGCTGCTGGTCAGCGTCATGTGGAAGCGGAAATCATTGAAAATATAGGGATAGCCCCATTCCAGCATGCGGGCGTCCTGGGCCGATGTCAGCTCAGCCTTGCGCCGACGGGCGAGGTCGGCCTCCGACAGGGGGGCGCGGAACGGGTCGAACTCCTGAACACAGGCCTCCGCCAGGGCGTCCATGGCAGGGCAGGGGTCGTTCAGCCGAAACGCCAGAAAGCGCCCGAGCGCCTGGGGCGAAATCGAAGCCTCGAATGCGGCCCGGCGGCCGGCGAAACCTTCGGCGAAGTCCAACAGATCGCGCTCGCTGGCGTCCTCGGCGAGTTCAAACGGGGCCTTGAGGGTGGCGTGGAAGCCATAGCCCCGGGGGCTGGCGGTCAGGGCGTCGAGGTCGAGATCGGCCAGGGCCGGCGTGGCTGGCCGGACGCAATCGACCTTGCGGTGCGGATCGCGGCCAAGCCAGGCGCAGGCCAGGTCCCAGAGATCGCCGTGCGGATCGGGCGCGTAATAGACAGCGTAGCGGGGGCTCATGCCACCCGCGCGCCCTGGCGCCAGACCTCGACCGGCACGGGCCAGCCCTGGCTGCGGCGGGACACCCTGACGAGGTCAGCCCGCTGGCCCGCGACGATGTCGCCCCGGTCGTCGAGGCCCAGGCTGCGGGCTGGCCCTGAGCTGACCGTGGCCATGGCGGCCTGCGGCGACCAGCCCAGGTCATCGATCAACATGAAGGCGGAACGGAGCATGGAGAGGGGCACATAGTCCGAGGCGAGGATGTCGAGCACGCCGGCCTGGGCGCTCTCACGGGCCGACAGATTGCCTGAATGCGAGCCGCCGCGCACGAAGTTCGGCGCGCCCATGGCCACGAACATGCCGAGCTCCTGCGCCCTTTGCGCTGCGGCCAGGGTGACGGGGAACTCGGCGATGACGCAGCCGTCGTCGTGCGCCTCCTCCACATGTTCAAGGGTCTCGTCGTCGTGGGCGGCCAGGGGGAGGCCGTATTCGCGGGCGAAGGCCACCACCTTGCGGCGATTGTCATAGGCGACGCCTGGGTCGCGGCCAGAGTGCCGGCGGGTCATGATCTCTTCGACCTCGTCGGAGCTGCGACCGGCCGCGACCATGCGCGCCTGGAGGCGCTCCACATTGGCTGTCTGCCGCTGGCCGGGCGTGTGGTCCATGACCGACAGCAGCTTCAGCCGCCGATTGTCGGCGTGCGGCTCCAGCAGGGTGAGCAGCTCGGGGTTAGTCACCTCGCAGCGCAGGTGCAACAGGTGATCGGCGCGCAGGGCGCCATCGGTCTGCGCCTGGTCCATCCCGCCGATCATCGGACCGAGGGCGTCCTTGCGGTCCAGGCCGTCCTTGCGCCCGTGCAGGCTGAGCGAGTCCAGCACGGTGGTGATGCCGGCGGTGACGCATTGGCCGTCGTGGGCGAGCGCCGCCCCATAGGCGTCCCAGAGGGCGCCGGGACGGGGCTGATAGTGTTTCTCGAGATTGTCGGTGTGGATGTCGATCAGGCCTGGGATCAGGACGTCGCCGGTCCAGTCGAGAGCCCCGGCGGGCGCCGAGTCCCGGGCCTCCACGACGGCGATGACGCCGTCGCGGAGAACCAGTTCAGCGGCGATCTGGCCCGTGGGCGTGATCACCTTGTCGGAGTAGATGCGGATCTCGGTCATGGTCAGGCCGCCGCCTTGGATTGCGAGACTTCAAACAACCGGCTGGCCACGGCGTCGCGGACGTCGAGGTCGTGGAAGATGCCGATCATCGCCGCGCCCTCGGCCAGGGCCTCGTTGATCAGCCGCACGACGATGGCCCGGTTTTCCGCGTCCAGGGAGGCTGTGGGCTCATCCAGCAGCAGGACCGGGTATTTCCGGATGAAGCTGCGGGCGATGTTGACCCGCTGCTGCTCGCCGCCGGAGAAGGTGGCCGGCGGCAGGTCCCAGTGGGCCTGTGGCAGGCGGAGCGCCGACAGCAGTTCGCTGGCCCGGTCCTTGGCCTCTTCGAACGAGACGCCGTTCTCCAGCAAGGGCTCCATCACCAGCTGCAGGGTCGGCACCCGGGGGATGACCCGCAGGAACTGGGAGACATAGCCCAGGGTTCGCCGGCGAACCTCGAGCACCTCGTGGGGGCTGGCCTGGGTGATGTCCACATAGGCGCCGTCGTGCCAGACCTTCACCGCCCCTTGCGTCGGCAGATAGTTGCCGAAGATGGAGCGCATCAGGGTGGACTTGCCGACGCCGGACTCTCCGGCCAGCACCACGCACTCGCCGGCGGCGACCTGCAGGGTCAGGTCCTGGAAGACCGGGATGGTGGCCGATTCCGCATTGTGCAGAACAAAGGTCTTGGCCAGGTCTTCGACGATGATCAGGGGTTTGTCGGTCATGGCTCTAGATCTGCAGGACGGAGGAGACGAGGAGCTGGGTGTAGGGGTGCTGGGGATCGTCCAGCACCTGGTCGGTCAGGCCGGTTTCCACGACCTCGCCGCCCTTCATGACCATCAGGCGGTCGGCCATCAGGCGGGCCACGGCCATGTCATGGGTGACGATGATCACGGCCAGGCCGAGGTCTCGGACCAGCTCACGGAGCAGGTCGAGCAGGCGGGCCTGGACCGACACGTCGAGACCGCCGGTCGGCTCGTCCATGAACACCAGGCGCGGGCCGTGGATCAGGTTCCGGGCCACCTGGATCCGCTGCTGCATGCCGCCGGAGAAGTTGCGCGGCTTGTCGTCGATGCGGCGGGTGTCGAGCTCGACCCGGTCCAGCCAGTCGATGGTGGCCTGGCGCATGTCGCCGTAGTGGCGTCCACCGAGGTTCATCAGCGGCTCGGCCACATTGGCCCCGCCGGAGACCCGCATGCGCAGGCCATCGCGGGGGTTCTGGTGGACGAAGCCCCATTCCTCCCGCTGCATCCGGCGGCGGTCGGGTTCGGACAGGCCGTAGATGTCAGTCAGGCCGAAGCGGCGGGTGTCGAAGCGGACCTCGCCTGCGGTCGGCGTCAGCTTGCCAGAGATGCAGTTGAGCAGGGTGGTCTTGCCAGACCCGCTCTCACCGACGATGCCGAGCACCTCGCCCGGGCGCAGATCGAAGGCCACGTCGCGGCAGCCCAGGACATGGCCGTACCACTTGGTCAGGCCCTCGACGCTGAGCAGGGGGGCGGGCGCAATTCTGCCCGAGATGGCGTTCATTGGGCGGGCTCCTTAAGTGCGGCGTCCTGATCCAGGCTGTGACCAGCCATGGGGCCGACATGGCCGGCGGCCCGGCGTTCGGCGCAGTGGTGGCTGTCGGAGCAGACGAACATCTTGTCGCCGGCGTCATCGAGGATGACCTCGTCCAGATAGGAGTCCTTGGCGCCGCAGAGGGCGCAGGTCTCTTCCCAGGTCTGGGTCTCGAAGGGGTAATCCTCGAAATCCAGGCTGCGCACGCGGGTGAACGGCGGCACGGCGTAGATACGCTTTTCACGACCCGCGCCGAACAGCATGACCGCTTCGTTCTTGGCCATTTTCGGATTGTCGAACTTGGGGATCGGCGAGGGCGACATCAGGTAGCGCTCCTCGACCATCACCGGATAGCCGGCGGTGGCGGCGATGCGCCCGTAGGTCGAGACGTTCTCGTAGAGGGAGACGTACTGCAGGCCGTATTCCTCATAGGCGTGCATGGCGCGGGTCTCGGTCTCCCGGGCCTCCAGGCCGCGCAGGGGTTCGGGCTGCGGCACCTGATAGATCAGCACCTGGCCCTCTTTCAGGGGCTTTTCCGGGATCCGGTGACGGGTCTGGATGATGGTCGCCTCACCGGTGTCCTCGGTGGTGGCGACGTCAGCCACATTGGCGAAGAACCGGCGGATGGAGACGGCGTTGGTGGTGTCGTCAGCGCCCTGATCGATGCACTTGTAGACATCGTCGGGTCCGATGATCGCCGCGGTCAGCTGGATGCCGCCGGTGCCCCAGCCATAGGGCACGGGCATTTCTCGCGAGCCGAAGGGCACCTGGTATCCGGGGATGGCCAGGGCCTTCAGGATCGAGCGGCGGATCATCCGCTTCGTCTGCTCATCGAGATAGGCGTAGTTGTAGTAGCGCTCGGGCGCATTGGCGCGAGCCGGGACGGGGGTGCTCATTCTGCGGCTTCCTTCAGAGCGGCGCGACGCTCGCCGTGTTCCTTGCGGAGCCGGCGGATCAGTTGCAGGTCGGCCTGGAAGTCGACGTAGTGGGGCAGCTTCAGGTGCTGCACGAAGCCCGAGGCTTCCACATTGTCGGAGTGGTAGAGGACGAACTCCTCGTCCTGCACCGGCGCGTCGGCCTGTTCGCCGACTTCACGGTGACGCAGGGCGCGGTCGACGATGGCCATGCTCATGGCCTTGCGCTCGCAGTGGCCGAAGGTCAGGCCGTAGCCGCGGGTGTATTGCGGCGGACGCTCGGCAGAGCCTGCGAACCCCGACAGCATGGTGCATTCGGTCAGGGTGATTTCGCCGATCTCGATGGCGAAGCCGAGCTCGTCAGGCACGAATTCGACGGCCACTTCCCCTAGGCGGATTTCGCCGCAGAGGGGGTGTGTCGAGCCCCAGCCCCGCTGCGAGGAATAGGCCAGGCTGAGCAGGAAGCCCTCGTCGCCCCGGGCCAGGGCCTGGAGGCGCTGGTCGCGGTCGGCGGGGAACTTCATCGGCTCGCGGGTCAGGTCGTAGGGCTCAGCCGGTTCGTCCGCGCGGACGTCATGCTCCAGCAGGTCCTCATGCCGGAACACCGAGGCGATGTTGGGCATGGGATAGGCCTGGGGCTCCTCGGCCTGGGGCGCAGGCTCAGGGGCGACGCCGCCTTCAGCCGCCAGGGCGAAGTCCAGCAGGCGGTGGGTGTAGTCGAAGGTGGGGCCAAGCACCTGGCCGCCGGGAATGTCCTTGAAGGCGGCCGAGACGCGGCGACGCACCGCCATGGCCTCGGTCTCCACGGGCAGGGAGGCGCCGAAGCGGGGCAGGGTGGTGCGATAGGCCCGCAGCAGGAAGATGGCCTCGGGCAGGTCGCCGCGAGCCTGCTTGATGGCCAGGGCGGCCAGGTCGCGGTCGTAGCAGGAGCCTTCGCTCATCACCCGGTCGACGGCCAGCGAGAGCTGTTCGCGAACCTGCGCCACCTCCAGCTCACTGACGCCAGGATCGCCACGGCGATCTTCGGCCAGCCACTGGTGCGCGTGGGTGATCGCCTTCTCGCCGCCTTTGACGGAAACATAGGCCATGTCAGCCTCCCTTGATCTGAGCGGTTGTGGTGCGCGGCAGGGCGAGCAGCTGGTCACCGGCGACCAGCAGCACGTCGACGCCGAACTGGAACTGCGCCTGGTTGGTCTCGATCTGCGTCCAGAAGTCCTGGGGCAGCCCCTGGGGCGCGATGTCGGTGGTGGTCTGGATGCCCGGTCCGCTGAGGGTCACGGTAGGCCCGCCGTCGAGGGACGGGAGCTGCAGGATCACCGTGGTGGAGCGGTCGGGATACTTGGCGTCACCCTGGTTGAAGGCGGCCAGGTTCGGAGCCTTGGCCAGATCTGTGACCAGGGCGAAGGCCGACTCCTGCCCGGCTGTGGTCAGCGGGCAGCCGCAGTGAAAGCGGATCCAGGCCTCGGCCCCTGAATCGGCGAGCGCCGGGTCGAGCCAGACCAGGGTCTCGAAGTCGAACAGGGTCAGGGCCACGGCGCCGGCGGCCTTTTCCAGACCGGTCGGGGCCTGGGGCGCGCGGTCGAAGCGGGTGATGCGGCCCGGACGGGCCATGCATTCCATCACCTCGCGGAACACCGCCTGGCTCTCGCGAACCGGGTCAGTGAAGGCCGGGGCGATACGGCTGAGATCAAGGGTTGCGACGCTCATTGGGGGCCTCGGGTG
Organism: Phenylobacterium sp.; assembly: GCF_030679875.1. Taxonomy (GTDB): domain Bacteria; phylum Pseudomonadota; class Alphaproteobacteria; order Caulobacterales; family Caulobacteraceae; genus Phenylobacterium. Next base: position 132,788 of record NZ_JAUXSP010000029.1, on the reverse strand, counting down.
CGAACCATGGTGAAGAAGTCGACCTTGGTGGCCGCCGCCTTGCGGGCGGCGGTGTCGCGGCGCGCAGCCTGGGCGCGGGCCAGCTTGGCGACCACGGCGCCCTCGACCGCCGGGCGAAGCGCCGGGGCCTGCATCATGGCGTCGACGGCCGCGGCCAGTTCGGCGTGGCGACGGTCGCGGCCGGCGACATAGCCGATCCCAGTCTCGCCGCTCTCCAGCCGCACCGCCGCGCGGGTGACCGTCATCTCGCCCATGTTGAAGGCGTCACCGGCCCCGCCCATGCGGCCCCGCACCAGAACAAGGCCTGTCTCCGGCGCGCGCAGCGCCGAATAGGCTGGAGGCGCTGAGAGGGCGTCCCAGGCTGCGGCCACCTCGGCCGGATTCGCCTTGGCCAGGATGGACAACCAATTGCGGCGCTCGTTGCTCGCCGTCGCTTCGACCGGTTCTGTCGGCATGCCTCACCTCGACAAGTAAGTAAAATGTTGTATTCGTCCTATGCATTGGGTATTCGAAAGCCCAATTGGCGACAACAAGCCAAGTATGAAAGTTATTTTACAGTAGTAAAACTTGTCTAGGACATCCGACGTAGACTGATGACGAGGTGGTGGAATGTCAGGTGGAATGCCGTTGTGGCGCGAGATCGCCCAGTCCCTGGAACAGCAGATCCGGTCGCGTGAGCTGACGCCGGGCGACAAGTTACCGACCGAACACGAGCTGTCGCGTCAGTTCATGGTCAATCGACACACGGTGCGCCGCGCCCTGTCTGACCTGCAGGAAAAGGGGATCGTGGAGTCGACCCAGGGACGGGGCAGCTTCGTGCGCCGGCCCTCGCGTCCGGCGCGGCTCCAGAAGCGGCCCCGCTTCACCGAGGCGGTCCTGAGAAGCGGCGCGGAGCCGACCACCCAGATCATCAAGCTGGAGGTTCGTCCGGCGACCAGTCCGGTGGCCGAGGCCCTGGGCCTGAAGATCGGCGCGCCGGTGATCTTCATGGAGCGGCGACGTTTCGTCGATGGTGAGCCGACGGCGCTTGGCCTTCACCACTTCAGCTTCGAGCGCTTCCCGACCTTCATCGAGATGTACAAGGTCCGCAGCACCATCACCCAGACCCTGCGCGACAGCGGCGTGCCCGACTATACGCGGCGAAAAACCTCCATTTCAGCGCGCCTGCCCACCCCGCAGGAGGCCGAGCAACTGCACGTTCCCCGGCACGTCCCGCTGCTGATCCGCAAATACCTCAATGTCGATGGTCTGGGCCGCCCGCTGGAGTTCGGGGAATCCCGCTCCACCGCGGAGATCGAAATCATCTTCCAGGACCCAGAGCGGGACTGATTGTCTCAAGTTTTCCAGGAGAAGAGTGTGGAACTGGCGTTTCGAAACGCCCGTGTGGTCACGGGCGAAGATGACTTCATCGGATCGGTTCTGGTGCGCGACGGCGTCATCGTCCAGGTCGACCGCGGGGGCGGCGAGGTTGGGGAGGACTTTGAGGGCGATGTCCTGATGCCCGGGGTCGTCGACCTGCACACCGACAGCCTGGAAAAGCACTATTTCCCCCGGCCGAACATCGACTGGAACCCGGTCTCGGCGGCGGTGACCCATGACGGATGTGGCCTGTCGGTGGGGGTGACCACGGTTCTCAACTCCCTGACGCTCGGCTCCTTCAACCCCTCGGCGGCCCGCAGCACCGACAATCTGAAGCGCCTGGTAGATGGCCTGCACGACGCCCAGACCCAGGGCATGCTGCGGGCCGACCACAAAATCCACTGGCGATGCGAGACCACGGCCGATGACCTTCGCAGCCGGTTGGAGGTCATGGCCGATCATCCGATGACGTCGCTGTTCTCCCTGATGGATCACACCCCGGGCCAGCGACAGTATCGCAATCTCGAAAAGCACATGGCCAACTGGCAGGCTAACGGCATGAGCGAGGCGGCCGCCCTCGACCGACTGGCGCAGGTCCGCGAACGCCAGGGGCGCAACGCCGAGGGCAATCGCACCCACGTGGCTGAAATGGCCAGGGACCGTCTGATCCCCCTGGCCAGCCACGACGACGAAAGCCTGGCCCATGTGGACGAGGCCGCTGATCTGGGCGCCACGGTGGCCGAGTTTCCGGTCACGGCCGAGGCCGCCCAGCGAGCGCGCGAGCGGGGCATGGTGGTGGTGATGGGCGGTCCGAACCTGATCCGCGGCGGCTCCTATTCCGGCAATGTGCCGGCGGCCGAACTCGCCGAGGCCGAACTGCTGGACGCCTTCGCCTCGGACTATGTGCCCCGCAGCCTGGTGGAGTGCGCCTTCGCCATGACGCGGGCGCCCTTTGGCTGGAGCCTGGCCCGGGCCGCGGCCCTGGTCACCGCAGCGCCGGCCCGGGCTGTCGGCCTCTCAGATCGCGGGGAGATCGCCGCCGGCCAGCGGGCCGATCTGCTGCGCGTGCGGCTGGCGGGGGGGCTCCCCCTGGTGCGAGGGGTATGGACCAAGGGCGTCCGGGCGGCCTGAGACCCACGCCCGGACGGCGATGGATGGCTCCGAGGCGTTCACGCCGCTGTCGTCGCTGATGGCGCTCGGCGCTCGGCGCTGGGCGTCTCCCGCACTTCCGCCCCAAGCCCGAACAATGAAAAGGCGCCCCGGCCGTGACCGGGGCGCCGAAGTTCGTGTCCGGGCGCTGGCCGCAGTCGCCTGCGGCCAGCTTGGGCGGGGGACTAGAACGAGGCGCGGACGCCCAGCAGATACTTCCGGCCAAAGCCCTCGATCTCATAGGGACGATCCTCGCGCCCCTGGTAACGCACGCCCTCTTCGTTGGTCAGATTGTTGGCGTCAAAGAAGACCGAGTAGGTGTCGTTGACCTGGTAGCGGGCGGAGAAGTCCAGACGCTGACTGTCCCCCCAGTAGAGGTTGGAGTTGGCCGACGAGCCCGAGGGGAAGACTTCGTCCAACCAGTCCGTGCGGTGTTGATAGGTCAGACGCGAGGACAGGCCGTACTTCTCATAGAACAGGGTGGCCCCGGTGATCACGTCCGAGGTGCCGGGGAACTCGACGGTCTCGCCGTCCGGGGTCTCGAACTCACCTTTGGTGAATGACACGCTGCCCTGGAAGCCGAAGCCTGAGGCCCAGCCCGGCAGGAAGGCCCAGGGCTGGGTGTAGACGAACTCCAGCCCGGTCAGGTAGCCGTCGCGGCCGTTCTGGAAGGACGACAAGGTGTAGTCGCTGCGATCGACGCCGCCGAAGTTGTAGCTGTCGTCCCCGATGATCTGAGACGAGCTGAACAGCACCTTGTCGACTTCGCGGTGGAAGAAGCTGACCGCCAGCAGGGAGGCCGGGGCGAAGTACCATTCAGCTGAGAGGTCGACCCCGTAGGCCTTCTCCGGCGTCAGGAAGGGGTTGCCGCCGGAAACGGTCTCACTGGTGTCGTTGACCGTCACCGTGGCGCGCATGTCCTCAAGGCTCGGGCGAGCTGCGCCGGTGATGAAGGCGGCGCGAAGCTTGATGCTGTCTGAATAGTCGAACCCGTAGTGCAGGCTCGGGAAAATGTTGGTTTCTTCAGTGCCGAAGGCGAGGGGTGTCAGGGTGTTGCCGACGAGGGCCAAGCCCTGAGATTCGATCTCGGTGCGCTCCACCCGGACACCAGCGGTCAGGGTGTGGCGATCCCACTTCCAGCGGTTCATCACATAGGCCGCTGCGACGGTTTCATCGACCGAATTGCTCAGCCTTGGGTCGATGTCATAGACGGCGAAATTACCCGTCCCAGCGGCGTTAGCGGCCCGGGCGGCGTCCATAAGGGCCAGCACGCCTGCGACCATCCGACGAGTGTCGATGTGAACGCCGGTAAAGCCCCGATCCATATCTTGGTCGTAAGGTGTTGAGCCAAACAGGGTGCGCATGTCCCACGGCATGCCCAGTAGGGCGCCGTTGGTTTCCAGGGGGAAGCCGGTCCGATTGCCGGCGGCCACCGTGCCATTGGGGCGCACCAGGTTGGTGACGTCGTTCTCCTGCGCCCGGTCGTCATACTGGAAGCCGGCGCTGAAGGTGGCCTGGGCGCCGAAGCTGTCCCAGTCTCGGCTGCCATCAAACTTCACGGTGACCGCCTCGGTCTCAAGCCTGCCGGTAGATTCGCTGGCGAAGGACTCCGGCAAGGACATCTGGTTGAGAGAGGTGCGCTGCTGGCCGCGGGCCGGCTGGCCATTGGCCAGCGTCGTGTCATAGAGCGTGTGCAGCGGGATGCCGCCAGCGACGGCGTTGACCTTCACGGTCATCGACGGGAGGAAGGCGGTGTTGGCGATCGAGGGTCGCGACGTCGAGGTCGAGGTCTGTTGACCGACACTCGGATAGAAGTTGTTAAACTCGGTGGCGGCGTGGGCCAGGTCCCAGCTGAGGTCCCAATTGTTGACCCGATGGTCACCGTGCAGGACGTTGAACTGCACGCCGTTTGTATAGATGCCATAGGCGAACGACGCGGTCATCGGCACGCCGATCAGATCGGCGGTCTCAAAGTCGCGCGTCCCCGAGAAGGCGTTGGCATAGGTGAAGACGTACCAGTTTCGCTCTTCAAAATCCTCGAACTCAGTCGTCAGATGCGAGAGCGAGATATAGTGATCGTCGTTGGGTGAGTATTCGATCTTTCCGGAAAACGACTCGGTGACGCGCTCGATCACATACTTGGTCCAGCGCTGCGAGGACAGGCCGATGTCGTCAAAGCGCGGCTCGGAGTTGTCGGTGTGCTGCTCGAAGGAGTAGTGGGAGCCGATCAGGCTGGCGCCCCAGGTCCCGTTGGACCAGGACAGGCGGCCGGAATACTGCTTCACCGGGCCATCGCCCATGTCGACGAAGCCGCCGCCCACGTCGAAGCTGCCGTGGAAGCCGGGCTGCGACAGCGGAGAGAAGGTTTCGATGTTCACCCGGCCCGCCAGAGCCTCGGCGGGCATGTTGGGCAGCAGGGTCTTGTTCAGCACGACCTGGCTGATCTGGGCGGCTGGCACGGAGTCGAACCGGAAGATGCGGTCTTCGGCGCCGATCAGGTTGACGCCGTCGAGCGCCATGGTGGTCCAGCGGGTCGGTGCGCCGCGGATCTGGATGTAGCGCTCCTGGCCCTGGTCGCGCTGCACGCCGACGCCGGGCAGGCGGGCGAGCGCGCCGGCCGCGGTGGCGTCGGGGAAGCGGCCGATGGTGTCGGCGGCGATGACATTGACGATATTGTCCGATGCCTTCTGGATTTCCAGGGAGGCCTCAATGGACTCGCGGATCGGGGTAGCCGTGACCACCAGCTCGCTGACCTCGGCGTCGTCGGCCAGGGCGGGTGTGGCTGCCGCCGCAAGGATGGGTAGCGAGGCCGAGAGGGCCAGAAGAGCGCGGCGCTTGCGAGCGCCAGCGAGGCGCGCCGGTTGGCGCAGATGGTTGGATGACATGGTCCGTCCCCCTTGTTGCTGTGATCAGCGGACGGGGGCCTGAACTAGGGCAGGTGAGTGTCATCCATTCTTGGGTTTCGTGATGTCTCCGTGTTGGTGACCAGACTTGTCGGCTAGACAGGCGCGGCGCGCGCCAGCCCTGGTGGGGACAAGCGCGCGCCCTGATTTAGCCCTGCAGCTTCTTGGCCACCTCGGCGATGCGGCGGCCCTGATAGCGGGCGCCGTCCAGCTCGGTCTGGCTGGGCTGGCGCGAACCATCGCCGCCGGTGATGGTCGTCGCGCCGTAGGGGCTGCCGCCGGTCACCTCGTCCAGGCGCATCTGAGCCTGATAGCCATAGTCCATGCCGACCACCACCAGGCCGAAATGCATCAGGTTGGTGATGATCGAGAACAGCGTCGTCTCCTGGCCCCCATGCTGGGTGGCCGTAGACGTGAAGGCGCCACCGACCTTGCCGTTCAAGGCGCCGCTGGCCCACAGGCCGCCGGCCTGGTCGAGGAAGTTGGCCATCTGCGAGGCCATGCGACCAAACCGCGTGCCGACGCCGATGATGATGGCGTCATACTCCGCCAGGTCCTGGATGGAGGCTACCGGCGCCGCCTGGTCAAGCTTGTAGTGGGCCGCCTTGGCGACCTCTTCGGGGACAAGGTCAGGAACCCGCTTGATGTCCACCTGGACGCCGGCCTGGCGGGCGCCCTCGGCGACGGCCTCGGCCATGGTTTCGATATGGCCATAGGCCGAATAGTAAAGGACCAGAACCTTGGTCATTGTGGCTCTCCTGCAGATGAGGTTTGGGGGTGGGGACGCCGCCTTCAGGCCGCGTCCACCAGGACGAGTTCGGAGTCTTCGAGCGCCGTGATGGTCAGGGACGTCTCGCCGGTGATGGCCGCGCCGTCGCGGGCCTCCAGGGTCACGCCATTGACCTCGACCCGCCCGCTGGCCGGCACCAGATAGGCGTGACGCCCGGCGTCCAGGGCGTGCTCGGTGGTCTCACCGGCCTTCAGGGTGGCGCCGAGCACGCGGGCCGCCGTGCGGATCGGCAGGGCGTCGGCATCTTCCTCGAAACCGCTGGCCAGGGTCACGAAGCGGCCCGAGCGGTCGTCCTTGGGGAAGGGCTTGGCGCCCCAGGCGGGCGCGCCGCCGGTGCGGGACGGCTCGATCCAGATCTGGAAGATGCGGGTGGTGTCGCTCTCCAGATTGTACTCGGCGTGGCGGATGCCGGAGCCCGCGCTCATCACCTGGACATCGCCGGCCTCGGTGCGACCCTTGTTGCCCAGGCTGTCCTGGTGGGTGATGGCGCCGTCGCGGACATAGGTGATGATCTCCATGTCAGCGTGGGGGTGGGGCGGAAACCCTGAGTTCGGCGCGATCTCGTCGTCGTTCCACACCCGGATCGGGCCCCAGCCCATGCGTTTGGGGTCATAGTAGTTGGCGAAGGAAAAGTGGTGGCGCGCCTTCAGCCATCCATGGTCGGCGCCCCCCAGTCCGTCGAAACCTCTGCGTTCGATCATCTTGAAAACCTCCGCGCCCAGCAGGGCGCTCTTGCCTGAGACCAAGATAGGAGGGATGATCGAGATATAAATAGAAACTATTGAAAGACAAAGTTTCGGATTATGGCTCAATTGCCAGACCTGGAGGCCATGGCCATCTTCGCCAAGGTGGTGGAGCTGAAGTCCTTTTCCGCCGCCGCCGACGACCTGAAACTGTCCAAGGCGACGGTGTCCAAGGCGGTGACGCGACTGGAGATCAGGCTGGGCGCCCGCCTGTTCAATCGTACGTCCCGGCGGCTCTCCCTGACCGAGGCCGGGCTGCGGCTGGCTGAACCGGCTGCACGGCTGTTGGCCGACGGCGAGGCGGCCGAGGATGAAATCCTCGCCCAGTCAGCCCAGCCCCGGGGCCTGGTGCGCCTGGCTTCACCAATGTCGTTTGGCCTTCTGGAGGTCGCGCCGTTGTTGCCCGACTTTCTGGCCGCCTATCCGGAAGTTTCGGTCGATCTGCATATGAGCGACGAGGCGGTCGATCTGGTCGGACTGGGCTTCGACATGGCCCTGCGGATCGCCGCCCTGCCAGATTCATCCCTGATCGCCCGGCGGATCGGCCCCGTCGCCCGGCACGTGGTGGCCGCGCCGTCCTATCTCGCCGCCCGGGGGCGCCCGACACATCCAGCCCACCTCGCCGAGCATGCCTGCCTTGGCTACGCCTATCTGCCGACGCCTGAGACGTGGCGTTTCGTCAACGATGCGGGGGAAGAGGCCTCGGTTCGCCCCGCCGGCCCCCTTCGGGCCAACAACGCCGAGGCCCTGCTGCCCGCCCTTGAGGCGGGTCTTGGTCTGGCGCTGCAGCCAGACTTCATCGTCGGCTCAAGCCTTGCGGCGGGCCGGCTTGAGGCGGTGCTCACCGAGTGGAGCCCGCCGCCGGTGGCCCTGCATCTGGTGATGCCGCCAGGGGGCCCCCGCCCGGCCCGGGTCGAGGCCATGGCCCAGTTTCTGGTCTCGCGGCTGTCGGAGCGATGCGCGGGGCGTGGTCTAGTCTCGACAGATGGCGCAGCTTGAGTCACTGGAGTTTCATGTGGACAAGCCTGAGCCTCAGCGGCCGAAGCGGCCGGCTGACTGTCGCCCTGACGCTCGCCATGTCTCTGGCGTTGGCGGGCTGCGGCTCAATCTCTCGCTCAGACACCGGACTGGCCGGGTTGAGGGCCACCCAACCGACCTCGGCTCTCGACTCCTTCCGGTTCGCCGCCAATGATGAGGTGGCAGGCCAAGCCTTTCTGGGCGTCTGGGAGGCCGAGCGGGAGGCCCGCGGCGCGACGGCCGTGAGCGCCCTGGCTGTGTCAGGCGGCGGAGCCAATGGGGCCTATGGGGCCGGCGTTCTCGTCGGATGGACCGAGGCTGGTCAGAGGCCAGATTTCGACCTGGTGACGGGGGTCAGCACCGGCGCCCTGATCTCCCCCTTCGCCTTCCTGGGACCAGACTGGGACGAGCGGCTCACGGCGGCCTATCGGGACGAGGATGTTTCGCGGCTGGCTTCGGGCGGGTGGGGGGCGCTTTCCCGACCCAGTCTCTACAGCGATCGCTCGCTCCGATCCCTGGTCGGCAAATATGTCGATCCGGCGCTGCTGACCGCCATCGCCGCAGAACACCGCGCCGGGCGCCGTTTGCTGGTGGCCACGACCAATCTTGACGCCCAGGCGACGATCCTGTGGGACATGGGCGCCATAGCTCTGGCGGGTCAGGCGCCAGGGCAGGAAGCCGCCGCCCTGGCGCTTTTCCGCAACGCGCTAGTGGCCTCGGCCAGTATCCCGGGGGTGTTTCCGCCCGTCATGATGGACCTCGACGAGGGCGGATCGGGACGGGCGGAGATGCATGTGGATGGGGGCGTCTCCACCCCCTTCGTTCTGGCGCCCTCCAGCCTGACCTTCTGGACGCCGGAGGGAAATATGCGGCCTCAGGCCCTGTATGTGATCATCAATGGCGAGATTGAGCCGCGTCGAACCGTCACCAAGGGCGCGACCTTGCCGATCCTGATGCGAAGCTTTGACACCCTGTCCAAGTCCGATCTGCGGGCGCACCTGATTGCGGCCGTCGCCTTTGCGGATCGGAATGGCGCGCGACTTCGCTACGCCGCCATTCCCACAGCCCTCGGGGCCGACAGCCTGGCGTTCGATGCGGAGTCCATGCGGCGGCTGTTCGAGGCCGGGCGCGCCGCCGCGGCCACCGGGACGGCCTTTGATGAGATCAACCCGGAGCCGCCGCCAGCCCCCTGAAGTTTCAGGCGGCGCTGGACACGGCTGGCGCGGCCGGGACCGCGGCGGGCGCATCGGCTTCGGCCTTGGCCAGGCGCACGCTGCGGCCTTCGAACACCGCACCGGTTTCCATCGCCAATTGCTCGTGGGCGATGTCGCCCTCCACATGGGCTGTCCCATAGAGACGCACCTGACGCGCCTTCATCGGGCCCTTCACATGGCCGCGGATCTCGGCCACCACGGCCACCACGGAGCCCTCGATCCGACCTTGCGGCCCAAGGCTGAGCTTGCCCACCCGCACGTCGCCGCGCACCAGGCCATCGATCTGCACCTCGGCCTCGCCGGCCACATTGCCTTGAATACAAAGGCCTGGGCCGATCAGCGAAGGCGCCTTGGGCTTGGCGGTCGCGGGCGCGGCGGCGAGCGCATTGCGGGCGAGGGGCGTCTCCTCCGCCTGCGGGCGAGGCGAGGTCTTGTTGGCTTTCTCGAACATGGCGGCGTCCCTTCTCGGTACGATTTGAGTGGGGCGCTGCAAGCCGCGGGCCGCGGTAGAGCTTAACCCCCCGCCATGGCCCCGCGCACCAGCCGGGCGTAGAGCCTCTCCTCCAGGCTGGAGGGCCGGTCGAGGCCCAGTCGCTCCAACGCCTGGCGGACCTTGGCGTCAGGCCGTCCCGCCGTCAGACCGCGCAGGGCGAGCGCGGCGATCTCGCTCTTGGAGACCGAAGCGGCCTTGATCTTCTGCAGCGCGGGAGCCAGGGCCTGCTCCACCACGGTCATCTCGGTGCCGAACGGGAAGGGCGGCAGGTCGCCGGCCTCGCGGAACGGGGCCAGCCGCGCCGCGAGGGCGTCCGCGGTGTTTCCAGCGGCAAAGGCGCTGATCTGGTGGTCGCCGGCGAGCTTGCCTGCGGCCTTGGCCTGGTTGGTCAGGGGCTCGTGGAAGCCCGCATCGGCCACCTCCAGCATTGCGGCGATCACCTCGGCGTCGCGGGCGCCGCGCAGGTCGGCGACGCCATACTCGGTCACCACCATGTCGCGCAGGTGCCGCGGAATGGTGGTGTGTCCGTAGGACCAGCGGATGTTTGACTCCGGGCCATCACGCCCCTGGCGGCTGGCCGGAAGGGTCATGATCGAGCGGGCGTCCGGCAGGGCGAAGGCCTGGGCGACGAAGTTGTACTGGCCGCCCACCCCGCTCACCACGCGGCCGTCCTCCAGGGCGTCAGAGGTCACCGCGCCCAGCAAGGTGGCGATCATGGCGTTGTTGACGAAGCGGGCGCCCTTGCGGTCGGCGACGCGCTTGTCGAAGTCGGCGCCATGGAGCTCGTTGACGAAGCCCACATCTGTCATGCGGAACTTGGCGCGCTCCTCCAGGGGCATGTCGCGCAGGGCGGCGTAGAAGTCCCGGGGCGCCAGGAAGAAGGCCGCGTCCAGCACCGCGCCGTCGACCTCCCGTTTCAGAACACCGGCCCGGTAGAGCTCCAGAAAGGCGTCCACGAACATCTCGGTGGCGGCATAGATCCCTTCCTCGAAGGGGCCAGTGTGACGTTCCAGCCGGTCGTCAGGGGGTGTCAGGCTCTTGAGGATGGCGGCGAACCTCGCCGGCTGCCGGTGGCGCAGGATCAGGGCATGGGCCACCGCATGGCCCATGGACCCGATGCCGATCTCAAGCGTCCCGCCGTCGGGGATCAGGCTCGCGACATGGAAGCCCATCGCATAGTGGGTCAGGCTCACCGGCTGCTTGGGCGGGCCAGGCAGGGGGAATTCGACCTCCGGGCTCTCCAGCATCATGGCGAAGGCTTCCGGCGGCAGCTCGGCGGCCCCCGGCATATAGGGCAGCTCAGAATTGACCTGACCCACCAGGATGAGGTCGCTCCGGCCTTCCGCCTTGGCCTTGAGCAGTTCCAGGGTCAGGTCTGTGTTGCACGACAGGCTGTAGCTCTCGCCGCCGTCCCGTTCTCCCTTGGCCACCAGCTGGGCCACCACATTGCAGCCGCGCTCCAGGATGTAGCGGCTTGCATGGGTATAGTTGGCGCTGATGTAGTTCTGCTGCACCTCGGGATCGTTCAGCCACATGCCGGCCTGCAGGAAGAATTCGTCGACCTCGATATTGGGGGGCAGGCCGCCGCGGCGCTGGGCCTGGGCGTAGGCAAGCTCGGGATAGCCGCCGAGCGTTCGCTTCAGGATCGGCCCCATGAAGCGCTTCTCCAACAGGCTGCCGGGCTCGGGTGGGGTCAGGGTGAGCGCCGTGAATATCCGCAGCGAGATCGAGGGGTCGGTGGCGGCCCGGGCATAGAGGGCGTTGGCGATGTGGTTGGCCTTGCCCAGCCCCAGGGGCAGGCCCAGCACCACCTTGCCATCGAGGCGTTCGATGATGGCCTTGGCGACCGCGTCGGCCTGTGTCATCCGCAACATTGATGCGCTCACGTGAGGCGATCCCAGCCTTGGTCGGGACGGAAGCGTTCGCCGTGCGTCGCCGCCAGCGCCTCCATGCGCGCCTTCAGAGCCTGCGCCCCGTGGCTGCGGGCATAGTGGATCGGTCCGCCCCGGAACGGCGCGAAGCCCGCGCCAAAGATCATGGCCCCGTCAACGATGTCCTCGTCCTCCACCACGCCCTCCCGGAGGCATTCCAGGCAGGCGTCGATCATCGGCAGGATCAAACGGTCGGTCATTTCCTGGGTGGGCTTGGCGAAGGACTTGGCCTTCTGCGGCTCGCCATCCTTCCAGGCATAGACGCCCTTGCCGGTCTTGCGACCCAGATCACCGGCCGTGACCTTGGCGCGCAGCGTGTCCGGGGGGACGGGCAGGGGCTTGTCGAGGCTGGCCTTCAGGCTGTCAGCGACCGCCATGCCCACATCCAGGCCCACCTGGTCGGCCAGTTCTGCCGGTCCCACCGGCATACCGAAGGCCTCGGCTGCGGCGTCGATGGTCTCAGGCGCATGGCCCTCCTGCATCATCACCATGGCTTCGAGCATGTAGGGCGTCAGCGCCCGGTTCACGAGGAAGCCGGGCGCGCTGCGCACAGGGGCTGGCAGGCGGTCGATGGCGCCCAGGAAGGCCTTGGCCATGTCGAGGGTCTCGGTCGCCACGCCTTCGTGGGTGACGATTTCGACGAGCTGCATCCGCGAGACCGGATTGAAGAAGTGGATGCCGATCAACCGCTCGGGCCGTTCGAGACCTTCGACCAGATCCTCCAGGCGGATCGAGGACGTATTGGTGGCCAACACCGCGCCGGGCTTCATGCGCGGCTCGAGGTCAGCGTAGATTTTCCTTTTTAGATCAAGTTTTTCAGGCGCCGCCTCGATGATCAGGTCAGCGTGGCGAACCCCCTGGCCGTCGGGATCGGGGATCAGCCGGTCGAGGGCGTCCCGGGTCTTGGCGCTGTCATGACCCAGTTTCGGATAGAGGGTCGCGGCCCGGCCGATGGCCTGGGCGATGATCTCAGGTTTGAGATCGGCTAGGGTGACCTTGATCCCGTGCCACGCCGCCCAGGCGGCGATGTCGCCCCCCATGGCGCCGGCGCCGATGACATGCAGATGGCCGGGCGCCTGGGCCTCGACCTCGGTCAAGCGCTTCATCGTCTCGCGCAGAAAGAAGACCCGGATCAGGTTCTGAGCCGCATCGGTGGTCATGAGATGGGCGAAGGAGGCGATCTCGGCCTTTCGCAGGGCCTTCAGGTCGTCCCCATGACGCTCCCATAGGTCCACCAAGGCGCCCGGGGCAGGATAGTGTTCTGGCGGCGCCTGCTTGGCGGCCTGGCTGCGCATGCGATCTGCGGCGGCGCGGCGCGGAATGTCGGCGTGAAGGATGCGATCGGTCACCTGATGGCGCAGCCGGCTCAAGCGGCCAGGCTTGGAGGCGCGGAACTCGCCGCGGGCCACGGCGGCGACGGCGGCCTTCACGTGGCGCTCTTCGGCTACGGCGTCGGCCAAACCGATAGCCTTGGCCTCGCCCGGACGCTTGGCCTTGCCGGTCAGCATCATCTGCATGGCTTCCAGCGGATCGATCAGGTCCAGCAGTCGAGCTGTGCCCCCCAGGCCCGGATGCAGACCGAGCTGAACTTCTGGAAAGCCCAGACGGGCGTCCTCGCCCACCACAATCCGATGGTCGCAGGCCAGCGCGATCTCCAGGCCCCCGCCCAGGGCGTAACCATGGATCACCGCCACCGTCGGCGTGCTGAGCCTGGCGAGGCGATCCACCACCTCGTGGGCGCGGGTCATCCGCTGTTCCACCTCGGTGGCGTCGCGGGCGCCGACAAAGGCCTTCACATCGGCGCCGGCGAAGAAGCCGCCGGCCTTGGCCGAGCGGATCACCAGGGCCTTGGGTGCGTCCTGCTCCACCTTGGCCAGGATTTGGTCGAGCTCTTCCAGCACCTCTTCGGAGACAGTGTTAGCGCTGGCGCCGGGCTGGTCAGCGACCAGCCAGTCGATCCCGTCTTCATCCCGGGTCAGCCGCCAAGCCTTCCAGGGGCCAGGGGCGCCGGTGTCAGGGCCAAGCTCCATCAGCCGGGGCTCCAGGGTCTTCCAGGCGATATCCGTCATTGATGTCTCCTTCAGACCGCTTGGATCAGCATGGCGCCGCCCTGGCCGCCGCCGATGCACTCGGTGGCGACGCCCCGGGGCTGGGCCAGGCGCTTCATGGCGTTGGCCAGGTGCAGGACGATGCGCGCCCCGCTGGCGCCGACGGGATGGCCCATGCCGATGGCGCCGCCGTCGACGTTCAGCCGTTCCCGGTCGATCTGGCCGAAGTTGCCGTCCAGACCGAGCACCTGTCGGCGGAAGTCATTGTCCTGCCAGGCCGCCAGGCAGGCCAGGACCTGGGCGGCGAAGGCCTCGTTGATCTCCCAGATCGGCACGTCGGCCAGGGTCATGTCGTGGGCGCGCAGCAGCTTGGTGGCCGACATCACCGGGCCAAGCCCCATGATCTTCGGGTCCAGCGCAGACCAGCGGCTGTCAACGATCTCGGCCAGGGGCTCCAGGCCGTGTTCCTTCACCGCAGCTTCAGAAGCCAGGACCACCCAGGCGGCGCCATCGGTGATCTGCGAGCTGTTGCCTGCCGTCACCTTGCCAAACGGCGGCTCGAAAGCCGGCTTCAGCTTGGCGAGCTTGTCGGGGCTGGAGTCGGGCCGCACGCCATCGTCGCGGTCATAAAGCTCACCGTCGCGGGCGAAGGCGGGCTCCAGCTCACCCTTGAACCAGCCCTCTTGATGAGCCCTGGCCGAACGGAGCTGGCTTTCAGAGGCGTAGACGTCGGCGTCGTGGCGGGAGATCTCGAACATCTGCGCCAGAATCTCGGCGGTCTGGCCCATGTTCAGGTCTGTGATCGGGTCGGTCAGGCCCCGCTCCAGGCCGATGACGGGGCTCAGGAAGTCTGGCCGGAAGCCCATGGCGGCCTTGGCCCTCGCCAGGGGACTCCGCGCCCCGTTCAACTCGGCGAACCAATCGGTGGCGTCATGGCTCAGCACCAGCGGCGCGTGACTGAGGGCCTCCGCGCCGCCGGCCAGGATCAGGTCGGCGGTTCCCTGCTGGATGTAGCGGAAGGCGGTGTCGATGGACTGCATGCCCGAGCCGCAATTGATCTGCACGGTGAAGGCGACCATGGCCTCGCCCATGCCCAGGCGCAGCGCCGCCACCCTGGCCGGGTTCATCTCGTCGGCCACCACATTCACGCAGCCCAGGATGACCTGGTCGAAGGCGCTCGGCGCGAAAGGCTGACGCAGCAGCAGGGGCCGCCCGCACTGGACGGCCAGATCCACCGGGGTGAAGGGACCAGGCCGCCCCCGGGCCTTGATGAACGGTGTGCGGGCGCCGTCGACAATATAGACCGGCCGGCTCATTCGGCGGCCTCGACGCGCACCTGCTCAGCCGGGGTCGCCATGCCGGTGATCTCTTCAGGCGAGAAGTCATCCACGGCGACCACCTTGGCCACGGCGATGGCCACCTCAGCCAGCCTGTCGTGGTCTTCGCGGCTGATCAGGCCCTGGTCGAGGGCGGCGTCCGGGTCGCGGACCCGCAGCTTCTTCAGGCGGTCGCGGATCGGCTCGGTGGAGACCACGAGATCCAGGGCGCGCTCCAGTTCGGCCACGGCGTCGTCGCCGACGCCCAGATAGACGCCCTCGGTGAGGCGATCGCGGGTGGCCGACGGCTCCAGGATCAGTCGGGCGCAGGCGCGGGTGACCCGGTCGCTGGGACCCCGGCGGATCACACCGAACGGCAGGACAAACAGGCCCAGTAACCAGGCGACGGGCTGGTTGGGGAAGTTGTCGAGGATCTCCTTCAGGCGGCGCTCGATGGTCAGAAAGCCGTCCTGCATGATCCATTCGACCAGGGGCAGATCAGCTTCCTGGCGGCCGTCTTCCTCCCAGCGCTTGAGGGTCGCGCTGAGCAGGTAGAGCTCGGCCAGGATGTCGCCGAAGCGGGCCGACAGCATCTCCTTGCGCTTCAGCGAGCCCCCCATGGTCAGCAGCGCGGCGTCTGAGGCCAGCGCGAAGCTCGCCGCATAGCGGCTGAGCTTGCGATAATAGCGCTTGGTCGGACCGGTTTCGGGCGCAGGTCCCAGCAGGCCGTCGCTCCAGGAGCGGATGAAGGCGTTCTTGGCGGTGCGCAGGATGTGACCGGCGTGGGCCCAGACGGTGACGTCGAAGGCCGCCAGCCCGCGTTGGGTGTCCTCGTCAGCCAGGGCCTCCATCTCCTTGAGGATGAAGGGGTGGGCGCGGATCGCGCCCTGGCCGAATACGATCAGACTGCGGGTGAGGATGTTGGCGCCCTCCACCGTGATGCCGACGGGTACGGAGCGGTAGAAGGTTCCAAGATAGTTCTTCGGCCCGTCGATCACCGCCTTGCCGGCATGGACGTCCATGGCGTCATTGGCGCTGATACGCATGCGCTCGGTGGCGCTGTTCTTCATGATCGCCGAGACCACCGAAGGATGGTGGCCCAGCGCCAGGCCTGCGCAGGTAAAGCGGCGGGCGGCGTCCAGCAGATAGGCGTTGGCGGCGATGCGCCCCAGCCGCTCCTGCACGCCCTCAAACTCGCCGATGGGAATCCGGAACTGGGTGCGGACGCGGGAATAGGCGCCGGTGGTGCGCGCGGCCATGGCGGCGCCAGCGGCCGAAAGGGAGGGCAGGGAGATGCCACGGCCGGCGGCGAGGGCCGCGTTCAGCATCATCCAGCCCTTGCCGATCTGCTCCTGGCCGCCAAGGATGGCGTCGATCGGCAGGAAGACGTCATGGCCGGAATTGGGACCGTTCTGGAAGGCCTGCATGGCCGGGATGTGCCGCCGGCCGATTTCGATCCCTGCGGTGTCGGTGGGCGCCAGGATAACGGTGATGCCCAGGTGTTCCTCACCGCCCAGCAGGCCGTCGGGATCCTTGACCTTCACGGCCAGCCCAAGGACGGTCGCGATGGGACCCAGGGTGATGTAGCGCTTGGCCCAGTTGAGCCGTAGGCCCAGCACCTTCTGGCCCTTGTACTCGCCCTCGCAGATCACGCCGGTGTCGGTCATCGCCGTCGCGTCCGAGCCGGCCTCTGCGCTGGTCAGCCCGAAGGCCGGAATGTCGCGGCCATCAGCCAGCCGAGGCAGCCAGAAGGATTTCTGGTCGTCGGTCCCGAACTTCATCAGCAGTTCGCCGGGGCCCAGGGAATTGGGCACCATCACGGTCACGGCTGCGGCCACCGAGCGCGTGGAAATCTTCCGCACCACTTCGGAGTGGGCATAAGGGCTGAAGCCGAGGCCGCCGAATTCCTCGGGGATGATCATCCCGAAGAAGCGTTCGCGCTTGATGAAGTCCCACGCCTCCGGCGGAAGGTCACGATCCTCCCAGTTGATTTTCCAATCGTCCAGCATGGCGCAAAGCTGATCGACGGGGCCATCGATAAAGGCGCGCTCGGCGTCGGTCAGCCTCGCGGGCGGAATGTCCAGCATGGCCCGCCAGTCGGGATCGCCGGAGAAAAGGTCTGCATCCCACCAGACATCGCCTGCAGCGATCGCCTCGGCCTCGGTGTCGGACATCTCGGGCAGGACGCCCTTGGCCATGTGGTAGATCGGCCGCGTGACGAAGTCGCGGCGCAGGGCTGACCTGTCCATGCAACACCTCCTGGGTTTGGGTTCAGTAAGGCCAACGCGTCAGAGCCGGTTCGGTTCGTGACCAGGGAGCCGGCGCTTCCTGAGGAAAAACGATCCCCCAGATCGAACGGCTGGCGGGCTGTGCGTGTTCTGAGGTGAACACCCCAGTCTCAGGAGATCTCATGCCCCCCGCCCCAGATCAGCCCGACTTCGAACCCCAGGACCAGGCCGAGGTCTTCGATGAAGACAATACCGTCGGCGCCGGCGATGACCTGCCGCCAGCCGAGATGCGGACCTTCGAGGAGATGGCGGAGGTCCGCGACGAGACCGCCGCTATCGGTGACGCCGATGACGATGAAGCTCAGTTTGCCGACGACCTGGATGACGGAGAGATCGTCGCCCTCGGCCAGGATGAGCAGGACGGTCTGGCCCGGGACGGCGACCGGCCGGTGTTCGACGCCGCCCAGGACGGGGGAGGCCCCGGGATGGGCGAGAACGAGGCGCCGCTGCTCGACGCAGGCGACATGGCCTCTGCGCCAGACACCGCGCGCGCCGACCGGACGAGCCTGGAGTCAGACCAGCTGAACGAAGCCGATCTAACCGACCTGGGCTATCGGGACGGGCCGGCTAAGGAATGATCCGGGGTGGGCGGCCGCCCTTGACCGTGACAGGTTGCGGCCGCCGCCCCTCTGACGGAGTTCTCTGTTTTGACCATGCCAATTTCAACCGACAGCGTCCCAGGATCGCAACTGGAGCGCCTGTTGGCTCTGGCGGATCGACCTGAACCGGTGCGCACCGTTGTCGTCCATCCCGTGGACGACCTGTCCATCGCCGGGGCGGTTGAGGCGGCCGCGCGCCAACTCATCGTCCCGATCCTGATTGGCCCCAAGGCGCGAATCCATGCCGCTGCGGCCGCTGCGGGGGTCGATATCAGTGGGTTCGAGTTGCATGACGCGCCCCATAGCCATGCCGCCGCCGCCCTGGCCTGTCAGATCGCCGGGCGAGGAGAGGCCGAGGCGGTGATGAAGGGCGCCCTTCATACCGACGAACTGCTCGAGGCTGTGGTCGCCAAGGACTGTGGCTTGCGGACCGAGCGACGCATGAGTCACGTCTTCATCCTCGACGTCCCCACCTATCCCAAGCCCCTGCTGGTGACTGACGCGGCCATCAACATCGCCCCGGACCTGGCCACCAAGCGTGACATCGTCCAGAACGCCATCGACTGTGCGTTGGCCATGGGGGTCGAACGGCCAAAGGTCGCGATCCTGGCGGCGGTGGAGACGGTCAATCCCAAGATGATCTCCACCCTGGACGCCGCCGCCCTCTGCAAGATGGCTGATCGTGGCCAGATCGTCGGCGGGCTCCTGGACGGGCCGCTCGCCTTTGACAACGCCATTTCCCGAGAGGCCGCGGCCCAGAAGCATATTGTGTCCGAGGTGGCCGGCGACGCTGACATCCTGCTCGTCCCCGATATCGAGGCCGGCAACATGCTGGCCAAGCAGCTCTTCTATCTGGCGCGCGCCCAGTCGGCGGGGATCGTCATGGGGGCCCGCGTTCCGATCATGCTGACCAGCCGGTCCGATGGCGTGTTGTCGCGCCTGGCCTCCTGCGCGGTCGCCCTGCTGGTGGCCAAGGCAGAGCGCTCCAAGCCCCAGCCAACCTAGATACAGGCCAGGCCTATGCAGATCCTCGTGCTGAATGCTGGCTCGTCGAGCCTGAAGTTCGCTGTTTATGAAAGCGCGGGCGAGGCTTTGCAGATCAGCATGACCGGCGCGGTCTCAGGCCTCCCTGATCGGCTGCAGTTCAGAGTCCGCGACGCCGCCGGCGCGGTCCTGGCGGAGGCCGAGTGGCCTGAAGGCGAGGGCGAACTGAGTGCGGCCCTGGCGCGAACCCTTGATTGGCTGGCGGGAGAGGGTGGGGTGGGCGCGCCCACCGCCATCGGCCACCGCATCGTCCATGGGGGGCTGGACTTCGCAGCCCCCATTCGTCTCGACGAAGAGACCCTGAAGCGGCTTGAGGGCCTCTCACCCCTGGCGCCTCTGCACCAACCCTTTAACCTCGCCGCCGTGCGCGCCGCCCAGGCCCGGTTTCCAGGCGCGGCGCAGGTCGGGTGCTTCGACACCGCCTTCCATGCCGATCAGCCACGGCTGGCCCGGATCTACGCGCTTCCGCGGGACCTCACGGAGGCAGGGGTTCTCGCCTATGGCTTCCACGGACTGTCCTATGACTTCATCGCCAGCGCGCTGCGCGCCCGGTTTGGCGACACCTGTGGCGGGCGGGTGATTGTCGCCCATCTGGGCAGTGGGGTTTCTCTCTGCGCCCTGGCGCAGGGCAAGAGCCTCGCCACCACCATGGGTTTTTCCGCCCTCGATGGGCCGCCCATGGCCACCCGGTCAGGCGCCGTGGATCCTGGCGTGCTGCTCTATCTGATGGAGACGCGGGCAATGTCGGCCGCCGACCTGACGGATCTGCTCTACCGCCGGTCTGGTCTGTTGGGGGTTTCCGGTGAAAGCGGCGATGTGCGGGTTCTACTGGCCAGCGAACGGCCCGAGGCGCGCGAAGCCCTGGATCTGTTCGTCTATCGCCTGGCTCGCGAGATCGGCGGCCTGGCGGCCGCGCTCGGCGGCGTGGACCGAATCGTCTTCACCGCGGGCGTGGGGGAGAATTCTGCGGAGATCCGGGCCGGGGTGCTGAGCGCCTGCGCCTGGCTTGGGGCGGAACTGGACGTCGAGGCGAACCAGGCCGGGGCCGAGGTGATCACTGTGGCCAGCAGTCGTGTGACGGCCATGGTCTTGCCCACTGACGAGCAGGTCGTCATCGCCAACGCGGCCCGCGCCATGCTGCCGAGGTCCTGAACGCGCGAAAGGCCCCGACGGCGAACGCCGGGGCCTACCGTGGAACTGGTCTGCGACCTGTTCTAGAACTTGTAGCCGAAGCCCGCCGACACGACCCAGGGATCGAGCTTCACGGTCGACTTCACGCCATTGCGGTTATCGGTGGCGTCGGTCTCGAAGAACACCTTCTTCACGTCAAGATTGGCGCTCCAGGGCCCGCTCATGGCGACGTCCACGCCGGCCTGGAGGGCGAAGCCGAAGCCGTTGTCGATGTCGAGATCGAAGCCGTTCTTGTCCGACCCGTTGTAGAAAATCATGTAGTTCACGCCCGCGCCCACATAGGGGCTGACCTTGGCCGCCGGGGCGAAGTGGTACTGAAGGGAGACCACCGGGGGGAGGACCCAGGTCTCCTTGACCTTCAGGTCGGTGGCCGGGCCCTTGGCGGTGACCGTGTGCTTGGTGGTGCCGGCGATGACCTCGACAGCGACATTGTCGGTGAAGAAGTAGCTCAGACCGATGGTCGGCATAACGTCGGCGTTCACCTCGGCGCGCAGGCCCGTCGGGGCGCCGGCCAGGGTGGTGATGGGATCTCCAGCCTCTGGGTCGACCGAGGTCACCCGGACATTGAGCATCTTTGTCCCTGCGGTCTTCGGCTGGAACTCCTGGGCCTGGGCGGTCCCGGCCAGCGCGAGGGCGAGGCCGGCGGCAAGAACGGCGGTGGTTTTCATGACTATCCCCTTATTGACGGTATGACCGTGGCCGGGTGATGCGCCTGCCCGCAAAGGGGCTCCTTGATCTGGCTCAAGCTGAACTGTGGGGCGACCTTGCGGCGGTTTGATGCTGGTCAAGGCGACGCCCTGTGGGATGGCGCCTGATGACGTGCGCAACCCCAAGGAGCCGCCC
This sequence comes from Phenylobacterium sp., assembly GCF_030679875.1. Classification (GTDB taxonomy): domain Bacteria; phylum Pseudomonadota; class Alphaproteobacteria; order Caulobacterales; family Caulobacteraceae; genus Phenylobacterium. The sequence goes on along the minus strand of NZ_JAUXSP010000029.1, from coordinate 111,860 downwards.
CATGTCGAAATCCATCAGCAAAGACCTCCGCGAAGACGTCAAGGATTTGCGGGAGAACATCGACGAGACCCTGGAAGACGTCGCCCGGGCCCTGCGTTCAGCGGCGGAGAGCCTGTCTGACGAAAGCGAGGAGGCCATCGCCAAGGCCGCCGTGGCGGTGCGCAAGGCCGCTGACGCCTTGTCGGAAAAGGCCAAGCCGGCCAAGGCCATGGCCGAGAAGGCTGTCCAGGAGGTCAAGGAGCATCCGATCGTGTCGGCAGGCGCAGCCTTGACCGCCGCAGCGCTGCTGATCAGCCTGCTAGTGGCTGAGCGCCGCAAGAAGGGCTGAGACCGCCGCAGCCCGGGCTGCGGACATCATCGGCTCTCGCCTTCAGGCCCTCTTCGGGCTCGGGGGCGAGAGCCCCTGTTGCTTGGACTGGAGATTTCGCCTTGGCCTACAAAGACATCCTGCTTCATCTTGAGACCTATCCTGATCCCACGCCGGATCTCGCGCTCGACCAGGGTCTGGCCCTCTGCGCGGCGCTCGGGGAGCAGGTCACCGCCCTGGCGCCGCAAGTCTCCATACCGTTGAAAACCAACCGCCTCGCCGACTTCGCCCTGAAGCTTGGCGACATGGCCAAGGCCGAAGAGGCCCGCAGCCGGCAGAACGCGGAGAACCTTCTCGACAGGTTCGAGACGGGCGCCAAGACCCTCGGCGTGTTCGGAGGACGCCTGTCGCCTGCGGCCGAGGTGTTTCAGACACCGGAACTGACGGCCAGGCTGGCCCGCACCCGAGACCTGTGCGTCATCCCCTATGGCCGGGAAGCCGCCGCCTATCAGGGCGTGGCTGAGGCGATGATCTTTTCGTCTGGTCGCCCTGTGGTGATTTTCCGTCCGAATGAGACAAGGCCCGCCCAGGGAGGGCTGGGTACGGTCGTGGTGGCCTGGGACGGCAGCCGTTCTGCTGCGGCTGCGGTGGCGGCCGCCCTTCCTGCCCTGGTTTCGGCGCGCAAGGTGGTGGTTCTCACGGTCTTGAACGAGAAGGCCAGCGCCGGGGCTGGCGCAGCCCAGGATCTCATTCGCTATCTGGGGCGCCATGGAATTGTTGCGGAATCGCAGGAATTCGACTCAGCGGGCGCCAAGATCGGCTCAGTGCTCGATCACGTCGCCCTAAGGTCCGAGGCCGACCTTCTGGTCATGGGGGCCTTTGGCCACTCGCGAGCCCGGGAGTTTGTCCTGGGGGGCGCGACCCGCAGCATGCTGGAGTCGCCCCCGGTGCCGGTGCTACTGGCGCACTGAGAGGCGCCATATTCGGCGGCGTGTGGGCGGTAATTCCCCCTGCACGCCGCCATTTCTGGATTCCGCGCCGACCGTCCGCGCCGACTTGCATTGGTCCGGCATCGGCAGAGGATGTCTGGCCAGCGGGGCTGACGCCCCTGAAATCCCAGTCCTTCGGAGTCCGCCCATGCGCCGCGCCGCTTTCAAGATCGCCCTGATGGGGGCCGCCAGCCTGTCACTCATGCTGTCGACCGCACCCGCCAACGCGCAGGTGACCCCCGAGGACAAGCAGACCCTGATCGCCAGCGTCGAAAGCGGCGCCCCGCGCATGGCTGATGTCGCCCATCAGATCTGGGAGTTCGCAGAGGTCGGCTACCAGGAGACCAAAAGCTCGGCCCTGTTGCAGTCAGAGCTGAAGAGCGCTGGCTTCGCGGTGGAGCCGGGGGTGGCCGGCATGCCGACCGCGTTCGTGGGGAGTTTCAAGAACGGCCCGGGCCCGGTCATCGCCATCCTGGCGGAGTTTGACGCCCTGCCGGGGCTGGCCCAGGAGGCGCGGCCCGAACCCGCGCCGATCGCCGGTCAGATCGCTGGCCACGCCTGCGGCCACCATCTCTTTGGCGCGGCTTCCGTGGCTGCGGCCCAGAGCCTGGCGGCCTGGATGAAGGCTAACAATGTCGGCGGCGAGATTCGCGTCTATGGCGCGCCGGCCGAGGAGGGGGGCTCTGGCAAGGTCTATATGGTCCGCGAGGGCCTGTTCGCCGATGTGGACGCGACCCTGCACTGGCATCCGAGCGACGGGAACAGCGCCGCCCAGAGCGTGTCGCTGGCCAATATCTCAGGCAAGTTCCGCTTCGCCGGCGCCTCTTCGCACGCCTCGGCCGCGCCGTTCCGGGGCCGCTCAGCCCTGGACGGGGTCGAGATCATGAACGTGGCGGTGAACTATCTGCGTGAGCACATTCCAGACGGGACCCGCATCCACTACGTGATCAGCGACGGCGGCGCGGCGCCCAATGTCGTGCCAGACAAGGCCGAGGTCTACTACTACGTCCGACACGCCGATCCGCAGATCGTCCGGGACGTCTTCGCCCGCATGCAGAAAGCCGCCGAGGGCGCCGCCCTGGCCACCGAGACCTCAGTCAGCTTCGAGCAGACCGGCGGGGTCTACAACATGCTGGTGAACGACACCCTGGGCCAGGTGATGGACAACGCGTTGCGCGAAGTCGGCGCGCCCGTCTGGAACGCCGAGGAGACGGCCTTCGCCCAGGCGATGCGCGCGCACCTCCCGGCCGGGCGTACGCCCGTTCCGGCCAGCGAAATCCGCCCCTACGCCATCGGCGGCGGCGGCGGCGGCTCCACCGACGTGGCTGATGTGAGCTGGGTCACCCCCACGGCGGGCATGGGGGCGGCCACCTGGGTGCCTGGCACGTCGGCGCACAGCTGGCAGGCTGTGGCCGCCGGTGGGACCAGCATTGGTTCAAAGGGCGCCGAGGTGGCGGCCAAGACCCTGGCGCTCGCCGGCGCGAGGCTCTTGCGTGAGCCCGCCCTGATCGATGTGGCCAAGGCCGAGCTCTTGGAGCGGCGTGGGGCTGACTTCACCTATACGGCGATGGTCGGCGACCGCGCCCCGCCCCTGGACTACCGCAAGTCCTCCAAGGGGGACTGAAGCGTCCGCTGCGCCGGTCAGGCCGATTCCTTGAGGATCACGGGCTGACTGGTGCGGGCGCCGGCCCACAGGAAGGCGCGATAGGCCTCGAAGCATTGCTCGCCGCAGCGCAGCCGCATGATCGCCCCTTCGGCGATGGCCGGCAGCACCTCCGGGTGATCCTGGGCCAGCGGCAGCAGGGCCTCGGCGTTCCACGCCTTGGAGTGCTCCACATCGAGCACGGCGTGCAGATCGAAATACTTGCGCAGCTTGGGCGCGACGCCGAGCCGCTTGAGGCCCGCGGCCACCGAAGCGACCCGGGTCGGCGCCGTCAGTTCCACGACCCCCAGGGCGCCCACCGAATGGTAGGCGTATCGTCGGGTGGCGGCGAAGGCGGTCATGGTGTTGGCCAGCGCCAGGGACTGCCACAGGGTGCCATCGACGGTGGGGGCGAGCTCCAGGCCCTGCACGGTCATGTCGAGCATCGGCCCGTGCATGCCGCCCATATTGCCGCGGCCCATCTCATCCCAGTAGTTCCGGGCGAGCTCCAGCTTCGGACGGGCCGGCAGCTTGACCTGGGTCAGGGCGACAAGGTCATCGAACCCGGCCTCCCCGGCGGCTTCCTGCGTCAGAAACCAGGAGAGCTGTTCCAGATCAGCCTCGGTGGCCAGCCAGTCAAACAGGGGGTCCCACTGGCCCGGGCCATTGTCCTTCAAGCCTTCGAACCAGGTGATGAAGCCCTCTGGATCGGTGGGAACCGCGCTGAGTTCATCCTGTATGCGGGCGCGAAACGCCTCAATGAACTCGCCTTCCTTCATCTGCATCCGCAGATCGCGGTTCAACTCGAGCCGCCAGTCATTGCGGGGGATCGTCGGCGAGAGCCGACTGCGGTTCCAACGCGCCAGCCCCCGATGGAGGCTGTTGGGATCGGCGAAGCCGGCGGCGGGGGCGCTCTGAAGGCCCAAGCCTTGAATCGTGGCCATGGATATCTCCTGTTGGGCGAAGAAATCCGTAGATCAGCCTCTGGGTTCCCCTGGTCGCTGCGCGAAATCGCAAAACCAGCGGTGAAGCCAGCGTTTTTCTGGCCGTTCGTCGGAAAGGCGACAGGCTGGAGTGGTGGTCGGGCGCCAAACCATCCTCAATTCGCCGCTGAATCCGCTAGAAGGCTTCAATGAAAGTCCTGCTCATTGTCCATCACTCCCGCACCGGCGGGGCCAGACAGATGGCTGAGGCGGCGGCCGCGAGCGCGCGGGACACAGGAGACGTCGAGGTGCGTTTCCTGGAAGCGCCCTCTGCGACCGCCGCCGATGTGCTGGAGGCCAACGGCTACCTGTTTGTGTGTCCGGAAAACCTGGCGGCCATCACCGGGGAGATGAAGGCCTTCTTCGACCAGGCCTATTATCAGGTCCTCGGCAAGATCGAGGGGCGGCCCTACGCCCTCATGGTCTGCGCCGGAAGCGACGGGGAGAATGCGGTGCGTCAGATGGCCCGCATCGCCACAGGCTGGCGGCTGAGACCGGTGGCTGACCCGATCATCGTCTGCACCCACGCCCAGACCCCAGAGGCCATACTGGCGGAAAAGCAGATCGGCGCTGCAGACCTGGCGCGGTGCGGCGAACTCGGCGCGGCGCTGGCGGCTGGTCTCGCCATGGGGATCTACTAGAGAGTCTAAGAGGCCCTAGCCCCAGGCCCGTCCCAGGGCCGCCTGCAGGGTGGCGTTACTGAAGGGCTTGTGGACGAGGGTGATGTCGTCGGGCACTTCGACGTCGAAATAGCCGGTGATCAGGATGATCGGCAGGTCGGGCCAGTCGGGCCGCGCGCGGCGGGCGAACTCCACCCCATTCACACCCGGCATGGCGAAGTCCACCAGGGCGAGGTCGAAGGTCCCGTTGGTGGCCAGCAGGGCCAGCGCCATCTCGGCGCCGTCGGCCTCCACGACCTCGTGCCCGCAATCACGCAGGAAGCCTGAGGTGACCGCGCGAACCGGGGCCTCGTCATCGACCACCAGGATGCGCCGGGTCTGGCCGCCAATGGCCGCGCCACCGCTCTCCAGGGTCTGGCTGGCCTCGACTGGCGCGGGATGGGCGCGCGGGAGGTAGATCTTTACCTCCGTGCCCTCGCCCGGCGCGCTGCAAATCTCCAGGGCGCCGCCGGACCGCTGTGCGAATCCATAGGCCATGGGGAGGCCAAGACCGGTCCCCTTGCCCACGGGCTTAGTGGTGAAAAAGGGTTCCAGCACCCGAGCCAGAACCTCAGGCGTCATGCCGGCGCCTGTGTCGTGCACCGAGACGACGGCATAGTCCCCCACCGGCAGATCCAGCTGGAGCTCGGGCGTCTCAAGCGTCTGGTTCCAGGCCGAGATGGTGATCCGGCCACCGTCTGGCATGGCGTCGCGCGCATTGACCGCCAGGTTCAGCAGGGCGAGTTCGAACTGATCGGGCTCAATGGCTGATCGCCACAGGCCGTCGGCGAGGTTCCAGCTGATCCTGGCGCCGCCCCCCAGGGTGCGCTCCACCAGGTCCCGGGTTTCGGACAGGATTTCAACCAGGTTGACCACCTCGGCCCCGCGGCTTTCGGTCTGTCGGCTAAAGCCCAGCAGGCGCTGGGTCAGGGTCGCGCCCTTCTGAGCCGCCATGCTGGCGTTGTCGAGATAGCGTCGGACGGCCCCTTCGTCGCCCAGGCGACGTGTGGCCAGCTCCAGGCTCCCGATGATGGCGGTCAGCAGATTATTGAAGTCATGGGCCACGCCACCGGCCAGAGTTCCCAGGGCCCGCAGCTTGTCGGACTGGCGCAGGTGCATCTCGGCCAGCTTCTCATCTGTGACATCGCGCTCGACAATCACCAGGTGGCGCACCTCGCCGCCGAAGTCATGGACAGGGACAATGGCCGTCTTCAACCACTGCGTCCCAACCTCGGTCTCGCGCTCGTCCAGCACCTCAACGGTCTCGCCCTGCGTCACCGCCTGGACCTCAGCCTCGGTTCGATCGACGCCGCCCAGGTCAGCCTCCGTCCGTCCAAGGCTGGCTTCGATGTCAATGCCAAGAGCCAGCGCCTTGCGCTGATTGATGCGGACGAGCCGGCCCTCGCGATCCTTGACCGTCACCGCCGCCGGCAGGTGGGCCATCAACCCCCGCAGCAGCGACCGTTCTACATTCAATGCCTGGCGTAATTGGCGCCGCTCGGCCGCCGCGCTCACCATGGCGCGCAGGGCTTCCGGGTCCCACGGTTTGGCGGCGTAACCGACGATGCCGCCCTTGTTGAGGGCGGCGGTGACCGAACTCAGATCGGCATAGCCGGTCAGCAGGATGGCTTCGGCGTCCGACACCTCCCGGGCCTGGCTGAGGAACACGTCGCCGGTCATCTCCGGCATCCGCTGGTCAGAAATGATCACAGACACATCTGGCTCGCCGGCCAGAAGGCGCAACGCCTCGGCGCCGCCGTGCGCCGTGAGCACCTGGAAATCGTCCTCGAACAGGTCCTGGAGGGCCACCAGGATGTCCGGCTCGTCATCGACCAACAGGATCAGGGGCGCGGAGGTGAGGGGGATCATGCCTGGGCGTCCACGGGCAACTCAATCACAAAGCGCGCGCCCCCAAGGGGCCCGCTGTCCACCTTGATCTCGCCTTTGTGGGCGCGCACGACGGCATAGGCAATGGCAAGGCCAAGCCCGGTGCCGTCGCCAACGGGCTTGGTGGTGAAGAACGGCTCGAATATCCGATCACGAGCGTCTTCCGGCACGCCCGGACCGGAGTCATTGATTTCGATCCGATAGAGGCCGTCGTGCTCTTCGGTGGTGATCTCGATGACGCCAGCGCCGCGCAGGGCGTCTGCGGCGTTGGACAGAACGTTCATGACCACCTGGTTCAGCAGGGCCGGAGAGGCCACGAGCATAGGTCGAGCCTGCAGGCTTTTGCGAACCTCGATGGCGCCCAGCTTGGGGGCCAGCAGGGCCAGCACTGTGTCGATGGCGTCGGGTACGTCGAGGTTCTGGCTCTCGGCCTCATCCAGCCGGGAGAACTTGCGCAGGTTCATCACCAGACTCTGAATCCGCTGAAGACCCATCCGCATGGCGCCCAGCCGGTCAGTCATTTTCGCCAGCACGGCGGCATCCGCGGCGTCGGGGCGCTGGCCGAGTTGCTGGGTCAGGCGTTCGACGGTGTTCTGATGGCCCAGGATGAAGGCCAGCGGATTGTTGATTTCGTGGGCGATGCCGGCGACCAGCTCGCCGAGCGAGGCCATCTTGGCCGACTGGACCAGTTGGGCCTGGGCCTGACGAAGCTGCTGGTTCGCCGCTTCAAGCTCGGCATTGGCCCGGGCCAGCTTGTCGGCGGCCGCAGCGCGGGCGTCGGCGGCTTCGGAGCGCCGGGTCTCTTCGGCCAGCAGCTTGCGGCGCACCAGGGCGCGCACCCGCATGCGCAGCACCTCGTCCTCGTCTGAGCTTGCGGTGACGTCATCGGCGCCGGCGTCGAACGCCGCGGCGAGGGCGTGGGGGTCGCCTGCGCCAGGGCCGATGACGACGATCTGGAAGGGGAGGGCCATCCGCTCGCGCCGCAGGTCGAGGCGTCGACAGAGGTCAAGACCATCCAGCCCGGCGCCCGCGGCGGGCATGATGATACAGGCGATATGTTCGTCGGCCTCGGCCAGGGCGGTGGCTGCGTCCGAGGCTTCGCGGACCTCATAGCCCACCTGGGCGAGAATGGCGCTCAGGCGAAGGCGCTGGGTCAGGCTGTCATGGACGACCAGGACCTGGGCGGGCCGGAAGTCGGCGTCCGCCGCCGTCTCGCTGGCCGCCATGCGGCCGCGGCGCAGCAGCGCGCGCAGGCGGGCCAGCATCACGTCCATGTCGGCGGACTTGGACACATAGGCGTCCGCGCCGCTCTCCAGGCCCTGGCGCTCCAGGTCCTGTTCCCGGGCGCTGGTGAGCATCAGCAGAGGCAGGGTTCGCGTCCGGCGGTTCAGGCGCAGCTGGCGTGACAACTCCCGGCCGTCCATGCCGGGCAGGTGAAAGTCGGCGACCACCAGATCGGGCAGGGGGCCGTTCAGACGCTCAAGGGCCGCCTCGGCGCTGGTGACGGTCTGGACGGTATAGCCCTCCGCCTCCAGGCGCCCCCGCAGGGCCATGGCCTGGGTCTCGGAGTCCTCGACCACCAGGACCTTGGCGTGCAGGTGGGGGCTCATGATCTTCCCCAGCCGGCCAGCTGGATGATCCGTGGGCCGATCAGGTCGAGGGGCAGGATGTCCCGGGCCGCCCGCAACCGCACAGCGGCGGCGGGCATGCCGTTCACCACCGCGGTGCTGGCGTGCTCGGCGATGGTATGGGCGCCGCCTTGCGACAGGCGCGACAATCCCTGGGCGCCGTCCTCGCCCATGCCGGTCAACAGGGCGGCGACTGTGCGCGTGGGGGCCGCCTCCGCCAGGGCGCCAAACAGAATGTTGGCCGAAGGACGCTGCCCGCTGACCGGCGGATCCTGGGTGATGCGCAGAACGCCAGAGCTTCTGATCGCCAGATGCCTGTCGCCAGGCGCCACATAGACGCAGCCGGCCTGCGCCATCACCCCATCTTCGGCCAACACCACGCGGAGGGCCGTCAGGCCATCCAGCCACCGGGCGAAGCCTTCCATGAAGGCCGTCCCCATGTGCTGGACCAGCAGCACCGGGGCGGGGAAACTCGCCGGCAGGGCGCCGAGGACCTTGGCCAGGGCCGGCGGGCCGCCGGTGGAGGCGGCCAGGGCCAGGAAATCCAGACGCTCAAAAGCTCCCGGGCTGGTCGGGCGAAGCGCCGACCGGACATCCCGAGGTGTGCCGATGCTGCGCCGCCGGATCACCGGCACGCTGCTCATGATGTAGAGCTGAGTGCAGATGGTGTCGGCGAGACGTTCATAGCTGGCATTGCTGGGGCCGGCGGGCTTCTCGACCACCGTCAGCGCGCCGGCCTTCAGGGCGTTCATGGAGATGCGCAGGGAGGCGTCTTCGACGGCGTCGGCGATCACCACGATAGGGGTCGGATGATCGGCCATGATCTGGGCCGTGGCCTCCAGCCCGTCCATGCCCGGCAGCCGGATGTCCATGGAGATCACATCGGGGCGCACCCGCGGGATCTCAGCGAGGGCCTCTTCGGCCGAGGCGACGGCCGCGGCGATCACGAACCGCGGGTCGCGTCCGATAATATGAGACAGCAGTTCGCGAACGACGAGGGAGTCCTCGACAATCATCACGCGGACAGGCGCAGAGCCGTGGTTCACAAGATGCGCCCGATCGTGGCGAGGAGTTCTCGCTGGTCGAATTTCTGCTTGGTGATGTAGGCCTCGGCCCCCAGGTCCAGACCGCGCCTTATGTCGGCGTCGTCATTGCGCGATGTCATCAGAACCACGGGCAGGCGCGCCAGACCGGCGTCGGCCTTGATCGCCTGCAGCAGGGAAAAGCCATCCATGCGCGGCATCTCGATGTCAGCGACGACCAGATCGATCAGGGCGTCGGAGGAGCGAAGGGTGTTGAGAGCGTCGACCCCATCCACCGCCAGCAGGACGCGATAGCCCTGGGCTTCCAGAATGCTCTTTTCCAGGGTGCGGGTGGTGATTGAGTCATCCACCACAAGCACGGTGCGCACCTGTCGGGCTTCGGCGTCCTGGGGCGCGAGGCCCAGGGCCGAGGCCGACAACCGACGGGCGTTGCGAAGCCACCGGTCGATCAGCGCCTCTGGATTGAGGACCAGGAGCGGCCGGTCCTCATCCAGGATCGCCGCCCCAAGGGTCAGGCCCGGCGCCAGACGGCTGTCATCGAGGTCCTGCACGGTCAGCTCCCGGACATCGACCATCTCGTCGACAGCCAGGAGCAGATGCCGGTCGCCCCGATGAATGAGAACCATCGGGGTCGCCGCGCCGGACGCTGGCGGCTCAAGGAGCGCGTCATTTATGAGGGCGTTCAGGGGGATCACGGGCGTGACAATGTCCGACCCGTCGATTTGTATCCGTGCGCTGGGCACGCCTTCGACGATTTCCAGCTCACCGCCGCGCAGGCGCAACAGCGATCTGATAGCGAAACTGGGCAGGCCAAAGAGCGCGCCGCCGGATTCCACCACCACCAGGGTCTGTCGCGCCGCCGACAGGGGCGCCGACAGGATGACTTCCGCCCCGGCGGGGCGCCTGGCGCGAAGGCGGGCGGACCCGCCCAGGGCGGCGAGCGATTCTCCCACCGCCGACAGGCCCATGCCCCGTCCTGACAGACGATCGACAACCTTCGCGGCCGAAACACCCGGCTCAAAGGCCAGGGCCAGAATTTCGTCGGGATGGCGCGGGAACTCCCCATGCGCGAGCAAGCCGCGCGCCATGGCCGCCGCTTCGATCCGCGCCAGATCGGGCCCGGGCCCATCATCGGCGATGCGGACCTCCAGCCGTCCGCCGCGGGCCCTGGCCCGCAGGGTGATGTGCAGGCGCTCCGGCTTGCCGGCCGCCAGACGGGTGGCCGTCGGTTCTGCGCCGTGACTCACCGCATTGCGCAACAGGTGGATGATCGGCTCGCGCAGGGCCTGCAGCACACGGCGTTCGGCGCGGACCTCAAGCCCCTCGGTGCGGACATCCACGTCCTGACCCTGGTCGCGGGCCAGGTCGCGCACCATACGGCCAAGGTCGCCCAGAACGCTTTCAGCGGGCGCCAGGGCGATCTCGTCGATCTGTTCGCGCAGGACCGCGAGGCTTTCGCCAACGGCCCAGTTGGCCCGGGACTGCCGTCGAGCCAGCTCGCCCAGATCGCGGGTCAGGCTTTGCAGGGCGCTCTCAAAGGCCATGGCCCGGTTCGAGGTGCGGGCCTCGCCCCCCCGGGCGCGCATGTTGCGCCACAGACGCTCGAGCTGAGCAGCTTCGCGTCGCAGCCGGTGCGTCAGCTCCACCTGGGCGGCCTCGACCTGCACCTCGCTGGACAGGTGGTGCAGGGCTTCGCTCAGTTTTTCCCCCAGCTCGGCGTCGACGCGGACATATTCCGGAGATCGATCCGGGGTCGAGGCTGGCGCAGGGGCCGGCGCGGGCGCTGGGAGCGTCGTGGGGTTCGGCGCTGCGGCTGGCGCGGAGTCGGCGCCGAGCGCGGCAAGCGCCGGGCTCGCATCGGGGAGGGGCTGCCCCTCCCGCTGGGCGGAGGCCTGGGCCTCGATGGCGTCCAGCCCCAGATGGATCAGATCGACGCTGGCCGGATCGAGACCCGCGCCGCGATCGATCACCTGGGCCAGCCGCTCCTCCAGTCTGTGAGCCAGGTGCTCGACGACCTCCAGGTCCACCGCGCGGGCTGCGCCCTTCAGGCTGTGAAGGCGCCGGAACACCTCGCGCAAATCCGCATCGGCCGGCGCCGCCAGGGCGCGGCGAACGGATTCAAGGTGCTCGCGGTGTTCGACATCGAACGCCGCCAGAAGCTGGGCGCGGAGATCAGGCACGGCTCGCGATCAGACCTTGTAGCGTTCGGCCAGGCCGAGCAGCTGCTGGGAAAGACTTGCGAGATTGCCCGCCGCCTCCTCAAGCTGCCGGGTGCCGACGGCGGTCTGCTGGCTGGCCTGGCGAATGTTCTGCAGGGCGCCCATGACCTGCTCGATTCCCAGCTGCTGCTGGTTCGTCGAGGCGACAATCTGCTGGAAGGTCTGGACGCTCTCCTGCACCCGCCCGGTGATCTCGGTGATGGTGCGCTGGGTGGTGTCGGTCCGCTCCTTGCCGGCGGCGACCCGCTTGACCGCCTCCTCGGTCAGCATGACCGACGAATTGATGCCCCGCTGGATGTCGCCGAGGATTGAGCGCACCTGGTTGGTGGCGTCCTTGGCCTGGTCGGCCAGCAGCTTCATCTCCGAGGCCACGACGGCGAAGCTCCGGCCGTTCTCACCGGCGGCGGCGGCCTCGATGGCGGCGTTGAGCGCCAGCAGGTGCGAGCGCTCGGAGATGTCGTTCACCGTCGAGATGATGTCGCCAATGGCCTGGGTCTTCTCGCTCAGGGCGACGATGTTCTCGGCCACGGCCTCGGCCTGATCCCGGATGGCGTCCATGGCGCGGGCGGTCTCATCGACCGCGCGCAGACCCTCATTGCTGGTCTGGGCGGTCGCTTGAGCCGAAGCGATCACCTCCTGGGCGCGCTTGCCGATCTGAGCCCCGGAATGGGTGATTTCATCGACAGTGGCGGCGGTCTCCTGGACGGCGGCCAGCTGTTCTTCGACGCTGGCGGCCTGCTCCTGAGACGAGGCGCGGATTTCTGCAGTAGCGGCGTTCAGGTTCTCGGTCGCTTCCCGATTCTGCCGGGCGAGGTCGCGCAGGCCATCGACCATTCCGTTCAGAGTCGCCCCCAGCCGGCCGATCTCGTCTGAACTGGTGAGTTCGGTGTGCCGCGTCAGGTCGCCCTGGCCGACCCGCTCGACGAAGGCCATGAAGCCGTTCAGGGGCGTAATGATCGACCGGCGGATCAGATAGGCGACGGCCATGGCGATGCCCACCGCCAGGATCAGGCCGATCAGGCTGAACAGGCGGCTCTGCTGATAGACGCGCTCGACCCGCTGCTGACCCAGTCCAATGGCCTGGTCAAGGGTCGTGCGCGCCTGGTTCATCTCCTGCTGGAAACTGGCGCGCGGCGCGTTCAGACCTTCTCTCACGGCCTGGCCGAGGGCTATGTCGTTCCGGGCCATAGCCTGGAAAGCCACCAGGTCGCGCTGCCGCAAGTCGACGAGGATGGCCCTGGCGCGCGTCAGGGCCTGGCTGATCTCCCCCCAGGCCCTGGCCCGGTCGCTGGAGATCGCGGTCGCCTGGAAATTGGTGGCCTGTGCGATGGCCTGGTCGAGGCTTTGGACCGCAGAGGCCTCCGCGCGGCGCCAGGCCGATGAGGCGCCGTCCGGCGTGGAGCCCATGCTTCCCATGGCATGGTCGGCGAAGTCCGCCTCTGTGGCGGCCTCAAGCTCCAGCTGCGCCCTGTCCACGTCAGCCAGCTGACGGATGAAGGCCATATCGCGACTGACGATGGCGGCGGTCTCGGACCGGACCTCGCCGATCTGTGCGAGGCCCAGGGCGCCCAAGGCGATCACCAGGACGATGACGGCGATGAATCCCAGCAGGATTCGATTGGCGATACTCAAGGGTCAGGCTCCCACAGGCGCGCCGCCGGCCAGCAGGGCGGCGACGGAAAGAATCACAAGGGTCTTGGCGTGGTGGTCTCCGGAACTCACCACGCTAGCGTGTTGCGGACGGTCGAGATCTGGGCGGGCTTCGGCCGCGTGGGGTCGCTCCGGCAACCGCAGGGCGACGTCTCGCCGGCCTTTCAGCAGGATGAGGTAGCCGTCCGTCTCCCGGGGCGGCGGCGCTCCCAGCAGGGCGCCCAGGTCGAGGACCTGCCTCACCCGGCCACTGTCGGCGACGAGGCCCATCACCGCGCCGGCGGTGGTCGCGCCCGTGCGCCCAAGCCGCTCCAGGGGACGTAGACTGGCCACCTCGTTCATGGGTACGCCATAGAGGTTTCCCCCTAGAGGACAGAGCAGCACCGAAATTGAGGGAGATCTCTCTTCGGGCGTTTCGGGGGTCTGCACCGCAGCGAGGCGACGTTCCCGCTCATCCAGGATCTGGCGCGTCAGCGGGGACTCAGCGACCGCGCGCGACCGTGCGGCGGCGGTGCGGGAGGGTCTTGGCTTGCGCTCGCTCATCAACTCCCCCTCGGTCCCTTCTCCAGTTGCAGCCGCGCCAGTTCGCGCAGATCGCCCGCCGTCAGGCCATCCCCTTCGCACAGGGGCGTCGTGGGGCTCAAGCTCGCCGCCAGACGGGCGACCGCGGCCAGGGCGCGCCGGCCCCCGGCCGTATCCCCCCGTTCAAGGCGAACAAGACCCAGATGATATTGGGCCATCAGCAAGGTTCCATCCAGATAGACAGCCCGGCGAAGGGCGTCCTCAGCCTGACCAAGGTCGCCCTGAGCCTGGGAGACCAGCCCCAGATAGAAGTGCGTCGCAGGATCGGCTGGCGCCTGGGCCAAGGCCTCGGCGCAGAGCTGAACAGCTTCGGTGAAGCGGCCGAAATTGGCCAAGGCGCGAATGTCGGCCAAGGGCGCGGCGGGGGAGGCGTCCACGGGAGGGCGCGCGACTGCGGCGGGAGCCGAGGGGCGGGTCGGCGGAGGTGTCGGGGACCAGGCCACAGCCTCGGGCGTGGCCTCCTCAAGGGGAAGCGGCGTCCAGGGCTGGGACGGCCGCGGCGCATTCGCGTCGGCGCCGGTCCGCCGCCGATAGGCGACGGCGCCGGGCATGGAGACGGTCTCCACATGGGCCTCAAAGCCCGGATTGGGCTCGGCGTGTCCCACCAGCATCCAGCCGGTCTCGCCGAGCCGCTGGGCCAGGGCGCCAATCACCGCGTTCATCGCGTCCGGGTGGAAATAGATCAGGACGTTGCGGCACAGGATCAGGTCAAAATCGGTGAGATCGATGGGCGCATCTGGCCCCAAGAGGTCCAGGAGGTTTCCGTACTGGAAGCGGACGAGGCTGCGGAAGCGGGGTTTCAGCCGCCAGCTCTTGCCCTCTTGCGTGAACCAGGCGGTGCGTTGCTCCGCCGAAAGGGATCGCAGCGCCCAGGCGCCGAAGCTCGCGTCCCGTGCGGCCTGCAGGGCGCTCTCATTGATGTCGGTGCCCAGGATGGTCAGCCGCCAGTCGGCCACCCGGTCGCCCAGCAGTTCGGCCAGCAGGATGGCCACGGAATAGGGCTCGGCGCCGGTGGCGCAGCCCGCGCTCCAGATACGCAGTCGGCGGGTCTCGGCGTGGCCGGCGATCAGCTCGGGCAGAATGTGATCGCGCAGCGCCGCGAACTGCTCCACGTAGCGAAGAAAATAGGTCTCTCCGACGGTGATTTCCCCCTCCAGCCGCCGCCATTCGGGGGGGCCTGACTGGGGATCATCCAGCAGCCGGACATAGGCCTCGACATCGGTCAGGTTCACAGCCGCCAGCCGGCGCCGCACCCGCTCCCAAAGGACGTCATCCTTGTCGGCGTAATAGTGATGTCCGGTCCGGGCGATGACCTCGGCCTTGAGCCGCCAAAAGGGATGGTCGGGGGCGAAGACCGGGACCGCGGGGCTCAGGGCGCGCCGTCCCCCGAGGCTTCAAGCCTCGCGCGAAGGGTCTCGGCGATCTCGGCGACCCGCGCCTCTTCCTCGAGCAGCAGAAGGCGTTCGACATCCAGCAGGGCGACCAGCCGGCCCGTGATCAGCAGATGGCCCAGGATCGCGCCATTGGCGCTGGCGGAGTCTTCCACAGGGGTGAAGTCCTCGGCCGTGGCGTCGGCGTCCCGAACCCGACCGGCCAGCAGGCCCAGCCCGCCCGACCCATGAGTCTCAACCAGGCGGACTACATGGCTGTAGAGGTCGAGTGACGCTGGCGGACGCGCCGGCTCGAACAGCCTCGCCAGGTCGATCACCGCCAGGGGCCGGCCTCGGACGTTCATGAATCCCGCCAGGATTTTTGGCCAAGGCGCCTGGCGCTCAAACCGGGTGACGGGCAGAATTTCGGCCACGACGGACATGGGCAGGGCCATGTCGACGCCGGCCACGTCCAGCAACAGATATCGGGCCTGGGGGAAGGGCATGGACGTCTAGAACACCATTCCGCCTCCGCCGCCAATCGGCATTCGGCGGCGCCGCGGCCGAACCGCCCGCTGCCTCCTCAGATTTCAGTCACCGGAAGGCGAAGATAGACTCGGCCATCGCGCTCCGGGGGCGGCAGCCCCCCAGCCCGGATGTTCACCTGCAGCGACGGCAGGATCAGGGTGGGCGGGGGCAGGGTGGCGTCTCTCGCCTCGCGCCGCGCCACAAAGTCGGCCTCGCTCACCCCATCGCGCAGATGAACGTTTTCCGCCCGCTGAGCCGCCACCGTAGTTTCCCAGACATGGGTCTTGCGATCCTTTGTCAGATAGTCGTGACCGACGAAGATCCTGGTTTCTGGGGGCAGGGCGAGGATTTTCTGGATCGAGCGATAGAGGGTCGCGGCGTCGCCGCCGGGGAAGTCCGCCCGGGCGGTGCCGTAGTCGGGCATGAACAGGGTGTCGCCCACATAGGCCGCGTCCTCGATCAGATAGGTGACGCAGGCCGGCGTGTGCCCCGGCGTATGCAGGACGCCGATCTCCGTCTCACCAAGCCTCAGGACGTCGCCCTCGCGCACCAGACGGTCAAAGTCGGCGCCGTCGGCTCTGACGTCCTCAGCGCCGAAAACCTTGCCGAAATAGTCCTGAACCGCAGTGATATGGGCGCCAATGACCACCTGGGCGCCGGTGGCCTGGCGCAGGCGGGCGGCGGCCGACAGATGGTCGGCATGGGCGTGGGTCTCCAGAATATAGGCCAGCTTCAGGCCGTGGGCCTCAAGGGCGCGCAGAATCTCAGAAATCTGGTCGCGGGAGATCTTCGCGCCCTTGGGCTCATAGTCGAGGACCGGATCAATGACCGCGGCTTGGCCAGTGGCCACGTCCCAGACCAGATAGGTGACGGTCGAGGTCGCCTCATGGAAGAAGCTCATCTGCTGAACGGACATGGGGTTCTCCTTTCCTGCCTCCTATATATGCGGTATCGCTAATATAGCAAACGTCGCTACAAGCACGACAGGAGCACCCCAAATGGACCTCACAACCACAGCCATGATCGCCGCGGTGCTCAGCGGCGCGGTGGTCGGCCTTCTGTTGGCGGTGTTCGGCGGGGGCGGCTCGGTGCTGGCGACGCCGGCTCTGCTTTATGTGGTGGGGATCAGCGACACGCACCTGGCCATCGGCACCTCGGCTGCGGCTGTGGCGGTCAACGCGGCGATCAACCTCATCGGCCATGCCCGCGGCGGACGGGTGAAGTGGCCCTGCGCCAGTGTGTTCGCCGCTGCGGGGCTGGCGGGCGCTCTGGGGGGCTCCAGCCTCGCCAAGCAGGTGGACGGCCAGCAACTGCTCGTGCTCTTCGCCCTGGCCATGGCGGCCATCGCCCTGTCGATGATGCGAAAGCCGAAGGACGCCGGCGACCCGTCGGCCCATATCTCCTGGGCCATGACCCTGCGCCTGGCCCCGATCGGCCTGGCGACAGGTTTCGCGGCCGGATTTTTCGGCATTGGCGGCGGGTTCCTGATCGTGCCCGGCCTGATGGCGGCGAGCGGCATGACCCTGGCCAACGCCGCGGCCTCTTCCCTGTTGTCCGTCAGCCTGTTTGGCGCCGCCACCTCGGCCAACTACGCCTTTTCAGGGCTGGTGGTCTGGCCGGTCGCGGGGCTTTTCATCGCCGGGGGCACGGCCGGCGGCTGGCTTGGCATGAGGGCGGCGGGCCTGCTGGCGGATCGCGCCCTCCTGGCGCGGCGCCTGTTTGCGGGTCTGGTTCTGATCGTGGCGGCCTATGTGGCCTGGATGGGAGTTGTCGGATGAGTTTCTGGGACGAACGCTATCAGGGCGAGACCTACCTGTTCGGCGAGGCGCCCAACGCCTTCCTCGCCCGGCAGGCCCACCGGTTGGCGCCGGGCCAGAGCGCTCTGGCTGTAGCCGACGGGGAGGGCCGCAATGGCGTTTGGCTGGCGCAGCAGGGACTGTCGGTGCTCTCAGCCGACGGCTCCGCCGTGGCCCAGGTCAAAGCCGCGCGCCTGGCGCAGGCTCGCGGGGTCAGCCTCGAGCTTCAGCATGTGGACCTGGCGAGCTGGGACTGGCCCAAGGCGAAGTTCGACATCGTGGCGGCGATCTTCATTCAGTTCGCCGGCCCCGATCTGCGGTCCCAGATGTTTGACGGGATGAAACGCGCCCTGAAGCCCGGCGGGCTCGTGCTGCTGGAGGGCTATCGTCCCGAGCAGATCGCCTATGGCACCGGCGGCCCAAGGACCCCGGAGAACCTCTACACCGAGGAGATGCTGCGCACGGCCTTTGCAGACTTCGAGATCGTGGACCTGGCCGCCTATGACGCGGTGATCGAAGAGGGCGCGGGCCACAGCGGTCCGTCAGCGCTGATCGATCTGGTCGCCCGCAAGCCGGGCTGATCGGTCAGGCCGCAGGCTTGCCGCGATAGATGTCGCACAGGGTGTCGATCACCCGGGCCGCGGCGGGGTCAATCAGGCGGTAGAAGATAGTCTGGCCCTCACGCCGCGTGCCGACCACCCCTTCGGCCCGCAGCTTGGCCAGGTGCTGGGAGGCGGCTGACTGGGCCAGACCCACATGTTGGGCCAGGTCGCCCACCGAACACTCGCCGTCCCCCAGCCGACAGAGGATGATCAGCCGCTGCTCGCTGGACATGAGTTTCATCAGCCGGGCGGCTGCTGCGGCGCTGGCCTCCAGGGCCGCCAGCTCGGACGGGTCGGGCATCTGGGCGACGACGGCGTTGAGGGGGGCCTTGCTCATGCTCACAGGTCCAGGTTCGGTTAGGCTGCCGTGACAGCGTCATGGCGGGTGGCCGGTCGTCCGTCATCTCTCAGAACCACATAGATGGCCGGTATGACCAGCACGGTCAGCAGGGTCGATGAGGCCAGGCCAAACAGCAGCGAGATGGCCAGCCCCTGGAAGATGGGGTCGAACAGGATCACCGCGGCGCCGATCATCGCCGCGGCGGCGGTCAGGACGATGGGCTTGAACCGGATCGAGCCCGCCTCCAACAGCACGTCCCGCAGGGGTCGATCCCCGGTCTGGGCGTGTCTGATGAAGTCCACCAGCAGGATCGAATTCCGCACAATGATCCCGGCGAGCGCGATGAAGCCGATCATTGAGGTGGCCGAGAAGGGCGCGCCGAAGATGATGTGGCCGATGACGATCCCGACCAGGGTCAGGGGTATGGGCGTCAGGATCACCAGGGGCAGGCGGAAGCTTTTGAACTGGGCGACCACCAGGACATAGATCCCCAGGATCGCCACGGCGAAGGCCGCCCCCATGTCGCGGAAGGTGACCCAGGTGATCTCCCATTCACCGTCCCACAGAAGGGTCGGGGTGCTCTCATCGCTGGGCTGGCCATTCAGACGGACCACGGGCTTGGGAAGGTCGCCCCAGTCATGGGCGTCGATGGCGTCGCCGACGGCCATCATGCCGTAGATTGGCGCCTCGTACTGGCCGGCCAGTTCGGCGGTGACCATTTCAGCGTCCCGACCGTCCCGGCGATAGATCATATGAGATCCGAATTCGGATGTGGCCTCGACCACCTCGCCCAGCTCCACCAGCCGTCGGCCGCCTGCGGTCTCTGACACCGCCACCGGCGTGGCGGCCAGGCGTTCACCCCAGGTTCGGTCGGACTGGGGCAGCCGAACGGAAATTTCCAGGGGCATGCGTCCCTCGCCGCGATGGGCGTAGCCCACCGGCCCGCCGCCCAAGACCGCCCCGATTGAGCTCATCACCTCGCCCTCTGACACGCCCAGATGCTCCAGGGTGTCGCGGGCTGGCGTCAGGCGCAAACGGGGGCGGGGCTCGCCATAGGAGTCGTCGACATCGACGATGTAGGGGATCGACTGGAACAGTCCCTTCACCTCGGCGGCCACGGCGCGCCGGGTCTCGGCGTCAGGGCCGTAGATCTCGGCCAGCAGGGTGGCCATGACCGGCGGGCCTGGCGGCGCCTCGACCACCTTCACCGAACCGCCGTTGGGCAGGGGCAGGTCCGTGAGCCGTTCACGCAGGTCCAGGGCGATGGCGTGGCTGGCGCGTTTGCGCTCGCCCTTGTGGGAAAGGGTGATGGACAGGTCGCCCATCTCCGGGCGTTCGCGCAGGTAGTAGTGGCGCACCAGACCGTTGAAATTGAAAGGCGAGGCCGTGCCGGCATAGGCCTCTATGGCCATGACCTCGGGGATTGATCGGGCGATCTCGGCCGCCGCCGCCAGGGTCCGCTCGGTGGTCTCCAGACTGGCGCCCTCGGGCAGATCGAGGACCACCTGCAGCTCTGACTTGTTGTCGAAGGGCAGCAGCTTCACCGTCACCGTCTTGGTGGCGAACATGCTCATGGACAACAGGGTCGCCAGGCCGACGGCGCCCAGGAAGATCCAGGCGCTGCGCCGGCTGGCGATCACCCGGCTGGCCAGGGCGCGGTAGGCCCCGCCCAGACGACCGCCGCCCGCGTCATGCCCATGCCCATGCCCCTGTCCCTCGGCCAGGGACTGGCGGGCGAAGCGGACCATCAGCCAGGGCGCGATGACCACGGCCACAAAGAAGGAGAAGACCATGGCCGCCGAGGCGTTGACCGGGATCGGCGCCATGTAGGGGCCCATGAGCCCTGAGACGAACAGCATGGGCAGCAGGGCGGCCACGACAGTCAGGGTCGCCACGACGGTGGGATTGCCCACTTCAGCCACGGCCTCGATGGCCGCCTGGGTGGGGGTGCGGCCGTCCTTCATCGCCCAGTGCCGGGCGATGTTTTCGATCATGACGATGGCGTCGTCGACCAGGATGCCGATGGAGAAGATCAGGGCGAACAGGCTGACCCGGTTGATAGTGTAGCCCATCAGGTTCGAGGCGAAGAGGGTCAGCAGGATGGTGGTGGGAATGACCACCGCGGTGACGCCGGCCTCCCGCCAGCCAATGGCCAGGCCGATCAGGATGACGATGGAGACGGTGGCCAGCCCCAGGTGGAAGAGCAGCTCATTGGCCTTCTCGTTGGCGCTCTCGCCGTAGTCGCGGCTGACGGCGACCTCCAGCCCCTCGGGGATCAAGGTCCCGCGCAGGCTCTCCACCCGCTCCAGAATGTGGTCTGAGACCACCACGGCGTTGGCGCCCTGGCGCTTGGCGATGGCCAGGCTGACGGCCGGCGCCTGGGTCCAGCCCTCAGCGGTGCGGCTGTGACGCCAGACCCGGGCCTGGTCCTCCCGCGGCGCCTGCACGACGTTGGCCACGTCGCGGACATAGACCGGCTCGCCCTTGACCGAGGGGACGCTGAGCAGACCCACCTCCTGGGCGCTCGACAGCGTGCGGCCGGCGGTGACCTCAACGGCCTGGCCGTTCTGGCGTATGGCGCCGGCGGGAAAGCTGAGATTGGCCTGGCGCACAGCCTCGATCACGCCACCCAGGGGAACCCCGCGCAGGTTCAACCGCTCGGGGTCGGGTTCAATACGGATTTCGTCAGGCCGGCCCCCGACGATGAAGGTCAGGCCGACATCCTCGACCTTGGCCACCTCGGTGCGCAGCTTAAGCGCGACGTCATAGAGGGCCTGGTCGGACCAGCGCTCAGCCATCTCTGGCGTGGGCGTCAGGGTCAGGACCACGGCTGGGACATCGTTGATCCCCCGGGTGACGATCATCGGCTCGGGGATGCCGACGGGAATCTGGTCGTAGTTGGCGCGAACCTTTTCGTGGACCCGGACGGCGGCGTCCTCCGGGGCCTCGCCCACATCGAAGCGGGCGGTGACCAGGACCTGATCGTCCTGCACCTGGGTATAGACGTGATCCACCGTATCGATGGACTTGACGATGGTCTCCAGCGGCTTGGCCACCAGCTCCGCGGCGTCGGCCGCCCGCAGGCCAGGGGTCGCCACCATGATATCGACCATGGGGACGCTGATCTGCGGCTCCTCCTCGCGTGGAATTGAGATCAGGGCCATCAGCCCTACCGCGATGGCCGCCAACAGGGCCAGGGGCGTCAGGGGCGAATGAATGGTGGCCTGTGTCAGGCGTCCCGAGATGCCCAGGTTCATCGGGCCGCTCCCTGGGTCGACGCCAGCAGGACATCCCCCGCCCGGGCGCCGGACAGGATTTCAATCTGGCCTGGCGTGGGCGCCGGCGTGGCCTGCACGGCGACCTCCCGGGCCTGGCCGTCAGGCCCCACGATCCGGACGAAGTCCAGGCCGAACCGCGTCTCCACATAGGCGTCAGGAACCACAAGGGCCTCGCGTTCGCCCACCTTGACCTGCACCCGAACCCGCTGGCCGATCAGGTCGGCGCGCAGGCCCTCGACCCTAAGGTCGGCGGTCACCTGGCCGCCGGTGACGGAAGGGTAGACCTGGACCACGGTCCCAAAGGCCGCCAGACCCGGGAGGTCGCCGGCGGAGACCGGGGCCTGGTCCCCGACCTTCAGGGCGCGAGCCTGGCCCTCGGGCAGCTCGACGCGCAGCAACGGCTCGCCAGAGGTGATCGTCGCCACCGACTGCCCACCTGCGACGACCGAACCGGCCGGGACATCTGCCCGCACCACCCGGCCAGAGGAGGGAGCCAGGATCGCCCCCTGAGATCCCATCTCGGCGCTGGCGGCGCGCTGGGCTCGGGCTGCGGCGGCCATGCTCTCAGCGGCGCGGGCGCCAGCCTGGGCCTGTTCCAGCCGCGCCTTGGCGTAGAAGCCCTTGTCATAGAGCACCTGCACCCGCGACAGCTCGGCCGATGCTCTTGCGGCTTCAGCGGCGGCGGCGGCGGCCTGGGCCTCGAAGGCTGTGGTCTCCAGGTTCAGCCGCTGGTCGGACACCTTGCCAATCAGCTGGCCCTTCTGGACCTGATCACCCTCACGCACCCGAAGCTCAGTGAGCGTGCCGCCGATCCGAGCCCGGGCCTCAGCCATGTTCCGGGTGACCACGCTGGCGGCCACGGGCTTGAGGTCGTCCACCGGCTGAGCGCGAAGGGTCAGCCGCTCGCCCTGGGCCGCGGTCGTTGCTGGCGGCGGCGGCGCGGCCGTTTCCGAGCAGGCGCCGACGCCAAGGGACAGGGCCCCAAGGGTGATGGCCAGGAGGCTCGCGGTCAGCAGGGGGCGCATGGGCTTCTTCTTCCTGGGGTTCAGCGAGCGTCGCGGACGGCGCCGGTGGCCGGGTCGATGCGGACGATGGGCAGGTCGGCCGCGCGCCAGGCCCCGATGCCGCCGTCCAGGTGGCCAGCGATCTCGACTCCCGCCTTGCGGCATAGATCCATGGCCATCGCCGAACGCTTGCCGGAGCCACACTGCAGGACGATGGCGCGGGGCCCGCCCGCGGGAAGGGCGTCGGGGTCAAAGGTCGACAGGGGGTAGTTCAGCGCCCCGTGGATGCGCTCGGCGGCATACTCGGCGGGCTCACGCACATCGATGAGCACGATCTGGCGGGCGGCAAGGCTGTCGCGCACATGCGCGGGACGAAGGTCGGTGGCGGGGGTCATCTGGCGTCTCTCCGGCCTATCATGAAAACCATTGTATATTCGCAAGTACGCATATAAAGATTTCAGCGGCCCATTCAAGTGACATCGAAACTGGGGCCACATGACCGGCGCCGCCTTGACGGTGATCAATGCCGGGGCCGCCGGAGAGATCAGGGTCATGCGATGAAAAAGCCAGTGATAGCCATATTGGGCGCCGGTCTCGGCGGAGCGGTCGCCGCTTTCGAGATCAAGGAAGCCGTCGGCTCCAAGGCCGAGGTGATGGTGGTGTCCCAGGGCGACACCTTCCACTTCGTGCCGTCAAACCCTTGGGTTGCGGTCGGCTGGCGGGACCGCGCGGCCATCGAGGTGGACCTGCCGCCGATCATGGCGAGGAAGAAGATCGGCTTCACCGGCGTCGGCACCCGCAAGGTTCATCCTCAGGAAAACCGACTGGAGTTGGCCGACGGCGAGAGCCTCTTCTACGACTACCTGGTGATCGCCACGGGGCCGGAACTCGCCTTCGATGAGATTGAGGGCCTTGGTCCTGAAGGCTTCACCCAGTCGATCTGTCATGTCGATCACGCCGAACGCGCCGCCGAAGCATTCGAGATCTTCGCCCGCAATCCGGGGTCAATCGTGGTCGGGGCGGTGCAGGGGGCGTCCTGCTATGGGCCGGCCTACGAGTTCGCCATGATCCTCGACACCGAACTGCGACGTCGCAAGATCCGTGATCAGGTGCCGATGACCTTCGTCACCGCCGAGCCCTATGTGGGCCACCTTGGTCTGGACGGGGTGGGCGACACCAAGGTCCTGCTGGAAAGCGAGATGCGCCAGCGGCACATCAGGTTCATCACCAACGCCAAGGTGGCCAAGGTCACTGACGGCCACATGGCGGTGGAGGAGATCGCCGACGACGGCACGGTCAAGGCCGAGCATGATCTGCCTTTCGCCTACGCCATGATGTTGCCGGCCTTCCGCGGGGTGGCCGCCGTGATGGGCGTGGAGGGGCTATCGAACCCCAGGGGCTTCATCCTGGCCGACAAGCACCAGCGCAATCCCGCCTATCCCAACGTCTTCTCCCTGGGCGTCTGCGTGGCGATCCCACCCATGGGCAAGACCCCGGTGCCTGTAGGCGTCCCCAAGACCGGCTTCATGATCGAGAGCATGGTCACCGCCATCGCCGAGAACCTGAAAGAGCTGCTGGCGGGCGCCGAACCGACTCATGAAGCCACCTGGAACGCCATCTGCCTGGCGGATTTTGGCGACAGCGGCGTGGCCTTCATCGCCCAGCCTCAGATCCCGCCCCGCAACCTGAACTGGGCCGCCGAGGGGCGCTGGGTCCACCTGGCGAAGATCGGGTTCGAGAAGTACTTCATCTCCAAGATCAAGAGAGGGGAAGCCACGCCCTTCTATGAGAAGCTTGCTCTGGACCTGATTGGCGCCCGCAAATTGAAGGTCTGATCATGACGCAGATCGTCTGTCCTGCCTGCGCGGCGGCCAACCGAATTCCGACCGAGCGGAACCCCGCCGCCGCCAAGTGCGGCCGCTGTGGGGTCGCACTGTTCCAGGGCCAGCCGACCGAGGTCGACGCCCGGGAATTGCAGGTTCATCAGCGATCCAACCAGGGGGTCGCCGTCCTGCTGGACGTGTGGGCGCCCTGGTGCGGACCCTGCCGATCCATGGCGCCGCACTTCGCCGCCGCCGCCGCACGGCTGGAGCCTCGGGTTCGCCTGCTCAAGCTCAACGCCGACGAGGCGCCCGAGGCCAGCGCCGCCCTGGGTGTTTCAGGCATACCGGCGCTCATCCTGCTGCAGGACGGTCGCGAAGTCGCCCGACGGGCCGGCGCCATGACCACAGATCAGATCACCGCCTGGGTGAACCAGGCCCTGGCTGGCGCCAGGAGCCCCAGCTCAAACAAGGAACAACCTCAATGACCCTCGACCGCGCGGTATTCGTCTTCGCCGGCCTCGTCGTCCTGGCCGGTTTGGCCCTGGCCCATTTTGTCAGCCCCTGGTGGATGCTGCTCAGCGCCTTTGCTGGCGCGAACATGATCCAGGCGGCTTTCACGGGCTTCTGCCCGGCGGCCATGGTGTTCAAGAAGCTGGGGGTTAAGCCGGGTCCGGCCTTCCGCTGAGCCGCATCAAACAGGCGAGGGCGTCCTGGCCCAGGCGACGGGTCAGCTCCCCCGCGTCGGCAGGGTGGGCGAGGGGCGCGGCCTGACCAGCCCACAGACTGGTGAAGTCCTCAGGGGTCGGGCTTTCGGCTCTCAGGGGCCCGAGGGCCGCCGCCGCCGTCGGGAAGGCCGGAGCATCCGGTGACAAGGGTCCGATCTCTCGCATGAGCCGGTTGAACAGGCCTCGGGCGGGGCGGCCTGTGAACAGATTGGTCAAGGCGGTCCCATCGTCAGTGGCGCGCGTCAGGGCCTGACGATGAAAGTCGGGGATCAGTGACTGCGGGCAGGGCAGGTAGGCCGTGCCCAGCTGCACCGCCGCAGCCCCCAGCGCGAAGGCTGCGGCGATCCCGCGCCCGTCGGCGACGCCGCCGGCTGCGATGACCGGGACCTCTACCGCATCGACCACCTGAGGCAGCAAGGCCATCAGGCCCGGTTGAGCGCTCATGTCGCGCGTCAGGAAACTCCCCCTGTGGCCGCCGGCCTCATAGCCCATGGCGATCACGGCGTCGCAGCCACGTTCGGCCAGCCAGACCGCCTCAGCGACGGTGGTCGCAGAGCTGATCACCCTTGCGCCCGTCGCCTTGACCCTGCCCAGAAGACCGGGCTCCGGCAGACCAAAGTGAAAGCTCACCACCTCTGGACTGATCGCCTCCACCGCGTCGCAATAGGCTTCGTCAAACGGCGCCCGGGAGGCGCCAGCGGTCGGGGCTAAAGGATCACGACCCAGCTCGCGATAATAGGGCGCCAGCCGCTCTCGCCACGCCGCCTGCGCGGCGGGCTCTGGTTCTGCCGGTCGGTGGCAGAAGAAGTTGAGATTCAGCGGATTCGTCGTGGCCTGGCGGTAATCGGCCCCCTGGCGCCGGACCTGGTCAGGGGTGAGCAGGGCGCAGGGCAGGGCGCCCAGCCCCCCAGCCCCGCTGACGGCCAGCGCCAGATCCAGCCCAGACGCGCCGGCCATGGGGGCTTGCAGGATGGGAAGGTCGAGGCCGAACAGGTCGAGGATGCGGCGGTCTGGCCAGGGCGACATGGGACACCTTTGCTGGAGCGTTCCTGACGTTCCACGCCGACCCTCGAGGAAAGACAGTCCTGAAAGACGACGAGAAACGGTCATCTGGGCGCCAGTGGGCGCCCGAAACGACGAGAAACGATTACAATGCCGGCCGCGCCTGACCTATAGTGCGGTCAACGGGTTTGACAGCCTTGGCTGCGCGCCCGGTTTGGCGTCGCGCAGGCCAAGGCCGCAACCCAGCGCCAGCGGCGGCCTTAGCGCCCGCATCCGCGGCTGGCGGGGCGGACATGGGGCCTGGCGCCGGCCTTTGACGGCCGCCCGGCATCCCAGCTTCGCCCGCGCGCCATGGGCGGCGCCGCGGCCTGCGCGGAGTGAAAGGAACGCTAGTCCAAGTGAGCAAAGCCGAGATCGCCCCAACCCCGTCCAGCCAGACCCCGTCTGGCAAGATGGATGTGACCCATGGCTGCTACCGCATCCTGGCCGGACCCCGCGGCGAGGTCGGCGAGGCGATCGCCTATGTGGGGATGCGCAAGCTGGATCACCTGACCGAGGATTCGGCGGATGAGGCCCTTGCGGCCATGATTGCGCGGCTGGACAAGCGTCGCGACGCCTTCATCGCCCAGCGCGACGAGCAGGGCCTGCCCAGCGCTGATGAGTACCGTGAGGCCCTGGACGCCACGCCTCTGATCATGGAGTCCCGTCTCGACACCACTTTGCACGCCCATTCCCAGCGCCCAGGCGCGCGGGCCAACGTCGGGGATCTCGCCCGGTCCTGCGGTCTGACCGAAACCGCCTTCTGGCTGGAATATGGCCGTCTTGGCCGTCGGCTCAGCGCCTTGCTGGGCATCGATCCCCCCAAGGACAAGACGGTCCGGCAGTTGGCCTCGCTCTACACCTTCGCCACCTTCGAGGCCGGCGCTCGCCCCAGCGACCTGACGATCACCCTGCGGCCGGCCTTTCTTGAGGCCCTTCAGTAGGCGAGAGCTGGCGGGCGCTCATGCTCGCGATTCCAGCGTTTGAGCGCGTTTCGACCGTAAAGCCGGGGCCGGTTTTTGCGGAACGCGCTCAGAGCGCCCGGCCCTTGTTGATCTTGTAGAAGACGCCGCCCTCGTCCTGGCCGCCCAACTCCAGCACGCCCTCAATGGTCTTCACGCCATAGTCGAAGACGACGCCCTTGTCGGTCTTGACCTCGATGAACTGCATGGGGCTCGGATTGAGGTGGAACGGGCAGTCTGGCGGATAGGCCAGCAGGACAAAGTGCGTCTGGGTCTTGCCGTTCTGCAAAGGCATCATGTAGCCCGAGACCTTCACCTTCTTGCCCTTCAACGCCAGGACGCCGGCGGGAAAGTCAGGCTTGGACAAGAGGTAGCCGCGGGCGTCGGTGCGGGTGATCTCCTTGGTGGATTCCAGCAGCGACCAGGCGACCCCGCCCGGCGGCGTGTCGGCCGGTTTCCACACGCTCTCGGTCGGCGCATCGGCGCGGCTCAGGGCGACAGCGCTGAGGGGCGCAGCCTGAAGGGCCAGGGTCAGAACCAGCAACAGCCGGACGAACATGGGGTAACTCCTTAGCGGGTGTCGGCGAGGGTCTGGGCGATATCGACGCCGAAGACCTTAAGCGCAGGGATCAGGGCCGCCAGGGCGCCCATGCTGATCGCTGCAATCACAATGGCGAGTTCTGCCGGCTCGAACCGGGCGGCGGTGAGCCCCATATCCTGCAATTGCGGGAAGCTGGCGGCTGCGGCCGCCACTACGGCGTGGCCCACAACGACCCCAAGCAGAGCGCCTGCGGCGGCCAGCAGGACACCTTCCAGAATGATGTGGCCGAATATGGCGGGCGGGCGAGCCCCCATGACCCTCAGCATGGCCATGTCGCCCTCGCGCTGGCGGAGGGCCGAATAGAGCGCCACGAAGATGGACAGGCCGCTGGTGGCCATCAGCAGCACGGCGAAGGCGCGCACCGCGTCTATGCCTACCCCAAGCAGGGACAGGAGCCGCGTCATCTCCACCGCGGGAGCGGCGGCCTGCAACTGGGTCTGCTTGTTGATGAAGGTCGGCAGGCGTACCGCGGCCATGGAGGACCGGTACTTGACCAGCAGGGCGGTGACTTCCAGCTCGCCCCCGGCGGCGTGAGCCTGGTGATCGCCCCCGGTCTCGTGCTCGTGGGCTTCGTGATCCTGACTCCCGTCGCCATCGTGATCGTGGTCATGACCGGCTTGATCATGATCGTCCTCATGATCGGCGGCGCCCGCAGCTGGCGGAGGCGTGAAGCCGTGTGCGGCCCAGATGCTGCCGACCGGCGTGATGATCAGTCGGTCAAGGACGCTGCCGGTAGGGGCGAGGACGCCCACGACTTCATAGGGGGTTTCTTCGTGGCCATGACCGTCGCCGGACAGGCCATGGGAGCCTACGAACTTCTGGCCAAGGGCCGCGCCGGTCTGGCGGGCCACCTGGGCGCCGATCACGGCTTCATAGTCCGCGGCGAAGAGGCGGCCCTGGGACAGGGTTCCGCCGAAGTGGTCGATATAGGCGCCCTCGGTTCCCACGATCCGGAAGCCGCGGAAGCTGTCGCCGAGGGCCAGGGGGATCACCTCTGCGACGGTGGGGTCGGCGCGGAGCAGATCAACGGTGGCCAGCGGGATGTTCCCTGTGGGGACGTCGACCTGATAAATGCTGGAGAGGATCAGCTGCAAGGGCGAGCCCTTGGCGCCCACCACCAGATCGATCCCCCTGGCGTCCCGCTCGAACCTCTCGGCGAGCTGGCTGGAAAACAGGACCAGGATCACCAGGGTGGCCACGCTGAGGGTGAGCAACAGGATGTTGAGCGCCGTATTGAGCGCCCGGTCCCTGAGATAGGCGAGAGACAGGCCAGCCAGGGTCATGCGCTCACCTGTGGAACCGACAGGGTGAGGGTTCGCGCGAACCGCGCCCGCAGGCGGTTGTCATGGGTGGCGATCAGCAGGGTCGCGCCGGTGGCCTCGGCGGTGGCAAGCAGCAGATCGGCCATGGCCACGGCGTTGGCGTCGTCGAGCGCCGAGGTGGGCTCATCGGCGACCACCAGGGCCGGCTCGGCGCACAGGGCGCGGGCGATGGCCGCCCTCTGCCCCTCGCCCTGGCTCAGCTCCCGGGGGCGCGCGTCGGCCCGGTGAGTCAGGCCAACCTGGGCGATCAAGCGGTCGATGATGGCGGGATCGCTGCGGCCGAGCGCCAGGGTCTGAGCCAAGGCGAGATTCTGGCGAACGCTGAGCGCGCCGATCAGGCGCAGGGTCTGGAACACGACCCCAATGGTTCGGCGCCGCAATTGGTCCCGTTGGGCCGCGGGCAGGGCGGTCATGGACGTCCCGGAGATTCGCACGTCCCCAGCCGTGGGGGTGATCAGCCCGGTGATGACATTGATAAGCGTCGTCTTGCCGCTGCCGGACGGTCCCAGCAGCAAGGTGTGCTGGCCGCGGGCGGCGGAAAAGGCTGGGGCGGCCATGACGCATCGGCCGGCGATCTCATGGCGGAGGTCGCGGACCTCGAGAAGCGGTTCTGGCGTCGTCATTTGGTCGGCGCGGGATGTCCAGATCTGTACGCAGAAGGCGCTAGCGCGAGGCGACCGCTTGGCGGCGACTGGACTGGGCGAGCTGGGCGTCGTCTGGCCCGCGCTCGACCTTGATGGCGAAGCGCGTAATCAGCGCGGCCCGGCCGGCCATGATGTCCTTTTCCCGCATGGCGTCGCGCGCGGCGGCGTCGGCGGTGCGGCGTTCGTCGGGGCTCATGTCCCGATAGCTGAAATAGGCCGACATGGGGCTGTAGTCGTTGTCATGCTGGTCGCAGGCTTGGGCCGCGCCGGCGCCAAACGCCAAGCAGGTTGCGAGCAGGACAGCCGTACGCATCATCATTCTCCCAACGGGTCAGCCCAGTGTTACAAAGAAACATTGCACTGACGACCGTTGATTGCGCCGCATTCAGGATTCCGGCGTGACTGGTTATGAAATCAGCGAAACCCGCACGCCTTGGGGGCAATCCCTGCGGATTTGCCCGCTCAAGCCCCAGACGCTGCGCTTCAGGCGCCGAGAGGAATCGAGATCCATGAGTGTGTTCGCCGAGCTCGCCTACCATGTGACGCCCCTTGGGGCGCTCAGCCTGCGACGGCGGCGGATGCTGGCGCTCGATATCGACGTGCTGGAGGTGAAGCTGGGCGAGGACTTCCTGATGTCCAGCCTGTTCACCGCCGGCGAGCGGGCCCTGGCCCATCTTGCGATAGAGGCGGCTCCCGCCGGGGAGCTTGACGTGCTGGTGGGGGGGCTTGGGCTTGGCTACACGGCCGCCGCCGCCCTGGATCACGACCGGGTTCGAAGCCTGCTGGTGATCGACGTCCTGCCGGAGGTCATCGCCTGGCACGAGGCGGGGCTGGTCGATCTTGGGCCGCGGCTCGTGGCCGACCCCCGCTGTCGTCTTCAGCAGGGGGACTTCTTCGCCATGGCCCGCAGCGGCGCGGCGCCGTCGCCGGGACGGTTCCACGTCATCGCCGTGGACATCGATCACTCCACCGAGGCCTGGCTGAACGCCGCCCATGGCGATCTCTATACAGAGGTGGGGCTCCGCAGCCTCAAGGCCTGGCTTCATCCTGAGGGGGTATTCGCCCTCTGGTCGGACGCCGCGCCAGACGATGACTTCCTCGCGCGGATGGCCTTGGTCTTCACCAGGGTCGACGCTGAGGTTGTGGCCTTCGACAACCCACTGCGGGACGCCGAGGAGTCCTGCACCATCTACCGCGGATGGGCCGATTGATCGCGCCCGACGCCTCTCAGGTCAGCGAGCTTCACCAGGAACGGCTGGATGCGGTCGCCGGGCTCCTCCTGGCGCATGGCGTGCGAACGGTCGGGGATCTCGGCTGCGGCTCCGGCGCCCTCCTGGAACGCCTGATGGCCGAAGCGCAGTTCGAGGCGATTGTGGGGGTTGAGCAGTCCCTGCCGGCCCTTGAGCGGCTGCGCAGTCGGTTGGGCTCGTCTGACAATGGCGGTCGTCTGCGCCTCGTGCATGGCTCCTTCGCCGAGCCGCATCCGCATTGGAACCGGCTGGACGCCCTGGTCATGATGGAGACCATTGAGCACGTCGATCCTGACCGGCTGTCACAGGTGGAGCGGGCTCTGTTCGTCCACGCCCGCCCAGGGCTGGTCCTGATCACCACGCCCAATGCCGAGGCCAATGATCTGCTCGGCGTTCCGCGGGGGCGGTTCCGCCATCCCGACCACCGCTTTGAGTGGCCCCGCGCGCGGTTTGGCGCCTGGGCCACCGGGGTTGGGGCGCGACACGGCTATGCTGTGACCCTCGGTGAGATCGGCTGGAGCCATCCCCGTTTCGGCGCCGCCACCCAGACGGCGTGCTTCACCCGCATCAAGGCCTGAATCCCAAAGACCGCAGGGCCGCTCGCCGCCCGCAAGGGCCGACGGGCGGAGGGAATCGGTTTGCACGCCGGGCGCCTGCCGTTATGACGAATCGATCTGGGGCCTTGGCTGTTCCGCTGGGGGCGGGGGCGATCCTCCTGATCAGCATGCGCCCGCGGCTGAGTTGCGGGGTTTCGAAACAACCAAGGAGGCGGTGTGAACCATCCAGTCGCGCCGGACATCGCAGAGCATGGCCGAGAGGCCCCGCGTCCGGGTCCGGCGCCAGGCCTGTCCCTGGTCATCGCCGTCCTCAACGAGGCGGAGAATGTCGCCGCCGTCACCGCCGACTGCCGGAGCCAACTCGCCGGCATTGGCCCCTTCGAGATCATTTTTGTCGATGATGGCTCCACCGACGACACGGCGCGGGTGATCCTCGGTCTCGCCGCCCAGCATCCGGAAATCCGGCTGGTGTCTCACGACCGCTGCTGCGGGAAGTCCCAGGCGGTGCGCACCGGCGTCATGGCCGCCAGAGCGCCCTGGGTGGGCACTCTGGACGGGGATGGCCAGAATACGCCGGGCGATCTGGGCGATATGCTGGCCCTGGCCCTGGCGGCTGAAGGGCGCCGGCCCCTGGTCGCGGGCGTCAGGGTGCGACGGGACGATCCCTGGCCGCGTCTGGTGGCCACGCGGCTGGCCAATGGCTTCCGCGCCCGGGTCCTCAATGACCATTGCCCCGACACCGGCTGCGGCGTGAAGCTCTTCGCCCGGGAGGACTTTCTGAAGCTGCCCTGTTTCGAGGGCATGCATCGCTTCCTGCCGGCGCTCTTTCAGTCCTATGGCCATCCGTTGATCAACCACCCGGTCACCCATCACGCGCGGCTGCACGGCGTTTCGAAATACACCAATCTTGGTCGCGCCCTGGTGGGCGTCGGCGACCTTCTGGGGGTCATCTGGCTCAAGAGCCGCATCCGCGCCCCGGACGTCTCGGAAACCCGCCCGTGACGCTGCTGGGCGATGATCGGCTGAGCCTCAAGGGGGCGCTGCTGCTTCTGGCGGCGGCCCTGGTGATACTGGCGCCGGGCCTCACCAGCCTGCCGCCGGTGGACCGCGATGAGTCGCGCTATGCGGTGGCCACCACCCAGATGCTGGCCACGGGGGATTTCGTCGACATCCGGTTCCAGGATCAGCCCCGCTATCTTCAGCCGGCCGGCGTCTATTGGCTGCAAGCCCTCAGCGCAGCGACCTTCACGGATCCTGAGTCCCGGCAGATCTGGGCTTACCGACTGCCCTCCCTGACCGCGGCCATCGCAGCGGTGCTGGTGACCGGCCTGATGACCAGCCTGTGGTTCGGTTCCTGGGCGGGTCTGCTGGCGGGCCTTCTGCTGGCCTCGTGCATGTCCCTGGGCTTCGAGGCGCGGATCGCCAAGACAGACGCCGCACTCCTGGCGGCCGTGACCATCGCCCAGTTCGCCTTCATGAGGGTCTATACCGGCACGGCGCGCAGCCGTTGGCCGGTCCTGATCTTCTGGGTCGCCCTGGGTGTGGGCGGCATGTTCAAAGGTCCGATCATCCTGCTGGTGGTGGGCCTGGCCGCCCTGGCCCTGGCCGCCTGGGACCGGAGTCTTGCGCGCCTTGCGCCTCTCCAGCCCCTCTGGGGCCTGCCCCTGGCGCTGCTGATCGCCGCCCCCTGGTATGTGGCGATTGGCCTGGCGACGGACGGGGACTTCTTCCGCGTCGCGATCGGCGACAACCTGCTCCACAAGGTGGGGACCGGCCAGCAGTCCCATGGGGGCCCCGTCGGCTATCACCTCATGGGCTTCGCCCTGACCTTCTGGCCCGGCGCCCTCCTGGCGGCCCTGGCGGTTCCCTTCGCCTGGCGGGAGCGCGCGCGGCCGGAGATTCGTTTCCTGATCTGCTGGATCGTCCCGGCCTGGCTGGTGTTCGAGTTCGTCTCCACCAAGCTGCCCCACTATGTTCTGCCAGTCTTTCCGGCCATCGCCGCTCTTACGGCGGCGGCGGTCACCGCGCCGCGACGATCGGCGGCCCGCTGGCGGAAGGCGGCGTTTGGTCTGGTGTTCCTTCTTTGGCTCGCCGTCAGTCTGGTCGTCAGTCTGCTCGCCCCAGTCGGGTTCTGGATCTATGAGTCGCGGCTGGACCTGATCGCCATCCTGCTCGCCGCCAGCGCGCTCGGGGCGGTCGGGGTGATGACGTGGCGCGTGTGGGCAGGACGACCTGACCAGGCCGTGCTGGCCGCCGCCGCCGCCGCAGCCCTCGTTTCCCTCAACACCTACGGTCTTGGCCTGCCGCGGCTGGAGGCCCTGTGGCTCAGCCCGCAGATCGCCCATGCCGCTCGGGCGGCCGCCCCGGCCTGCGCTCAGCCCCGGATCATCAGCGCGCCCTATCATGAACCCAGTCTGGTCTTTCTCAACGGCCCGCAGCGGACCCACCTGGCCGCGAACGGCGAGGCGGCCGCACTGGCCCTGGCCGAAACCCCCGCCTGTGGCGTCGCGGTGGTTGGGGCGGCGCAGCGTCCGGCCTTCCTGAGCGCGATGGCGGGCCTGGGTCTGGCGGTCAGGCCCGCGGGCCAGGTCACAGGCCAGAACTATTCAGATGGCGAGGATCTGGACCTGACCCTGTTCGTGCCGGGGGCGACCGCTCCAGGGCCCACACTTGCCCCCTGACGCCTCGCCCGAGGGGCCTCCGGAGCCGCCCCGACCCAAGGGTCGCCGTGCCGCGATGGTGGCCGTCGGCGTCCTGTCGGCGGTGACCCTGCTGGGGTTCGCCGCCCCCTTGCTGCCCTTGGGGGACGCCGAGGCCCTGGCGCGGACGGTGGAATCCCTGGGGGAAGGACCCCAGGCGCCGATCCTGGGCGTCCTGACCTTCGCCGCGCTCGCCAGCCTCGGCGCGCCGCAGTTCGTTCTGATCACCGCCCTGGTGCTGGTGTTCGGGCCGTGGGCTGGATTCGCCTACAGCTGGATCGGCAAGATGATCGCCTGCAGCCTCGGCTTCCTGGTGGGCCGCAGATTTGGCGCCCGCCTCTTGCTGCAGCATCAGTCCCGCTCGATCGCCGCCCTGATGATGGGCCTGGCCAAGCGGGGCTTCTGGGTCAGCGCCGGCATCCGCCTGGCGCCGACCGTCCCTTCGGTGATGGTCAATATCGCCGCCGGAGCGACGCCTATGGGCTACTGGCCCTTCATCGCCGGGGCGGGGCTCGGAAGCCTGCCGAAGATGGCGCTGATGGTGTTCGGGGGCGCGGCGGCCATCGAGGCTCTGCGGACCGGGGACGCCGCCGCCTGGGGGGCGGTCGCCGTGGCCCTGTTGCTCGCCGGCGCCATGTTCCTGGCCGTCCACGCCTGGCGCAAGCGGCTGGCGCCCTGAGGGGACAGGCTTTGCATCTGGCGATGCGAGCCCCTAGATTCTCTCCATGAGCGTCGCCTTCACCCGAGAGGAAGACTACGAGTCGCAGGCTGCCGACCTGCCGGACCGTCCTGTCTCCCCACATCCGAATCTGGTCACGGCCAGTGGTCTTGCCGCCATCGAACAGGAACTGGCCCAGGCGCGCGCCGCCTATGGGGCCGCCCAGCAGCAGGGCGGGGTCAGCGTCGATCGCACCGCCATGGCCCGGGCCACCCGCGATCTGCGCTACTGGTCAGTACGTCGGGGCACGGCGCAACTGACCGAGCCGGCGCCCGAGGCTGACAAGGTCCAGTTTGGCCGGACGGTGGAAATCGCGCGCGCGGACGGGCGTCGCCAGACCTTCCGGATCGTCGGCGAGGACGAGGCCCAGCCGGGGCAGGGGAGCATCTCATATGTCTCGCCTATCGCCCGCGCGCTTTTGGGCAAGACTGTCGGTGAGGTGGTCCTGGTGAACGGCGGCGAGGTCGAACTGTTGGGGGTTGGTTGAACCTCAGCTCAGTCCAGGAAGGGCCTGTCGCATGAGGGGCTTGGGTGCTAACGCTCGAGCTTGATCAACACAGAGTGACACCGATGAAGACCTTTGCCGCCGGCCTAACGGCCCTGTTTGTTCTGGCCGCCGCCCCGGCCATGGCCGGGGATCAGGATTTCACCCTGACCAACGCCACGGGCTATACGATCGAGCAGGTCTATGTTGCCCCCAGCCGGTCTGACGACTGGGAAGAAGACGTTATGGGCGCCGATGTGCTCAGCGACGGCGAAGAGGTCGATATCGTGTTTGACGCCGCCGAGGGGGCCTGCAGCTTCGATCTCAAGGTCATCTATGACGATGGCGAAGAAGCCGTCTGGTCACGTCTGGATCTCTGCACCATCTCCAGCGTGGCGATCTACTACAACCGCGCCACGGGTCGGACCTGGGCCGAAACCGAGTAGTCACACGCGGAAAGACCCCTGCGCCGGCGGCGCCGGGGTCTTTCCGCCTCAGGCCTTGCGCACGAATTCGGCGCGCAGCACCAGGCCCTTGATCCCTTCATAGCGACAGTCGATCTCCTGATCATCGCCGGTCAGGCGGATCGACTTGATCACCGTGCCGCGCTTCAGTGTCTGGCCGGCGCCCTTGACCTTCAGGTCCTTGACCAGGGTCACGCTGTCGCCGTCGGCCAGCAGGGTCCCCATGGCGTCACGGACCTCAACCTGGTTGGCCTTGGCCGCATTGGCGGCTGCTTCGGTGGCGCTCACCCATTCGCCGGTTGTCTCGTCATAGACGAAGTCATCGCCCTGCGCGCTCATGCGTCTCCCCCTGTCGCTCAAGCCGCCCCTTTAACTGATCACGGCCCCCCGCCTCAGGGAAATCTCCCCGCCCCACCCGACTTGCAATGATATAACATAGCAATCTAGATAGGCCTGCTCGTGGTGGAGACGGACGATGGCGACGAAGCGGGACGGTAAGGCAGGCGTGGCGCATCTTGACCCCTGCGAGGCCCGGCGACTGATCGAGGCGGCCGAGCAAGAAGATCTTGCGCGGGCGCGGCATGTCATCAATGGAGCGCTCGAAGAGGCGGGGCGTCAGTGGATTCCTCTTGGCGCCACGGCCATGGCTCTGGCATTCGCCCTGGGAGAGCTGACGAACCGGGCCGGGAGCGCCGCGGGGCTGGCCGACGCCCTGGATCGGGCGGCCGCCCAGCTTCGCGCCAGTCCCGGTGACGGCGGCCTTCATTGATTGATTGAAAAAATATTCGGGGAGATTCCATGCTTGCCAATCAGACCTTTCAGATCCGCCCCCTACCGACCCTCGTCTTCGGCGTGGATTCCAGTCTCGAGCTTGCCGCCCAGGTGAAGGCGCTGGGCCGGAGCTCGGCCCTGATCGTCACCGACAAGGGCCTGATGGCCAGTGGCGCGGCGACCGCCCTGCTGGAGAAGCTGGCGGCCGACGGGGTCCAGGTTGAGGTGTTCGACGGAGTCGCCGCCAATCCCACCGACGAGAATGTCGAAGCCGGCGCCCTGCGGCTTCGCGTCCTCGGCGACGCCGTGGTCGTGGCCCTGGGCGGCGGCTCGTCCATGGACTGCGGCAAGGCCATCGCGCTCTTGGCCACCAATGGGGACAAGGTCACCGACCTGCAGACCCGTGGCCGCAAGGAGCCGGGCGTGCCTGTGATCGCCGTGGCGACCACGGCGGGCACCGGATCGGAAACCAATTCGGCCTGCGTGATCACCAACACAGCCCTTGGCCGCAAGACCTATGTCATGCATCCGAGCATCGTGCCGGTGGTGTCGATCCTGGATCCGAAGCTGACCCTGGGCCTTCCGAAATATCCCACCGCCACCTGCGGCTTTGACGTGCTGACCCACGCCATCGAGGCCTTCACCTCGGCCCGCACCACGCCCTATTCAGACGCCGTCGCTCTGGGTGCCATCCAGCTGGTCGCCCAATATGTGCGCACCGCGGTTGAGGACGGATCGAACCTGGAGGCCAGGTCCCAGATGCTGATGGCCTCCAGCATGGCGGCCATCGCCTTCAATGTGTCCGGACTGGGCGCGGCGCATGGAACCGGCCACGCCCTGTCAGCCCGTCTCAACGCCGCCCACGGCCAGACCCTGGCGACCATGCTGCCCCATGTCATGGCCTACAATCTTGAGGTCTGTGCGGCCAAGTACGCCCAGGTGGCCGAGGCCATGGGGGTGGCGACGCCGGGGGCTTCGACGGAAGACCAGGCTCGCGCCGCCATCGCCGCCGTGGTCGCCCTGCGCGACGACATCGGCATCACCCGTTCGATCCGTGATCTCGGCGGTACGGATGAGCTCTTGGCGCTGCTGGTGGGTGACGCCATGGCCGATGGGGTCAATCTCAGCAATGCCCGTCCCGTCGACGCCCAGGCCATCGAAGCGCTGTATCGCGCCGCCTGGTAGACGCCTCAGGGCCGCCGTGGCCTTACGGCTGCGGCGGCCAGGTTGGCGATTTCACGCAGCCGCATCCGGTAGTCGGCCAACTCCAGGGGGCCATCTGGTCCTTGCTTGGCTCCGCGGGTGGCGGCGAGCAGGGTGTTCACCACCGCCTGGTCGCCCAGCCCCGCACCCTGCAGATCAATCTCCCCAGCGGCTTCAGCGGCGCGAAACACCCTGAGCAGCCGCTCGGCATAGGCCGCGTCGGCCGCGCGCCCCAGGTCCGCGCCGACTCGCGTCCGGGTGGCGTCCAGTTCCAGCAGGTGCGCCGACCGGGCGTAGCGCTCATGGGCCTTGCCGCATTGCGCGTCGAGCAGCAGATAGAGGCGCTCGGCGAAGGGCAGGTCGGCGGCCTCTGCGTGGTCACAGCTGCAGCTCAGCTCGGCCAGGGTGCGGGCGTGCATGGCCCGGAACACCGCCTCCTTGCCGTCGAAATAGAGATAGAGGGTGCCCTTGGCCACGCCGGCGGCCCGGGCGATGTCGTCCATGGCGGTCCGACGGAAGCCGAAGGCGGCGAACAGTTCCTGGGCCGCGTCCAATATGGCGATGGTCTTGCCGCGCGCCTCGGCGGCGTCACGCGCCTCGGGGGTGGGGTCGGACATGAGTCCTCTTTGGCGCAAGCCTCGATTGACAGCAAGCCGATTGCTGCACCAAATGACCGTATAGACTCATTCGGTCATTTTTCCGGCTCTGCAGGCTGCCGACGCCTCAACGCCGCCCTGCGCAAGGACCAAGCCCGTGCCCGTCACCCGCCAGATCCATCTCGTTCGCCGTCCGCAAGGCGTGCCCACCCTTGAGGACTTCGCCCTGGTCGAGGCGCCGGTGGCCGACGCCGGCGATGGCCAGGTTCAGATTGAAGCGCTGATGATGTCGGTGGACCCCTATATGCGGCCGCGCCTGGACGTCGATCAGCCGCTCGGGGCGCCGCTGCTGGGCGGGGGCATCGGGCGTGTGGCGCAGTCGCGCCATGACCGCTTCAAAGAGGGCGACCTGGTCCGGCACGGCGCCGGCTTTCAGGAGCGCTTCGTCTCCGACGGCAAGGGCCTGGCGGTGCTCAAGCGCGATCCGAGCCTGCCGCTCAGCGTCTATATGCATGCGCTCGGCGCCACCGGCCTGACGGCCTATGGCGGACTGCTGGAGACCGGCGCGCTCAAGGACGGCGAGCAGGTGTTCATCTCGACAGCCGCCGGCGCGGTCGGATCGGTCGCCGCGCAGATCGCCAAGATCAAGGGGGGCTATGTGGTGGGATCAACGGGATCCGACGACAAGGCCGCCTGGCTGCGCGACGAGGTCGGCCTGGACGCGGTGATCAACTACAAGACCCAACCCCTGGCCGAGGCCCTCGCTGCGGCTACGCCCAAGGGGATCGACGTCTATTTCGAGAATGTGGGTGGCGCACACCTGGACGCCGCCTTGCCGCGGATGAACGTCCGTGGCCGCATCCCGGTCTGTGGCATGATCTCCACCTACAATGGGGGCGGCGAGGGGGTGAAGAACCTGTTCAGCCTCATCTACGGCCGTATCCGCATGGAGGGCTTCGTCGCCAGCGACTTCGCCCATCTCAACGCCGCCTTCCTCGCCGATATGAGCGGCTGGCTGAAGGACGGCCGGGTGAAGTATCAGGAGACCATCCTGGATGGCTTCGAGCGGGCGCCCGAAGGCCTGATCGGCCTGTTCTCCGGCGCCAACAACGGCAAGATGCTGATCCATATCGCCGACTGAGGCCGCCATCAGGCGGCTCATCATCCAGATTCGATAACATTCTGAAATTCTTGGGAGACCCCAGATGAGCTTCGACATGCAGACAACCGGCCTTCAACTGCGTTCGCTGGTGAAGGCCAGCGGTGAACTGGAACTGTCCCTGGCCAGGGTCCCGGTGCAGCCCCCTGGCCCCGGCGAAGTGCTGGTCCGGGTGGAGGGCTCGCCGATCAACCCATCCGACCTGGGCCTGCTGGTCAGCGCCGCCGACATGAGCCAGGCCAAGGCCAGCGGAACGGCTGAAAGCCCGGTGCTCACGGCCTCCATCCCCGCGCCCTATATGAAGGTCGTCGCCGCGCGGCTGGATGAATCGATGCCGGTCGGCAATGAGGGCGCCGGCGTTGTCGTCGCGGCTGGCGAAGGCGCTGAGGGCCTGATGGGCAAGACCGTCGCCATGCTGGGCGGCGCCATGTACGCCCAGTACCGCACCGTACGGGCCGCTGACGTGCTTCTGCTGCCTGACGATGTGACTCCGGCGGAGGGCGCCTCCTGCTTCGTCAATCCCCTGACGGCGCTCGGCATGGTCGAGACCATGCGCCGCGAGGGCCACACCGCCCTGGTGCACACCGCGGCGGCCTCGAACCTCGGCCAGATGCTGAACCGCCTGTGCCTCAAGGACGGCGTGCAACTGGTCAACATCGTCCGTAGCGCCGAGCAGTCGGCTTTGCTGAAGGACCAAGGGGCGGTCCATGTGCTGGACAGCACCTCGCCGACCTTCGGCGAGGACCTGACCGAGGCCCTGGTGACCACCGGGGCCACCCTGGCCTTCGACGCCATCGGCGGTGGTCGTCTGGTCGGGCAGATCATGACGGCCATGGAGGTGGCGGCCAATCGCAAGGCCACCGAGTACAGCCGCTATGGCTCGACGACCTACAAGCAGACCTACATCTACGGCGGCCTCGACACCCGGCCCACCGAACTGAACCGGGGCTTTGGCATGTCCTGGGGTGTGGGGGGCTGGTTGCTGACCCCCTTCCTGCAGAAGATCGGCCCTGAAGCCGCTCAGGCCCTGCGCCAGCGGGTGGCCTCGGAGCTGAAGTCCACCTTCGCCAGCCACTACACCGCCGAAATCTCTCTGGCCGAGGCCCTGCAGCCCGATATCCTGGCGGCCTACAACCGCCGGGCCACGGGCGAGAAGTACCTGATCAACCCCAACAAGGGCGTCTAGGACCCCCGCAGGAGGTCTCGATTCCGAGCCCCCTGAGGCCTCAGCCTCAGGGGGCTTCGGCGCGTCTGCTGATTCGCCGATGAGGCCGCGCTGTGAGGGGAGCCGCGGTGATAGGAGAGGGTGGAGGCCTGGCCCGGAATCGAACCGGGGTGCACGGATTTGCAATCCGCTGCGTAACCACTCCGCCACCAGGCCATCCGGTGACCGACGCCCCCTTTTCAGGCGCGTCGTCTTGGGCGGAGGCGGATCGCTAACAGAACCGCCCGCCCGCGGCAATCTCTCTTGCGGGTGGTGATTGCGCTCCGGTCCGGGCCGGACCTATAAGCGCGCTTCACCTGCACGCCCCCGAGGTCACATGGTCGACTTCTCCGCCGCCCGCCTGAACATGGTCGACAGCCAGGTCCGGATCAACGACGTGACTGATCTGCGCGTCCAGGACGCCATGCGGGTCATCCCCCGGGAAAGCCTGGCGCCCCCGGGCCGCGCCTATCTGGCCTATGCGGACGCCGAGGTTCCCTACGGCCCCGGGCGGGCTCTTCTGGCGCCCCGCGACGTGGCCAAGCTGCTCCATGGCCTGGCGATCGCGCCGGGTCAGAAAGCCCTGGCCATCGCTGCGCCCTATGGCGCGGCCGTACTAGAACATGCGGGTCTTGATGTGCGGCGCCTGGATGGCGACGACCTGACGCCGCCCTCGGCCGAGCTCTTTGACGTCATCATCTGCGAGGGCGCTGTGGTGCGGACGCCTGACGCCTGGACGACCGCCCTGGCGCCCGGCGGCCGGCTGGCGATCATCGAGCGCAGCGGTCCGGTCGGCAAGGCGGTGATCTACACCCAGAGCTCCACCGGCCTCGCCCGGCGCGAAATCTTTGATGCGACCCCCAGCTATCTCGGCGGATTTGAGCCTGAGCAAGGATTCGCCTTCTGAGTTGTGCTGAAACACATGCGAAAGCCGCGTGTGAAAAAAGCTTAAGGTTGCGACCCCTGGCCGTGCTGTGAACTGCGGGCCATATAGGGCGCAGAGACACATCGCCTTAGTCGGGGCCAAGTCGGGGACTACGCATGTTCATCAGCCGTCGCGGAGCCTTGCTGGCCGCCGTATTCAGTGCGGGCCTGTCCTTTGGTGGACCCGCGTCCGCCGAGACCCTGGCCGAGGCTATTGCGCTGGCCTACCAGACCAACCCGGTCCTGCAGGCCCAGCGGGCCTCTTTGCGCGCCCTCGACGAAAGCATCGTTCAGGCCAGGTCCGGCTGGCGTCCTTCCCTCAGCGCTTCGGCCTCGGGGCAGTACACTGAGACGCGCACTCCGCGTCAGATGGCCGACCTGAATGGTGACGGGATTCCCGAAACCTCCGTCGGCGGGATCGACGAGAACAATTCCGGCGCTGCGGGCCTCAACCTCACCCAGCCGGTCTGGACCGGGGGACGGGTCGGGGCGGCGGTCTCGGCCGCTCAGGCCGACGTGTTCGCGGGCCAGGAAAACCTGCGCCGGATCGAGGCTGAAGTCCTGGGCGGCGTCATCGTCGCCTATGTGGACGTTCGCCGCGATCAGGAAGCCCTGCGGATCCGCCAGGACAATGTTCAGGTCCTGACCCGACAGCTGGAAGAGACCGACGCCCGCTTCGAGGTCGGGGAGATCACCCGCACCGACGTCGCCCAGGCTCAGGCCCGTCTGGCGGCCGCCGAGGCGCAGATGCGTTCGGGCGAGGCGCAACTGGCCATCAGCCGTGCGAGCTACGCCGCCATTGTCGGCCAGAATCCGGTTGACCTGGCGCCGGAGCCGCCGCTGGCCGCGGTGCTGCCCGCCACGGTCGACCTGGCCTATGAGGCCGCCGAGCGGAACAATCCCCAGCTTCGCCAGGCCCGCTACAACGCCCAGGCCGCCGGCGCCCGGGTCGCCGCGGCGCGCGCCGAACGGATGCCCAACCTGTCCCTTTCCGGCAGTGTCGGCTGGAGCGGTCTGGCCGATCCGTTCGAACCCTCGGACTATTCGCGAAATATCACTGGCCGAGCGACCCTGACCGTTCCGATCTTCACCGGCGGGCTGAACAATTCCCGGGTGCGTGCGGCGCGAGAGCGGGAAAACGCCAGCGAGCTCACCGTCGAGCAGGCCCGCCGCACCGCCCTGCAGAACGTGACCCAGGCCTGGAGTCAGCTTCTGGCCGCCCGCGCCAATATCGGGTCTACCGACGTCCAGGTGCGCGCTGCGCGTATCGCGGCCGAAGGGGTGCGTCAGGAACAGCAGGTGGGCCTGCGCACCACCATCGACGTGCTGAACGCCGAACAGGAACTGCGCGCCGCCGAACTGGCTCAGGTCTCCGCCAGGCGGGACGAGTATGTCGCCTCGGCCTCTGTGCTTTCGGCGGTCGGCCGGCTGGATGCCGCGAATCTGGCGCCGGAGCTGATCGCCTATGACGCGACGGCAAATTCCCGAGGTCTGCGCTACGCCTGGGGCTGGACGCCGTGGGAGGAGCCGATCGCCATTGTCGACTCCGTCTTCGTGCCTCAGCCGGAGCAATTGGCCCGTGACGCCCCGATGACCACAGCCGGGGCGCCGCAATAAGCGCGCTCCGGGCGGACATCTGCCTTGCGTCGCAAAGCTAAAATTGCAGGATCGCTCCATCGCGCCTAGGCTGGCGCACGGATTCCCTACCGCATCAAACACGGCGCGCCCCATGTCCGATCAGACCTCCCAAGAACCGACGATGGAGGAGATTCTCGCCTCCATTCGCCGCATCATTTCGGAGGACGATGCGCCTGCGGACGAGGCGAAGGCCGAGGAGGCGCCGGCAGAGTCGGCCGCGCCCGAGCCGGCTTCCACCTTCGAGCCGGAGCCGGAGCCTGAACCCGAGGCGACCTATGAAGCGCCGGCCCCTGAGCCGGAGCCCGAAGACGACGCCCTCGAACTCACCGAGCGAGTCGATCAGGTTGGCGACCTTGACGTCTACAGCCCGACCATGGCGCCGGCCGCTTCGGAGCCGGAGTCGGCCGCCTATTCGCCGCCTTCAAGCTATGAGCCGGTCAGCAACACCAACGGCGATGAGGGGCTGCTGAGCCAGACAGCCGCCACAGCCGCGGCCTCGGCCTTTGGTCAACTGTCGGCGGCCATTGGCATGCCTCACACCGACCGCACCCTTGAGGACGTCGTCCGCGAGATGCTGCGGCCGTTGCTCAAGCAGTGGCTGGACGACAACCTCCCGCAGATCGTCGAGGCTTCGGTCCGCGAAGAGGTCGAGCGCATCGCCCGCGGGCGCGTACGCTAGAATTTCCGTCTCTCACGCCCATAGGGGCGTGTGAGTCGCCGAACCCGCCCCGCCAGGGCGGGTTCGTTCGTTTCGGCGCAGCATCCGGCTTTCGCGCAACTGCGAGGGCCTGTATGGACCCCCTGATCCGCCATGCTTGATAAGACCTTTGATCCCAAGACCGCTGAACCCCGCCTCTATGAGGCCTGGGAGCAGTCCGGCGCGTTCGCCCCCACCGACGATCCGAACGCCGAGCCGTTCTCCATCGTCATTCCGCCGCCGAACGTCACCGGCTCCCTGCACATCGGCCACGCGCTGAACAATACGCTGCAGGACGTGCTGATCC
This sequence comes from Phenylobacterium sp., assembly GCF_030679875.1. Taxonomy (GTDB): domain Bacteria; phylum Pseudomonadota; class Alphaproteobacteria; order Caulobacterales; family Caulobacteraceae; genus Phenylobacterium. Next base: position 67,564 of record NZ_JAUXSP010000029.1, on the reverse strand, counting down.
GGTTTGAGCGGATGCGGGGCAAGGCCGCGCTGTGGCTGCCAGGCACCGACCATGCGGGCATCGCCACTCAGAACATCGTCGAGCGCCAGCTGGCCGAGGCCGGCAACATCAGCCGCCGCGACATGGGCCGTGAGGCCTTCGTCGAGAAGATCTGGGAGTGGAAGGCCAAGTCCGGCGGGACCATCGTCAACCAGCTGCGCCGCCTGGGCGCCTCCTGCGACTGGAGCCGCGAACGCTTCACCCTGGACGAAGGCCTGTCAGCCGCCGTCCGCAAGGTGTTCGTCCAGCTCCACAAGGAAGGCCTGATCTATCGCGACAAGCGGCTGGTCAACTGGGACCCCCATTTCCAGACCGCCATCTCCGACATCGAGGTCGAGCAGCGCGAGGTCGACGGACATTACTGGCACTTCGCCTATCCGCTGGAGGATGGCTCCGGTGAGATCGTCGTGGCCACCACCCGACCTGAGACCATGCTCGGCGACACCGCCGTGGCTGTCCATCCCGACGACGAGCGCTACAAGCACATGGTTGGCAAGGCTGTGCGCCTGCCCATCGTGAACCGGCCGATCCCGATCATCGCCGACGAGTATCCCGATCCGGAAAAGGGCTCGGGCGCGGTGAAGATCACCCCGGCCCACGACTTCAACGACTTCCAGGTCGGCAAGCGCCACAATCTGCCGGTCATCAACCTCTTCGACGACTTCGCGCGGATCAATGACAATGCGCCGGAGGCCTATCGCGGCCTCGACCGGTTCGCCGCCCGCAAGAAGGTGGTCGAGGAATTCGAGGCGCTCGGTCTGCTGCGGGAGATCGAGAAGACCCGCCACGTGGTCCCGCACGGGGACCGCTCCGGTGCGGTGGTCGAGCCCTACCTGACCGACCAGTGGTATGTCGACGCCAAGACCCTGGCCGGCCCCGCCATCAAGGCGGTCGAGGAGGGACGTACGGTCTTTGAGCCCCGCAACTGGGACAAGACCTATTTCGAATGGATGCGGAACATCCAACCCTGGTGCATCTCGCGCCAGCTCTGGTGGGGGCACCGTATCCCGGCCTGGTATGGCCCGGACGGCAAGGCCTTCGTGGCCGAGACCGAAGACGAGGCCAAGGCTGCGGCCCGCGAGCACTATGGGCGTGATGAGCCCCTGAGGCAGGACGAAGACGTCCTCGACACCTGGTTCTCCTCAGGTCTGTGGCCTTTTTCCACCATGGGCTGGCCGGACAAGACCAGCGACCTGGCTCGCTTCTATCCGACCCACACCCTGATCACCGGCTTCGACATCATCTTCTTCTGGGTCGCCCGGATGATGATGCAGGCCATCCATTTCACCGGCGAGGTTCCCTTCCGCCGGGTGTTCATCAACGCCCTGGTCCGCGACGCCGAGGGCAAGAAGATGTCCAAGTCCAAGGGCAATGTCCTGGACCCGCTGGACCTGGTTGACGAGTTCGGCGCCGACGCTCTGCGCTTCACCTTGACGGCCATGTCGGGCCAGGCCCGGGACATCAAGCTCTCGCGTCAGCGCATTGAGGGCTATCGGAATTTCGGCACGAAGCTGTGGAACGCCACCCGCTTCTGCCAGATGAACGGCTGCGCCCGCGCCGAGGGTTTCGACCCGGCGGCTCTGGAGGTTCCCCTCAACCGCTGGATCGTCGGCGAGGCCGCCCGCACCGGCCAGGCGGTGACCACGGCCCTGGACGGCTGCGGCTTTGATGAGGCCGCGGGCCTGCTCTACCGCTTCATCTGGAACGTCTATTGCGACTGGTATGTCGAACTCGCCAAGCCGCTGCTGAACGGCGAGGACGCCGCCGCCAAAGCCGAAACCCAAGCCACGGCGGCCTGGATCCTGGACGTCATCCTGACCCTGCTGCACCCGATCATGCCCTTCGTCACCGAAGAGCTTTGGGCCCAGACGGCCGGCGAGGGCGCCGCGCGCCGACACCAGGGCTTCCTGATGACCGCGCCTTGGCCTGAACTGACTGACGACCTGGTCGACCAGATCGCCGAGGCCGAGATCAGCCTGATCATCGCCGCGGTCAGTGAGGGCCGATCGGTGCGCGCCGAGCTGAACGTGCCCCCCGGCGCCCGCCCAGACCTGCTGGTTATCGAGGCCAGTCCGGCCCAGCGCGATGTCCTTGAGCGCTCGGCGCCGGTGATTTGCCAGACCCTGCGGGTCGCCAGTGTCCAGATGGTGGATCGGGCGCCTGACGGCGCCATTCCGTTCGTGGTCGAGGGCGCGACGCTGGCCCTGCCGGTGGCGGCCTTTATCGATCTGACCGCCGAGCGGGCGCGTCTGACGAAGGAAATCGCCACCCTGGCCTCCGACGTCGCGCACACGGCCAGGAAGCTGGGCAACCCCGACTTCGTGGCCCGGGCGCCAGAAGAGGTGGTTGAGGAAAACCGTGAGCGCATGGCCGAGGCTGAGGCCGCCAAGGTCAAGCTTGAGACCGCTCTCCAACGCCTGGCCGGCGTGGGCTGAGGCTGGCCGCGCGTGGCTTCAGGCGACTGCGGCCTGCTCCGGGGTGAGGCCCGCGGCCATGATCTGAGCCGCCAGGGCCTGAAGGTCCTGGTAGGCGATCGGTTTGGCGAGCACGGCGTCCATCCCGGCGTCGAAGCACTTCTGCTCGATCTCATGCCCGGTCTGGGCGGTGAGGGCGACGATGGGGGTGTCGGCGTTGAGCGGGCAGCTGGCGCGGATGGTGCTGGCCGCCGCCAAGCCGTCGAGGACCGGCATGTTCACATCCATCAGGATCAGGTCGAACGAACTGGCGCGCGCCTTCTCGATGGCGACCTGTCCGTTCTCAGCTTCGACGGTTGTGACCGCGGGGGAGGCGAGAAAGAGGCGCACAAGCTCGCGATTGACGGGGTGATCGTCGACGATCAGCACCCGGCCCGATAGCGCCGGACCCTTGGCGGGGGCGGGGGTGGTGATCTGCTGCTCTGGACAGACCGCTGCGGCAGGGATTTCCACCCAGAAGCAGGCGCCGGGCTGATCTCGATTCTCCGCGCCAATTTCGCCGTCCATCAACTCAATGAGCTCGCGGCAGATCGCCAGGCCAAGCCCGCTGCCACCGTGCCGGCGGGTGACACTGGAATCCCCCTGGGCGAACCGCTGGAACAGACGTTTTCGGTGGGCCTCCGGCAGCCCTGGGCCGGTGTCGAGAACCTCGATCCTCAGGCGGTCTCCGTCTGGCCCGACCTCCTTGAGGTGGACGCCCACCGCGCCATGATCGGTGAATTTCACGGCGTTGCCGACCAGATTCAGCAGGACTTGGCGCAGCCTCAGGCTGTCGACCTGACGGCGTCGCCGGGGCAGCTCATTCATGACCTGCAGGCTGACGCCCTTGACCGAGGCCTGCACCGACAGGATGTCGCGGACCTCCTCCGCCAGGGCGATCACGTCGGCAGGCTCAAGCTCCAGCTCGATTTGCCCAGCCTCGAGCTTTGAGGCGTCGAGGATGTCGTTGATCAGGGCCAGAAGGGCCTCGCCCGCGGTGGATATCCTGCGGATGTGACCCTCCGCCGTGGCGGGCAGGCCCGACTGTCGCAGCAGGGCGGTGAAGCCGAGGATGCTGGTCAGGGGCGTCCGCAGTTCATGGCTCATATTGGCCAGGAAGGCCGCCTTGGCTTCGACAGCCGCCTCCAGGCGCTGTTGCAGGGCGCGCTGGGCTGTCACATCGCGATAGACGCTGATGAGTTCCGCCGGCTGGCCTTCCGCATCCCTGACCAGGGTTGAGGCGCCTTCGAGCCACAGGGTCTCCCCTGACCGGGTCTTGGCCGGATAGGGCTTCTGCATGACTTCACGCGGGGAATCCGGATCGTAGTGCGGCGAGGTCGGATCGAAGAGCTTGGCGAGCCCGGCGATGACCGAATCACGATGATCGTCGGCGACGAAGTCGATCAGCCGGCGCCCGATGACCTCTTCGGGGGTGTAGCCCAGCATCTTGATGGAAGGGGAGGCGTAGGAGACCACACCGCGGCTGTCCGCGCGCACCAGGACGTCGTGGCAGTGATTGGCCAGCATGCGATAGCCGGCCTCGCTCTGGGCCAGCCGGTCCTCGGCTTCTCGCCGCAGGGCCAGCTCTAACCGCAGGCGCAGCGCATCCTCCACGGCCCTGGCCAGACTTCGCATCTGGCTCCGGCCCTCATCACTGATCGGCGGACGGGCCACTGTGTCGAGAATGCAGAGCGTACCGATGGGCACACCGGACGGGCAGCGAATGACCGCGCCCAGATAGTAGCGCAGACTGGTCTCTCCCCAGACCAGCGGATTGTCCTCAAATCGAGCGTCAGCGGAGGCGTCGCTGATCTCGTAGACCTCTTCGCCGGAGGTCAGGGCATGGGTGCAGAAGGAAATCTCAAGGGGGGTTTCCGTGGGCGCGATCCCGATCCTGGCCTTGAACCACTGACGCTCCCCGTCCATCAACGAGAACGCGCTGATCGGCGCCGAAAAGATGCGGGCCGCCAGGCCGACCAGCGAGTCGAAGGACGCCTCGGGATCGGTTTCCAGAATATTCAGCCGTCGCAGGGCCATAAGGCGTGCGGCGATGGGAGATTCCATGGGGGCGCGCTCCTAGGTTGGGGCCGTACCTGAGCGCGCCGTCGTTAAGGACATCCTTCCGGGGCCTGCGGCCCGCCGACGCAGCTTGAGCGCGGGCAGGCGAACACATGTTTGCCTCCGGTCCCAGGTTATGCTTGTTCACCCAGGAAGATACGGGGGCTGTCTGACCCCTGTGCAGCATTAGGAGAACGCTCATGACCGAGGCCGCTCTGCCTCCCGGCTGGCCAGCCATGTCCATCGCCGACGCCCACGCTCTACTCACTTCACCGGGCGTTCCGTTCGAGATGGAGGAGGTCACCGTCCGCGGCGTGACCATGAAGGCGTGGAAAAACTCGCCACCCTCCCTTCGTTCAGTGATCGAGGCTGGTCGCGCCCATGGGGAGCGGATCTTCCTGGTCTATGAGGACGAACGGGTCTCGTTCGAGGCCTTCCATCGGGCCGTGGCGAACCTGGCCAAGGAATTCGCCGCCCAGGGCGTGGCCAAGGGCGACCGGGTCGCCATCGTCATGCGCAATCTGCCTGAATGGGTCGTCGCCTTCTATGCGGGCGCCTCGCTGGGCGCCATCGTCACCCCGCTCAACGCCTGGTGGACCGGGTCAGAGCTGGAGTACGGCCTGACCGACTCCGGGGCGAAGATCGTCGTGCTCGACGCCGAGCGCTATGAGCGCCTGACCGAGCATCTGCCCAATTGCCCCGAGCTCGTGCGGGTCTATGTCTCGCGCGAATCCGACGAAATCGCCCATCCGGACGTCACCAAGCTTGAGGACGTGATCGGCGACGCCAACAGCTGGGCCAAGCTCCCGGACGTGGCCCTGCCGGACGTGGAGATCGACCAGGACGACGATGCGACCATCTTCTACACCTCGGGGACAACCGGTAAGCCCAAGGGCGCCCTGGGCACACACCGGGGGGTCAATTCCAACATCCTGACCGCCGCGAGCGCGGGCGCCCGGCGCTTCCTGCGGCGGGGCGAGATGCCCCCGGCGCCGGATCCGGAGGGTCCTCAGCGTTCGTCGCTGATCTCGGTGCCTTTCTTCCATGTCACGGGCTGCTTCGCGGTGCTGAACCCCAGCCTGTTCGCCGGCGCCAAGCTGGTGATGATGCACAAGTGGGACGCGGTCCGGGCGTTCGAGCTGATCGAGCGCGAGAAGATCCAGTCGGCCGGCGGCGTGCCGACCATCGCCTGGCAGCTGATCGAACACCCGGCGCGGGCCAACTACGACCTCTCGTCCCTGGAGTCGGTGGCCTATGGCGGCGCGCCCTCGGCCCCTGAACTGGTGCGCCGCCTGAGCGAGACCTTCCCCAAGTCGCAGCCCGGCCAGGGCTGGGGCATGACCGAGACCTGCGCCACGGTGACCAGCAATGGCGCTGAGGACTACACCAACCGCCCCGATAGCTGTGGCCCGGCTGCGCCGGTGGCAGAGCTGAAGATTGTCGATCCGACCGACGGTGTGACCGAGCTGCCGATCGGCGCCGTGGGAGAGCTGTGGGCCAAGGGGCCGATGGTGGTGAAGGGCTATTGGAACAAGCCCGAGGCCACCGCCCAGACCTTTGTCGACGGCTGGGTGCGCACCGGCGACCTGGCGCGGCTGGATGAGGAGGGCTTCTGCTTCATCATCGACCGCGCCAAGGACATGCTGATCCGCGGCGGCGAGAACATCTACTGCGTCGAGGTCGAGAACGTCCTCTACGACCACCCGGCGATCATGGACGCCGCTATCGTTGGGGTGCCGCATCGTACGCTCGGCGAAGAGCCGGCCGCGGTCGTGACCCTGAAGCCCGGCGCCGAAGTGACCGAGCAGGAGCTGCGGGCCCATGTGGCCGAGCACCTGGCGGCCTACAAGGTGCCGATCGCGGTCAAGTTCTGGCACGAGACCCTGCCGCGCAACGCCAACGGCAAGATCCTCAAGAACGAGCTCAAGAAGCTGTTCGAGGATAAGGCTGACGCCTGACCCATGGGCCGCAAGCGCGCCGACCTGCTGCTGGTCGAGCGTGGCCTGTTCGACAGCCGCGCCAAGGCCCGGGCCGCCATCGAGGCGGGCCGGGTCCTGGTCGGCGGTGAGCCCGTGGCGCGGCCGTCGGATCTGCTGGACGAGCTGAGTGAAATCCTCGCCGAGCCGGCCCACCCTTGGGTCGGTCGCGGGGCGCTCAAACTGGTCCACGCCCTGGATCTCTGGCCAATCAGGGTCGAAGGGCGTCAGGTCCTGGACGTTGGCGCCTCCACTGGCGGATTTACCGAGGTGTGTCTCAGCCGCGGCGCGAGGCGGGTCTGCGCCGTGGATGTGGGCCGGGGGCAGCTTCACCCCAAGGTCGCCGCCGACCCGCGGGTTCTCAACCTCGAGGCCACCGACGCCCGGAATTTGGACCAGGACCAGGTGGGCTTCGCCCCCGACCTCATTGTCTGCGATGTGAGCTTCATCGGTCTGGCCAAGGCTCTGCCCAGGGCGTTGGCCCTGGCTGTCCCGGCTGCGGACCTAGTGGTGCTGGTCAAGCCGCAGTTCGAAGTCGGGCCAGCACATGTCGGCAAGGGTGGGGTGGTGAGGGATGAAGCCGCCCGGACGCTCGCCGTGGATGAAGCCCAGGCGTTCCTGGTGGTCGCCGGCTGGGTTGTGAACGGCGTCGCGGCCAGCCCGATCACCGGCGGCGATGGCAATCTCGAATTCCTCGTCTGGGCGACGAAGACTGCCTGAACGAAAATGGGCCGCCCACCCGAAGGTGGACGGCCCGGTCTTTCAGCCTTGGACCAGGTCTTAGTCGACGACCTGATAGCGGCCTGAGCTGTCGCGGCAGACGCGGACGAAGCGCTTCTGCGTCGAGCCATCGGGCATGTAGATCGGGCTCTCGGCGATGCTGCAGCCATCGGCGCCGGCGCGCTGGGCTACCGAGTAGGTCCGGCCATAGCGGTCATAAGCCTGGCCATAGGACGAACTCGAAGACGAGTAGCCGTAGCGGTTGCTGTCATAGGATGAGCCGTAATAGCCGGGCGCGGACCCGCTCTGATAGTAGCCGCCCTGATACTGCGGCTGGCCGTAGGACTGACCGTAGGTCTGCCCGTAGTTTTGGCCGCCATAGGTTTGGCCCCGGTAGGTCTGGCCATAGCGGTTCTGGTCGTAGTAGCCGCTGTTCTGGGTGGTGCGATTGTCATAGCCCGGCGCGCAGGCCGCGCCCCGGTTGCCGACCGCCGCGCCCGCCGCCGCGCCCAGGGCGCCGCCCAGCAGAGCCCCTTCGGTGCGTACGCCACCGGCCGCAGCGTTTGAGCCGATCACCGCGCCGAGCGCGCCGCCGATGAGGGCGCCGGCGGTGCTGCGGTTGGTCTGATCGCGGCGGCAGGGATCGTAGTAGGTGTTGCCCTGGGTCTGGCCATAATAGCCGGCCGACTGGGCCGATGCCGCGGCCGGAGCCATGGCGGCGGCGGCGAGAGTGGCGACGCCGGCAACCGCGGCGACGGCGCCCTTGGCGATGGTGGAACGGTTGGACATCGTGGCTCTCCCTTGAGCGGAAATCGTGGACGGGGCCGAGGCTCGTCCTTGTCGATGTTGAATATGGCGTCGCTTACCTGAACGGCCGTTGAGCGGGTCGTTCATCTTCGTTCATCTCGCCTGCGACGCAGCAGCCGTGGCGTCAGGCGTCGAAATGTGAAATGGCCCTGGGGATGCGAAGTTCCAAACCTATCCGCCGCACGTCCACCCGCCCACCGGCCGGCCCGGCGCCGGAGACCGAGATCACCATCGCCGAGATGGGCGGGGAGGGCGATGGCATGGCGCCTGGCCCCATCTTCGCCAGCTTCACCCTGCCGGGCGAGCGAGTTCGCGTGGCCGGAACCGGGGAGCGTCGCAAGACCCTGGAGATCCTGGAAGCGAGCCCCGAGCGGGTTGAACCTCCATGTCCGCACTTTGGTCAGTGCGGCGGCTGCGCGCTGCAGCATTGGGGGATGGAGCCCTACCTGGCCTGGAAACGTGGCCGACTGATCGGCACCCTGGCCCGCCAGCATATCGAGACCGAGATCTTGCCGATCGTCGCCTCGCCACCGTTCAGCCGCCGCCGGGCGGCCCTGCACGCCCGCCAGGGCCGCAAGGACGAGGCGCGCCTGGGCTACAAGATCCGCAATTCCTGGGACCTGGTGGACATCACAGTCTGCCCGATCTCCGATCCCAAGATCACGGCGGCCCTGCCGGCCATGCGCCGACTGGCCGCGCCCTTGTTCGAGCATCCCAAGTCGGCGCCAACCCTGCACGTCACCCTCACCGATGACGGCCTCGACATCGATATCACCGGGGTCGAGCGCAAAAGCGGAGGTCTGTCGGCGGACGCGCGCATGCGCCTGGCCGAGCAGGCGGCGGCGGGCGGCTTCGCCCGCGTCTCCATGGACGGCGAGATCGCCTATATGGATCAGGCCGCGCCAGGCGTTCGACTGAGCGGGGTCCGGGTTGGTCTGCCGCCGGGCGCCTTCCTGCAGGCTGTGCCAGCCGCCGAGAGCGCCATGGTCGATTTCGTGGTCCAGTCCGCGGCGGGCGCCGACCGGATCGCCGACCTGTTCTGCGGCGTGGGCACCTTCACCTTTGGTCTGGCCAGCCTCGCGCCGGTCTATGCCCTGGATGGGGCGGCGCCCGCCATCGCCGCCCTCAACGCCGCGGTCGCCAATGCGCCCGGCCTGAAGGGCGTCACGGCGGAAACACGCGACCTCGTGCGTCGGCCGCTGCTGGCCCAGGAAATGAAGAAGCTGGACCTGGTGCTGTTCGACCCGCCCCGCGCCGGCGCCGCCGAACAGGCGGGGGAAATCGCCCGCTCCAAGGTCAGCCGGGTGATCGGTGTCTCCTGCGCGCCGGCCACCTTCGCCCGGGACGCCCGCACCCTGATCGACGCCGGCTTCCGTCTGGACCGCGTGCTGCCCGTGGATCAGTTCCTGTGGTCGCCCCACGTGGAGCTGGTCGGCGTATTCTCCCGCTAGCTAGCCAAACAGATCGACCTGATCGCCCGGCCTCGGGGGGACCCTGAAGGCTGAGAGATCGAGGTCGGGGAGGGGGCGGTCGAGTGCGTAGCGCTTGCGCGCCGCCCGAAACCTCTGGCCCATCATCTGGGCGACGGGGCCCTGGCCCTTCATCCGGGCGCCGAAGGTGGCGTCATAGTCCTTTCCGCCACGCATCTGGCGGACCAGGGACATGACGCGGCCCGCCCGGTCGGGATGGTCGGTGGCCAGCCACTCCTGGAACAGGTCCTTGATCTCGAGCGGCAGACGCAGGGCGACATAGCCTGATCCCACGGCGCCAGCCTCTGCGCTACGTTCCAGCACCGCCTCCATTTCATGGTCATTCAGGCTGGGAATGGCCGGGGCGAACATCACCACCACGGGAACGCCGGCCTTGGCCAGGCCCGCTACGGCGGAGAGCCGTCGCTCAGGCGTGGCGGCGCGGGGCTCCATGCTGCGGGCGAGTTTGCGGTCGAGGCTGGTGATGGAGATGGCCACCCGCGTGAGGCCCCGAGACGCCATCTCGCCGAGGATATCGACGTCCCGCAGGATCAGGGCCGACTTGGTGATGATGGTGAAGGGGTGACTGAACCGCTGCAGCACCTCCAGCACCTGTCGGGTCACCCGATGCTCACGCTCAATAGGCTGATAGGGGTCGGTATCCCCGCCGATGTGGATGACCCGCGGCGCATACCGCGGCGCAGACAGCTCCTTTTCCAGCAGGGCCGCCGCATCAGGTTTGAAGAACAGCCGGCTTTCGAAATCCAGGCCGGGCGAGAGACCCAGGAAGGCGTGCGCGGGTCGGGCATAGCAATAGATGCAGCCGTGCTCGCAGCCACGATAGGGGTTGATCGAGCGGTCGAAGCCGACGTCGGGGCTGGTGTTTCGCGCGATGATCGTCCTGGCCTTGTCGGGCAGGACGTGGGTCCGCAACGGTGCGGGCGCCTCGTCCTCCAGGGTCCAGCCATCGTCGAACGCTTCGACCTTGCGGCTCTCGAAACGCCCGCTGGTGTTGGTGCGCGCGCCACGACCGCGGATTTGCTGGGTGAAGGTGACCACGGGCCTCAGACTAGGGTCTTCACGTGAACATAACAAGAACAGTGTTGACCCCGCGATCGAAGCGGCCCCTTTGGCGGCATGATCACTGTCATCGTGCCTGCCCATGATTCTGCCGACGCCCTCGCGGGCCTGCTCGCCGCCCTTGTCCCGGCCGCCGTGGATGGCCTGGTCCGTGAAGTGATCGTCGCCGACGGCGATGCCGACCCGGCGACCTCGGCCCTGTGTGAGGACGCTGGCGCAACCCTCCTGCGGGGGTCGATCGCAGCGGCCGCCGCGGTGGCCAAGGGCAATTGGCTGCTGATCGTCACGCCCGAGATGCGATTCCCGAGCCGCTGGATCGAAATCGTCGCCGACCATAGCTCCAGGGCGACCAAGGCGGCGCTGCTGCTGCCGCCTTTGCAGACGGGCTGGTTTGCGGGGCGTCGGCAGAACCGAAGCGCAGGCCTGCTGATCCGCACCCGGGACTTCGGCGGAACTCAGGGTGATCTGAGGCTTTTGGTGGACCGTTTCGGTCGCGGCGCGGTGCGCCTGGGCTAGAACTTCATCGTCCCGTCGAAGTCCAGACGGGCGTCGATGGTCCGTGCGCCGCGGGCGGCCGCGTCGAGGGTGCGCGAGGTTTCGCCGAAGTGGTCGCGATAGGCCCAGTAGGCGGCGACGACTTTTTCGACATAGTTGCGGGTCTCGACCGAGGGCAGGCATTCGATGACCAGCAGGCTGTCGGCCTGCTCGCCAACCATCGCGACGGTCTTTTGCAGCGTGCCAGGCCCGCCATTATAGGCGGCGACGACCTGCAGCAGATCATAGCCGACCCCGCGCTCCATCAGCCAGGTCAGATAGTCCTGGCCGACCCGCAGGTTGAAGGCGGGGTCGAACAGGGGGCTCATATCCTGGCGAAGCTTATCGTCGCCAGCCGCCCGGGCGGCGGCCTCAGGCATCAGCTGCATCAGACCGACCGCGCCGGCCGGCGACACAGCGGCCGGATTGAAGCGGCTCTCCTGGTTGACGATGGCGTAGACCAGGGCCCTGTCGATGGTGAAGCCCCACTTGGGCTCCAGCGCCGGGGTCGGATAGGCGAAGGCCGCCCGCATACGCCCCGGTAAGGTGTCGGCCGCAGAGGTAAGGGGCGCATTCAGCGCCAGGGCGAGGGTGGTCCAGCGGCTCCGCTCCGGCTCCGACTTGGCGAGCATCAGGCCAGCCCGCAGCTCAAGTCCGGCCTCCAGGGCCAGTCCCAACTGGGACAGGGCGACGGCGCGGTGCGCGCGCGGATCGGACTTGGCGAAGCGCACCATGTCGACGCTGTCGCCGCCGCGGGCGCTTACCCGCAAGATCTGTCCCTGCGGGGCGGCCTGCGACAGGCGGGCGGGCGCAGCTTCGTCGCCGACCAGGGCCAGGCGCCGGTCAGCGATCATGCCATAGAAGGTCTGGGGGTGGCGCGCGGCCACCCGCAGGTGGGCGGCGGCGCGGTCGGCGTCTTCATCGCGGCTTGCGGCGCGGGCGGCCCAGAAGCCGGCGCCGGCCTGCAGCCATTCGCCTTCGTCGGGATCACGGGCGACGGCGCTGAAGAAGCCCTCGGCCTCTTCGTACCGGCCAAGGCGGTAGGCGGCCATGCCGGCGATCCACCGCTCGCAGGCGTTTCCAGCCAGGTCCAAGGCGCGGGTGACGTCGCCGCCATAGAAGGCCTGGCGGGCGGCGCGGCCTTTGTCGGCGTTCAGCCGGCCGCCGACCCGCTGAGCGGCGCTCTCCACCCGGCCCCAGTCGAGACCCGACACGACGGGAGTCCGCGGCGCAGCGGCGCCGGGCGGCCGGCGCTTCAGGGCCAGGGCATAGACCCGTTCAGCGCCCGGCAGATCGGCGTGGGCGCCCAGCCAGGCGCTCAGTTCCTGATAGGAGGCCACATGGGCGGTGGGATGCATCAGCTGGCGCAGGGCGATATGGCCCGTCAGGCTGCGATCCTTAAGCTCCACGAGTTGCATCTGGGCGTCGATGAAATCGCCCCGGTCGACGGCGGCGAACGCGGCGCGATAGCGGACCAGATCCCAGGGGTTCAGCACCTGGGGCGCGGCCCAGGCGCGGGTGGCGGCGCCCGCCGTCACAGCCGCGCTCACAGCGCCCAGTCCCAGGCCGAAAACCTGCCTTCGCGTCGATGTCGTCATACGACCTTCCACGTCCGCCGACATGCCGCAGCGGTTCCGTGGCCCTTTTCTCGAAGCTCAGGTGCAGGTCTAGTGGGGACGGTCTGGCCGATCAAGCCTCTGCACCAAAGACACGAGATCGCTCCACGCTTTCTTCTTGGCTGCTGGCTGACGAAGCAGAAACGCCGGGTGAAGCGTTGGCATGGCGGGCAGTTCGAGGCTTTCGTCGTCAGAACGCCATTCGAACCAGCGTCCCCGCATGGCGAGAATACCCTCCTCGCGCTTGAGCATCGCCTTGGCTGAGGCGCCGCCGACCAGCAGCAGCATCTTTGGCCGGACGAGGGAAATGGCCCGCTCCACGAAGGGCGCGCACAGGGCCTGCTCGGACAGCGAGGGGGTGCGATTGCCCGGGGGCCGCCAGAAGACCGTGTTGGTGATGAAGACCCGGTCGGAGAGGCCGGCGGCGGCCAGCATCCGGTCCAGCAACTGGCCGGCGCGGCCCACAAAGGGCTCGCCGCGCGCATCTTCGTCGCCGCCTGGTCCCTCGCCGATAATCATGACCGGGGCGTCCGATGGGCCTCGGCTGAACACCGATCGCGTGGCCGCGCCCTCGAACCGCAGAGGGCAACCTTCGAAACCGGCGATGGCTTCGGCCAGGCTGGTCAGATCCTGCGCCGCGGCGGCCAGCCGCCGGGCCTCGGCCAGGGCGTCGGAGGCAGGTTCACCCGCCGCTGGTGCCGTGCGGAGCGGGGCTGCGACATGTTCCACCCGCCGTGGCGGGGGGCTCAACCCGGCGGCGATACGGTCGGTCGCCTCGTCCTGATAGAGGCAGTCCACGCCGGCGTCGGCCCAGAAGGCCAGCAGGCTATGGGCCAGGATTTCGGGGGCGGGCGGGGTGGACTGGTCCATACTGGTGGGTCGAAATCCTTGAGTTTCGCGGGGTTTGTCCTTGACCGCGTAGGGGCGACCTTCCGATAAGACGGCCAAAGGATCAACGCTGTCGGCGAGGGTGCGGGCCCCTGACCGTCGGATAATGGAGTTCAGAGGGGATCATGAGCGAAGACGTCGAACGCGAAGCCATGGAATACGACGTCGTCATCGTGGGCGCCGGGCCTGCTGGCCTGTCGGCGGCGATTCGTCTGAAGCAGCTCGCCGCCGAGGCCGGCGCCGAGATCAGCGTTGCGGTTCTGGAAAAGGGCTCCGAGGTCGGCGCCCATATCCTGTCTGGCGCGGTCATCGATCCCATCGCTCTGAATGAGCTGATCCCCGACTGGAAAGACCAGGGCGCGCCCCTGGAGACGCCGGTCAAGAAGGACAAGTTCATCTATCTCGGTCCCCAGGGCGAGCTGGACATCACCTGGCTGCCCATGCCGAAGTTCATGCTGAACCATGGCAACTACATCGCCTCCCTGGCGAATGTCGCCCGTTGGCTGGGCCAGCAGGCCGAGGCGCTCGGCGTGGAAATCTATCCCGGCATGGCGGCTTCTGAGGTGCTGTTCGACGAGAACGGCGCGGTCAAGGGCGTGGTCGCCGGCGTCTTCGGCATCGACAAGGACGGGAACAAGGGCCCCGACTATCAGCCTGGCGTCGAGCTGCTGGCCAAATACACCTTCATCGGCGAGGGCGTCCGCGGGTCGCTCGCCAAGCAGCTGATCGATAAGTTCGGTCTGGCCGAGAACAGCGAACCCCAGAAGTTCGGCATTGGCCTGAAGGAGCTGTGGCAGGTTCCCGACGACAAGTTCCAGCCGGGCCTGGTGCAGCACACCCTGGGTTGGCCGCTGGACAACAAGACCGGCGGCGGCAGCTTCATGTACCACTTCGGGGACAACTACGTGGCCATCGGCTTCGTGGTGCACCTGAACTACAAGAACCCCTGGATGTCGCCGTTCGACGAGTTCCAGCGCTTCAAGCAGCATTCGGCCGTGCGCCCGCATCTCGAAGGTGGCAAGCGCATCGCCTATGGCGCCCGCGCCATCACCGAGGGCGGCCTACAGTCGGTGCCCAAGCTGTTCTTCCCGGGCGGCGTCCTGGTCGGCTGCTCGGCGGGCTTTGTGAACGTGCCCCGGATCAAGGGCAGCCATAACGCCATGAAGACCGGCATGCTCGCCGCTGAAGCCGCCTTCGCCGCCATCCAGGGTGGCCGTCAGGGCGACGAACTGGCCGAGTACGAGGCCGCCTACAAGGCCTCCTGGGTCTATAAGGAACTCAAGATCGTCCGCAACGCCAAGCCGATCATCTCCAAGTACGGCACCGCGCTCGGCACCCTGCTGAGCGGTATGGACATGACGATCAGCAACCTGACCGGCGGCTTCTCGGTGTTTGGCACCATGAAGCACGGCAAGACCGACGCGGAGTCCACCGGCCTGGCCAAGGACTACCAGCCGATCGTCTATCCGAAGCCCGACAACGAGATCAGCTTCGACAAGCTGTCCTCGGTCTTCCTGTCAGCCACCAATCACGACGAGAACCAGCCGGCTCACCTGCGGCTCAAGGACCCGTCGATCCCGATTTCGGTGAACCTGCCCAGGTTCGGCGAACCGGCCCGCCTCTATTGCCCCGCTGGGGTCTATGAGGTGCTGTATGATGAGGCTGGTGAGAACCCGAAGTTCCAGATCAACTTCCAGAACTGCGTCCACTGCAAGACCTGCGACATCAAGGATCCGTCGCAGAATATCGTCTGGACGACGCCTCAGGGCGGGGACGGGCCGAACTATCCCAATATGTGAGTCGCCGTCGCGCTTGCGGCGGGGGCCGGAAAAGGAAACCCTGCGGGGATGCGCCTTCGTTCTCTGACCGTGACGGTCCCTGTTCTGCTCCTGGCGGCCTGCGCCAGTCCCTCGGCGCCCGCCGGAGGACTGGAGGCCCGCTCGCCCTATGGCCTGTTCCTGGCCGGTCAGGCTGCTCTGAATGACGGTGAAAGCCGGCAGGCCGCCGACTATTTCGAGCGGGCCACCCTCAGTCGCGACACCCCCAATCTGATCTCCGAGCGCGCCTTCACGGCCGCTGTGCTGAGCGGTGAGATCGAGAAGGCCGCAGCCATCGCGCCGGTCGGGGAGGAGGCGTCCGAGGGCGCAAAGCGCCTTGGGCGGCTGGTTCTGGCGGTGGACGCCCTGGCCTCCGGCAAGGGGGAGGCGGCCTACGAGCTTCTGACCTCCGAAGAGATCGGCTTTCCCCATCGCACGGCGGCGGCCCTACTGACGCCCTGGGCCGCGGCCCAGGCGGGCGACATGGACCTGGCCACCCGGCGTCCTGATGTTCCCGGCGACAAGCTGGTGGAATATTTCGGCATGCTGGGTCAGGCCTACCAGTACGAGCGGGTCCGTCGCTACGATGAGGCGGAGACCGACTTCAAGGCGCTTACTGACGCCCCAGACGCCCCGCCGATGCTGGTCCTGGCGCATGGGGAGTTCCTCGAACGCCGCGGACGCCGGCCCGAAGCCGTGGCGCTCTACGAAAGGGCGCTCGCCACCTACCGGCGCGACACCGCCCTTGGCCTGGCGCGCGACCGTGCGCTGGCGCGCCGGAGCCCGCCATCGGCCCCGACGGTCCGTCAGGGCGCTGCTCAGGCCATACTGACGCCGGCCGCCGCCATGCTGGCCGCCCGCCAGACTCAGTTCGCCCTGGCCTATGTGCGCCTCGCCCTGCGGCTGGACCCCGAGCGGATGGACGCCTGGATGATGGTTGGCGACCTCATGGGCGCAGCCGGTGACGTGCAGGCCGCCCGCGCCGCCTATGACCGCGTGCCGACGGGACACCCCGACTACGTCACCGCCCAGAGCAAGCTGGCCTGGAGCCTGCAAGGCGCAGGTGAGGGCGAGGCCGCCCTGGAGACCGCCCGCAAGGCCGCAGTCGACGGTGATCCCATCGGCCTGCTGACCCTGGCTGACCTGTTGCGAAGCAACGAGCGCTATGATGAGGCGATCGTTCCGCTCAACCAGCTGGTGGAAGCCAGTCCGGAGCCTGACTGGCGGCTGCTGTTCGCCAGAGGCGCGGCGTTTGAGCGGATGGGAGACTGGCCCCGCGCCGAGGCCGACCTGATGGCCGCCCTGGCGCTGAACCCGGAAGAACCGGACATCCTCAACTACCTGGCCTATGGCTGGATCGACCGCGGCGAGCGTCTGGACGAGGCCCTGGCCATGGTCCAGACCGCCGTCGACGCCAACCCGCGTTCCGGGGCGATGATCGACAGTCTGGGCTGGGGCTATTACCGGCTTGGCCAGTACGACAAGGCCGTCGAGGTGCTGGAGGAGGCCGTTGGCCTGGAAGCCGGCGACCCCGAGATCAACAACCATCTCGGCGACGCCTACTGGCAGGTGGGCCGGCGCGACGAAGCCGTCTTCCAGTGGCGGCGGGTTCTGACCCTGGAGCCTGACACCCGGATTCGCGCCGACGCCGAGGCCAAGCTGGCTTCCGGGCTCGGCCCCGGCGCGACCCGGGCGGCGGCGCAGGCGGCCGCTGAGACCGCGCCCAGTCCCGTCGTTCGCTAGGTCCGCGCCATGTTCGGCCAGGCTTTCGCGCCCGCCAAGGTGAACCTGTTCCTGCACGTCGGGGCGCCGGGGGCGGACGGCTATCACCCGCTCTGCTCCCTGATGGTCTTCGCCGATGTGGGTGACCAGGTCTCACTGGCTCCGGCCGAAGCCCTGGATTTCACCCTGACGGGCCCGTTCGCCCGCGATCTGGCCGGAAGTGGCGACAATCTCGTCCAGCGGGCGGCCCAGGCGCTGTTGCATGAGGTGCGCGGCCCAAGGTCGCCGGTCATGCTGGTGCTGGACAAGCAGTTGCCGGTCGCCGCCGGCCTGGGCGGGGGGTCCAGCGACGCCGGCGCAGCGCTGCGGCTCCTGCGGGCGGCCTGGGCGCCCGGCTTGTCTGATGAGGTTTTGCAAGGACTTGCCGCAGAGCTGGGCGCCGATGGCGCGGCTTGCCTTTGGGGCGCCCCCGTCATGGCTGAGGGCCGGGGAGAGCGGCTCAGTCCGTCGCCTGGCCTACCCGTCATGCCGGCAGTGCTCGTCAATCCGCGGGTCGCCGCGTCCACCGGCGCTGTCTACAGCCGGTTCGACGCCCTGGGCGTCTTCGGTGACGTAACCGCGCCGCCCCTGCCGGATCTCTTTGAGTCCGTCGAGGAGGTGGCCGGCTGGCTCAGCCTCATGCGCAATGACCTTGAGGCGGCCGCTGTCGAGCTCGCCCCGGCGATCGGGGACGTTTTGAGCGCCCTGCGCGGCGAGCCTGAGACTCTGTTCGCGCAGATGTCTGGCTCAGGCGCCACCTGCTTCGCCCTCTGCGCCAGCGACATCGAGGCCGAGCAACTGGCCGAGGGCCTTGGGCGGCTGCGCCCGGACTGGTGGGTGCGCCGGTGCCGCCTGGGCGGCCCCTGGCCAGAGACCGCCTGAGACCCTGACCGCCTGAGACCCGTGCATTCGTGCAAGCCTGTCGCGGTCGGCGTCGTCACGCCAGACAGCGCAAACGAAAACGGGGGCCCCGAAGGACCCCCGTTCCGTGATCAGCCTTGAGAGCTGGATCAGCTGTGGACGGATTCCCCGTGTTGCGAGAGGTCCAGTCCTTCGACCTCTTCCTCCTCGGAAACCCGCAGTCCGACGGTGAACTTGCAGATCATGAGAATGACAAAGCTGGCGATGCCCGACCAGGCCACCGTGCCCAGCACGCCGATGAACTGCGTGCCCGCATTGGCCGCGGCGGCGGTTTCTTCGCCAGCGATGACCGCATCGGCGAGGACGCCGGTGAGGATGGCGCCGACGATGCCGGCGATGCCGTGCACGCCGAAGACGTCCAGGCTGTCGTCGTACTTCAGCAGCTTCTTAAGCCAGACCGCGCCCACATAGGCCGCAGCGCCGCCGACGAGGCCGATGATCAAGGCGCCCTGCGGGCTGACGAAGCCAGCCGCGGGGGTGATCGCGACCAGGCCGGCGATGGCGCCGGACGCCATGCCGAGCATGCCGGGCTTCTTGCGCTCGACCCACTCGATGACCAGCCAGGACAGGATCGCGCCAGCGGCGGCGACTTGGGTGTTCAGCATGGCCACGGCGGCAAGGCCGTTGGCGGCCAAGGCGGAACCGGCGTTAAAGCCGAACCAGCCCACCCACAGCATGGCGGCGCCGATCATGGTCAGCACCAGGTTGTGCGGCGCCATGTTGTCGACGCCGTAGCCTTTACGCTTGCCCAGAACGATCGCGCAGACCAGACCGGCGACGCCAGCATTGATGTGCACCACGGTGCCGCCAGCGAAGTCGAGGACGCCCTCGTCGCTCAGGAAGCCGCCGCCCCAGATCCAATGGCAGACCGGCGCATAGACGACCAGCGACCACAGGACCATGAACATCAGCATGGCCGAGAACTTCATGCGCTCGGCGAAAGCGCCGGTGATGAGGGCCGGTGTGATGATGAAGAAGGTCATCTGGAACACCACGAAGAGGTATTCCGGAATGGTCCCTGACACGCCGTCATAGGCCACGCCCGCCAGGAACGCGTTGCTGAGGCCGCCGACGAAGGGCTGCAGCGCGGGGTTGCTGTTCTCGGAGAAGGCCAGTGAATAGCCGACGACCATCCAGAGAACGCTCATCACCGCGGTGATAGCGAAGCTCTGGGCGACAGTGGCGATCACGTTCTTCTTGCGGACCATGCCGCCGTAGAACAGGGCGAGACCCGGAATGGTCATCATCAGGACGAGCGCAGTGGAGGTCAGCATCCAGGCCGTGTCGCCGGCGTCGATGGTGGCGACCTCTTCCTCGACGGCGGCCTCTTCAACCGGCGCGGCTTCAGCGATCGGCGCGGCTTCTTCCGCCGGCGCCTCCATCATGGCTTCGGCCGGTGGTGGCGCCTCTTGGGCCCAGGCCGAGGCGACAGGCGCCCCGACAATTGCGGCGGCGAGCATTAGCCCTGCCAGCCCCTTGAATTTCAACGACATCATTTGGCTATCCCCTTGTCCCGTTCAGTTGCGCCCTTAAAGGGCGGCGGCCCCGGTCTCACCGGTGCGGATACGCACCGCGTCCTCGACGTTGACGACGAAGATCTTCCCGTCGCCGATCTTGCCGGTGGCCGCTGCGGCCTTGATGGCCTCCACGGCCTTGGCGGCGGCGGCGTCATCGACGACCGCCTCCAGCTTGACCTTGGGCACGAAGTTCACCTGGTACTCCGCCCCCCGGTAGATCTCTGTCTGCCCCTTTTGCCGGCCGTAGCCTTTGACTTCAGAGACCGTCAGGCCTTCAACGCCGGCCGAAACGAGCGCTTCGCGCACGTCGTCCAACTTGAAGGGTTTGACGATCGCAATGATCAGTTTCATCCGCTCGCTACCGCACGGGCTTTTACGCCGCGCGTCCCCTTATTGGTTCGAGCCGTCACCAAGCCCCATGGCCCCATTCCGACGGTGTCGGTCGACGGCGACTGTGACGCTATCGGCGGCGAGGGGAGGGGGGGCGGCCGGGGTCGTCGCCGGTTAAGGAAAGCCTTTCAGTGCCGAAAGGATGGGCGCCAGTGGGGGGCGATTGCCCGCAAACTGAGCATCACCGACGGCTGAGGGCGTCGGTTCTGAGCGCCCGAACCGGAAGACCCAGCGTGATCACGAACCCGTGAACGTCGGCAACCGATGGGCCCCCCGCTGCTTAGTTCTCCCGACCGTGACGCCTGCATTGGCTCGCGCCCCACAATCGAGAGGATGACCATGCGTCTGACACGCCTAGTGACCGCAACCGCTATCGCCGCCCTCATGGCCGGCGCCGCGCATGCCCAGGTGGCTGATCCGGCGCCGTCCACGCCCACGGCGGGCCTGCCTTCCGCTCAGGCAGGCGCCGACGCCCGCGCGGGCGCTCAGGTCGCGCCGGCCGGCGATATTGTTGAGACGGTCGAGGCTGCTGGACAGTTCACCACCCTGGTCGCCGCCTTGGAGGCGACCAATCTGGTTCAGCTCCTGAAGACGACGCCGAATCTCACAATCTTCGCGCCCACCGACGCCGCCTTTGCGGCCTTGCCGGCGGGGGAACTCGACCGCTTGATGGCTGACGAAAACCGCGCCGAATTGCAGAAGCTGCTGACCTACCACGTGGTCAATGCGCGCCTGGACGCCAGCAAGATCGAGGGCGCCCAAGGGCCCGTGCCGACCGTCGCCGGTGAGAATCTGCAGGTTAACGACGTGGGTGAGGTCTGGACCGTCGGTCAGGCCCGGGTCACCCAGTCGGACATCAACGCCGACAATGGTGTGATCCATGTGGTGGATAAGGTGCTCATGCCGGGCGACGCCACAGTGGCCGCTGCGGGGGCGGATGCTTCAGCCTCTATACCGTCGCCAGACGCCACAACCCCTGCCGCCCCGGCGACAGGCGCCAGTGTGACCGGAGAGTCCGACGCCCCGACGGGGATCGCTGCGGACACTGCGGCCACCGCGTCCGATGTGCAGATGCAACCCATTCCGGACACCCCGGAAAACCGCGCCGCCTATGGCGCACCCCTCTCGAGCGCCGGCAAGCGCACCGCCGCCGAGAGCAACTGAACCCAAGGCAGGGCGCTGGGGGGACCTGCGGTATGATCAAAACCCAAGGAATCCAGCAATGAACCTCAAGCTTGTTCTTTCCACCTCCGCCGCCGCCCTTCTGATGGCGTCCGCGGTCCAGGCCCAGACTGTCCAGGGCGGTGTGACCGGGGATCTGTCAGGTCAGGCTGCGGGGGCGCTCAGCGGCCCTGCCGACCACACCCGCTCCAGCACGGGACTTCCGTCCGTGGACTCTACCCGGCCCACCGGCGCTGACGCCGGCCGCACCATGACCGGCGGTCAGATGTCGGGCTCGGTCCAATCCGAGGGCGAAGCGGTGAACGCGCCCGGGGCCATGTCGGGCTCCATGCGTGGCTCGGCCCAGGCTGGCGCCACCATGCACAGTGACGGCATGAGCGGCCATGCTGGCGGGAGCGCCACGGCCCACCAGGGCCAGATGGATGGCGAGGCCCGGTCAGCCGGCTCCATGGGGGCCATGGCTTCCAGCACTGCGGGCGGCCAGGTGACGACCAATGGTCCGATCCCCGACACCGAGGAGAACCGGGCCAAGTACGGCGGCCCGCAGTCCCGCGCGGGCAAGGCGAGCGACCCCGGCGGCAACTGATCTTCGTCGCGCGCTTGATGCACAGGTCGGCGGGCCCTATGGTCCGCCGACTTTTTTTGCGCCTGCAAATCAGCCCAGATGTCCTCAGAAAAACCGCTCTCGTTTCAGGGCCTGATCCTGAAACTCCATGACTATTGGAGCCGCCAGGGTTGTGTGATCCTGCAGCCGCACGACGTCGAGGTGGGGGCAGGCACCCTCCACCCGGCGACGGTCCTGCGTGCGCTTGGTCCAAAACCGTGGCGGGCGGCCTATGTGCAGCCCTCCCGCCGCCCGGCGGATGGCCGGTATGGGGAGAACCCCAACCGCCTGCAGCACTATTACCAGTACCAGGTGATCCTGAAGCCGAACCCCGACGATCTGCAGGATCTCTATCTCGGCAGCCTGGAGGCCATTGGCCTCGACACCCGCCTGCACGACATCCGTTTCGTCGAGGACGACTGGGAGAACCCCACCGTGGGCGCCTGGGGCCTGGGCTGGGAGGTCTGGTGCGATGGTATGGAGGTGACCCAGTACACCTACTTCCAGCAGGTAGGGGGCGTGGACGTCTGGCCCGTGGCCGGCGAACTCACCTACGGGTTGGAGCGGCTGGCCATGTATCTGCAGGGCGTCGACCATTTCACGGATCTGGCCTTCAACGATCCGGACGGGCCGGCGCCCATGACCTATGGCGAGGTGTTCCTGGAGAATGAGCGCCAGCAGTCGACGGCCAATTTCGACGGCTATGACGTGGCCACCCTGAAGCGCCAGTTCGAGGACATGGAGACGCAGGTCCCGCGCCTGCTGGCGATGAAGGGCCCGCAAGGCCAGGCCATCGTCCTGCCGGCCTATGACCATGTGCTCAAGGCCAGCCACCTGTTCAACCTGATGGACGCCCGCGGCGCCATCGCGGTGGCCGAGCGCCAGAGCTATATCGGCCGCATCCGCGACCTGACCAAGATGTGCGCCGAGGCCTGGGTGGCCAATGAAGGGGGCAACGCTTAACCCATGCCTCAACTGCTTCTCGAGCTCTTCTCCGAAGAGATCCCTGCGCGCATGCAGGTCCAGGCCGCCCGCGACCTGGAGCGCATGGCGCGCGAGCGCCTGGCCGAGCAGGGCTTCCTGCCGGAGGCGATGACCACGTTCGCTGGCCCGCGCCGCCTGACCCTGGTGATAGAGGGGCTGCCGGAAGCCCAGGCCGACCGAACTGAAGAGCGTAAGGGCCCCCGCGTCGGCTCGCCGGAAAAGGCCATGGAGGGTTTCCTGCGCTCCACCGGCCTGACCCTGGACCAGCTCGTCGATCAGGATGGGGTCTGGTTTGCAAAGATCGAGCGCAAGGGCCGTCCGACGGCTGCGATCATCGCCGAGATGGTCGAGGCCATCGTGCGGAACTTCCCCTGGCCGAAGTCCATGACCTGGGGGCGCGGCACGCTGCGCTGGGTCAGGCCGCTGAAGCGGATCGTCTGTCTGTTCGACGGCGCGGTCGTGCCCTTCACCATCGACGGGATCGAAAGCGGCGATATCACCGAGGGCCATCGCTTCATGGGGACGGCCAAGCCCTTCAGTGTGAAGGACTTCGACACCTACCGCGACAGGCTGGCGGCTCATTTCGTTGTCCTGGAGGCCGAGGAGCGCAAGGCGCGAATCTCAGACGCCGCCCGCACCCTGTGTTTCGCCCGCAATCTGGAGCTGGTGGAGGATGAGGGGCTGCTGAATGAGGTCGCCGGTCTCGCCGAATGGCCGACGCCGGTGCTGGGCGACATGAACCCCGACTTCCTCGACCTGCCGCCCGAGGTGATCCGCACATCGATGCGGACGCACCAGAAGTACTTCGCCGTGCGAGATCCAACGACGGGGCGGCTGGCCCCGCACTTCATCACCGTGGCCAACATCCAGGCCGCCGATGGTGGCGCCGCCATCGCGGCGGGCAACGCCAAGGTGCTCTCGGCGCGGCTCGCCGACGCCCGCTTCTTCTGGGACGAGGACCGCAAGCTGCGGTTGGAGGACCGGCTGGAGAAGCTGAAGGGCGTCACCTTCCACGCCAAGCTCGGCGCCATGTCTGACCGGGTGGGCCGCATTACCGACCTGGCCCGCCGCCTTGCGCCGCTGGTCGGCGCTGATCCGGACGCCGCGGTCCAGGCCGCACGGCTGGCCAAGGCTGATCTCGTCACCGGCATGGTCGGGGAGTTCCCTGAGCTGCAGGGCCTGATGGGCGGCTACTACGCCCGGGCCGAGGGCCTGCCGGCGGACGTCGCCGAGGCCATCGGCGACCACTACAAGCCGCAAGGTCCGGGTGACGCCCTGCCGACGGGGCCCGTCGGCTCCACCCTGGCCCTGGCCGACAAGCTCGACAGCCTGATCGGCTTCTTCGGCATCGATGAGAAGCCTACTGGCTCCCGCGACCCCTATGCCCTGCGTCGTTCGGCCCTTGGGGTGATCCGCATCGTGCTGGAGGGCGGGATACGTCTGCCCCTGCGCGAACTGGTCGGGGACGAGCTGGTGGCCTTCTTCGCCGACCGCCTGAAGGTCCTGCTGCGCGATCAGGGCAGGCGCCACGACCTGGTGGACGCGGTCTTCGCCCTGGGCGACGACGATCTGGTGCGGATCGTCGCCCGGGTCGAGGCCCTGGACGGCTTCCTGACCACCGAGGACGGGTCCAATCTGCTGGCCGGCTATAAGCGGGCGACCAACATTCTGAAGGCCGAGGAAAAGAAGGGCGTCATGCCCACGGGTCCTGCGGTCGCCATGCCAGCCGCGCCAGCCGCAGAGCTGGCCCTCGTCCAGGTCCTGGCTGGGGCGGAGCCGGCTGTGACCAAGGCCCTGGCCGCCGAAGACTTCGTGGCCGCCATGCAGGCCCTGTCTGGTCTGCGCGGCCCTGTGGACGCCTTTTTCGAACAAGTGCTGGTGAATGCTGAAGACGCTGCAGAACGGGACAACCGCCTGCGGCTTCTGAACCAGGTCCGCGACGCCATGGGGCGCGTGGCGGATTTCGGCCAAGTGACGGGATGAGTGGGACGATGACGAGCCTGACCAAGACGCGCTGGGTCTATGCCTTCGGTGGCGGCGCGGCCGACGGGGACTCTTCGATGAAGAACCTGCTGGGGGGCAAGGGCGCCAACCTGGCTGAGATGTCTTCCCTCGGCCTGCCGGTGCCGCCAGGTTTCACCATCACCACCGAGTGCTGCACGCATTACTACGCCAATGAGCAGCGCTATCCCGACGACATGAAGGCCCAGGTCACCGAGGCCCTGGGCCGGGTCGAGGAGCTGACCGGCAAGCGGTTTGGGGATGCGTCCAACCCCCTCCTGGTCTCCGTGCGCTCAGGCGCCCGCGCCTCCATGCCCGGCATGATGGACACGGTGCTGAACCTGGGTCTCAACGACCAGACGGTGGCGGGATTGGCCAAGCTGTCTGGGGACCGGCGGTTCGCCTTCGATTCCTATCGCCGCTTCATTCAGATGTACTCGAACGTGGTGCTCGACCTGGATCACCACATGTTCGAGGAAATCCTCGACGAGCATAAGGAGCGCCTCGACGTCACGGTCGACACCGCCCTGTCCGCCGAGGACTGGGAAAAGGTGGTCGCCGACTACAAGAAGGCTGTCGCCGCCGAACTGGGCGCGGAGTTCCCACAGGATCCGCAGGAACAGCTCTGGGGCGCGGTCGGCGCCGTTTTCGCCAGCTGGATGAACGACCGGGCCAAGTTCTATCGTCGCATGCACGACATCCCCGAGAGCTGGGGCACGGCGGTGAACATCCAGTCGATGGTGTTCGGCAATATGGGCGAGACCTCGGCCACCGGCGTGGCCTTCACCCGCAATCCTTCCACCGGCGAAGCCCGCCTCTATGGCGAGTTCCTGATCAACGCCCAGGGCGAGGACGTGGTGGCCGGCATCCGCACGCCCCAGGCCCTGACCAAGATCGCCCGCGAAGAGATGGGGGACAAGCAGCCCTCCATGGAGGAAGCCCTCCCGGAGGTGTTCGAGCAGTTCAAGGCGGCGGTGAACCGGCTGGAGACTCACTACCGCGACATGCAGGACATCGAGTTCACGGTCGAACAGGGCCGGCTCTACATGCTGCAGACGCGCAACGGCAAACGCACAGCCAAGGCGGCCCTGAAGATCGCCGTCGATCTGGCCGCCCAGGGGGTGATCACCCAGCAGGAGGCGGTCATGCGGGTCGATCCCTCATCCCTGGACCAATTGCTGCATCCGACCATCGATCCGAGCAGCGAGCGGGACGTCATCGCCCGGGGCCTGCCGGCATCGCCCGGCGCGGCCACGGGAAAGGTCGTCTTCGACGCCGACGAGGCCGAGCGTCTGGCCGCCATCCATGAGGCGGTGATCCTGGTCCGGGACGAGACCAGCCCCGAGGACATTCACGGCATGCACGCGGCCAAGGCGATCCTGACCGCCCGCGGCGGCATGACCAGCCATGCCGCGGTGGTCGCCCGTGGCATGGGGCGGCCCTGCGTCTCCGGCGCCGGCGAAGTGCAGATCCATTCCAAGCTGGCCGAGTTCCGGGTGCGCGGAAGGACCTTCAAGGCTGGCGACATCATCACCGTCGACGGCTCCACCGGCGAAGTGCTGGCCGGGGCGGTCAAGATGATCGAGCCCGAGCTCACCGGTGACTTCGCCACCCTGATGGTCTGGGCTGACGCCCTGCGTCGTCTGAAGGTCCGGGCCAACGCCGAGACCCCGCTCGACGCCCGCACCGCGCGGCAGTTCGGGGCCGAGGGCATCGGCCTGTGCCGCACCGAGCACATGTTCTTCGAAGAGGACCGCATCGCCGCCGTGCGCGAGATGATCCTGGCGTCCGACGAAAAGGGACGCCGCACGGCTCTCGCCAAGATCCTGCCGATGCAGCGGGCCGACTTCGTCGAGCTGTTCACCATCATGGAGGGGTTGCCGGTCACCATCCGCCTGCTTGACCCCCCGCTGCACGAGTTCCTGCCCCACACCGAGGAGGACTTGAAGGCGCTCGCCCAGACGGCTGGCCTTGAACTGGCGGTCCTGGAGCGGCGGGTGAAGGAGCTGCACGAGACCAACCCGATGCTGGGTCATCGCGGCTGCCGCCTCGGCGTCTCCTATCCGGAAATCTACGAGATGCAGGTTCGGGCGATCTTCGAGGCCGCCTGTGAGATCGCCGAGACCGGCAAGACCCCGCCATGTCCCGAGATCATGCATCCCCTGGTCGCCAAGGGCGAGGAGATGAAGTTCCTCCGCCTGCTGACCGATCGGGTGGCCAAGCAGGTGCTGGCCGAGCGCAAGCTCGACTTCCCCTATCTGGTGGGCACGATGGTTGAGCTGCCGCGCGCGGCCATCCGGGCGGCCGACCTGGCCGAGAACGCCGAGTTCTTCTCCTTCGGCACCAACGATCTGACTCAGACGACCTTCGGCATCAGTCGTGATGACTCCGGCCGTTTCCTGGCCGCCTATATGGACAAGGGCATCTTCGAAAAAGACCCCTTCGTCAGCCTCGACCAGGAGGGCGTGGGCGACTTGATCCGCATCGCCACCGAGCGCGGTCGCGCCCAGCGACCCGAGATCAAGCTCGGCATCTGCGGCGAGCATGGGGGCGATCCGGCCTCCATCGACTTCTGCGAACGGGTCGGCCTCGACTATGTGAGCTGCTCGCCCTACCGGGTGCCGATCGCCCGCCTGGCGGCCGCCCAGTCGGCCATCGGCGAACGCGAGAAGGACCGCTAGAACGTCAAAAGGCCCCGCCGGATATCAGCCGGCGGGGCCTTTCTCAATCCAACTGCAGCGACGGGGTCAGCGTTTGCGAACGAAGACAGTCCCGGCCGAATAGCCTGCGCCGAATGAGCAGATCAGACCCATCTCGCCCGCCTCGAAGCCGTCATTGGCCTTGTGGAAGGCGATGATCGAGCCGGCCGACGAGGTGTTGGCGTACTCGTCCAGGATGATCACATTCTCCTGCGGTGTCGGGTCGCGGCCCAGCACCTTGCGACCGATCATGTCGTTCATGTTGATATTGGCCTGGTGCAGCCACAGGCGCTTCAGAGTGGTGGCGTCGAGCCCGAGGTCGCCAGCGTGTTCGACGATCATCTCGGAGACCATCGGCACCACCTCGCGGAACACCTTGCGGCCTTCCTGGACGAACAGCTTGTCGCGGGACTCGACGCCCTCGGGCGCGGCGCGGTTCAAAAAGCCGAAATTGTTGCGGATATTGTTGGAGAAGACCGTCTTCAACCGCGTGCCGACGATGTCCCAGCCCTGGCCGGGCGCGGCATCATCCTGAGCCTCGACAATCACGGCGGTGGCCACATCGCCGAAGATGAAGTGGCTGTCGCGATCACAGAAATTCAGGTGGCCGGAGGTGATCTCCGGATTGACCATCAGCACGGCCTTGGCCGACCCCGTGGCGATATAGTCAGCCGCCGTCTTGATGCCGAAGGTGGCCGACGAACAGGCCACATTCATGTCGAAGGCGAACCCCTCGATGCCCAGAGCCTGCTGCACCTCGATGGCCATGGCCGGATAGGCCCGCTGCATGTTGGAGGCCGCACAGATCACCGCTCCGATCTCGCTGGCGGGCTTGCCCCAGGTTTCCAGGGCCTGACGGGCGGCGGCGACGGCGATCTCGGCCAGGACTGAGATCTCTTCATTGGACCGCTCGGGGATCACCGGGCGCATCACATCGGGATCGATCAGTCCGGACTTGTCGATCACATAGCGAGACTTGATGCCTGAGGCCTTCTCGATGAAGGGCTCTGAGGATGGGGTCAGGGCTTCGACCTCGCCCGCGGCGATCGCCTCGGCGTTGCGGGCGTTGAAGCGCTCCACATAGGCGTTGAAGGTCGCCACCAGCTCCGCATTGGTCAGCGTATGGGGTGGGGTGTAGAGGCCGGTGGCGGCGATGACAGCGTGACGCAAGTTGCTTCTCCGATGGCAGCCTCTTCCGGGCTTGCGGCCACTAGATAGCACAGCGCCGGAAAATTGCAGGGGGAGGGGGGTGTGATGAGAAAGCCACATGATGTGGCTGCCCTGCAATCGTCAGCCTGCGAACAAGAAGCCGCCCTGTTTGGCGGCGAACAAGGCCCGGTTCGAGGACACACGTCCTCAAGTCGGAGTACCAACTATGAAGTCTCTCATTACCGCCGCCGCCGCTGTCGCCGTGCTCGCCGCCGTCCCGGCCGCCGTGCAGGCTCAGCCCATCGGCTCGGAAGTCTATGGCTCGGTGGGCTACGCCCAAAGCCGCTCTGACGGCCTCGACCTCGGCGCCATCCAGGGCCGCGCGGGCGTCAAGATCAACGAGTACTTTGGGGTAGAAGGCGAGCTGGCTCTTGGCGTCAAGGACGACAGCTTCCGCGTCGGCGGCGCTGATGTCGACGTCGAGCTTGAGCACAGCGCAGCGATCTACGGCGTCGGCTTCCTGCCGATCAATCCGAACGCCGATCTCTTCGCCCGGGTGGGCTATGGCACCACCGAAGTGAAGGCCTCGGCCGGCGGCGTTTCGGCCAAGGCCGATGGCGAAAGCTGGAACTTCGGGGTTGGCGGCCGCTACTTCATGGATGCGCAGAACGGTGTCCGCGTCGACTACACCCGCCAGGAATTCCAGGACGATGGCGGTGCGGCTGATGTCTGGTCGCTCGGCTACGTCCGGAAGTTCTAAGCCACTCAAAGCCCCTCCAGGGATCTGAGGCGACGGCGCGTCCCGAGAGGGGCGCGCCGTTTTGCTTGACCGCGCCTTCTCCCCGGGGGACCGTGGCTGGGGGGAGGAAAGCGCTGTGGACAAGGCGTTCCTGATACAATTCACCGGCTCCATGGCCGCCGTTGCGGTGCTCGTGGGCTTGGCCGCCTGGGCGCGGATCGGCCGGCCCTCACCGGGGCTCGATGAAGCCCGCGCCCGTGACCTGCTGGCCGAGGACTTTCCAGACTGGCGGGTCGATCAACTCTGGATCGCCCGGGAGGGCCGCGGCGCCCTGGCCAGGTCCGGCGCCTGCGCCCTGGTGCTGATCCAGGTCGGCGATGGCTATGCGGCGCGCCGTCTGTCCTGGTGCCAGGCGTCCTCGGCCATGTTCCGCAATGGATTGCTCGACATCCGCCTGGACGAGATGGCGGCCCCGCGCGCAGTGCTGGCCTTCGACAACTGGCCGCCCAAGGACCTGGCCGCCTGATGGACGATATCGATCCGGTCGGTCTGGCCGTCCCGTTCTTCATCCTCGCGATCGTGCTGGAGTTGCTCCTGGGGCGACTGGGCTGGGTGCGGGCCCGCTACGAGCCCAAGGACACCTTCACCTCCCTGGCCATGGGACTGGGCAGCTCGGTGGCGGGTCTGGCCACGGCGGGGGCCATTTTCGCGGCAAGCCTGTGGGTCTATCAGCACCGCCTGTTCGACATTCCCATGACCGCGGTCTGGGCCTGGGTGCTGATCTTCCTGCTGGAGGACAAGACCTACTACTGGTTCCACCGGCTGTCCCATGAGCGGCGGTTCTGGTGGGCCAGCCACATCAATCATCACACCTCGCAGCACTACAATCTCTCCACCGCCCTGCGTCAGACCTGGACCGGTGGGGTGGCGGGAACCTGGCTGCTGTGGCTGCCCCTGTCGCTGATCGGGTTTCCGCCAGCCATGGTGGCGATCCAGAAGGGGGTCAGCCTCGTCTACCAGTTCTGGATCCATACCGAGGCGATCGGGAAGATGCCGCGATGGTTCGAGGCGGTGTTCAACACCCCATCCCATCACCGGGTCCATCATGCGAGAAATCCTCGCTATCTCGACCGCAACTATGCGGGAATCCTGATCATCTGGGACCGCATGTTCGGAACCTTCCAGGTTGAGCTGGAGACTGAGCCTTGCCGCTATGGGGTCGTGAAGAACCTGGCGACCTTCAACCCGCTGCGGGTCGCCTTTCATGAATGGACCGCCATGGGGCGCGATCTGCTCAAGGCGAGATCCCTGAGGGACTTCGCCCTCTATGTCATCGGCCCCCCTGGCTGGAGCCATGACGGCTCCCGGGAGACCTCTCGGCAGATTCGCGCCCGCTGGGCGGCCGCCCAGGGCAAGGAGTCCGTCAGTCCCGAAGCAAAGGCAGAGACAGCCCCGACACCGGCCGCGCATTCAAACTCTCCCGCCTGAAGCGGAACAGTTCGGCCGGACGCCCCCCGGTGTCGGCGTCGATGCGGCCCAGTCCCTCGACCAGCCCGCTGCGCTCCAGGGCGCGGCGGAAGTTCTGTTTATGCAGCGGGGCGCCTGCGATCGCCTCCACCGCCCGTTGCAGGGCCAGCAGGGTGAAGGCTTCGGGCATCAGTTCGAAGACGACTGGACGGTACTTGATCTTGCCCCGCAGGCGGCTCAGCGCGGTGGCGAGTATCCTTCGGTGGTCCGAGATCATCGGCGCCCCCAGGGCGGCGCGAAGGGCTTCTGACCGCTCGCCTGAGGTCTCACCCCGGTCCCGGGCGGCTTCCGGGGTCAGGCCGGCCCCATAGAGCAGTTCATAGCGTTCGAGGACGCGCTCCTCGTTCCAGGGCGCGCCATCCAGGGCGAAGGCTAGGCGGGCCCGAGCCAGACGGAGGTCCCGTTGCGCCGGCGGCGCACGATCCGACCAGCGCCGCAAGGCGTCCTCGATCAGCACGGCGGCGGCGGGGCGGCCCTGCCGCCAGTCCTCCCACGGAAAGAACCTGGTCCATGGCGCCCAACTGGTGTCCGGCGCCTCGGTGTCCACGGCCTGGGGCGTGAGGGCCAGATAGCCCACCGAAATCACGCGGCTTGGGGGTGCGCCCGGGGCGCTTTCCGCGCCGGCCCCCATGTCGGCCAGGGGGGCGTCTCGGCCCCGGTCACCGAAGGTGTAGAGCTGCTCCACATAGCCCAGGTCAAACCGGGTCTGAGCCGTCACGAAGGCCCGCAGGGCCAACTCGAACGTCCGATGGCCGTCCGGATCAAAGGGACCAAAGGGGAGGCCGGCGGGCTCAGCGGCCAGGTCGCCGGTCAAGCCGCGAGGGCGCACGGTCAGGACCATGGCCTCCGCGTCGCGCACGGCCACCACCACCGCCGACAGGCCGATGACGACAGGGGGCGGGGCGGGGCCGCGGGCCATCAGTGTCGGGCTGCGAAATCGAAGGGCGCGCCCAGGCTGACATATCCATTGCCGCCGATGGCGGCGACCGCGTCCACCATGCGCCCGCCACGGCCCAGCATGTCATCGGCCAGGGCGACGATCCGTCGATTCGGATAGGCGTGCGGGGCGAGGCTGCGCAGGGTCCAGGCGATCTCCGCCTCGTCCGTCTCTGGGCTGCGGGCGCAGGCCAGGGTGAAGGCGCTGGCCGTCGAGCGGCTAACGCCGGCCCAGCAATGCACCACCATGGGCGCGCTCTCATCCCACGAGTGGGCGAAGTCCAACAGCCGGGTGACCAGGTCCGCCTGCGGCGCGGTCATGCCCTCCATGGGATGGGCGATGTCATTTACGCCCAGCTGCAGATGCCGGTCGGGGGCTATGCCCGCTGGCGTCGGGATGAGGGTCGTGGGATCGAGCAGGGTGACCACGTGCGAGGGGCGTCGGGCGGAAATCACCCCGGGCAGGTCGGCCAGGCCGCAGACGATCATCGTCATGTCTGGCTACTCCGTATTGAAGGCTGCGTCGGCCGGGGCGAATCCCGCAGCCTCCGACAGCACATGATAGCGCTGAATATAACGTGCCTGGGCGACGGAGGGGGGCTGTGGCTCAATGTGCAGGTCGTAGCCCGCCGGCGGCGCGCCAAAAAGCTCCACGGCCTCATCGGCGGCGAAGCCCGCCAGCTGGGTGGCCTCAAAATAGGCGCAGGCATGATCGGCCCGCTTGATCAGGGTCTTGACCGAGGCCGGCGACTTGGCCGGAAGCCCGAAGCGGACATGGATCGCGCTCTCCAACCTCGCCTCGAACAGCTTGTAGTCGAGGCCAAGGGCCGACTTGAACGGTGAGATCATGTCTCCGATCACATATTCGGCCGCGTCGTGCAGCAGGGCGGCGAGACGCCAGCGGGGCTCGATATCGGGCTGTAGGTGGGCGACAATCTCCTCCACCACGATGGAGTGCTGGGCGACGGAAAACGCGTGCTCGCCCACGGTCTGTCCGTTCCAGCGCGCCACTCGGGCGAGCCCATGGGCGATATCCTCCACCTCGATGTCCATGGGGGAGGGATCCAGCAGGTCCAGTCGTCGCCCAGACAGCATCCTCTGCCAGGCCCGAGGTTCACGAGGGGTTCGACGCAGCCCTTTCCTCATCACGGCGTTCCTTTCACTGTGCCATGGTCAAGGCGTTCGACCACGGTGAGATTGGCAAAGATCAATGCACGGTTCGAACGGCGCACGCATCATCGGGACCTGAGGAAAAAGGGAAGCAAATGACCTGGGCGAAAATCATGGCGCCGCTGTCTGGCGGCGAGAGCGACCAAGTTGCGCTGGAGGCCGGCGCACTTGTGGCCCAGGCCTTTGGCGCCGAACTGGCCGGCGTCTACACGCCAGCCGATGTCGCTGATGTGATGCCCTGGATGGGCGAGGGCTTTATGGGAGGCGTCCAGGCGACCGCCCTGGAATCCCTCAAGGAGGCTGCGGCCGTCGGCGAGAAGAAGGCGCGCGCCGCCGTCGCCGCGCTGGCCTACGACGCCAAGAGCTTCCTGGCGCTCCAGACGCCGGTATGGGCCAACCTGTCGGCCGAGTGCCGACTGTCGGACGTCGTGATCTTCTCGGACGAACCGGGCCGTGGACGGGGGCCCCTGGCCGAGGCCTTTCAGGAGGTGCTGGCCGACGAGCAGCGACCGGTCATCATCGCCAGGCCCGGCCTCAAGGTGGGCGGTGTCGTGGCCGTGGCCTGGGACGGCGGCAAGGAGGCGTCCCGGGCGGCTCGCCAGTCCGTGCCGCTGTTGCAGAAGGCCAGCAAGGTCGTGATCCTGACAGCGCCCCGGGCGACGACACGGGCCCTCGACCCGGCGCGGCTTCAATCCTACTTCGCCGCCCGCGGCGTCACCGCGGAGTTTGAGATGCTGCCCGACTCCGGCGAGGCGGCCCCCATGTTGCTCTACGCCGCCCAGAAGGCTGGGGCCGATATCCTGGTGGCCGGAGCCTTCGGCCATCCGCGTCTCCAGGAGTTCATCTTCGGCGGCACAACGCGTTCACTGCTGGCGGCGGATTCTCCGTCCCTGTTCCTGTCACACTAAGTACGAGGTCGTTCATGACCCTTTCGCGCATTGTCATGCGGCTCGCCCGCAATCCGGGCACCGAGTTCGCCGGGGGAGACGACCATCGCGGCTACGCCCTGACGGCGCCGCTGACGGCCGATGGCTTTCTCGATGAGGCGGCCTATGCCGAGCAAAAGGCCGAATGTGTTGTCCGCCGCTTCGCCCCCGACGAGCCGGCGGCCGACGGTCGTCTGGCCCGCAAGGGGAGGCACTGGTTCTTCGACTATGACTCCACTGACACCGACGATGACGAGCCGGTGCATCGGCTGGGCGAGCATCGCTTCGCCATCGGTGAATACGTCACCATCACTGACGAGGACGGTCGCCCGCTCACCTATAAGGTGATGGAAGTCGTCGCGGCCTGAGGCGTCGGCGGGGTCGTTCAGACCCCGCCGTTCTCGCGCACCAGTTTCTGGATGTCCTCGAGGATCTCCGCATCTTCATCATTGGTGGCGGACGAAACGATGGCGACGACCAGCGGACCTGATTTTGGGCCGCCAGCTTCCAGACCGACATAGGTGGTTCCGCTCGGCTGTCGACCGCCGGCCAGGATGTAGGTGGCGCGGATACCCCGCCGCTCCCGAGAGAGGGATTCTCCGCGAAGACGCACCTCGCGGTATATCCTGACGGTCGCCCCATCGTCTGAGGCGTCGATATTGAGGGGGCCGATCTTGACCTGCGCGGTGTCCTCCGCCGCGTCGATCTTCAGGCCTGGCAGCGCAATGCTGACCGACTCGCTCTGAGCATTGACCCGTCCTCCGGGGAGGCTGACCTGAACATTGTCGCTGTCGCCCGAAGCGTCGGCCTCGGCCTCGGCGATCGCCCTGGCCGCCAGTTTCGCCGCCTCGGTCGTTTCGGCAGAACCGGTGGCGCCATCTGAGACCGGGACCGCAGCGGCGGCCGGAGGGGACAGGTCGCCAAGCTCGGCTTCCAGCTTGGCCAGCATGGCGCGGGGATCGCCATCCACGGCGACCAGTCGCAGCTCGACATCGGCCCCGTCCCGGGTCCTGTAGCGACAGGACTGGCCGTCATCAGCCTGGCTCAGCCGGGTCAACTGGCCCCTGGACTCGGGACAGTCGAGCCGTCCTTTCATCGCCGCGGATTCAAGCGGCTGGGCGCAGCCGGTCAGGGTGACAAGCGCGCTGGCCGCGCCAGCCAAAAGTAACATCTTCATCCGGAAGCTCCCGTACGCCTTCAAGTTGACGGTGTACGGGAGCGACCGGGAGGTCGAGTGAAATCGCGGTAAGCTTGAGCTACTGGCCGGGGCGCGAGCCGCCGGCGCCTTCACGCCGCGCCAGGAAGGCCAGACGTTCGAACAGGTGGACGTCCTGCTCGTTCTTCAGCAGGGCCCCGTGCAGCGGCGGGATCAACTTGGTGGGGTCGCGTTCCTTCAGCGCCTCGGCGTCGATGTCCTCGACCATCAGCAGCTTCAGCCAGTCGAGAAGCTCCGAGGTCGACGGCTTCTTCTTCAGGCCCGGCACCTTGCGCATGTCGTAGAAGATGCGCAGGGCCTCGGCGACGAGCTTCTGCTTTATCCCGGGATAGTGGACTTCGATGATCTGGTTCATCGTGTCGGCGTCGGGGAAGCGGATGTAGTGGAAGAAGCAGCGGCGCAGAAAGGCGTCGGGCAGTTCCTTCTCGTTGTTGGAGGTGATGATCACGATCGGGCGGATCGCCGCCTTGATCGTCTCATTGGTCTCATAGACGTAGAATTCCATCCGATCGAGCTCCTGCAGGAGGTCGTTGGGGAATTCGATGTCGGCCTTGTCGATCTCGTCGATCAGCAGGACGGGGCGCTTGGGGGCGTCGAACGCCTCCCAGAGCTTGCCCTTCTTGATGTAGTTCTTGACGTCCTTGACCCGCTCGTCGCCCAGCTGGCTGTCGCGCAGGCGGGTGACGGCGTCATACTCGTAGAGCCCCTGGTGGGCCTTGGTGGTCGATTTGATGTGCCAAGTGATCAGCTCGGCGTCGAGCGCCTTGGCGATCTCATAGGCCAGCACGGTCTTGCCGGTGCCGGGTTCACCCTTGATCAGCAAGGGACGTTCCAGCGCGACGGCCGCGTTGACGGCGACCTTCAGATCCTCGGTGGCGACGTAATCGTCTGTGCCTTCGAAACGCTCGGCCATATGAGCTCCCAATATGTGCGGGTCCAAGGACGCCCGCATTCGAACAAATGTTTCAACTGACGCCAACCTAAAGGGCGGCGCGGGACATTCAAGCGGCTTGAGCGATCCTGAGCGGTGAGAACCTATCTGCGCGCCTGATGGCCGACCTCAGGGCTCGATCTGCCGTCTCAGGCGCGGGCCGCCGGGTCGGCGCAGGGCGCTGGCCATGTCTGCGAGCATCGGTCCCCATTCCCCGAGGGCCGGGGCTTTGAAAACCTGCATCTGCGGATACCAGGGGTAGTGGTCGCTCCCCAGGCGTGGCCAGGCGCCCGGCGCCGAGGCGACCCAGGCGTTGGCCCCACAGGCGCCGGCGAGATTCACCGTGGCGTTGGGAAAGCCGATCACAAGATCGAGGGCGCAGGTCAGGGCCGCGATGTCGTCCAGGTCCTGCTTCAGGTCGATCCCGGGCGGGGTCCAGATGTCGACGCCCATCTCCTTCCGGGCCTGTTCCAGCTCTTCGGCGCAGTCGCCGTACTGGAGGTTGATGAAGCTCACCCCAGGAACAGCCAGGACCTCCCGCCAGGCCTCAAAGGCGGAGAAATAACGCCGCCGCGCGCCGTTCATGAGGCCGCTCTTCCAGAGCAGCCCGACCCTGAGCCCGGCGGGCGCCTGGTCCAGCACCTCACGCCAATGGGCGACGCGCTCGGACGTCGGCGTCAGATAGCCGGCCTGGGCTGGAAAGGCCTCGACGGAGGGGCGGAAGCGACGCAGGAGCGAGCCGAGCGGGGCCCAGAGCTCCGGCGGAGCATCCTCAGACAGAAAGGGCGCCACGCGGACAGTGCGGCCGTCGACGGCGTAGGTCGCGTGCGCGCCCACCTCGGCCCGGGGGAAGCTGCGCTGGAACAGGGGGACCAGTCGCGCCTCCACGGCCAGAATCAGGCGCCCCCGAGGGCCCAGCGCGTCGATCACATCGGGGATCAGGTTGGCGAACATCACCTCATCCCCCAGGCCCTGCTCTCCAAAGACAAGCAGCGAGCGTCCGGCCAGATCAGTCTCCGGGCTCCAGGACGACCCAGGGGCCTGGAACTGGGTGGAGTCTGCGAACTGCGGGTCTAGGCGGGCCTCATAGTCCTCCCAGCCCTCCGCAGTGTGACCGAGCTCCATAAGGATGGTCGCCCGTGACAGGCGCATCATCTGCCGTTCGTCCCGGGCGACCGTCGCGGCCAGGGCGATGTCGCAATCGACCAGGGCGCCGTCGGCGTCTCCCAGAGAGAGCCGGACATTGGCCCGGTTGTACTGCGCCTTGGGGAACTGTGGCTGCAGTCGCAGGGCCTCGTCGAAGAAGGTGTGGGCCGCCGCAAGGTCACCCTGCTCAGTGACGATGGTGCCCAGGGTGTTCCAGGGCATGGCGGCCGAGGGATTGGCCTCGATGGCGGGGCGCAGAATTTCGATGGCCTCGTCAGCCCGGTCCTGGTCCCGTACGGCGCAGGCAAGGTTGTTGGCGCCCTCCGGATGGTTGGGCTTGGCGGCCAGGAAGTGTCGGAACAGCTTCTCGGCTTCGGCCTTCATGCCCATTCGAAAGGCGAGGCGGCCAAGGTCATTGGCCACGTCGGCCTGATTGGGCAATAGGGCCAGCGCCGATTCGTAGCAGGTGATGGAACTGACAAAATCGCCGGCCCGCTCCCGCGCGATCGCCAGCAGGTACCAGGCAAAGCCGTTGCGTTCGTCCTGCTCCAGGACCTGTATCGCCAGGCGCGCGCCGGCTTGGTGATCCTCGGCCTCCAGAGCCGCCACGGCTCGGCTCAGCAGTGGCTCAATCGCCAGGGCCTTCAACTCGCCGATAGCCGCATTCAGCCGACGCAGGGCGTCATGGGATCCGGCCGCCCCCATGGCGTCGGCGGCGCGCCCGAGGTTCAGCGGGCTCGCCTGTGCGGCGGACAGCGCAATGGCTGATGCATCGCCAGTCCGGCTTGGGCGCGTCATCCCCGACTCCATTTCCTGGGTGAACCTGTGGATGCTTCGCGTCATTATGGTTACGCCTTGTTTAAGCGCGGCCTTCCGTCGCAGCGCCAGCAAGGGGTCGTTAACAGTCCCCGCCTAGCTTGGGCCTGTCCGCTGCGCCGCTTACCGGCAGCCAGCCAGGGCTCAACGCGTCGGGGCGCGTATTTGGGGGTCGAGCATTGCCGCTCAAGCTATCGCTGAAACCGGGCGAGAAGTTCGTTCTCAACGGCGCTGTCGTTCAGAACGGTGATCGCCGTGGAACCCTGGTGCTCCAGAACAAGGCGTCTGTTCTGCGTGAGAAGGACATCATGCAGCAGGATGAGGTGACCACGCCGGCGCGGCGGGTCTACTTCCCGGTCATGATGATGTATCTCGATGAGGCCGGAGCCGAGCGTTACTACGACGAATTTGTCCGACGCCTTTCGGAGTTCATGAGCGCGGTGCGTAATCCCGCTGTTCTTGCCGAGTGCGTCTCTATATCCAAGCACGCTATGACCCGCGAATACTACAAGGCGCTCATGCTGTGCCGGAAGCTCATCGACTACGAGGACGAGGTGTTCGGTAATGTCCCTAAGAGCCTACCAACAGGCGGCGCAGAGAGCTGAGTCCCCGCGCGAGGCGGAATACCGCCTCTTCGCCCAGGTGACTCGCGCGCTTATTGAAGCGTCGAAGGCCGATCCCTTGGACTTCGGGACCCGCGCCGACGCCTTGGACTGGAACCGGCGCCTGTGGATTGCGCTGGGGGACGACTGCGCCCATTCCGACAATAATCTGCCCGAGGCCCTGCGGGCCTAGATCATCTCGCTCAGCATCTGGGTGCAGAAGCACACCAGCGCGGTGATTCGCAGGGAAGACGACTTCGAGGCCCTGATCGACGTGAACCGCATCATCATGCAGGGGTTGTCACCCTCGGCCGCCGAGGCCGCCTGAGCGCTTGACGACGCAGAGCTGCATTTGAAAGGCCCGGCCCAAAGCCGGGCCTTTTTCGTTGGCCGCTCATTCCTGCCGCCCCGGCAGGTTTGACTCGGCCATTCCTGCCCAGACCCCCGTCGGCGTGGTTTCGGTGGTATGAAAAATCGAAGTAAATCAGTTGTTTACGCGGGCACTTCGTGGGCCCGGCCGTGGCGCGTCAATTGCGATGTCTCACATGAGCCATGAAACGGCTCACCGGCGAAAAATCGCCGGATACCCGACCAGAATGGAAGGACAAGACGATGTCGAACTCGGTCAACACCAATGTCGGCGCCATGGTTGCGCTGCAAAACCTCAACAAGACCAACACGGACCTCGGCACCACCCAGAACCGGATCAACACCGGCCTGAAGGTCGCCAGCGCCAAGGACAACGGGGCCGTCTGGGCCATCGCCCAGAACCAAAGGTCCAACTCCGGCGCGCTGAACGCCGTCAAGGAATCCCTTTCCCGGTCGATTTCGACCGTGGATGTGGCCCTGTCGGCGGGGGAGAGCGTCTCCGATCTGCTTCTGCAGATGAAAGAGAAGTCTCTCGCGGCCTCTGACACCACCTTGGACACGGCCAGCCGTACGGCCCTGAACGATGACTTCAAGGCCCTGCGCGACCAGATCACCAAGGTGGTCACCAACGCCACGTTCAACGGCGCCAACATGATCACGGCCACCACGCCGACCACGGTCGCAGCGCTCGCGAGCGCTGATGGGGTGAACAAGATCACGGTGGCTTCGCAGAGCTTGGCGCTTGGCGGCGCCAATGTGACTCTTGCGGCGACGGCCTCTATCGCGACCCAGACGACGGCTGCGGCCATGATCGCGACGATCAACACCTCGATCGCGAACGTGTCTTCGGCCCTGTCCAAGCTCGGCACCGGTTCCAAGGCGCTGAGCTCGCACCTGGAGTTCGTCGGCAAGCTGCAAGACTCCATCGACGCCGGGGTTGGCAACCTGGTCGATGCGGACCTGGCCAAGGAGAGCGCCAAGCTCCAGTCGCTGCAGACCAAGCAGCAGCTGGGTATTCAGGCCCTGTCCATCGCCAACCAGTCGTCAGGCTCGATCCTGTCGCTGTTCCGTTAACGTCTTGAGGCCGGGCGGCGCACCTGCGCCGCCCGGCAGACTTTTCACCGGGCAGGGCGCGCCCGGCGATTTTTGCCGGGTCATGCTCGGCAGAAATTACCGGGCATCTCGAGCATCGGCAGAATTTGCCGGGCCAAAACGTGCCTAATGCACCTATAACGCAATGATTCCAGAGATTTGAGAGCGAGCATCCCGCCAAGGCGACTTGGCGCGTCCGTTGCTGCCTATAGGTCCGGGCAAAACGCCCACGGCGGTCAAAACGACGGTCGGCTTCCTTAAGAACAAGGACCTAGGCGCATGAATAGCGTTAACACCAACATCGGGGCCATGGTCGCCCTGCAGAACCTCAACAAGACCAGCGGCCAACTCGGCGAAGTTCAGAACCGTATCAATACGGGCCTGAAGGTCGCCAGCGCCAAGGACAACGGCGCCGTCTGGGCCATCGCCCAGAATCAGCGTTCGAACTCCGGCGCCCTGAACTCGGTCAAGGACTCCCTCCAGCGCTCGATCTCGACCGTGGACGTGGCCCTGTCGGCCGGCGAAAGCATCTCCGACACCCTGCTCCAGATGAAGGAAAAGGCCCTTGCCGCTTCCGACACCACCCTGGACACCGCCAGCCGCACGGCCCTGAACGATGACTTCAAGGCCCTGCGCGACCAGCTGACCAAGGTTGTCAACAACGCCGAGTTCAACGGCGCCAACATGATCAAGGCCACGACCCCGACCACGGTCGCGGCCCTGGCTTCGGCCGACGGCGTGAACAAGATCACGGTTGCGGCTCAGAGCCTGGCGCTCGGCGGCGCGAACGTGACGGTGACGGCCACGGCCTCCATCGGCACTCAAACCACCGCCGCGGCCATGATCGCGACGGTGAACACCTCGATCGCCAACGTGTCTTCGGCCCTGTCCAAGCTCGGCACCGGCTCCAAGGCGCTGTCCTCGCACTTCGCCTTCGTCGGCAAGCTGCAGGACACGATCGACGCCGGCGTGGGCAACCTCGTTGACGCTGACCTGGCTAAGGAAAGCGCCCGTCTCCAGTCGCTGCAGACCAAGCAGCAGCTGGGCATTCAGGCCCTGTCCATCGCCAACAGCTCCAGCTCCTCGCTGCTGGGTCTGTTCCGCTAATCCGCTTACCGGCCTCAGGCGCCTGGCGCCTGGGGCCGGCTGTAGCCGGCGGGGGAGGCGACTTCCCCGCCCGCCGCAGTCCTCTAGCAGGGAGGCCGGCGACAGAAAGGTCCCGGCCAAGACAGAATGGACAATAGAGTGGCGGCTGTGGCGGCCACGAACAGAGCCAGC
Source organism: Phenylobacterium sp. (assembly GCF_030679875.1). Classification (GTDB taxonomy): domain Bacteria; phylum Pseudomonadota; class Alphaproteobacteria; order Caulobacterales; family Caulobacteraceae; genus Phenylobacterium. The sequence continues at coordinate 26,151 of NZ_JAUXSP010000029.1, read as the reverse complement.
TTTGAGCGGCCCGCGCCTCCGGCGACCAGGGCCAACCCGGAAGTTGCTCGGCGACCCGCCCCAAAGTCTGAACAAGCTGATTTGAGATTGATTATCGAGGAAGACGCCGCAGTCGGCGCCTATGTCTACAAGACCGTCGATCGTCACACCGGCGAGGTGATCTCGCAAATCCCGCGGGAAGAGGTTCTCAAGATGCGCGACCGCCCCGAGTACGAGGTTGGCGACGTGGTGAGCACCGAGATCTGAGCCCCGGTCCGGCCTGCCGGATCCGAATTAGATGAGTCGTTTCAACCGCCTCGGTTCGCCGCGGCGGGCGCCGCCGTTTGCGCGTTAACCATCTAGACACCATGATTCCATAGCTTGCTCCTCGAACAGCAACCCGCGACTCGTCCCACGAGGCGAGGCGGGCGGCGGACGATGAAGGAGGTCCGGGCCATGGCGATCAGTGTTCACACCAACAAATCTGCGTTGGTCGCACTGCAGAATCTGAACCGGACCAACGACGAACTGTCGGGCGTTCAGAACCGCATCAGCACCGGCCTCAAGATCGGCAACGCCAAGGACAACGCCTCGGTCTGGTCCATCGCCCAGGGGCAGCGGGCCGATATCGGCGCCCTCGGGGCCGTTAAAATGAGCCTCAACCGGGCTCAATCCATCTCGGAAGTCTCGATGGCCGCCGGGGAATCTGTGTCCGACCTCCTGGTCCAGCTGAAGGAGAAGGTGGTCTCCGCGATGGACACCTCCCTGGACGCCTCGTCCCGGCAGGCCCTGGACTCAGACTTCAAGTCGATCCTCCGTCAGATCACCCAGGTCGTTGAAAACTCTGAGTTTGACGGCGCCAACATCCTCGACGGCTCGGTTGCCGGTTCGATCCGTTTCCTCGCCAATGCCGACGCCAACGCCTACATCACGCTCTCGACCCAGAACATGTCGCTGGGCGGCACGATCATCACCATGGCGTCGACGGCGTCGATCACGACGGCGACCCTGGCGAGCGGCATTCTGACTCAGCTGGACGCCTCAATCGCCAATGTGAACCAGTCGCTGGGCAGTCTCGGGGCTCAGGCCAAGCAGATCGAAGCGCACAACAAGTTCGTCTCCAAGCTGACCGACGTGCTTTTGTCCGGGGTTGGCAACCTCGTTGACGCAGACCTGGCCAAGGAAAGCGCGCGGCTTCAGGCGCTTCAGGTGCAACAGCAGCTCGGCGCCCAGGCGCTCTCCATCGCCAACGAGGCGCCGCAGGTGATCCTGTCGCTCTTCCGCTAGGTTTGACTTCCGCATTTCAGACGGGGCGTCGACATGGGGCCGGGCCGGTCGGCTGGCTCGGCCCCATCTTTCTTAGTACCGCTTAACGGCCTGTAAGCCCTGCAGGCCTGATCATGTCGACGCGGGCGACTGCCTGCGAGGGGGACCCCTTGATCGGCTTCGATTCCAACCTGCTGGTGAACTACTACCAGTCCAAGTTGACAGGCCTGGGCGGCGCATCGAGCTCTGGCGGCGGCGTCGCAACCAAGTACGCGCCGACGGCGCCCTGGTCGCCGCAGGCGAAGCCGGTCGATTCTTCGGCTCTTCTAAAATCGGCGCTGCAAGGCTCGAAGCTCATCAACGAGGGCGCCGCGACCCTGGACCTGTCGGGGGCCAGCTCCGACTACAAAAAGTTGTTTGCGCTCTATCAGGGCCTAAACACCCTGACCGCGCTGGCCGAAAAGGCCAACACCAAGAACCTCACCAGCTTTGATTCGAATCGAATCCTGCAAGCCTTCACCAAGGGCATGGCCGAGGTGACCAGTTATGTGGACACCGCCAAGTTCGACAAGGTCCGGCTCGGCTTCGCCGAGGTCGCCGATACGGCCCGCGCCTCCATTGGCATCGCCAGGGCCAAGACAGAATACGTGACCGCCCCGCTGGTCACCGGACTGGCGACCAATTCGGTCCCCGGCTTTGAGGGCGATGTGCGCTTTGACATCGCGATTAAGCAGGTCAACTCCAACCTGACGGTGCAGATTGACCTGGCTGAGATGGGGGCTCAGTCGAGAACCCTTCCCAATGTGATCAATCACATCAACGCCAAGCTGGAGGCTGCCGGGGTCACCACGCGATTCGCCCAGGAGCGGATCCCGGGCGCTGAGCGCTCCTATCAGTCTGGCGGGAAGACCATCAAGCTGGCCCCCGCGCCTGATCAGTGGGCCATGAAGATCAAGACCGACATCACCGAGAAGGTCACCTTCCAGGCGGTGGCGACGGCGCCGGCGGTCTACCTGGCTCAGAAGGTTGGCGATCCGGATCCTGACGGCAAGGCCGACACCAAAGACGCCGTCTTCGTCAATCAGCTCCTGAAGTTCCAGACCGAGACCGGCGCTGTCGCCGCCCCGCTTCAAGGCGCGGGCGAGGCCAACTGGGTTGAGGGACGGGTCTTCTCCAAACCCCTTGAAGGCGCGATTGAAACTGTAAGAGCCACACAGGTGGCGCCTGACGGCTCTGTCTATGTTCTGGCCGATATCACCGGCGAGGCCGGGGGCCAGTCGATCAAGGGCGCCCGCGATGTCGCCCTGATGAAGTACGATTCCGCAGGCAAGCTGCTCTATACCCGCGTTGTGGGCGCGTCTGAGGACGCCAAGGGCCTGGCCCTGGCGGTGTCTGCAGACGGCAAGGTCGCAGTGGCCGGTTCGGTGACAGGCGGCTTGAACGGGGCCGTCGATGGCCCCCTGAACTCAAGCGCTTCGGCGGCCCTCGCCGACAAGAGCGACAGCTTCGTCACCGTGTTCAACGACAAGGGCGAAGAGCTTTGGACCGCCCGGCGCGGCGCCCGTCTCGAGGACGAGGCCAGCCAGATCGCCTTCGGCGCCGACGGCAATGTCTATGTCGCCGGCCGCTCCAAATCGACCATGCCCGGCGCAACCTCGATCGGCGGCTGGGATTCCTACGTGGAAGGCTTCGGCGTCAACACCAAGGGTGAGCCCGTGGCCCTGTTCACCCAAGCCTTTGGCACAGCTGCTGACGACCGGCCGGCCGGTCTGGTGGTGGATGGGGACGCCTTGGTGACCGCCAGCATCGAAGACGGTCGGGCCGTGGTCCGTCGCTTTGATATTTCCGGCGGGGCGCCGGTCCAGACCGCGATGCGCGATCTCGGGGATCTGCAGGGCGGCTCCATCACAGGCCTCGCCCTGGATGGCGGTCAACTGGTGATCGCCGGCTCGACGCGCAACACCGCCCTCGACGCTGGCGCAGTGACCCGCGCCCACGCCGGCGGCGTCGACGCCTTCGCCGCGCAGATTTCCGCTGACCTGACGAGCACCCCATCGGATGCGGTCGCCTATTATGGCGGGGCAGGGGACGATCAGGCCGCCGGCCTCGCCGTCTCGAACGGCCAGGTATGGATTACCGGCCAGGCCGGCGGCGCGCTGCCTGACTTGACCGCCAAGGGAACCGTCGATGGCTTCCTGGCCCGGCTGGATATCGCCGCCGGCGCTGTCGCATGGTCCCAGCAGTTCACCGGCAAGGACGGGCACGCCGTGCCCGGCTCTATCGCCATAGCCCAGCAGGGCGCCAGCGTGCTTGACCGCCTGGGCCTGCCCACCGGCGAGCTGAGCTTTAGCAGTTCATCGAAACTGACCGCCGTCAGCGCTCTGCGGGCCGGGGATCAGTTCAACATCAGCGCCAATGGCGGACGCCCGAAGGCGATCACCATTGCGGTCGATGAAACCCTGGAAAGTCTGATGCTGAAAATCCGTCGGGAGACGGGATTTCAGGTCAAGGTCGAGACGACGGTGACCGATGGCGTTCGCCGCCTGCAGATCAAGCCCCTGAACAATCGGTCGGTGATCGAACTGACGCCCGGCAAGGACGGGCAAGACGCCCTGTCCGTGCTCGGCCTGAAGGAAGGCGTCGTCCGCGCCAGCAAGGTCGAGGACGGTAAGACAGTAGCTGCTGACGGCAAGGCCGACTTCTATGGTCTGGGGCTACATTCCGGGATCAATCTGAGCACCCCCGAGCAGGTCCGGCACGCCGTATCTGAGCTGACTCAGGCGCAGGGCGTCATCCGCCGCATCTATACAGACCTGCGCGACGCTGCGACGCCCAAGAGCGTGCTCGCGCAGCGGGCGGCCGCTTCTACGGGGCAGGCGCCGGCCTATATGACCGCCCGCATCGCGAACTATCAGGCCGCCCTGGACCGTCTGACCGGCGGCGGTTGATCTCCCGTTCTTGAAACCGTTGCGGGGGCGGTCTAGAGCCAGCCTCTGATCGCGCAGGCGCGCCTGCACGTGGCCAAGGACTGATTTTGTCGGCGCGCTTTCGCCGCCGATGTGGTCTTTGGGAGGAACCCCCGCTTGCGAGGCTCTATGGATTTCCTGAACGACCGTCGCATCGTGCTGTCCCTCATCGGGGGCGCGCTAGCTCTGCTGGCGGGCATGGGCATCGCCGTCGGCCTGCTGGCCCGTGGCGGAGATGAACCGGCTCAGGCGCCACCGGCTTCGAAGGCCGGTCTGGTGGTCGAAACTACAGATATGGACGACGGACGTCTTGACCCGGCCAGGCCGCTGCGCTGCTTCGTCAGCGGGCAGTTTGTTGGCGAGGTCACACTGACCGAATGCGCCCAGCGCAATGGCGTGGCGACCGGGGCGCTGGATGTTGGGGTCGATGAGACCGGCGCCCTGGCCGCGGCCGACACCGCCGGCACCGTGCTGACACCGCTGCCGCCGCCGGTAGAGACAGCCACCCCGGCCGCCGCGAGCCCTGGCGACGCAAGCCCGCCCGCGAGCCTGCCTGGGCCCGTCGGCCAAGCTGCGCCTGCTGGCGCCTGCTGGCGCTACACGGACGCCGAGTGGCGCCGCCTGCCCGGTGACCTGACCTTGAACGCCTGTGTCCAGACCCTGTTCGGCGGCCGCTGCGAAGCGCCGGGAGCGGCCACATACGGACGCTGGATGCAGCAGACCCTGCGCTTGGTGCCGGGGCGGGTGGAGGTCTCGGCCGACAACCGCCGCTTCCGAACTCTGGCCGACCAGGGCCCGAACTGCGCCGTCGCGCCGGTCGGTTGAGGCTTCGCCCTCGCCGCGTTCCAGGTGTAGGATTTGACCATGTTGAGAACTGTCATCCTATTGGGCGCCTGCGCCCTCGCGCTTGGCGCCTGTCAGAAGCGGACCGTTCCCCCAGGGGATCGCGGGATTTGCTATCAGGTGGTTCGCACCCCTGAGGGCACGCTGAAGTACAATAAGATCCCCGGAACTCAGCCGGATCTGGAGCACTGCGCCGCGGCCCTGGAGGCCATTCGGATTCGGTTCCTGCAGATGGGGGGCTCCACCCGGACGCTGGCGGGCGCCTATCAGGGGAATTTCATCTTCGTCCAGAGCCAGGGCATTTTCACCTCTCGCTCCTGGGAGCAGAATCGCTATCTGGCCCTGGTCCGCACGGGCGATGGGCGTCTGGCGATCCCCGGGGCCATGCCTCAGGCGCCAGCGCCATAAGAACGTATGTGGAACATTGGCGTTGATCGCGCCGTCGTGCGGGGTTAGCCTTGGTGCTCGCCGCGATTTAAATTTTCTGGAACTTCAAGGACATCGACATGGCGGGCAGCGTCAACAAGGTCATTCTGGTCGGCAATCTGGGCGCTGACCCGGAAATCCGGGCCCTGTCGTCCGGCGACCGGGTGGCCAATCTTCGCATCGCGACCTCGGAAACCTGGCGGGACAGGTCGTCCGGCGAGCGTAAAGAGCGGACCGAGTGGCACCGGGTGGTGATCTTCAACGAGAACCTGGTGAAGGTGGCCGAGAGCTATCTGCGCAAGGGCTCCAAAGTCTATATTGAGGGCGCCATCCAGACCCGCAAATGGACCGACCAGAGCGGGGTGGAAAAGTACTCCACCGAAATCGTTCTGCAGAAGTTCCGTGGCGAACTGACCATGCTCGACGGCCGTGGCGGCGATGGGGATGAGGGCGGTGGCTCCGGCTCTGGCGGCGGCTTCGCCTCCAGCGGTCCCCGCAGCCAGCCCTCTGGCCCGCGAGAGGACTTCTCCGCTGACCTGGACGACGAGATCCCCTTCTAGGGAGTCGCAACCACAAGATTGTCGAAGGATGGCCGGTCCCTCGCGGGGCCGGCCGTTTCTATGTGCGCAGGCTCGGCGGCGACGCCATAGTCAAGCCTACGCAGCCCTACCTAGGGGGAGGGCCCGAATTTCGAACGGTCCCTATGGGGCCTATCAACATCCTCAGTGAAATCTCGCCCTGGCGACAGGGCCCGTAGCTTGAGGATCCGCCCGATGACCGCCCCCCTTGTCGACCTCTCTGTGCACCATGCGCCCAAGGGCGTGTCTGACGCCGTCGCCCTCGGCTTCACCAAAATGCTGCGCTTCACCGCCGACACCTTCTTCGCCAAGCGCTATGGCCACAGGGCGGTGGTGCTGGAGACGGTCGCCGCTGTGCCCGGCATGGTGGGCGCCACCATAAACCACCTGACCTGCCTGCGCCGCATGTGCGACGACAAGGGCTGGATCAAGACCCTGATGGACGAAGCCGAGAACGAGCGGATGCACCTGATGACCTTCATCGAGGTCGCCAAGCCTACGGCCTTCGAGCGGTTCGTCATCGTCGCCGTTCAATGGGTCTTCTATCTGTTCTTCTTCGCTCTCTATCTCGTCTCCTCGAAGACCGCCCATCGGGTGGTCGGCTATTTCGAGGAAGAGGCGGTGATCAGCTACACCAACTATCTCGCCGAGCTCGACGAGGGCCGCTCGCCCAACGTCCCGGCGCCCGAGATCGCCAAGCGCTACTGGAACCTGCCGGACGACGCCATGCTGCGTGACGTGGTGCTGGTTGTCCGCGCCGACGAGGCCCACCACCGCGACGTCAACCACAGCTTCGCCAACGAGATCGCTGGCCTGCCCACTGGCGAAATCGCCCCATGTCCGCCGCATGTGGAACTGCAGCCAGCCTGGAAGTCGGCGGCCTGAATGTGGGTCTCTGATCAGCGCAACAAAAGAGGGACGGAGCGCAAGGCTCCGTCCCTCTGACGTTTTGGTTCGTGCAGAGCGAAAGCTTAGTCGGCGGCGTCCTTGGGCGGGCACACGTCGCTGATCCGCCGGGCCTGAGTGCTGGCCCGGCCTGATACCGGAATGCCGGCGAAGGTGGTGGCGATATTGGCGGTCAGGTTGAAGGTGGTCGGGGTGAAAGCGCCTTCGCCAGAGACCGCGACCTGCCGGCCCTTCTTGCTGACGCAGGTCCCTTTCAGAAGGATCTTGCCGCCAGCAAAGGACCGCGTGGGATAGGTGCAGGTATAGTGTCGATTGCTCGGCCCCATCATGAACTTCTCCACGTCAGCCGGCGTCAGGCACCGCTTCTCCACATCCGTGGTGCGAATGGGTGAGAGCATGCGGTTGGTGCTCTCCCAGTAGCCGGGCAGAATGGACTCAGCCGCAGTCGCAGGGCCAGCAATGGCCAAGAGGGCGAGGGCGAGGGGGGCAAGGCGTGTCATCGTCATGTCCTGGTCTATCTAGGGCGCGTGACTAACGCCTTCAACCTGAACCAATCCTGTCATCGGGGGAGGGGGCGGGAGCCGCCCGTGCGCGCACGCTCAGCGCGGGGTGGTAAAGTTGGCGCATCGGCCCGGGGATGCTAACACCTCAGTTCCCACTTTGTGTCCGATTCTGACGGCTTTTCCCTGCTTTGACAGACGATCTCCATAACCCACCGGAAACTGGCCGGCGCGGGGGTATCGCCCCTATCGCCATCGAAGACGAGCTAAAGCGCTCGTATCTCGATTACGCCATGAGCGTCATTGTCAGCCGGGCTCTGCCCGACGCCCGTGACGGACTGAAGCCGGTTCACCGCCGCATCCTCTTCTCCATGAGCGAGCAGGGCCACACCCCTGACCGCAGCTATGTGAAGTCGGCCCGGGTGGTCGGTGACGTCATGGGTAAATATCACCCGCATGGCGACTCGGCGATCTACATGACCCTGGTGAGGTTGGCGCAGCCCTTCTCCATGGGGCTGCTACTGATCGATGGTCAGGGCAATTTCGGCTCGGTGGACAATGATCCGCCGGCCGCCATGCGCTACACCGAGTGCCGCCTGACGAAGGCGTCCATGGCCGTCCTGGCTGACCTCGACAAGAACACGGTCGATTTCAAGCCGAACTACGACGGCTCCGAGCACGAGCCGGCGGTTCTGCCGTCGCGTATCCCTAATCTGCTGGTGAATGGCGCCGGCGGCATCGCCGTGGGCATGGCGACCAACATCCCGCCGCACAATCTGGGTGAGGTCATCGACGCCTGCCTGGCCTATGTCGATAATCCCGACATCGGTATCGAGGAACTGGCCGACATTGTGCCGGGGCCTGACTTCCCCACCGGCGGCGAGATCATGGGCCGCGCGGCCTCGCGCCAGGCCATGCTGACGGGCCGCGCCTCGGTGGTCACCCGCGGCAAGGCCGCCGTCGAGGAGATCCGCAAGGATCGTGAGGCGATCATCATCACCGCCTTGCCCTATCAGGTGAACAAGGCTGGCCTGGTCGAACGGATCGCCGAACTGGTCCGCGACAAGCGCATCGAAGGCGTCGCCGACCTCCGCGACGAAAGCGACCGCGACGGCATGCGCGTCGTGGTGGAGATCAAGCGCGACGCCTCGGCCGAGGTGCTGCTGAACCAGCTCTACCGTTTCACGCCGCTGCAGTCCTCGTTCGCGGTGAACATTCTGGCCCTGGACCGGGGCCGTCCGCGGGAGATGAATCTCCGCGACCTGATCGTGGCCTTCATCGAGTTCCGCGAAGAGGTCGTGGTTCGCCGCACCAAGTTCGAGCTGTCCAAGGCCCGTGATCGGGGCCACGTCCTGGTCGGCCTGGCTATCGCCGTGGCCAATATCGACGAGGTGATCCACATCATCCGCTCGTCCAAGGACCCGGCCGAGGCGCGTGAGCGCCTGACCGACCGGGCCTGGCCGGCGGGCGACATGATGCCCCTGGTCGACCTGATCGCCGATCCGCGTACGGTGCTGCTGGAAGGCTATCAGATCCGCCTGACGGAAGAGCAGTCCCGGGCGATCCTGGCGCTGACCCTGTCGCGGCTCACGGGGCTGGGCCGTGATGAGATCTTCGGCGAGGCCGGCGAATTGGCCGGTTCCATCAAGGGCTATCTTGAGATCCTCGCCTCCCGCGAGCGGGTCATGGGCATTGTCCGTGACGAACTGATCGAAGTGAAGACCGCATTCGCCGTTCCCCGCAGGACCGAGATCCTCGAGGGCGGCGGGGACATGGACGATGAGGACCTCATCGCCCGCGAGGACATGGTCATCGCCGTCACCCATTCCGGCTATGTGAAGCGCACGCCGCTGGCCACCTACAGGACCCAGCATCGGGGCGGCAAGGGTCGCTCGGGCATGTCCATGAAGGAAGAGGACGTGGTCACCCGCGTCTTCTCGGCCAACACCCATACCCCCGTCCTGTTCTTCTCCTCAGGCGGCAAGGTTTACAAGCTGAAGGTCTGGCGCCTGCCGGTCGGCGCGCCGAACTCCCGCGGCAAGGCCTTCGTCAATCTGCTGCCCATCGAGCCCGGCGAGGCCATCACCTCGATCCTGCCGCTGCCGGAGGATGAGGCCAGCTGGGATCAGTACGACGTCATGTTCGCCACGCGCTCGGGCAATGTCCGTCGCAACAAGCTGTCGGACTTCGTGCAGATCAACCGCAACGGCAAGATCGCCATGAAGCTGGACGAGGGCGACGCCATTATCGGCGTGGCCGTCTGTCAGGCTGACCAGGACGTCCTGCTGACGACCTCCACCGGCCGCTGCATCCGCTTCTCGGTGGAAGATGTCCGCGTCTTCGCCAGCCGTGACTCCACCGGCGTGCGCGGCGTGCGTCTGGCCGAGGCCGACACGGTCATCTCCATGGCCATCCTGCGCTCAGTGGACGCCACGCCGGCTGAGCGGGCGGCCTATCTGAAACACGCCACCGCCACCCGGGCGGCGGAATCGGGCGAGGCCGAAGAGCTTACGGCGCCTGAGGCCGAAGACGACGAGGCCGATGCGGCTGATCAGGCCCTGTCCCTGGAGCGGATCGCCGCCCTGGGCGCAGCCGAGGAGTTCATCCTCACCGTCTCCTCCGAGGGCTTTGGCAAGCGCAGCTCGGCCTATGATTTCCGCCGCACCGGTCGTGGCGGCCAGGGCTTGATCGCCCAGGACCTCACCAAGCGTGGCGGCAAGCTCACAGCCTCCTTCCCGGTGGAGGAGGGCGACGAGATCCTGCTGGTCACCGACCAGGGGCAGTTGATCCGAACCCCGGTCGCCCAGGTCCGTATCGCTGGGCGCAACACCCAGGGGGTCACCATCTTCCGCACCGCCGCCGATGAGCACGTGGTCTCGGTGGAGCGGTTGATAGAGGGCTCTGATGGTCCGGTCTCCGAGGCCGATGAGGGCGAGGGCGACGGCCCTGAGACGGCCAGCGACGATTAGGTCTTGCATTCGCCAGGCCGGGCGGCGAAAGCCGAGCGAACAAGAACACGGGGAAGCGTCGTATGACCCGCATCGGGCTCTATCCGGGCACGTTCGATCCGATCACCAATGGCCATTCCGACATTATGGGTCGGGCGGTGAAGCTGGTGGACAAGCTGGTGATCGGCGTGGCCGTCAACGCCGGCAAGGGGCCGATGTTCTCCCTCGAAGAGCGGGTGGAGATCATCAAGGCCGAGACCGCGCCGCTGGCCAAATCGATCGAGATTGATGTCCAGCCCTATGAGGGCCTGACGCTGCAGTTCGCCCGCCAGATCGGCGCCACCATGATCATCCGCGGTCTCCGCGCTGTGGCGGACTTCGAATACGAATTCCAGATGACGGCCATGAACCAGCAGCTCGATCGCGAGATTGAGACGGTGTTCCTGATGGCCGATCCCCGCCACCAGGCGATCGCCTCGCGTCTCGTCAAGGAGATCGCCACGCTGGGCGGCGAAGTGGGCAAGTTCGTCAGCCCGCGGGTCAAGGAGGCCCTGCTGGCTAAGGTCCGCGCCTGATCGACATTCGCCTTCATCTGGCTGGTGGTCGAGGCCTTGGCCCGTTACGAGTGCTCTTATGATCCGCACCCCCCTGATCGTCGCCCTCGCGCTCGCGCTCGCGACGGCGGCCACGCCGGCCTTGGCCCAGCGCTCCGCCTCATCGCCTGGACCTGCCGTCCTGGGCGCGCCCGCCCCCCAGGACTGGCGCACCCCAGATCCCGACAACATCATGGTGATCGACACCAACAAGGGGCGGATCTTCGTCGAGCTCGCCCCAGCTTTGGCGCCGACCCATGTTGAGCGGATCAGGGCCCTGACCCGTCAGGGTCTCTATGACGGGCGCAGCTTCTTCCGGGTCATCGATGTGTTCATGGCCCAGACCGGCGATCCCCTGGACACTGGCGTCGGGGGCTCCGACCTGCCGGACATGACCGCGGAATTCACCTTCAGACGCGGCTCGGCCGATCCCTTCGTGCCGGTGGCTGACGCGGGCGCCAGCCAGACTGGCTTTGTCGGCGTCGTGCCGGTCATGACCCAGAGCCCGATGCTGATGGCCATGACCGCCGATGGGAAGATCACCGGCTGGCCGCTATTCTGCCCGGGCGTGGCGGGCATGGCCCGGGGGTCAGAAGAGAACTCCGCCAACAGCCAGTTTTTCCTGATGCGCCAGGCCTATCCCTCCCTCGAAAAGCGCTACACGGCCTTCGGCCGCGTGGTGGCAGGTCTTGAGGTGGTGCGCTCGATCAAGGTGGGAGAGCCTGTGAGCGCGCCCCAGGACCAGATGACCCGGGTGCGCATGCTGGCTGATATTCCGACGGCCGAACGTCCGGCCTTGCGCGTTGTCGATACGGCGGGCTCCTGGTTCGCCGCCCAGGTGGCGCAGATGCGCGCCGAAGACGGGGCCGATTTCTCGGCCTGCAATCTCAAAATCCCTTCCGAGGTAAAGTGATGGATTCCGAAAACACCCTGATCATGACGCTGGACGCCGGTCCGGTGACCATTCGCCTGCGTCCCGACCTGGCGCCGGGCCACGTGGCCCGTATCAAGGAACTGGCCCGCGAAGGCTTCTATGACGGCGTGGTCTTCCACCGTGTGATCCCGGGCTTCATGGCCCAGGGCGGCGACCCGACCGGCACAGGCTCGGGCGGTTCCGACAAGCCAAACCTCAAGGCCGAGTTCACCGCCGAGCCCCATGTGCGCGGCGTCTGCTCCATGGCCCGCACCGCCGTGCCGGATTCGGCCAACAGCCAGTTCTTCATCTGCTTCGACGACGCTCGCTTCCTGGACGGCCAGTATACCGTCTGGGGCGAGGTTGCCGAAGGCATGGAACACATCGACGCCCTGCCCAAGGGCGAGCCCCCGCGCAGCCCGGGCAAGATCGTCTCGGTGAAGGTCGCCGCCGACGCGTGAGGCCTTGGCTCCCCCGGCCGACGCTCAGTCGGCTGGGGTGAGCGCGAGGGTCACGATGACGGGGAAGTGGTCCGAACCCAGTGACGGCCCCCGCTCCACGCTCACCGTCTTCCAGTCCGACCCGGCATAGACGTGGTCGATGGCCAGGAAGGGCAGGGGCATGTGGATGTTCCATCGCGAGAAGGCCATGGCCGGCCAGGTCAGCATCGACCGGTTGCGCCGCGTGACGCCAAGGGCCTCGTCCTGGCGGCGCAGGGTGAAGGACCAGGGCGTCGAGTTGAAATCCCCTGCAATGATCAGCCTGTCGCGATCATAGAGTTCCGCCATCCGGACCAGACGCAGACTCTGCTGCTGCTGGGGCCCTGCGGGAATCGGCCATGTGTAATGGGCCCCAATTACGGTGAAATCCCCCCCTGGGGCGGCAAAAGTGGCCCGTGTGGCGGGGAAATAGGACCCTTCCTCCACCCTCGGCAGGCCGCCGGAGACCGGCGCGACCTTGCTGTAGATAATCACCTCGCAGCGATCATCGGGGTCGCAGGTCCGGTGGTAGTCCCCCCGAGCCTCCAGGGCCCGCTGGAACCGACGGCTGGATTCCTCAACGACGATGATGTCGGGGTCCTGTGAGACCAGCCAGTCGGCGGTCTCGTTCATGGTCTGGTTTCGACCGCTCCAGCTGTTCATCTGGATGATCTTCAGCCGGGCGACCTCGGCCTGCGCCTCATCGGTCGACGGCGTAGGCCGCAAGGTCTCTGGCAGGATCAGCACGCCAGCCAACACAATCGCCAGAGCGGCTGAGCCCAGGGTGAAGCGCCGCAGGCGGGTGGCCGGCGTCAAGGCGGCGAGCACGGCGGCGATGATCGCCACGACGATGAACACCACCGTGAAGTGGGTGGCGATGTCGAGACGGTCGCTGAATCGCCCTCCCTGGGCGGCCAGCATGACCAGGGCTGCCCCCACCGCCAGCGCGACGGCGATATCCTCCAGGATCCGGGTGATGACGACTCGAAAGAGGCCCATGTCACGGCTCTAGCATGAGCCTGAGCTTGACGCGCGGGGTCTCGCATGGCCTGAGGCGGGTCACATGAAGACCGCCGATTTCGACTTCGACCTGCCCGACAGCGCTATCGCCCTGCGGCCCGCCCAACCCCGGGATTCGGCGCGGATGCTGCGGGTGACGCCGGGCCAGCCTCTGGCCGACCTTCGGGTGAGCGATCTTCCCGGCGAGCTCCGGCCCGGCGACATTCTGGTTCTGAACGACACCCGGGTGATCCCCGCCCGGCTCAGCGGCCGGCGCACCCGGGGCGAGAGCGTCGTCGCGGTCGAGGCCACGCTGCACAAGCGGGTTTCGCCCTCTCGCTGGAGCGCATTCATGCGTCCGGGCAAGCGCCTGGCCCCTGGCGACCGGATCAGCTTCGGCGAGTCCGAGGACCGCGCCTGCCTGCTCGGCGCCCTGGACGCCACCGTGGTCGAGAAGGGCGAGGGCGGCGAGATCCTGCTGGCCTTTGATCTAGCCGGTCCGGCCCTGGACGAGGCGATCAAGGCCCGTGGCGCCATGCCGCTGCCGCCCTATATCGCCGCCAAGCGGGCTGAGGACGCCCAGGACCAGACCGACTATCAGACCATCTATGCCCAGGCCGACGGCTCGGTGGCCGCGCCGACAGCGGGCCTGCACTTTACCGCCGAACTCATGGCGAGGCTTGAGGCGGCCGGCGTCGAGACCTGCTTCGTCACCCTGCATGTGGGGGCAGGCACCTTCCTGCCGGTCAAGGTGGACGACATCGAAGGTCACCGGATGCACGCCGAGTTCGGCGAGGTGAGCCCCGAGGCCGCCGAACGCCTCAACCGCGCCCACGCCGCAGGCGGCCGCATCATCTGCGTGGGCACCACCTCCCTGCGGCTGGTGGAAAGCGCGACGGGCGAGGACGGCGTAGTGCGCCCCTTCGCCAACGACACCGCCATCTTCATCACCCCGGGCTACCGGTTCCGGGCGGCCGACGGGCTGATGACCAACTTCCATCTGCCGCGCTCGACCCTGTTCATGCTGGTCAGCGCCTTCGCCGGCCTGGAGATGATGCGCGAGGCCTATGCGCACGCCATCGCTGACGGCTACCGCTTCTATTCCTATGGCGACGCCAGCCTGCTCTGGAGGGCCGACTGATGGCCGCCTTTCCCTTCGAGATCGCCGCCACCGACGGCGCCGCCCGCACCGGGGTGCTGAAGACCGCCCGGGGCGACATCCGCACGCCGGCCTTCATGCCGGTGGGCACGGCCGCGACGGTCAAGGCGCTGACGGTGGATCAGGTGGCGTCCACCGGCGCCGATATCATCCTGGGCAACACCTATCACCTGATGCTGCGCCCCGGCGCCGAGCGGGTGTCGCGCCTGGGCGGCCTGCACCGCTTCATGCGGTGGGAGAAGCCGATCCTGACGGATTCCGGCGGCTTTCAGGTCATGTCCCTGTCCAACATCGCCAAGGTGACGGAGGAGGCCGTGACCTTCGCCAGCCATATCGACGGTTCGCGCCATGTGCTGTCGCCCGAGCGCTCCGTGGAGATCCAGGCGGACCTGTTGGGCTCCGACATCGTCATGCAGCTGGACGAATGCGTCGCCTGGCCGGCGGAGGCGTCCCGGGCGGCCGAGGCCCTGCGCCTGTCGGCCCGCTGGGGCGCTCGCTGCAAGGCGGCGTTCGGCGAGCGGGAACATCAGGCCCTGTTCGGCATCCAGCAGGGCTCGACCATAGAAGCCCTGCGCCGGGAGTCCGCCGAGCGCCTGGTGGAGATCGGCTTCGACGGCTACGCCATCGGCGGCCTTGCGGTCGGCGAAGGCCATGAGGCCATGTGCGAGGTGCTGGACTATGCGCCGGGCCTGCTGCCGGCTGACCGACCGCGCTATCTGATGGGGGTGGGTAAGCCTATCGACCTGGTGGAGGCCGTGGCCCGGGGCGTGGACATGTTCGACTGCGTCCTGCCGACGCGTTCGGGCCGCCATGGCCAGGCCTGGACCTGGAACGGGCCCATCAACCTGAAGAACGCCCGGTTCGCCGAGGATGACACCCCCCTGGACGAGGCCTCGTCCTGCCCGGCCAGCCGGGACTATTCCAAGGCCTATCTCCACCACCTGGTGAAGGCCGAGGAGATCCTCGGTCAGGTCCTGCTGTCCTGGCACAATATCGCCCACTTCCAGGCCCTGACGGCCGCCATGCGCGCAGCCATCGCCGAGGGGCGGTTCGAAGCCTTCCGCCGCGACTTCCGCAGCGCTCAGCGCACAGGATAGCGGGGCTTCAGCTCCTGCTGGATCACCTCGGGCTTGTCGCGCCCGTGGTTGGGCGTGGCCGGCGGATTGCAGCCGCGGGCCTCGCCCAGGCCCTTCAGATAGGCGCGACGGACGCCGCCGGCGATGATCGCGTCGCGGACCAGATTGTCGTGCTGTTCGGCGCCGGTCAGCTTGCGGACCCAGCCCCGGAACGGGATCACGTCCTGGGTGAACCCAGCCACGGCGCCAAAGGCCGTGGTGCGGCCCTGAGCCATCAGGTCGTCGCCATCGACCGCCGTCTCGTCGAGATCGGCTCCCAGCGCCTGGTTGAGCGGGGTCACCAAGGCGATGAGTTGCGCGCAGGTGGCGGGGTTGGGCCGCTGGTAGGGATCGGCCTGGGCCTCCAGCAGGATCGCCGGGATCTTGGTCCGCAGCAGGTTGACGTCTCGCAAGGGCGCCGACACCGCGCCCTCGAAGCTTTCCCGGGTGGCCTGAGACGAGGTTTGAACCTGCGGTGAGCCATCGGCGCGGGTGGTGGTGCAGCCGGCGAGCGCCAGGGCGAGAACGACGAGGGTGGGGGAAAACGCAAGGCGGATCATAGACCGACCTTATCCCTGGTCGATCCGTTGAGGAAACACCCAAGCCTCACTTGCCCGAGTCGAACCTGCGCCCTATGGTCCGCCCCCTTCGACCCGGCGCCCGCTCCGCGCCATGTCGTGGGCCGGTAGCTCAGTGGTAGAGCATTCGACTTTTAATCGAATGGTCGTGGGTTCGACCCCCACCCGGCCTACCAATCCTTTCAGTCACTTAGCGGTGGCTGCGGGTTGGGCGTCAGACTCCAGAGTCGGATGACCGTCAGACTCCTGTTCGCGGTTCGCCCCGATCAGGCCCCGTTTGCGCTGGGCGTTCCAGGCGACCTGGTTGTCGCGGGGCAGGTACTTGCGCAGGATCTGCTCCACTGAAAACGGGCTGTGGCCGGTTACGGCTGCGATTTCCGGGACGGTGCAACCGGCCCGTGCCTGCTGGACGACGCAGGAATGGCGCAGGGCGCGGAGTTGTAGTTCTGACCGGGTGCGGATGGCGGCGAAGACGTGGCCCAGGCGCTGTTCGGCCCAGGGCTTGCCGGTGGCGGCGTCGGTGAAGAGATACAGGCTGTCGGCCGGCGCGACGGTGTTGAGCAGGCCCCGCAAGTCGTCGCTGACGGGCACGGCCACATAGCTGCGGGTCTTGGACTGCCAGAAGCGGAACAGGCCCTGGCGGGCGTCGTATTCGCCGCCCCGGCGGAACAGGCGCAGGTCGGTGACCCGCTGGCCGATTTCCCAGTTGGTAAGGATCATAGCGGCGATCGAGGGCTGGCCGGCCATGGCGCAGGCCCAGGCCTCACGCCGGGCGTCCTCCCATTCCCAGATGGTCAGCTGGCTTTCCGGCGCGGCCATCTTGATCCGCTCGGCCGGATTATCGGTGCGCCAGCCGAGCGCGATGGCGTGATCCAGCAGCATCTTCAGGACGATCTTGACGTGCCGGCGCGTGGTCGGCCGATCATCGTATAGGGCCAGAAAGGCCTCGATCGCGTCGCGGGGCAGGCCCGCGACCGGGCGGTGGCCATTGGCGGCCGACCAGTCGAAGATCAGGCTGGCATGGTAGGCGTAGCCCTGCTGGGTGCGCGGCTTCTTCGCCTTGAAGCCCTGGCTGGTCTGCCACTCGCGGATCAGGCGGGGGAAGTCGCGGCCGGTGGCCTCGGGCGCCGGCCCGCCAATCCTGGCCTGCTGCAGGCGGACATAGAGGGCCTGGGCGTCGTCGCGGATCCGCGCCACCTCGCCCAGGTCAGACAGGTCACCGGTGCGGGCGCCGTTGATCGGCAGGGGAATCGCCGCCGACCAGCCGGAGGGCCGCAGCCGGACGGGGACCTCCATCAGGACGCGATAGGTCCCGTCCTTGCGCCGGCGCAGGGTGACGTATCTTCCGAGCTCGAGCGCGACGGATGGCATCGGGGTCAGCGGTCCAGGTTTCATGGGTCGGCGCATCCTTGACCAAACCGAGGGCTTTGAGAACGGCGTCCCTGTCGAACATGGTCGATCGGCCGAGCTGGACGGGCGCGGCCGGAAGCCAGGCGGGGTCTTCGCGCCGCTTGCGCCACAGGCTGGTGACGCTGCAGCCGGCCAGGGCGCAGACCTGGCGGGTGGTCATACGGGCCGGCAGGGCGTCGAGATCGCGGGCAGTCATTCGCCCCTGCCCCTAGCCGCAATGATCTCAGCCGCGCCGCGCAGGATGGCGCTGGGGGTTGGGAAGTCGCGGGTTGAGACGATTTCCCCGGTCGTCGGGTGGAAGTCGACAAAGGTCCACCAAACCTGCTCGCGCAGGGTCTCCCACGCGGTCTCCTCGCTCCATTCGGGCTGCTCGCCGCCGTCCATGGCCCCGACCATGATCGTGCCCTTGCGCGGCTCGATGGGTGGCTGGATGATGAGCGGGTGACCGGCGCGCGTGGTCCGCTTGAGCGGCATGCCCTTGGGCGTGGAGTAGCGGTTATGGGGCGTATAGTTGGGGTGGCAGGTGCTCCGATCCCAATGCTTGCGATCCGTGATCAGCCACGACAGGTGGCCCTCTCCCTTGGCGCAGGGGAATTGTTCCCGCCGGTCGCCGAGCAGGGGCAGGAGCGTCGCGGCCCGCTTGGACAGCTTCTTGAGGGTGCGCAGGTTCATGCCGGCGTGGCCCCCATGGCCCCGCCCTCCAGGCGCGCCTTGAGGGCGCCCGAGAGGGCGTCTTCGTTCCCGCGCCCGCGCTCAATCAGGGCGCCCAGCGGCTCGCCCATGACCGCCTCAACGGTGGCTTGGCTGACGCACTTGTCCTTCGTGATGACCCCTTCGGCGTCGTAGTAGTCGATGATGAAGTCGCTGTCGGGGACGGCCGGGAGCTTATCGAACTCGCGGTCCTGCTCAGCCAGGTCATCGAACTTGGCGGCGCCGATGATGATCATGCGGTTGTCGCGATGATCGGCGTAGGCGATCTCCAGGCGGTGCGCGCTCATGGCGTCACCAGGGGATCGAGGCCGCGGGCGGCGCGCCACTCGGTGACCGACCCGTCGCCGTCCAGGACCACGCGGGCGGCCATGACGGCGGTCTGGACGGCTTCCTTGCGGACGTTGGCGGTGGGTTCGTCCAGGATGGCCTTGGCCAGCTCGCCGAATTCCTCGGCCAGGGCGATGGTCATGATCCGGTCGCCGGGGAACTTGGCCCGGGCGCGGATCAACTCGGCCCGGACTTCGGCCAGAAAGGCGTCGACGGCTGCGTCGCCGCCGGCCTCGACGGTTGACGGCTTGAGGCCGTAGCGATTGCCGGGCTCAAATCGCCCGTTGTTCGCCAAGGCGGTTAGGAAGCTGGCCAGGGCGCCCTCGTAGGCCGCGCGGACGCGGGGGTAATCGTCGTCCACTACAGCGGTCATTCCGCATCTGCGGAGCTGGGCTGCGAGATGCTCGGCCGCCGCAAACTCGGACGTCTGGGCCATCAATTTGTCGGACATGGTCAGCTCTCTTCCTGGCGCAGGGCGCGTTCGAGGGTCTGGCGGGGGAAGTCGCCGAGGTAGGCCCAGCCCAGCGTGGTGGTGCGCTCGCCTATGGGGTCGATCAGGCTGATGCGGACGCCGGGGACGGCGTCTTCGCGCAGGGCCAGGTGGGCGGACTGGTTGAACAGCTGGATGGCCTGGCCCTGGCGGCGGCGGTGGATGGCGCGGGCCAGCTCGCCGAGGGTGGCGTAGGCGAAGGGCTTGGCCGGGGGCGGGGCTGTGACCAGGGCGAAGCGGACGTCGGCCGGCAGGCTCGGCCGGCAGGCGTGGGCGCGGGCCAGGGTCGCCGTGGTCGGGGTGATGCGGCGGGCGGCGATCATCGGGCCGGCTCCACCTTCGCCCGGGCGGCCAGCTTCAGCTCCTCGACCTTCTCATCGATGTAGGACTCGGCCCAGCCGATCTCGGGATCAAAGCCGATGGCGATCTCGTCGAGCAGGTCGAGGACGTGCGCGGGCAGCGCGGCTCGGCGCGCCCTGTTCAGGTTGATCCATTCCGCCTGGCCCGACCCGCTGACCGCCCATGAGGTGACGCCTTGCTGGCGGATCATGGCCCGGGTTCGCGCCGTCAGGGCGGCGGCCAGGTTGTCCCACGTGGCGCCGGGGATCGCCGTCGAGAGCGGGTCGCCGTCCGGGTCGGCCAGATCCTCATTGATTTCGTCGAAGCGGTCGGCCAGCTCGCTGCCGCTCCACAGTTCGACGCGGGGCTCGTCCTGATAGGCCTGCATGATGTGGACGCCTTCGGCGTCACCGTCGGCGAAGGCGTCCATGATCGCGTCATGGCGGCTGTCGAACGGCCCGCAATAGCGCTCCTCGTCCTTCGACCACCACCAGGGCCAGTCACTTGGCGGGGTCTTGGGGGGCTGATCAGTCATTGCATGTGCATCCAGAGCAGGGCGCCCACGGCGAAGGCCGTTAGCGGGATGAGGGCGCCGAGGGCGAGGTCGACCAGGGCGGTTGAAGGGGGCTTGCGGGGTGGCTGGCCGGTCAGCAGGGCCTCGCGGATCTCGGCCAGCAGGTCGTCGACGCCGTCCTGGGCGGGGTCGCCTTCGAAGCCGGCGATGAAGGTCTCGGCCTTGGCCAGGGCGCGGCGGAAGGCGTAGGCGCGGCGGACCTCGGCCTTCCAGAGTTCGAGGAAGACGTCGGATTCGGGCGGGGTGAGGGGCTTGACGCTGGCGGCCGCGGCGGTGCGGGGGAAGGGCTCCATAGGTCACGCCTCCTCGGTTTCGAGGGCGCCGGCGTCTTCGTCGGCCGGCTCGGCCTGGCCCAGGCCGTCCTCGCGGATGCCCTGGGCGATGGCCATGGCGCCGACCTCTTCCCAGTCGTGGGCGGGGTCGCCGTATTGGATGGACTCGGCGGCGAGGTAGGCGGCGAGGCCGCGCTCGGCCATCAGGTTGGCTTCGGTTCCGTCGAGATCGTCGATGTCGTCGAGCAGGCAGCCGGCGATCAGCTCGACGAAGTCCTTGCGGGGGATGGCGGGCCCGTCGCCGGCCGGCTTGGGATGGTTGGGGGTGTAGAGGCCGGCGGCGGCGTTGATGGCGAGCGCCAGCAGGGTGTTGCGGCCTAGGATCAGCGGTGGCGGGGCTTGGCCCCATCCGCTGCGGACCAGCTGGCGGCCGGCGGCGTCGACGACGTCGCCATTGGGGGCGACCGTGACGGGAAGGGCGATTTCGAAGGCGGCGAAGGCGTCGGCATAGCCGCTGTCCAGGGGCGGCAAGTCGCGCTCGCGATGCTTGACCAGGATGGACTGGACCGTCTGACTGGCTTGCTCCTGCCGTTCTGCGGCTTCGCGTTCGGCCTGCTCGCGGGCCGCCATCGCCGCCGCGCGCTCGGCCTTGGCCTGATCGACCTTTGCCTGAATAGCGGGATCGACTTCGAAAGGGCCATTCAGCCATGGGGTGGCGTACTGGCCCGGCTCGAAGGCCAGGGGAAACTCGACGCCGGCGGCGGCGCGGGCCTGCGCCAGATAGGTCTGACGCGGGCCTTCTTTCTCAAGGTCGGGACCGAACTTGAGGGCCAGCTGCTTCCCGCCGCCCCAGCTGTAGACGTTCGCCCGCAAGCGGCCGGTTTCGAAGCCCGTGTCAAAGATCGCGTGCGGGCCGTGGACCATATAGCCCCAGGCGTCGACCAGCGCCGTCCAGTCAGGATCGTCGGCGATCGCCGCGCCGACCTCGGCGCTCGCCCAGAGATTGTCCGCTGTCCTGGCCGAGCAATCGGCCAGTTCCAACAGGATCAGCCATTGGCGGGGCGTCAGGTCGTCGCGCAGCTTGGGCTGGTTCTCCAGCCAGGTCTTCGCCTGTTCCGGCGTCATCTTACCCGTGGTCAGGGCCTTGGCCTTGTCGGCCGGCAGGTCGGGCAGGACGGCGGCGATGGCGCGGGCCTTCTCGATCGTCACCTCGCCGGCGTTGACCTGGTCCTGGACGGTGTCGGGAAGGCCGAGCAGCTGCAGGCGCTGCTGGACGAAGCGCTGGGTGAAGCCGATTTCCTTGGCGATCTCGGCGGTGCCCTGGCCGGTGACCTCCATCAGGTCCTTGAGCGCCTGGGCCTCGTCGATGGGGCGGAGGTCCTTGCGTTGCAGGTTCTCGACGAGCGCGATGCGGCGGTGGGCGGCGTCGTCGATCTCGACGACCTTGCAGGGGATGGGCTGGTCCCAGCGGCCGGCCGCGATCAGCAGGCGCAGGGCGCGCCAGCGGCGTTCGCCGGCCACCAGGCGGTGGGCCGTGTCGCCCTCGGCGATCGGGCGGACCACCAGGTTCTCCAGCAGGCCGTCCTGGGCGATGGATTCCGCCAGCTCGGCCAGCTCGGCCTCGTCGAAGTGTTTGCGGGGGTTCAGGCCGTCCGGGACGATCAGCTGGTGGGGGATCAGGGCGAAGCCGGGAGGCATGTTGGCGGGCGCGCCATCAGCATCGATGCGATCGGCGCGGTCCAAAGCGGCGACGGCTGTCGTGCCGGCGGGCGTCAGGGCGGCAAGGGAGAGGCCGGGGTCGGGGCCGATCAGGCCGGCGGCCTCCAGGGCCTTGAGCGACTTGGTGAGGTTGCTGCGGTCGCGGCCCAGCTCGTCGGCCAGTTCGGCGACCGTGGCGTAGGTTGAATCCCGCAGACTGCGCAGGACCTCGGCGTTCTGAAGGATCAGGGGCGTCAGGACGGGTTGGGCCATGGGTCAGGCTCCGGTGAAGTGTTTGAAGGCGGCCAGCGCCAGGGCGCCGAGGGCGACGACGGCGAGGACGGAGGCCAGTTCGGCCAGGTCGGCGAAGGCGGGGTGGATCAGGCGGCCCTTGGGGCGGCGGCGCCGATTTCCGAAAAAGGGTGGGCTCATGCGGCCCTCCCTTGGCGTCCGGGGTGCGGCGGGCGGCGTTGCGCTTCGACCAGCCGGCGGGCGGCGGCGGCGAGGCCCTGGCGGGCCTGGGGGGCGGTGAGGCCATAGGCGACCAGGGCCAGGACCTGGGGTTCGTCGAAGCCGCGGGCGGGGCCGCGGATTTCGATGTCGTCATGGTCGTCCGGGGGGCCTGCGCCCTGGTGAACGGTGAGGCGGCCGGGGTGGACGCTCAGGCGCGCGGCGATCTCGGCCATGGCGCGGTCCAGGGGCGCGGACCAGAGGACCAGCCAGCGGGCGCGGTCATCCAGGGCCAGGCCTTCGACGCCCGGGGCCATGGGGGTCAGGGCGAGCGAGCAGGAGACCTTGGGGGTCTGCGCGTCCATGGTCAGGCCCCGAACAGGACGGCGGCGAAAACGAGGCCCAGCGCAAAGGCGGCGCAGGACCAGTCGCGGACGGCGTTGCGCCTCAGGCGGTCCTGGTCGGCGATCAGGGCGCGGAGACGAACGGCGTTCGCCTCGCGCTCTGCGGCCAGGTCGCGGGAGAGGGTGAGGGCGGCGCGGGCGGCGGCCTGGCCTTCGGCGTGCAGCTCGGCCTTGGCGTTCTCCAGGGCCGTCAGGGTGGCGCGGATCTCCGGCAGCTCGGCGTCCATGACGGCCCGGCGCATGGCGGCGGGACTGTCAAAACGCAGGGCTTTGCCGTCGTGGAAAACCACCACGGAGTCGTCCGTGGGGTGCGCGAGGCGAAGCGGCGGGGCGGGGAAGGGCAGAACGACCGACATGGGCGAATGTCCCGCCCCGCGCCGATCACCAAGGAAGCTCTGCGATCACCATGATCGGGCGGGCCGGTGCGGGGCGAGCAAGAGTTCGCACACAGCGAACCTAGCCGCAACAGAAATGTTCGCCAGCGGCGAACCTGTGGTTGCGCGCGCCCGGTAACCGGCTGAGGGCGTGTTGGTCGGTGGGCCCTAGCTGTCGGCTTCGAGCTCTTTGATCCGAGCCTCGATCTGATCCGCCCGCTGGTAGATCTCGGTGAGATCGGTCAGCAGATGCCGGCTCTCGTCCTTGCCCGCGAAGGTCCCCAGGTACTTGGCCGTGGCCGCGTTGAAGTGGAGACGCGCGATCGTTTTGCGATTGTTGTCGTCCAGCAGGATGGCGCAGTAGGACTTGGCGTCGCGCATGACGATGCGCTTGGGGTTCACCAAGCGCGAGGCGATGGCCTGGACGATATGGAAACCCGACACCTCGTCGTCTGTCGTATGCACCTCGCCGTGATCGGCGGTCGGAGCTGCAGCCGCTGCCTCGTCGGGAACGGCAGACGCATTGAGGGCTGACGAAAGGCGTTCGTTGACGATATCGCGAACAAGGGCGGAGATCGCCCCGGGAAGCAGCCGCCCAATGTTGTCGCGAATCTGAGGGGTGATCCGGCCTTCATAGACACGCCCGGCCATCAGCTTGATGAAGTCGTCTGAGGGTGTGGCGAACTCAGTCTCCAGCTCCTTCCGGAGCAGCGATTGAAGCTTCAGGGCGCCAGCTTCCTGGACGATCTTCTCAACGTCAAAGCTGGCCTTGGAAAACTTCTCCAGGGTCCGGATGTCCGTCGGACGCAAGGCGTCCATGCTGAAGGTGAAGAATGGCCGGTCGTCCATCTTGTTCGGCGCTTCGACGTCCGAATAGAACTGGAAAACCACGCCGTTCGTCAGGATCGCCAAGCGGGCATCAGTCACCGAAAAATACCGGAAAAGCTGGCCCGCGTGGTTGATGTTCAGGGGGGCGTTGGCCGGCTTGCACTCGATCAGGATCTTGATCTTTGATCCTTCGCAGATTGCGTAGTCGACCTTCTCACCCTTCTTCGTCCCCACGTCGGCAGTATATTCTGGGACAACCTCCGATGGGTTGAACACGTCATACCCAAGGGCCTGGATGAAGGGCATGACCAGTGCGGTCTTCGCGGCCTCCTCAGTCAGCAGCACCTCGCGGTGTTCGAGCGTCCGCTTTTGCAGTTCTGCCAGTCGTGTCGCCAAGTCCATGCTGCGCCCCCAGCCTTAGAGATCGTCAAACAGTGTGATCCTGACCCGCCCGATGATGGTCCACTCTTCGTCCGTTCTAGGAAAAATGGGGTCGTGGGCTGGGTTCGTGCTCTCCGGGACCAGCCGTAGCGGCTCGGTGTCGAAGCGCTTGTAGGTCGTCTCGCCGCGGCGGCTGAAAATGTAGCGCCGGCCCTTTATCGGTTCGCGCTCAGCCCTGTTCACGATGATCAGGGATCCGTGTGGCGAGAAGCGATCCATCGAGTCGCCGTTGACCCGGGTTGCAAAGTAGTCGCCCGGGGGCAGGCCGCTGATCTCGATGGTCTCGCTCTCAGCCGGGATTTGGGTCTCGGGATCAATCAGCGAACCGGCGGCCACCCACGAGATAATCGGCGCCACGAGAGGGCGTCGCTCAGCGGTGAGCAGATCGCCGGGCTGCAATTGAAGGGCCGCGGCCAGGCTCTCAAGCTTCCGTCCAGGAGGGATGGGGCGTTTGCCGCGCTCGAGGTCGCTCACATAGCCCTTGGAGGTCTCAGCCTCGGCCGCCAGCCGCTCCTGTGACCACCCCTTCCGCAGGCGAGCTGCCTTTAGGTTCGCGCCGAAGCTGTGGTCGTCATGGATCATGTTCGCAGAGTGCGAGACTGGGCCGGGGTTGTCGTCACGCTGCCAGCGAACAAATCGGTTGGCAGAAAGTTCGCTGTGTGCGAACCATGCCCCCATGTCGAATCCCACGCCTGAAGTCTGCGACCTGCGACCGACTGAATTGGTGGCGAAGCTGGGCATGAGCCGGAGCTACGCGTCGGAACTGGTCAAGAGGAAGAAAACCCCATCGCTCGAGATGGCCGCACGCATTGAGCGCGAGTTCGGCGTTCCGCTGTCCGCCTGGATCCCTGGGAAAGCGGGAGACGGTGCGGAGGATGTGGCGGGCCAGGACATGGGCGGAGAAGGCGCCTGTCCTGCGGCCGCGTCACCCGGAAAGATTGTGGAGGTTTCCGGTGAAGCCTGACCAGAAGCGCCGTTGGCACGCCATGCACGCCCGCCGCCTGATCGCCGCCTGCGGGGGGCTGGATGAGAGCGCCGGGGTCTGCCGGGTGCAGAAGTCCCAGCTGTCGGACTACCAGTCGCCGCACGTCGAGGCCTTCATGCCGGCCGACGTCATGGCCGACCTGGAGGCCTATGCCGGGGAGCCGATCTATAGCCGCGCCCTGGTGGGCGAGCTGCCGGAGGCGGCGCCCGTCTGTCTGACCGAAGAGGTCTGTGACGTGGTGGAGAGCGCCGCCGACCTGCAGCGCCAGGTGCGCCGGGCGCTGGCCGACGGATCGATCACGCCGGCGGAGCGGGAGGCGTTGCAACGGTCCCATGCCGACCTGCTGGCGGAGCTGGCCCAGGTGGGCGCCGAGCTGGCGCGGGGGGCGTGATGGACCGCACCCGAGGCGTGTCTTTCAGCTCACTAGGCGAACGTCGTTCGTGGTGGCTGGGCTTCGTGGGGCAGGCCTGCGTCTACGCCGCATCTCGCCGGGCGAACCCGGAGCAGCCGGCCGACCGGATGGAGCGGGCGATGTTCGCCCACGCGCTTTCGGTGGCTAAGGGCACGGGGCTTCCGTTGTCCTATGCGAGCGCCCAGGCC
>NZ_JAUXSP010000001.1 GCF_030679875.1 Phenylobacterium sp. | reverse complement strand
GTACTTCTTCGCCGTCGCACCGCCGGACTTCGCCAGCGTCATCGTGATCGCCGCCGTCAGCGTCGTCTTCCCATGGTCAACGTGACCAATCGTGCCGATGTTGCAATGCGGCTTATTGCGTTGGAATTTCTCTTTGGCCATCAGGGTCCTGCCGGCGATGCGCCCGGGGGCGTAGGGGTGAAGAACGGGATATTGGAGCGGGTAGCGGGAATCGAACCCGCATCCTCAGCTTGGAAGGCTGCTGCACTACCATTGTGCTATACCCGCGCCGAGGCTGCGGGGATGCCGCAATACTCCTTTTCGAACCGAGGCGTGGTGGGGGAAGTAGGACTCGAACCTACGAAGGCGTACGCCAGCGGATTTACAGTCCGCCCCCTTTGCCACTCGGGACATTCCCCCGCGCGCTCGGAACCATCCTGAGCCCTGAACAAATTACCTCCGCTCCGAGTTGCGGCCTCTGCTAGAAGCATCGCCAACATCCCCGGAACGGGCGGAGACCTGTCCCGGCCTCAAAATGGAGCGCGTCTTATAGTGTCGTCGATCCGGGAACGCAACGCGCCCCGAAACAAGCGTCGAAGTGGGCGAGAAACCCCTTCTGTCACAAGGCCTGAGGGCCCTTCCGCAGCCTGGTTCTGGGGCTGGCACGCCGTGCTGGCGGCCCTGGAGAACGCCGAGCGCGAACCCCCTGAGCGAATCCTCGCCACCGCCGAACGGGCCGCAGAGCTCACCCGGCGCTTCCCCGGGCTGGTCGTTGAGACGGTCGATTCGCAGCGGCTGGCCAATCTGTTGCCGGGCGCCGTGCACCAGGGTGTCGCCCTGCGCCCCGGGGAGTTGCCCCCGGTCGATCTGGAGACCTTCGCCCCGGACAAGGGCGCTGTCCTGCTGATGCTCGACCAGGTCACCGATCCGCAGAATGTCGGCGCCCTGCTCCGGTCGGCCGCCGCCTTCGGCTGCGTGGGGGTGATCCTGCAGGATCGCAATGCGCCGCAGCTCACAGGCGCCCTGGCCAAGGCCGCCGTGGGCGCGGTGGACAAGATCCCCGTGGCCCGGGTGGTCAATCTTTCACGGGCGCTGGACCAGCTGGCCGACATGGGCTGGCGGGCGGTGGGGCTGGACGGCGAGGCCGAGGCGACCCTGGAAACCGCCCTGGATGGATCAGCGACAGTCCTGGTGATGGGCTCGGAGGGATCGGGTCTTCGCCGGCTGGTGGCCGAGCATTGCGATGTCCTGGCCAAGATTCCCATGCCCGGGGGCTTTGAGAGTTTGAACGTCTCGGCGGCGGGCGCCATCGCCCTTTATGAGGCCTCTAGACCTCGCCCCTGAGGGGAAGTGGTTTCCCCTCAGCCGATTCACGGCTTTGATTTCACGGCCACGTCGTGATTTCTTGATTAACCTTCCGACGGCGCTGTGCGCGCAGGCATCAACACGGGTACGGGGGACGTCCCATGGCGATCAGGACCTTGAAGCAAACCTTGGGGCTGGCGGCGACCGCCGGGCTTCTGGCGGCGGCCGGCTGCAGCGCGCCGTCTGGCCCCAGCGCCCAGGGAAGCGACTATTACGCTGAAGCCCCGCCCCCGCCCCCGCTGATGGGCGCCGCGCCCGGCGCGCCGCACGACGGCTCTGGCCTGATGGGCGGCCCCCCCGTGGAGGTTCATGAGGGCCAGGCCCTGCCCGCGGCCTCCGCCCGCCATCCCGGTGTGGTCAGCTTCCGCCGCGCCGACGGGGTCCTGGTCACCACCATGCGGCCGATCGCCAATCCCGAGGACATGAGTCCCGAGGAACGCCGGCTCGTCTATGGGGAACGTCAGGTTCGCGCTGCGGCCCCGGCCCGTCGGGCTTACAGCTCTGACGCCCGGGTGGCCCCGACGCCCCTCCGGACCCCGGCGCCGGTCGCCGCAGCGCCCAGGGCCCCGGCAATCGCTGCGCCCGCCGCGAAGGCTGCGCCTGCCCAGGCGGCTCCGGCTCCCGCCGCCCCCGTGGCCAAGGCTCCGACCGCCCCTGCCACCGCCCCTGCCGTTGCGGCGGAAGCTGAGACTGAAACGTCTGAGCGTGGCGGCATGTTCAGCTTCCTCGAGCGCTTCAAGTTCTGGGACCGCGATGGCGCTACTTCTGATGCCGAAGTGGCCGCTCCGGGCGCCGAAATGGCCGCCGAATCCGAGGTTGCGGCCGAGTCGCCCAAAAGCGGCGGCATGTTCAGCTTCCTTGAGCGCTTCAAGTTCTGGGATCGCAATGTCGCCGTTCCCGACGCCGAGGTCGCCGCCGAAAGGGCGTCTGAGGCCGCGGATGCCGCCCGGACAGCCGCCTCGGATGCTGGCGCGGCCATTGATGGCCAAGGCGTGTCCACTCGCACCATTCTGCTGGCCCTAGCGGTCCTCGCCGGGGTTCTGATCCTGGCGGCCATCGCGCGCAACGCCGCGACCAAGCGTCGGGAGGCCAAGCGCCGGCGCCGTTTCCAGACCTTCGGCTACGGTTCGGACGCCTCGTCTCATGCCGACGAGCCCGAGCGCGACCGGGGTCCTGGCCTCGCCGCGCCCCTTGCTGCGGCGGCGGCCGGCGCCGTGGCGGCCACGGCCTTCGCCCATCATCAGGGCAAGAAGGACGAGGAAAACCACAGCGAGGCCAAGGCGGCCGAGCCCGAGCACGAACCGGCCTGATCAGCGCCAGCTCAGCCCGAATTCACCGTCCGTAACAATAGGCGTTGCGGCGACCCTGAGCCTGTCGCATTGAGGCGATCATGTTTGAGTCCCTGATCGCCGAACACGGCCCTGCCCTCACCGCCCTCTTTCAGGTCCTCCTGATCGACCTCGTCCTGGCTGGTGACAACGCCGTGGCCGTGGGCCTCGCCGCCGGCGCCCTGCCGGCCGAGCAGCGGAAAAAGGCGATCCTCTATGGCCTGATCGCCGCGGTGGTCATGCGAATTGGCTTCGCGCTGATCACCACCCAGCTCCTGGGCATCATCGGTCTGCTGTTCGCGGGCGGCCTGCTGCTGATGTGGGTCTGCTGGAAGATGTGGAAGGAGCTGCGCGAGCAGGCCGTGATCGACGAGGCCGACGCCGAGGCCGTGCTCGATGGCGATCCGACGACGCATCCGAGCCCCCGGCCGGTCAAGAGCTTCCGCGCCGCCTTCATCCAGATCCTGATCGCCGACCTGTCCATGTCCCTGGACAATGTGCTGGCCGTGGCCGGCGCGGCCCGGGAGCACCCGGGAATCATGGTCTTTGGCCTTATTCTGTCCATCGCCCTGATGGGCGTGGCCGCCACCTACATCGCCAGCCTGCTGCACAGGTACCGGTGGATCGGCTATATCGGTCTGGTCGTCGTGCTGTACGTGGCCCTGTCCATGGTCTGGGAAGGCCACCGCAACGCGGTGGTGAAGCTGGACCGGACGGACTCCTACAACGCCGTCATGCCCGGCTTCCTGGACATTTCGCAGGAAGAGGCGGCCGAACACCGCCTCCACTAGACCACGGTCCAGGGCGCGGACCTTCCAGTCCCGGCTCGCCCGATATGGGAGCGCAAAGATGGCGGCCTACAAGGCGCGGCTGAGCGAAGACCTGGACCGCTGGATCGACCAGGGTCTGGTGGCCGCCGAATCCCGGCAGCCCATTCTCGACAGCATAGCCGAGGCTCGCCGCATCGACGCCGGCGTCGCCCTGGCGGTGATGGGCGCTGTGCTGGCCGGCCTCGCGGCCATCGCCTTTGTCGCGGCCAACTGGGACGTCATTCCTCGACTGGCGCGGTTCGCCCTCATCCTGACCGTCTTCGCAGCCACCTGCGCCGGCGCCGCCTGGGCGGCTCTGAAGGGTCGGCCCCTGGTGCGCGACGTCCTGCTGGGCGTCGCCGCCCTGATCTATGCCGGCGCCATCGGCCTGACGGGCCAGATTTTCGACCTCGCCGGCGACCCACAGGCGGCCCTGCGCGGGGCGGGCCTGGCCGCGGCCCTGCTGGCCCTGGCCGGGCGGTCCAACGCCGCAGCCATCGCCGCCGTCGCCCTGATCGCCCTGGGCGACTTCGCCGGTCCCGAGGGCCTGTTTGGCCTGCAACTGCGCTGGCTGGCCATCGCCGCCCCGGCGGGGGTGCTGCTGGCGATCGCCTGGTCCAGCCGCAGCCTCGCCCACCTTGCGGGGCCGGCCATGGTGCTGGGCTGGCTGTTCGCCGCCCCAGACGTCCAGCCACAAGCCTATCTCGCCTTGACGGCGGCCTTCGCCATCGCCGGCGGGGCCGCCCGGTGGGCCAGCGAACAGGACAGGCGGGGGGCCGGCGTCATCTATGCCTGGATGGCCATGGGCGCCCTCGTGGCCTTCGCCGCCGCAGGGCTGTCCAGCGAGACCTTTGGCCTGCTCCATCGCCTGGCCTGGCTGATCGCCTCAGGCGGTATAGTCGCCCTTGGCCTGCATGACCGGGCCGGCGGCGTGACCGCGGCTGGCGTCCTGTCGGCCATCGCCGCGGTCAGCGCGATCCTGATGGACCTGGGGCTCGGCCTGATGACCGCAGCGGGCGTCTTCGCCGGATGCGCCGTCCTGGCGCTGGCCGCCGGGGGCCTGCTTCGACGCGGGAGGGCAAGGCCATGACCCGGATGACCGAGGCTTCGGGGCCAAAGGGGCTGGCGCTGCGGATCGGCGTCGTCGCCGCTCTGCTCGTATTGGCCCTCGTGGGTCTGCTGGTGCGCGAAGACCGCGCCCGGGCCAGCGGCCAGGAGGTTCGGCTGGCCATGGAGGCGGTCGATCCCCGCAGCCTGCTCAGCGGCCACTATGCGGCCCTGCAGCTTGTGGAGCGCTTGCCTGACGGATCAGACTGCCCGCCGGACCTGGAGGCGCACTACGGTCACGATGACAGCTGGGTCGCTCTGTCGCCGGGTCCAGACAATGTCCACACGGTGTCTGGCGCCGGCGCCACCCGGGCTGAGGCCCTGCGACATGGCCCGCTGACCGTGCGGGGCCAGGCCAGCTGCCGACAGGCCTTCACCACGCCCCCCCGGGAGCCCGGCGAGGATGGCCCACCGGACGGCGAACGGCCACAAGAGACCTTCATCAGCCTCGACATTGGGGTGGACCGCTTCTATGCCGACCAGACACAGGCCGAAGCCCTGGAGGCGGACCTGAGGCGCCAGGGTGAGGCGCAAGCCCCACCGGCCTTCGCCATCGTCTCCATCGGCCAGGACGGCCGTGGACGCCTCAAAGGCGTCGAGGTGGGTGGGACCCGCGCAGATCTGAACTGGTTCTAGACATGGACGACCCCCAAGCGCTGGACGTCGCCGTCATCGGCGGTGGTCCAGCCGGGCTGATGGCCGCCGAGACCCTGGCGGGCGCAGGCCTCTCTGTCTCCGTCTACGAGCGGATGCCAAGCCTTGGGCGACGTTTCCTGATGGCCGGACGGGGTGGGCTGAACCTGACCCATTCGGAGCCGCTCGCGGCGTTCAAGACCCGCTATGGCCCGGCGGGCGAGTCCCTCTCAGCCCAGCTTGACGCCTTCACGCCGGACGAGCTCCGGGCCTGGGCCGAAGGGCTTGGCCAGGAGACTTTTGTCGGCTCCAGCGGCCGGATCTTCCCCCGCGCCCTGAAGGCCTCGCCGCTGCTGCGGGCCTGGCTCGGTCGGCTGGACGCCGCAGGCGTGCGCTTTCACCTGCGCCACGACTGGACTGGCTGGAGCGCCGATGGCGCCCTGAGGTTCGCCACCCCCGCAGGCGAGGTGGAGGCTAGGCCCGCCGCCACGGTGCTGGCGCTCGGCGGGGCCAGCTGGCCAAGGCTCGGGGCCAACGGAGCCTGGGCAGTCACGCTCGGCGAGGCTGGCGCGCCGCTGGCGCCCTTCGCGCCGGCCAATATGGGGGTTCTGGCCAAGTGGAGCCCCGCTTTTTCCGAACGTTTCGCCGGCGCGCCGCTCAAGGCCGTCGCGCTCACCCTTGGCGAGCAGACCGTCCGCGGCGAAGCGATGGTGGCCGCCTATGGCCTCGAGGGCGGCGGCGTCTACGCGCTTTCAGGCGAGTTTCGCCGCACCTTGGCCAGCGCCGGTCAGGCCCAGCTCTTCATCGACCTGCGGCCGGACATGCGCCGGGGCGACCTGACCTCGCGCCTCATCGGCGGGCGGGCGGGCGACAGCCTGTCCAACCGCTTGCGCAAGATGCTGAAACTGTCGCCCGTGGAGATCGGACTGCTGCGAGAGGCGTTCGGCGCCGATCTGCCCCGCAGTCCGGTGGGCCTCGCCCAGGCGATCAAGGCCCTGCCCGTCACCGTCACCGGAACGGCGGGCCTGGAGCGGGCCATATCCAGCGCTGGCGGGCTCAAGTTCGAGGGCCTGGATGAGCGCCTGATGGTCAAGGCGCGACCGGGCGTCTTCGCCGCCGGCGAGATGCTCAACTGGGAGGCGCCGACCGGCGGCTACCTGCTGCAGGCGAGCTTCGCCACCGGCCGTGCGGCCGCCGTCGGCCTCATCGACTGGCTGAACAGGCAGCCCTGAACTAGGCCGGTTCGACCTCGCCCCCGAACCGCTCACGCCACTCGGCGACCTGGGCGTCCTCGATCTTGCGGAACAGCACGTCGGGGGCGGCGACCTTGGTCCCAGGCGCCAGCAGGTTCAGGAGCTTGGCGCCCTCCCCTCCCGGCCAACGGCCCGGGAAGGCCTCGCCCACGCCGCCGGCGATCTTCTCGGCGGCGAACGGGATGAAGGGCTCCGACACCTTCGCAAACAGGGCCACCAGGTTCAGGCCCGTCCGCACGGCCACGGCGGCGCGGTCCCGATCGGTCTTGATGGCGGTCCAGGGCGCGGCCTCGGTCAGGTACTGGTTGCCCAGAACCCAGAGCTGACGGAGCGCCTGGGCCGACTTGCGCATCTCGATGGCTTCCATCAGTTCGGTCAGCTCGGCGAGCTTGGCGGAGACGTCGGCGGCCAGCTTGATCTCAAGCTCGCCCGGCTCGCCGCCCTCAGGCACGACGCCGTCAAAGCGGGTCTCTGTGAACTTCAGGATGCGGTTTACGAAGTTGCCAAGCACGTCGGCGAGATCAGCGTTCACCTGGGCCTGGAACTGCTCCCAGACGAAGCTGGCGTCGGAGCCCTCCGGCGCATTGGCGATGATCCACCAGCGCCAGTAGTCCGGCGCCAGAAGCTCCAGGGCCTGATCCATGAAGACGCCCCGGTTCTGCGAGGTCGAGAAGCGGCCGCCGTAATAGTCGAGCCAGTTAAAGCCCTTGAGCCGGTCCACCAGCTTCCAGGGCGCATTGTTCACCGCCCGCCAGGCGCCGTCGGGGCCCAGCTGCTCGTTGGCTCCGATCAGGGTGCAGGGAAAGCCCACCGTGTGGAAGGGCACGTTATCCTTGCCCATGAACTCCACATAGGTGACGTCGTCCGCCAGCGGCTCACGCCACCAGCGCTCCCAGTCGGCCTCGGCAGCCTGGCCTCGGCCCTCGGCTGCGGCCTTGGCGTCGGCCCATTCCCAGGTGGCGCCGATGTACTCGATAGGGGCGTCGAACCAGACGTAGAAGACCTTGCCCGCCAGTCCTTCCACGTCAGGCTTGTCGCCATCGGGGTTGGGGCCCCAGTCAGCGGCGTTGACCGGAACGCCCCATTCCAGGTCACGGGTGATCCCCCGATCCTGCAGGCCTTCGTCCAGCCATTTGAGCGCGATGGAGGTGACCAGCAGCGGCCAGTCGCCCTTCTTGCCGTCGATCCAGGACCGCAGCTTGTCGGCGAACAGGCTCTGGCGGAGGAAGAGGTGTTTGGAGGGCCGGATCTCAATGTCGTCCGAGCCGGAGACCGCCGAGCGCGGGGCGATCAGGTCGGCGGGGTCGAGCACGCGAGTGCAGTTCTCGCACTGGTCGCCCCGGGCGGCGGTATAGCCGCAGTGGGGACAGGTCCCGATCACGTAGCGGTCGGGCAGGAAGCGCTTGTCGGCGTTGGAATAGACCTGCTGGGTGACCTTTTCCTCGATCAGGCCGGCCTCCCACAGGGTCTGGGCGAAGCTTTGGGTCAGCTGGCGGTTCTGCGACGAGGACGAGCGGCCGAAATGATCCCACGACAGGCCGAACTTCGCGCCCAGTTCGGCTTGGACCGCATGCTGCGCCGCGCAGAAGGCGGCGGGATCGACGCCGGCTTCGGCCGCCGCCAGTTCGGTGGGCGTTCCGTGTTCGTCGGTGGCGCAGATGTAGAGCGTCTCACGGCCCCGGGACCGCTGGAAACGGGCATAGACGTCCGCCGGCAGCATGGAGCCCGCGAGCGTTCCCAGGTGCTTGATCCCGTTGATATAGGGCAAGGCCGAGGTGATCAGGATGCGGGACATGGGTCTGCGCGCTCGTATGAGAGGGTCGTGAGGGCGGGCTTATATGGCGCCGCGTCCGGCTTGCCAAAAGCCGTCACCATTCAGGGGCCGCTCAGACGCGGATCGGCCCCTTGAAGATAAAGAGGGCGCCGGCCGCGATCAGGCCAAAGCCTACGGCGTGGTTCCAGGTGAATCGCTCCCCCAGATACATCACAGAGAAGACGGCGAAGACCGCCAGGGTGATCACCTCCTGCATCGTCTTCAACTCGGCGGGAGAATAGACGTCCCGTCCGATCCGGTTGGCCGGCACAGCCAGGCAGTACTCAAAGAAGGCGATTCCCCAGCTCACCAGGATGATGATCCACAGGGGTCGATGCTCAACCTTCAGATGGCCGTACCAGGCGAAGGTCATGAAAATATTGGAAAAGACCAGCAGGACCACCGGGGCGGCGAAGGCCATCAAGGGCGCCAGTCCTGGCGCCAGGCTGGGGGGCATCGGAGATCTCCCATGGGTTCGACGCCGATTGGGGTCTTAACCCCCGCGCCATCGGCCTTATAAGCAGAAGCAGGGCTGCTGAGGGAGAGCGTGATGCGGGCTTGGGGTATGAAGACGGGGCTGGCGGTCGCCAGCGTGGCGGCCCTGCTGGGTCTGGGCGCCTGTGGCCAGGGACAGAGCGCCAACGACACGGTGCGGATCTACAACTGGTCGGACTATATCGACCCCCAGCTGCTGGAGGCCTTCACCAGCGATACGGGCGTCAAGATCGTCTATGACACCTTCGATTCCAACGAGGTGCTGGAGACCAAGATGCTCCAGGGCGGCACCGGTTATGACGTGGTCACGCCGTCCAACCACAACATCCCGCGCTACATCCAGGCCGGAGCCATCGCCGAGCTCGACAAGTCCAAGCTGAGCAACATCGGCAATCTGTCACCGCGCATCATGGCCTATATGGAGCCCTTCGATCCGGGCGGCCGCTACACCGTCCCCTATATGTGGGGGACCATCGGCATCGGCTTCAACGTCGAAAAGGTGGCCGAGCGCCTGCCTGGGGTGACCATCGATTCCTGGGACGTGCTCTTCAAGCCGGAAAACATCGCCAAGTTGGCCGACTGCGGCGTTCATTTCCTGGACGCCTCGGAAGACATGTACGCCGTCGCCCTGAACTATGTGGGCAAGGATCCCAATTCGACGGTGGTGGCCGACTATGAGGCCGCCACGCAGATGCTGATGGCCGTGCGGCCCCATGTGCGGAAGTTCCACTCCTCGGAATACGTCAACGGTCTGGCCAATGGCGATATCTGCGTCGCCATCGGCTACTCCGGCGACATCTTCCAGGCCGCCGACCGGGCCGAAGAGGCCGGCGCCGGGGTCGAGGTGGACTATGTGATCCCCAGCGAAGGCAGCCAGGTCTGGTTCGACGTCTTCGCCATTCCGGTCGACGCGCCCAACCCGGACGCGGCCTATGCCTTCCTGGACTTCATGCTGCGGCCCGACGTGATCGCCACGGCGTCCAACTACACCGCCTACGCCAACGCCAACGAACCGGCCACCGCCCTGGTCGACCCGGAGGTTCGCGACGATCCCCGCATCTATCCCAGCGACGAGGTGATGAGCCGCCTGTTCGTCACCACGTCCAAGGGCCAGGACCTGGTCCGCGAGGTGAACCGTCTTTGGACCCGGGTCCAGACGGGCCAATGACCTGCGGCGCGACGATCTCTGAGCTCGACCTTTCGTGAACGCCAAGACGCGTTTGAACATCGGGGCGGTGCGTTCGAGCTTCGCCCCCTGGGCGGATCCCTCGGCCAAGCCCCTGGTGCGCTTCGACCAGGTGACCAAGCGCTTCGGCGGCGAGACCGCCGTCGATGCGGTGTCCCTGGACATCTATGAGGGGGAGTTCTTCGCCCTGCTCGGACCCTCGGGCTGCGGCAAGTCGACCCTGATGCGGATGCTGGCCGGGTTCGAGACCCCCGACCTTGGCCGCATCACCCTGGCCGGCGAGGACCTGGCCGGGCGGCCGCCGCACCTGCGGCCGGTGAACATGATGTTCCAGTCCTACGCCCTCTTCCCGCACCTGACCGTGGCCCAGAATATCGCCTTTGGCCTGCGCCAGCAGAAGAAGCCCAGGGACGAGGTCGCCGCCCGGGTGGACGAGATGCTGGCCCTGGTGCGGCTCGGGGGGCTGGCCCACCGCAAGCCCGACCAGCTGTCGGGCGGCCAGAAGCAGCGGGTGGCCCTGGCCCGGGCCATCGCGCCCAAACCTCGAATGCTGCTGCTGGACGAGCCCCTGGGGGCCCTGGATCGCAAGCTGCGCGAGGAGACCCAGTTCGAGCTGATGGCCCTGCAGCAGCGCCTGGGCATGACCTTCCTGATCGTCACCCATGACCAGGAAGAGGCGATGATCACCGCCGACCGCATCGCTGTGATGCGGGCCGGCCAGCTGGCCCAGATCGGCCGCCCGGCCGAGGTCTATGAAGCGCCCAATTCCCGCTACGTGGCCGACTTCATCGGTGACGTGAACCTGTTCGAGGCCCGGGTGACAGAGGACGACGGCGACATCATCCGCCTGATGAGCCCCGAGGCGCCCGACGGCCTGGAGGCCATCGAGGACGACGAGGTCCCAGCCGGCTCCACCGCCTGGCTGGCCGTGCGCCCGGAGAAGATGCGGGTTCACCTTGATCCCCCGCCGCCCGGCCCCAACCGGCTGGAGGGGGTGGTCGCCGACATCGGCTATCTGGGGGACTGGACCACCTATCTGGTGGAGTTGCCCGGCGGACGGACCATCCGGGCGGCGCGGGCCAACGCCAGCCGCGTCGTGGACCGGCCGGTCGACTGGGACGACAGGGTCTGGCTGACCTTCGCGCCGGATTCCGCCTTGGTCCTGACCCGATGAGCGTGACGGGCGCCCCGCGCCCGCGCCGCCCCTGGAAGGGTCTGGGACGACCTCGGGGTCAACCGAGCTCCGAGGCGCGGGCGGCCTATGCCCCGTTCCTGTGGCTGGCGGTCTTCTTCCTCGTACCGTTCCTGCTGGTGGCCAAGCTGTCCCTCTCGGACGTCGTCCTGGCCATTCCGCCCTATGCGCCACGGCTGGACTGGAGCGCAGGTCTGCCGGGCCTGATCGATTTCGTCCGCGCGCTGGATTTCGAGGCCTATGCCCGAATGGGCCAGGACGGGCTCTATCTGGCGGCCTACCTCTCCAGCCTGAAGTTCGCCGCCGTGGCCACCGTGATCCTGCTGCTGGTGGGCTATCCGCTGGCCTATGGCATGGCCAAGTGTCGGCCGAGCGTCCGCCAAGCGCTCTTGATGGCGGTGATCCTGCCCTTCTGGACGAGCTTTCTCATCAGGGTCTACGCCTGGATCGCCATTCTGAAACCGGCCGGCTTGTTGAACATGGCGCTGGCGCAGATCGGCCTGCCGCCGGTCGACATCCTGAACACCGACACGGCGGTCTATATCGGTCTGGTCTACGCCTACCTGCCCTTCATGGTGCTGCCGCTCTATGCGGTGCTGGAGCGCCAGGAGGCCGGCCTTCTGGAAGCCGCCGCCGACCTGGGCTGCACGCCGTTTCAAAGCTTCTGGCGGGTGACCTTCCCCCTCTCCCTGCCCGGGGTGGCGGCCGGGGCCCTGCTCTGCTTCATCCCCATGGTCGGCGAGTTCGTCATTCCAGATCTGCTGGGCGGGTCTGGCACCCTGATGCTCGGCAAGACCATCTGGACGGAGTTCTTCTCCAACCGCGACTGGCCGGCCGCCAGCGCCGTGGCCATCGTCCTGCTGGCCACTCTGGTGATCCCCATCGTCCTGTTCCAGCGCCAGCAGACCAAGATCATGGAGCAGCGCTGATGCGGCGGGGCCCCAGCGCCTTCAACATCGCCGCCATCGTGCTCGGCATGGGATTCCTCTACCTGCCGATCGTCCTGTTGGTGATCTATTCGTTCAACGAGAGCCGCCTGGTGACGGTATGGGGTGGCTTCTCGACCCGCTGGTACGTCAGCCTGTTCCAGAACGAGCAACTGCTGGCCGCAGCCTGGGTGACTCTCCGCGTGGCCTTTGTCTCGGCGACCCTGGCCACCATTCTGGGGACGCTGGCGGCGCTCGGACTGGTGCGGGCCGGCCGCTTCCGGGGGCGGACTCTGTTTTCCAGCATGACCTATGCGCCGCTGGTCATGCCTGAGGTGATCCTGGGCCTGTCCCTGCTGCTGCTGTTCGTCTCCGTGGGCGTGGCTCGCGGCTTCTGGACGGTGATGATCGCCCACACGACGCTGACCCTCTGCTACGCCACCGTGGTGGTCAAGGCCCGTCTGGTGTCTTTCGACGAGGCCCTGGAGGAAGCCGCCCGGGACCTGGGCGCCCCGCCCTGGAAGGCGTTCGCCCTGGTGACGCTGCCCAATATCGCCCCGGCCGTGGCTGCGGCCTGGATGCTGGCCTTCACCCTCTCGCTGGATGATCTGGTGATCGCCAGCTTCACCTCGGGGCCTGGCGCCACCACCCTGCCCATCCGCATCTACAGCGCCGTGCGGCTGGGGGTGAGCCCGGAGATCAACGCCATCTCTACCCTGCTGATCGGTCTGGTGGCGACCGGCGTCATTGCGGTCTATCTGCTCAACATGCGCAGGCGGACGCCCGGCGCCTGATGTGTCATAGGTAGGACGGCCCTGGAATCGGGGGTCCTTCACGCCACGACGCCCCATGAAGCCGCCGCCCAAGAGACTGTCCGACCTGAAGCCCGCGGCGCCGCCCATGGACGTCTATGCGCCGCCCAAGCCGCGGGTGTCGCGCCAGAAGCCCGGCAAGGTGCTGACCGCCGCCGAAAAGGCCGCCTTCCTCGCCGCCCGACCAGACCTCGATGCCGGACCCAAAAAATGAGCGACTCCCCCGCCGATGACGGCCCTGACGGCGAAACCTCCATCCAGCGCGCCCTGCGGCTGAAGAAGGCCGCCCAGGACGCCAAGCCGAAGCCGCCCCGGGGCGGACGCTTCCAGCGTGAGCAGGCCGCCGCCCACCAGTCCTCGTCCAAGTCCAAGCCCTGGATGGGCCGTTAGAACGAGCCCCAGGTCAGGGCCGCGCCCAGACCTCGATGTGATGGCGCCGCTCCACCCGGGCTTGCCTGGGCTGCCCCAGCGCTCCAAGACCTGAGCTGGCCAGCAGACCGTCGGCCCAGGCCCGGTCCGCGCCAGCCAGGGCGTTCAGCGCGGCTTCCGTCCTCTGAACCATGTAGAGCAGATAGGGCTGCACCCCGACCTGATCGGGAACGCCACGATAGCGGCTGGGGGCGACCCCGAGAGTACGCTGATGCGGCTTTGCGCTCACTGGCTCACCGTCGGCTGGCGCCAGCTGGTTGAAGTGGTCCTCCAGCCAGGCGAGCTTGTCGGCCAGTTCCGCCCCCATCTCGGCGCCCATCTCCGCCACCAGGGCCTCCAGGGTCGCAGGAACCCCGTCCTGGGCGATCCAGCCGTTGGCGTCCGGCATGTCGGGAATGTCGAGGTCAGGCGCGTGCAGCCGCTCGATCCAGCGGAAGACCGCCGGCGCCTGTCGCTTCATGATGTCGGAGGGGACCGGATCGCGGCCCAGATGGGCGAAAAGCGGCCCGAACAGGCCATAGTCTCCAAGGCTCGGTCGGCCCCCCAACAGATAGGGATGGACCGAGAGGTGGGCGTCCAGCGCCGCCAGCAGGTCGCCGTAGCCGCGCTCGATCAGCGGAATGGTCTCGTCGCGCACGCCAAGCCCGGGCAGGTAGCTCTGCATCCGGCGCATGACATTCTGGGCGGCGCCGGCCGGCGCCCCGGCGGCGAAGGCGTGATCGAGAAAAGCCGCCTGCTGGTCGTAGTAGGTCCAGCGATAGTGCATCGCCGCCCGGAGCAGACCCTGCGAGCCGAACAGCTGGAAGAGGTGCGCCAGGAAGGTCTGCCGCGGCGTGTCCGGATAGGCGCTGAGCCTGGCTCCCGCCCGCTCCACATGGTCGATGATGTCGATGCTGTCCTGGATGATCTCGCCGCTGGGCGTCGTCAGCACCGGAATGATCGAACGCCCGATGGCCGGCATGACCTGGCCGGCGAACTCCGGATCGCGCGGCGAGCGTTCCACGAACGCCAGGCCCTGCTTGCGCAGATAGGCCCGGGCGGGACCTGTATAGAGCGAATGGGGCAGGCCGTAGAGAATGTGCGGGCGGGTCATGGGCCCTACCATAGAGTCACGCTCGTCCGGCCTCTATGGCGAACCGCTTAGACCGCCGCTGTCCACCAGGTCGAGGCCAGGGACAGGTCGCTCGCCTGCAGGAGACGGGTCTTTTCCGCATCCAGCCGCGCGCCCACCACAACGATCTGGGCATAGCCATCGGCCCGCAGCCTGTCCCGTGCGTCCGCCAACAGCGCCACTCCGGCCGTCTGCCAATCGGCCGGCTCCACGACAAAATCATCGATCAAGGCCGTCCGACCACCGGGGTCGTAGACTGGCGGGGATGGCGTCGGCTGGGCGACGAGAAAGCCCCTCACCTGGCCATCCCTCTCGGCCACCAGCGCCAGGACGTCGGCCTTGGCAAACAGATGGGTGAACCAAAGGCGGCTCATCTCTGCGGCATTCTCGGCGCGCCGCCAGAAGCGGGGTTCGAAAGTCTCATAGAGCGCCCGACGCGACTCAGCCAGCTGAACGCAGGCTTCGACATCAATGACTGCAGCCGTCCGGATCTTCATGGCCGTCTCCTGAAAGCGCCACCACCCCGTCCCGCCAAGGCCCAGTTTCAGACCGCGCGCTCTAGCGGCTGCGGCCCCGGGCGCTGACGGGCCAGATGTCCACCAGGGTGTCGCCCTGGACCACATGGTAGCTGTCATAGAGGTTCACCGTGGGATCGCAGTGGGGGACCGCCAGGGTGATGAGGTCGGAGATGGTGAGGCCCTCGCCGATCCCAGGTGAGATCACCGCCCCCTGCTCGTCCCCCATGAAGGCGAACTTCGCCCCGTCCGGCGCTCCGGCCACCACCTGGGGCGGGGCCGCGTCGGTGGAAAAGGCCTTGAAACCGGCGTCGACGGTGACCAGGGCGCTATGGTTGGCGCTGACCACCCGGGCGTCGACGAACAGGCTGCGCACATAGGGCGAGGCGCCCGCCTCGGTGATGGCGCAGGCCAGGTACTGGTCGTCCATGAAGACGTAGGAGCCGACCTGCCACTCGGTGAAGACGCCGAGCTCCAGGTCGATGCGGTGGGTGCCGGTGCCGCAACCCGTGACCACCGGCGGCGGCAGACCGGCGTCGGTCAGGGCCGCGATCGTGACCTTCAGGGTCTCGGTCTGGGCGGCGATCGCCTCGCGGCGGGCGCCGTAGTCCTCGATGTGCTGTTCGCGGCCGCAGTACTTCTGCACGCCGCCATAGGACAGGCTGGGCGCAGCGGCGATCTGGCGGGCGAGCGCTACGGCGGCCTCATCTGAGGCCACCCCGGTGCGGCGGATACCCGGATCGATGTCGACATAAACCTGCAGCGGCGCCTCGGGCGAGGCCGCCGCCGCCAGGGCGGCTACATTGTCGGGATGGTCGGCCACAACCGAAAGGCCCGGGCTGCGGACGTTCAGCGCGATCAGCCGGGCGATGGCCGGGGCCGAGACCACCGGCGAGGTGATGTGCAGGTTCTCGATGTCCCCGGCCGCCAGGGCCTCAGCCTCGCCCAGCTTGGCGCAGCAGAGCCCGAAGGCCCCGGCGGCGACCTGTCGCCGGGCGATGTCGACGCTCTTGTGCGTCTTGGCGTGAGGCCGCAGGCGAACACCGGCCCCCGCCGCCAGCTCGGCCATGGCGGCGATGTTGCGGTCCAGGACATCCACGTCCAGCACCAGCACGGGGGTGTTGAGCGCGCGGCGGGAGCCTTGCTGGCCCATCAGGTGCCCGTGCAGGCGGCGGTCGTCGGAAAGGACGGACATGGGGCGCTCTTTTTCAGCTGAACAGGTCGGCGAGGTGGGGATTGAGGAACTTGCCCTCAGGGTCGGTCTGACGACGCACGTCCCGGAAACGCCCGGCCATAGGATAGAGGCTGTCGACCTCATCCCGCGTCAGGAAGTGCCGCTTGCCCCAGTGGGGGCGGCCCCCATGGCTGCGGAAGATGGGCTCGGCGGCGGCGAAGACCTCCCGCCAGGGCATCTTCGCGTACTGGTGCATGGAGATCGAGGCGCCAGGCCCCTTGTTGAACGGGCTGATCCAGATGTCGTCGGCCGCCGCCCAGCGGAATTCGAAGGGAAAGGCCACCGGCCGGCGGCCCTTGCGGATCCAGGCGATAGCCTCCTTCAGGGCCGGCAATCCGGCCTCGCGGGGCAGTTCGTACTCCATCTCCTCGAAGCGCACGTTCCGGGTCGAGGGGAAGATGCGGTAGGCCGGCCCGACCTTGTGCACGTCGCCGGAGGCGCGGGTGACAAAGCGCTGGATGGGGCCGGCCAGGAAGGGGAAGGCCTTCGTCATGTCACAGCAGAAGCGGAAGATGTCCTCCTCATTGCTGGGCTGCCCCCGGGGGGTGTCGTCCGCCTCGATGGGGTGCAGGGTCTTGACGATGGCCTCGTCGGCATAGGGGAAGACGAAGAACTCCGCGTGACGGTGGCGCTGGGCGAGGTCGGCGAAATTCTCATAGACCCAGGCCATGGGCTTCTTCTCCACCCGCTCCTCCAGCCTGTAGGCCGGCAGAACGTCGATGGTGGCCGCCGTGATCACCCCGAACAGACCGAGCGACAGACGCTGCCCCTCGAAGAGCTCGGGATTCTGAGTCCGACTGGTCTCCACCACCGACCCGTCGGCCATCACCGCGCGGACCCCCTGGACCAGGGTCGACAGGCTGCCCAGGTCCCGCCCCGTGCCATGGGTCCCGGTGCCGATGGCCCCAGCCAGGGACTGGGGATTGACGTCCCCCTGATTGGGCAGGGAGAGGCCTGCGTCCCACATGGCCTTGGTCAGGCGCTTCAGGCTCCAGCCGGCGGGCGCAGTGACCGTCTTGCGGTCCGGGGCGATGACCAGCTCGCCCTCGAGCTCCGAGAGGTTCAGCAGCAGGCCGTCGGTTTCGCAGAGCGGCGTGAAGGAATGCCCGGCGCCGACCACCCGGACCTTGGCGGCCTCACGCACAAGGGCCTGCAGGTCTTCCAGAGTCTTGGGTTGCGCAAATTGCGCCGGCTGGGCGCGTACGCTGCCCGACCAGTTGGTCCAGTTGGCCATGATCCCTCCCGCCGCGCAGCGTCGAGGCCCGCAGCAGGGTCAGTGAACCCGATCCCCCAGGGCGCCGTCCAGGGGCGTCGGCATCCTTTTTCGCGCGCCGCCATAGTGGGATCGCGCCAGCGCTTCCATCACCGATGAAGGGCGATGATTGCGGGACCTCATCAGGACCATGCAGACAATCAAGGACGGGAACCCGTCATGACCCTCTAAGTGCATAGGCGTCGAACTCACCCGCTGAGGAGCGCGCCATGAACGAGACCGCCATCCCCATCACCGTCGCCCTGGGCGACGGCGTCGGCCCGGAGATCATGCAGGCCTGCCTGCGAATTCTGGAGGCCGGTGGCGCGCGCCTGGCGCCGGAACTCATCGAGCTGGGCGAGGCGGTCTGGCGCCAGGGCCATAGCAGCGGCATGACGCCTGAAGGCTGGGAGAGCCTGCGGCGGACCGGGGTTTTCTACAAGGCGCCAGTGACGACGCCACAGGGCGGCGGCGTGAAGTCCATCAATGTGACAGTCCGAAAGAGCCTCGGCCTGTTCGCCAATGTTCGGCCCTGCGCGGCCTATGCGCCCTTCGTCCCGACACGGCATCCCGGCATGGATCTGGTGATCATCCGGGAGAATGAGGAAGACCTCTATGCCGGCATCGAGCATCGGCACACCCAGGACGTGGTCCAGTGCCTGAAGCTGGTCAGCCGGCCCGGTTGCGAGCGGATCGCCCGATACGCCTTTGAGTTCGCTCGCAGCCAGGGGCGCAAGCGGATCACCTGCATGACCAAGGACAACATCATGAAGTTGACCGACGGTCTCTTCCGCCAGGTTTTCGAGGAGGTGGGGCAGGACTATCCCGACATCGCCCAGGACCACATGATCATCGACATTGGCGCCGCCCGGGTCGCGGACAACCCAGAGGCCTTCGACGTCATCCTGGCGCCAAACCTGTATGGCGACATCATCTCCGACATCGCCGCCCAAGTGGCGGGTTCGGTCGGTCTCGC
Organism: Phenylobacterium sp.; assembly: GCF_030679875.1. Taxonomy (GTDB): domain Bacteria; phylum Pseudomonadota; class Alphaproteobacteria; order Caulobacterales; family Caulobacteraceae; genus Phenylobacterium. The sequence goes on along the minus strand of NZ_JAUXSP010000001.1, from coordinate 52,816 downwards.
CCCGTCGGCCAACATCGGCGCCCGCTGCGCCATGTTCGAAGCTGTGCATGGATCAGCCCCTGACATCGCTGGTCAGGACATCGCCAACCCCTCGGGCCTGCTGCTGGCCGGACTGATGATGCTGAACCATGTGGGCCAGGGCGCGGCGGCGGCGCGGATCCATAATGCCTGGCTTTGCGCGCTCGAGGATGGACTAGGTACGCCCGACATGGCGCGAGGGCGCACGGCGGTGGGCGCGCAGGCCTTCACTGATGGCGTCATTGATCGGCTTGGACGCGCCCCGCAACGGCTGAAGCCGGCCCAGGCGCGGCCGACGCCCACCGCCCCGATCTCCAACCACGCCCCTGCGCCCAGGGTGGAGAAGACCACGGTGGGCGTCGACCTGTTCATCGACTGGCGAGGGGATGTCGAAACCCTCGCCGCCCGGCTGAAGGCCCTGGAACAGCGGCCACTGGAACTGCGCATGATCACCAATCGAGGGGTCAAGGTGTGGCCCGAAGGCCTGCCGGAAACCTTCTGCGTCGATCACTGGCGGTGCCGCTTCATGAACGGCGGCTCGCCCATCCCGCTGCGGGACATCGCCGCCCTCACCCTGCGCGCAGCCGATGCGGGTCTGGACTTCATCAAGACCGAGAACCTGTGCGCCTTCGACGGGGCGCCCGGTTTCAGCCTCGGTCAGGGGCAGTAGCGCCCATGCCGCCCCCCTCGCCACCTGCCACCCCGGCCGTGGATCTGCCGCCGCATCTGGCGCGTCTGGAAGCTGAGGCGATCCACATCTTCCGCGAGGCCATCTCCGGCGCCGAGCGACCGGTGATCCTGTTCTCAGGGGGCAAGGACTCAACCGTGCTGGCCCATCTGGCGGCGGCCGCCTTCTATCCGTCGCCATCGCCTGCGCCGCTGCTGCACATCGACTCCACCTTCGAGTTCAAGGAGACCCTGACCTTTCGGGACCAGTTCGCCGCCGCCTACGGGTTCAAGCTCCTGGTCCGCCGCAACGAAGAGGGCCGACGGGCCGGGGTCAGCCCGTTCACCCACGGCTCGGCCGTCTATACCGATGTGATGCGCACAGACCCGCTGAAGGCGGCCCTCGACGAACTGACAGCGGACATCATCTTCGGCGGGGCTCGCCGGGACGAGGAAAAATCCCGGGCCAAGGAGCGGGTCGTCTCCATCCGCCAGCCGGGACATGGCTGGGAACCCCGGACGCAGCGGCCCGAACTCTGGAGCCTCTACAACACCCGCCTGGGGCCAGGTCAAAGCGCCCGGGTCTTTCCCCTGTCCAACTGGACCGAGAGCGACATCTGGACCTACGTCCTGGTGCGGGGCCTGCCGCTCGCGCCGCTCTACTTCGCCGCCCTGCGACCGACGGTCATGAGAGACGACATGCTGATCGTTGTGGGCGATGACCGTTTTGTTTTCAACGCCGGCGAGGAACTGGTCACCCGGACCGTCAGGTTCCGAACCGTGGGCTGCTGGCCAGTTACAGGAGCCGTGGAATCCGAGGCGACGACGATCTCGCAAGTCCTCATCGAAACCCTGGCCGATCCGCGCTCCGAACGACAGGGCCGGATGATCGACCGCGATGAGGGCAGCTCCCTGGAGACCAAGAAGCGTCGCGGCTACTTCTAACGCCAGATGCGGCCGGCCGGGAACTGGAGAACCCAGCCGGCCGCCGGGCGTCAGGCTCGGACGGGGTGGAGGCCCGCCTCGGCGAAGAACAGCTGGTCCTTTACCGACAGCTTGCGGCGCTTCAGCTCCCGGATGCGCTCGATATCGGGGTGGGCGCGCCGCTCCTCCCGCCGAACCTCATGGTCGAGCCAGCGGTGTTCGCTGCGCAGCCGGTTCATACGGATGTAGTTCACAATGGGCTCCTCACACTTGGGAGGCGCGCTGTCGGCCACCGGGTCCGGGGAGCGTGGGGGACAAGCTCAATGACCCTGATCGCAGCCGGGCGCGCCCGCTGCGGTCCGACATCGCGATCCCATGATCGCCAGAGGGGCCCGGCCCGCCGGACGATCAGAGCACAGCCGGGCTCGCGTTCAAGCCAAACCGCCATGCCGATCGGTCATGGTCATGATGAGTTGTGAAGCGCGCCGGGACCATGTCACTTGCGTAAAAAGACCTTGCTGCTAGGTTTCCGACTGGCTCCCGTAGAGGAGCGTTCAATCAGGAGCCCAGGTCATGAAGTTGGAGCGTCTCGCCCCCGTCCAGACCTCGCTGCAGCCGAGCAACCACCCCTATCTCACCGGGGCCTGGACGCCGCTGCACGAGGAGGTCAACGCTGAGGGCCTGGAGGTCCTGGAAGGCGTCATCCCCACTGACATCGACGGGATCTATGTGCGCAACACCGAGAACCAGGCCCATCAGCCGCTCGGCCGCTACCACCCCTTCGATGGGGACGGCATGGTCCACATGATCAGCTTCAAGGACGGCAAGGCCGACTATCGCAACCGGTTCGTGCGCACCCGCTGCTTCGAGGCCGAACAGGAGGCGGGTCAGTCCCTGTGGGGTGGGCTGGCCGATGGTCCAGGCGTATCCGTGCGCCCAGGCTTCGGCGCCCATGGCAGCCTGAAGGATTCCTCCAGCACCGATGTGGTGATCCATGGCGGCAAGATCGTCTCGACCTTCTACCAGTGCGGCGAGGCCTATTGGCTGGACCCCGAGACCCTGGAACAGGGCGGCGTGGCCAGCTGGGGGCCGCTGGACGGGGTCTCGGCCCACACCAAGGTCGATGAGGCCACCGGCGAGCTGTTGTTCTTCAACTACTCCAAACAGGCGCCCTTCATGCACTACGGGGTGGTCGATAAGGACGGCAAGCGGGTCCACTATACGCCCGTGCCCCTGTCCGGCCCGCGCCTGCCCCACGACATGGCGTTTTCGGCCAACTATTCGATCCTCAACGACTTCCCGGTGTTCTGGGACCAGGACCTGCTGACCCAGAACATCCATGTGGTGCGCATGCATGAGGGCCTGCCGTCGCGGTTCGCCGTCATCCCGCGCTATGGCAGCCAGACCGATATCCGCTGGTTCGAGGCTGCCCCCACCTATGTCCTGCACTGGCTGAACGCCTATGAGGACGGCGACGAAATCGTCATGGACGGCTACTTCCAGGAAGACCCCTGCCCGGCGCCCATGCCCGACGCGCCCCGGGGCATGGCCCATATGATGGCCTATCTGGACGAGCATAGCTTCAAGCCCAAGCTGCACCGCTGGCGCTTCAACCTGAAGACCGGCGAGACCCGCGAGCATCACCTGGATGACCGCATCCTGGAGTTCGGGATGTTCAACCAGCGCTATGCCGGCAAGCCCTATCGCTACGCCTATTCCACAACCACGAAGCCCGGCTGGTTCCTGTTCAACGGTTTCGTCAAGCACGACCTGGAGACCGGCGAGTCCTGGTCCTTCACCCTGCCTGAGGGCCAATACGCCAGCGAGGCGCCCTTCGTGCCCCGCATCGGCGCGACCGCTGAGGACGATGGCTATCTGGTCAGCTTCATCATCGATGAGGCGGGCGGCGGTTCGGAATGCGTGCTGATTGACGCCCAGAAGATCGAGGCCGGGCCGGTGGTGCGGATCGCCCTGCCCCACAAGATCTGCAGCGGCACCCATAGCGTCTGGGCTGACCGGGATTTCCTGCGCAACGGCGTGGCCGCGGCATGAGGCCTGAGGATCACAAGGCCCTGGCGGAGCGCTTCATCACCGCGCTGGAGGCCGGCGATGTCGAGGCCGTGCGCGCCATCTACGCCCCTGACGCTAAGCTCTGGCACAACAATGACGAGGTCGAGCAGACGGTGGATCAGAACCTGCGGGTCCTGGCTTGGCTGATCCGCGCCCTGCCTGAGCGTCGCTACCGGATCGTGCGGCGGGAGATCCTGGCCGACGGCTTCATGCAGCAGCATGTGCTGGAGGGCGTCCTGGCCGATGGCGAGCCCTTCGCCATGCCTGCCTGCGTGGTGGTCCAGGCCAGGGATGGCCAGATCGTGCGCCTGGATGAATATCTCGATCCCGCCGCTGGCGCCTCCCTCGGCGCCCAGGCCAAGCGCGCCAAGGCCGCGGCGCCCTAGCTGGCCGGGGCGGCGATGCTGTCCAGACCCGCGGGCTCGCCGCACTGGTCGCAGGTGATCTTCGCCTTCAGGGGTTGGCCGCAGGGACGGTGATAGGTGATCAGCGGCGGCCCCCTGCCGCCGTCGAGCCAGCGATCGCCCCAGCGATTCAGTTCAGCGATCAACGGATAGAGATCACGGCCCTGATCGGTCAGCCGGTATTCCCAGCGCTGGGGCTTGTCCTGGTAGAGCGTCTTGCGCAGCACCCCGAGCTCGACCAGCCGCAGGAGCCGGTCAGACAGGATGTTCGGCGCGATCCCCAAGGCTGACTGCAGGTCACCAAACCGCCTGCGCCCCATGAAGGCCGAGGCGATCACATGCGAGGTCCAGCGGTCGCCCAGCACCTGGAAGGCGCGGTCGAGCATCGGATTGCCGAGGTTCAGGGCCTCGGCCGGCACGATGGACCGCCGCTGCGCCCGGGGCGGCTGGGCCGGCTCCACCCCGGCGCCGGGCCCATCGACCACATAGACGTCCCTCGCCGTCACCACCTCATTGCAGCAGCCGCAACGATACTGCGGCATGAAGGGCTTGCCGCAGGTGTGGCGGATTTGGTGGGCGGGATGAGTGGGGTCAAAGAACCAGTGCTGCTCCCAGGCGATGATCATCAAGGCGAGGCTGTAGAGATCACGCCCCATTTCCGTCAGGCGGTACTCCTCCCGGACCGGGCGCTCGCGGTACTGAACCTTCTCGAGCACGCCCACCCCGGTCAGCCGACGCAGCCGGTCGATCAGCAGGCTGCGGGCGACGCCGATACGTCCCTGAAAATCCTCAAACCGCCGCACCCGCTGGAAGGCCAGGTAGAGGATCATCAGGGTCCAGCGGTCGCCGAGAATATTCAGGGCCCGGGTGGCGGAATTGGCCTGCACGAGCTGGGTCGTACGACGTGCGTCCACGGGGGGGCTCAAGCTGGAATCAGCCATGGGATCTCGGCGTTATGGGCGGCCGGACCCTTGGAGCATGGCGCCCCCTTGTCAACCCGCGGTACGCCGGGCCTGGGTCCCCGCCCTCAGGCCTCTTCCAGGGGACGGGCGGGCTTGGGCGGCCAGGGGATAAAGGGCGAGGTGCGGCGGGCATAGTCCTCATAGGCTGGCTTGCGGCGGTGCATCCGGCCCTCGACCGTGGGCATGCCGCTCCAGCGGGTCAGGGTGTAGACGAGGAAGATCGGCCCCACGATGGCGAACAGCCCCGGGGTCGTCTCCGCAGCCACCAGCCACAGACCCCACCAGACGCAGGCGTCGCCGAAATAGTTGGGATGGCGGGTATACCGCCACAGGCCTGTGTCGAGGACCTTTCCCGCATTGTCCGGATTCTTCTGGAAGCGAACGAGCTGCCAATCGCCCAGGCTCTCAAACAGGATGCCGAAGATGGCGAGCCCGGCCCCGACATAGCCGATCACGCCGAGGCTCGCCGGCTCATCGGCGATCTGGCCAAGCTGGACCGGCAGACAGACCAGCCAAAGCAGCGGCATCTGCAGCATGAAGACCAGGCGGAACGAGGCGTAGCCATAGTTCCAACCGCGCTCAGCCTTGGCTTTCTCCATCATGCGCACATAGCGCCGGTCTGGCCCGTGGTCGCGCCAGCGCCACAGGAGATAGCCCCCCAGGCGCAGGGCCCAGAAGGCGCAGATCAGGGTCAGGACGAGGCGCCGTTCGGTGTCGCCGCCCGTCTGGATAAAGGTCGCGACGGCCACGATCCCCATGCCTATCGCCCAGAGGCTGTCCACCGGCGTCGGGTCGCGCATCGCCCAACAGGCCGCCCAGGCCAGGATGAACAGCACCAGCACCACCAGGGCGTTGATCCCCAGGACCGTCACGATCTCAAGCATGGTTCCCCCCGTCCCTCACCGAGGGACAATAGTCCGTCTTTCTATGCAAGCTACTCGACCTCTGTGCCGGCCACAAGGCTGAGGCGCGGTCAGGTTCCCACGACGAGGCTGACCGTGGTGGTGGTCGAGCCGCCGATATTGAGGGTCTGACAGGTCTTTGCGCCCTCGACCTGGTAGTCGCCGGCCTGGCCGGTGACCTGCTTGCAGGCGTCCAGCGCCATACGCACCCCGGTGGCGCCCACCGGATGGCCCAGGCCGATCAGGCCCCCGGAGGGATTGACCGGCAGGGCGCCGCCGATCTCGATCATGCCGGACTCCACCGCCTTCCAGGCCTCGCCGGGCGCGGTCAGGCCCAGGTGATCGATGGCCATGTATTCGGTGATGGTGAAGCAGTCGTGGGTCTCGACCACGTCGATCTGGTCCAGGGCGGTGACGCCAGCCCGGCGCCGCGCATCCTCGATGGCCCGCCGCACCTGCGGGAAGACATAGGGCTGGTCAGCGCTGGCGCGGACCTTGGCGTCATAGGAGATGGGCGCCGAACGATGCCCCCAGCCCTTGATCCGGGCGAGGCTGTCCAGAGGAATTCCCCGGCGGGCGGCGTACTCGGCCGCCTTGCGGTCGGACGCCAGGAAGACCACGGCCGCCCCATCGGTGACCTGGCCGCAGTCCTGCTTGCGGGTCCGGCCCTCGACCACCGGATTGGCGACGTCGTCCTGGGTGAAGCTCTCGGGTCCGAAGGCCCATTGCCGGGTCTGGGCGTTGGGGTTGCGCTTGGCGTTCTCGAAATTGATCTGCGCGATGCGCATCAGATGGGCGGGATCGAGGCCGTAGCGGCGCTCATACTCATCGGCGAGGTCGGAAAACGCCCTGGGCCAGAGGAAGGTGGCGTCCTGGAATTCATGGCCGGTCCAGGCCGCCGCCCCCAGATTCTGCGCCGCCTGCTGGCCCGACACATTGCGCATCTGCTCGAGCCCGACGACGCAGGCGAGATCGTAGCGCCCGGCCTCAAGCTCGGCCGTGGCCGCCAGGATGGCCACGCTGCCCGAGGCGCACGCCGCCTCATGCCGGGCTGTAGGCAGGCCGTCGAAGTCGGGATGCACCAGGCCGAAGAACCCGCCGAGCAGACCCTGGCCGGCGAACAGGTCGCCGACGAAATTGCCTACGTGGCCGGTCTCGATCTCCCCCGGCTCAAGGTCCACCGCCGAAAGGCCCGCCCCGACCGTCTGCGAAAAGACATCAGCGAGGTCCTCGCCCTGGCGGGCCCAGTTGACCGCGAAGTCGCTCTGCCAGCCGCCCAGAATGTAGACCATGGTCGCCTCCTCCAGCCGCTGCGGCTCTTCTGATTTTGTAGGTCCGATTATACAAGTAACCTGCCCGACGCCAAGCGCGAGACGCACCTGCCCTCGTTCGGGCGCGCAATTGGCCGCACCAAACCAACCGAGATCGGCGGACTTCGGTCTTGGCGCCGGTGCGGCGACGTGGCATCGGTCGCCGCACAAACGTCTTGTGGTCTGGTCTTTCGTTGCGTCGCCCATCCAAATGGGGACGACAGCGGGCGGGGTCGCACGGCGATCTCTTTGATATTGCTAGGTTCGCCGGTTTAGCTCAGCTGGTAGAGCAGCGGTTTTGTAAACCGAAGGTCGCGGGTTCGAGTCCTGCAACCGGCACCATTTTTCGTCCCCAGGCGATATCAAGACAGAGGACGCCCGCGCCGACCGGCGCTGGCTCACCACCGGAAAGAGGATTCCGATGTCATTTCCCGCCACGCACCCGGCGCTTAGCCGGGCGCTCGAGGCGCAAGGCTATGCGACCCCGACCCCCGTTCAAGCCGCCGTTCTGGGCGCGCCCGAAGGCCGAGACCTGCTGGTCTCCGCCCAGACCGGTTCTGGCAAGACGGTCGCCTTCGGGCTGGCCGCCGCCACCACCCTGTTGGGTGAAGCCGAGCACTTCGAATACGCCGCGGCCCCCCTGGCCCTGGTGATCGCGCCGACCCGCGAACTCGCCCTGCAGGTCAGCCGCGAACTGGAATGGCTCTACGCCCACGCCAAGGCCCGGGTCGTCACCTGTGTCGGCGGCATGGACGCCCGGCGCGAGCAACGGGCGCTGGCCGCCGGCTGCCATATCGTCGTCGGCACCCCGGGCCGCCTGCGCGACCACCTTGAGCGCGGCAATCTTGACCTGTCGGCGCTCAAGGTCGCCGTCCTCGACGAGGCCGACGAGATGCTCGACCTGGGCTTCCGGGAGGACCTGGAGGAGATTCTGGATTCCACCCCGGTGGAGCGCCAGACCCTGCTGTTCTCGGCCACCATCGCCAAGGACATCGTCACGCTCGCCCGCCGCTATCAGCGGGATGCGACGCGGATCGACACCACCCGTCGAGACGAAGCCCACGGGGACATCGCCTATCGCGCGGTCCGGGTGGCGCCCAACGAGGTCGAGAAGGCCGTCGTCAACCTGCTGCGCTACTACGAATCCCCCGGCGCCCTGATCTTCTGCGCCACCCGCGAGGCGGTGCGTCACCTCTATGGCGCCCTGCGCGAGCGGGGCTTCTCGGCCGTGCAGCTGTCAGGCGAACTGAGCCAGAAAGAGCGCGCCGACGCCCTGCAATCCCTGCGCGACGGCCATGCCCGGGCCTGCGTGGCCACCGACGTGGCCGCCCGCGGCCTGGACCTGCCCGACCTTGGGCTCGTCATCCATGCCGACCTGCCGGTGAACAAGGCCGGCCTCTTGCACCGCAGCGGCCGCACGGGCCGGGCCGGCCGCAAGGGCGTCTCGGTGCTGGTGGTGCCCTATACCCGCCGCCGCAAGGCCGAACAGCTGATCGCCTCGGCCGGCGTCGAGGCCGAATGGGTCGGGCCGCCGTCCGGTGAAGAGATCCGCCTGCGCGACCAGGAACGCCTGCTGGCCGATCCGATGCTCAATGAGGCCCTGACCGGGGAAGACCTGACCCTGGCTCAGAAGCTGCTGGAAGTGCGCGGGGCGGAAGCCGTCGCCGCTGCGCTCGTCCGTCTGCACCGGGCCCGCATGCCGGCGCCGGAAGAGCTGTTCGACGATGTCCGCGACCGCTCGCCGTCCGAGCCCCGGCCGGCCCGACCCGAGCGTGGGCCGCGGCCTGAGGCGATCAGCGACGGGGTCTGGTTCCGCATGCCCATCGGGCGCAGCAAGAACGCCGATCCCAAGTGGATTCTGCCGATGATCTGCCGCCTGGGTCACGTGACCAAGAAGGATATCGGCCAGATCCGCATCTTTGATCGCGAGACCAAGTTCGAGATCTCCAAGGAGGCCGAGACGCGCTTCCGCGAAGCGGTCAAGGCCGCCGGTCCGAACATGGAAATCCCCGTGGAGGCCAGCGAGCCCCCCGGCGCCGCGCCGCCCCGCCGGCCGGGTCCGCCCCGCGGCCGTCCTGAAGGTGGCGACGACCGTCCGCCGCGCCGTGACTTTGGTCCGCGCCCTGAAGGCGCCGGCGACGCCCGGCCTGACCGCGGCCCGCCCAGGGATCGCCCCCGCGGCGATGGCCCGCCGCGTGGCCCGCGCACCGGTCCCCCGGGCGCCGGCTTCGCCGGCCCCAAGGGTCCGAAAAAGCCCTGGGACCCCACCGCGCCCAAGGGTCCCAAGGGCGGCAAGCCCCGCAAGCCGCGGGACTAGACCCGATCAGGTGACCTGCGCTCAGGCGGTGAGCGCAGGTCCCTGATAGCTGTCGCGCAGGTCCTTCTTGAGGACCTTGCCGATGTGGCTGCGGGGCAGATTGTCGATCAGCACCACATCAGCCAGGCGCTGGGTCTTGCCGACCCGGGCGTTCAGCCAGGTCTTGATGTCGTCCGGCGTCGCGGTCTTGCCCGGGCGCAGGGTGACATAGGCCACCGGCGTCTCCCCCCAGCGGTCGGACGGCACGCCGACCACGGCGGATTCCAGCACGTCTTCGTGCTTGGCCAGTTCCAGCTCCATGTCGCTGGGATAGATGTTGAAGCCGCCCGAGATGATCATGTCCTTCTTGCGGTCCATGAGCGTCAGGAAGCCCTCCTCGTCGAAGCGGCCCACATCGCCGGTGCGGATGAAGCGCAGGCCGTCGGGGCTGTACCACTCGGCGTCGCGGGTCTTGCCCGGCTGGTTGTGATAGCCGACCATCATCGCGCCAGAGCGGCCGACGACTTCCCCCACCTGGCCCTGGGGGACCTCCTGCCCGTCCTCGTCGATCAGCCGGATGTCGTGGCCATTCATCGGCTGGCCCACCGTGTGCAGCTTGTCGGGATGCTCGTGAGCCACCAGCATGCAGGAGCCGCCGCCCTCGGTCATGCCGTAGAACTCGATCAGCCCGCCAGGCCAGCGCTTGAGCACATCGGCCTTCACCTCAGGGGCGAAGGGCGCCGAGGTCGAGAACTTCAGGACAAAGCTTGAGAGGTCATAGGTGTCAAAGTCCGCCCGCTCCATGATCCGGCGGTACTGAACCGGGACCAGCATGGCGTGGGTGGCGCGGTGTCTGGCCGATAGCTTCAGGAACTTCTCGGCGTCGAACTTGGGCATCAGCACGGCGGTTCCGCCATTGCCGAGCGTCGGCAGGAAGCTGACCAGGGTGGTGTTGGAATAGAGCGGCGTGGAGATCATGGTCACCGCGTCGACCGAATAGATCCCCCGCCGCACCTGGCCCCAGCGCATGGCGTGGGGCTGGACAATCCCCTTGGGCGTGCCGGTCGTGCCCGAGGAATAGATGATGTTGAAGGGGTCGTTCGGCCCGACCTCCACAGCCTGGGGCGTCGCGCCCTCCGGCACCAGCCAGTCCTGGAACGCCAACCCCGCCGAAGAGCCGTCCAGGGCCACGCGCCTGGCCTTGATCTGATCGGCCACCGGCTCCAGCAGGGCGGCGACACCCGCGTCCAGGAAGAAGACCTTGGCCCCACAGTCGTTGAGCATCATCACCAGGCTGTCGGCCGTCGAGGACGGGGCCAGCGGCGCGGCCGCCGCGCCGGCGCGCAGGGCGCCCATGAACACCGCGGCGTATTCCAGCGAGGTGGTGGCGCAGATGGCGGCGGCCTCATGGGGGCCCACGCCGTCGCGCTGCAAGGCTGCGGCGATGCGGTCCATCAGCCGGTTGAGGCCCTCATAATCGAGGGACCGCTCGCCATCCACCAGGGCGGGCTGGCTGGGACGGTCGCGCCCCTGGGCGGCGATCAGCGCAGACAGGGTCCCGAAGTCCTGGGCCATGAGTTCTTCGGTGGTCATCGGCGCGTCCCTTTCCCGGATATCTTTTCGGGAGTGGGCATATCGCGGAAGCCCGCCGGGCGGCAACAGGGCGGGCGTGGGTCTCAGCCGGCCCAGCGCCGGACGCGACCCACATCCACATGGACAAAGTCCGAGCCTGGATAGTAGCCGACGCCGCCCCCCTGCAGACCCCAGGCCGCATCCCGCAGCCGGGCGAGCCCAACACCAGGCATCCGGATGTCCATGGCCAGGCCATCCATGTGCAGGCTGCGTTTGGCCACGCCCCCGCCGCCGGACTGCCGCAGGGCTTCATTGGTGCGCGGGGAGCGGTAGCCTGAGATCACCTGCACCGGCTGGGTCGCCCCCAGGTCGGTCTGCAGGCGGGCCACCAGGTCCAGCAGGTCCGGCGCCATCTCATGGGTCTCGCCGGTGCGATGGTCGCGCAGAACCTTGGCCAGGCCTGCCAGGGCGTCCCTCACATAGGCGCCGGCCTCCCAATAGGTGGTCGCCAAGCGTTCGCCTGTGTGCAGGTTGAGGACTGAGAGGCTTCGCGGGGCGGGGCTCGTCGCCAGGGCCGGCCCCGCCAACGGCAGGGTGAGCGCGGCGCCGATCAGGGCGCGTCTGTTCAGAGACATGTGACTTCTCCTGGAGAGACAAGCTTAGCAGGCCCTAGCCCGCTGACGAGGCGCATTCGCTCTCCGGCGGCGCCATGTCGCGGTCAAGCTGCGCCAGGACCTGGCCTTGCAGGGCGGCGGTGAGCTGGGCGTCCCAGCCGTAGGGGTCGGCCAGCAGGTGCAGACCCTCCTCATTCACGAAGGCGGTGCTGTAGACCACGAAAACCGGGACCGGCGCGGCCAGGTCGACCCGGCGGGTCTGCCCCTGGGCGATGGCCCCGTCCACCGTCTCTCGGGTCCAGCCCTGGCTGGCCAGCAGCAGGGTCGCCAGTTCCCGGGGCTTCTCCAGCCGCATGCAGCCATGGCTGAGCGTGCGGACGGGTCGCAGGAACGCCGCCCGCCCAGGGGTGTCATGCAGATAGACGCCGAAGGGGCTCGCCATGTCGAACTTCACCTGGCCCAGGGAATTGCTGGGTCCTGGTCGCTGCTGCAGCCGGCCGTTCTGGTAGGTGAAGTTGTTGCGGGCCAGATAGCCGGGATCACGGGCCGCCCTCGGCAGGATCTCGCCCCTGGCGATGGAGGTCGGCACGTTCCAGGGCGGATTGAAGACCACCGTCTCAACCTCCGAGGCGAACATCGGCGTCTTGGTCGATGGGGCGCCCACAATGATGCGCATTTCAAGGACAGGGGCGGCATCGACAAACAGGGTCGCGCGGGCCGATCCGGCGTCAGCTTCGATACGGACAGCTGGCAGGGGCCGGGGCAGCCAGCGCCAGCGCTCCAGATTGGCGTCGATCTGGGCCAGCCTGACGGCTGCGCTGACGTTCAGGGCACGGTAGGTGGCGGGGCCCACCACCGCGTCGGCCGCAAGCCCTCGGAGTTCCTGATAGGTCCTGACGGCGGCCTCCAGCGCCTCGTCATAGAGACTTGGCGCCTCCGGGGTCGGTGTCTCGAACCCCTCGGCGGCCAGCCGGGTCCGGAGGGCCACCACGGCGGGGTCGTCATCGCCCAGCCGCAGGATCTGCCCCGTCTCCAATGTCGTCCAGTTCCCCGCCGCGACCCTGGCGGCATAGTCCCGGCGGGCGGCCACCAGCCGTCGATAGCGGGGGTCGGCCGGGGACAGGCTCCTGATCCAGGCCTCAGCCGCGCCGCTGGTCCGCGCCGACGTCCATTCAGCGGACAGGTCGCGGGGCGCGGGCTCCAGGGCCCAGAGGCGGTTGAGTCGGGCGGGCTGGGCGACCAGCCCGGCCTCCCGGCGGGCATGGGCCATGAGCTGCGCTTCAAGGGCCTCAGAGGTGACGACCCCGGTGGCGGCCTGCGCAGGCTCCGGTCCCGCCTCCAGCGCCTTGATGATGGCCGACCGCTCCATCCGGGTCAGCGGCTCGGCCGCCACGGCCGGTGTGGACAGAAGCGCAAGGGCCAAAGCGCCCAACCGGAGAAGCCAGATCATGGCCTAGCCTAGCACGCCCCCCGCATGCTGAACGGCGGGCCGACGATTTCAGCCGTTTTTGTTGCGCCGCGGCGCTGCGGCGCCATTGCATGGCGCGGGGACTGGGCTAGCTTGCCGCGACATTTCGCAAGGGGCGCGCGCATCCACATGCTTCACCAAACCAAGACGGCCCTGGCGGCCGCCGGCCTCCTGGGTCTGGCGGCCTGCGGACAAGGCGGCGAGGCCTCCGGCTCCGGCGAAGCGGCCAAGGGGCCTGCGGCCCAGGCGAGCGACGCCGAGAAGCAGGCCATGCTGGCCGCGCTGCCGGCGCCCTACAACACCGGCGACCTGGACAATGGCCGCCGTCAGTTCGGCCTGTGCCGCTCCTGCCATACCATCGCGGAAGGCGGCCCCAACCTGACCGGTCCCAACCTCTACGGGGTGTTTGGCCGGCCCGCCGCCTCAGTGGAGGGCTATCGCTATTCCGACGCCCTGCAGTCGGCCGGCTTTATGTGGGATGCTGAGCGTCTTGACGCTTGGCTGGCCAATCCCCGGACCTACCTGCCCGGCAATCGCATGACCTTCGCGGGCCTCGCCGACCCCCAGAAGCGCGTGGACCTGATCGCCTATCTGAAGGTGGAGTCTGGCTTTGCGGCGCCTGCGGTCGAGGGCGCTGCGCCTGTCGCCCCGACGGAGCCCTGAGACACGCGCTTTAAGTGCGTTTTTTGGCGATGCAATCTTGACGGTTGTCGGTCGGAGACCCACCTTGGGTGGGTCGTGATTACATTGCATCTGTCGATCTCGGCGATCGCTCCTGGACCTTGGCCCAGGAGCACCCCCAATCCTGACGACTTGGCCTTCCTCCTTTCGGAGGAAGGCCTTTCTTTTCCGCGGGCCTATTCGGCGGCGTTGGCGACCCTGGCCTGCTCGGCCTCTTCGAACGCCTCGATGCGCCGGGCCATGTGCTCGGGCGACTTCGTGAACCGCGCCAGCAGGTTGTAGAAGATCGGCACGATAAAGAGGGTGAGAAGGGTCGCGAAGATCGCCCCGAAGAAGATCACCACGCCAATGGTCCGCCGCGCCTCGCCACCAGCCCCGCCCCAGACGATCAGCGGCACAGCCCCGGCCGCAGCCGAGATCGAGGTCATGATGATCGGCCGCAGACGCAGGGTCGCGGCCTCGATGACCGCCTCACGGATAGACAGCCCCTCATCCCGGAGCTGGTTGGCGAACTCCACAATCAGGATGCCGTTCTTGGCGGCGATACCCACCAGAATGATCAGCCCGATCTGACTGTAGGTATTGATGGTCGAGCCCGCCACCAGCAGGCCAAACAGTCCCCCCAGGGCCGCCACCGGCACGGTGAGCATGATGACCCCTGGATGGATCCAGCTCTCGAACTGAGCCGCCAGGACCAGGAAGACCAGCAATAGAGCCATGGCGAAGGCCAGGCCGACAGCGCCACCCGCCTCCAGATAGTCCCGGGCCCCGCCGCCCCATAGCACCCCGACGCCGCCAGGCTGTTTGGCCACCTCAGCCTCAAAGAAGGCGATGGCGTCACCGATGGTGTAGCCGGGGTTCAGCTGGGCGGTCAGGTCAATCGAGCGGGAACGGTCGGTCCGCTCACGGTCCGGCGTGTCGCCGCGCACCTCGGTGGTCACCACCGAGGCCAGAGGTATGACCGCTCCGGAGTCCGAGCGAACATAGAGGTTGTTCAGGTCTTCCTGGCTCTGACGCTGGTCCCGGTCCGTCTGCAGGATCACATCATATTCGCGGCCCTCGCGAATATAGGTGGTGACGCGACGGGAGCCGAACATGGTCTCCATGACCCTGCCCACCGCCTGGGTGGAAACCCCCAAGGCCGCCGCCTGCTCGCGATTGATGGTCACCAGCAACCGCGGCGAGGTGGGCTCATAGTCCATTCGCACGCGGGTCAGGCCGGGGTTGTTCTCAGCCGCGGCCTGGATCGGACCAAGCCAGGCCGCGATCTGCTCATAGTCTGTGCCGATCGCCACGAGGTCGACGCTATTGCCCTCACTGCCCCGCAGGGCTGGCCGGACAAAGGCCGTCGCGCGCACCGCCGTGATTGCTGAAAACTCTTTGTTCAGCTGCGCGGCCAGCGCGTTGGAGTCCATGGCGTTGGGGCCTTCGCCCACATTTACGTTGGCGTTGGCGGTGTTGTACTGCGTACCGCCGAACCGGGGCATGGAGATGAGGTAGCGAGAAACCGTCCCCTCCTCGTACAGCTCCATCAAACGGGCTTCGATCTGCTGGACCGCCGCGGAGGTGTAATCGTAGCCGGCGCCTTCTGGGCCGTTGATGCTGATATCAACCCGCCCGCGGTCTTCCTCCGGGACCAGCTCGCTGGGCAGATAGCGGAACAGTCCGAACGCGCTCACCGCCAGCACAACCACCAGGGCGCCGGTCAGCCAGGTCGCCGAGCGTTGGCCCAAAAGGAATTCCAACGAGGCGTGATAGGAGGCCCGCAGCCTGGTCATGAAGCCATCCACGGTCCGCGCCACATAGCCCTGGCTCCGGGCCGGCCGCAGGAGCAGCGAGGCCAGCATTGGCGACAGGCTGAGCGCCAGCAAGGACGAGAAGGCGACTGCGGCGGCCACAGCCACGGCCAGCTCGACAAACAGCCGTCCGATATAGCCAGGCAGGAACATCAGCGGCGCAAAGACGGAGATCAGCACGATGGTGGTGGCGACGACCGCGAAGAACACCTGACGGGTCCCGCGCTGAGCCGCGACAGGCGCGGGCTCGCCCTCGTCGATCCGTCTCTGAATATTCTCCACCACCACGATGGCGTCATCCACCACCAGGCCGATCGCCAGCACGAGGGCAAGCAGAGTCAACAGGTTGAGCGAGAAGCCGAGCGGGGCCAGGACGATGAAGGTCGAGAGGATACAGATCGGGGCGACGATGGTCGGGATGATGGCCGCCCGCCAGGTGCCCAGAAAGATGAAGTTCACCAGCCCGACCACGGCCAGGCAGATGGCCATGGTGTACCAGACCTCCTCCAGGGCGTGTCGGGTGAAGACGGTGAAATCCACCGCCACATCCAGGCGCGTGCCCTCGGGCAGGCCGCGGTTGAGCTCAGGCAGGATGGCGCGGATGCCATCCGAGATCTCCAGGTCATTGGCCTGGGACTGACGGGTCACCGGAATGCCCACCTGATCGCGGCCATTGGAGCGGAACATCCGCCGACGCTCGTCGGCCTCCTCAGAGACCCGGGCGATGTCGCCGAGGCGGGTGACATAGCCGCCGTCTGCGGCGGTGCGCACCGGCAGGCTGGCGAACTCCTCCGGCGTGGAATAGCCCCGGGCGACCCGGATGGTGAAGTCCTTCGCCGCCGACTCCAGAGAGCCGGCCGGCAGTTCCAGGTTCTGGGTGTTGAGCGCCGTCTCGACGTCGCTGACGGTGATGTTCCGCGAGGCCATGGCCTGGGGATCAAGCCAGATCCGCATGGCGTAGTTCTGGGCGCCCCCGACCCCCACCTGAGCGACCCCGGGGACCGTGGAAACACGCTCGACGATATAGCGCTGGGCGTAGTCGGTGAGTTGGAGCCTGTTCAGCGTCGTCGAAGACAGGGCCAGGAAGATGATTGGCTGGGCGTCGGCGTCGGCCTTGCGGATCTGGGGCGGATCAGCTTGCAGCGGCAGGTTGGCCGAGACGCGGGAGACGGCGTCGCGCACGTCGTTGGCGGCGGCGTCCAGATCTCGACTGAGCTTGAACTGGATATTGATCCGCGAGGAGCCGTCCCGGGACCCCGAGGTCATCCGGTCGACGCCCTCGATGCCGGCCACCTGCCGCTCGATGACCTCTGTGATCCGCTCCTCGATCACCTCTGACGAGGCGCCCCGATAGTCGGTGCTGATCGAGATGACCGGCGGATCCACCGCCGGCAGTTCCCGCACCGTGAGCTGGGTGAAAGAGGCCAGACCGACGACGCAAAGAATGATCGAGGCGACGGCGGCGAAGACCGGGCGGCGGACTGAGAGGTCGGAGAGCGTCATGCGCCCGGCCGTTCGCTGGCGGCCTGGATCCGGGCCACATCGGCGGCGTCCAGGGTTTCGGCCACCCGGATGGGCTGCCCCCCGGTGACCTTGTTGACGCCATTGGCGACGATCCGGTCACCGGACGCCAGGCCATCGCGGACTTCGACGAAGCCGTCCTGGCGGGCGCCGGAGACTACCGGTCGCTGCTCGGCCCGGGTGCGTCCATCCTCCTCGGTGATCACGAAGACAAAGGCTGACGCGCCTTGGACAGCCAGGGCGGCTTCGGGGACGGCCAGGCCCTCGCGCTGCCCTCGTGACAGGGAGACGCGGATCATCATGCCGGGCTTCAGCGACCCATCAGGGTTCGGAAAGATAGCCCGGGCGGTAATGGCCCGGGTGGCCTCATCGACGCGGGTGTCGAGGGTTTCAATCCGCCCGGTGATCACCATGTCGGGATAGACGTCGGTGCGGGCTCGGATGGTCTGCCCCGCAGCCAGGCCCGACAGGTAGCGCTCAGGAACCTGAAAATCGACGCGGACCGCCGAGAGATCGTCCAGGGTGACGATCGCCGCCCCCGGATTGACCAGAGCGCCTGGGGCGATGTCAGAGAGGCCGACGACTCCAGCGAAGGGCGCCCGGATCAGTCGGTCGCCCCGACGGGCTTCGGCGGCGGAGAGATCGGCCTGGGCTGTGAGATAGGCCGCCTCGTGCTGATCCACCGCGGCCTTGGAGGCGAAGCCTTGCTCAGAAAGGGTGCGCCAGCGCTGCAGGGTGCGCTCGGCTTCGGTGACCCTCGCCCTGGCCTGCTCCACGCCGGCGCTCTGTTCGGCGTCCTTGAGCTCCACCAGCACAGCGCCTGCGGAGACAAACTGGCCATCGCTAAACCGCACGCGTTCGACAAGCTGGGTGGCGGCTGCGGTGAGCGTCACCGACTGGCGGCCCTTGGCGACACCCAAGAGTTCGACCGTGTCGTTGAAGGTGTGCGTCTGAACCAGGGTGGCTGCGACCTGCACGCCGCCCCCCCCCGGACCACCAGGTCCGCCCGGTCCGCCCGGTCCGCCGCCCTGCGGGGATGATCCGCCAAAGACCATCAACAGGCCTCCGACAACCGCCATCAGCCCCAGGACCACCAGCGCGCTGACCAGGAAGAAGTGACGTCTCAGCAATGCAGGCTCCGTCGCTCCGAAGACGGAGCGTTTGAAAAGCGGGACAGGGACAGCGGGACTCAGCCTGCAGGCATAGGCTGCGCCACATGACACAACGATGGCCATACGTTTCGTGGCGGAAACGTATGGCCATCGGTTATAGTCTTCGGGCGAACAGCCTAAAAAGATGCAAGGCGGCGCCTATCAAATCAGCGTGCTGGCGTCAGGACGCGGCGGTCCGTCGCTCCCGCTGACCTCAGGCGTCGTAACCGGGCGATTCGCGGTCGAGGCGGCGCAGACAGCCGGGCCAGGCGAGCTTGCCGCCGATGCCGCGGGCGACCTGGGACCTGACCTCGGTCTGGGCGGCTTCCGGCGCGAACAGGACGTTCTCTCGGCCGGCCGAGAGCGCCATGACCTGCTGCTTGCAGGCGCGCTCCAGATAGAACATGCCGACCCAGCAGTCGGCGGCGGAATCCCCCACCGACAGGGTGCCGTGATTACGCAGCAACATCAGGGTCTTCTCGCCGATATCGGCCACCAGACGCTCACGCTCGTCCAGGTTCAGGGCGATGCCCTCATAGTCGTGATAGGCGAGCCTGGGGAGCACGATCAGGGCGTGCTGCGACAGGGGCAGAAGGCCTTCCTTCTGGGCCGCGACCGCGACGCCCTGGTCGGAATGCAGATGCATCACGAACTTGGCGTCCTCCCGGGCCTCGTGGATGGCCGAGTGAATGGTGAAGCCCGCCGGATTTATGAAATAGGGCGTGTCCTGGAGGATGGCGCCTTGCAGATCGATCTTCACCAGGGACGAGGCGGTGATCTCCTCGAACAGCATCCCATAGGGATTGATCAGGAAGTGGTGCTCTGGACCCGGGATACGGGCCGAGATGTGGGTGTAGATCAGGTCGTCCCACCCGTGCAGCGCCACCAGCCGGTAAAGGGCCGCCAGTTCAACCCGCGCCTGCCATTCCTCGGCGCTCACCTTGCCTTGCAGCGACATCACGACGCCGGCGGATCCATCGGCCATGACGGCCTCCCTTGGTTCTTGTTCTTCGTGGCTAAAGTCCCCCCGGCGCTGCGCATCGTCAAGGGTCAGGCGATCAGCTGTGACTGAGCACCCGGCGCACAGCGTCGCGCCAGCGCCCCTGCCCCGCCGCTCGCTCCATGGCCGACAGGCGTGGCTCGGCGGGTTCGGTGGCGGGCCGGGCGGCCGCGGCGCTGGCGAGATCAGGATAGAGGCCTGCGCCCAAGCCCGCGAACAGAGCCGCGCCCAGAGCCGTAGTCTCCTCGTAACTGGCGCGTGCGACCCGCTGGTCCGTGAGATCGGCCAGCCTCTGGGCGAACCAGTGGCTGCGCGACATGCCGCCGTCGATGCGGAGCTCCGACCCGGTCCCGAAGGCCTCCGGTGCGTCCGAGCGCATGGCGTCAATCAGGTCGGCGGTCTGATAGGCGCAGGCGTCATAGGCCGCGAGGGCGATCTCGGCGAGACCGGCGTCCCTGGTCAGGCCCATGAGGGCGCCGCGGGCCTCAGCGTCCCACCAGGGCGCGCCCAGGCCCGTAAAGGCCGGCACCAGGACCACCCCATTGCCGGGCCTGGCCTGCTGGGCCAGCGCTTCGGCGGCGGCGGGGCTGTCTACGCCGAGCCCGTCCACCAGCCAGCCAATGGCCGCGCCGGCGATGAAGATCGCCCCTTCCAGGGCGTAGGTCGTCTGACCCCCGATCCGGGCGGCGACCGTGGTCAGCAGCCGGGCCCGGGACCGCGGGGCCGTGGTCCCGGTATTGACCAGCAGGAAGCAGCCGGTCCCGTAGGTGGCTTTCATCTGGCCAGGCGCGATACAGCCCTGCCCCATCAGCGCGGCCTGCTGATCGCCAGCGACGCCGCAGATGGGAATGGACCGGCCCAGGAGGCCCGGCAGGGTCTCGCCGAACAGGCCCGCGCAGTCTCGTACCTCCGGCAGAATGGCCCGCGGCACGTCAAACAGGTCGAGCATGGCCTCGGACCAGGCCTGGGCGCGAATGTCGAACAACAGGGTGCGCGAGGCGTTGGTGGCGTCCGTCACGTGAGCGGCCCCCCCGGTCAGCTTCCAGATCAGCCAGGTATCGATGGTGCCGGCCAGGAGTTCGCCGGCCGCCGCGCGGGCCCTGGCCCCGGGCACATGGTCCAGCAGCCAAGCCAGCTTGGTCCCGCTGAAATAGGGATCGATCAGCAGACCGGTGACATCGGTGACCTGATCCTCGACCCCCTGCCGCCGCAGGCTGTCGCACACTTCGGCGGTTCGGCGGTCCTGCCAGACCACCGCCCGGTGGACGGGCTCGCCCGTGGTCCTGTCCCACAAGACCACCGTTTCCCGCTGGTTGGTGATGCCGATGGCGGCGACGTCGGCCATGGTCGCGCCGGCGTCGGCCACCGCGGAGACCATCACCTGGACGGCGGCCTGGTAGATCTCGATAGCGTCATGCTCCACCCAACCATCAGCCGGATAATGCTGAGCCAGCGGGAGGGACGCCTCGCCCAGGGCCTTGCCAGCGAGATCGAACAGAATGGCGCGGGTGCTGGTGGTGCCCTGGTCCAGAGCCAGGATTAGGGGGCTCGTCACTTAAATCTTCTCCTCACGCTGACTGATCGACACCTGCGGCGATTTGGTTGGCCGCGGTTTAAGCATGTTTTCACTTGCGAGCTTCAGATTCCCCCGAGCAAGCGTCGAATCCGGAGATCCCCTTGAGCGTGCTCGCGCGGACGGAAGAAATCCTCAGCCTCGCCCGTAGCCGAACGCCTGGTGACCGGGACCGGCTGCTCGTGGCCGTGGTCGACCTGTGCGACGTGGCCGACAGCGCCCAGATCATGTCGGCGCCCGCGGTCCAGGATCTGCTCAACTCCATCTTCATGAGCCTGGTGGTCGAAGCCGAACGAGACATCCGGCGGCGGCTGGCCGAGAAACTCGCCCATGTGGACTGGGCGCCGGCCGCCCTGATCAATGTGCTCGCTTTGGACGACATTGAGATCGCCCGCCCGATTATCGCATCAAGCCCCCTGCTCGACGATCACGATCTGGTCCGCCTTCTGATCGAAGCCACTGTTGAACACCAGATCGAAGTCGCCCGGCGTCCGCGCCTGCCAGCGACGGTTGTCGCGGCCATCCTGCAACAGGGCGAACCCACCGTGCTCACCGCCCTGGCCGGAAACGTCCAGACCGCCCTGAGCGGCGACGACATGGCCATGCTGGTCAAGGCGGCTCGTCGGGTGGCGGCCCTGCGGTCCCCCCTCATCCGCCGCCCCGAACTCACCGAAGACCTCGCGCTGCAACTCTATGTCTGGGTTGGCCAGGCTTTGCGCCAGGCGATCACCACCCGATTTCGCCTCGACGTCGCCGCCCTTGAGGCGGTCCTGGGTCAGGCCGTCGCGGAGGCCCATGCCGGCGTCCCCGGGTCGGACCCGACCGCAGACGCCATCGTCTGGCAGCAGGATGACGAACGCGAGGAGATGGAACGTCGGCTGATCTCCAAGCTGGTCGCCGCCGGCCAGCTGCGCCCAGGCTATCTGCTGCGCGCCCTGCGGGAAGGCAAACTCTCCCTGTTCGCCGGCGCCCTGGCCACTCTGGGAGATTTTCCGCCGGAGATGGTGCGACGCGCCATGGATGGGGAGCAGCCTGAGCAGCTGGCGCTTGCCTGCGCGGCGGTCGGCATTGATCGCAGCGCCTTTCCCACCATCCTCGAGCTTGTGCGCGACCTCAACGGCAGTCGCCCCGGGGGCGGTGCGGAGGGCGCACGCCGCGCCCTGGCGGCTTTTGGCCCCTTCGCCCCAGACCTGGCGGCCCTGGCCTTCCGTCGCACCATGACCCCGCGCTCCGTCTGAACGACCCTCAGCCAGCCGCCCACGATGGGGTTTGACAAGGACGGCGCCCTGCCACCTTTTGGCGGCCCATGTTCAAAGCCGAACCCTTCGTCACCCGCGTAGCCTTCGCCGCCAGCGACCGGCCCGAGGCCCAGGACGCCCTGAAAGAGCTGACCGTCCGCTATGGACAGGTTCCCCAGGACCAGGCGCAGGTGATTGTCGCCCTGGGTGGCGACGGCTTCATGCTGGAGACCCTGCACGGCAATATGGGCGCGCCAAAGCCGATCTACGGGATGAACCGCGGCTCGGTCGGCTTCCTGATGAACGAGTACAGCGCTGATGGCCTGCTCGACCGGATCAACGCCGCGGAGCGGGCGCTGATCCACCCCCTGAGCATGGTGGCGGTGGACGCCCGCCGTCGACAGCACCGGGCGCTGGCGATCAATGAAGTGTCCCTGCTGCGCCAGACCCGGCAGACCGCCAAGCTGCGCATCTCGGTGGACGGCAAGGTTCGGCTGAACGAACTGTCCTGCGACGGGGCGCTGGTGGCCACTCCGGCCGGCTCGACAGCCTATAATCTCTCCGCCCATGGCCCGATCATCCCCCTGGACGCCCGGGTCATGGCCCTGACCCCAATCAGCGCCTTCCGGCCGCGCCGCTGGCGTGGCGCCCTGCTGTCGCACGCCGCCCGGGTCAGTTTCGAAATCATGGAGGCTGACAAGCGTCCGGTCAGCGCCGTGGCCGATAATTTCGAGGTCCGTGACGTTCTGGAGGTTCACGTGGCCGAAAACCGTGACATCAGCCTGGTGATGCTGTTCGACGCCGGCCGCAGCCTTGAGGAACGTGTCCTGGCCGAACAGTTCTCAGCCTAGCCCTGCGATGGTGGGCCCGATTGTCGCAGCATCCGCCCTGAGCGCTCGCCTCATTCGTTGTTAAGCTCTCCTGCCTAGAATCGTTGGCAATCATCCCAAAAGGAGATGGCAGTGAGTCAGCAGAACACGGGTCAGGTGATCCAGGTCCCCAATACGCTTCGCATGAAGGTCGGAGGCCGCTTTGGCGCCGTCGACGCCAGCGCGATCGCCAAGGCTGAAGCTGCGCTCAAGAGCCTCTCGGGAAACTTCGCCGCCTGGCTGCAGGACGAAGTCACCAAGCTTGAGGCCTCCCGCCAGGCGGTGAAGACCGAGGGCACGACGCCAGAAACCCTTGAGACGCTCTATCTGCGGGCCCACGACCTCAAGGGCCTGGGCGCCACCTATGAATTCCCGCTGATCACCCGCATGGCCGGCTCGCTGTGCAAGCTGATCGACGACAAGGACAAGCGCATGGAAGCGCCCATGGTCCTGATCGACGCCCATATCGACGGCATCAAGGCCGCGGTCCGCGATGGCATCAAGACCGATGATCATCCGGTGGGCAAGATTCTGGTCGAGGAACTCGAGCGCCGGGTCTCCGCCTCAGGCCTGGTCTGAGGCGGGCGGCCTAAGCCTCTACATTCCCGGCAGAAACGGCTCGCTGATCGCCCCGTAGCCGGCGTTTTCAGGCAACACCAGGCGCCGGCCGTCAGGACCTTCGCGAATCTCTGGCTGGACGGTCACAAGCGGCCGCCCTCGGGCCTGTTCGATGGCCGCCGCGGCGCTGGCCGCTCGCGCCAGCATCACGAGGTTCATCCGCGTGGGAAACACAACCTTGCGCTCTCCCCGCTCGGCCGCGCTGAGCGCCGCCTGTGGCGCATACCAGCAGGCGTCCACGGTCTCGCGGCCGTCGCACACCGCCAGCTGTCCCACTGGCGCATGCGCCACATAGAACCAGGTGTCGAATCGCTTGGGCGTCACAGGCGGGGTGATCCAGCGGGCGAAGACCGTCAGCGCCGAAAGATCCAGCCTAGCGCCGGCCGCCCGCACCACGTCCAGAAACGGGGTCTCGCCACGATCAACCGACTTGCGCAGATCCATGGGCGCGGGCTCCACGTCCAGGGGCGCGCCATCGGCGCGACGCGCCAGCAGCAGACCCGCCTCTTCGAAGAGCTCCCGGATGGCGGCGATTCTCAGACCGGCCTGGTCCTCCCCGTGCTCCGCCCACCCCAGCGCATGGTCGCCCCAGGCCTCGTCGTGGTCGCCGGTGTGGGACTTGCCGCCAGGAAAGACCAGGGCGCCGGAGGCGAAATCGATCTCGTGATGGCGCTCGACCATCAGCACCTCAAAGGCGGGATCGTCACGGAGCAGAAGCAGGGTTGAGGCTGGCCTGACCAGGCCGCCCGAAAGGTCGTGGGTCATGGACGATATCTGGGCTCAGCCCGACCATTCGCCAAGGGAAAGCTTGGTCAGGCTGTCTGAAGGGCCGGGGTCGCGCGCTCGGCCATACGGTCCATGCGGTTGAGAAGATAGTCGGCGTCCTCCCGGGCGCCCACATGGGGCTGGGTGAGAAAGCGCTCGAGCATCTTCTTCTGGAACTTGTCGCGGTCCCGGGCCCCGCCTTCGAACTCCATGGCATGGAAGGTGTCCACCCCGGCCCGGAAGGCCGGCAGCAGGCGGGCGGGCATACCGGCCCGCTCGTAGATCGCCTTCAAGCCCAAGGCGCCCGCATCGTGGATCATCAGCCAGGTGCGGTGGTGGGGCACGCCCGCCAGCTCCGCCAGGCCCCACTCAAAGAAGGCCATGTGGCCGTGGGCCAGAGCCCGCAGCAAAAGGGACGCCGTCAGACGTTCATTGCGATGAAGATGGGCGACAAAAGCCTTCAGGTCAGCGGCGCGTCCCGCCTGGTCCACAAGATCGAGGGTCGCCCGCTCCTTGGCGCCGGTGGCGATCTGCAGCGCCAGTTCCGGCGACACCGGATGGTGGGCCAGCAGATGGTCGCGGACCTGATCGCCGACCAGATCGATGAGCTTCTCCGTCACTGACAGGGGCAGGGTCTGGCGATAGGCCACCGCGGCCAGCACCCGCTCGGACCGCTCAAAGCGGGCGAGGACGTTCATCAGGGTGGAGTCGGCGAAATCGGCGTTGTCGTTGGAGCAGACCACCTCCACCGCCCGCTCCACGCCGGTCTCGACGATGACGTCGGTAAGACGCTTCGACAGACGGGGACGCTTGGCGATGGCGACCTGACGGACAGGGCCGCCCAGGCGGACGATCTCGACCAGCTCCTCATCGGTGAAGACCGGCGAGAAACTTAGGATGGGCTGACAGACGCTCTCCACGTCGCGGGCCAGCTTCAGGGCCACGTCGTGGGGGATCAGGGGCGAACTCTTCAGGGTGACGGCCAGGGCGCGGCGCACCAGTTCGGCGGCGTCCTGCGCCATGACCCGCAGGATGTCCTGCGCCAGAACCTGTTCTTCCGGCGTCAGGGGCAAGGTGTCGATGCGGCGGCAGAGCTTGTGCGCCACCAGGGCGCGCTCGTCCGCGGTCGCGCCCTTGACCAGGGTGCGTATGTCGTCCTCGGTGAGCGCCGCCCGCGTCGTGGTCATGTGCCCCTTCCCCTCCGCCGGGACTCCCGTCCCGTCTCACGACAATGCGTGGTTAGGCTTAACGGACAGTTTCGAATCCGTTTGTGGATTAACGCTGTTGCGTAACCCCCCGCCAACCCTGAGCCACTACCTTCCCGGGCGTCGCCGCAAAGGACCAGCCCGTGTCATCCAACGATTCTGCTCGGTTCGCCCCACGCGGCGGCGCTTCCCTGGCCCATCAGGCGTTGGATGCCCAGGCCGCGCTGCTGCCCTACGCCCTGGTGGCGTTCGTCGTCAGCATGCCGGTGTTCGTCTGGGCCGGCTCCTACGCCGACAACGCCGCCTGGATGACCGCCAGCTTCGCCCTGTTCGCCCTGGCCTGCGGCGCCACCTATGTGGCGGTCAGCTGGCTGCGCACCCCGGCGGCGGATGACCTCCGGGCCCGGTCCCGGGTGCATATCGTCACAGGCCTGGTCTGGGCCGGCTGCGTGGCGCAGATCGCCGCCTTCGCCGACGGCGCGGGCCCGATGCGCGAAACTCTGCTGCTGATGGCCACCGCCGCGGCGGTGATCTGTATCTTTTTCACCGCGCCCTGGTTGCCCAGCCTGCTGGTGGTTGGCGCCGCCGCCGCCGCAGGTCCCCTGGTCGCCCTCTTCTCCAGCCCGCACAGCCAGAACGCGGCCACCTTGGCGTGGGGCGGCGTGGCCCTCGCCTTCGCCCTGGCCCTGATGCTCAACCGAGTGCTTCGGCGACAGTTCGCCATGGCCGCCGAGCGAGAGGTGCTGATCGCCGAGCGGGCCGGCAAGGTCGAGGAGGCCAGCCGCCTGGCTCGCTCCAAGTCCGATCTGGTGGCGACCCTGAGCCACGAGATTCGCAATGGCCTGACCGGCGTGTCTCATGTGCTGGCGGCTGCAGCCGGCCGCAACGGCCGGGCCGCCCCCTCCCGAGAGCAGTTGTCGGCAGCCCTCGACGCCGTCAGCGACCTGATTGCAGTGCTGAACACGACCCTGGATTCCGAGACCGCCGAAGCCGGCCGGCTGGCCGTCGACATCCGCCCCCTGGACACACCCGGCCTGGTCCGTGACCTGATGCTGCTGAACCGTCCCCTGGCCGGCGCCAAGGGTCTGGAGCTCAGCGTCTATGTCGCGCCGGAACTGGCGGAAGGTCCCGGCGCCGCCCTGGGGGACCCCGCCCGGGTCAGGCAGATCCTCGCCAATCTGATCGGCAACGCCATAAAATTCACGGTCCGTGGCCGGGTGGAGGCGCGGCTCAGCCTGACGCCGGAAGGGCGGGTCCTGATTGAGATCGCCGACACCGGGCCTGGCCTCTCCAACACTGAGCTCGCCCAGGCCTTCGAGGCCTTCCACCGGGTAGAGCGCACCAGCGCCGGCGTGCCGGGCGCGGGACTTGGCCTGTCCCTGTCACGGCAGCTTGCCCGGTTGATGAACGGCGAGCTGACCGCCACCAGCGCCCCGGGTGTGGGCAGTTGCTTTGGGCTTGTCCTGGCCTTTGATCCACACGCCGCAGCTCCCCTTGACCTGGCGCCAGAGAACCCGGCCGACAGCTCGGGCGAAGGGCGCAAGCTGCGAATCCTGATGGCCGAGGACGACAGCCTGAACGCCGCCATGATGCGCGCCGTCCTCGAACAGCTGGGCCACCAGGTGGTCCACGCCCAGGACGGTCGCCGGGCGGTGGACCTGGCGCGGGTCTGCGAGTTCGACCTGGCCCTGATCGATGGCCGCATGCCGGGCCTGGACGGGCCTGAGGCCACCGCCGCCATCCGAGCCCTGGACGGGCCCGCCTCTGACCTGCCGATCATCGCGGTGATCGGCGGCGACGCCGGCGAGGCCCTGGAGTGCACCCAGGCTGGGGCTGATGCGGTGCTGCGCAAGCCGGTCAGCGTCACCGCGGTGGCGAGGGCTGTGGCCGACGCCACCGCCGCCTCCCGCCGGGCCGTGATCCGCAAGATCGCCTGAAGGTCGCCTGACGCAGGGTCAGGCGCGGAACGCCTTCCCCCCCTCGCCGGCCCCGGTCAGTATGGCTCCAAGAGGCCAGGCGCTGATCAAGGCGCGGCCAGAGGCGGAGGACCAAGGGCTCGTGATACTCAAGGGTTTGAAGGTGGTGGAGTTCGCCACCTATATCGCCGCGCCGGGCGCCGCCGGGATCCTGGGCGACTGGGGCGCCGAGGTGATCAAGATCGAGCGGCCGGGTGGCGACGACATGCGCCACGTCTTCGCCGACGCCAAGAGCGACTTGGGCGCCAATCCGACCTTCGAGATGGACAATCGCGGCAAGCGCTCGGTGGTGCTCGACATCTCCAAGCCGGAGGGCCGCGAGGCGGTGGCCAGGCTGGCGGCGAGCGCCGACGTCTTCCTCACCAATGTGCGGCCGGCTTCCCTCAAGCGCGCCGGCCTGGACGAGGCGAGCCTGCGGCCGGCCAACCCGCGGCTGATCTACGCCCTGGTCACCGGCTATGGGATGGAGGGGCCAGACGCCCATAAGCCGGGTTTCGATGTCACCGCCTTCTGGTCCCGGGCCGGCGTGGCGCGGATGACGACGCCCAAGGGCGAGGACCCCTTCCTGCTGCGCACCGGCTTTGGCGACCACATCACCTCTCTGGCCACCACCTCGGCCATCCTTGCGGCCCTCTATGAGCGCGAGCAGACTGGCGTGGGCCGTATGGTCCAGACCTCGCTCCTGGCCACCGGGACCTATACGGTGGGCTCGGACCTGGCCGTCCAGCTGCGCTTTGGCAAGCTGTCGTCCAACAGGTCCCGCCGCGAGCCGCTCAATCCCCTGGCCAACTTCTTCCAGAGCGCCGAGGGCCGCTGGTTCGTCACCAATCCCCGGGGTGGGACGGTGGACTGGGCCGCCATGGCGGCGGCCGCCGGGCGGGCTGACCTGCTGGAGGACCCGCGCTTCGCCACCGGACGTCTGCGCAAGGACAACACCGCCGCCCTGACATCTGAGTTCGACGCCGCCTTCGGGGCCCTGTCCTGGGACGAGATCACCACCCGCCTGGACGCCGCTGACCTTGTCTGGGCGCCGGTGCAGACCCCAGCCGAGGTGGCCGCCGACCCGCAGGTGCGCGCCTCAGGCGCCCTGGTGCAGGTGGAGAACGCTCAGGGTGGGTTTGGCGATTCGCCAGCCGCCCCGGCTCAGTTTCCCGGGGTCGATCTCAGCCGCAGGCCGCCCCCGCCAGGTCTTGGCCAGCACACGCGGGAGGTGCTGGCGGAACTCGGCTACGGGACGGAGACCATCGAGGCCATGATCGAGGTTGGCGCCGCCGGCGTCTAGCTGTCGTCGCGGGCGTCGGACAGCATCCGGAGCATCTCGCTGGAAAAGAGCGCGCCCCCCAGGCGCTGACCCGCGCCCGCCCCTTCAGGGGCCTGTGATCCCCGCAGGATGAAGTCCACGAGGGCTTCCTGTTCCCGCATGGCCTCGGCGCGGCGGGCGGAGGCGTACTGGATGAAGCCGGTGTCCGCCGGCGCGTTTTCCCGCGGCCGGATCGCCTCGCCGCCGCCGCCGGTGCGGGTCAGGTTGGCGTAGACCTCCGCCACGGTCGCGGCCCGGCCGCCCTTGTAGAAGATCGATCGATTGGCCCGGGCGGCTTCCGGGAACAGGGACGCAGCGCTGGCGCCGGGCTGCGACCGGGTGGCCTCGATCAGCTTGGCTGATCCGT
Source organism: Phenylobacterium sp. (assembly GCF_030679875.1). Lineage (GTDB taxonomy): Bacteria > Pseudomonadota > Alphaproteobacteria > Caulobacterales > Caulobacteraceae > Phenylobacterium. The sequence continues at coordinate 23,550 of NZ_JAUXSP010000001.1, read as the reverse complement.
GTGGTCCCAGGAAATGGGCGGCGTAGAGTTCGCCGGCGGTCGGGGTGCGTCCCACCCGGCCCTTCAGATAGGCGGCGTGGTCGGAGGTCAGTTCGCCGGCCATCAGGGACGCGGCCTGGGGATCGAACCGCAGGTCCATGACCGTCTTGCGCGCCTCGGCGCCGGAGACCCTGAAACGGCCATCCGAACCCTTCTGGATCAGGTCGGCGTAGCGGGCGTAGCCGTATTTGGAGCCATGCTGCTTGAGCGTCGCCAGCCAGGTCTGTTCGACGAACTGGAACAGGCCAGCCGCCGATGAGGTCTTGGCCTTGGCGGTGGGATTGTAGCCGCTCTCCCGGTGAGCCGTGCCCATCAGGAAGGTGAAATCGACGCCCGTCGCGCTGGAGGCGCGCTGGATCGCGGTTTCAACCGCACCTCTGAGACCCTGGACGGACATGGCCCCTGAATGACCCGGGCATGGTTAACGTCGCGCTAACCACGTTCGCTCAGCCGTTCAGGCGCGAAAACGCCGAGGCGCCATAAGGTCGGCCCAGGGCCCAGGCTCTCGGCCGAACGCGCAGGCGGCGACCACCTCTCCGACCAGGGGCGCCAGCAGCCAGCCGTTTCGCCGGGCGCCGCAGGCCAATATGAGCCCCGGCCTCTCCGAGGAACCGACCAGGGGCAGGCCGTCGGGGGTGGCGGCGCGGACCCCCGACGCGGCCGTCCAGGCCTGACCTTTCAGCCCGGGAAAGACGAGCTCCGCCCTGGCGGCGAGGTCAGAAGCGATATCGGGATCGACACCGGCCCGCCCCTGCCCGACCTCCATGGTGGCCCCGATCAGCAGCCCCTCGGCGGACGGGACGGCATAGGCCCCCGGGCCGCGCAGCACCGGTCCTTCATAGGCGAGGCCACGATAGCGCAGGATATGCCCGCGGATTGGCGTCAGGCGGGCGAGTTCCGGCGCCAGGGCCAGGTAGTCAAGGGACGCTCCGGTGGCCACAACCGACAGATCGTGGTCGGCTGAGTCCGGCGGCGCGCTGAGACGCCTCACGCCGAGACGACGGGCCGCCTCGGCCAGGCGCGCCAGAGCCCCAGCATCAACCCGCCAGTCGCCGCCGACCTCCAGCCCCCCGGTGACCTCCGGGCCATAGCCGCCCCCGAGATGGGGCAGGCCGGTCAGGTCGAGTCGCGCGGTGTCCAGGCCAAGGGCCTGCCCTGCAGCCCTCAGCTGCGCCAATCGCCCCGCATCCCCCAGTAGGACCGCGCCGGACCGGTCGAGCCCGATCCCGAAGGTTGCGGCGAAGTCAGGCCAGCGGGCCTGGGCGGCGACGAGCAGGTCCAGGTGCGGGGCGGCGGCGGGATCAGTCAGGGCTTCGCTGAACGGCGCCAGCATGCCCGCGGCCACGGCCGATGCGTTGGCGTCCGCCGGACCTGGATCATGGAGCGTCACCCGGGCGCCCCCCCTGGCGAGGGCCAGAGCGCTGGTCAGGCCAAATACGCCGGCGCCGGCCACCGCGACTCTCAAAGTCTGGCTCATAGGGCTAACGAGCCAGCCGGCGGCGGAAAATCAAGCGGAACCGCCCTGCCAGCCGTCGAGTTGAACCATCCCTGTCGAAACCCCGTCGCAAGAACGCCGTCCCATGGCCGAAGCCCTCGCGCTCACTGTCCCCGCACCGATTGATGATCTCGCCCGTCAGGTCTTGCGCCTGGCCTGCGACCGAGACCTGAAGCTGGCGACGGCCGAAAGCTGTACAGGCGGCTTGCTGGCCTCCCTGCTCACCGATATTCCCGGCTGTAGCCACGCTTTCGAGCGAGGTTTCGTCGTCTATACGGACGCGGCCAAGCATGAGCTGCTGGGAGTCCGTCAGTCGGTGCTCGATATCGAAGGCGCCGTCTCGGAGGCCGCAGCCCTGGCGCTTGCTGAAGGGGCGCTGGAGCGGTCGCAGGCCGATGTCGTGGCCGCCATAACGGGCTTTACTGATCCGGGTCCCTCTCCTGAAGAGGAGGCGGGGCTTGTGCATTTCGCCGCGGCGCGCCGCGGCGGTCCGAGCCCCAGCCACAGGCGTATGCGGTTCGGCGCCATTGGCCGGGCCCGGGTGCGCCAGGAGGCCCTGCAGACCGCACTCGAGATGATGCGTGACGAAATCCTGGCGATCTGAGCCTCAACGGCGCCCGAACAGAAGCTCCAGCCCCTGAATGACATCTTCCATCAGCTCATCGGCCCGCTCGGCGTCAGAGGCGCGCAAGGACGCCGCCCCGTGACCGCAGGCCCACACCGCCCAGGCGATCTTGTCGATCTGGGCTATGTCCTTTCGCGCCGGCAAGGCGACGGCGACAGCGGCCTGCAGGACGGCGAAGCACCGGACCCGCGCCTGCTCGACTCCGGGATGGGTGGCGACGGCAGGATCGAACATCAGGCCGAACATCGCCGCGTCGGTCTTTGAATAGGCGAAATAGGCCCGTGCGAGAGTCCGGATCCGCTTACCCTCCTGAGCGGAGTCCTGCGCGGCTTTGAGCCGCTGTTCCAGCTCCAGAAACCCGGCGGCGGCCAGTTCGGCCAGCAGTTCGCCCTTGCCCGAATAGTGGTGGTAGACCGAGCCCGCCGCGATCCCCGCCCGCGCCGCGAGGGTGCGCAGGTTGAGCTTGGCCACGCCCCCCTCCTCGACGATCGCGCGCGCCTCCTCCAGCAGTTGCGCCCGGAGGTTTCCCACGTGGTAGCGCCGGCGGGCGGCGATGTCGGACCAGGTCATGCGGCTCCAAACCGTGGGGTGATTGCAGCCGATTGAGCCGGACAACCGTCGGTGTGTCCAGCGCAACAGCGCCCCCACGCCCCTGGAACCGAGCCCGGAACCGCCCGCCAGGAGTCAGCGTTGCAGAAGTCAGCAGACTTTGGATGAAGGACCATGGCTCAAGCAATCTCGAACGATCCCTACGCCCACAGCGCCCATGCCCCCCGGGGACGGTGGCCAGTCCGACGCAGCGTGATCTTCGTCCTGGCCGCCTCGGCCGCGCTTTGGATGCTGATCCTGCTGCCGGCCGCTGCGCTCTAACCACCACCGGTTAGATGATGCAGGACGATGCCGCTGGTGGTGGCGACGTTCAGCGAATCAAAACCCCCGGCCATGGGAATGCGAACCGTCTCGCATCGCGCCAGCAGGTCGAGCGGCAGCCCGGGCCCTTCAGCCCCGAAGATCACCGCAGTCCTTCGCGTGCGTACATAATCCCTGAGATCCTGAGCTCCGGACGGCGTGAGCGCCACGGCCTTGAACCCCATTTCGTGCAGCAGATCGATTGCGTCGTCGGCGGCCTCCAGCCTGGCGAACGGCGTGATCAGCGCCGCCCCGACCGAGACCCGGATCGCCTTGCGATAGAGCGGGTCGCAGCAGCTGGCGTCCAACAGGACGGCGTCGACGCCGAAGGCCGCAGCGTTGCGCAGCAGGCCGCCCATATTGTCGTGGTTGCCGATCCCGTGGACCACCGCCACCAGGGCGTCCGGGCCAAGACCAGATAGAAGCTCGCGCGCTGCCGGCGTCGCCCGCCGCCGGCCAAGCCCCAGGAGACCCCGATGGATGGGAAAGCCTACGATGGCGTCCATCACCGCCTGCTCTGCCACATAGATCGGCGCCGTCAGCTCCCGGTCGCCGACGAGCTCCATCAGCCGCGCGACCCGATCACCCGCCGCCAGCAGCGCCAGGGGCTCGCACAGCGATGATGCCAGCAGGTGGCGCAGCACCACCTCGCCCTCGGCGATGAACTGACCGCGCCGCCCGACCAGATCGCGCTCGCGCACCTGCAGGAAGGGCTCCACCCGGGGATCGGCTGGGTCGGTGATGGTCGTAAGTCGCGGTGACAGAAGGGTCTTCCTTGGGGGCCGCGAACAATCGCGCGGTGAGCGAACGGGAAAAGTTGACGCCGGCGTCATCTTTAGCCTATCGTAGGCGAAAATCTGGAGGATTCCCCATGGCTGACGGTACGGTTGATATTCTGAAGGATGCGCGGGCCAAGGCCTACGGCACGCCCCTTGATCAGCTCAACCCCGCCCAGCCTGAGCTGTTCCAGGCCAACGCCATGTGGCCGATCTTCGAACGGCTCCGGAAAGAAGCCCCGGTCCACTACACGGCCGAGAGCGAGTACGGCCCCTACTGGTCGATCACCAAGTACAACGACATCATGGCGGTGGACACCAACCACCAGGTCTTCTCCTCCGAGGGCGGCATCACCATCGCCACCCAGGACGGCGATGAAGGCCCCCTGCCCATGGTCATCGCCATGGACCCGCCCAAGCACGACGTCCAGCGCAAGACCGTCAGCCCAGCCGTCTCGCCGATGAACCTGGCGATCCTGGAGCCCCTGATCCGCGAGCGGGCGGCCAAGATCCTCGACAGCCTGCCGATCGGCGAGGAGTTCGACTGGGTCGACAAGGTCTCGATGGAACTGACGGCCATGACCCTGGCCACCCTGTTCGACATGCCGCAGGAAGACCGTCGCAAGCTGACCTACTGGTCCGACGTTGTGACCGCAGTCCCCGGCCATGGTCTGATCGACACCCTCGAGCAGAAGATGGAAATCTTCATCGAGTATCACGGCTACTTCACCGAGCTGTGGAACCAGCGCGTCAACGCTGAGCCCACCGGAGACCTGATCTCCATGCTGGCCCACGGCGCAGAGACGCGGAACATGTCGCCCCGGGAGTATTTCGGGAACATCGTCCTGCTGACCGTCGGCGGCAACGACACCACCCGCAACACGATCACCGGCTCGGTCCTGGCCCTGAACCAGAACCCCGACCAGTACGCCAAGCTCCGCGCCAATCCCGAACTGATCCCGTCCATGGTCTCCGAGACCATTCGCTGGCAGACGCCCCTGGCCCACATGCGCCGGATCGCCACCCAGGACTTCGAAATGGGCGGCAAGACCATCAAGAAGGGCGACAAGGTCGTCATGTGGTACGTCTCGGGCAACCGCGACGACGAGGTCATCCATGACCCCGACAGCTACATCATCGACCGCGAGCGTCCGCGCCAGCACATCTCCTTCGGCTTCGGCATCCACCGTTGCGTCGGCAACCGCCTGGCCGAACTGCAGCTGAAGATCATCTGGGAAGAGATCATGAAGCGCTTCCCCGACATCCAGGTGGTGTCCGAGCCCAAGCGCGTCTTCTCGACCTTCGTGAAGGGCTATGAGTCCATGAAGGTGATCATCCCCACCCGGATCTAGTCTCCGCGCCAGCCTCCAGTTGGTGTTGCAAGGCCCCGTCGCCCCTCCGGGCGGCGGGGCTTTTGTTTGGCGAGGCGGTCGCCTGGGTTTAAGCGAAGCCGATGAAGCCCTGGATCCACCTCGATTCCGCACAGATGCCCGATGGCGGTGGCGAGTTGCGTCTGATGCGACGTGACACCGAGTTCTCGATCATGGCCGGGTCGATCGAGCTAATGAACAGCCGGCTGAGCGGATCTGAGGAGGCGCTTGCAACCCTGGCCTGGGCGCGCCTTGCCGGCCGAGAGGGTCCGCGCGTGCTGATAGGCGGTCTGGGCATGGGGTTTACCCTGCGCGCGGCGCTGGCTGTCCTGCCGGCCGACGCCAAGGTCACGGTCGCCGAGCTCGTTCCAGAGGTGATCGCCTGGGCCCGCGGCCCCCTGGCCGAGGTCTTCAGGGGCTGCCTGGACGATCCTCGCGTCGCCGTCCACCAGGGCGATGTCGGCCCCCTGATCGCAGCCGCGCCCGCCGCCTGGGACGCTATCCTGCTGGACGTGGACAACGGCCCCGAGGGCCTGACCCGCAAGGCCAATGACAGCCTCTACGACCTGCCCGGCTTGGCGCGAGCCCAGACCTCTCTGCGCCCCGGCGGCGTGCTCGCGGTCTGGTCTTCGGCGCCCGATGAGGGCTTCACCCGCCGGATGCGCCGCACCGGTCTCAAGACCGAAGAGGTGCGCGTGCCCGCGCGCAAAAACGGCCGCGGCGCCCGCCACGTGATTTGGTTGGGGGTACGGGGCTAGGCCTAGTCGTCGATCCCGGCGCGCAACGGATCTTGCCCGGTCAGGCCCTCAATATGCTGGCGCTGCTGGCGGACCCGCTTGGCCAAATTTTCGACCGGCGGGGCCGGCTTTGACTCTTCCACCTTGTCAGGCTGGGCCTCGCCGGCCGGCGAGGATCGGCTGTCGTTCTCGTTGTCCATGACAGGCCTCCCGAAGTCCCTATCGCGGCCCGATGTCCAGACCGTCGGGTCCCTTTTCGACGTCGTTATCCAGGGGATCGCTACGGTCGGGCAGTTCAGGGATGTCCTGGCCAGGGCGGCCGCCCGCCGGCAGCTCACTGGGCGGGGGCTGTTGATCGTCTGACGGATCAGGGATGAGCTCAGGGTCAGGCATGGCGGCTCCTCTCAACGTGAACACGCCAGCTCAACGCCCCGCCGCGCCGACTTGATCCGTCGGCCCCTCTGAACCACCGCCCGCGCTCTGAGTTTAGCCGTGATGAAAAAGCTCGGCCTGCTCCCGTCTGCTCTCATTGGCGCCGTCGCCAGCGCCCGTTCCATGACTCCCATGGCCACCCTGGCCACAGCCCGCCTGGCCGGCGGTCGAACCCCCGGAACCCTGGTCCTGCTGGACCATCCCCTGTTCAAGTACGGCGCCCTGGCCATGGGGGTGGGCGAGCTGTTCGGGGACAAGATGAAATCGGCGCCGGACCGGACCGTGTTCCTCGGTCTGCTGGCGCGGGTGATGAGCGCAGGTATCGCCGGGGCGGCCCTGGCGCCCCACGGGCGGGAACGGGCCGGCGCGGCGGTGGCGGTCGGCGCGGCGGTTCCCCTGGCCTATCTCACCCTGGCGGGCCGCAAGCGCGCCATGTCCCGGCTGGGACAGACCCGCAGCGGACTGCTGGAGGACGCTCTGGTTGTCGCCGCGGGGGTCGCGGTCGTGGCCCTGACCGTAAACCGCCGGGGCTAGGCTCAGCCCAGATTGCGGCGGAACAAGGTGATCAGCCGCTCCCAGTGGCGCTCGGCGGCGGCCTTGTCGTAGGCCGCGCGCTGGGGAAAGGCGAAGCCGTGCGCCGTTCCGGGATAGAGCTCAAGCTCGGTCGGCGCCTCGCGGGGCTCCAACGCTTCGGCCAGGGCGCGGACGGTCTCCAGGGGCGCCCAGCGGTCGGTTTCGGCGCAGGCGAAATAGAGCTCGGCCTCCGTCTGGTGGGCGACCTTGTGCGGACTGTCATCCCTCTCGGTGACCAGATAAGTCCCATAGAGCGAGGCCGCCGCGGCGATCCGGTCGGGATGACGGGCTGCGGCGTTGATCGAAAACTGGCCACTCATGCAATAGCCGAGGCAGCCGGCGGGCCCCTTGCCTGCGGCGGAATCTTTCTCGGCGAAGGCCAGCAGGGCGTCGGAGTCAGCCATGACCATCGGGATGGTCAGGCCGTTCATCAGCTCGACCATTCGCTCGCGGGTCGCCTCGTCGTTAAGGTCGCCGATCTCCAGCACGCCTTCCCGATGATAGAGGTTGGGCAGCATGACGTAGTAGCCGACGGTGGCCAGCCGCCGGGCCATGTCGCGCAATTCTTCGCGGATGGCGGGGGCGTCCATGAAGAACAGGATCACCGGATGGGGCCCGTCTCGCTCCGGATGGACCACGAAGGTGGTCATGGCGCCATCGGCGGTGGCGACCTCGTGGACATGTTCGATCATGAGATGGCTCCTGGCTTACACAGAACGGAGGCCACCGGCCGCCGCGCCGTTCGGTCATCCTAGGCGGATCGCCCTGTTCCGGGGGGCGGTGGGTTGAGCGCGGTGTTCATGGCTTCGACCAGCCGGCCGACCTCGATCGGCTTGGCCACCACCTCGTCCATCCCGCAGGCGACGTATTCTGCTACCTGATGGCTCAGCGCATTGGCGGTCAGGGCGATGATCGGTGTGCGCGGCCGCCCCAGGCGGGCCTCATCGGCGCGGATCAGACGGGTGGCTTCCATTCCGTCCATGACCGGCATCTGGGCGTCCATCAGGATGAGGTCCCAAGGCTCACGACGCCAGGCCTCGACCGCCGCCACCCCGTCCCCGACAAAGAATGGCTCGACCCCAAGCTGACCCAGCAAGGTGTCCAGCACCAGTTGGTTGACCTGATTGTCCTCGGCGGCCAAGACGCGCAGAGCCTCGCTAAGGGCCTCCGGCGCCGTTTCGCGCGGCGCCGGAGGCGCGTTTAGGCCGTGGGCTGATCCCCTTGCCAATGGCAGGGTGATAAGAAAGGTCGAGCCGTCCCCAAGCTGACTGGACAGGGAGAGCTCCCCCGCCATCAGCGCAACCAGTTCGCGGCAGATGGTCAATCCCAGACCCGTCCCGCCGAAATGGCGGGTGGTCGAGCTGTCGGCCTGGACGAAGGACTCGAAGATGAGGGCCTGACGGTCCTCGGCGATCCCAACTCCGGTGTCGGCGACGCTGAAGCGCAACCCGGCTGGGACGTGATCGAGGCCGATGACCACCTCGCCTGTCGCCGTGAACTTCAGAGCGTTGGATACGAGGTTGGACAGCACCTGACGCAGTCGCCCCGGGTCGCCTCGGAACGGGCCTGCGGCGGCAGGGGTCGCCTCGACACGCAGGTCCAGGGCCTTGGCGGCGGCCAGGGAAGCAAAGGTCTCCCTGACCCCGTTGGCCAGATCGACGGGATCAAAGTCGATGTCCTCCAGCTCGACCTTGCCGGCGTTGATCTTGGAGAGATCAAGAACGTCGTTGACGATGGAGAGCAGGCTCTCGCTGGAGCGGCAGATCACCTCCAGGCGCTGGCGCTGCGCGTCAGGCAGGTTGTCGCGGGCCATAGCCTGGGCCATGCCGTAGATCCCGTTCAGGGGCGTCCTGATCTCATGGCTCACCGTCGCCAGGAACAGGCTCTTGGCCTCGTTCGCCGACTCTGCGGCTTGGCGTGCTTCGATCAGTTCCTGCTCATTGCGCTTCTCCTGATCGATGTTGCGGACTGCGCCCACCGCGCCGATCAGTTCGCCGGCGTCGTCACGGATCGCTTCGGCGACGCTCTCGACCCAATGCATGGCCCCGTTCTGGCGAACATGCCGGTGGACGACGTGAAACGGTGGCCCGCCCGCCAGATGTTCGTCCCAGGCGGACAGCGCGCCGGGAAGGTCATCGGGATGGACCGGCGCCCAGAGGTTGTCCATCGCCGCTTCATAGTCGATCTGGTCACGCCGCTGCTGCTCGCTGAACGCCTCCCGGCGGGCATGGTCGAGCTCCCAGACCCGGAGTCTGGCGATGCGCATGGCCGCCCGGAGCCGGCGCTCCGACCGGGCCGAATCCTCCAGCGCTGCCTCCAGTTCGTTGGCCATCTTCACCCGGGCGTAGTCGTCGCCCAGCAGGGAGGCCAGCGACTCAAAGTGCCGCACCACCTTGTCGGCAGGGGGCCGCACCTTCGTGTCGATCGCGATCAGGGCGCCCAAGACCTTGCCCTCGGTGAGGATCGGCACCCCCACAAAGGCCTTCACCTCGGAGCCGGCAGGCGCCAGATTCATCGCCCGGGCCGTGGGGTCGGCGTCAAAATCGCCGATCCAGAGAGGCGCCGCCGTCGCCATCACGTGACGACTGGGGAAGCGCTTATTGGTGTCGCCCTTGAACGGCCGGGTGCGGGACTGCCTTCGCCCTTCCCGCCACACGACATCGGCGCCGACACCGCCATAGACCGCGTGCGCCAGGCGAACCACGCGCTCGGCGGTTGCGCGCACGGCCTCAAGGGGAACGGGAGCCTGGAGCAATGAACGGGTCCTCGACGCGATTTCCGAAGCCTATCATAGGGCCGCACCGTTGAGCCGGCGGCCTCACGAGGCGCCCAAGGAGGTGCGGCAGGACGCCACACCCCTACGGGCGCGGTCAGTCAGAAGTTCACACGGCTGGAAATCGCCCCGTCCACCAGCATGTTGATGCCCGTCGTGAAGGCCGAGCGGGGGCTGGCCAGGAAGACGGTGGCCGCGGCGATCTCTTCGGGGGTGGCCATGCGGCCGGTGGGGTTTCGCTTGATCATGGCGTCGAAGAAGCCCGGCGCATTGGCCTTCACATTGCCCCAGACGCCGCCCTCGAAGAACACCGTGCCCGGCGAGACGACGTTGCAGCGGACGCCCTTGGCCGCGCCTTCCTTGGCCACGCCCTTGGCGTAGTGAATGAGGGCCGCCTTCATGGCGCCATAGGCTGAGGGGCCGCTGGCCTCGGCGGCCGAGACCGAGGAGGTGATGATGAAGGCCGCGTCACCACTGGCGGCCGCGGCCTTTTCCAGGTGAGGCTTGGCCGCCTGATAGGTGCGCACGGCGCCCAGCATGTCGATCTCGAACATGGCGCGCCAATCGTCCTCCGACCCGCCATTGACCAGGGCGCTGGCGTTAGAGATGAGAATGTCCAGGCCCCCAAGGGCGCCGGCCGCAGCCTCGATGAAGGCCTTGAGGGCCGGACCATCGGCGATGTCCACCGCCTGGCCCCAGGCCTTGACGCCCTTGGCTTCAAGAGCGCTGACCGCCGCATCCACCCCGTCCTGTCCACGGGCGCAGAGGGCCACGTCACAGCCCTCGTCAGCCAGGAGCTGGGCGATCGCCAGGCCGATGCCGCGGCTAGCGCCGGTGACGATCGCCTTCTTGCCCTTCAGTTGCAGATCCATCGTCGTTTCCCGTGCCTGATTTGCTTTGAGGACAGTTACGCCGCGCCTTGGCCGGCGGATCAAGGGCACCTGCGGCGATTCCTGATCATTGTTCTCTTTGCCATTGCGCCCCCGGGAGCACGCCGCCAAGCTGGACCTCAAGGCCGGCCGCAAGAGCCTGCCGCTCTGGGAGGATGACCATGCGAAGCTTCGCCCTCGCCCTTTGCGCCCTTGCGCTCGCCGCCCCCGCCCACGCCAAGACCCTGGCCGTGGCGCCTGGCCCCGACGCCCAGGAGGCCCTGCAGCTGGCCCTGCTCGACGCGAAGCCGGGCGACGTCGTCGAACTGGCCGCAGGCCGGTTCGAGCTGACCGACGGCCTGTCCCTGGACGTGGATGACGTGACCATCCAGGGCGCCGGGCCAGACGCCACCATCCTGTCCTTTGATGGCCAGCAGGGCGGCGCCGAGGGCCTGCTGATCACCTCGGACCGGGTGACGGTGCGCGACTTTGCGGTGGAAAATTCCAAGGGCGACGGGGTCAAGTCCAAGGACGCCGACCAGATCAGCATGATCAATCTTCGGGTCGAGTGGACCGGCGGGCCCAAGGCCACCAATGGCGCCTACGGGGTCTATCCGGTGGGGTCATCCAACGTGCTGATCGACCGCGTGATCGTCCGCGGCGCGTCTGACGCTGGCGTCTATGTGGGGCAGTCCAACAACATCATCGTCCGCAACAGCGTGGCGGAATTCAACGTCGCCGGGATCGAGATCGAAAACTCCAGCAACGCTGACGTCTATGGCAATACGGTCACCCACAACACCGGCGGCATCCTGGTTTTCGACCTGCCCAACCTGCCGGTGATGGGCGGCCACTCGACCCGGGTGTTCGACAACAGGATCGTCAATAACGACACGCCCAACTTCGCGCCTGAGGGCAATATCGTCGCCAGCGTGCCGGTGGGCGCGGGGGTCATGATCATGGCCAACCGCAATGTCCACATCTTCGATAATGAGATCGACGGCAACCAGACCGCGGCCATCATGCTGGTCGGCTATACGCGGGCCTTTGACGATGCGACCTACAACCCCATTCCCCGGGAGGTGGTGGTCCGCGACAACCGGATCGGCCGAAATGGCTGGGCGCCGGCCTTCCCGGGCGGGACAGAGCTGGCGGCCGCCGTCGGCGGGACCCTGCCTCCGGTGATGTGGGATGGCGTCGCCCCGGAGACGGGTCCCCAGGCCATGCGGATCACCGACGGCCCGGTCCTGAACCTCAACCTGCCCAAGGCTGGCGCCATGGATCAGGCCAATCCCTCGGTCACGCCCACCCTGGAGCGCGGCGAGATCCTTGAGCCTGCCGCCGTCGTCCTGCCGGAGGCCCAGGCCGCGCTCATCTCATGAGGCGCGGGCTGCTGGCCGCGCTGTTCGGCCTCGCCGCCCTGGGCCTGAGCGGCGCCCAGAACGCCCCGTCGCCGGTCCGGCTGGAGCTTATCCTGGGCGATACCCCGGCGCCGCGCCTGTCCGACTATGGGCTGTTCCAGGATGCGGGCGCGCGCACCCCCAGTCCGCGGGTGACGCCCTATGATCTCAACACCCCGCTCTTCAGCGACTATGCGGTCAAGCATCGCTACGTCTTCACCCCGAAGGGCGAGACCGCGCGCTTCACCGAGGCCGGTCCGCTCAACTTTCCGGTGGGCGCCGTCCTGGTCAAGACCTTCGCCTTCGCCCCGGACATGCGCGCGCCCGCTGTGGGCGAGCGATTCGTGGAGACCCGGCTGCTGATCCGAAAGGCGGAGGGCTGGACCGCCCTCGCCTATGTCTGGAACGCCGACCAGACGGAGGCTGTGCTCAGGCGCACCGGCGCACGTCTGGACGTGGCCTTCATCGATCCTCAGGGTCAGGCCCAGGCGATCAGCTACCTCGTGCCCAATCAGAACCAGTGCAAGACCTGCCACTCGGCGGACGGCGAGCTCGTCCCCATCGGTCCCAAGGCGGGCAACCTCAACCGCGATCTGGACTATGGGGACCGCGTCCAGAACCAGCTGGTCGCCTGGCGGCGGCTGGGTCATCTGAGCGGCGGGCCAGACGCCGCCGAAATTCCGCGCACAGCGGCCTGGGATGACCGGTCAGCAGGCCTGGAGGCCCGGGCGCGCGCCTATCTCGACGTCAACTGCGCCCACTGCCACAATCCCGCAGGCATGGCCTCGACCAGCGGCCTCTTCCTCGGCCTGGAAGAGCAGCGCCCCGCGCATCTGGGGGTCGGCAAGGGGCCCGTGGCCGCCGGGCGGGGCTCAGGCGGCCTTTCGGTCTCCATCGCCCCCGGCCACCCCGAGCGCTCAATCATGATCTATCGCATGGCCTCGACAGACCCCGCGATCATGATGCCGGAATTGGGGCGCGCCCTGCCGCATCAGGAAGGAACCGCCCTGGTGGCGGCCTATATCGCCAGCCTGAAGCCCTGACCTCACCCCCAGCGACCGACGACGTCTACGGTCAGCCCATGGTCGGTCTCACGGAGGCTGGCCTCAACCCCATAGGCCACGGCCAGGACCTCAGCGGTCAGCGCCTCTCGAGGCGGGCCATCGGCCAGCACGCGCCCCTCGACCAGGACGATGATGCGATCGGCGAGGCGGGCGGCCAGGGTCAGGTCATGCAGGGTGATGATCACCCCGCAGCCCCGCTCATGGGCCATCCGACGAAACAGATCGGCGGCGTCCAGCTGGTGGCGGGGATCGAGACCGGCCAGGGGTTCGTCCGCCAGGAGCCAGTCCGGCTCACCCGCCAGGGCCCGCGCGATCAGCACCCGGGCCCGCTCGCCCCCGGACAGGGTGGTGACATCCCGGTGCGCCAAGGGCTGCAGGTGGGCGGCCGCCAGGGCGCGGTCGACCGCCACCTCATCGGCCACGCCCAAGCCTCGGGCCCCCAGCCAGGGGGTGCGTCCAAGGCCGACCAGGGTGCGGACCTCCAGGCCCCAGGCGATCTCCGGGGTCTGGGGGATGAAACCGATCTGTTGCGCCCGGACCTTGGCCGACAGGCCGCCCAGCGGCCGCCCGTCCAGCCGGCATAGGCCCGATGCGGGTCGCCGCAGCCCGGCCAGACAGGACAGCAGGGTCGACTTGCCGACCCCATTGGCGCCCAGGATCGCCACCACCTCCCCTGTGCGGAAGGTTGCGCTAACGCCGGCCAGCACTGGCTTTCCGCCAAGGGTGAGATTCAGGTCCTCGGCCGCTAATTCACTCATGAGAGCCTCCGGCGCTGAACCAGCAGGAGGCCTAAGAAAAACGGGCCGCCCAGGGCCGCCATGGCCACGCCCAGCCGCACCTCGGCCGCCGAGGGGATCAGACGCACCAGGATGTCGCCGGCCAAGACGATCACCGCCCCGCCAAGGGCGCTGGGCAACAGCAGGCCCGCGGGCCGGGGCCCCAGAAAAGGCCTGAGCAGATGTGGGGTCACCAGGCCAACGAAGCCGATCACCCCGGTGACCGCGACACTGGCGCCGGCGGCCAGGCCAACGCCGAGGGCCAGCAATACTCGGGTGCGCGGCAGGCTGATCCCCAGGGACTGGGCTCCGGCCTCCCCGAGCGTCAGGGCGTCCAGGGCCCGACCGGTGATCAGCAGCAGGGCCAGGCCCACAGCCACGAAGGGACTGGCCATCTGCAGGTCAGCCAGGCTGCGGTCGGTGAGCGAACCCATCAGCCAGTTGACGATCTCGTTCACCGCCCAGGGATTGGGGGCGAGGTTCAGCGCCAGCGCCACCCCGGCGCCCGCCACAATGTTCAGCACGACCCCAGCCAGGACAAAGGTCACCGCCCCAGGCGCCGATCCCGTCAGCCCGATCAGCACCATCACGCCCATCAAGGCGCCGGCCATGGCGCAGAGCGGCATCAACCAGGCGATTCCCGCCAGGACAGGGGCGTAAAAACCCACATAGAGGGAGATCACCGCACCTAAGGCCGCCATAGAGGAAACCCCCAGAACCCCTGGATCAGCCAGGGGATTTCGGGTGTAACCCTGTAGCGCAGCCCCGGACATGCCCAGGGCGGCCCCGACCACCACGGCCAGCAGGGTGCGGGGGATACGCAGTTCGAGGATGATTACCCAGCCGGGGTCGCCGGCGCGCCAGGCCTCGAGCGGAACCCAGACCCGTCCGACCATCAGGCTGAGGGCTGACAACGCCACCAGCGCCAGGGCGAGACCGGCCATGACCGCAGGAGCTGACAGGCGTCTCATGCCGCCGCCAGGACATTGCGCCGCGCCCGGGCCAGGGCTTGGGCGGTTTCGATGAGCACCGGGCCGCCGCAATAGAGCAGACGCTGGGGGAAGGCTTCCCGGCGCATGAGGCCTGAGATCCGGTCAAGGGCGGGGTGACTGAGGACCCGGTCAGCCCAGGTCGGCGCCCCAGGGGCCGCCTGCCCCGCCAGAAGAACCTGGGGCGGATCAGCGATGATCTGCTCAAGACCAATATTGCCCCAACGCCCCAGACCATAGCGGGCGGCCACGTTCTCAAACCCCGTGCGGCGGAGCATTTCGTCGGTCAAGGTGCCGGTCCCGGCGGCGAAGCCGTTGGGTTGATAGACGATCGCGGTCAATCTGGGCGCGCCGGCCGGCGGGGCGGCGGCGGCGAGCGCGGCCTGAATCCGGGCGATGACCGCCTGGCCCCGCGCCGGCTGACCGATCAGCCGGGCGACCTCCCGAATCTGCGCCAGGCTGCCGGCCACGGTCTGGGGGACATCAAACATGGCCTGGGGAATGCCCAGCCGCTGCAGGGCGTGACGGGTGGCCGGGGCCGAGTGATGACTCATCAGCACCAGGTCGGGGCGCAGGGCCACCACCTCCTCGGCGGTCTCGTGGGTGATCGGGATGTCCCTGGCCAGCCGCGCGAGAGTCGAGGCCTCGGAGTCGCGCGCATAGTGGGTCAGGGCCGCGATCTGCGACCGTTCGGCCACATGGAACAGGATCACGTCCAGGCAGGGGTTGAGGGACACCACCCGCCGCGGTCGGGGGGGCGGCGCTGCGCCGACGAGGCCGAGCGCAAGCCCGCCCACCGCAGCGCGGCGGGAGAGAGCGCCTGGGCGCAGCATCGTCGGCGCGCCCATCAGAACCGGGCCCGCAGGCCTAGGGCGCCGAAGCGGCCCAGCTCTCCATAACCGCGGGTCGAGGGGGCGCGGTCATCGAAGACGTTCTCCACCCGCCCATAGACTTCGAAGGTGTCGCTGAGCGGCCAGGCGGCCCGGAGGTCCAGCAGGGCCCGCGGTTCCAGCCGATTGAGGTTGGCCGCATCATCGAACGCCTCGCCGATGTAGCGCACAGCGAGGGTGGCGGTCGGACCTGCGGTCCAGACATGGGTCAGGGACATGTAGCCCTGATGCTCGGGCCGGCGCGCCAGCTGATTGCCCCGATTGGCCGATCCCGCCGACTCGTTGGTCGCATCGGTCCAGGTGTAGTTGGCCGCAAGATCGAAGGGCCCGACCTTGGCCTGGCCCGTCAGTTCGACCCCATGGGCCTCGGTGCGGGCCGTGTTGCTGTAATAGCCGAACCGGGTGGACCCGCCGACCCGGCAAAGGGGATCGGCAGGCGCGCTGAAACAGGAGACGTAGTCGATCTGGTTGGTCGTCTTCCGCTGGAACCAGGTGGCCGAGACCAGAGCCAGACCGCCGGCGAGCGACTGTTCGACGCCAAGGTCCCAGGCGTCGGCCTCCTCGGGATCAAGGGCCAGATTGCCGTATTCGCTATAGAGCTGATAGAGGCTCGGCGCCTTGAAGCCCTGCCCGAGACTGGCCCGCAGGACCGTGTCGCCGCCATTCAGGGACCAGGCCAAAGCGCCCTGCCCCAGGGTCTGGCCGCCGAAGGTGTCATGCTCGTCCCGCCGCACGCCGGCGGTCACGGTCAAACCGGCGAGCAGCGGTCCCTGGAGCTGGAGATAGGCGCTGTCCAGGTCGGCGCTGGCCGCCTGGGCCGGCGGGTTGGGGTTGAAGGCGCTGGGCGAGAGCGTCCGCATGGCGGCCTCCTCCCGCTCCAGGCCAAACACCGCCTGCCAGGCGGGCGTCAAGGCGAAGCTTCCCTGGTACTCCCAGCGGTCGACCTCGGAGAGGGCGTCAAAGGTCACGTCCGTCACCGCCTGCGCCGGGTTGAGGCTCTGGCGGTCGGTGCGGGTCCGGGAATAGGCCAGCCGGTTACGCAGCCGCTCATCCAGCAGGGCGAGGTTGAGGCCGACATAGCCAACCAGTTCCTCCGTGACGCCGTACTCGGCGGTGTCTGCGAAGCTGTAGGCCGGGGCCGGATAGCCGTCGACCTGGGCCCGGCCGTAGGAATAGACGCCGCGCAGATCCAGGGACAGATTGTCGGTGATCTTCACCCCCAGGCGGCCATTGGCGCTGGTGTGCTGGAATCCGTCATCCTCGGCGCCGCCGGCCACGGCGGAGACCCCGTCGGTGGTGTAGTAGCCGGCGCCCAGGCGCCAGACGAGGCGCTCGCTGGCCCCGCCGACTCCGCCCCGGACATAGGCGGTGGCGTTGTCGCCGCCCTCAACATCCAGGCTGGCCTGGAACGGCGCGGTCGGGACGGTGGTGATCACATTCACCACGCCGCCAATGGCCTGGCTGCCCCAGAGCGTGGACTGGGCGCCGCGCAGCACCTCGACCCGGGCCACATCGCCGGTCAGCAGGTTGGCGAAGTTGTAACCCGCCCCAGGCTGGGCCACGTCGTTGAGACGGACCCCATCGATCACCACCAGGGTCTGGTCGCTCTCTGCGCCGCGGATGCGCAGAGCGGTGACGCCGCCTGGTCCACCATTGCGCGAGAGGGTGACGCCGGCGGTGCGGCCCAGCAGATCGGGCAGCAGGATGGCCTGACTGGCCTCGATCTGCGCCCGGTCGATCACGGTGACCGCCTGAGCGACCTCGGCTGCGGCCGCCGGCGCCCGGTTGGCGGTGACGATCACCCCGCGCACGGCGTTGGACGACTCGGCCCCGGCCACGTCGGGCGCGGCAGCCGGTTGGGCGGCTGCCACGGTGGCGGACAGGACGCCCAGCACGGCGGCCGTAGAAAACAGAATGGACTTCATTGGGTCTTGCCCCTCGAATTGACGACAACGAGCCGACAAGGAGGCGGACCACGGGGAGCCGGACGCAGGCGCGCGACTCCGTCGGGATCCGCGCCCTCGCGCGGCCCTGGACGGTTGTCGCCACCCGGGTAGACCCGTTCGTTCGGCGCACCCCGGCCGGACGAAGGACGACCGCGACAGGCAGGTCTCCTGGCTAACGGGTCATCACCCCTTGCACGCCGCCTTCCCAGACCCGAGGGCCCAGTGGCTGAGTGGCGTGCGGGCTCGCCGCTTACAGTTGCGGGGGCAGCCCAGGTTTCACACCTGAGTTCCCTTTTGATCCCCTCTCGGGGAACCTGTCGCAAGGCCAGCCCTTAGGGGCGCTTGCGGCCGTCGTCAACGCTGACGCGATGATCGGCCTGCTGGTCAGGGCGCTTCGACGGGCAGACGCAGGGCGTGGCGCATGACCTGGAACAGATAGGGCTGGTCCATGGAGCCGGTGACCAGATGGGCCGACGGCCCCTGGGCATAGGCCGGCACGTCCTCGCCGGTATGGGCCGCGCTTGCAAGCCGCACCCCGGCCTGGCGGACATGGTCTGTCGCCGTCACATCAACCCCCTCCAGAAGCGGGCGACCTTCCTCGCCTTCCGGACCTCCAGGGCCCGTGGAGTAGACCAGGATCGGCAGCGGCCGGCCATCGCCAGCCAGGCGTGGGGCGCCGGTGGGGCCCTTGATCAGGCCCAGGACATCGTCGTGCCGGGCGCCGCCGTTCAAGGTCAGGCCATGACTGTGATCGGCAGTGACAATGATCAGGGTGTCTTCGGGATCGGTGAGCGCCTGGGCCGCGGCCACGGCCTTGGAGAACTCGATACTGTCGGTCAGCGAGGCGTTCAGGAGGCCGGCGTGGTGGGCCTTGTCGATATGGGCGGCCTCGACAAGCAGCACGTAGCCTTCAGGCGCGCTCGCCAGTCGCGTGATCGCCGCCCGGGTCATCTCTTCCAGGGTCGGGGCCTGGGGCGCCACGGTCGGACGATTGACCTCCTGCGGAATGTGCACGGACGCAAACAGCCCCAGAATGTCCTGCCCGGCGGCGACCGCGGCGTTCATGGCGTCCCGATCGGTGACCACGACACTGTCAGGGCGCCCCGACCAGCGGGCGGCCAGGTCCTGCCCGTCCTGCCTGCGCCCACCCGCCTCAGCCGGCTGGAAAAAGGACAGACCGCCGCCCAGGGCGATGTCAGGCCGCAGATCGTCAGGCGCCAGGACAAGCTGAGCGGCGATATCGACACAGCCCGCAGCCTTGGCCGCATCTGGCATATCGGCGTCGCTCTGCCAGTTGCGGTCGGGGCTATGGGCATAGAAGGCGGCGGGCGAAGCGTCTGTCAGGGACGAGGTGGCCACCACCCCCACAGCCTTGCCGAGCTCGCGCTTGGCCCGTTGCGCCAGGGTCGGAACATTGCGGCTGGTGTCGCACACCCCACGGCGTGCGCCACCGTCGACGCCGATCCCACCGTTGATGGTGCGGTGGCCCGTGGTGATGGCTGAAGCCCCGTTGGCCGAATCGGTGACCAGGCCGTCCGCCGAATAGGTCCGGACCAGACCCCCATAGGGCATCCGGTCAAACGCGAGATCATAGGAGGCGCCGTCTGCGCCCGCCCGCTGTCCCGCCAGAATGCGCGTCGCCGTGACGGTGGAGACCCCCATCCCGTCGCCAATGAACAGAATGATGTTCCGCGCAGGCTCGGTGTTGGGCGCCCGCGCCAAAGCCGCCTCCAGAGCCGTCTGCGGGCCGGCCTCAGCCGGACCAGACCACAGGGCGACAGACGCCACCACGGTGGCGGCGAACGCGCCGGCGGCTCGAATGGGGATCGGGATGGTCATGGGGCCTCGCAACACCGCGCGGGAGGAGCCCGTCAAGGCCCCAGGGGATGTGCGGCTTATGGCCCGGGAATGTGACGAAGGGACGAAACCGGGACCCGAAATCCCGTAGGGCGATGGTACCACCTCCCGGGTTCGAACCGGGGACCTCCAGAGCCACAATCTCGGGGGCCATCAGGTCCTTCAAAGACTTAGCCGGACAACCTGAAAAACCGCAGGCACGCGAACGGCGTTCGCGGGGCTTGGCCGTTGACTCCGATGTTCTCCTGTCGTTCTCATTTCGCCATGGCCTGCCCCAAGCCCCCTCGCCCCCTGCCCGCTGAACCGCCGCCCCTGCCGGCGGGCTTCCCCGGCGGCTATGTCCGCATCATCGGCACGGTCGGCGAAGGCGGCATTGTTCGGCTTGCACCGGGGCCCGGCAATCGGAGCTCTAAGGCCCAGACTCGATGAAAGAGACGCCCCAGACCCTCTGGCAGAATGCGATGAGCTTCGCGTTTGCGATCGACAAGATCGCCCGGGATGAGGATGACGCCACCGTTGGCCGCTACTCGGCTGCCGCCCACCTCCTCAGCGGGTTCGCATTGGAGCTCGTGGGGAAGGCGTTCCTGCTTCACGTCGAAGATCCCACGCGCTCCAGGCACGATCTCATTCAGCTCTATGAGCGCGTGACCGCTCACGGTCTCGATGTGCCTGCCGACATCCGGGTGGCGGTGGAGGCTCTCGCACCCAGTCATAAAGACCTGGCTTTTCGCTACATGCCCCCTGGCTACAAGACGACGGTCCCGGACCTTGGTGTGTTCGCGCCAAGCCTCGTGTCCTTCGTCCGCGAGATGGCCATCGTTATGGCCGGAGAGGAACGGCAAGTTGTGAGCTGGCTGTGGGCAGATCGAACGTGAGCCCGGTCCCAACATCAGCCGACACTGACGACGGCGTGCCCCTGGCGCACTATCGCCAACATGAGGGCTGCGGCGTCGAGATCACCTGCAATGTCTGCGTGAAGCGCCGCGTGGTCGGCCTTGAGGCCGTTATCGCCCGCCTGGTCGCCACCGGCCGGGGCGGACCGCAGACCGGCGTGCGGGCCATCGCCCGGCTGATCCGCGAGCCTTGCGGCTGCGGGGCCAGGTCATGGGACACCCGGCCGGCCTTTCGCGCGGGGATCTACGCCGACGGCGTCATCCCGCCGGCGCTGCTCATTGAGGACCAGGAGCGAAGCGATGACGCCTGAAGATAGCGATCTACTGGCTGAGGTGTCGCGTGAGTTGGCCATCCTGCCTGGGCATTGGGAATGGAATTGCCCGACCGCCGAGTTCGCCGTCGACATCAATCGCGTTGAGCCGCCCACTCGATCGCCAGGCACGGTAGGTTTCGATCGCACTAGGCTGACATCTCTGATGCGCCAGCTCCGGTCCGCCGGCGAGATCCCGCCAGTTGGGCTACGGCGCCTCGGGGGCCGCCCCTATGAGTATGCCGTGTACGATGGCTATCACCGTTTCTGGATATCTTTGGCGCTGGGCGTTCGTGCTTTACCTGCGCTGCTCGTCGAGCCGATTGAACTGCGATGAGCCTCCACCCCGCACTCGCGCCTGACCATGCTGCGGCTGCAGAGGGCCTGAACGCGCCGCCGGGCATCGGACCCGCTGGTGGACGGGGTGGATACCTGTAACACCTCACCGCCGAGCAACAGGCCCAGCCCTGGCGTATCGGCAAGGATGACCTCCCAAACGCAAAGCGCCCCCGGCCTGGGGGCCGAGGGCGCAGGGATCTAGCAAAGTAGCCAGATCGCGAAGGCGATGGCGCGGATAATTGCCGCGACATCGACCTTTAGCCAGTGGCGCAGTGACATGGGGAGATACCATGGCAGGGCCGATCGATCAGGCGTTGAAGCCTAGCTTGCGCGCAAACAGTGAAGGGCGCTCTTCGCCCAGTCTCCGCAGCTCTTGCGGGTTCTCTGGTCTGGCACTCCGCCTCTGTAGCGGAGGTTAGTCCCCGGGGTCGCCGGAAACGCTAGACGCCATCTGTAGGCGTCCGTGGCCCTCTTGGCCGGTGGGCATATTGCTTGTGAATCAGCTGGACCGCAACCGCGCACTCACAGCAGCCGAGCCTGCGGCTCCAGCGCCTGCAGATTGACGCCTCGGCCGATCAGCAGCTCGGAGACCTTCTGGCTCTCGCCGGAGATCTGATAGCGGGTCTCCACCTCTTGGATTTCCGCCCAGGCGAACGCCGTTCGCACCTCGGGCACGTCATTGATGGAGACCAGGACCCTGGCGTCACTGGCGGCCAGGGCTGCCGCCAGGCGGTCGAAATCCGCCCGCGCGAACAGGCCGGGGCCATAGTCGCCTTCTGAGCCCCAATAGGGCGGGTCGAGATAGAACAGGGTGCCGGGGCGGGCGTAGCGCGGCAGAAAGTCGGCCCAGTCCAGGTGCTCGATAATGACGCCGGCGAGCCGCTCATGAAGTCGCTCGAGGCGCGGCTCGAGGCGCTTCAGGTCGAAGGCGTGGCCCGCCTTGGTGTCCACCCCGAACGACCGGGCAGTCACCTTGCCGCCATAGGCCAGGGTCTGCAGGTAAAGAAACCGGGCCGCGCGCTCGATGTCGGTCAGGTCCTGAATCCGCGCGCTCTTGAGGCGGTCGAACTCCACGCGCATGGCAGGGCGCCACCTGAGCTCCCTCAGAAGGGCTTCCGGATGGCGCTGCAGCACCCGGTAGAGGGTTACGATGTCGCCGGATACGTCGTTTATGACCTCAGCCGGCGGCCGGACCCCGCGGCGGAGAAAGACCCCGCCCATGCCCACGAAGGGCTCGGCGTAGCAATCATGGGGCGTGGCGGCCAGGATGGCGCAGATCCGTCTGGCCAGAAGGCGCTTGCCGCCAATCCACGGCGCCGCTGGCTCGGCCGGGATCACCGGCCGCAATAGGTTTTCCATTAAGAGGTTCCAGGTAGTCATCCGCTGGCTCGGCCGAGCAGGGCGGATGGGCCGTCGGCGATCGACGGCGGTTCGTGGCGAGGTCGCACTCGCCGATCGGCGCGCGTCAACGCGCCGGTCCCGCCTCTCGGCGGAATAGCAAGACGACCCCAGCCGGACGGCCGAGGGCGTCAGGACCACTCGGGTGCTGAGCCGGGCCGTCAGCCTCGACCGATCACCAAAACCTCCACCACGGCCGCAGCCGCCTATCCCGCGCCTCCGCGTGCCGCGCCTCAAGCTCATGCTCAGCGTCGTGGATGGCCACCGCCGCCGCCCGCGCCCCGTCGCAGGCGACCAGCTGGGCGCCGCGGGTGGCGTAGCCGATCTCCAGGTCGGCCTGGGTCGGCTCGGCCGGCAGGCGATGCAGGCTGCAGGCCGCCCGGGCCTGGGCGGTCATCTCAATCTGGGGGCTGTCCGCAGCCGTCGAGATGAGGTGCTGTCCCGCACAGCTGGTCATCATGAGCGCGCAGGCGATCAGCCCGGGCAGGATCCAGGGGCGCATCGGCGTCCTCCGCTTGAATGGCGGCCCGCTCCAGGGCGCTGAGCGCCTGCTGCTGGGCCAGGGACTGCTGGTGAAGGGCCTCGGCCAGATCGGCGGCCAGGTCGGCCCCCTCGCCCTCCAGCTCGGCGCTGACGGCCTTGTCGGTCGCGGTCTCGATGGCGGGCGCGGCGTCTCGCCGGCCGGCCAGGAAGACGATGGCCAGGATCATCGCAATGCCGACAACACCGGCGGCGAGCAGGGCCAGGCGCAGGCGGATATCCAGGCTCACAGCCAGAGCCCCTGCCGGATCTCCGACCCGGCCTTCCCCGCCTGGGTCATCACCTGCTGACGCATCCGCGGGGCGAAGCTGATGTGCACCACGCCCCGGCTGGTCTCCAGGATCAGCTGGTCGAACTTCAGGCCGCTGTCGCGGATCCGCTTGGCGGTCTCGTATGGGCTCAGGCCCGCGACCACGATGTCGGCCGCATGGCCCTGGGCATGGTCGGAGGTCTTCACCCCGCCCACCGCCGCGTTCACGGCCGGGTTGCGATAGGCCGAGGTGACGGTGATCGGCCGGTCGCCCAGCAGGCTCCGGACCTTCTCCAGAT